>NZ_LLWE01000005.1 GCF_001562055.1 Polycladidibacter stylochi | reverse complement strand
CATCTTCATCCAGTGTGGCATGAACAGCCGTACCCCCGGCCACGGGCACATCATCAACCACATTGACGTTTATGGTAGCCCGTGCCTGGTCACCATCGCCATCGGTTGCGATGATGTCAAAGCCAAGGCCAAGCACATCTTCCCCCGCAGCCCCGTGATCAAGCGGCCCATGCAGCGTGAATGTGTAAGAACCGCTATCATCATCAAACAGTTCTATTTTAAAAATCTCTTGTGTGATTGGTGATGAATTATCAGCACTTGATTCAGTGTATCCCGTTAAAACAGTACCGTTTTCCGAAACTGAAATGTAAACCGGTTGGCCACCAGATGTAATGGGATTTCCATTTGCATCAAGGGCAAGGATATGTTCGCCGTTTGCACTGTAACCATCTGAAAAGGTAAGCGAGCGATTTCCGATACCACCGGGGATATCTTGGTTTTCGCCGTCGTTTTCATCCTGACTATCGACCCCCCAATCCACATTGAGTTTAGTTGAAACCTGAATGGAATTGCCGTCAGTTAAAATGTCCTCATCTATTTGTGCAGGGGCACTCACACCGAACTGTGGCAAATCATCATAAACGTTCACGATGAGCGATGAGCCAACCGTATTTCCAGCGCCATCTGCAGCAGTAAATGAAAACTCTAAGGGCTGAACACTTTCATTTGATGCGATATGATCTAGGTTGCCGGATAGGGTGAAAGTGTATGTTGGTTCTAAACCACTCGCATTTAACTCGAGTTTGAAAATGAGCTCTTGCGCACCGCCATCAACACTTGGTTTGTATGCAAGTAGGATCTGGCTACCATCTGTTAACTGCATCAGTGAATAGGTAAGTGGGACGCCATCAGAAGAGCAGTCGAGCTCTTCACCACTACTTGTAATAGGGATACCGGCGCTAGACATCTGTAAAAACAAATTATGTTCGCCAGGTCCTTCGCTTTGAAAAGTGATGCCAAGACTACCGCTATAAACCAAGATGCTATCGGTGACACTGTCATCATTACTATCGAGTAAGCCCTCTTGGAGTTGCGCCGGCGTTGGAAGACCGGTCACAATTGGTGTTGTATCCTTTTGAGGGAACAGCGGATCTTCACGAACTTGTAAACTGGCAAACTCAATGGGCTTGAGCAAATCATGAACATTTAGACCCGGTCCTAGATCCGTCATCTCCGGATCATAGAATTGCTGGCCAGGACCACGATTGCCGTCTATTTGCTCACCGATTGTTTCCCCATCACCGGCAGCGGTTTTAAATTCGTCAGAAGGAACGATATTGACCGCCTGATTAAACTGACTAAGCGTCAAAATCGTACCGCCGCCAAAATCAACGAGCTTGCTTTGTAATGGCTCATCAAAGAATTGGACGATTCTTAAGCTTTGCCCTTGCTCAAAAACCAGCTGTAGATCCTCACCAACTCGGAATAAATTTAACGGGACATCCATAATGCGGGTGAAATCAATAATTTGCCCGCTTTGTAACAGAATGGTTTTCGTCACTCCTGCTGGTGGAGCGTTGAGTACCAGCTCTTTTTGAGAATGAGCTTCTTCTAGATTATGAGCGTTCTTATGCGTTTTATTTGTCTGTTCCTGCGTCATCGTTGCCTCTTAATTAAAAATTTAATAAAATTTTAATTGTTGGGCCTATATTTTCCCACTCGCGAAAAATGTCAAATCAATTAAAAACCAAATAATAACTATAGTTAATGTTATTGGGATTAGCGTGCATTTAAAAATAACTAATTAAAACAACAAGATAAATAAGATTATTTGTTGAAATTTTTGACAGAAAAAGGCCTGTAAGCCTAGTTAACTAAATTTTCTGTAGGGATGACTATGAAAATTAATGGGTTCATTTGGCGTAAACCCGAGGAGTTTCCACACCTATTTAAGGCTTCAAGGATCTGATCTCATTTTTCTACTGTTTAAGTGAAACATGAATAAAACAACTAAATAGCACTGTAGTGTTCTTGAATTCAATTCAATGTAAAAATAGAATTGTCTCTGGACTGTAATTTGAGTTTCATGAAATATATAAAACGAAATGAATACTAACTTGCACTAGGGTCGTTTAGTAGGAAAATACTCGCAATTGTATACAGCAGTATTTGAGCGACTAGTTGTATTTAATAGGCGTGTATTTTTACTTATGTAGAGGTACTGGAACTTGACATCCTATAAATAAAATAGGACATTGCGCTGAATTCTAGTATGGTAGTGCAAGTTGCGGCAATTTGGCAATATAAGTGAGTGCGAATTTACACTTGTGTCACACATGGCTATTTTAACCTGCGCCTGAACTAGGGGTGCAAGCGAGGATATAAAAAATATGAAGATTGGGGCTCCCAGTGAGATCCTGTCTGATGAAAAGCGCGTTGCGCTGACACCAGACAGTGCCCGCCAGCTTCAAAAACTGGGCTATGAGTGTCTGGTTGAATCAGGAGCGGGTATCGCGGCGAATTTTTCAGATGCGGATTATGAAGCAGCTGGCGTCACAGTTGTTGCGAATGCAACCACGTTGTGGGGCGAAGCTGACATAGTTGCCAAGGTTCGCCCGCCAGAAGAGAGCGAACTGGCGCTGGCTCATGAAGGCCAAACAGTGGTTAGCCTGTTCTTCCCGGCACAAAATGGCGATCTTTTACAAAAGTTTGCCGATAAAAAAGTCAATGTTCTGGCACTGGATATGATCCCGCGTATCTCGCGGGCGCAGAAAATGGATGTACTATCATCCATGGCCAACATTGCCGGTTATCGTGCCGTAATTGAAGCGGGCAACAACTTTGGTCGCTTCTTTACCGGACAAATTACAGCAGCTGGTAAAGTTCCCCCCGCCAAGGTGCTGGTTATTGGTGCAGGCGTGGCCGGTTTGGCGGCTATTGGTGCCTCCACTTCACTTGGTGCGATTACTCTGGCTTTCGACGTGCGTCCAGAAGTGGCGGAGCAGGTCGAATCCATGGGGGCCGACTTCGTTTATCTGGACTTTGAAGAGGAGCAGCAAGACGGCGCTTCGACAGGTGGGTATGCCTCTGTCTCTTCTCCAGAGTTCCGTGCAGCGCAGCTTGCCAAATTCCGCGAGTTAGCGCCTGAGGTTGATATTGTCATCACCACAGCATTGATTCCGGGCCGTGATGCGCCAGAGCTTTGGACCTCCGATATGGTCGAAGCCATGAAACCGGGCTCGGTAATTGTGGATCTGGCAGCAGAAAAGGGCGGCAACTGTAAACTCACCAAAATGGATGAGAAAGTTGTTACCGATAATGGCGTAACTGTTATTGGCTATACCGATTTCCCATCCCGCATGGCGACCCAGTCTTCCACCTTGTTTGCCACTAATGTTCGTCATCTAATGGATGATTTGACCCCCGAGAAAGACGGTGTGGCCAACATTAATATGGAAGATGACGTGATCCGCGGCGCAACGGCGACCAAGGATGGCGAAATTACTTTCCCACCGCCAAAGCCGAAAGTCGCTGCGATTGCAGCACAAAAGCCGAAAGCGCCTGAAAAAACACCGGAAGAAATTGCTGCCGAGGAAGATGCAGCAGCTAAAGCTGCGGGGCGTCGCCAGCTTGGCCTACTCGTTCTTGGTGGTGGCCTAATGGCTCTCATTGGTGCCTATGCACCGGCCGCTTTCATGCAGCACTTTATCGTGTTCGTACTGGCTGTGTTTGTGGGTTTCCAGGTAATCTGGAACGTGTCCCACTCGCTACATACACCGCTGATGGCGGTTACCAACGCCATTTCCGGCATCATTATTTTGGGTGCGCTGCTGCAACTGGGAGCAACCGGCTGGATTGTACCGCTCTTGGCTGGCATTTCGGTGCTCATTGCCACTATTAATATCGTCGGTGGTTTCATGGTCACCCGGCGCATGCTGCAAATGTTCAACAAATCTTAAGCGGGGAGCTAGAAAGTTATGTCTATTGGCCTTCAAACTGCCGCTTATATTGCGGCAACTGTATTGTTTATCCTGTCTCTCGGTGGACTTTCTAACCAGGAAAGCGCCAAGCGGGCTGTCTGGTTTGGTATCGTCGGTATGGCGATTGCCGTTTTCGCCACCATCTTCGGACCATTGGTTGATCTTGGTAGTGGTTCCGTTGTCACCATACTGCTAATAACAGTAATCATCGGTGCGGTGATCGGTGCCATTGTGGCTCAACGGGTAGAAATGACCGGCATGCCGCAATTGGTTGCAGCGCTTCACTCGTTTGTGGGTCTGGCTGCGGTGTTTATCGGCATCAACTCCGATATCACAGCGCACGACTTTGCCAGCAACGCTGAGCGGATTATTCACGAAGCCGAAGTGTTTATCGGCGTATTCATCGGTGCAATTACCTTCACCGGTTCTATTATTGCCTATGGCAAGCTGGCGGGTAAAATTGGTGGTAAAGCCCTGTTGCTCCCTGGTCGTCACCTGCTTAACATTGCAATGGTAGCGCTCTCTGTCATCTTGATGATCATGTACATGAACCATGCCGGTTCTTGGACACTTTACGTGATGACATTGCTTGCCTTCGCCATTGGTGTGCACATGGTTATGGCCATTGGCGGTGCCGACATGCCGGTTGTGGTATCTATGCTCAACTCCTATTCCGGTTGGGCGGCAGCAGCTACAGGCTTCTTGCTGGGTAATGATCTGCTGATCGTAACAGGTGCTTTGGTTGGTTCTTCAGGTGCAATCCTTTCCTACATCATGTGTAAGGCCATGAACCGCCAATTCCTTTCGGTTATTCTGGGTGGTTTTGGCAACACAACCGGCCCGGCCATGGAAATTGACGGTGAGATGGTCCCAACCGATGCCGACTATGTGGCCGATAGCCTGAACGATGCCGATAGCATTGTGATTGTTCCAGGTTACGGCATGGCTGTTGCTCAGGCACAGCAGTCTGTCTCAGAACTCACCAAACGCTTGCGTGCCAAGGGCAAGAACGTGCGCTTTGCAATTCACCCGGTTGCAGGGCGTTTGCCAGGGCACATGAACGTACTGCTGGCAGAAGCGAAGGTACCCTATGACATCGTACTGGAAATGGATGAAATCAACGATGATTTCCCCGATACAGATGTGGTGATTATTATCGGTGCCAACGACATTGTGAACCCATCAGCGCAGGAAGATCCCAACTCACCAATCGCCGGTATGCCGGTGCTGGAAGTTTGGAAAGCCAAGCAGGTGTTTATTTCCAAGCGGGGTCAAGGTACAGGCTACTCAGGTGTCGAGAACCCGCTGTTCTATAAAGAGAACTCGCGTATGTTCTATGGTGATGCGAAAGCCTCAATCGATACCTTGCTGCAAAAGGTAAATGGCTAGAGCGATATAAGTAAGCAAATTAAAGCCCGCGCTATTCCGTAGCGCGGGCTTTTTCGTGGGCAGATAACCCAACAAATTCTAAAGAGGCTTTAGAGCAAACAGAACGCCGTTTTTATCACGAATGAGATCGTATTTGGCGCGCTTGAGTTCAGAACGCAGCATAGGCAGGACGCTTTTCTCATCCGCAATCAGCATGTACCCATCGGGTCGCAGATGCTGCATCATTTTCTGCAGGAATTTCAGCCGTGCATTGTTTGGGAGCTCATGAAAGAATTGATCTAGCACGATAGCATCAAGGTCTTTGGGGGGCGTATAACTCAGCGCATCCTTATGAACAATCTCGATAGGGTAGTTATTCTCTTCAACGCGTTCGCGTAGTTGCTCAAGCCCGATGGCCGAACTATCAACCGCAATAACCCGGTGGCCGCGTGCAGCGAGATACAAAGCATCGCGTCCTTGTCCTGCACCCACATCAAGAACCAGTCCGTTTTCAAAATCGAAGCCACTAATGGTGGTTGTATAGTGCTTTGAGGTGTGGCCAAAGTAATCTGGCTCATTCTGGTAAATCTTGTCGTACTTTTTCATCACTGCCGTCATTAGGTTTTTCGTTGTTCTACGCTAGTTCGAGTATAAATCCTAGCACGAACCTATATTTATTGGTTGCATCCTATGTCTTGCCAGACTGTGATGTTCTTTATATGTTCTAATTCTGGGAGGTGTAATATGGCTGATTCTACAAAAATGAATTATATTGAGTTGCCTTGTATGGATTTTGCCAAGGCTCAATATTTTTACGAAGCAGCATTTGGTTGGACGTTCGTGCCTTACGGAGAAGATTACTTAGCTTTTAACGATAGTGCTATGGACGGAGGTTTTTATAAAGCACAAATGCAGTGTCGCCAGGAAAATGGCAGCGCTCTCGTGGTACTTTATTCTCCGACGTTGGAAGCCATACGTGACAAGGTCGTCAGCTGCGGTGGGCAAATCCATAAGGATATTTTTTCATTTCCCGGAGGTCGAAGATTTCACTTCCTCGACCCCCATGGCAATGAGCTGGCAATTTGGTCTGATAACTAAAATGCTTTTAGTTTAATCTAGCAGCCTCTATGAGATAATCGACAGTACGTTCGATTGTAGGGGTTGTGACCTGAGAAGACGAGAGCATCGCGGAGAAGTATAGATTTTCGTCACGGTCGAGTGCCATGTGCAGATTATTGCCAAGCTCTACTTTATAACCAGCCTTTTGTAAAACCTGTAATAATTCAGTTCGCTCATTCTGGTTTAGTGGTCGTGATAAACTGACAACGATGCTTTCGCCTTGCCTAGCTGGCGTAAATATTAACATCCCGGATTGAGAAAGTGTAAAAGAAACACTGCCATCCGGTTGTGTTTCAAGTGGCATTTCCATATTTGCCGCAAATCCTGATAGGCAATTTGATATTGTACTAGAAAACTGCATGTAAGCCCTTGTTAGCTGAGGTGTATTTGCGGCGGTCTATCACGTAAGCCTGCAAACAATAGATTTTAAACCAAGCTTGTTGTTTTAAGAGCAAGTAAACTCATTCACCTGCTGATAGTTGTGCCTGAAATTGTTCTTCTTCTTTCAAGGCAAGGTGCTCACTCATTTCTGTCAATATACCTTGCTGTTGAACGCGAGCACTATCGCTGCTGATGATCGTATCAGGTACATCACGGTGTAAGTTAATGATATTATTTGCGAAAACAACAGAGTCTTTTGCTGACACCGGCATAATTGGTGTAACAATTGCTTGCGCATCAACAGGGCCAACAACCGACTTGCTAATAAACTGGAAGAACTTTCCAGCAACTTTATCTAGTGTAGATTTATCATCGGTCTGCTTTGAAATAAGGTTTTGATTTGTAAGCATCAATGCACTGTCAACGCCTTCGTAAACAGTGCGCATGCTCTTTAGTTTTCCAAGCTCAACAAGAATACCTTGCAGCTGTGCGGGTTCGTCACCGGCCTCCGCAAGTTCAAGGCCGCGACCTGCAGCCTGGGTAAACAAATCTATGACATCATCAAAACTGTCGACCGCAGCCATACTTTTATCATTTAGTGTTTTTCCAAGTGTCTGTTTTAAGGCTATAAAATCAGTAAAACTATCGAAGATTTTGGCAAAGTCCGGCTCATTTCGTAGCATAGTATGATAGTGTTCCCGAATGGCTTCAGGATTGGTGCCAAACTCCTCAGCATTGTCATGGGCTAGTTGTGCAACAGCAAAACCGGCACGTATTTCACGCCCTTGAGTGCCTTCTTGCATAGCTTTGTGCGTATCACGTAAGCTTTGAAGCAGTTCAGGGCTATCACCAGTTGCCTCAAAATGTTCTATAGCAATTTCTAACGCCGCAAATTGATGTGTGATATCACCATCAAACTCACTGAGTATATCCAGTAAGTCTTGCTGCGAAATTCCGGAGCCGCCGCCACTTTTTCCTTCCAAGAGGCTTTGAAAGTCTTTAAGCTTTGCGATCATATCGCGAAGTTTATCCTGATCGGGTAAATCAGGGAGTTTGTCGTAATATTCAGCAATTCGATTAATTGCTTCAAGGTTCGAGCCTTGTCCTTGTCGAACCGAGCGGGTTTCTAAAGACTTTCGATCAAGCTTGGACGATACGGCCAATCCCATTTCTTCCGCAGCATCAAGCAGTTTCGAAGGGCTGTTTAGCTGGGTAACCTTTTCATTACGTCTTTGGCCCGAAGCTTCGGATAAAAGCGGAGCTCCAACAGGGGAGGTGGCATTATGTGTTGCAATGTTACTTCTTAAAACTTCAAGTGCTGCCATTAACGCCTCCTAAACAACGTAACTTGGAAACGATAATTCCTGTCTCCGAAAAGGTACGTAAAAACAAAAGGTAAGTAGTTTACCTGCTTCAACCAAACTGCATTGGCTAAAAACCTACTTCCTGCTCAATTGCCCTAAGTCTAATCAATGGCTGTTTGCAATGAAGTGCCGGAAAACACTCGAACTCAAACTAGTTTGCTTCTAGAGATAAATCCTTCTTCGAGATACGGTAAATGATGATTTGCGATACACCGCCCCCTTTCGATAAATCCTCAGCAAAATACGAAGAATCTTCAGCGGTGAGTACAAGGGTATCCAAGCGTGCAAGTGTTGTTGTGCCATCAGCAGCACCTTTACGCCTTAATCTTAGCGGGCCAAAAACAGCGAGTGCAAGAAGGAGTTCGCCCGTACCGGCCGAGAGTACTTTTTCACTTTGAATATCACTAAATTCACAAGTAACATCAAGCAGTATTGGGTTATAATCGAGGGAATAAACATGATTGGAAAAAGCTCTATCCAGCTTAATCGTACTCGCACCGTGTTGCTCGAAAGGAACGCCCATTTTTACGCAAGTTGTTTGCAAGTCTCCACTATTTGTTTGGGATGTCGCATTCAACCGGCACCCAATAATTGAATCACGATTGTAGACTAGAAAACTACGTTGAAAACTATCGAGTAAACCAAGCTGCACGCCACCTTCATTTTCAACAATAGCAAATTGCCAGAGATAGTGGGCGGGTATAGGCGATTGTTCTTGAAGCCATTTTCCAGAGCAAACCAACCGTTTTTGCTGATTGGCCGTTGTCGTACCGCTGTAAAGGTCAGTTGTTTTCGTACAGTCAATCCATTGGTACTGGTGGGATCTAATTATCTGCATGCTGTAAAACTTTAAAATTAATAACAAACATAATTGCATTTAAATGCAATTTTAAATTGTATATAACAGGTAAACTTCATGCATGACAATGCTCAAATCTACATAAAATTGTAAATATTAATAGAGGGGCATGTCATCTGTGCTTTTTGGGTGAGGGAGTTAAGAATCTAAGGTCCTTCCAGTTAAGTTCAAGCTCAATAAGTTCATTAAGTAAATCAATTAGCTGGTTTGTTTTTTCTGGTGTGTATTTTTCGCTAATAAGCGTGAGAACAGCATTTATTATTGGCAATTTATCTAATAGTAAATTTCGTCCTTGATCTGTGATCGTAAATAAGAAGCGGCGACCATCACTTTCATGTCGTTCCCTGACCACATAATCTCGATCTTCTAAAAACTTCAAAATCCGTGTAAGGCTCGGCAATAGCAAACAGGTTTTTTCTGCGATTTCAGTTGGTTCTATGACACCATTCTCATATAGAACACGAAGGACACGCCACTGCTGCTCAGTTAATTCTGAGTCTAGTAGTAATGGCCGTAACGGTTGCATAATACGTTCACGTGCACGAAGTAAAGCCAGTGGCAGCGAGTTGGTTGTCAATGGCTGGGTAACAGCATTAGTGCTTTTATCTTTTATCTCTTTCATAAAGAGCTTATGAACTACTACTTACGTTAAGACAAGCACGATCCTTCCATGAGATTTAGTATTTCCAGATGTTTCCAGTGCTTTGTGAGCAAAAGGCGAAAAAGCTATACTTATGCCAATTCTATCTGTTTTGTTTCGTTTTTTGTTTGTTCTTTAAAGCAATCTTCTAAGTTTATCGTCATGAGCGTTAAAGACAACCAGCGACCGTACTTTTGACCGACTTCAGGTAAAGTTCCGGAGATTTCAAAACCATGCTTGAGGTGCAATGCAATTGACTGCTCGTTTTTACTTTCAATAGCCCCAACCATCACATGGTAACCTTGCTGGCGGGCGATCTCGATAAGTCTTGATAAAAGTTGCGAACCGATACCTTTACCTCTAGCCCTATCCTCTAAGTAAATAGAGTGCTCAACGGTTTTGTTATAGCCGCTGCGCCCGCGAAAACTGCCATAATATGCGTAACCTAAAAAGGCGCCATTTTTATCTTCCGCAATGAGAATAGGTAGGGCGAGACGTTGCTTTTCTTCATACCATGCAACACGTTCCTCGAATGTCTCGGGTGTTTCGGTCCATAATGCATCAAGATTGCGCACAGACTCATTATGTAATTTTGATATAGCCTCTAAATCACTTGGGATGGCAAAGCGAATACTCATTTCTGAACTCCTTCAAACACAATAATCTATTAGTATTTTGGCAAAAAGACACTTGAGTTTTTGTGCTTGTCACAAACAGGCTTTTGATGACTGCGTGAAACGCTCAAGGGGTTAGGAGGTAAGTAATTTTTAATTATATTAAGTAATTATAACAATAATAAAATTAATTATATTGTTGTTATAATGGAAAAATTACTATGATGAATACATATCCAAATTTTTGTTTTAGTTGTCTTGTCTTGATTTCTTCTATTGGTTACATGCAAACGGCAAAGGCACAAGGTTTGAAAGATAGCAGACCAAACTATTATGTTGGTGCTTCAGCCAGCTGAGCGCTTCCCTCTGATACATATTTAGAGAACCCGCAAACAGGACTACGCTTGAAAAAGGCGATCCATTTTAATCAAGGCTATGGTGGCAAAGTCTTCCTTGGTAAGACGTATGGGAACAATCTAAGATTACAAACAGATGTGGGTTTTTTGACCAAAGAACTTGGGAAGGGAGCCATAGGTGAATCGGAAGGGCGTATAAACCTTGTCACTACAACAGCGAATGTCTTTTGGGATTATAACAACACTTCACCGATTACACCCTTTATTGGCGTTGGGGTCGGGATTGCAACACCAATTAACGTTGACTTCAAATATAGCAATCCTGCAATAGACATGAAGTTGGAGGCTCACGATAGGGCAATTGCTATTTTGCAATTACAAGCAGGTGCCAGCTACCAAGTAAACCCGTCACTAAGGTTTGTGGCGGACTATGCTTATTTGCGCAGCAGTCAATTTCACCTGAAAGGTGAGGCGCGCAATAAACTTGGCTCGATTGTTTCGTGTTGCTACACCAAGTCCAGATTAAGCGAGCATCTATTCTCCGCCGGGATTCGCTACGACTTTTAAAGGCGGAGTTGTCGCGTTTCTTAGCTCCTAAAATAGATAGAAGTTGATTTTAAAGGCGTGGGCTTTGGATTTTCTCCAAAAACTCGCGCTTAAGCGTTAAAAGGGGCTTTGCCTTCGCTCAAACCAATGCTATTTGAGCCTCCATGACGACCAAGACCCTGACCAATATTCGCAACTTTTCAATTGTTGCCCATATCGACCACGGCAAGTCTACACTTGCCGACCGTTTGATCCAGTCCACCGGGACCATGACCGACCGCGAGATGTCGGATCAGGTACTCGATTCCATGGATATCGAACGTGAACGCGGTATCACTATCAAAGCGCAAACTGTGCGCTTGATCTATAAAGCCGAGGATGGCCAAGAGTACATTCTCAACCTTATCGATACCCCGGGCCACGTGGACTTTGCTTACGAAGTTTCACGCTCTCTGGCAGCGGTTGAAGGCTCATTACTTGTTGTCGATGCCTCCCAAGGTGTTGAGGCGCAAACGCTTGCCAACGTTTATCAAGCGATCGACAACAACCATGAAATTGTTTCAGTGTTGAACAAGGTTGATCTGCCCGCAGCCGAGCCTGAGCGCATTCAAGAGCAAATTGAAGATGTGATCGGCTTGGACGCTTCCGATGCTGTCATGATATCGGCCAAAACCGGTCTTGGTATTCCAGATGTGCTTAAAGCAATTGTCGATCGTTTGCCTGCACCGGAAGGTGACCCCGACGCACCACTTAAAGCCATGCTGGTCGATAGCTGGTACGATACTTACTTGGGCGTCATGGTGCTTATTCGCGTCATTGATGGTGAGCTGAAAAAGGGCGATCGCATTAAAATGATGGGCACTGGTGCCACCTACGATATTGATCGTGTCGGTGTCATGACCCCGAAATTCCTGAATGTCGATCGCCTCGGCCCTGGCGAAATCGGCGTGTTCACTGCTTCCATTAAGGAAGTTGCCGATACGCGCGTAGGTGATACGGTAACCATTGATAAAAAACCGTGTACTGAGGCATTGCCGGGCTTTAAACCTGCCCAGCCAGTGGTTTTCTGCGGTCTCTTCCCGGTTGATGCCAACGACTTTGAAGACCTGCGTAGTGCTATGGGTAAACTACGCTTGAACGATGCGTCCTTCTCCTTTGAAATGGAAACATCGGCAGCGCTCGGATTTGGTTTCCGCTGTGGCTTCCTTGGTCTGTTGCATCTGGAAATTATTCAAGAGCGCTTATCCCGCGAATTCAACCTTGATCTAATCGCAACAGCACCATCGGTTGTTTATGAAATGGAGATGACCGACGGCACCAACTTCGAAATGCACAACCCGGCAGATATGCCGGATGTGGTTAAAATCAAGGAAATCCGCGAGCCTTGGATCCGCGCCAACATTATGACACCGGATGAATATTTGGGTGCCATTTTGAAACTCTGCCAAGATCGCCGTGGTATTCAGGTTGACCTCTCCTATGTCGGTTCACGGGCTATGGTGACCTATGACCTACCGCTGAACGAAGTGGTCTTTGATTTCTACGATCGCTTGAAGTCCATTTCCAAGGGCTACGCGTCATTCGATTATACAATCAGCGAGTATCGCGCCGGTGATTTGGCGAAGATGTCTATCCTCGTCAACGAGGAGCCGGTTGACGCTCTTTCAGTACTGGTTCACCGCTCGCAGGCCGAGCGCCGTGGCCGTGCCATGTGTGAAGTGTTGAAAGAGCTGATCCCGCGCCACATGTTCAAGATCCCGATTCAAGCGGCTTTGGGCGGGCGCGTTATCGCGCGTGAAACCCTTTCGGCATTGCGTAAAGATGTGACCGCGAAGTGTTACGGTGGTGATGCGACACGTAAGCGTAAGCTGCTTGAAAAACAAAAGGCTGGTAAGAAGAAAATGCGCCAGTTTGGTAAAGTCGAAATTCCGCAGGAAGCCTTTATTCAGGCTCTGAAGATGGACGACTAGACTACGCAGTTTCAGTAACTTGAATAATTTTGGAAACCGGCCCAAATGGGCCGGTTTTCCTTTTAAAGCTTCTACTAACAGAAAAGGTCAAACAATGTCATTGGAAACGGAGCTTCGCGCAAGAGCCGAGAATAAATGCGAACTATGTGGTGCCAGCGAGAACCTCAATGCGCACGTTGTTGGCCCGCAACAAGAGGATGAATTGTCAAATACAGCGTTGGTTTGTACAACTTGCAGTGAACAGATTGCAGGCACAAACCAATTGGACAGCAACCACTGGCAATGCCTTAATGAAAGCGCATGGAGCCAAGAGGCACCGGTTCAGGTTCTTGCATGGCGCATGCTGACAAGGCTTTCTAACGAGGCATGGGCCGCAGAACTGCTCGACATGCTTTATCTAGATGAGGAAACCATCAGTTGGGCCAAAGCGGGCTTGAAAGATGAAGCGGAAGAGGCAGTCATTCATAAAGACACCAACGGCACTGTTTTGTCCGCAGGTGATACGGTTACTTTGATCAAAGATCTGAAGGTAAAAGGTGCAGGCTTTACCGCCAAGCGCGGCACCGCTGTGCGTAATATCACCTTGGTACCAGACAATGCGGCGCATATTGAAGGCCGCGTCAACGACCAACGCATCGTTATTCTGACTGAGTTTGTCAAAAAGAACTAGATATTCATGAAACGAAGTGGCTGCGATTATCGCAGCCGTTTATAGTGTATAACAGAGGAATTGCAGAGAGCTGCGAGATGAAGTGTTAAGCAACACGCAATAAAATAGCATAGAAAACGAGCTATTGATATGCACTGCAATTTATAAGTTACAGTGCATAATCAGAGATATAATTTATTTTTCAGCTTCTATTCTTATCATCACAAGTACTGGAACAGCAACAGTCGCTTCAGGTGTACTATTCCCCAGATTGAAATCTGTACGAAGTAGCTGTAGCATGCCGCTTGCCTTCGCCAATGGACCATCAATGGTTAGGTTGAAGTTCAGCGCGACTGGAATCTGGCTGTCTTTGATTGTTAGTTGCCCTTGTGCTTCATAGCGGTTCTTTCCTAAGCTCACAATTTGATCGCTCTTAAAAACCGCTTTGGGAAACTTTGTAGTATCAAACCAGTCGGAAGTTTTTAAGAGATCCTCAATCTGCTTGTCGCCTGCCGAAATGGAATCTAACGCAATCTCTGCAGATATATGCGATGTCTCGAGTTGGTTGGGGTCGAAATCAATCTTGCTAGACCAACTGGTAAAATTTCCTGTTAAACCGCTACCGTTTTGCGTCGCTGTGAATTCAATTTTACTACGCTCGTAGTTGACCTTCCACTCTGCCGAATGGGCTGCGGACAATGCAAACAATTGGCTTAGACCAAAAATTATAGGCAGAAACTTATTCATTATTCCTCACTTTGAGATGTTCTTCGCTTGGAAACGAGGATACGTAACAGGACTTTATCCTTAGAGTAAAAGTGATGCTTTAAGGCTGCCGCTATATGAATAGTAATGAGCAGACAAAGGCCGTAGGCACAGATTTTGTGTAGTGTGGCCATAAGTGATGAAATACTTCCCTTATCTCCAAAAACGCCCGCAATTGGCAAGTGTGGTATCTCAAACAAGCCAAACATAAGGGTTGGGATATTTAGCGGCGAAGTTGACACCATAATCCAGCCACTTAAGGGCATTGCAATCATGCAGAAGTACAATGCTAAGTGCCCCAAATGTGCTAGTAGCTTCTCCAGCTGTGACATTGAGGACGGTAACTTCGGTGGAGGGTTGAGCAATCGGTTGATTACCCGAATAGCGATAAGACCAAAGGCGATAAATCCTATCGATTTGTGTAGCTGATAAAACTGGAAAGTTGCTGGTTTCAGTGGATTAAGACTGGTCATATAAAAACCAACAATTATTAAGAGCATAATTACAATTGCCATTGCCCAGTGAATGAAGATGGCAGTAAGACCATAACGATCTCTATTTAGATCAGACATTTCGCCTCTTTATTGATGCTTTATTATTTCAATGGCTTACTTAGGGACCTATGTAGGTCTCCATAGGTCCCTACTGGTTACTTGACGAGTGTTTCTGTTTCTATGACGATTTTGACCTCATCCCCAACGTAAGGCGTATAGGCACCCACGCCAAAGTTAGATCGATTGATTGTGGTTGTTACGGAAAAACCTGCAGCTTTTTTCTTAGCCATTGGGTGGTCTGCAATTTTTCTCACCAAAACCTCGAGAGTGGTAGGCTTGCTGATGCCGTGGATTGTGAGGGGACCGGTAACTTGCAGCGTATTTTCGCTTGTTTTGACGACCTTTTCAGATTTGAAAGTTGCGTTTGGAAATTGGGCCACATCAAAAAAATCTGGCGATTTGAGGTGCGCATCACGATCAGCTGCAAATGTTGTGATACTGTTCATGTCAATGTTGACTGAGACGGAGGAGTTGGCTGGTGTCTCTTCATCAATAAACAGCGTGCCCGTCCAATTCTTGAACCGCCCATCAGTTTGGGAGAAGCCCAAATGATTGTAGTTGAATGAGATATTTGCATGACTATGATCAAATACAAACTCAACGGGTTCGGCAATAACAGGGGTTGCCAAAATGCTGGCAACCAGCGTGTAAAAAGCAAACTTAAGTTTAGGCACAACAGCCTCCTATGTAACGCTATATTCTTCTGCTATTCTTTTGCAGAATAATTCTACATGGTCTAGCGGGTGATCTTTGAACGATCAGTTCCCCCTGATTGAACAATCCTACTAATCATTCATCTGTGCAAATACTTATTTTCTTTTTGAACATCTCGATGTGAAGAAGTCGGGCGAGCAAATTGGGTTGTCGTTATGTTGTTAGTGTGCATTTTCATATTAATGCTATCTGGGTAGCTTATGAATCGCGATCATAAAAAGGGAAAGGCACTTTGGGATAATGCTATTAAATCAGACGATTATAGAGAAAATAATTGAAGAGGTCAGGGCTATTGCCGCCGAAGAAATTCGCCCCCGCTTTCGTTGTTTAAATCAAGATGAAATAAAAACGAAATCCTCAGAAAGGGATTTAGTCACCATTGCAGACCAAAATACTGAGGCATACTTAACAGAAGTTTTCCGAAGTCTATTGCCACCTGCCTTAATTGTTGGTGAGGAGGCTGTTTCGCAAAACCCAAGACTGCTGGAAGCAATAACAGAGGCGGATCTCTCTATCATTATCGATCCTGTTGATGGCACTTGGAACTACGCCAACGGCCTACCAATATTTGGGGTGATTATTGCAATAGTTCAGCGCGGTGAAACAGTTTTTGGCTTGCTCTACGATGTTCTTCTTGATGATTGGGTTCGTACTGAAAAAGGGGCCGGGGCATATTTTGTCAATAACACTGGTAGCCAAAGGCTGAACAATAGCGGGGCAAGTGTGAAGCAAAAATTAGATGGCTATGTTCCATTGCATATGCTGTCAGATGACAAGCGAGAGACCTTTGCCCATCAAATTAATGAGTTTGGTGTTCTTTCCACGTTGCGTTGCTCTTGTCATGAATACCGCATGGTTGCAGCTGGAAAAACGGACTTTTGCCTAGCGGTCAGTCTCATGCCATGGGATCATGCCGCAGGTGTCTTAGCTATTTGTGAGGCTGGCGGGGCTGCTGGCCTATTAGATGGAAGGGCCTATTCGCCAACTATTCATAAAGGTATGCTGGTTACTACAAGCAATCGCGATTTTTACGATGAAATCATCAAAAAGATGAGTGCTTTGCGATAAGTATATTGAAAACAATCCCTTGCAAAGAAGAATGGACATATCTCCTGCTAGTTAACAAGTTTAAGGATCAGCGCAATTGGTGGGAGATTGTGTCCATACATAGAGTGAAAAGTCTGATTCTGTGAATTTTTACCCCCTATGAATAATTGTGCGACACTATGGCGCGTAATGGGCAACAAAAGTGACTATCGATTACCTATCAGTAATAATAGTTAGTTTTCTGCATGTTTGTGGAGTTCTTTTCAAAAGTTCTACACTGTAGATTTGCCAATTGTTAATATTAGAAACACACTGAAACATATTGATACAAAAAACATCTTTTCAATCAAGTTGAATGCATTTTCTTCCCTAGTAATTATAGAGAAACAATCAAGATATATTTGGACAAAATTATGTTTAGGGTATATCAGATAAGTAATGATATGCTATGCGCGCCGCATGTGACAGTTTGTAAGCAATTGGGTTGCTTTGGTTGCAGGTTCTTGGCGTGACTGTGCCAATTGTGAGTTGGAAATGCATAATTTACTCTAAGGAAGTAAAAAGTGTTGTCTTGCTAGCTCATTAAGTCTGGGAGTGTAAAAATTGAAAACCAGCAGTGATGCCTATACCCTACAAATGCCCATTAAAGGTATTTTGCAGCCAATAACAGCGCTGCCAGACCCCGTGTTTGCTGAAAAAATGATGGGAGATGGTTTTTCAGTAGAACCGTTAGATAATACGCTGTTTGCTCCAATTGATGGGGAAGTGACGCAGATTCATCCATCCCGACATGCTGTCACAATAAAAAATGGTGCGCTTGAACTTTTAATACACATTGGTTTGGAAACTGTTGCACTACGTGGCGAGGGCTTTACTTTATTCGTTGAAGAAGGCCAAACTGTTATAGCAGGTCAAAAACTACTTGAATTTAATCCCGATTTAATTGCTCAAAAGTGTGTTAGTGTTCAATCCGCAATCGTCGTAGCAAGTGGTCAGGAAATAAACCCAACCATTCCCTATGAAAGTGCTATCGAGGATATAACAACAATTGTTGCTATGGTTGGGGCTAGTGCTGATATCGCGGCCTCTCAAGAGCCTGTCATTGGTGGTCAAACGAAAACAACTACTGTAAAAATTCCTAATCCTACTGGCCTACATGCCCGTCCGGCAGCTCGTATTGTTGCTATCGCCCGCCAAAGTGCTTCAAATATGGTGCTTCGCGCCAATGGCAACGAAACACGCGCCGATAGTGTTACAGGTATTATGTCGCTTAAAACCAAATTTGGCGACACAATGGAAATTGAGGCTCAAGGGACTGACGCCGAACAGTCTGTTGCAACCCTTGTCGAAGCAATCCGTGAAGGTCTGGGAGAAGACATCACCGATGTACCGGCCGTTGCTCCTGTGGTTGAGCTTGAAGAAGAAGAGCCGCTTCTAGCCACGCATTCAACAGAACCAGGCGTTTTGATTGGTTATACCGCGTCTCCTGGTCGTTCCGTTGGTAAATTGGTCAAGCGCAAAGAAAAACTACCGGAAATCCAACGTGAAACCAAAGATATCGACGTTGAGGCCACAAAGCTGATAGAGGCTATTCACACCAGCCGAAAAGATATCCGCGCAATGATTGATCGCTTGCAAGAAAAAGGGCAGGGCGATTTGGCTGAAGTTTTCTTCGCACATTGCCAATTGCTAGAAGACCCTGATCTTGTTGATACGGCGCACCATGATATTGGCACAGGTTGCACGGCTGCTTGGTCTTGGCGTCATTCATATGAAGCACAAGCCAAACGCCTTGCTGCAATGGACGACCAGTTACTTGCTGGCCGCGCTGCCGACGTGCGTGATGTGGGTGAGCGTGTTCTGCGTAAACTGTTGGGTATCACTAGCGGCGAGGCAGAGTTGACCGAACCATCCATTTTGTTGATGGAAGACATCACGCCGAGTGAGATTGTAACCCTTGATCTTTCTAAGGTTGTAGGTCTTTGTACACTCGCAGGTGGCTCGGCTTCTCACGCAGCTATCATTGCTCGCTCAAATAATCTGCCATACTTGGTCAATGTTGAAGCAAGCATGAGCGACGTTGAGGATGGCACAGAATTATTGCTGGACGCCAAGAAGGGCAAAATTAAAATCAGCCCAAGTGAAGCAGAAAAACAAGAATTCCTGACCAAAATCGAACGCGAAGCTGAACTGTTGAAACAGTATCAGGCCAAAGCTCATGAGCCTGCTGTCACTACAGATGGTGTTCGCATCGAAGTTGCAGCTAACATTGGTTCTTTGGAAGATGCAAAAAAAGCTGCTGAAGGTGGTGCGGAAGCTGTGGGCCTGCTGCGCTCAGAGTTTTTGTATCTTGAACGGTTAAATGAACCGACAGAAGAAGAGCAGGGCGAGGAAATAGGCAGCATTTTGGAAGTCATGGGCAAAGATCGTCCTGTGATTATCCGAACGCTGGATGTGGGCGGTGACAAACCACTGCCATACCTGCCAATGCCAACGGAAGAAAACCCGTTCTTGGGCGTACGCGGAGTTCGCATTGGTTTGGAACGTCCTTCCATTCTGCGCCGCCAGGTTCGTGCTATTTTGTCCCAAGCGGGCAAGGGCCGTGCCCGTATTATGTTCCCGATGATTTCTGCCCTTGATGAGCTGATGGCTGTTAAAGCCCTCGTTCGCGAGGAAGAAAAGAAAATGGGTGTTGAGCCGGTAGAAATCGGCATCATGATTGAAGTGCCATCTGCTGCGTTAATGGCCGATAAATTGGCTGCGGAAGTAGATTTCTTCTCAATCGGTACCAACGATTTAACACAGTATGTTCTTGCAATTGACCGCGGCCACCCGGCCTTGGCTAAACGCGCTAACCCGCTTCACCCTTCCATCCTGCGCATGATTGATATGACTGTGAAAGCAGCCAAGGCCCAT
The DNA here is from genome assembly GCF_001562055.1 of Polycladidibacter stylochi. Lineage (GTDB taxonomy): Bacteria > Pseudomonadota > Alphaproteobacteria > Rhizobiales > Stappiaceae > Pseudovibrio > Pseudovibrio stylochi. The sequence goes on along the minus strand of NZ_LLWE01000005.1, from coordinate 305,205 downwards.
GGCAAATGGGTTGGCGTTTGCGGGGGGCTAGCCAGCCAAATCGAAGCCGTACCGGTTCTCGTTGGCTTGGGCGTGCATGAGCTATCCGTAAGTGTACCTGCCTTGGCAGAAGTGAAGCACCGCATTCGTGAGCTATCAATGAAAGAATGTCAGGCACTTGCGAACAAAACGATCGACTGTGCGGATACCGCAGACGTGAAAGAACTACTCAAGTCTTTTAAATGACGTGAGTTTTAAGGGAGGCAGGGCACTATCTGGCAATAATGCCCTGCAAAACTCTAGTAGCAAAAGCGGAGAGCACTCCGCAGGAGTAAAACATGAGCTTATCAGCTTCTAATATGTTTGCCAACTTACAAAAGGTTGGTAAATCACTTATGCTACCGGTGGCAGTAATGCCGGTTGCTGGTATTTTCCTCGGGGTTGGTGCTGCAGGATTTGGCGTTTTTCCTGAAGTCTTCAACCACATAATTGAGCAGGCAGGCGGCTCAATTTTTGGTAATCTTCCTGTACTTTTTGCTATTGCAGTTGCGATTGGTTTTACCAAAAATGATGGTGTTGCAGCGCTTTCCGCTGTGGTTGGCTTTGGTGTTATGCTTGCAACAATGGGTGTTGTTGCCGATGCAGCCGGTGTGCCGACCAAATCGATTATGGGCATCACCTCCATTGATACCGGTGTATTTGGTGGTATCATTGCTGGTGGTATTGCTGCCTATATGTTTAACCGCTTCTACCGCATTAAATTGCCAGATTATCTAGGCTTTTTCGCTGGTAAGCGTTTCGTACCAATCGTTACTTCGTTTGCCTGCCTTGCCGTAGGTATTATTCTGGCGTTTGCATGGCCACCAATTGGTGCCGCGATTAAAGCATTCTCAGATTGGGCAGCTAACGAGAACCCAGAGTTTGCATTCTTTATTTACGGTGTTGTTGAGCGTTCACTCATCCCGTTTGGTTTGCATCACATCTGGAACGTACCATTCTTCTATGAAGTTGGTTCTTACCTCGATCCAGCAACAGGCAAAGTGGTAACAGGTGAAATCCAGCGTTACTTGGCTGGCGACCCAACAGCCGGTAACATGGCCGGTGGCTATCTGTTCAAAATGTTTGGTCTGCCTGCAGCTGCGATTGCTATTTGGCATACAGCTAAACCAGAAAACCGCACAGTTGTTGGTGGTTTGATGATTTCCGCAGCGCTGACTTCATTCCTCACAGGTATTACCGAGCCAATCGAGTTTGCCTTCCTGTTCGTTGCACCTATTCTCTATGTTGCGCACGCCCTCATGGCAGGTATTGGTTATGCGTTGATGATCATTTTTGAAGTCAAGCATGGCATGACTTTCTCTCATGGTTTCATCGACTTCACATTGCTGTTCCCGCTTTCTACAAACGGTTGGATGCTCGTACCGTTCGGCCTGGCATATGCAGCAATCTACTACACCGTGTTCCGCTTCCTCATTGTAACCTTGAACCTGAAAACACCAGGTCGTGAAGATGATGAAGAGCTTATCCGCGATCAAGTATCCGATACCGGTATTTCTGGTGCATTGGTGCAAGCATTTGGCGGCGCACAAAACATTGATAACCTTGATGCATGTATCACTCGTCTTCGTATTGGCGTCAAAAACCCAGACCTTGTGAGCGATGCAAAACTGAAGTCTCTAGGTGCTCGTGGTGTTGTTCGCGTTGGTTCTGGTGTTCAAGCTATCTTCGGTCCAGCCTCTGAAAACCTGAAAACAGATATGGAAGAGTATCTGCGTTCTGGCGGAACTGGCGAAGAAGCACACGTTCCAACGACTGCTGAATTGGAAGCTTCTGAAAAAGCTGCTCCAGCCCCAGCCGCAAAAGCTGCAGCTATGAACATTAACGTGGATGCACTCATTGCTCAATTGGGTGGTAAAGCAAACATCGTGAGCGCCGAGGCTGTTGCGAACACACGCGTGCGCGTTGAAGTTAAGGATGAGGCGGCCGTAGATACTTCTGCTTTAGCTGCGAGCGGCATGAAGACGATGAAAGCCGGTAATAATGTCCTGCACTTGATAGCTGGAGAGCAAAGCACACAGCTTGCAGAAAAACTCTCTTAAAATAATAGCTTCGATTGAGCTATGAAGAACCGGCGCTTTGGAAACGGAGCGCCGGTTTTTTGTTTTGAATGCTTAAGAGGCTGCAATACCTAGCGCTCAACTATATGCGGCCCGCAAATGCTGCCAAGCGACATGATTAAGGCACTGGTATTTTGCACGCCAAATTTCTTCAATAAGCGTGAACGATAAATTTCAATTGTTCTGTAAGACAGCCCCAGGTCTCGGGCAATTTGTTTGCTGGTCAAGCCGTCTGCAATGCGGGCAACAACCTGTTTTTCGCGTTTTGTAAGTGGAACATAAGGGCGCTCATCTGAAAGATCGGCAAAACTCCAAATGGCCTTTTCAAGCGGTTGTTGAGGAGTAAAACTGTTTCCGCGCACCCGGCACCAAAAAAGGCTCCCGTTTTTACGCGCCATGATGCGCTCGTCCCAATAAACATTTTTCTGGCGAAGCTCTTCAATACCCCGACCTCGTATTGAGGAAAACTCTTCTTCTGTTGGATACAAAATGGCAAAGAGTTGATGAATAAGCTCATGGCGCGAATAGCCAAACATTGCGGCAAAAGACAAGTTACATTCTTGAATAATCCTGTTTTGCGTAACAACAAGGCCGATTGGAGCATAGAAAAATGCTTCCTCAAAAAGCTTTGATCCTACCAGTTCCTTACTTGAATAATTCATTTAGGTGTTTCCACAATATTGCACAGATATACGTATTTGACCTAGCCTAGAGTAAGGGAGAATAGCTACAGCATTCAAGTATAAAACGTGACGTCTAGCTGTAGTTTTAATCACTGCAATACGGGGGAGCAGATGATTCATAAACACAAGCTAAGGGCACTAACAGTATGCTGCGCAATGGCAATGGGGGCTTTGGTCCAAGTCACGCAAGCAGCACAGCCAATAAAGATAGCTCTTATTCACGGCCTGTCTGGCAGTTCTTTTGAAGTTTTTTCAAAACAAATGCATACCGGTTTTGAAATGGGTATCGAATACGCCACCAACGGCACGAATGCTGTGAAAGGACGGCCGATAGAGATCATAAAAAAAGATAGCCAGTTCAAACCGGATGTTGCTCGTGCGATGCTCGCCGAGGCATACGGTGATGATGAAGTGTTGCTCGCCATTGGTGGCACATCATCGGGTGTTACAAAAAGCCTGTTGCCGATAGCTGAAGAGTACGAACGTATTTTACTCGTCGAGCCGGCTGTAGCCGATACCTTAACAGGCCCGGATTCAAACCGCTATATCTTCAAAACGTCGCGTAATTCTTCAATGGATATGCAAGCGCAGGCCTTGGCTTTGCGACCGGATGAAAACCTATTTGTTGCAACATTGGCGGAAGATTATGCATTTGGCCGCGATGGTATTAGTGCTTTCAAGCAAGCCCTAAAAGGCTCGGGTGCAACTGTTGTAAGTGAAGAGTATGTGCCACTTAAAACAACAGATTACACGGCAGCAACTGAGCGTCTGTTCAATGCACTGAAAGAAAAAGAAGGGCGCAAAGTTATCCTGATCTATGTCGCAGGTGGTAACGACCCCATGGGCAAAATAAAAGCAATGCAGCCAGAGCGCTACGGTATAGAAATATCAACTGGCGGACATATTCTGCCGGTCTTGCCAACATATAAGCGCGTACCGGGAATGGAAGGGGCAATCTACTATTACTATGAGGCCCCCGATAACAAGGTAAACGATTGGCTGGTATCTGAGCATTTAAAGCGTTTTGATACACCACCGGATTTCTTCACCGCTGGTGGTATGAGCGCGGCGCTTGCAGTTGTTAAAGCTCTAGAAACAGCGAATGAGCTGGATACCGAAAGCCTGATTGCAGCTATGGAAGGCATGAGCTGGGAAACGCCCAAAGGGACTATGACATTCCGTCCTGAAGATCATCAGGCCCTACAATCTATGTATCACTTTAAAATCCGGGTCGATGAAAATGTAAAGTGGGCCATACCCGAGCTGGTGCGTGAGATAAAAGCGAACGAAATGCAAATACCGGTCCTTCGCTAAATTGACTTTTCAATCTCCTTCCTCTCAACAAAACCATGCCTGATGACTTAATGGCAATTTATTGAGAGGAAGTTCGGTGTGATCGCTCTTAAAAGGCCAAGCACATTTCTTTTACGCGTGATCCGCATGAGTTTCCACGAGTATAACCAATGAAAAAACAGCAAAGCGGTTCGTCTTTACAAACAAAATCACTTTCAATTTCATTTGGCGGCCACACAGCGGTTAATGCCGTAAGCTGCCAGTTTCACCCCAATGAACTCACTGTAATAGTTGGACCCAATGGTGCAGGAAAGACGACGTTTTTTAATCTCATTTCGGGTCAGTTAAAGCCAACACATGGACAAGTAATCTTAAACAATCACGATGTTAGTCAAATGCCACCCGCAACAAGGGCTAGGCTTGGTATTGGTCGTGCTTTTCAGCTGACGAACTTATTCCCGCGACTAAGTGTACTGGAAAACATTAGGCTGGTTGTTCAGGCTCATAGTGGCGATGGTTGGCGCTTTTTTACAAGGATAACAGCACTACCGGAACTGGAAGCCAAAGCAGAGCATTTCTTGCATTTGGTGGGCCTCTCCAGTGTGGCGCATATGCTGGCGAACGAGCTCTCCCATGGCAACCAGCGTAAGCTGGAAGTCGCCATGCTTATGGCGATGGAGCCGGACATATACATGTTTGATGAGCCAACTGCCGGTATGTCGCTGGATGAAGCGCCAAGCCTGCTAGAGCTAATTGCAAATCTAAAAAATGATAGCAGTAAAACCGTGTTGTTAGTTGAGCATAAAATGAGCGTCGTAAGAGCATTAGCTGATCGAATAATCGTTTTGCACAATGGTGAGGTGCTTGAAGATGGCACTCCAGATCGCATCATGACCTCTAAGTTGGTGAAGGATGTTTATCTTGGAAATGCTGGAGGGCTTGCATGAGTATTGTTCAACTGCAAGACATGACCACAAACATTGGTCCCTATCGCATATTACATAATGTTAGTTTTGAGGTCCCAACAGGTGGTGTTTTTGTCTTATTAGGACGCAACGGCGCTGGAAAAACAACGACACTGCGTTCCATTATGGGCCTATGGCAAACATCGCCGAAATCAGTTTTTTTCAAGGGGAAAGATATCTCTGGCCTGCATACGAGCGAAATTGCTCGCATGGGGGTGGCCTATGTGCCAGAAAATATGGGTATTTTTGGTGGTCTCACAGTCGAGGAGAACTTGCGCCTTGCAACGACAAAAGGCAAGTTTGATAAATCGCGTTTATCTTGGGTTTATCAGTTGTTTCCGGCGTTGGAAAAGTTCTGGCACACCAAAGCTGCAGCACTATCTGGCGGTCAAAAGCAAATGCTGTCCGTTGCCCGAGCTGTTATCGAGCCGCGTGAACTCATTTTAATTGATGAACCGACCAAAGGGCTTGCCCCGGCGATTATTGCAAACATGCACGACGCGTTTGCAGAAATTTCCCAGACAACAACATTAATACTCGTTGAGCAAAACTTTGCTTTTGCGCGCTCTCTAGGCAACCAACTCGCAGTTATTGACGATGGCTGTGTTGCTTATACCGGCTCGATGAATGCTTTTGAAAGTGATGCAGAATTGCAAGCTCGATTGTTGGGAGTAGCGTGAAAATGACAGAGCGGTCATCTAAGAGGGTGTTCAGCCCGCATCAAGCATTCAAGTATGCCTATCATACTATTGGTAGGTTACCGGGCGGTGTTTTTTGGCTACCGGTTGCTTTAGGCGGCATTTCTTTTCTTTTAATATCACAGCCTGCCACTTGGCTGACCTTAACAATTGCAGGTCTTGCCATGGGATTGATGATTTTCTTAATGGCCTCTGGTCTTTCCTTGGTTTTTGGCCTCATGGATGTTTTAAATTTCGGGCACTCGGCATTTATCAGCTTTGGAGCTTTTATAGCGGCAAGTATATTAAGTTGGCATGCAGGCTGGCTACAAGCAGATAGTGTCCTGTTAAACGGAGCCGCCCTTTTTCTTGCTCTCTTGGGAGCCGTTTCGTTTGCTTGTATTGCTGGCTGGTTTTTTGAAACTGTCATCATTAAGCCTGTCTACAAAGATCATCTAAGGCAGATTCTAATAACCATGGGCGCTCTCATCGTGTGTGAGCAACTTATTCTGGTTGTTTGGGGCGGTATTCCGCTTACTGTGCCACGCCCGGCATTTCTTCAAGGCTCCGTGCTTTTAGGTCAGGTTCCAATCGAGGTATACCGGCTTTTTGCTCTATTGATGGGGCTGGTGATTTATGCCGGGCTTTACTGGCTCTTCAATGCCACACGCGCAGGCCTATTGGTTCGCGCCGGTGTGGAAAATCGCGAAATGGTTGAAGCGCTCGGCTATCGCATTGACCGCTTGTTCCTAGCTGTTTTTATTGGCGGCTCAGCTCTGGCTGCACTTGGGGGTGCCATATGGGCAGGGTATGAAACGATGATTTCGCCTGCGCTGGGCACTGAAATGATGACTCTAGTTTTTATCGTCGTCATCATAGGCGGCCCTGGCTCCATTCAAGGAACTTTACTTGGAGCGCTACTCGTGGGTTTGACAGGTAACTACTTGGGCTACTTGGCCCCAAAAATGGCATTAGCAACCAATATGTTACTTATGCTCTCAGTATTATTATGGCGTCCAAATGGCCTTAAACCGGTTGCAAGCTGAAAGGGGAGGGGTCATGTTCAATCAAAAAAAACTATCACTAGCCTGGGGAAACCCACCGAGTAGGGACCGTAATCAAAATTTGGCTTATACCCTGCGTATAACTGTTGGCCTCGTTTGGGCAATTTTACTGTTAGCGCCGTTTTTATTCCATGATGTCCGGGCGTTGGAAGTTGCTGCCAGGATTTGTATTTTTATTGTGCTGGTGGCAAGCTATGATTTGCTGATTGGCATCACGGGTATAGTCTCTTTCGCACATACTCTTTTTTTTGCATGCGGTGCCTATGGCGCTGCTATCGGGCTAAAGCTTTATGGTGGTAGCTGGAGTGCCTACAGCTTGGGAAGCTTGGCAGGAATGCTGCTTGCTGTAACAATTGCAGCGGTTATTGGCCTGCTATCATTGCGTGTTAAAGCCATTTTTTTTGCCATGATAACACTAGCTGTTGCTTCTCTCGCTCTTGTCATGGTCTCTCAATTTTCTGCCTACACAGGGGGAGAAGACGGGCTAACCTATAAAACACCAGCTTTGTTCAAAACAGCAACCAAGTTACTTGAGAACGAGAATGGAAGCACGGTTAAAGTCTTTGGAACCAAATTAAATGGAAAGCTGGCAGCCTATTACTTTTTGTCATTCTCCTGTCTGTTGATTTTTGCTTTAACTGTGCGTTTGGTTGCAACGCCATTAGGCAGCGTGTTGAAAGCCATAAGAGAAAATGACACGCGGGCAGAAGCAATTGGCTACAGAGTTGTGCGCTACAGAAGCCTGATTTTTTGCTTATCTGCGGCAAGCGCTGCCGTCGCCGGGTCTATTTATGCTGTGTGGCTTAAGTATACGGGGCCCGAGACAGTCCTTTCCTTCACGATAATGATTGATATTCTGCTTATGGTCGTTATTGGTGGTATGGGAACGATTTGGGGTTCTGTTCCCGGTGTGCTGCTTTTGGTTTTGGCGCAATACTATCTTCGCGATCTTATGGAAATTGCAGCTGAAAAAACAACGGGCATACCGTTGCTTCCCGAATTGTTGAGTCCTGAGCGCTGGCTGTTATGGCTGGGTATTGGATTTATTCTGGTTGTTTACTTTTTTCCCAAGGGTTTGGCTGGCGCTATGCTTGCAAGTGGAGAAAAAAGATGACGATACGTAGATCCCGTTTCCATCAAATCAACGGCCACGAAATCCATGTGAGCGAATGGGGTAATCCCGAAAATGATGTTGTTATTCTATGGCATGGCCTTGCAAGAACAAGCCGCGATTTTGACGAATTAGCTCATGCGTTGAGTTTCAAATACTTCGTGATTGCCCCGGATACGTTGGGGCGGGGTTTATCAAGTTGGGCAGATGAGCCGCAGCTCCAGTATAGAGTTGATTACTATGCAAAACTAGCAGTTGCGCTTATGGATTTGTACTCCATTCATGAGTGTCAGTGGATTGGCACATCTATGGGGGGCTTGATAGGAATGTACTTGGCAGCCAATTGCCAAACACATAGGTTGACCCGGTTGGTTTTAAATGACGTCGGTCCTGAGTTACCCGCCGCTGCAATTAATCGCATACTAAACTATGCATCTGAGTTACCTTTGTTCAAAACTGTAAGTATAGCCGAGCAATGGTTCCGGAATAACTACAAGGGGTTTGGCCCGGCGAGTGATGAATTTTGGAACCGGATGGCGCGTACCTCGTTACGACGGCTGGATGATGGCCAGCTCACAGTGCATTACGACCCACGCATATTGAGTATGTTGACGACAGACAGTGCACCCGCTGCATCCTGGCAAATATACGAGGCTATTAGCATTCCTACCACGGTGGTGTGGGGGGAAAAATCAGACCTTCTAACCAAAGAAATCGTGGCACACATGGCGCAAAAAGGACCTAGGGCAACGATTATTCCCATTACAGATTGTGGGCACGCACCAACGTTATCACGGCCACATGATATCGAAATGGTTTTCTCACTACTTAAATAGCTGTCGATAATATCAAAGCACGCCACACGTGTCGCTATAGCTTTGCGAAGCCCTTAGGTGCAAGTGAGCTGGGTTTAATCAATTTCCTACGTATTAACATTTAGAGGCATTTTTGCCGCTTGATGTAAGCGCTTACATGGGTTAAATACAAAATGTAAACCATTACATTGGCAGATTTTGGGAGTTTCTGCACAGTATGTAGTGTCAGAGTTTATTCTAAAATTGTAACAAGCTTAGTGTTAAGAGGTCATCTTCCCCTATCAAATTATGACCTCATTGGAATTGGGAGATAAAGAGGACAAATGTCCTCGGTTGTAAGTTCAATCAAGTCTACATGCCCCATAAGCAAGACACGAGCTCATCAATAGCGTTCGACTTGAGGTACAAATGTCTGAAATAGAAAGACTAGCCAAAAGATTTCCCCCCCAATTTACATGGGGTGTGGCCACCGCAGCTTTCCAGATAGAAGGTGGAGCCAATGAAGACGGTCGTAAGCCGAGTATCTGGGATGCTTTTTGCCGTATGCCAGGCCGCGTATTTGAAGGCCATACAGGTGACGTAGCATGCGACCACTATCATAAGTGGGAAAGCGACTTGGATTTAATTAAAAGCCTAGGTGTCGATGCCTATCGCTTCTCAATTGCTTGGCCGCGTGTCATTCCAGATGGGCGAGGACAGGTTAACGAAGCAGGTCTAGATTTTTATGACCGCTTACTTGATGGTCTGGTCTCGCGTGGCATTAAAGCTTTTGCAACCTTGTACCATTGGGACTTACCCATAATACTACAAGGTTATGGCGGTTGGACAAACCGCGATACAGCAGATGCTTTTGGCGAATATGCTCGTGTTGTTACCCGCCGTTTGGGAGACCGGCTAGATACAATGGCGACAATTAATGAGCCATGGTGTGCGACGTTCCTAAGTCATTTGGAAGGGGCACATGCACCAGGAGAAAAGTCAATTGACGCGGCACTGGCCGCTGCCCATGTAATGAATTTGGCTCATGGCACTGCAGTTCAAGCAGCGCGGGCGGAGCGTGCTGACTTGCCGATGGGCATTGTCTTAAATTCATTTTCAACATACCCCGGCACGGATAGCCCAGAGGATGTGGCAGCGGCAAATCGCTACTGGCAATTTAATAACGGGGTATTCTTTTCACCCATATTCAAAGGTTGCTATGATGATGAGTTTTTTGCAGCTTTGGGTGATAAACTTAAAGTTCAGGAAGGGGATTTAGAGCGTATCAACCAACCTTTAGATTGGTGGGGCTATAACTACTATAATCCTGAAACAGTTGTAAATGACCCAGATCCGGCGGCGATTTTCCCGGCGACGAAAGGCGTACCAAGTTCGGATAGTGATCTGCGAACAGATATTGGTTGGGAAATTGTGCCCCAAGGCTTACCCGATATGCTCAAGCATGTTTATGCAAACTATGACTTACCGCCCGTTTATATTACAGAAAATGGTGCAGCCTATAACATGGGACCAGAAAATGGCGTAGTTGATGATCAGCCACGTTTAGACTACATGAAAGCCCATATTACAGCCTTAAGTAGTGCTGTAGAAGCTGGTATTCCTGTTAAAGGGTATTTTGCTTGGAGCTTAATGGATAATTTTGAATGGGCATTTGGCTACTCTATGCGTTTTGGGATTGTTCACGTGAACTATGACACGCAAGAGCGAACCATTAAGAAAAGTGGTTACTTCTATAAAGAATTGGTAAGTAAAAATCACATGATATCTGAAGAACTGACCTAGATATTACATACTACAAATAATATTGTGCCCAAATTTGAAATTAGGGCACAATATTTTTACTATAAAATATCTTTAAAGAGATAATTATATGTCAAAATTAGCTATCATATTACCACAAAAGTTTGCCGATTGGGAATACGCATATTTGGCCGGTATAGGTGGTGCCTACTACGCTATTGATCTTCGTTTTTATATGGTCGAGCAGGAAACGATTTATTCTCAAGGTGGCCTCCCGGTTACATTAGAGCATAGTATTGAAGATCTTGATGCGTGGTCGCCTCAAGCAGTTGCTGTTATCGGTTCAACAATTTGGTCTGAAAAAGCTGCGCCAGACATAACCAGCTTCCTGTCAGAGCAGTATAATCGTGGAGCTGTAATTGCTGGAATATGCGGTGGAACGATACCGATAGCGCAGGCCGGGTTACTGGATAATCGCCCACATACCTCCAATACGCTTGAATTCTTGAAAGGTAATACTACAGCTTACCAAGGTGATGCACACTATAAGAACACAAAGCAAGCAGTTCTGGCTCAGCGTGTCATTACAGCGGCGGGTACAGCGCCAATTAGTTTCTCGGCGTTGCTTTTTGAAAGCCTGGGAGTTGATACCAATAGTATTGATGAGTTTAAGGCAATGATGTTAGCCGAGTTCCTTTGAAGCTTTAATGGATAGACCTGAGCTTAGCTAATGCAACTACAAGCTACGATCTGCAAATATAATCGACTTTATTAAAGCATAAACTGTATCACCTTTGGCAAGCCTGAGTTGGTGAAGAGAGGCACGAGTTAACCTGGATTTTAATGCAATACCGTCAATGTGAAGCAATACTTCGGCATAGGCCGTACTATCGTATTCATGGACCTCCACCAGGCACCCTTTTAAAACATTGCGCATACTTATTTCTTTTGGGTACTCTTTCGCAAGAGCCACGTCACCGGCTGCAATATGCAAGCGTACACTATCGCCAACATTGGCATTCAAGTGCGGGACCTCAAGGTTTTGCTTACCAATGCTGAGAAGGCTTAGGTGATAAGTATTGTCCTGCGCTATTACTTCTGCCGGTATTAGGCTCACAGTACGACGTGGCTCCACACCAGGCAGAGGTCCAAGGCGGGCTAATTCGTGAATAATTGGACCTTGGCTGGCAATGCGACCATTGTTAAGTGAAACCATTGTGTCCGCTAATTGTGCGACCTCAGCGATATCGTGGCTGACATATACAATGGGTAGTTTAAGACGTAGGTGCAAGGCTTCTAAATAGGGCAGTATTTCTTGTTTGGCTTGCCGATCTAGAGCAGAAAGTGGCTCGTCCATAAGTAGAATTTGTGGCGCGGCAAGCAAAGCACGGCCAATAGCCACCCGTTGACGCTCTCCCCCGGATAACGCGCTCGGTAACCTATGTAATAATGGGGAAAGTTTCAAAAGGTCGACAATCTCTTCGAAAGTAGGTTGCCCTGTCAGATGGGAAGGTGGAAGCCTTTTACGCCCAAATAATAGGTTCTCCTTGATGCTCATATGCGCAAACAAATTGGCTTCTTGAAAAACGTAACCTACTGCGCGCTTGTGTGTGGGAACGAAGACACGCTCTTTACTATTTTGCCATTGTTCGCCAAAGCATGTAATTGTGCCCTCCAAATGAGCAAGGCCGGCTATGGCTCGTAATATTGAGGTTTTTCCGCAACCGGAGGGCCCAAATAGAGCTGTTACTCCGTTAGGAGCAATGGAAAAATCAACATCCATCTTAAACTGACCTAGCTGACCTTTCAGTACTAGGTGCAAGCCTTCTTTGCGATGGGATGAAGAGCTCGCATCTCCACCTTGCATATTAAGAGGCATGACGATTTTCTCGGGTTAAGCGGTTTTCAATTGTTTTGGTTAGGAGAATAACAAGAAACGAAAAGGTCAATAAACCTGCAGCTAGAATATGTGCTTTACCCCATTCGAGGTTCTCGACAAAATCGAAAATGGCAACGGAAACAACCCTTGTTTCTCCAGGTATATTGCCGCCAATCATCAAAACAACGCCAAACTCGCCGATAGTATGTGAAAATCCCAAGACTGCTCCGGTAATAAGTCCTGGACGCGCGAGGGGAAGTGCAACATTGAAAAAAACATCAAATGGACTTGCACGTAAGGTGGCGGCGGCTTCTAACGGCCTGTTACCGATAGCTTCAAATGAGTTCCGGATGGGTTGAACAACAAAGGGTAGGGAATAAACAATCGAGCCAATAAGCAGACCCGTAAAGGAAAATGCGAGTGTTCTAATTTCGCTAAAGCTATTTAAAACGCCACCAATCCCACTTGGCCCAAGCGCTATGAGTAAATAAAAGCCCAGCACAGTAGGAGGAAGAACCAAAGGCAAAGCAATTATAGCAGCAACCGCTTCTTTAAAACGGTTGCAACTTCTAGCAAGCCACCAAGCAAGTGGTGTCCCAATAATTAGCAAGCCAAGTGTTGTATAACTGGCGAGCTTAAGTGAGAGAAAAACTGGTGGCCAAAGATCAGCGAATTCCAAATAATTCCCCCATCACTTTCTTGGGCTCGAACTACAGAGCGTCTGCAACTTCCATCTGCATAAAAGCATATAGCAACGGCCCATCAAAGTGAATAGACTGGGAAATTACAGGGGCCGCTTATAGCCGTAGTTTTCAATGATGCTAACCGCTTGGTCAGATTGCAAAAACTGCATAAACATCAGTGCTGCGATCTTACCCTGACTGTTTTTAAGTAAAACAGCTCCCTGATTGATCGGTTGGTAAAGGTTACCTGGGACTAACCAATAGCTTGATTGTGGTTTTTGCGCAATTTGTGAGAATGCAACAAATCCTATAGGCGCATTACCAGTGGCAACAAATTGGAATGTTTGTCCGATAGAATTTCCCTGAACGAGGAATGGCTCAACGTTTTTCCAAAGTTTGAGTTCATCAAGTGCTTGCTTTGCAGCTTGACCGTAAGGAGCCGTTTTGGGATTGGCAATCGCCAGCTTGCCAAAGCCACCATTCTTTAATGTTTCAACTGATGGGCTTATACTGTCATCACTCGAATAGAGCGCAAGACGACCTTGAGCATAGGCCGTGACAGACCCCTCAATGCCAAATCCATTCTCAACGGCCATTTTAGGTCGCTTCATATCTGCAGCTAGGAAAATGTCGAAGGGTGCACCTTGGCTTACTTGATTATACAGCGTACCTGTAGAACCAAAGCTGAATTTGATTGTATGACCTGTCTCTGCCTCAAATACTTTACCGACTTCTTTTGCAGTTTGTTGGAAGTTAGCTGCAACTGCTATTTGCAGATCATCGGCATAGGAAGCATTCGTAAAATATACCAATGAAAATAAAATTGAAAAAAGCTTAATCATCTTTTTTAGTTTATAGTAAAAATTCGGATATCGTAAGGTTATTTCTTTCATTTTGTTTCCTTGATATATTCTGATTTCACATCTTACTTAATAAATATGGTCAATACCATTGCATTTTAAATTGTAAAGAATTTTCATTCAGCAACTGAAAAAAATTATGTATGAGTAATTTTAATGAATTTTACCAGATTTTTGCAAAAATCTGTGCAAAAATCCATTTTAAGGTATGTGATGGCTGAATTGTTTTTTTAGAAACTTGCTGCTACGTAGATTCGCTTTTTCTTTTATGGTCAATACTAGAAAATATTATTAGTGAGTTGTGGTAATGTAAATTTGAATTCTATAAAATGTTAATATTGCAAGGTAACTGGAAAAAAAATTCTAATAGAGGTAAGCGGGGTGAGCAGTTAAGAAGGATAAGCATCATGCGTAATTTGGTTATGGCGACCGCTTTGTTATTTAGTTTACCCGCCCAAGCGGAAACCATAAAAGTGGGTATGTCGGGAAGCTATTTCCCTTTCACTTTCGTGAAACAGGATAAGCTTCAGGGCTTTGAAGTTGATGTAATGAATGCAGTCGCTAAAGAGACTGGTGATCATATTGAATATGTTACAATGAGTTTTTCTGGGCTTGTTGGGGCACTAGAAGCAGGCCGCATTGACACAATTGCCAACCAAATAACGATTACACCAGCCCGTGTCGAGAAGTTTACATTTTCTCAGCCTTACGTTTATGATGGAGCACAAGTTGTCGTACGCAAAGGTAATGAGCAAGAGATTAAAGGTCTAGATGATTTGAAAGGCCGCTCTGTAGCGGTAAACCTTGGCTCTAACTTCGAGCAGTTATTGCGTGAACTGCCATTTGCAAATGAAATTACAATAAAAACTTATGATAGCAATATAGAGCAAGAAACAGCCCTTGGCCGTGTTGATGCCTTTGTCATGGATCGTGTTTCAGCAGCACAAACTATAATGAAAACACCGCTTCCCTTGGCATTAGCTGGTGAGCCTTTCTCACAAATACGCAATGCACTCCCTTTCCGTAAAGATAGTGGAGGAGCGAAGCTGGCCCAAAAAGTGAATGCAGCTCTCACCAAATTGAAAGCAAGTGGTAAGCTGCAGCAAATCTCCAATAAATGGTTTGGAACAGATATCACTTCCGCAAACGACGAAGTTAACTAACGCTAAGCTAGAATAAATAGTGAAGCAGGCATGAAAGCTTTTCTCATGCCTGTTTTATTTGGATAGTAAGCCTGAGGCAAAAAAATGCGACCATTAGATTTTGACTACATGCTGAGTATATTGCCAGTATTGTTAAAGTATCTGCCGCTTACGATGGGTATGGCCAGCATTTCTATGTTGCTTGCTTTGGGGCTTTCTTGTCTTGTCGCGATAATTAGAGTTCTACAAATTCCCATTTTAAATAGCCTCTCTAAAGTCTTTATTAGCTTTTTCAGAGGAACTCCCTTACTGGTACAGCTCTTCTTGTTTTACTATGGCTTGCCACAAATTTTTACCAGTTTAACGGCTTTAGATGGTGTTAGCGCCGCAATTATTGGTCTGACACTACACTTCTCGGCTTATATGGCAGAAAGCATTCGTGCTGCCATATTGGGTGTTGACCGCAGTCAGTGGGAAGCAGCGAGATCAATTGGGATGAGTGAAGGCCAAATGATGCGGCGTATCATTCTTCCGCAAGCCGCAAGAGTCGCAGCACCCACTTTAGTAAACTACTTTATTGACCTTATAAAAAGCACATCGCTGGCTTTTACCTTGGGTGTTACAGAGCTAATGGGTGCAACACAAAAGGAAGCTGCGGGCAGTTTCTTGTATTTTGAAAGTTTTATTCTGGTAGCGTTAATCTATTGGGTTATCGTCGAGATACTATCTCATATACAAAAGGTATTAGAGCAACGACTAGGTAAGGCAGTAGCGAGATGATCAGTGTTCGTGGTTTAAAAAAGAGCTATAATGGCCAAAAAGTGCTCAACGGAATTGATCTCGATATCGAGCGTGGTGAGAGAATTGTCATAATTGGCCCGTCAGGAACAGGGAAGTCTACGCTTCTTCGAACGCTTAACTTTCTCGAGCAGCCAGATGCCGGCACAATTAGCTTTGATACTCTGAAAATAGATGTCGCAAATGCTTCCAGTGCAGACATTAAAAAACTACGACTACATACTGCCTTCGTTTTTCAAAACTACGCACTGTTCGCAAATCGGACAGCTCAGGAAAACATAGCGGAAGGCCTACAAGTTGTACGTGGTTGGAAAAAGAAAGATGCATTAAAGCGGGCAAGTGAAATACTAAGCGAAATTGGCTTATCGGATAAAGCAGATGCTTACCCTGCTGCACTATCGGGTGGGCAACAGCAAAGGGTCGGTATTGGTCGTGCTATGGCCGCAAATGCAGATCTAATTCTTGTAGATGAGCCAACTTCAGCGCTCGACCCGGAATGGGTTGAGGAAGTTTTACAGCTTATGGGTAAAGTGGCTGCAGCACACCAAACAATGCTTATTGTTACTCATGAAATGCGCTTTGCTCGCGATATAGCTGATAGAGTTCTATTTATGGAAGGAGGGCGGATTGTCGAGCAAGGGCCCCCAGAAAAGATATTTAGCCAGCCTGACGATCCGCGCTTAAAACAATTCCTGCGAAAACTTTTGTAAAAAGTGTAATAAGTAAGCGCTCAGCGACAGGGCTTCAAGGCGTGCTGGCAAGCAGGCTCACGGGGTTAAGAAGAAACAGTTCGAGCCGCTAAAAATCCAATTTGGGGAAAATCAAGAAAAAACAAAAATTACGCTTGATCTACCAGCGGTTAATGGCTACTAACGCGCTCAAGGACACGTGGCCGAGTGGTCGAAGGCGCTCCCCTGCTAAGGGAGTAGGCCCGGAAGGGTCTCGAGGGTTCGAATCCCTCCGTGTCCGCCATCCATTTCTATCTAATTGAAATATATATGGTTTTGAACCTAAAAACCCCTAGCGGGCTTTATGATAGGGTTCGAGATAGCGCTTTTATCGCATTCCCGGCGCGTAATTACCTGTTTTCTTTCCGCGTATATAGACAAGGTTCCTTGCCTGAAATTCAGATGTAAAAGTAACTATAGTTTAGCGAATTTAAGATGATAAAATTGATGGTGTAGATTATTTATACAATAATAAAGAAATTTAAAGATAATAGAATTGTGTTTCTCCCTATTACTATAATATAATAGGGAGATAACTATTATTAAGCGTGATTATCCAGTTTTGTTACTGTTGTTAAGAACAGATCAACCTCTTTGGAGAGGCTATTCGTTACTTCCGTTAGTAACTCAGAGGACTTGCTAACCGTGCTTGCCTCGTTAGTTGTTTGCAAAATTGAAGCGCTCACCTCGTCAGAGCTATTAGCAGCTGTCTCTGATTGGCCGTGTGCAGCTTCTGCAGCATTGGCAATGCTTAGTGTTGCATCTTGCTGTTCGCTTACACTTTGATTGATTAATTGTGTTAGGCTGCTAACCTCCTGTACAGCTTCACTAATTGCATTTATGGCATCAACTGCAGCTGTCGTGGAACTCTGTACACCGGTGATGTGGTTTGAAATGTCTTCAGTTGCCTTTGCAGTTTGGCTGGCAAGTGATTTCACCTCGGTTGCAACCACAGCAAAACCGCGGCCCATTTCACCTGCACGTGCAGCTTCAATAGTTGCATTTAGTGCTAATAGGTTTGTTTTGTCTGCGATATCCCTAATCAGTTCGAGGACCTGACCAATCTGCTCGGCTGAATTTGAAAGAGCAGTAACTTGTCGATCTGTATTTTGAGCCGTTTTTACAGTTGTATTCACAAGGTCGTTGGCGCGGCTAGACTGCTCACCAATTGTATTAATTGAGACGATAAGCTGTTTTGTTGCTATAGCCACCGTTTGAGTATTATCACGTGAACTTTCAGCTGCAGAGCCAGCACTTTGTGCATCTTGTGTTGCTTTATCAGCCATACGGTGCAAGCTAAGTGAGGAAGCTTGCATTTCCGTTGATTGGTTGTGCAGGCGAGCCATATCTTGCTCTAACGCGCTTCTAAAGTTCGTGATAGCTTTTTCTTTTTTGACCTGAATAACCTTTTCAGTCTCTAGCTTTTTCAGGTTCTGTTCTTCAAGCTCGCGCTGTTGAATGGCATTGCCACGGAAAATAACGACTGCATCAAAAATCTTGCCAATTTCATCCTTACGGTCTGGAAGGTCCAGGTCAATATCAAGGTCTCCCTTTGTCAGGCTATTCATTTTCTCTGTTAAGTATGTAACTGGCTTACTAATATTGTTGGCAGACCACCAGGCAATACCAAAACCGGCAATACTCAAAATGGCTATTGCAGTTATACTGATAACATTGACAAAGAAAGCTTTCTCACTACTTTGGGAAATTATTTCGTGACTGGCATGACGTGTTGTTTCTACGATTGACTTGATTGACTTGCTAAGATTAGCAGTATTTCGATTTATTTTTTCATGGGTAGGAACTAAATCGGAGGGAGTAATTCCAAGCAAAACTTCGGTACTTGACTTCCAAACTTGATAGTTGTTGCGCGCCTGCATGGTGGCGGCACCCATTTTCTTATTTAAGGAAAGCGCAATGGCATCATCTAGCTTTTTAGATAGTCGTTCGTCTAACTCATTGAACTTTCTTTCGTACTCCTCTTGGGTGATAAATGTTGTCATCGCCATAGCACTCTCAACGAGCTCTTGGGCAACAACAAGTTCATCAGCCAGTGAAAAAGCATACTGTTGTGCTGTAAGCGCTTCCTGGGATATTTGTTGAACGTGGTTTAGGTTTTTAGTATTTTGCCATGCTATGACACCAATCAAGGTAGCAGACAGTAAGATCAGCCCGATTACCGGAGTTAATATTTTACCGCGAATATTCATTATTGGCCTCAGTTGGGTAAAGTTGGCATGGGTTCTTCAATGCGCTCTGCCGTAAGAGTTAGCAAAAACGCTTTTAAATCAGCGATTTCGCCATCGCTCAAATGAAGTGCCCTCACATGCTCAGAGCGGGATTGGCGCTCCATACCTCCACTATTATAGTGGGCTAAGACAGCATCAAGGTCTGGTAAACTCCCATTGTGCATAAATGGTGCGCGGTAAATTAAATTCCGAAGGCCGGGTGTTTTAAAGGCGTGCTGCATCTTAACATACGCAGCTTCAATCGCGCCGCGGCCGATATCTTCGGTATAAACACCAATATCGTGGAATTCATTATCGGTGAAATTCCAGCCACTATGGCACTTGGCACAAAGCCCCTTGCCATTGAAGATTTGAAAGCCACGTTTTGCAGATTCAGAGATAGCATCCTCGTTACCTTCAATCCAGCGATCAAACGGTGACCAGCCACTTACAATCGTACGTTCATAAGTAGCGATAGCCTGCAATATCGTTTCTTTGGAAATACCACGTTTAGGGAAAACGATATCAAACCAGCGTGTGTATTCTGGTATCATTTCCAAGGTTTCGACAATATCATCGAATTTAGCATTCATTTCTACTGGGGCTGTAATCGGCCCTTGCGCTTGCTCTTCAAGAGTTTTGGCACGACCATCCCAGAATAATGGCTTCACCCACGCTGCGTTTAAAAGTGTTGGTGCTTGTCTGGCTAAGCGTGTTTTAGCCGCGCCAATTGGTGTTTCAACTGGCACTTCATATCCAAAAGATGGGTTATGACAACTCACGCAATTCATGTCTTTTGCCCCTGAGAGACGAGGGTCAAAAAATAGCATTTTTCCTAGTGTCGCGCGTTGGGGTGTGTAAGCAGCGCTCTGAGGAAAAGGAACAAAAAGGGGGCGTTTATAGTCTTCTTTTAAAGATTTTAAATCAACCGCCAAAGTGTATTGAGGATAAAGTATTATGGCAAATAGCAAAGCGACTATTTGCCCAAGCCTCTTAGATAGCATTAAAACCCACTCCAGTTTAAAGTTTAATCAGGCTTCCGCTCGAACATGGCGGAATTGCTTATTAGATTTAAACTATATTTAAACTGTAGATTGAAATAATTCTATCTATAGTTGTCAAATACCCAAAATATTTTAATTAATAAATAATTACAATGTGATACTAAGTATATTTTATAGAGAATGGCATAAAATAACTAATATACATAGAAATATCTTTTCAAAAAAGAAGCTAATATTTCAGATGTTATGCCGAGTGACGATCGGTTATTAAAGAAAATTTCTTTTCTTTGGTGAACGTGCAGCCATTACAACCACCACTCTTTGAAGAGCAACTGCTCGTGCAATCTTCATCGTGAATTATTTTTAACGCTTTGAGCTGTGAAAGCATCATCATTGCAAAATCTTGAGAAATACCCAGTTCTTGCGCCACATCGCGTGCTGTGACGCTTCCTTTAGTGCGGATAACTCTTTCAACTGACTTGAGCATCATTACACTCCGCTGTGGCCAGTATACCGGTTACCGGACTATCTTTGTCGGCGAAATTTCGCATGAGCGCAAACACACCAGCAATAATCATGAGCAATCCGGCAATCCATAAAAAACTACTGCTGGGATGACGGGTAAAAGTACCGGCCTGATAGGCAATAGTTGACCCTGAGTATGCGAGAAGTGTAGTCCAGAATGCAGAGAATAAGGCCCAATTGCGCCCGATTTCCCGCCATATTGTCGCCAAGGCAGCCGAGCAAGGTATATAGAGCAAAACAGCAACCATATAAGCAAAGGCACCCGCTTTGCCGTCAAAATGGGCGACCAACGCCGCAAAGGTTGAAACCTCCACCTCTTGCTCCTCAGAGGCAGCAATAAAGTTTGATGTATCGCCAATATTAATACCAAGCGGATCAAGCAATTGACTACTCAAATCAAATAGTGCTGCCGAGAAGCCCTTAATGGCATCGCCCGCAACAGCAAGTGGCTCGGGGCGCTCTTCAGTCTCGTCAGTATTGATGTACAAAGCTTGCAATGTGCTCACAACGGTTTCTTTTGCAAATAGGCCGGTAACCAACCCAACCGCAGCAGGCCAGTCCTGTTCACGAATTCCCATTGGAGAGAGGATTGGTGTCACATTCTTTGAAACTTGGGCCAAAACCGAAGTGCCATTGGTTTCGTTGCCGACATTTCCTTCTAAATCGACCGAGTTTAAAACTGAGAGAATAGCAACAACAAGAATTATAATTCGCCCGGCACCACTAATAAATTTCTTTACTTTAGCTGCAACAGCACGAAAAATATCTTTGCCCTTAGGCCACTGATAGGGGGGAAGCTCAATAGCAAGAGATGAGCTTCGGTTCCGATAAATCGAATGCGAAAGGATAAGGCCGGTAAACAACGCAACCAAAACCCCAAGTATGTACAAAGCGAAAACGATATTTTGACCGTTGCTCGGAAAAAAGGCCGCAGCGAATAACGCATATACGGGCAATCGAGCTCCGCATGACATGAATGGCGACATCATAGCTGTCATGACGCGTTCGCGTTTACTTTCAAGCGTTCGCGTGGCAATAACAGCAGGAACTGTGCAGCCGAAACCCAAAATGAGAGGTAAAAATGCGCGCCCCGGAAGACCCAATTTATGCATGAGGTTATCGGTAACCACAGCAGCACGGGCCATATAGCCACTTTGCTCAAGGAATATTTGACAGAAGAATAGCAGGGCAACAATTGGCGCAAACGTCAACACAGTTTGTAATCCGGCACCAATTGATTTTGTCATCAAAGCAAACAAGCTATCTTGTATTCCAAGAGAGTAGAACAGCAGGCTTGGCGTTTGTACAAACAGCGCATCGCCTAAACCATCAAACAAATCAATAAATACTGCGGAAAAGTTAATCGCGATAAAAAACATCAAGTACATGATACCGAGGAAAATCGGGAAGCCGAACCACTTGGATAGCAACACCCTGTCAATACGGTCAGATGTTTGCCGTACCTGTTGTGGCTCTGGCAGCTCCATTAATTCGCTAAGTGAATATGCTCGGTTGTAATAACTGGCCGCCATTATCAGAGCAGTTGAATCTCCAAGCCTTTCAGCCGCGTCATTGGCTAGTTGCTGAGCATAGGTGCTCATTTCAGGGCCTGCAAGCTTTTGGGCGAGTAAGTCTTGTTCAAGCAGGCGACATGCCCATGCAGGAGCAACCTCTGCGGAACATAGGTTCTTTTTAGTTAGCTGGTTGCTAAGGTTCGAAACCAGCTCTTTGAGCTCAAAAGGATCGGTATGAAAGGCTGGAACGTTATTCGGCTCGCTTAAGCAAGCACAGATTTCTTCATGAAGCTTTTCCAAATTACGCTGAGAGATACTGGATACCGTCACGACTGCAATACCAAGAGCAGCAGAAAGATGGTCGGCCGCACGGTCGATAACTTCCGCCTCCCACAAATCGGCTTTTGTCAACACCGCGATTGTAGGAAGACCTAAAACAAGCCCTTGAAGCAAGATGGCTAAAGAGCGTTCTAAAGCCGTTGGATCCAGTATGCATAGTAAAATACTAGGGCGTTCAGTAAGTAATGTTTGGCGTGTGATTTTCTCGTCAATACGTTCATCTTCAGGAGATGAAAGCGTTGCCACACCAGGTAAATCGAGTATGGAAATATCTTGATTGTTACAGCGTGCAATACCACTCTTGCGGTCCACTGTGACACCAGGCCAGTTGCCAATTTGTTGCCGATCACCCGTAAGGGCATTGAAAAGGGAAGTCTTTCCAGAGTTCGCCGTACCCAAGAGAAAAGCACTTGGTAAATTGGATTGACTAGAGGCTTGCACACTATGACAAGACATTAATTAACTTCCTGTACCAAGATGTTATTCGCAATTTTTGCTGATAGCGCGACACGCACAGCACCACACGCAATGACACGAGGCCGACTGCTAATGCCTTCAAGGATCACAATTTCTCGTGTCTCAGAAAGCCCTAGAGCGCGTAACTTTAAAGATTCTGCTTGGGTACCACCAAGGCGCACAACTCTGAGGGGAGTATGCCTGCGAGCATCAAGTAGGCTCTGTGTACCCTTTGGAAATTCAAAGCCATCTTTAAAGGGCTGAAAAACGCTAACGTGAATTGGCTGGTCGAAACTTTCGACGACTGGCTCGGACATTCCTGGCTCCAATTAAATCTACACCCAATAAAGTGCAACTGCGAACCATTCGCATTGATACCTGTCAAAATCAAGGTGTAATTTATTAGAATTGGTGTAGCAAGAATGTATTTAGTCACATGGCTGTTTGCGCATATAGGTTAAAAATTGAATTTAAGCGGTTGTATATCTCTTAACCTATTGATTTAAATGTTTCTTTATGGCGATATCATCAAAAGATGTTGAGGTAAGGAGGTCAGTGCCTATTACCGTAGATAGCCAATAAGTGCATGCGATGCGTCGTTGGGCCGCGCTAAACGACACGATACAAATGCGCTGGTTGGCCTATTGAACTGGGTGGAAGTTGAATTAGGTAAGGTTGAGAACAAAAGAATAAAGCGCAATGCGATGAATCCCATGAGTATTCACAGTGAGTATACACCTGCATGAATTTGTAATAGTCTTCGAGTTATGGCGGTGTCGTTAAAGTAAAAAGCCACTTGGTAAACATATGAACCGCTAAATCTCTGGCTCAGGAATACTTCAGTGCATGCAACAACAAGAACGACCTATGGAATAATATTCGCTTGCCTGGCTACTTTACTCTTTGCTTTTCAAGATGCAACAACGAAGCAATTGCTAACCAATCACTCTGTTTGGTTCATATTGATGGTGCGGTATTGGACCCACTTTATTGTAGCTTGCTGTTGGTCGCAAATTGCTACAGGCACTATAAGCACGGCACTAAAATCAAAAAGTATCCCCCTACAATTGTTGCGAGGCCTTTTTTTACTTAGTGAAATTGCTTTAATCACAATGGCTTTTAGCATGCTGGGACTGGCTGATGTAACGTCAATTCTTATGGCCTATCCGTTACTGGTTACAGCCTTGGCAGTCGTGCTGCTCAAAGAAAGCATTGGCTGGAGGCGTATATTAGCCTTGCTAATGGGAATGCTTGGTTTGTTAGTCATACTACAGCCCACAGGCAATGTTTGGGGTCTTGGCGGCCTGTTGGCTTTAGGCGCATCACTTAGTTTTGCGACCTATCAAATACTAACCCGTATGGTTTCAAGGCATGATAGTCCGCTCACCTCGTATTTTTATGTTGGTGCTTTTGGTCTCATAGTGACAACAATTGTCGGGTTGCAGCATCTGCCGAATTGGGGTGATGTTGATATTCTTTTACTAGCGGCGGTTTGCTTGCTGAGTGCCGCGGCGCACTATTCAATCGTAAAGGCCCTATCGCTCGCCGAGGCTATCGTTATTCAACCCTTCAATTACTTACAGCTAGTATGGTCTATTCCAATCGGACTCATTGTTTTTGGTGATATCCCCTTATGGACGACATTAGTGGGCGCGCTTATGGTTGTCTCTGCAGGGCTATTCTCCTTATCACGAGCGAAATCCAAAGCAATTAAAGACTAGTAATAACACCAAGAGCTAAATAGGGGGGTTTGAGAGATATCGACGTAACGGTTGAGTGATATCTGTGATGATATCATGAGCAGAAGTTATTAGGAGTTGGTAAATCCGCTCGGTATTTCTGGTGCAACACATAAGTTGCGGAGCTCGTTCATGACCACCAAAAAACAAGCAAACTTCTCTCAGCATAACCTCCGATCCACTAAAAGTGATGAGAGTTATGAGCAACAGAAGATTTTAGCAGGTCATTTATTGGTAAAATGCCTAGAAGCGCAGCAGGTGGAGCGGGTTTTTTGCGTGCCAGGCGAAAGTTATCTGGCAGTATTGGACGGTCTTTATGATTCTAAAATAAAAGCAGTTCTGTGTCGCCAAGAGGGTGGGGCGGCTATGATGGCCGAAGCAACTGGTAAACTCACTGGCCGCCCGGGCATATGTTTTGTAACCCGCGGCCCAGGGGCAACCAATGCCGCAGCAGGTGTGCATGTGGCCCAACAAGATGAAACACCCATGATATTGTTCATTGGTCAGGTTGCCACGCATATGCGTGACCGGGATGCGTTTCAAGAAGTTGATTACAAACAAATGTTTGGCACCATGGCTAAATGGGTTGCCGAAATCGATCACCCCAACCGTATACCCGAATACATACAAAGAGCCTTTCATGTGGCAATGAATGGCCGTCCTGGCCCTGTGGTTCTATCACTGCCAGAAGATATGCTCGTTTGTAAAACCAGTGTGCAACCTGCAAGCTATGTCGCGCCAGTTTTAACGCACCCGTCACAAGAGCAAATAACGCAGCTTGGTCAAATGCTGGAGAGCGCTGCAAAACCATTGGCCATACTAGGTGGCCAAGGCTGGTCAGCAGAAGCTGTAAATCAAATACAACAATTTGCCGAAAATTATGATTTACCGGTCGCTTGTGCTCTACGAAGGCAAATGCTGTTTGATAACGCGCATCCCAACTATATTGGCGATGTGGGCATTGCAATTAACCCATATTTAAAACAACGTGTTGCAGAGGCGGACCTGCTGCTTCTCATAGGTGAGAGGCTTTCTGAAATGCCAAGCCAAGGCTATAACCTGCTAAACATACCCCAGCCAAAACAAAAGCTTGTTCATGTTCACGCAGGCGCTGAAGAGCTGGGGCGGTTATACCGACCTGACTTGGCAATTAACGCAAGCCCTTCGGCTTTTTGCAGAGCCCTGCAAAGCTTAACACCCATAAAACACAGCAGATGGAGTGAACAGCGTCAGCAAGATAGACATGCCTATGAAGGCTGGTCCACAAGCTTTCAAAAGCAACCAGGCTCATTACAAATGGGGGAGGTGATGCAATGGTTAGAGGAAAACCTGACAGAAAATACTTGTATCACCAATGGGGCGGGTAACTTTGCCACTTGGGCGCACCGCTATCACCGGTATCAAGGTTTTGGTAGTCAACTGGCTCCCACTTCAGGTTCAATGGGCTACGGTTTGCCTGCCGCCATTGCTGCTAAGCTGAATGATAAAGAAAAAACGGTTGTCTGCTTCACGGGTGATGGTGATTTTCAAATGACCATGCAAGAGCTTGGAACTGCAGTACAAGAGCATCTGGGTATTATTATCGTTGTCATTGACAACAGCAAATATGGCACAATTCGGATGCACCAAGAACGCGAATATCCCGGACGGGTCAGTGCGACAACCCTCCAAAACCCAGATTTTGCCGAACTGGCTAAGGCGTATGGAGTAAATGCCTACAGGATAACCACAACGAGTGAATTTGCGGATGCTCTCACCGCTATTTTCGAAGAGATTAAAGTAAATCATGCAAAACCGCAGTTGCTACATTTAATAATACCCTAGTTAAATATTAGGTGAGTAGTTCGATGCGTCATGTAATTATATATTTTTCTAAGGATTAATTTTATCAAATTGATCTATTTGAATTTTTTAAAATAATAAATAAAATCTATTGTATTAATGCGACGAGTTATTATTATAACTTCGATTTAAACATTGGTTGAATTATAGTTTTAAGAATAATGAATATTTTACCAGAGTATTCTAATAATTCTGGTATTCCTATGAAAAAACTATTAACAGCAACAGCACTCACTCTCACGCTTGCCGCCTGTGGCGGTGGCGGATCTGGTGGGGGGGCGCCAAGTGGCGCATCCAGCAAGCCAGGCACTTCTAGCGGCGGAACAGCAGCCAGCACTCCAAGCAAGCCGGGTACCTCAGGCGGAGGGGTGACCATTGGAGGTTCTGACCCCAATAAAATGAAATATATCACTTCGCATGATGGCATAATTGAGTATAAGCCAAGGCCAACTGCTTCTCAGCTTAAAAAAGTAGAGCAATCAAATACCATTACATCACAAGATTTAACGCTTTCTGCTCTGCAAAAAAACAATACTATAGAATTTAATGATTTCATAAATAAAAACATAGGCTCTTATCTCCTTCCTAATGCATATAAGGTGATTAATCTGGCTTATGCACGTGCTCTTGGCCTCACGGGCAGAGGGCAAACTGTTGCCATTTTTGGTAGTTACGACAGCCTAAAGCATGAAGTTTTTGAAGGTAAAAAAATAACTACAGTCAGTAAACCATCAAACCTTTATTACGAAAGAATAATAGATACTTCTACCATTCTCGGCTCGGTTATTGCTGGTGTCGAGGGCAAGGAAATGTCAGGGCTTGCTCCAGGTGCTGACCTGCAGTTTAGTGGTATGGACTTCAATATGAGTAAGTTTGCTCCTGCCTTCATTGAAGCGAAAAAGAAAAAAGCTGTCGCGTTCGTTTATGATAGCATCTGGCTTTTTCGTGATGATAAAACAAGCAGCAGGAATTTGTATACCCTAGCGAAGTTTAAGGAAAATTTATCAAAATACAGCGGCGATTTCATAAAAACATTAGAAAATACTAGAGCCTATAGAGGTTCTGTCGAAGTCCATGGCCCGGATGATACTAAAAACTTTGTAGAGGCTATGAAAGACTACATGGCAGAAGGTATATTTGTTGCACCTGCTTTAGCAAAAGAAGATGATAAAGGTATTTACAGCCAATCATTAGCAAGTGCTTTACCTGAGGTCCTTAAGGAGTTTGAAAACAAAACAATTGCAGTTGCAAATATTATTCCTCTTGTTGATGATAAAGGCGAAATCAAGAAAGCACTAACATTTCCACAAAGCCAATGCTTGGAAGCTGCTGCTTACTGCTTGTCGGCATCGCCAATTATGAAAACGGCTTATATGGAATCAGAAACGGATACCTCCAGATATAGAACCGATTTCTCATTTTTCTACTCATTAGGCCAAGTCGCTGGTGCTACCGCGATTATGGCGCAAGCCTTCCCCACCTTGCGTAACGATGAAATTGTGACCCGTTTGTTGTTCTCAGCAAATAACCGTTTTGGTGCATTCAAACGTAATGGTATTCTCATTAAAAATGGTGTTTATCACGAGTATAGCAAAGTCTATGGGCACGGCTTTTTAGATATTGAAGCGGCCTTAAAACCAATTGGTACAATTGGCCTGCCAACATCAACAAGGTCAGAGGGGCCACGCATCGGTTTACAAGAGGTAGCTATTACCGCATCAACGGCCAACAATGGCGCGCTACAAACAGCATTGAAAGACAAAGACTTCATTGCCTATGATGCTTTGGCGACACCATTCGCTGTGAAAGGTGACGCGCTGGTATCTGAGAAAGCCAGTACATTTACTACGCGCTTTGCAGGATTCAGCACACAAGCTTCAGCGTCAACACAGGCCAACCAGTTCGCCAGCTTTAACTTTAGCAATCAATCACAAGCAATTCCTATGGGTGATTGGTCTTTAGGATTTGCCCAAACAGGCGAACTGACCAAAACGCTAGGTCTTGGTATGGGCTTTGCAACTGTGCTTGAAAGTCAAACGAGTGCATTTTCTTTAGCCCAAAACGGCCTTGGCTTTGCGGCAACCCGACAAAATGGCAAAGCCTCTACAGGGGTATTTGCATTTGGCGATTTCACGGATGCCAACGCGCACACATTCGGTGCTGGTGCTTCTACGGGCTATAGCTTTGATAATGGGGCCAAAGTCGCTGTTGGTGCGACAGCGCTCAACGAGACTGCGGCCTATCTGGGCATGCAAATGAACGCGATGCAAAAAAATAGTAGCGATAAGTTTTCCGCTGTGACTGCCCTGTTCAACACAAGCGCGAGTATGCCTTTAGATTCAATCTCATTGTTCGCAACAGCTGAACTAGGTGTTAGCCAAGCAGAATCAGCTGGTATTGTCTCTAACTTTGATCGGGGCGTATATACAGGTTTTGCATTGGGTTTAGAGGCACAAAACTTGCTCGATACAGGCGATAAGCTGCAACTGAGTTTCAGCCAGCCAATGCACATGGAAGCGGGTAGTGCTACATTGCGTCAATCAGGCATGCGCAACAAACAAGGTGATTTAACTTTCGCGGATATTGAAGTGGATCTTTCGGCTCAAAGCCGCCAGTTTGACTTCGCGGCCGACTATCAAATGTCATTAAGTGAATCAACAAGTATGCGCTTAGGTGGTGTGCTTTCACTGAACGAAGGGCATATCGAAGGTAAAACCGGTGCCGCTGCTATGGGTCGTATCACCCATCACTTCTAATTACCTGTAAAAAGACAAGACCCACTAAATTGCCTAGGTAATTTGGTGGGTCTTTATTTTCGTAGCCTCAAAAGCAACTAGAAAAGGCTACCTTGCGCTCCACTATCATCTGCTGCTTTTTTCTTTCGCTTTTTGGGCTTTTGTTGCTGTAGGCGCTCTTGGCGATGCGCTTCCAGTGGGTCAGTGCGATCTGCTAGGCCAGCACCTTTATTGGTAGGAGTAGGTAACATTGCCCCTCCTGCTTGTTCAGTTTCTTCCAAAACATCCGCAGCCAAAAGAGTCCGTTTGCCATCGCTCAATTCGGCTTCAACAATACTGCCATTTGCAATGGCTTTCGTAGTGCGAATAGCTTGTCCATCAGCATCGCGCAAAATTGCATAGCCGCGCTCTAAAACGCTGCGATAGGAAAGTGATTGCAGTAGCTGGCTCATGCTGGACAAACCGGTTTTACGCTGCGCGATATCATTGCGTGCCACTTGGCTCAAGCGCTGCGAGAGAGAACCAACATGTTCACGGCTATGCGTAATTTTTTGCTTTAGCGCGAAAGGAGAGAGTTGGTGCGCTGCGGCAATATAGCGACTGCGTAAGCTTTGGGTATTCATGGCAAGGCTGGGCCCAAGCCGCCCGCAGGTCATATCAAATTGTTGCCGAGGCAGCGCTAGTAAATCGCGTAGTGAGGGCAAGTAAGCTTCTGCTGCGCGTAGTTCAGTGCGCTTGCTTTGTAAATAGCGCGTGGTACCGGCGAAAAGCCGTCGTTGGTAGTCATCTAGGCTTGCGAGTAGTTCGCTTTTTACCGGTACAGCAAATTCGGCTGCCCCAGTGGGAGTTGGAGCCCGCACATCTGCAACATAATCCAGCAAGGTCCAGTCCGTTTCGTGTCCCACAGCTGAAATGAGCGGGATTTGGCTTGCTGCTGCTGCACGCACGACGACCTCATCGTTAAAGCCCCATAAGTCTTCCAGGCTGCCACCACCGCGCGCCACAATAATAACATCTGGCCGTTGCAGGGTGCCATCAACAGATAGGCTGTTAAATCCGGCAATACCGCGTGCCACTTCATCGCCGCAGGTTTCACCTTGCACCCGTACCGGCCAAACCATAACATGCAGCGGAAACCTGTCTTGAATTCGATGCAAAATATCTCGAATAACTGCACCGGTTGGCGAGGTCACAACCCCAACTACCATGGGTATTTTGGGTAAGTTCTGCTTGCGCTCGGGTGCAAACAGGCCTTCAGCTGCGAGCTTCTTTTTACGCTCTTCCAGTAAAGCCATTAGTGCCCCGGCACCAGCTGGTTCCATACTGTCAATAACCATCTGGTATTTTGATTGTCCGGGAAAGGTAGTTATTTTGCCGGTCGCAATAACTTCAAGGCCTTGCTCGGGCTTTACTTTCATTTTGGCAGCATTCCCGCGCCAAATGACTCCGTTCAAAACAGAACGATCATCTTTCAAATCCAGATAAACATGGCCAGAAGCGGGACTGGAAACGCGCCCAAGCTCACCGCGAACGCGCACATAATCAAAGCTGTCTTCAACGGTTCGCTTAATCGCGCCAGAAATTTCTGATACAGAATACTCGGTTATGTTCGTTTTTTCCGTTGTATCCAAAGCGCTCAAGCTCGCCTCCTGAAAGTGATTTGCAAACCACACCTGTTATAGGGGAGCGCAAATTAATCGCCAAGCAATCAAACCAGTTTAAAGCAAACAGGGCTGGATAACAAAACCGCTGGTACTAGCGCACATTTCTCAACCACTGTAGATTAAACAAATGCCTAGATATGAATTTCGCATGCAGCGTTTATACGTTGATGCCCCACTAAACGCCGGCCTACAGTTTTCTGCGGACCGGGCGCAAGCAAACTACTTGTTAAATGTTCTTCGCATGGGCGAGGGCAGTCCTCTGCTCTTGTTTAATGGCAAAGAAGGCGAGTGGCTTGCACATATCACTCCTACAGGACGTAAGGCCTGCGATATTGTGGTAGACGAACAAACCCGCCCACAAAGCGAAGCACCGGATCTACATTATCTGTTCGCGCCCATTAAAGCCGCACGGCTGGATTATATGGCACAAAAGGCCGTCGAAATGGGGGCAGGGGTATTGCGCCCGGTAATGACCCAGCACACCCAAGGCAGCAATATCAAGATCGATAAAGTGCGCGCCAATATGCTGGAAGCCTGCGAACAATGCGGCGTACTTCACATTCCTCAGCTACACGAGTTAACCCCCTTAAAACAAGTGATCAAAAATTGGCGCGAATGTGACCCCGATCGCCAGTTGATTTTTTGTGATGAAGGCGAAGGCTCACAAAATCCTTTGGCGGCATTGGAGCCTATCGAAAAAGGCCGTCCACTTGCTGTTCTTATTGGGCCAGAGGGCGGCTTTTCTGAAGAAGAGCGAAGCTTGCTACGTGCTCAAGACTTTGTGACCCCCATTCCACTCGGTCCCCGTGTTCTCAGGGCGGATACGGCGGCCGTAGCGGCCCTTGCTGTTGTTCAGTCAAAATTGGGAGATTGGTTCTAAACTCATCTTCAGTCGAGCTGGAGATTGTAAAATGAATGACCGCCCAAACAATACCATTGGTGCAAACAATAAGAAAAAGCGCAGAAAACAGGCGCGAATTCCAATTGGCATGGTTTTGGGCGGTGGTTTTGGCCTGCTGCTTTTTATTAGTGCTGGTGCCATCATCTGGCTTCTAAACAGCTCGGCTGAACGTCAAACAGTCAAAATAATGCGGGAGTTAGGCGAACTACTACTTGAACGAAGCCGAGCAGTTGTTGCCGAGTATGTCGAACATGAAGAGCAAAATGCGCAATTAATTGCTGATATCGTTGTTACAAGTAAAGAGCAAATTGTGCCAGGCACAGTACGTCAACATCTCGAAGAAGCTCTAAAAAAACATACGAATATACACCGTATAACTTACACAGATAGGCATGGGCGTTTTATATCAGTTAACTTACGCAACCTGAGTAAGCCCCCAATTGTTCAGTGGGAAACGAGGCCAAGACCACAACAAAAGAACCTGCAAAACAATATGATTTGGAGCCCACCGTTTTACGACAGTGAACTTCAACAAACTTACCTAAGGTTGACGCTCTATAAAAGGCAGGGGAATGGGTATGAAAAAATAACTTTTGACTACCCGTCAAGCCAGTTTCAAAGCCTATTAAAGCGAATGGTATGGCGTGAAGGACAACAACCCTTCATTCTGTTTCGTGAAAACCTGATATTGGCCAGCGCAACACTTCCAGAGCAAAATTTTAAGCCCTCAGCCAAATCGCCAAGCCTTAAGATCCTACAAATAAATAGCCCCTTGAATAAGATATGGCAGCAAGATCGCTCCTTTGCGCGTGTGCCCGTTGTTTTTGGTGCGCACCTAAGTGATGTTAGTTGGGCAACAATTAACAAAGAGGCGACTAAAAGTGTAAGAACGTTGTACCTTTACACGCCAGTTGCAAGCAAAAAAGAAAATGAACGGCCTCACCTACCGCTTATCGTTGGCTCGTACTTGCCAGCAAAAGCACTCACTTCTCCTATGAGTAATTTGCAAGAGGTTGCTGGAATAGCTGCGATAATATTGCTTGCTGCTACACTCATAACCATGTGGCTTGGAAATAAACTCAGTCGTCCTGTAAGCTTACTAGCAAAGCAAGCACAGGCACTTCGTCACCTTGAATTAGATAGGTTAACGCCACTCCCAAACTCGCACATAAAAGAAATACATGAGGCGAACGAAACATTTAACGCAGCAGGCTCAGCTTTAGCTGCGTTCGCAAGATATGTACCGCAAGATTTGGTAAAAGTTTTATTGCAAAGCGACTTTGAAGGCTTAAAAGGTACTGACATAAGAAAACTAACGATTATGTTTACAGACATAGTTGGCTTTACACGTATTGCATCCAATTTATCTGCAAAAGATACAACATCACTGCTAAATGCCCATTTTCAAGAATTGGCCGAGTGCATATCCCAAAGCCATGGGACTATCGATAAGTATATAGGTGATGGCATTATGGCATTTTGGGGAGCGCCCCAGGACGTCGATAACCACGCGCAAGCGGCCTTACAAGCTGTGCAATTAATCGCAGAGCGAATTGAAAGTAACCATATAGATAAGCAAAAAGATAGTTTTGCTTTTCGTCTTCGTGTGGGTTTGCATACGGGGACAGTTGTGGTGGGTAATATTGGTACATCCGAGCGCATGAACTATACTGTTATTGGCGATAACGTGAATGTTGCAGCACGTTTGCAGGAGCTGGGTAAAACAGTTGATCCTGAGGCGAAGATAATTGTCCTTGCGAGCGAGAGCACGATTGAGGAACTCAATAAAACATCAATCAGTACGACTGAAAGACATGCGCCAAACGAATTTAAAATAGTTGGCGAGTTTCAATTACGAGGACGAGAGCAACCGATGAAAGTATATCGTCTTGTTTGATGAAAGCTTCAAGGATGAATTAGTTAACATGTTATGTATACTTCTGAAAATCTTTGATTGATTGATTGTTTTTCACAAGTGCACCTGCGAAAAATTTAG
Organism: Polycladidibacter stylochi; assembly: GCF_001562055.1. GTDB lineage: Bacteria > Pseudomonadota > Alphaproteobacteria > Rhizobiales > Stappiaceae > Pseudovibrio > Pseudovibrio stylochi. Next base: position 271,728 of record NZ_LLWE01000005.1, on the reverse strand, counting down.
AAAAAACATTAGTTTTCAAGAGCGTTTGGCAAGGACTACTACTTCTTGTATGGCATAAATGTAACAGTTCAGGACTCTTGATACATTTTACAGCCTTTAATTGATTAAAAAAACAAATGTTTTGTATATATAAGATTGAAAATTGTGATGGAAAACACAAAATGGCGCAAATTCTCGATTTAGATCAATTAAAAACGCTCGTTGCAATTATTGATTGTGGTAGCTTTACGCGGGCAGCTGAAAAAGTAAGCAAAACGCAGTCAGCTGTTTCAATGCAAATGCGCCGTTTGGAAGAGCGCATCGGTAAGCCGATTTTTGAACGTGATGGGCGCAATTCAAAGTTGACGGAGGATGGTGAGCGGTTATTGCATTATGCCCGCCGCATTGTTCAACTACATGACGAAACCCTCTCTGTTTTTGATGAAAATGTCGTCTCAGGCTCGGTGCGTCTTGGTACTCCTGACGATTATGCCGACCGATTTCTTCCAGAGATACTTGCCCGCTTCTCTCGTTCTCATCCCCAAGCTGAGGTTCAGGTTGTTTGTGCGCCAACACCAAACTTGAAAGAGATGTACGAAAAGGGCGACCTTGATTTATCCATAGTCACGCACGTTAAGAAGAACGCAGTTGCTAATGAGCAAATTATACGCCGTGAACCATTACTATGGGTTGGCTCTGAGCGTCACTTTGTTGAACAGGAAGATACATTACCGCTTGCATTGGGTCGTGTCACATGTGATTGGCGAATAGCGGCTATATCGGCACTGGAAGATGTAAAACGAAAGCATCGTGTGCTTTATACCAGCTGGAATTCAACAGCAGTCTGTGCCGCGGTTTTAGCGGGGCTTGCGGTAACGGTACTACCTGAATCAGCAATTAGAACCGGTATGCGCGTTTTAGATGAATCTCAAGGATTTCCGAGGTTACCAATCTGCGAAATAGCATTGCTCCAGAATTGGACGACACCTTCCGTAGTGGCAGATGCACTTGCCGATCATATCAAATCATCTCTTGATAATATTAGCTTGCAATCTCTTCCTGCTTGAGGTGACGTATAAAATACATTTCAAGTATTATTTGAACGATATTTTTTACTTATAGTTTATAATGGATTACTAAATGAAAAAAGAACAGGCAATAGCTGCCTGTTCCAATCCACCATGAAGTCAACTTTTGCTTTAAAGCTCGCCGTCTTTCCAATGCCAATCTTGCTGGCGACGCAGAATATCAGCTTCGCGCCTTTCTTCTGCGCGCAGTTGCAAATGAATTGAAGCGTCGATGCCGTCATGGGCTTCTAAAGAGCTTAAAACATCATCGCGTGTTATTCCGATATCTTGGAGCATTCTATCTTCCATCGCCGCCAGTCGCGCAATATTACGCCTGTTTTCAAAGTGACGATAAACACGTAGGAAGTAGCTGCCTACAGCGCGAAGTGTGGTTGTCAGTGTGAGGGGCTCAAAACTACCAGCGTTTGCACGGTTGGCGTTGCAGCGCTCATCAGGGGTAGGGAAAGCAAGTGTCATGGTGTGTCTCTCCAGTGGCTTGGCACAATGCGCCAGACCTTGAAGTTAGTAGTCTAACTTCAAAATAAGAAATCATCAGTGGTTGATGATTAAAATATCTGGTCTTTACTTGCATATTTCAAGATAATGTTTTTGATTGATATTGATCGAAAAACGTGATGTATCTAGTTGCCCTAGGAGAATACCTTATGCCTTATTCCTTAGATGTGGACCAATTGAGAACATTTATGGCCATAGCGGAATTGGGTAGCTTTGCCAAAGCAGGTGAAGCGGTGCATAAAACACAATCTGCAGTTTCAATGCAAATGCGCAAACTTGAAGAGCGCATAGGGCAACCGCTATTCGTAAAAGATGGAAGAAATTCAAGGCTTTCGGAAGATGGACGTCGCCTTGTTGAATATGCAAGGCGGATGGTCGCGCTAAACGATGAAACCCTTTCGGCATTCAAGGAAATGCCTGTCACCGGCACAATACGCCTTGGTTTGCCCGACGATTATGCAGAGCGTTTACTACCGCAAGTACTTGCGGCATTCAACCGCATCAATCCTTCCACAAGCATAGAAGTAATCTGTGAAAGCTCGATAGAATTGGGGGTAAGAATAAAGCGTGGTGAGCTGGATATCGCGATTGTGACGGATGGCGACTGTGCAAATATACCGGGAACCATTATCAGAAGGGAAGCTCTGCGTTGGGTTGGGCCTAAGGATGTGATTCTCCATAAGCATGATCCGCTCCCTATTGCTGTTGGACCGGTAACATGCTCATGGCGCAATGTAGCTGTCAGGGCGCTGGACCGTATCCAGTTAAAGTACCAGGTGGTATTTTCAAGCGCCAGCGCTGCCGCTTTATCTGGCGCTGTTCAAGCCGGATTGGCAATTGCCGTTTTGCCTGCAAGTGCTGTCCGAACCACCCATCGTGTTCTTGGGGAACAAGAGGGGCTTCCAGAACTGCCCCCCTGCGATATAACTCTCATTAAATCTGCGGGGGCTACTGAAGCGGCCCACGATGCATTGTGCCATCATATCGTGTCTTCGATCGGTAATGTCACTTATGAGCTGGCTGCAGAGTAATTGGTCGGTAAAGTTCTTTGAAAAGCAAACACTGCTTTTGGTAAGCGCTGCAAAAAGCAGGAGTACGCCCCATCTTCATAGTTCCTATTTATAGCGAAGTACCAACTGGTTGCCAAACAATACAAGGCTAAGCCCAACGAAAGCAGGTAATGTCCAGGTGTAACCCTCTAATAAGGTGGAAACACTAAGGGCGATAACAGGAAACATTACAGTAGCATAACCTGCACGTGCAGACCCGATACGCCCAAGAAGTGTTAAGTATGAGCCAAAAGCCACAACTGAGGCCACCACGACAAGATAGATGAGGCTTGCAAGAAAGCTAAAATCCATCGGGATATTGAAGCCTGTGCCTCGCCACAGGCAATAACAAGCTAAATAGAAACTGCCGTATAACATTCCATAAAAACTACTGGAAACTACGGAGAGCTGTTTGCTTTGCATTTTGCTCGAAACCATGTTGCCGAAACAAAAGCAGAGTGTTCCCGCAAAGCAAAGCAGCAAACCATAGCTTTGCGTTCCCAAAAGACCTGTTTGCATGATTTGCGGATAAAACATCAGCGCAATGCCAGCAAAGCCGAGTAAACCGCCAATAAGGACTTTTTTATCTTGTCTTTGCCGAAATAACAAAAAGCCAAGAGCTAGGTTTATAACTGAAGCTAACGAGAAAATGACGGATACAAGGCCAGATGGTAAATAGCTTGAGCCATTATAGAAAAACATAAAGTTTATTGAAAAGAGCAAAGCCCCGATAATAGCAAAGCTGGCATGTTCTTTAATGGAAAACACCAGCCTGTGTCCTCCCCAATAAGCCCAGCCACCCATGATAAGAGCAGCCAACAGGAACCGCCAGAAAATAGCAAGTTCTGAAGGTACTGCTGCTTGGAGTTTGATAAAATACCAACTAAACCCCCAAGCAAGAACCGTGGCGGCATATAAGCCATAATCTAACTTGGTGAGGGCAAATGCTTTTGAGGCGTTGTTACGACTTGGTTGTAATTGTCTGGCTTCCAGCTCTTCAATTATTTCTTGCGTACCCATAATAAATTCCATCTTTAATTATCTATGAAAGATAGCGAAAGAAGCACCAACAAGACAAACAAATAATATTGAACATTTACATAACAAATAGTGAACTAATAATTGTTATAAGTACAATTTTACTGCAATTAATTAATCGAATAGTAGATATAAACCCATCAGCGGTAAAATAAAGAAGCAAAGTGTTATGTAAGTAAACACGTGTACTACAGAGCGGCTTGCAAACGCACCAATGCCTTGGGCTAAAGCAATCGGCATTCTTTTGAATACCGGCGTACAAACGAAAAGTATTGCTCCGGCTAAGTTATAAAACAAGTGTACAAATGCTAGGATAAAAGCTTCATTTTGATGACCTGTGACAACAAAAGCTGCAAGCAGTGCAGTTATACACGTACCCACATTGGCACCAACTGTAATCGGGTAAATTTGTTGTGTGTTCAAAATACGTGTACCAGCGAATGGCACCAGTAAGGAAGTAACAGTTGATGATGATTGCAACGTAACAGTGGCAATTAACCCGGCAAAAAAACTAACTGATGGCCTTTTTTCAGCTTGTGCCTGAACACGATGCTTAATTGTTCCCGCAAGCAATAGCCTCAACAGTTGATTGAGAAAATGTATTGAGACAATTAATATAACCAAGCCAGCGATTAGAACGCCAACGCCGCTGTAGATTGGAAGAAGAGCAGAAAGCCCGTGGCTAACAGCTTCAACAAAATGTGTTGTTATTGATAATCCGCTAACCTGAACGCTCTCGAAAGCCAAAGAATAGAAATCACTAAACCCCTCAGTGACCCATTTAGCGAGTTTTTCCAGAAAACCAGTCGCCAGTTCAAGAGGGAAAAATGCAAGCAAACAAAGCAGGTTAAACGCATCGTGTACACTAGCGGCGCTAATTGCTGCCTTAAACGCCTCGCGGTCCCTTATAAAGCCGAGGCTGACAAAACTATTCGTAAGTGTTGTTCCAAAATTGGCACCCATAACAATGGGAACGGCAATGGCAACAGGCATGCCAGCGGCAACGAGTCCAACCAGTATGGTTGTGGTTACAGAAGAGCTTTGCAACAGTGCCGTTGCCACAATACCAACCAATAGACCGGAGAAGGGGTTTTGTGCAAAGCTAAAAAGGCTATCGATATCGTTGAAGCTAAGGCTTTTAAATCCTGCCTCTATTAGCCCGACAGCACACAGAAGAAAATAACCAACAAAAGCAGCACTAACCCAGTTGAATATACCAATACCAATGGAATTATGGCTTTCAACAAATTCGTCTTGGTAGTTTTGGTCGGCCACAAGTTTACCCATTTAAGTTGTTTGAAACGGCAAATATTTACAAGTAAAAGCAAATGCCAGATTGTAATTTTTATTAATGATTTCACATGTCATCAGCTTGTAACATTTTGCCTAAAACTCGCCAAGAGAAAATGAGGGAGTAAGAAATATTATTTTTGAAGGCTATAAAATATTACGCATCCATGCTTACTCTTGTATTATACATAGAAAACTTCAAGAATGAAAGATTCTCAGGCAAGGGTAGGTAAACCCCTTCCATGCAACAACCAAAAACAAAAGATAAAACGCATAGTAATTGAAGAGGGCTTATATGAAATTATTTAGATTAGCGTGTGTTACAGTTGCACTTGTCCTAGCAAGTTTAACTGGTTCTATTGCACAAGAAAAACTGCCCGACTTACAAGGTCGTGTGATCGTTGCTGTGACAGAAAATGCTTACACACCACTGAATTTTGTTGATCCTGAAACCGGCGAGGGTATCGGGTGGGAATATGATGCATTTAATGAAATCGCCAAACGCCTTAATGCCAAAGTTGAGTGGAAACTTGCCTCTTGGGACACGATGATTGAAGCCGTGCGTCAGGGCCAGTTCGATGTGGGTATGGATGGCATTACCATAAACAATGAGCGCCAAAAGCAAATTGACTTTTCCGAACCCTATATGACCTCGGAAATGTTTATGTTGGTACGTGCGGACGAAACGCGATTTAACGGCAAAGATAGTTTTAAAGAAAATGCGGATTTTTTTGTCGGTGCGCAAACGGGAACGACGAATTTTTACGTTGCGGTCTATGACTTGCTGGATGGCAACGAAAACAACCCACGTATTCAGCTCTTCGAAACTTTTGGCGCTTCTGTCATGGCTCTCAAAGCAGGCGATGTTGATACTGTACTGATGGATGCTACATCTGCAAAAGGCTATATTGGCGCTTCGCCTGGCAGCTTTAAAGTGGTAGGCGAAGCCATGGGATCAGAGCAGTTTGGTTTTATACTAACTCCCGGCTCAGACCTGACCCTACCAATCAACGCTGCGTTAAAATCTATGCGCATTGATGGCACATTAGAAGCGTTGAATAAAAAGTGGTTCTACGACTACAAATCCAGTCATTAAAATAAACAAGTGCAGAAAACATAGTTTCTGCACTTGCATTCTTTTGCAATGAATTTTACCAACATGGCGGCAATTTCAAGAGGGGTCACCCAATAAAGCCATGATCATTTTTGAAGCGAGCTTAATGCATGTTTAAGCTCAAAAAGCTAAGGCACTCTGCCACCCAAAAAAATACGAGTATACCATATTGGCTGCTGCTGGCATTTGTTCTGGCGCTACTATTTGCTTGGTATATTGCTGTCGATCATAACTATCGACTAATTTTGAAGAGCCTTATTCATGGTGTCGCGACAACGCTATACGTAACGTTTATATCATTTAGCTTGGCAGCTTTGCTCGGTTTAGCCGTGGCCAAATCAAGATTATCTTCTAACCGCGTACTACAAGAAATTGCCAGTTTTTATACTGAGGTAATCCGCGGTGTTCCCATTCTTGTATTGCTGTTTTATGTGGCTTTTGTCGGTGCCCCGCAACTTGTTGCGCTGTGCAACTTTGTGGGTAAACCTATGCAGGAGCTTTTTGGCTGGGACCCGCTTAAACTTCGCGATTTTTCAATGGTTTGGCGGGCAATAATAGCACTCACTATTGGGTATTCAGCTTTTATTGCAGAAATATTCCGGGCAGGGATAGAAAGTGTCGAAAAAGGTCAAGTCGAAGCTGCCCGTTCTTTAGGGCTGACGTCTTGGCAAACCTTCAGATTTATTGTTTGGCCACAGGCGCTTAAAAATATTCTTCCTCCACTAGGGAATGACTTTGTTGCAATGATTAAGGATAGTGCGCTGGTTTCGGTACTAGGGGTGCAAGATATCACCCAGTTGGGTAAGGTCTATTCTTCTTCTACTTTCTTGTTTTTTGAAACGTATAACACAGTTGCTTATCTATACCTCATCATGACCGTTTCCCTATCTCTTATCGTCCGTGCAATGGAAGCAAGGTTTAAAGCCAAGAGCTTTGACAATGAACAGTGAAAAGGTTAGCCTGGTAAAAATACATATAAAAGTAGAAAAATGCATATACTTATTATTGAAAATTGCCAGAATGTGACGCTAGGAATTGTCGAGACTGCGCTTCAAGAAGTGAAGGCAAGGCAGTCATACTTGAAACCCTATATGGGCCAGGAACTGCCAAACTCCCCTGAAAGCTTTGATGCACTTATTGTACTTGGTGGTCTGCAAAATGCTCGCTCAGATGCCGAACATCCGTATTTGTCAAACTTATGCAGTCTGATAACGCAGTTTCATGCGAAAGATTTGCCGGTACTGGGAATATGCTTGGGTGCGCAGCTTATGGCTCGAGCCTTTGGGGCACAATCAATTCTTGACCAGCCTGTCGAGGCAGGTTGGTTGCCTCTATCTCCTACAATGGAAGCGGCAACAGACCCCGTTCTCTCTTGCCTAAAGGAGGGAGATCATCTTTTTGTATTTCATACCGATACATATTCGCTTCCAGAAGGGGCAGTTCGGCTGGTTTCAACACCACAGACCCCAAATCACGCCTTTCGCATCGGCAAAGCCTGCTATGCTATACAGTTCCACTTTGAATGCGGAATTGATGAGGTCAAAAACTGGACCAGCTGCTTTCACAGCGAATTCACAGTGTTATTACCGAACTGGCAACAAATTATTGGCGAGCAGGCCAAAAAACACGGCGAGAAAGCCGAAAGACTGGGATTGGAAATTGCCCGCAATTGGCTCAAACTTGTTGCCAGTAAGAACTCGTAGTCTAACCTAATCGACTTTGTGGCTTCTTTTTGTTTAAACGACCAGTGATCTGCATAACGGCACAGTATCCAGCAGGGGCAAGGGCCAAGAGGCAAAGAAGCCACACAGGAACATATGTAAACCGATCAGGCAAAAGCACAATGCTATGGAATGCAGCGAGCAAGAAAGCCAATCCACTTATGATATGAAATTTCTTCAAAGTCTTAAAGCCAAGGCGTCGGTTTAGTCCAATCACCAAAATAACAATAAGAATGAAAAGCGCGATTTCACCAACAGGGTGGCTTAGCATTTTTAATGAGAAACCCTGCTCATGGGCGTGATGCAAACCGCGTTGACCTCGTTGGTTGTTTGAAAAATCAAATAAAAACCGCCCGTAATTAAAATAAACATAATGTACGACGCCTAAAAGTACCGCGGCTATTGCAAAGTACTTGTGGGCAAGCATTTGTTTAGTCTTATTTTCGTATATTGAAGTAACAAATGACCATCTTGTTCCGGTAACCATGACCGCACATAAATACACAAATGATAAAAGGCCAGTATACTCCATAATTATGTGATTTATTCTAGGTATACTATCAAAATAGAACCTAAGGCTGAGTGTGAGGCCATAAGTGATGCTGGTTATTCCAAACAAGGTTAACATTTTACTCTCCTTTTCTTGAGAGTAAACTATGAAAATACCCCGTATTTATGGCTATCCGGCTGAATCTTGTAATTGTTTATGCAAAACCGTATTAAAATGTAATTACTTGAAATAAATATTATTTAAATTAAAAAAAAGCCCGGCTGGATAGCCGGGCTAATATCTTGCAAGTACTCAAGCTTATTGAGCCAAAGATTTACCTGTAGAACGCAAGTCGGCACAAGCTTCGCTAAGGCGCTCGATAAGACCTTCTTCACCTGCGCGCAGCCACTTACGTGGGTCGTATTTGGACTTGTAAGGTGTGCCGTCGGTTGGGTCGATCTGGTGTTGGAATGCAGCTTTATTTGCTTCTACGTAATCACCAACAGGCTTGGAGAATGCAAATTGAGTATCGGTATCGATATTCATTTTGAACACGCCGTAACCCAGGCTTTCCTCAATTTTGTCTTTTTCAGAACCTGAACCGCCGTGGAATACCAATGGCAGTGGGTTTGCTTTCAGACCGTGTGTTTCAGCAACCAGCTTCTGGCTTTCACGAAGAATTTCAGGGCGCAGCTTCACGTTACCTGGCTTGTAAACGCCGTGAACGTTACCGAAAGATGCTGCAACCGAGAAATGACCCAGTGGGTTCAAGCGGTCATAAGCTTCAAGAACTTCTGAAGGCTGTGTGTAAAGTTTCGGGTTATCAGCACCGATATCTTCATCAGAGCCAACGCCGTCTTCTTCACCGCCGGTACAACCCAGTTCGATTTCCAGGCTCATTTGCAATGGAGCCATCATTTTCAGCAGGCGCTCACTTTCAGCAAGGTTGTCTTCAAGAGACTCTTCGGAAAGGTCAAGCATGTGAGATGTGAACAAAGGCTTGCCGTTGGCTTTGAAGAATTCTTCACCATGCTGGATGAGGCCTTCAAGCCAAGGAACCAGCTTGCGGTTCGCATGGTCTGTGTGCAGTACAACACAAACGCCGTAATGCTCGGCAAGCATGTGCACGTGACGGGCACAAGAAACAGCGCCGAGGATTTTTGCTTGTAGATCGTCTTTAATGCCTTTACCGGCAAAGAACTGTGCACCACCGTTAGAGAGCTGCACAATCACGTCGGACTTATTACGTGCAGCAGCTTCCATAACTGCGTTTGCAGAGTTCGTACCAACAACGTTGACTGCAGGCAGAGCATATTTGCCTTCCCGGCAAGCTTCGATCAGAGTTTTATAGTCATCACCGAAAACGACGCCTGGCTTAAGCTTTCCCATTAGCGTAGTGCTCCTTAATTTGCAGAAGGCCGCGAGGAGGGGTCGCGACCCAATAAATGAACTCAAAAGATTACGGATAACTCCGTTCGCAATGCACACTAGTCCCGAGAAAAGAAACTGGCAACTAAAACCGGTGCGATATTTTTTTCAAAGGGCAAAAAAAATGCATTTTCCGTAGGGTGCGCGTCAATATGTCAGCATTCTTTGACAGGTAGAAGTAAATCATCTTTATGAAAAAGTGGAATATCAATGAATGATTCTAGTGTAAAAATAATTTTAGCTTATTCAATCTTTATCGACTGTAGCTTTTCGCCTTGCACCTAATGGTGGTAAATCGAATTTTCCTGCTAATACTTCAGCGTAATGGCGTACTTCAATTGCGGAGCCTTGTCGTTTTAACTCACTTGCAACTTCGAAAAGCAATGATATTTCTTCACCCACCAACAAACCGGCACCACTCGCAATCAAATCACGTACATACTTTTTGACTTGCTGTTTACTCATTGCTGGAGTGGGAATGGATTTATTATCAAAATTTATGTGCTCTGCCAGCACCTCAGGGACATCAATAACACTTACATGATCGAATGATTTAAAAAGCAAGGAAATTGGTTGTACGCCACCAAATAGGTGAGGTGTAGACGAGAGGCTCAAAACTGCCAGCTTTGTGCGTATATTCTTGCAAGGAGAGTTCAACACCATGTCGTTTTTCATAAGGAATGGACAAAGGCCGACTATTTTTCTTGCAAACGTTTTGTAGTGTTGTGCCTGCGAAGGGTTATTCTTGGCTAGAATTTTTGCCCCTTGGTAAAGAGTGTCCTGGCAGTATTGTGAGGTCGTTATAATATAGTCAGTATGCGTGAAGCGAGATGCAACCTGCTGAACATTTTTAAGAGCGGCTTCGGTCTCTGAAAATTTTATGTCACTTAGCCCGCAACATCCAATATCAATGGCATTATTTATTTGAAAGCGTTTGTGGTCGATCAAAACACGAACAGCATCAATAACACTAGGGCGAAATAACCGTTCAGAACATGTCGTGAAGATGCCAATTGTATGTGGGCTGGTCTTTTTTCTTTGGTTATTAGTAAGCGACAATGGCAGGCTCTTGGTTATTGCAAAGCACTAACGGTGACAATCATTTATGCCAAGACGTTTGGATATAACCAAGCAAAAAATGTAGTTGCAGAAAGAAAGTTGCCCTTAAATGCAAAGGACAACTCTCTATATCACTCGATAGATTACTTCATTGTACCGTCTTTGTTAAACTGGCTCAGATACGCAATCACGTTGACAATGTCTTTGTCTTTTTTCAATCCGGCAAAAGCCATTTTACCCTTTGGGATGACTTTCTTAGGCTTATTGAGGTAGGCAGTTAGTGTTTCTATGTCCCAAACACGTCCTTCTTCTTTACCAGCAAGAAGGGTTTTGGAGTATTTAAAACCTTCGATAGTTCCCCAGCCTGAGCCAACAACACCGTTCAGACGTGGGCCGACTTTATTTTTGGCTTTTTCACCAACGGCATGACACGCCTTACACTTAGTAAAGACCTTCTTGCCCTTTTTAATATCACCATCAGCAAAAGCACTGCTTGTGGCAATGAGCAAAAGGGTAGTTGCGATTAGTCCAAGCTTTTTCATTCCTGTCTCCTACAACAGAATTTGATCCACCATCTACAAGCCGTAGATTCTCTAGTTATTTATATCTTCTGTAGCTAAATAAGCAAAAATCATTAATAGCCTACAGTGTCGATCTGTCGCATATTGTAGCAGGAAAAGATCAGAAAGCATAGTTTCCCCAATACTTTAGTTGCAACCATCGGTTATGTTGCTGGCTGTACTCTCGTATAGATGATATGATTTGTCGCAGTGGGCGCAATAAATGCATTAGATTCATGTATTGGTGCTCTGTTTAAGTTAAAGGCAACAGCCTCTACAGGCTTGTAAAAACAATCGGGTAAAGCAGGCTAAAGTGACGTTTGTTGCGCTTGCTCTGGAGGATCAGTATGCCAGCTATAAAAATGCCAGCCCCCTCAAAAGAAATTATCGATAATAAACAGAAAATTGTTTCAGATCTTAAACAGCTCATCAACCGTCATCATGTTTTGGATGACGACACTGAACTTCGCCCCTATGAGACCGATGCTTTAACGGCTTACCGGCAAATGCCGCTTTGTGTCGTATTGCCCGAGACGACACAGGAAGTATCCCGCATTCTTAAATACTGCCATCAGCATGATATCAAGGTGGTTCCCAGAGGCGCAGGAACGTCTCTTTCCGGTGGTGCGCTGCCATTGGCTGATGGCATTCTCATGTCGATGATGAAGTTTAATCGCATATTAGATGTGGACTTGGAAAACCGGGCGGTCGTAGCTCAGCCAGGAGTGACCAACCTTGCCATTACACGTGCCGTAGAAGGGGAGGGCTTCTACTTTGCCCCGGACCCGTCATCACAAATTGCCTGTTCGGTAGGGGGCAATGTGGCAGAAAATTCAGGTGGTGTGCACTCTTTAAAATATGGTCTGACAACCAACAACTTGCTTGGTCTTGAAATGGTGCTGATGAATGGTGACATCATCCAGTTAGGAGGCAAGCATCTGGATAGTGATGCCTATGACTTGCTTGCGTTATTGACCGGCTCAGAAGGGCTTTTAGCCGTGATAACTCAAACCACGCTAAAAGTTATACCAAAGCCGGAAACTGCACGCGCAGCACTACTGGGTTTTTCTTCTATTGAGGCAGCAGGTCAATGTGTGGCTGATATAATCGCGGCAGGTATTATACCTGGTGGAATGGAGATTATGGACCAGTTTGCCACCAGAGCGACAGAAAACTTTGTTCATGCTGGCTACCCGCTGGATGTTGCAGCTTTGATGATTGTAGAGTTGGACGGCCCTGAAGACGAAGTTGATGGACTTTTGAAAGAAGTGGCACATCATGGACAGGAGAATGGTTCAACTTTCCTGAAAGTGTCGCAAACAGAAGCTGAAAGACAGTTGTTCTGGGCAGGCAGAAAAGCAGCATTTCCTGCAGTTGGTCAAATCGCGCCCGACTATATATGTATGGATGGCACTATACCACGCAAAGAGCTGCCAAATGTTCTAAATGCAATGCAAGGTTTAAGCGAAAAACATGGCTTACAATATGCCAACGTTTTTCACGCCGGTGATGGTAATCTGCACCCGATGATACTTTATGATGCCAATGCCGAGGGGCAACTGGAAGCAGCCGAAGCGTTTGGTGCGGATATACTGCGTTTATGCGTAAAAGTGGGCGGTGTACTCACGGGGGAACATGGAGTTGGTATCGAAAAGCGCGATTTAATGCCGGAAATGTTCACAGAAATTGACCTGGCCCATCAGCAACGCGTTAAGTGCGCATTCGACGGAAAGCAACTGTTGAATCCAGGTAAAATGTTTCCTGTTCTTCATCGCTGTGCAGAGCTGGGGATGATGAAAATCCATCAAGGGCAAATTCCTTTTCCCGATATTCCGCGCTTTTAGTGTGCAGCCAGAGACATTCAGTCGGATCATAATAAATTACGCTAATCAGGAGCTGTTATGACAGCCACCCAAGAAAGTTATCACCCGCAAACAAGCTGCGACTTGGAAAAAGTAATCGCTTGGGCCGCAGCAGAGAATGAGCCACTTGAAATAATAGGCAATGCCACGAAACGCAATTGGGGGCGTCCGGTTCAAGCGGCACATTTACTTTCGACTGACCAGCTGAGCGGTGTCGTTGATTATCAGCCGGATGAACTAATCATGACTGCAAAGGCGGGGACGCCTGTTTCGGAAATAGAAAGCCTCTTAGATAAACACAATCAAATGTTGGCTTTTGAGCCCCTGCAGGCGTGCCACTTTTGGCATGAGACCACCAGACCAAGTACCATTGGAGGCATATTTGCAACCAACCAATCTGGTTCAAGGCGATTGAAAGCAGGAGCGGCCCGTGACTTTATTTTAGGCTTGGAAGCGGTTTCGGGGCGTGGAGAACGATTTAAGGCAGGTGGCAAAGTACAAAAAAATGTGACCGGCTATGATATTGCAAGAGGGTTTTGCAGTAGCTGGGGAACGTTGTTTGTTGCAACTGAAATCACTTTCAAAGTTCTGCCAAAGCCGGAAACAGAATGTACTTTGGCACTTCTAGGTTTAAGTGGCCAGCTAGCAACAAGCGCCATGTCACAAGCTATGGCAAGTACTTGCGAGGTGTCGTCAGCGGCATATTTAACAAGCAAACTGGCAGAGCTATGCCGTGGCAACCCACTTGCAGAATATGGCTCAAGCACGTTATTGCGCCTTGAGGGAACGCCACTTTCCGTGCGCTACCGCCGTGATAAATTGATAAATGAGTTAAAGCATTATGCGCAAATTGAAGTCATGGAAGCTGAAAACTCAATAAGTTTATGGAATGAAATCAGCAATGCCTCTGTTTTTGCACGTGAAAGCAATCCGTTATGGCGGATATCTATGGCACCTTCACATGCCCAGAATTTTGTAGAAGCAATTCGCAGTGATTTACCAGCACAAATCCTGCGCGATTGGGCAGGGGGGCTGCTCTGGCTTAGCGTTGAGGGCGATGATGATTATGCCACTCCCATACGTGAATATTTAGATAAATCAGGTGGGGGCTATGCAACTCTAGTGAGAGCCTCCGCGGCAATTAGGTCTCAAGTACCTGTTTTCCAGCCGCAGTTGCAGCCACTGGAAGCCTTATCACGTAGTTTAAAGCACCAATTTGACCCCGCTGGCATTCTAAATCCTGGCCGTATGAACGCGAGTTTTTGATATGCAGACCAATTTCACGCAGCAGCAATTATCGGATAATGCAATTGCGCATTCTGAAAAAATCCTTCGCAAGTGCGTCCACTGCGGTTTTTGTACTGCAACTTGCCCTAGTTTTGCGGTATTGGGAGATGAGCTAGATAGTCCGCGTGGCCGGATTTATATGATAAAAGATCATTTGGAAAACAACCGGCCAGTCAATAGCAAGTTTGTTAAGCACGTTGATCGTTGTTTATCGTGTCTTTCGTGTATGACAACTTGCCCCTCAGGTGTGCATTATATGCACTTGATTGATCATGCGCGAAGCATAATAGAAAGTGAATATAAACGACCACTGAGTGATCGTTTGATGCGTGCATTACTGGCTTCTATTCTACCTTACCCTAAACGGTTTGCTTGGGCTTTACAGCTTGGCCGGATTGCAAGGCCGTTTACACCTATTCTAAGAAAAGTGGGTGGGCCATTTAAAAAGATGGCTGCGATGCTTTCGTTGGTACCCAAGAGCAATATACCTAAATCTCGTTTTCGTGCGCAGCAACTGGTGAGCGCGAAAGATAAAAAACAAGGTCGCGTTGTTGTCTTGCAAGGTTGCGCTCAACCTGTCCTAAATCCGGAAATCAATGACGCTACAATTAGCTTGCTAACACGTTTGGGCTACGAGGTTAGTCAACCTGCGAAAGAGGCCTGTTGTGGTTCTCTCCTGTTACATATGGGTAAACAGGATTCAGCTTTAGACCAAGCGCGACATAACATTGATATTTGGCATCAGGAAATAACACAAAACCAGCTACAAGCTATCATTATTACCGCATCAGGTTGTGGTACAACAATTAAAGACTATGCTCACATGCTTGAAAATGATGAAAATTATGCCGAAAAAGCTGGCGAAGTTGCCGCCAAAGCGCAAGATATAACGGAGTTTCTCAGTTCTATTAAACTGCCAGAGCCAACGCGGAAAGTTGAAATCCCGGCCGTCTATCATTCTGCATGTTCAATGCAGCATGGACAGAAAATCGACAAAGAGCCACGCCAACTTTTAACTGCAGTAGGACTTGAATTAAGAGAGATTGCCGAGGGGCATTTGTGTTGTGGCTCAGCTGGAGCCTACAATATTTTACAGCCTGACATTGCCGAGCAGCTTAAAAAGCGGAAGGCAAATAACATCAACAGTCAGACCCCCCAGGTTATCGCAACGGGTAATCTGGGTTGTATAGCCCAACTAAAAGATGCGGTTGATGCGCCAATTGTTCATAGTGTCGAACTGTTGAATTGGGCTTACGGAGGTGAGAAGCCTAAGTCACTAAACGACTTTAAAGAAAGCAACAATATAGCCTAAAAGCGCACAAACTAGTTGACTTGGGAGTGAGAGCTATTGGGCATAATTGGGGGGCAAGTGAGTATGGCTTTGCCTCCTTCAATTAAGGAATAGTTGCAAACTATACGCTTTTTGGCGGTTATGCTCTTTATTGGTTGGCGAGCCATTTGTGCTTCACTACTTTCCTTAAGCCTGTTTGAGCTTAAAAGAGCAACTGTTAGACCTAATGCCAAAATAAACAAGTAAAGCAATGCCACATGTACGAGGTGAGCGCTCAAATGCGGCCTGGCGCTCTTGTTAAATCTAGAATGGCTATTACTCGCGGGTTGCTGCTGGACTACTTCCGTTTCTTTGACATCAGTTTCGCTTACGAGCAAAAGCTCAGCATCAACTGGGGTTTTATCATCATCCTGAATGGCATTATTATTATACTGAAATGAAGGTATATAACCAATGCTTGCCAGTTTGATGATTACTTTGTCATGAGCACCCTGTGTTTTATAATAGTTTTTTAACAAACTACGTAATCTTGAAGCATTCACGCGAACAACGGGGTTTGATTTTGGTTTAAATGTATTGTCCTGATTGAATACATTAAGGGCAATAATGGTTTCTTTTAGTTCGCTGCTTTTTCCATCTAATTTCTTCTTTACAATAAAATCAAGAAACTTGTTTAACTTTGGTGAGCGTAGAAAATTTTGCGATACGCTAACTCTCTTTAACGCATCAAGTACCTCTTCTTTTGTCGGCTCTTGAGTGGCGTTGTTACAAAACACGCGAATTTCCCCCTTAATGTAAAAGGATGTTTAGCGTGCACAGTTATTTCGTTTTGGCGATTTTATTGAGGCTCTATAGATATAATATATGTAAATTATTAGCTTTGCCAGTTACAAATTCTTCGCAATTAGTTTCATACCAATTTCTCTTCATCGCACAATAACCGTCGCACCTAAGGAAACGCGCTCGTATAAGTCAATGATGTCTTGGTTACGCATGCGGATACAGCCCGAAGAAACAGCGCCGCCAATAGTCCAAGGCTGGTTTGAGCCGTGAATTCGGTAGAGTGTAGAGCCAAGGTAAAGTGCGCGCGCGCCAAGTGGGTTCTGTGGGCCGCCAGGTACAAATCTAGGTAAATCAGGTTGGCGTTTTAACATCTCGCTTGGTGGATTCCAGTCGGGCCATTCGCGCTTCTTTGTTACCTTGTGTTGTCCCGACCATTCAAAACCCGGTCGCCCAATACCAATTCCATACCTTATTACTCTATTGGTATCTAAATAGTAATAAAGGTATCTATTGGGACTATCGATATATATCGTGCCAGCCTTTTGAGCTGTATCGATCCGAATAATTTTTGGCAAAAACCTGTCCGCAACCTTTCGCTGTTGCTTATCATTAGTACGTCTCTTTTTGCGTTCCCTATTGAGAATCGCACTTTGTCTTTCAACTTGTTGCTGGGAGTAAATTGGAATATCGGGACTTAAAATGATGGGCGGAGCTGGTGCTAAACGTCTAGCTTGTTCAGCTGCACTTGAATGGCCTATGGCGGCAGATAATATACCACCAAGCACAAAAGTAATTCTAGAACAAGTTTTCATCTCATCACTCAATTAGTTAAAATAATCACTATGAATTATAAATAATTAAATTTGTAAATATTGCATTAATTGGTGAACTATTGCTTATGTTAGATTAAAAACTTTGCTTTTTATCGCACTTGCGAAATGATTATTAATACTAAAGTGAACAATACTTTTATAAACGATATTTATTCATATTTAGAGATAGTCACTTTTAGTAAGCCTAAGGCATGAGGCTGTAGAAACTAGCTTTGCTGGCTTAAGTTCGATGGGGTATATATATTATTCATTGCTTACTAATCATAATTAATAAAAAAAATTACGCTATTAAAAATGATAGTAAACACGATTCTCTACTTGTGCTTTCGAGTATCTGGTTGTAGCAAGTGACTACTGCTTATTCTATATAGAGTTTTCGCTAGCACCACTTTAGGTGTGTTGGGCATACGGAGTTAGGATGATAACAGCAAAGAAAGTTTTTCGCGCAGAAGCACACTTTGGCAAGCGTCAACTTGAAAGCGTTGATCCTGCAAATGTTGATGAGCTCCGACACTACGAAATTATCCAGGAAATTACGGCACTCAAACGAATGCTCGACCCGCAGCAGTCGAATGCCGCACATCTATCAGAAAAAATTGCAGCCGAGCTGCGCAGTGAAATTGGCGAGGCAGCTAAGCTCAAGGTTGAACTTGATGCTATGTATGATGCAATAGGTGAGACGAAAACCGAAATAGCTGCTTTACATCACAAAGCTAGTGGGGAATTTGGTGCCGCCAAGGGGCGTGCTGCCTATGAACTGGATGAAATTGTCTCCGGCACTGAAAAAGCGACTGAGCAAATCCTCACCGCTACCGAGGAAATCGATCAGGCTGTTGCAACAATAGGGTCTTTATTGCCTCCAGAACACGAGGGCTTGGCCTCTGATGTCCACGAGCGTGTGGTATCTATTTTCGAGGCCTGTAACTTTCAGGATTTGACAGGCCAGCGTATCACGAAGGTTGTAAGCACACTTAACTTTGTTGAAGAGCGTATTGTACGTATGATGGAGATTTGGGGTGGAATTGATACATTCAAGACCATCGATGTTCCTCCAGAGTACGAACCACACGATGAGCGCTCTTTGCTAAATGGTCCTGCGCGGGATACTGATGATGGTGTTGTAACACAAGATGATATTGACGCTTTGTTCGCTTAATACATGTTGGAATAAAGCCATATAATGGTTTGGCATCATCCGTTGTGCGCTCAGGAGTAATCTGAGCGCATACCACGATCAAAGCACCCGGCTTAACGAATTATCATTTTTTATATGTAAGCATAATATTGAGCTTTTCTAACTATGAAAGCAAATAGAAAGCTTGCATTTGCCTTATTTTCGTGCCAAATATCCAACATCATCAAGAGAAGGGCTGGCGCCCTCGCCAACCTGCCAAACCGGGCAAGGTGGTTTCCGCATTAAGGGATGTGATTGCAAGCTTGGCAATTGTAAAGCCAACTGCAATAACAAAGCGGTATGTAACATAGATTTTGCGCCAGTCCTCCTCGGGAAACCGGTGGAGGATTTTTTGTTGGATCAAGCACAAGTGTCACAGTCAGTTTGGCCCCATTTGCCGCATCAGGCAACAACAGCAATAAAAGAAGTGGTTGCTCACTTGGCTGAGGATGTAAATTCAAACTACCTGCTAGATTGCCTCATATTAGAGCGTGGAATACAAAGTCGCCTCTCTTCTAAGGCTCATAAGCCCCGCGCTGCTATTCTCAATCAGCAACAACGACAAGAACTTGTTTCAGAGCTTTTGGCATTGTGGTCTTCAGGAGCAAAAATGGCTATTAACGAACAGCTTTTTTGGGACACAGTTATGCGCCGTCCGAATGAATACAGTGCATTAAAGCAGCGCTATTGCAAACAGAGTGTGAGGAAAGGCGAGCTAACGATCTAGCTTGTAGCTTCCAAACTGTTTTGGTGGCTGACTGAACGGGCTTGCAAAAATGGCTAGCCAAAGGCTTTGTGCTATGCGCTGTGCAATTGTCATAATTGCAGGAACAGCGCTTGCTGCGAAAATTCGTTGAACTTCAATGTAGAACAAATCCATCCATTGATGAAAATGCGCGTCTGTTAATCCTTGAATTCTATAGTGGGCTGGAACTGGCTTCCCCTTATAGCTCCCTGTTTTTAACAGGACAGAAGCCCAAAAGTGTTTCATTTTGAGAAGATGTGGTCCCCAATCCCCTTGAATTTCACGCGCGAAAATAGGTCCCAAACTTTCGTGCTTTTGAATTTCATTATAAAAGCTATCAACCAGTTCATTGATTTGTGGAATGGTTATGCTCTCATCAACGGGGGCTCGTGATCCAACTGGCCGAATGGGAAGTGTCTCTTGCATGAAGTACTCTCAAGTAGAAGGAAAGGGGCAAAATGCCCCCCTCGTTATCTGGTGGCGTTAGGGTAGGCTGCGTGGCGCTCTTCACTAATGGCCATTGGCACACCTTCGTCGGTAACTGAAACAAAGGTAAAAATGGCCTCTGTGACTTTTTCTCGTAGTCCGGTTCTGTTTCTCAATGCCCAGGCCTCAATAGCAATTTTCATTGAGCTTTTACCAATGCGCTGTACATCAGTGTACACGCACATAACATCACCAACTTTGACCGGGCGAATAAAAGTCATAGAATCAATGGCAACGGTAACGACACGGCCGAGCGCACATTGGCTAGCGCAGATGCCGCCGGCAATGTCCATTTGAGATACAACCCAGCCGCCAAAAATATCGCCGGCTGCATTTGTATCCTTTGGCATTGCCATTGTTCTTGTGGTTAGTTCACCCTGAGGAGCTTCTTTATCCTCTGTTGGCAAGCTTTGTTGTGCCATTCGCCAGTCTCCATTCTATTATTCTTTATGCGCAAAAATACAAACACGCAATTTGAAACTAACAAGTTTTCTAAGGCATTTCTAAAGAATTAAAAAGAGACCGAACAGCACATGTACTATGCAAAAACGAGATGCCTTATGCAGCCTTCATGGCTTGACGAATGCTATCGCTTAGCAAGTTTGCGACATTCATCACAGGCATAACAGCCTCGGCTGGTACACTTTGCTGTGCAGCTTTTGCAAAAAGCTCCTGCCAGCGATCAACTTCGCTTTCACTGATATGGTCTCTTTGTGCGAGCAGGCGCGGCACTGGGCGTCCTTGGTAACTTGGAGTTTTGCAAAGGGCGCATTGCCAAAAGTCTATAGCGCGCTCTAGATCGTCCTGCCAATCATTGCCAAGTTCACGAGTATAGTGTGGCTCTAGCAAGGGATCTTCTTGCAGCTCTTGATATAATTGATTAACAAGTTCACGAACATGGGCGTGATTTATGCTAGGGTGAACCGGGTTTGCTTCGTGTTCCGGTCTGATTTCATAGAGTGTATAGTACATTTTACCAAACGCGCCATTATTGGCGTGCCTTTCTTATTTGGGGGTTTGGTAACTATACTGCCTATTTTACTTAGAGCTCTGCGGCAGCTCGTAGCACCTCGGGTTTCTCTAGGCAGTAATAGCCTGACAGACGGGTGATAACGCCCTCACGTTTCCAACTATTCAGAATTCGGCTAACATTTTCACGTGCACCACCGGCCATATTGGCAATCTCTGTCTGCGATATTTTATAATGTATCAATAGTTTACGATTATCTACTTCCATGCCAAATGTTTCAGCTAACTGTAGTAAAGTTTGTGCAACGCGGCCCGGTAAAGGCAAAAATGAGCGTGCTGCCAAGGCATCATTTGCGTTGCGTAACCGGCTGGTAACGATCGACAGCATGTGACGATAGACCTCAGGGTTTGCATCGGCAAACTTATAAAATTGTGATTTAGAAATGAAAGCCAGTCGGCTAGCTTTTAGGGCAGTAACGGTTGCAGAGCGATCTCGCCCGTCCAGCAAGGCCAACTCACCTACCAAGCTGTTTGGGCCAAGCACTGCAAGCAGTTGCTCGCTGCCATCAATAGAAATGACAGAAACTTTAAGCGACCCATCTAAAATAGCGTAGCACCCATTTGCCGGGTCGCCAGCTTCAAAAAGCGTTGCGCCCGCCTTCAAGGTCATTTGTTGGGCAATGCCTGCAAGCTGCTCTACTTGCTTATCATTAAGCGCTGAAAGCGAAAAACTGCTTTTGAGTAGTTCTTTAAAGTCCCGCATCAGGGTGTGACCTTGAGTATTTTAATATTTTCTTACGTGAGGCATGTAAACATCATTCAAGGCTAAAAAAAGAAAAAACTGTGTCGAATTTGAAATACATCATTAAAACGCAAAGGACTGTTGAAAATTCAATGATTTAAACCTTAGACAAGAAAATAAAACGTAATTTGTCATTCTATTATTGATCAGAGACTGGGAATTTAGCGTTTTTACCATAGAGTAAGGGCTAGGTGGGCTTAGAATAAATAAATGTCCTTTTCATTCAAAAGCTCTTGAAATTGATCGCTCATTAAGAAGTTAAGTTGTTCAAATTGAACAGCCTTGGGACGTGGCTTGGGAACATAGCCATTATAAAGGTGCTCGTAGGAAGGAGAGCAATAAACCACCTCTTCGTTTTGGCAATGGTTTAATGCCTCCCAAAGAACGGTTTTGTATCCTGCCTTTGCCTTGTGCACGGGTAAGCTAAACCGGCTAAACAATAAGGAAATATCTAAGACTTGGGCGAGTTTTCGATATTTTGCGGTATGATGCGATTGGCTTGGCAAAATAATATAGGGCTGCCTATCGGACATTAAGAGTGCTGCTTTAATTATAGCATCATAAAAAATACTGCTCTTTGGTGTCTGCGGATGTATTGCCAGAAACTGGGGCGCTTGGGCGTAAATCTCCTCAAACCTGTCAATTTGTGTAGCAATTTCAGCTTCCACCACTTGCTTTTGCAGGCGTCTGCTTAACGTGCAAAATTGAACATACCAAGGAGGCGGGAATGTTTTTCCGTAGTTTTGTTGGGCAAACTGGCTTAATGGGGAGAAAGGAGCAGTAAAGCTAAGGCTAAGGCCAACTTGTGGTGATTTGTTGGCCCAGTTAGCGACATCTCTTAGCTGGTAGTATTCTTGCTCCCATAACGGGGTTGTTACCAAACAACCAACGGCAGATAACCGGCCAGCCATAATCAAATCATTAATGGCACGGTTTTCTGCTTCACTACTGCCATAACTCAGACTGGTTAGCATAATTCGTTTCATAGCATACGTCTCCGAAACCAAATTCTAAGAAACGTGGTCAGGCTAACGTCGATCGTGCAGAATAAGCAATGGTAACTATGGCTTTCCTATGGGTTTTAAAGGGGCACCCATGTGATAAACCATTATATTTTCAAGGATATTGTTGCCATTACTCCTCGGTATTTCAGCTAGTAAATCTGAAGAGCTGAAGTCCTTCGAAACACCATTTATATTATTGCGCCGTGATTCTGCCACGTATAAAACGGGTGAACTTCCGGGGGATTTCTCGAAGGTAGGAACCATTGCATAACGCATGCGTTGGTTAAGCTGTGTTACCTTAATACCGCTCCCCTTCAGTGCATTACTGAGTTGCCCGGTAAGCCCATAGCTTGTGGTGACAACCCAGTGAACATTTTCTTTTTTAGCAATCGTTTCTATTTCTTTTCCAACCTGTTGCCAGCCCCGCATTTGGTGGGTTGGGTCCTTACGGCCAAAGCTGGTCGTAATCGGCCAAACCGCGTGGCTAAGGACCAGAACGCTTGCCGATAACCCTACAACTAGTGCGCTGTATCCACACCCACGCACCCAGGTTTTTGTCAAGTGAATCCTATCAGCCAAAAATACGGCCGCGATCATGGCAAAGCTGGGGTAGAGCGGAGCAGGCCAGTTACCTTGTACACGGTCATGGAACGAGTGAAACAGCAGGTAAGAGAAAAAGGGTAGACCGGTACAAACGATCAAGCTGGCAGATGCTTCACGTTGCCTAAACTGTTTTAGTAAGGGAATACTGCCAGCTACAACCAGCACAAAAACAAACGGGTTAAGCAATCCCGCTACTGCACCGATATATTCACCAATGTACTTGAAGGTGTAGTGGCTCGCAGCAACACGGCCAAACTGTTTGCTAAATGACACCCAATCATGCTGCATATTCCAGTAAACGACCGGTAAAAACATCACCACCGCTATCAGGCCGCCAGCCCATAATTGCCAGCTTGTAAAGAAGCGCCGATTCTCTGGTACATAGAGCAGCCATAACACTATTCCGCCCCCTAAAAAGAAGAGGGAGTATTTGGAAAGCAAGCCAAAGCCCGCAGCAACCCCGACCAAAAGCCACCAGTTCGCGTTTTTAGAAGCACTTAACTCGCAAAGTGCCCAAAACGTGAGCCCCCAAAAGAAGACCGCAGGTGAATCGGGGGTAATTAAAACAGCACCCACACCGATGAGTAGGGTGGCGTTGAAAAATAAAACTGTCCAGCCAGCAATAACCCGATCATAAAGCAAAGTAGCGCTGCGCCAGATAATGGCAGAGCCAATAGCAGCGCTTAATACAGATAAAAACCGAGCTCCAAGAGTTGTGTCACCAAAAAGCGTTTGCCCCAGCCAAATCCACCAACCTACCATCGGGGAGTGGTCATAATAACCTAAAGCCGGATAAAGCCCCCACAATCTGTAATAGGCCTCATCTTCTACGAAGTTGGCTTGGCTGGCCGTAAATAGACGCAGCAACGTTAAGCCCGTAACGATCCAAAATAAGCTAGTAGGGCGCAAAAACGAAGGAAGAGAGAGATTAGGTTGAGGGCGCAAGAAAGTCTCCGGCAAAGGTGTTCTATATGATTATCGGCTTATAACCGTGTCCAGCAAACTGTGCATTTCTATTCACGCCCGCCGCCATGTGAGCGCATTACTGGCAACAAAGTTCCATACAGCCCCCATTACGGCACCGGCCGCTCCGGCAAACCACCAAATCGGGCTGGCGTCATAAATAAAGCTGGCAACGCCCACATTGGCAAGCACACCAACCGAACAAATGCAATAGAAGGTCAATAGCCCTTTCAGCCAGGCAAAACCTTTCAAGCGTCGATCGCGATAGGTAAGCCTGTTATTCAAAATAAAGTTCGACGTCATTGCCACAACGGTTGCCATTAACTGTGCTTGATTAAAAACAAAACCGCCAGAGGCAAGAAGTAGCTTCAAAACAATCAAGTGCACAACAACACCTGTTGCGCCAACTGCTGAATACATCAAAAAGCGCACAGAAATCATGTCATTGAATAGTTTGGCTACCAACAGACCAAGATAGTCCAGTGTCACCAACGTATCCAGTTTACTCTCGCCATGCTGGCGCTCACGAAAAACGAAAGGCAACTCTTTAATGCGCATGGAACCTTTAGCGCTGGCAACAAGGTCCAGTAGGATTTTAAAGCCTTGAGATGAAAGCTGCGGAGCTAAAGCATCAACTTTCTCGCGCGACACCATGAAAAAACCGCTCATAGGGTCAGAAAGGGTTACTTTCAAAAGGTTGCGCGCCAAGTTGTTTGCCAAGTCAGAGCCCCAGCTACGGATTTTAGAAAGACCGTCGCCCACATCGCCGCCTTCCACATGGCGCGAGGCAACAGCGATATCGTAGTGACCGCTACGCATGGCCGCGAGCATTCGCGGCAGTAAACTTTCATCATGTTGCAAATCCGCATCCATCACGGCCACATACTTGGCAGAAGAAGACAGCATGCCTTCAATGCAAGCACCGGAAAGCCCGCGGCGACCAATACGCCTTATCACCCGCACCCGTGGATTTTCTTGGGCAATATGCCGCGCCACTTGGCTGGTTCCATCAGGGGAATTGTCATCAACAACGATGATTTCCCAGTTCACGCCTGCCAATGCTTGGCCAACAAGATCAACAACAAGCGGAATGTTTTCAGCTTCATTATAAGTGGGCAGGACCAGAGAAAGCTCAACAGCATCAAGTTCCAAGGAAGTCTGCCCTTCTTGGCTATCGGCTTTACGAATTGAATCAGCCACAAGTGTTGAGCTCAATGGAGTGTCTCCGCGTTAGTTGAAATTTTATTCATTCTCTCATTTAATTTTGCGAACATAGTCTCAATTGTTTTCATTGCAAGTATTGATTGGGAAATGCCGTAGATTGCCGCGCCTTCGCATCTTGCCCAAAGCAGCGCAATGGTCTAGGAACTTGCTCTGTAAATTCGGCGAAGATGGCCAATGAGAATTGCGTTGCAGGCCATATCGCTAAATGTAGTTATACGCAGTAAATTAGGATTGAGACGGAGTCATGGCAAAAAAGAAAAGCGCCAAGTTGAAAGCCCGCCTGCCACGCGGATTTGTCGATCGCGAACCGGTTGAGCTTCAGGCGCTGCATCATATGCTCTCCGTCATTAAACAGACCTACGAGCTATACGGTTTTGAGCCGGTCGAAACGCCATTGTTTGAGTACACCGATGCGCTGGGCAAGTTCCTGCCAGATCAGGATCGCCCGAATGCCGGTGTGTTTTCGCTACAAGATGATGACGAGCAATGGATGAGCTTGCGTTACGATCTCACCGCGCCACTCGCCCGCTATGTAGCTGAGAATTTTGAAACATTGCCAAAACCATACCGCAGTTACCGCAATGGTTATGTGTTCCGTAATGAAAAGCCCGGTCCTGGTCGTTTCCGCCAGTTTATGCAGTTCGATGCCGACACTATTGGCGCGCCAGGTGTTTCAGCCGATGCCGAAATGTGCATGATGGCCTCTGATAATATGGAGCGCTTGGGTATTGAGCGCGGTAACTATGTGATCCGAGTAAACAACCGTAAGGTGCTGGATGGTGTCATGGAAGTTATCGGCCTTGCTGGTGACGAACATGCCGAAACACGCCTGACAGTCTTGCGTGCCGTTGACAAGCTCGACCGTTTGGGCATGGAAGGGGTAAAGCTTCTTTTGGGTGAAGGCCGTAAGGACGAGAGCGGCGACTATACCAAGGGCGCTGGCTTATCAGACCAAGCTGCAGAAACCGTACTGGCATTTGTTGGCGCTGGGGCAGAGCAAACCGCGCAAACCATTGAAAATCTACGCCAACTGGTCGCAGACAGCAAAACAGGCAGTGAAGGTGTGCAAGAGCTTGCCGATATGGCAGCACTATTTGCAGCAGCTGGTTATGAGGATGACCGCGTTTTGATCGACCCCTCAGTGGTGCGCGGGTTGGAATACTATACCGGACCGGTTTATGAAGCAGAGCTCACCTTTGAAGTGAAAGATGAGAAGGGGCGTCCTGTTCGCTTTGGTTCGGTTGGCGGCGGCGGCCGTTATGATGGTCTCGTTTCCCGCTTCATGAGCCAGCCGGTGCCTGCAACTGGTTTCTCTGTTGGTGTCTCTCGCTTGATGGCTGCACTCAAAGTACTGGGTAAGCTTGGCGATGAAGCCATTGCCGGTCCCATTGTGGTTTGCGTGATGGATAGGGATGTCGAAAGCCTCGGCCATTACCAGAAGATGGTTCAGGAGCTTCGTGCTGCCGGTATCAAGGCGGAGATGTTCCAGGGCAACCCAAAACAGTTTGGTAAGCAGCTGCAATATGCCGACAAACGCGATGCCCCATGTGCCATCATTCAAGGCTCGCAAGAGCGCGATGCTGGTGAGGTGCAAATTAAAGACCTTATTGAAGGCAAGCGTTTATCTGCAGAAATTGAAGACAACAAAACATGGCGTGAAAGCCGTCCGGCCCAGTTTGCGGTAAAACGTGTAGATTTGGTGAGTGAAGTACAAAAACTATTGTCCGCACAGGCTGCTGACCGTCAAGACGAGGGCTAAGAATGGGGCGTTACGATCAACAGCAAACCGAATTGGCAAAGCTTTATGCCGATGCGGGCTATGAAGAGACCAGTCCACAGCTTTTACAATCTGCGGATATCTTTTTGGATTTGGCAGGTGAAGACCTAAAAAAGCGTTTGTTTTTGACATCGGGAGAAGACGGTCAAGAGCTATGTTTACGCCCGGACTTCACTATTCCGATTGCACGCCATTATGTGCAGTCGGGAATTACGGGTCGAATTGCCGCCTATTCTTATGCAGGACCTGTGTTTCGGCAAAAGTCGGGGCATACAGGTGAGACCATGCAAGCAGGTGTGGAATCCATTGGCCGTAAAGATATCGAAGCGGCTGATGCAGATATGCTGTCCTTAGCTTTAACCAGTGCGGATGTACTTGGTGCAAGTAACCTTCGTGTTCGCATCGGCGATGAGGGGTTGTTCACTGCCGTAATGCAGGCATTGGAAATCCCCAAGGTTTGGCAGCGCCGCCTGCGTGATGTTTTCGGTGAGCGAGAACGCATTGATACAATGATCACGCGTATGGCTGGGGAAAAAACACCGCAGGCATCTCAGACAGGCCTACTATCCGCTCTGGAAGGTCAAGACAGCAAGGCAGCCGTGGCTATCATCGAGGATGTGCTCTCGCTTGCTGGTATTGCCGCAGTGGGGGGCCGCAGCGCCCATGAGATCGCCGAGCGCTTTATGGAGCAAGCCGCGCTTTCTTCAGGTGATGGCATAAGCAAAGATGCTGCCAACCGCTTATCAGCCTACTTGAATATCTCCGGACCACCACCGTTGCGCGCGGTAGAAACATTGCATGCCTTTGCGCGTGAAACCGGTCTTAACTTGGATAGCTCGATAGAGCGCCTTGCCAAGAGAACGTCGCTCATGGCTGAGCGCGGTATTGATGTTGCTTCTCTTGAATACTCGGGTGATTTTGGCCGCCGTCTCGATTATTACACCGGTTTTGTGTTTGAAATGCACCACCAAAACGCAACAGGACGTGAGCAAGTGATGGGTGGCGGTCGCTATGATCGGCTCATCGAGCGCTTGGGAGCTCCGGAACGCGTGCCAGCCGTTGGCTTCACCATCTGGTTAGATCGTATTCAAAAAGGGGCCGGCCAATGAGCAAGTTAATTCTAGCGATCCCTTCAAAAGGGCGTTTGCAAGAGCTCACCCATGCCTACTTCAAGCAAGCAGGCTTAACAGTTAAGCGCCCGGGCGGTGATAGAAATTACCGGGGGGTTTTAGCGGGTGTTGAAGACATTGAAATTGCGTTCCTTTCTGCCTCGGAAATCGCCCGTGAAATTGCTTCGGGTGCAGTGCATTTCGGTGTGACTGGCACCGATTTGATCATGGAAAATATTGATCAGCCAGAAGAGAAAACCCATGTCATTGCCCCACTTGGCTTCGGTCATGCAGATGTGGTGATTGCTGTGCCTTCTGCGTGGATTGATGTCCACTCTATGGCCGATCTGGCAGATGTTGCCTCCGATTTTCGCGCCCGCCATGGCTCAAGGCTGCGTATAGCCACCAAATACATCAATACCACCCGTAAATTCTTCGCAGATCACGGCATCTCCGATTATCGCATTGTCGAAAGTGCTGGCGCGACAGAAGGGGCTCCGGCGGCAGGCTCTGCCGAGCTGGTTGTAGATATCACCTCAACCGGTTCAACTTTGAAGGCAAACAATCTGAAAATTCCTCATGATGGAGTGATTTTTAAATCCCAAGCGCACTTGGTGGCTTCGACAACGGCCAACTGGGATGAAGGGGCAATGGAAGCGGCTCGCTTGATGCTGGACCGGATTTCTTCGCGCCAACAAGCGCAGAAGGTGAAAGAACTGCGTTTGATGATGGCTGGGCCAGAGAATAAACTTGCTGAGTTGCAAGAAAAGTTTGGTGCACACGCCCCGTTCGGGGTGCCAACAAGCCAAGGCGTACCGCTTACCTTGCATTGTCCGGCCAGTACAGCGCCAGAATGTGCCGATTTCTTGCGTCAGCAGGGCGCAGTTATGGTCACAGTTAGCGCTTTAGACTATGTATTTGCGCCAGAGAATATCCTGTTTAATCCGCTCTTCAATAAGGTGCATAAAGCCGGAGCGTAGAATAGGTTAATCAGCAAATCCTATGGAACGGTATATTGTGATAACAACAATGTGCAGCGGTAGAGCCGCTGCACGCGAATAAATAATTAGGAAAGAGCAGGGGCCTTAAGGGGGCGTATGAATGCGTTGCGCTCTTTTTCAACAACCTCTCGAAAAACACAGCCTTCAAGATGATCGTTAACCATGCCCATTGCTTGCATAAATGCGTAAACGGTTGTCGGTCCTACAAAGCGCCATCCCCGTTTCTTAAGGTCTTTAGAAAGGGCGGCTGAAGCCTCGGTTGTGGCTATTTTGCGCAAGGTCTCAAAATCAAACTGTTGCGGTCTATCCGCACTTGTTGGCTCAAATGACCAGAAATAAGTCGCAAGCGTTCCAAACTCCTTTCGCACTTCCAAAGCACGTTGAGCATTATTAATGGTAGCGGTAATTTTCCCGCGGTGGCGAATAATCCCGGCGTCTTTTACAAGGCGCTCCACATCATCTTCCGTAAATCGGGCGATTACTTCAAAATCAAAGCCGGCAAAAGCCGCGCGGAAATTCTCGCGTTTTCGTAAAATGGTGAGCCAGGACAACCCTGCCTGAAAACCCTCAAGACATATCTTTTCGAATAATCGAATATCGCTCGAAACCGGGCGGCCCCATTCGTTATCGTGGTAGTCTTTGTAAAAGGCATCACCTCCATGCCACCAGCAGGTGCAGGCGCCTTCATCATCTCGATAAAGTCCGTCGTTTTCTGACATCACAAAAACCTTAAATAATAGAATGGATGCACAATTGCGATTCTTGCTGAGCTGCCTTCAAACATATCAGTTTAGGAAAGAAATACAATGTTCACTTTATGATCTTCTGTTGTGCTTTAAATGTATTTGTTTTGATCCGGTGTATTGCCTTAGGTCAAATGCGTGCCTTTAATAGTTCTACTTTCTTGGCGTTTGTTCGAAAGCCGTTAGTCGCGGTAAAACCAAATTTGGTTAGTAATGCCTCTTCTTCAAAAGGTACTCGGCAAGAGGCGTGAAATTGCAAAAATACCCCTGCTTCAGTAAAGGCTCTAATGTTTTCACAGTTGATACCTGAGCCGGGCATAATGGCAATGCGATCTCCTGCGATTTCTTGTAGTTTTATTAAGCGCTGCAAACCATCAATGGCTTTGGGTGCACCGCCTGAGGTTAATATGCGCTCAAAGCCCAACTCGATAGCTTGTAAAAGTGCCTCCTCAAAGTCATAGACCAGATCAAAGGCGCGGTGCAAAGTGCTTCCCAAACCCGATGATTGTGTAACCTCCTGCAATTGCTGTAATACTTCCGTATCCAACGCCGCATAAGAGCACAGCTCCCTTTCAATGCAACCAGTTAATTGCTGTTGTTTAAAAGCCTTGGAACACCCGAGCACAACACCGGAAAGGCCAGCCCGAGCAACTGTTTGTATTTCAAGTTTCATGCAATCGATTTCGTTTTTAGAATAGCAAAAGTCACCAGCACGCGGCCGAACCATGGCATAAACTTGGACGCCTTGTGGTAATGCAAAGCGCCGCGCGGCTTCAATCAAGCTGTGGCTTGGTGATAGGCCACCTAAAGCAAGAGCACTGCAAAGCTCGATCCTGTCAGCCCCTCCATGAACAGCTGCTTGAATACCTTCAACAGTATCAACGCATACTTCTAGCTGAGTTTTCACTTTGCAATGCCTCCTGGATAATTACTTGCATAATGAGAAGAAAATCCGAACACCGGCGTATTGCGAAGCTTGCCCATCAACTTCCAAGGTTCGCGTAGAACGCTTTTGGCCTCACCACAATACTAAGGTGTATAGTTATGCGCACCCTAAGAATAATTGTGAACCGTGTTGTTGCTTACCGGCAGAGCGTACAGAGCAAAAATAGCCAAAAAAACTCAATAGTTGCGCAATCTTTTAAAAATGCAGTTGGCAGCAGCGGATTTCTATTTTAAAAGCAACACTCATTATTCAGCGGCCACCGCTGGGTATATCCTGCATATTGCACTAATGAAAAGCAGATGACGAGTTTCGATCGCGCACAGGCCATGCCCTACGCTCATAAGATACGGCGAATTATTGGCCCGGCCTTCGGCTGAGACGCTGTAAAGCGCCCTGAAGGACCGGGAATAACCAGCAAATAATGGCTGGCCTGCATACTTGTGTAATGATGACAAGCCTGCAGCCTGCGACAAAGAACATACTCGGCCATGCGGATTAAATGGCCAGACCTACGGATACTATCATGACTGAGACTGCGGGACGCGACTATTCCCAAACCCTGAACCTGCCTAAAACCGACTTTCCGATGCGTGCCGGTTTGCCCAAAAATGAACCGAAAATCTTGAAAAAATGGCAAGACGCCGATCTATATCGCGTAATGCGTCAAGAGGCGAACGGTAAGCCGAAATTTATCCTGCATGACGGCCCTCCCTATGCAAACGGCAACATCCATATCGGCCATGCACTCAACAAGGTGCTGAAAGATATCGTCACCCGTTCAATGCAGATGCAGGGCTTTGATTCCAACTATGTGCCGGGCTGGGACTGTCATGGTCTGCCGATCGAATGGAAAATCGAAGAGCAGTACCGCAAAAAAGGCAAAAACAAAGACGCAGTGCCGATCAACGAATTCCGTCAGGAATGCCGTGATTTTGCTGGCAAGTGGATTGACGTGCAGCGCGAAGAATTCAAGCGTCTTGGCATCGAGGGCGATTGGGATAACCCATACCTGACCATGAACTTTGACAGCGAGGCGTATATCGCCAAAGAGCTGATGAAGTTCTCCATGTCGGGCCAGCTTTATCGCGGCTCCAAGCCGGTGATGTGGTCGATTGTTGAGAAAACCGCGCTGGCTGAAGCCGAGGTGGAGTATCAAGACCACACCTCGCACACGATCTGGGTGCGCTTTAAGGTAACTTCCGGCTCTGATGCGGTTAAAGGCAAGTATGTGGTGATCTGGACCACGACCCCGTGGACAATTCCTGCCAACCGCGCCATCTCATTCTCCAACTCGATCAACTACGGGCTTTATAAGGTAACCGAGGCCGCAGACGACAACTGGGCCAAGGTAGGCGACGAGCTGATTCTTGCCGACAAACTGGCCGAAGATGTGTTTAAGGCCGCGCGTGTTGATACCTATGAACGCGTGGGGGATATCAACCCTGCCGATATCGAATATTGTGCGCACCCGTTTAACGGCGTTGAAGGCACTGATGGCTACTTCGATTTCCACGTGCCGCTGCTTGCCGGTGAGCATGTAACCGATGATGCCGGTACTGGTTTTGTGCATACCGCGCCGGGCCATGGTGCCGATGACTTTCAGGTGTTCCTTGACAACCGCGATGTGTTTGCCAAGGCAGGTACCGAGCAAGTGCCGCTCACCGTTCAGGAAGATGGCTCTTACTACCCGCACGTCCCACTGTTCCAAGGCCATTATATCTTGAACCGCAAAGGTGGTGAAGGCAGCACCAACACCGCGGTGATTGAAAAACTGGCGGAAGTGGGCGGCCTGATCGCACGTGGTAAAGTCAAACACTCCTATCCGCATTCCTGGCGCTCGAAAGCCCCGCTGATCTTCCGTAATACGCCGCAATGGTTTGTTTATATGGACAAGGAATTGGCAAACGAAGGGGATACCCTGCGCAAGCGGGCGCTGGATGCTATTGCGCAAACCCGCTTTGTACCAGCCACAGGCCAAAACCGCATCAACGCCATGATCGAGAGCCGCCCGGATTGGGTGCTGTCCCGTCAGCGTGCATGGGGTGTGCCAATCACTGTATTCGTGAACAAGGCGAATGGCGAAGTCTTAAAAGACGAAGCCGTCAATGCCCGTATCTTCGAAGCCTTTAGTGCAGAAGGTGCTGACGCTTGGTTCGCCGAAGGAGCCGCGCAACGCTTCTTGGGCGCTGACTACGCCGCTGACGATTATGAAATGGTTCGCGACATCTTGGATGTGTGGTTTGATTCCGGTTCAACCCACGCATTTTGTATGGAACAACGCGAAGACCTCAACCCGAGCCGTAAGGGCCTCGGTGGTGACGACTATGTGTTGTATCTGGAAGGCACCGATCAGCACCGCGGCTGGTTCCATTCCTCTTTGCTGGAAAGCTGCGGCACCCGTGGCCACGCCCCTTATGATGCGGTTTTGACCCACGGTTTCACCATGGACGAGCAGGGCCGCAAGATGTCCAAATCCTTGGGCAATACAGTGGCTCCTCAAGATGTCATCAAGCAATATGGTGCCGATATCCTGCGCCTTTGGGTTGGCTCTGTCGATTATGCCGAAGATCAGCGCATCGGTAACGAAATCATCAAAACAAATGTGGAC
Organism: Polycladidibacter stylochi; assembly: GCF_001562055.1. Lineage (GTDB taxonomy): Bacteria > Pseudomonadota > Alphaproteobacteria > Rhizobiales > Stappiaceae > Pseudovibrio > Pseudovibrio stylochi. The sequence continues at coordinate 238,207 of NZ_LLWE01000005.1, read as the reverse complement.
GCTTACCGTAAACTGCGCAACACCCTGCGCTTCATGCTCGGCTCCCTTGGTCATTACAAGGGTGAGGAAGTTGCACTGAAAGATATGCCAGAGCTGGAGCAGTTGATGCTGCACCGCTTGGCCGAACTGGATGTGTTGGTACGTGAAGCCTATGGCGAGTTTAACTTCAAGAAAGTGTTTGCCGCGCTGTTCAACTTTATGACTGTTGAACTCTCCGCATTCTACTTCGATGTGCGTAAGGATTCGCTCTATTGTGACGCACCATCATCCGTAAAGCGCAAAGCTTGCCTGTTTGTTATCGAGCAACTCTATCGCAATCTTTCTCTTTGGATGGCACCAATCCTGCCATTTACCATGGAAGAGACTTGGGGTTATCGCTACGGTGAGGCAGCCGCTTCTATCCACTTGCAGCAATTTGCCATGATCCCAACCGAGTGGCGCAACGATGAGCTGGCCGCCAAATGGGATAAGGTAAAGACAGTTCGCCGTGTTATCACCGGTGCGCTGGAAATAGAGCGTCGCGAAAAACGCATTGGTTCGTCACTGGAAGCACATCCGCAAGTCTTTGTCAGCGATGCTGAATTGATGGCGGCGCTTGAAGGTTTAGATATGGCTGAAATTGCCATTACTTCACAATTGGATTTGAGTTCACAAGTCGCACCAGCTGAAGCTTTCTTACTGGAAGATGTTGCGGGTGTTGGTGTTGTACCAGCTCTTGCTGAAGGTAATAAGTGCGCACGCTCTTGGAAAATATTGCCAGAAGTTGGAAAAGATGCCGATTATCCAGAGGTCACATTGCGCGATGCTGCAGCGCTACGTGAGCTGGATGCGGTTGCATAATAAAGGAAAAACAAAGTGCTGAAGCTGAAAAAGCTTTGGGGTGCACACAGCCCGGTAGTTGCCAAACTGGCGATTATCGGGTTGATTATTGATCAGGCAATAAAAATCTGGTTGGTGCATGCCTACAATATGGCTGAGAATGCTCCTATCTCTCTCGCGCCGTTTTTAGACATTGTGTTGGTATGGAACAAAGGTGTTTCCTACGGATTGTTCCAACAAGATTCAGCCTTTGGCCAATGGGCTTTGGTTGGCTTCACGATACTGGCTTCCATTGCCATATGGGTTTGGTCCGCCAAAAGCGATAATAGGTTTGAGGCATGGTGCCTAGGCATTATCTTGGGCGGTGCTTTGGGAAATGGTGTAGATCGTGCCGTGTACGGTCAGGTTGTCGATTACATTCATTTTCACGTTGGTAATTTTTCTTGGTATGTCTTTAATGCGGCTGATGTGTGGATTGTTCTTGGTGCGGCAGGACTTATCTTTGAAAGCTTAATTATTGGCAAAACGAAAAAAACATAAAATAAAATTGCCTTAAAATGGTCTAGCTCGCACGATAAAGCGCTTAAAACTTTGCTATTGCTTGACCTTGCTCATTATGAATGCTTAAGGTAAGCTTTGCGCAAGGTAAATAAATGGTTTTATTGGTCTATAACGCCATATAGCTAGGAAGGTATCTATGGCCTCTCATTAAGTTGGGAACCGGCAAAGTGTCAGGGTCATAGGTATGATCTGCCAAGGGCAAATTACAGATCTGAAGTAAAGATGAAGTTGAGGCATCGGCGCAGGGATGATGTTTTTGAAAACAAAGATTGTAAATAGCAAAATTATTTCCGCAGTTATTGTGGCTCTGTCGCTTTCAGCCTGTGCCAGTGCGGTTGATAGCTTCGATGACGGGACACAAAGCACGGCGAAAGGCGAAACTACCGGCGCTCTCATGAGCTTTCTTGTCGGTAAAAGTGGTTCGCAAGATAAGATAGATTATAAAAAACGTGCGCCATTGGTCATGCCACCCGATCTATCCAAGCTACCTGAACCCGATCAAAGAGCATTGGTGGAATTGGCGACAAACTGGCCAGTGGACCAAAGGGCCAAAAAGCTTAAAGAAATTCAGGACTTCTACAAAACAGAAGACGGTAAACCGCTCTCGCCAGAGCAGGCAAAAGGCCACCCAGCTTTACGCGCTATGAAGGCCAGGCAACAAAAACGCGATAGGGACTTCGCAGCCGAAAGGCGTCAAGCACAGATCGCTGATGGTGAACAACTCTCACCAAGTGAAATGCGTGCACTCCAAGAAAAATATCGTGCAGCAAAAGCCCAAATTGCAAAAGATCAGGGCGATGAATGTGCTGTAGATAAAGAAAAATGTTTGCCACAGCGCCGCTATTTAACAGAGCCACCATTAAGCTACAGCGCACCAGAGCCGGGATATCCTGTGGGTGAAAGTGAAGCCGATAAAAAGGCAGAAGCTGAAAAAAAGCGTGAAGAGCAAAAAATTGACCAAGGCAAGCGCATTGATATGAGCAAGTATTAAGGCGACATAACAGGCCGCAAAATCGGCTAGTCAATATTCGTATTCTTTTAAGGCGCGGTTTCCGCGCCTTTTCTTTGCCATGAACTGCGAATATGCAGTTATAGGTTTAATACAATATCGTGTATTTACCTAGGATATAGAAGCAGTATGGTATTGGCCGCAATGGCTTAATCCAAGGCTAGGCATCTATTTAAGGGAGCATCTTTGTGAATACCCTGACAAGATTATGCATGAGCTCAGCGTTTATTATGGGTCTCAGTGTTGCAACAGTGAATGTCCAGGCAGCAACAAATAACCAGTTTGTCTCAATAGAAAAGCTTGCAAAAACGCGTTTGGGCGGAGATCAGGTAAAATCGGGCCACCTTGCCAATGGTATGCAAGTTGTTGTGATTCCCGATCATCGAGCGCCGGTAGTAACACACATGGTTTGGTATCATGTGGGGGCCGCAGATGAAGCTGCTGGCAAATCTGGTATTGCGCACTTTTTAGAGCACCTGATGTTCAAAGGCACTAAAAATGCACCAGAAGGAGAATTTTCGCAAAAGGTCGCGGATATCGGCGGTCAGGAAAATGCTTTTACTTCGCAAGATTATACAGCCTATTACCAGCAAGTGGCAAGCCAGTACCTACCAATGGTGATGAAGTACGAAGCGGACCGCATGGCCAATCTAGTGCTGACAAAAAAACAGGTGGACCCGGAGCGCGAAGTTGTGTTGGAAGAGCGCGCATTGCGAACCGACAAAAACCCCGCCGCTCGCCTCTCGGAGAGTTTTGACCAGATGCTCTATGTTAACCACCCGTATGGCACTCCGGTTATTGGCTGGGAAAATGAAATCAAGCAATTGTCTCTTAATGATGCAATAAGTTTCTACAATAAGTATTATACCCCAAATAACGCTACACTGGTTGTTGCAGGCGATGTAACTTTCGACAAGGTTATGGAACTGGCCAATAAGACCTATGGAAAGTTGGAGCGACGCGCCGAGCCAGGTAAACGACAACGCCCACAAGTGCAATATTTGCCAGGCGTGCGCGAAGTTATTCTTCACGATAAACAAGTAGGGCAAACAAAGTATAAAGCTGGTTGGCTCGTCCCATCAATGAGTGAATTCGGTCTTCAAAAAGCCGCCGCAGCGGACTTGCTCTCTGATATTTTGGGTGGTGGCGCAACATCACGGCTCTATCAAGAGTTAGCCGTAAAACATCCTATTACAACATCAATTGGGAGTTATTACAGAGCAACAAACTTGGATGCCGGTGAATTCGTTATCTATGCCAGCTTGAAAGATGACACCCAAAAAGCGCAGGTTGAACAAGAAACCAATAGGATTTTAGCTGAGATTGCCAAAAACGGCGTGACAGAGGCAGAGCTGGAGAGAAATAAGCGTTTAAAGTTGGCTGCTACTATTTATGCGCAAGATAATCAAAGAAACTTGGCTCAGTTATTCGGTGCATCTCTCAGCACCGGCGCAACTGTTGAGCAAATACAAAGCTATCCGCAAAGGATTGCAACGGTAAGTACTAAGGACATACAGGACGTGGCAAAACAGTTGTTTGCAAAGCAACCGGTTATCAGCTTGCTGCAACCTGAAAAAGCCAATACTAATCAAGAGCAAGGGGCCGTAAAATAATGATAAGTCCAGCAAAACTCTCTCGCTCTTTCTTATCTCTGCTCCTATTAATATCTCTGCTGGTTGCTACTGTAATCAAGGCTCAAGCATTTGAGATACAAGAAGTAACCTCTAAAAAAGGTATCAAGGCCTGGCTGGTAGAAGATTACACCGTACCAATTATTGCAATGAATTTTGCATGGAAAGGTGGTGCTGCTCAAGACCCCGAGAATAAACAGGGCCTTGGCTACCTTTTAAGTACAATGCTTGATGAAGGTGCGGGGGAGTTAAAGTCGAAAGCCTTTCAAACCCGTGAAGAAGAGTTGACCATGTCCATGGGCTTCTCGGTCGGTAAAGATAGTTTTTCTGGCAGCCTGCGTACACTTGCAGCCAATAAAGAACAATCGTTTGCCATGCTATCCCTCGCATTAACACAGCCAAGATTTGATAGTGAAGCATTAGAGCGCATGCGGTCCACTCTTATCGCAAGCTACCGTCAGTCTGTTAAAAAGCCCGGTTATCAAGCTGCTTTGGCCATGAACAAAGCAGTATATGGCAAACACCCATATGCATTGCCCTTGCGGGGAACAGAAGAAACGCTCAAACGTATTGGTGCCGATGACCTTAAGGCTTATCTTAAAAATGTAATCGCCCGTGACAACATGTATATTGGGGTTGTTGGTGCAATAAGCCCGCAAGAGCTCTCGAAGCTCTTAGATAAAACATTTGCGGATTTACCAGCAAAAGCCAACCTGAAGACGATACCTGAAGTGAAAGCAAAAGCGGGGCAACACATATTCGTAAAAATGGATATTCCGCAAACAACCGTAATGATGTCGGTACCTTCGTATAAACGTCAAACTAAAGAGTATGTGCCTGCGGAAGTGATGAACCATATTTTAGGTGGGGGGACGTTCTCCTCTTGGTTGTTTGAGGAAGTACGCGAAAAGCGTGGGCTAACGTATTCCGTTGGGAGTTATCAACTCCCGCGTGATCATAGTGCAGTTTGGAATGCGTTTACTTCTACACGCACCGCACAAACAAAAACCGCAATAAAAGTAATGCTTGAGCAAATAAACCGCATGGCGAACCAAGGCCCGAGTACTGAAGAACTGCAAAAAGCCAAGGACTATATGATTGGCTCTTATCCGCTTTCTTTCGATAGCTCAGCAGCCATTGCAAGTCAGCTGCTTGGTATACAGATGGTTGGCTTTGACCGTAGCTATGTAACCACGCGCAATGATAACATTGCAAAGGTGAGTTTGGCGCAAGTAAATGCAGTTGCAAAGGATTTATTCGCCAACACAAAACCAACAATTGTCGCTGTTGGGGCGCAAAATCCGTTTAAGGAAGAAGCGCAAAAACAATAGGTTGCTATTTAGTTAGAAAATGTAGTTGGAAGGCCCGTAGCAATGCGGGCCTTATGCCGTTGTGCGAGCACGTGGACTTGGCGCTCCTTGCAATATTTCAGCTCTAACCGGACGGGGCGGTGAGAATAAGAAACCTTGCGCACAGCGAATATCCAGATCCAACAACTCTAAAACGGTGCTCTCTACTTCTACATGATCCGGAATCAGTTCGATACCATATCGCTTTAATAAGCTTCCAAAATCAGCAGGGTGAATATTGCCGTGTGTTAATGTTTCATCCTGTTGCAACAGGCGGGCAGCATTAAGCTTGGCAAACCGGAAACCTTTATCAGCCAACCCTTTAAAGTCCATTCGCAAATCCGTTATGTGATCTATTGAAAAGCGAAAACCAAATTCGGCCAAGGCAGCAAGGCTTTCGTGCTCCAGCAAGCCCATGGCAGCCACATTTGCCTGTGTGAATTCAAAGATCAAAAGGTCACTAAACGCTTCATTCGCCTTGATAAACTCCAGAAAACCGGGAAAGAAACTGTCATCAACAAGCGTACTGGGCGAAAGATTGCAAAAGAGGCCTGCTTCGCGATTGCGTGATGATAAGCGCTTCAATATTTGTAGTGAGCGGAACAACAAAACATTGTCGATTGCCGGCATCTGGCCTATACGTTCAGCTTCGCTTAAAAAGTCGATTGGCTCAAGTATACGCCCGTCCACAGTGCGCAACCGCGTTAGTGCTTCGTAATATCGTACACGACGTTGCGGCAAACTAACTATTGGTTGCAAGTAAAGGTCAATGCGGCTGGCATCAATGGCAGAGCGAATATCGCTTGCCATGTTAAACTCACTTTGATTGTTGTTGCTAAGTGCCATATCTTCAAGAGTCGCATCCGCATCCATTTCCAGCATGGCCGAATAGGCCGCGGACTGGCTTGCCGGTTGCTGTACTGGTTGTTGCGCAGAATCTACGCTACTCCTGCTCTGTAAATGGCTTGGCTCGACACCTTGTGAACTGGCTGAATGAGATAAGCCAAGTTGTTGTTGGGGTTGAGCGGGGAGGGCCATTTGCCGCCGACGTGTTTCCTCAAGGCTCAGCCCTTGGTCTTCAATCTGCTCTTCCATATCCGCCATGGCTTCCGCCATTTGCTTTACAAGCGAGCCAATAACCTCGACCTCTGCATACAAGGGGTCAACCTCTTTTTGCAATTGTCGTGGAGCCTCAAGTTCCACCGAATTCACCCGGCCTTCAAGATTCAGAACATCGTCATCGATTTCACCGACACGGCTCTCGATTCGATTGAGATTGCGGGCAACTTCCTGGGCATCATGGCTTCGGGTGAGCATCAGTTGAATGATGAGCATCGTACAGAAAATAGCCATAGCCATAGCAATGGCCTCGAATGCAGGGCGGCCGAGCTGCGTCGATAAAATGATTCCAATACTAGTGGAGATTATCACCATACTAAGGACGATTATGGTAGTTGCAGCGCGCTTCATTCCGAACGTGGTACTCTCTGAACATTGATAGTTTTCAGTAATGCGTAGAAGGCATTAATTCTATGATTCTCATTCTTTCAAAACAGAATTAAATTGCAATACTGTACATGCATCATTAGTGCCCTGTGAAACCTAAGGCAATTGATTATTAGGAATTATGGGATTTCTTGGCGGTTTGCCCAAAGGAAACCACAGAAAACAGCAATTGTTCCAAACTGACACTTTCCTGTATTCATGCATTCACTTTTAATAGGACTAGGTGAAAATTAATAATCTATATAAATCGCACCTACGCGATTGCAGATTGCACTTTTATAAAAGGGCCACCATCAGACACTAAGCCCCTCAGTTTGCGAGAATATTTACACTGTAATTAACAACATTAATTCCTGAGAGGTGTCGTGAACACATTCTAATAAGAACTTGTTAACCCTGTTTGCAACAAAATGTTCGTACCAACGCAAGCCCATCTGATTCAACTGTGTAGAGCTTGTGCTGCTTTGAAACGAATAAAAAGAGGCCCCCGAACTATGGGAAAACAGCGCACTGCCCCTCTCGCTATAACAATTAATATTCTGGAGCAGGATGTAACAGCGAGTCGAGAAATGCTGGATTTAGTTGCGCAAACTCTGCCCGACTATGCTGTTTCAGCTAAAGTGTTTGCGAAGGCCTCGGTGCTTATGGATAAATTGCGTTGTTCAAACGCACAGCTAATGATTATTGATTTAGACAGCTTGCAAAACTTGGATCAGATGTCTGCATTCGCTTCTCTTAGTCCCAAATCATTAGTTATTGCAGTTAGCCGCCAAGGCTCAATGTCGCGCATGATGGAGGCGATGCAGGCAGGAGCCCATGAGTTTTTTTCAAAACCACTTAATCTTGAAGTTTTGGAAAAAAAGCTGCTGCCATTAGTGCAGCGCTATTTCCCGCAAAACGTAGAGCTTGCAGGTTATTCAGGCAAAGGACTGGGCGCATCTATAGTTGCTGAACAAACGAAAACCACTGTCACCTATGAGAATTATCTAGGTAAATCAACGATTATGCAAACTGTTGATGCTCAGCTCTATAGCTATGCAACTGCCAAAAAGACTGTATTTTTTAGTGGTGAAAAGGCAGTGGGAAAAGAGCTATGCGCTACAACATTGCACAAGAGGTCTAGAGAATCGGACCGACCGTTGATCGTTATTGACTGTGCCGGACTTGCAAAAGAGCGCATCGAGCAAGAGCTTAACTACCACTTAAGTGTGCCGCGACCCGATTTGGTGGCTGAGGAGCCAAATACAAAACCCCATGTTACAACAGGCACGCTGTTACTCTTAGAGGTTGCAACCCTCGATTCGCATCTCCAATCCGTTCTCTTAAAATGTCTTCAAGCGCCGAGAATGCGCAATGAAAGAACCGCACCACGTATTATCAGCACAACTTCTAAAAACATACGCAACCTATTGGAAGCCGGCGACTTTAATCGCGAATTATATGCGTTATTGAGCGCTCATAAGCTACAAATACCGGCTTTGAAAGAGCGCCAAGAGGATATTGAAGCAATCGCCACAGCGCTGTTGAACTCTGCTGCTGTTGCGCATAATAAAGGACCGATGCATTTTAGTCGACAGGCTATAGGCTTGATGGAAAGCCATCCATGGCATGGCAATTTAGGTGAGTTAGAAACGGTTATTGATAATATAATGGCAACAAATCATGGTGAGCGTGTCGAAAAGGCAACGTTAAGCGGTGTGTTGTCAAAGTCTTCTAAGATGTTGGAGGCGCCGGTAAATCCAACCTCTGTAAACTATCACCTTACTGACGTCACGACTAAAACGACGCAGGCTATCTCTCCCATCGCTGTTAATGGAACCAAGTTTAAAGATCCAATCTTTATTACAGGCAGCAAGCGCCAAGCGATTGAGCCCTTATGGTTTCAAGAAAAACGTATCATTGAAGAAACACTGGCAACATTTGATGGCAACATTGCCATGGCTGCAGCGGCTCTGGAAATCAGCCCGTCTACGATTTATCGAAAAAAGCAGTCTTGGGCAGAAAAAATGTTGAGCTAAGGGCATCTAAACTATCGAACTTTTTTAAATAGATTTTACCGTGCCGCGCGTTTGTCTGTTGCTGATTGTTTTGAACGCAGTATATTAGGAAAATTAAGGGCCGAAATATTGAGTGGGGACAACATTTCTTGGGGGCCCAAAGGAAGCCCGGGAATTATGAGGGTTTGTAGGTAAATGGCAAATGTTCCAATGCATAGTCGCGCAGTTGCAGCAACCATGCTGTTATTATTTAGTAATGCCGCAGCGTATGCAGTCGAAAATAATAAAGCATCATCATTAATAGCAGTAGAGCAAGCTCTATCAAACTATGAGCAAGCGTGGGCTGCATCGAATATTTCACTTGAGAAGGCCTTGTTCGTTAAGAGACCTGCCAACGCCTATGGTAATTATGAAGTTGTAGACACGGCAAAATTTGCACAAGGACAGCCGCTTCATGTTTATTTAGAGCCAGTTGCTTACAAATTTAAGAAACAAGCGGACTGGTACAGCTTTGACTTGACGGTAGATTTTGCTATTCGCAACCAATCGGGGCAAATTTTGGCAGAAAAACAAGGCTTTGCACATCTAAACTCTCGCTCGAAAAACAAAATCAAGGAATATCAAAGTTCTTTGACCTTTGCATTTCAAGGCTTGCCAGAAGGCAAATACAATTTGCTGATTACAGTGCATGACGATAATGCGGACCAAAACGCAACTGTTGACTTGCCGTTCGAAATGCTGCCCTAAAGCACGCTGCTCCGAATTATTGATCTATCAAAATCACTATTGTAAAGCGCCTATGAAAAGCATAGGTGCTCAAGCTATTCCCTTCGTAAAACTGGTACTAAAGTATACCATTAGTTTTGAGCTGATTTTTTGAAAGCTGTAGTCATCGCTAAATCGTTCTCGTAGGCCACTGAAAAACACAGCTAAACGCTCAAATCGACGACTTTATTAGCGCGTTGAAAAACTCGGATAAACTATTTCTCCATGTAATAAAGAAGAGGTTTTTAGTGGCGAATGGATTGCACCAAGGTGAAATTGTAAAAAACGGATTTTTTTCGAAATCTCCTTCTTGACAGTTCCAGTGCCCCTTACTACATCTTTTTGCGTTGTTAGCACTCTGCCTTTGGGAGTGCTAAAGCTGTACGCCTTCGGGCAAGATTGCCTTGAGGGGTGCAGCCTCTCAATAGTTTATAACCTTGAGCGTTTGTGGTGTTGCCTAAGTTGGGACACCGCCGCATGAGAGAAAGAGCCAAACTTATGAAGTTTCGTCCGCTACACGACCGCGTTGTCGTACGCCGCATCGAGTCTGAAGAAAAAACAGCCGGTGGCATCATCATTCCAGACACAGCAAAAGAAAAACCACAGGAAGGCGAAATCGTTGCAGTAGGCGGCGGTGCACGCAAAGACAGTGGCGAGCTGATTGCACTGGACGTTAAAGCTGGTGATCGCGTACTGTTCGGCAAATGGTCTGGCACCGAAGTTAAGATCGACGGCGAAGAGCTGCTGATCATGAAGGAATCCGACATCATGGGTGTGCTGGGTTAATCCCGCCAACTCCTTCCTAACTCTTTGATCCTAATAAATAAGTGAGACAAACCCATGGCTGCTAAAGAAGTCAAGTTCGGCTCTGATGCCCGCGAAAAAATGCTTAAAGGCGTTGATATTCTTGCAAACGCTGTAAAAGTAACACTCGGCCCTAAAGGCCGTAACGTTGTGCTCGACAAATCCTTCGGCGCACCACGCATCACCAAAGACGGTGTATCTGTTGCCAAGGAAATCGAACTGGACGACAAGTTCGAAAACATGGGCGCACAGATGGTGCGTGAAGTAGCGTCTAAAACCAACGACATCGCTGGTGACGGTACAACCACTGCAACAGTTTTGGCGCAAGCCATTGTTAAAGAAGGCGCAAAGTTCGTTGCTGCCGGCATGAACCCAATGGACCTGAAGCGCGGCGTTGACATGGCAACTGCTGCTGCTATCGCTGATCTGACAGCACGTTCCAAGTCCATTTCATCTTCTGAAGAAGTTGCACAGGTTGGCACAATCTCTGCAAACGGTGACGAGCAGGTTGGTAAAGACATTGCCGAAGCAATGCAGCGCGTTGGTAACGAAGGCGTTATCACTGTTGAAGAAGCTAAGTCTTTGGAAACAGAGCTGGAAGTTGTTGAAGGTATGCAGTTCGACCGCGGTTACCTGTCGCCATACTTCTGCACCAACACAGAAAAAATGGTTGCTGACCTTGAAAAGCCACTCATTCTCCTGCACGAGAAGAAGCTTTCCAACCTGCAGCCAATGCTGCCTATCCTTGAAAGCGCTGTTCAATCTTCCCGTCCACTGCTGATCATTGCAGAAGACGTTGAAGGTGAAGCACTGGCAACTCTGGTTGTAAACAAGCTGCGTGGTGGCCTGAAAATCGCTGCTGTTAAAGCACCTGGCTTCGGCGACCGTCGTAAGGCAATGCTGGAAGACATCGCGATCCTCACAGGTGGTACCGTGATCTCTGAAGACCTCGGCATCAAGCTGGAAAACGTCACCATCGACATGCTGGGTACTGCGGAAAAAGTTAACATTTCCAAAGAGAACACCACCATTGTTGACGGTGCTGGCGATAAAGCCGACATCGAAGCACGTGTTGCTCAGATCAAAGCCCAGATCGAAGAAACCACTTCTGACTACGACCGTGAAAAACTTCAAGAGCGTCTGGCTAAACTGGCTGGCGGTGTTGCTGTTATCCGCGTTGGTGGTGCAACCGAAATCGAAGTGAAAGAGCGTAAAGACCGCATCGACGATGCCCTGAACGCAACCCGCGCTGCAGTTGAAGAAGGTATCGTACCAGGTGGTGGTACTGCACTGCTGCGTGCCAAAGCTGCTGTTGCTGCTCTGTCTTCCGACAACGCTGACATCGAAGCTGGTATCAAAATCGTTCTGCGCGCTCTGGAAGCTCCAATCCGTCAGATCGTTGAAAACGCTGGTGTTGAAGGTTCTATCGTTGTTTCTAAAGTTCTGGAAAACAACGACGGCAACTTCGGCTTTAACGCTCAGCGCGAAGAATACGTCAACATGGTTGAAGCCGGTATCATCGACCCAACCAAAGTTGTTCGTACTGCGCTGCAAGATGCTGCATCCGTTTCCGGCCTGTTGATCACAACCGAAGCAATGGTTGCTGAATTGCCGAAGAAAGACGCAGGCCCAGCAATGCCTCCAATGGACGGCGGCATGGGCGGCATGGGTGGCATGGGCTTCTAAGCCACGCCTCTCAAAAGCTTTAAAACAAAAGGGCGCCTCTTGCAGGTGCCCTTTTTTATGTGCCTGACGTTTAACTATCTATGATTAACAGGAAAAGCGCTAACCCACATTTTATCCGTATAAAACCAGCGGATGCCACGGACTTGCCCCCTTTATACGCTAGATAGCAGCCGCAAACCTATGTGAACCTTTGGGTTGAATGAGGGATAAGGCAGTTGCGGGGGTGCAATGACTGTTAAAACAGCTTTGGTTTTGGGGGCAAGCGGGCTTATTGGCACGGCGCTACTACAAGAGCTATTAGTCTGTAATCGCTATGAAACGGTAATTGCTTTGGTAAGGCAAAAACTACCGCTAATAAACGATAGGCTGTTGCAATTTCAGGTGGATTTCAACCATATCCCCGCACTAGAACCGCTCATGCGCGCCGAGCATGTGTACTGCGCATTGGGGACAACCCGCAAAACCGCCGGTTCGAACGAAAACTTCTATACTATTGATTTTACATTAATTTTTGAATTGGCACAGCTGGCCCGAAAGCAAGGGGTACAGCATTTTCTGCTTGTATCATCCATCGGGGCCAACCCTGATTCAAAAAATATCTATCTGAAAACAAAGGGTGAATTGGAGCAGGAAATACTAAAGCTCGGCTTTCCGGCTCTCAGCATTTTCCGTCCATCACTACTTTTAGGGCCGCGTAAAGAATTCAGAAGCGTAGAAAGCCTAGCAAAAACAATAGGATATATTGTTAGCCCCTTGCTCGTCGGGCCGCTAAAACCCTACCGCCCCATTAAAGCGCAACAAGTGGCCACTGCAATGTTGCAAAGTGCGAAAAAGCATAGAAAAGGCAATAGGTTGTACATGAATGAAGAAATTCGCCAGCTAAGCCAGACACAAAAAGGATCACCATAAACAATTCACGTCCTAAGTGCCCTGTATAAATGATTCTCGCCGTCATACTCTTTGAGTTTTTCATAGCCAAGTTCTTGTAAAAGCGCGTGAACCTGTGCTTTGTGCCCGGCAAACGATTCCACGAGTATCAAAGGGCGAAACCGCGATATCACCGCTTGCGCGCCCTTTAAAACCTCAATTTCAAAGCCTTCAACATCTATCTTGAGAAAATCCAGCCGCGACTCAGGAAAATAAGCATCCAGGGCAACGGCATTAAAAGCTCCGCTCGAACTTTCTATAAACGCCGTTCCTCCTGTGTTTTCAGCGCTATAGCGTAGGATATCCAGTTTACTGGCACTGGCTGCAAGCGCCTTTTGCTGGCAAGAAACCAGCGCATCCAATTCATTGGCCTTAATATTGCGCAGGAGCTTTTTAAAGGTTTGCGGCAAGGGCTCAAAGGCATAAATATGCTTTACATCCATATACTTAGCAAAGAATATGCTGTGGTTACCAATATTGGCACCGCCATCAACAACAACGGCACCCTCCGGTATGAAACCTTTTAAATCCTCAAGTATGCCGATTTCATAGTAGCGGTGCTTACTGGCAATATGGCGTTCGATACAATCTTCCAACGGGTTTTCAAGGTAAAACCGGCTGCCATCATCCAAAACCAGCGGCTTGCCCTGAAGCGTGAAAATGGCCGCACGAAGACGATTGCACTCCTGATTAAGCTCTTGATAAGATTTGGTTTTCTTGAAAATACTGTTAAAGGGTTTCACCCAGAAAGCTGCCATAACACCCCCATGCGAAAAAAGACGCAAAACATACGAGGAAGTGCTCAAAAAGCACTCAAATAGGGTGCAAAGCCTATCAGTTATACTGCAATTGGTGATCACCTAAATATAAGGTTGTGAAGCGGCGTTGGCCAACAAGCTTTATGCGCGAATATCTGCGAAAAAAATGCAGGGGCTGAAGCCGCTGGGACAAAACACTATTTACATGCAAATGGCACATAATTAACGGCGTATCCGGTCGCCCACGCCACGACCAAGCAGCGTTGCCAGAAAAATCTTGATATCGAGAATAATGCACTGCTCGATCAAATAGCGTTCGTCCTCTTGCGCCAAACGCTCCGGTAATTGCAATGCGCATGTGTAATTAACTTCCATCAGGTTGCCTGTGCTTAACCCGATGTTGGCGCAAGTGCAAGTAGCAAACAAAACGGCCCGCAGTGCGGGCCGTTAAGCTGTGGTAAATGCCGTTTCTAAGCGAACTTAGAATGTGTATTGAACACGGGCACCAACTTTAAAGTTGTCGTCATCGCTGGAAACTTTCACTTTCTTATTACCGCCTTCATCCTCGACAGTCTTAGTGGCCGTCATTTCAGTGCGATCCCAACCTGCATCAACAGCCAATACGAGGCCATCAACTGGTGCATATGCAATAGAACCGTCAAGACCAAATGCATCTACATCTACATCTACATCTTTAATGGATAATGCATCATTTTCGCCAACTTTGTAATCAAAGTCAGCAGTGCCTTCAAAGCTCATGTAAGAACCGTCAACGGCTAGGGTAATTTCGTCAGTCGCAGCAAATTTAATACCACCACCTACAGAGTAAACAGTAGATTCAATATTATTGAAGTCAACAGTGATGTCTTCACCCTCAATGACGCCTAGAACGTAATCATTCTTGAAGCCAACGCCTGCATATTTATGCGCATCTTTGGCATATTGACCACCAAAGCCAATGGTGATTGGGTCCAGCTTGAATTCGGCATTACCGTTAACAGCGTAACCAGTTTCGTCGTAAGCATTCTGATGCGCAGCACCAGAAACTTTAACTTTACCCCAGCCTTGCTTCAACTCCAACGCACCGTTGAAATCGACTTTGCCATCAGCACCATCGTGGCTGTTGGAATCGATCAAGGCAGCAGTTGCTGTCAGGCCGTTACCCAAAGGAGCTGCCAAACGAACTTGCAAGGAGCCATCGTCAGCCCAGTGACGCTTGGCAACGCCCATTTCGGCATAACCGGTGAAACCAGCAAAAACATCGCCCATTTTACCGAAGGAAAGGTCGGCAGAACCAAGACTGAACTGGATGTAGGTATCACCAGCTTCAACTTTTTCGCCGCCTTCACTGTCAAACTTTGCAGTGAATTCAGTGTAGGTTTTGATAAGGCCGATTTCGGTGTCGGTCATGCTGGTGAAATACAAATACCCTTTTGTGTAGTATTCGTAATCGGAAACGTCATCACTGCTGTCCTGAAGGTCTTCGGACTCTACATTAACGCGAATACGACCACCAAGCTTAATGCAGGTGTCTTTACCTGGCAATTTGAAGAAACCAGCGCCGAAAGCATCACATGCTTGTACGTAATCAATTGGCTCAGCAGCAGTTGGAAGGTCTGCAGCTTGTGCAGATGTAGCAGCGGCTGCAGCAGCAGCGGCCATAGCAATAAGTTTAGCGTTCATAAATCCTGACCTTTATTCAGTCTCTAAATTGGCGCTTGCCCCAGGTTGGAGGTGAGGCGGCCTTGAAGAAATCTTTTAAAAAGACAAATACGAAAACAAATAGTTCCGCCGTCTTTCGAGAGCTGAAACTAGCAGAGTTCGCGCTATTGGCAATTTAACATGGGAAATACTATCTAATATGAAATAGTCATATATATTCGTGTGATTTTACGGCAACATACTGATTTATCAATCAACGTTTTACATAGTGTTTAGTTTGCGGAATACATAAAAACTATATCTATTAAAATTAATGGATATTTTTTACATAGAGTAAATAGGCAATACACCTGTAACGTGCAAATTGGAGTTTCTCCAAGCACCAACAATGTGGATAGATTAGCGGGTGTACAAGCGCTTTAAAAATGTGAATCTATGTAAATGAGGGGATTCAACATGATGTTGGTACAGGCTGGATAATGATTTGCGGTAGGGCGCAAAGCACATATTAAGCACTTTTAAAAGCCGGTGTATTTAAGGCCGCAAAAACTAGGGCACCTATTAGTTAAGGTGCCCTGAGCTGATTTTTTCAAAATATACATTCTATTTCGTATTAAGAAATAGAACAATTCTATGCAATGCCCTGCGAGCCCTCGGCAGCAGCTGCTTGCTTTTCCAGCTGCTTGGCATGCTTATGCTCGCGGTGGGTAATATAAATGCCCCCTGCTGCCAAAAAGGCCATGCCAACCCAAACACTGGCCGCAGGCACCTCGCCAAACACGAAATAGCCAAATAATGTCGCGCTGATGATTTCGATGTAGTTTATAGGGGCGAGCAGGGAAGCAGGGGCCCGGTTAAACGCCAGCACCACCAATAAGTGACCAAGACCGGAAATCGCACCCATGACAACAAGCAGCAGGGTTTGCCAAGCTGTGGGCCACACCGGTTGCCCCAAGCCAATATCTTGAAAGCAAGAGACCTGCAACAGGCTACCCAATATCAAAGTGCCTGCAAGGCCGGTTGAAAATTGTATGCCCAGCAAAGAGGCGCTGCCTGCAAGCCGCCGTGTGACCAAAAGATAACAGGCAAAACTAGTCGCCGCTGCCAAAGGCAATAATGAATAGGGGCTAAACACACTGGTGCCCGGTTGGATAACAATCAACACCCCGAGCAATCCCAATGACACCGCCAACCAGCGGCGAATGCCCACCACCTCTTTCAACACAATAGCCGAAAGCACGGTTAAAATCATCGGCTGCACAAAAAACGTCGCAATGGCATCGGCCAGTGGTAAGTACTTAACCGCCGTAAAAAACAATAGTGATGAAACGGCTAAAAACACGCCGCGCAGCAATTGCGATCTGGTGACTTCGCGAAATATTTGTGTCAGGCCCGGCCCGGTAAACAGCCCGAGAAACAGCGCAATCAGCGACTGGAAGAAAAACCGGCCGAACGAGATTTGCACCACAGGCAAAGCGGCAGACAAAAACTTGGCCGTACCATCCATAACCGGCAGCAGCATCATGGCAAGCAGCATGAGGAGCATGCCTTTCACGGCGGTGTTTTGGGCTTGCGCCGCCCTGGTAATATTCTGGGTCATGGGCTGTAACAGTTTATTGGTGCATCACATGAAATGCGTGCGATTGTTTATTGGAAATGGGTTTTTGTTCAAATTCGCCATTACAGCAGTTTGGAGCCTTTGTCATGCCAGAACAAATGCATAGACGCGCAATCGGCGCAAAAGCTAATGTAAAAACCTGTGACTTAACGGGAAAGGGCCCCGAATTGCCAGCTTTGGGCAAAGATTACTCAAAATGCAACTGGGTGGCCAGGCTGTTATCCAATGGGCTTAAGGGGCGTAAAGAATCTAAAATCGCCCGCGCTTGTGCACTGTCTAAATCCATTTGCTGGATCAAGGCTTCCGGGCCATCAAACTTCATTTCACCGCGTAAGTAACCGGCAAAACTAACGCGCAAGTTTTTGTCGTAAAGGTCGCCGTCAAAGTCGAATAAATGGACTTCCAAAAGTGGCTGGCCATCTACAAATGTCGGCCGTCGGCCATAGCTGGCAACACCGTCGTGTATCAACCCATCAACCGCCACCCGGACAGCATAGATACCTTCTTTAAGGACTGAGTGGGGGTCGATTTGTAAATTGGCTGTAGGATACCCCAATAGGCGGCCGCGCTTGTCGCCATGTTGTACGCAAGCGTCGACATAGTAACGATAGCCAAGCAGGGCATTGGCCTCGATAACATTGCCACAACGTAAAGCCTCGCGAATGCGGCTGGACGAAATCACCGCCCCGCCTTCGTCGCGCTCCGCTGGCGCAATGACAACGCTAAATCCCTGCGCCGCGCCTGCGCCGCGC
The DNA here is from genome assembly GCF_001562055.1 of Polycladidibacter stylochi. Lineage (GTDB taxonomy): Bacteria > Pseudomonadota > Alphaproteobacteria > Rhizobiales > Stappiaceae > Pseudovibrio > Pseudovibrio stylochi. The sequence continues at coordinate 220,363 of NZ_LLWE01000005.1, read as the reverse complement.
AAAAACTCTGGCGTACCGCGCCGCGCTTTGCCAAAGTGAAAGTCGTAACCCGTAACACTATGGGTAATGCCCAGTGCATCCACCAGTATTTGACGAACAAAATCCTCGGCACTTAAACTGGCAAGCTGCGCATTAAATGGGAGCTGTATTAAAGCATCCAACCCGAGCGCTTTCATAATCTCGCCCTTTTGTGCTGCCGGGCTTAACCGGCTTACCGGTTTGTCGGGCTGAAAGAAGCTGCGTGGATGCGGCTCGAAACTTAGCGCAAGGGCAGGCACCTTATATGTGCGGGCAAGCTGAAGCGTTTGTTGCAAAATAGCCTGATGGGCACGATGCACACCATCAAAATTTCCAATAGCCACAACACCGCCGCGCAATTGCGCTGGAAACTGCGCTAGTTCTTCAACTATGTGAAACCTCTGGGATACGGGGTGCCACTGTGTCATGGATAATGCCTTCTACGCCTTCTTTATGCGAGGCAGAAATTGCAGCCTTACGCAACTCACGTCAAGAGCCAAACATCACAGCCATGTGCATATGGGCAGCAAAGCGCAAGGCACCCACAACAAATGAAATGTCGACAGCAGGCAATGCAGCAAATATTACTCTAAGGCCGATTTTTTGCACTGATAAAACGCACACAAAACCTATTCGTCCATAATTTGCGTTGCTTGGCTGTAAGTGTTTGCCTCACCTAGGGGTAGTTTGTAAGCTAGCCGGCAGAACCAGAATTGTTAACAGCTTTGCACACCGAAAAACCGATAAATATTAGTGCGATTTTTTTTTTATTGATGTCAATTATTTGTTTGATTGTGGAACTGCGAGTGCAAAGACCATTATAATAAATATACCTTCAAACAGGTAATAAAGCCGATTTATTTTCGTTTATTAAAAGGGTTATGAAAAATTAGATTAAAATTAATAACATGCTTATAACATTATGAAATTCTATTTAGGAAGAGTTAAAAGCTTAAGAAAATTTGTGATAAACACAAGTTTCACACAAGGAGCCCTGCCTATCTTCCCCCCTACGAATTAGAATGTCACAGCGCGCTTTACCAAGTACGGCTATGGGATCAATCGTAAAAGACGGCAGCGAAACTTTTAGCTGTAGTGTCTCGATAAGTCTTGGGGTGTATAGACCTGACGCGATTCTACTACTAAAGGTGTTGCAACGAGATTGTGCAAGTACTGCGCATGAAGCTTCTAAGAGGGATAAAAACGAAAAGAATATACTCTGCAAATTGATACGCAAAAAGCGAAAGCTGTTTTATGTGTTAAATACACAATTAAAGCCTAGCAAATAATGCTGGTGAAAAACCAAGCAAAAGTTATTTTTTGTCATCTTTATGCTGGTAATTCTGGACTACCTAATGTTCTTTGAAGCTGAAAAATAATTATGGTTAAATTAGCTGGTACTTTGTTTACGAGTTAATTATGACAGGGTTAACGGTTGAACTTTGTGTTGCTGCCAGCGATGCAGAGCTTGGCCAAGGAAATGCAATTGGGTGGTGTATCTACCCGGGCAACAATATGGAGTTGTACATGGCCCTTGATCTTCAGATGCCTATCCTGGTTGTCGATGATTATAAGACCATGATTCGGATCATTCGCAATCTACTCAAGCAGCTTGGCTTTACCGATGTCGACGATGCTGCAGATGGCGCCGAAGCATATGAAAAAATGAAGCAGCGTCGCTATGGGCTTGTGATCTCTGACTGGAACATGGAACCGGTTACGGGCTACGAGCTTCTTAAGCAAGTTCGCCAAGACGCTGATTTGAACAAAACGCCGTTTATCATGGTCACGGCTGAGTCCAAAACTGAAAACGTAATTGCCGCGAAAAAGGCAGGCGTAAACAATTATATTGTGAAGCCGTTTAATGCCCAGACACTTAAAGGCAAAATCGAAGCCGTTTTCTCTGAATAAGTACCGTATTTATAAATGCTTGGAAAGGCAGCGCACGCTTGTGCGTTTGCCTGACGAAGCTTGATACTATGTGAATTTATGATGGTGTCCTGCAACGACTAAAAAGTGTTTGCACGCACTTGACTGGCCAATGCTTGAGCTATGGCCAACAATATAAACTTACCAAGAAAACCGGCTCTTCTGGTGCAATTGAAGCTAGAAGATACCGCATAACAATAAAGCCCAGCATTACAAAGCCTTATGTTATGTGTTTTGTAAAACACCAAAACAAAATGGCTATTAAAGGTTAAGTAAAGCTGGATAATATTTAAGAGACAAGACATGCCAAACGGACAAAAATTTGAAATCCAAAAGGTTATCGAGTTTCTTGAGGAAAATAGAGCCCGCACAACGGCTGTCTCGCTCACCGATGTCATGCGCTTGACAGAGATCATGGCTACAACTGTTTCCAGAATTCTGGAGCAGGTGCAGCCTGCTGTGACTGAGGAACTTGCTACAATTGAATCTGAAATTGCGCGCATGAAGGCTGAAATTGGCCAGTTGCGAGCGGCAGATATGAAGCATGACAGGATTCCCGAAGCGGGCCGAGAGCTTGATGCAATTGTGTCTTCAACAGAAGAAGCAACTCACTCGATTATGGAGGCGGCAGAGGCAATTATGGCCGCTGACCCCGATGATCATGATGCCTATGTGGCAACGGTAAATGACAAGATAATGGAAATATTCCAGTCCTGCGCCTTTCAGGACATTACGGGGCAGCGCATTTCTAAGGTAGTGAGTACGCTTAACTTTATTGATGAACGTGTAACCAATTTCATATCACAGTTACGCTTAAATCATCAGGAGACAGAAGATGCTCCGCTCAATGAAACCGAAGAAGAGCGCCGTAAGCGAGAGCTTATCTTGCATGGCCCACAACATGCCGGCGAAGGTGTGACGCAAGACGAAATCGATGCCATGCTGAAAGAGGCTGCGCAAGAAGAAATCGATAAACTTTTTGCTTGATTAAAATGGAGTGTTATAGAAGGCGCATCAGACGATGCGCTTTTATATTAAGTACTTTGCATGTGTAATGCTCGTTTGATTAAGAGAAATTTCTCTCATAATGCACTAGGTGAAATCATGTATTTTGCCATTATTCAGTTGAAACCTGTTAATTATTATTATTAATGAAAATACTTTACTTAGGAAAAGATTTTCAATTAATTAATAATTTTTAATATTTAATTTCTATTGCAAGAATATTTTTTATATAGATAAAACATTTAATTACTACTTGTAGATGAGTTGTTTATTTGAAAATAACGGTGCTTGTTTTACCAATTGATATTGGTAGAGAACCCTTATTGTATATAATTTTATTTTCCCATTTATTCGTATTTTCCTACTTCTGTAAAATATACTTTATTTTTTTGAGTTTGCTCATAAATACTTAAGGTCAAGTGATAATGCTAATTACTTTCAATTGGATTGCACATTTCATTATTCGCTAATAGATATTGACTAAACAGAGTAATGGAAAAACAATGTTTTACAATAATCTAAAACTCATACAAAAGATTATGATTCCAATAGTCTTTGGTGTTACTTTTATGCTTGGTCTATCTTTCTACTATTTTCATCTCTTGAAAGATACATTATGGGCCGAACGGCTTGTTGGCTTACAGCATATAACAGAGACAGCGAATTCTATATTAATAAAATACCATGAGCAACATGCAAGCGGTTTGCTGACTGCGGCAGAAGCTAAGCAAAGTGCAAAAGAAGCGATACGCAACTTAAACTATGATAATGGTAATGGCTATGTGTTTGCAACTGACTACAACGGGACCTCTATTATCTCGGCGAATAAAGAGCACGAAGGCAAGAACCTGCTAAGCTTAAAAGATGCCTATGATAATTACTTCATTAAAAAACATATTAGTGTTGCAAGAGCCGGTGGGGGGCGGGTTGAGTACCATTGGTACCGCCCGGGTGAGAATGAGCCACTAGAAAAAATAACATGGGTTCAGGGCTTTGAGCCTTGGGAGTGGGTAATTGGCACAGGCTCATATGTTGTAGATTTAGAGAATAAACTAGCCATTAATAAATTGTTATTTACAGCGTTGTTCAGTGTTGGTGTAATTGGCATTTCTCTACTAAGTCTCATTTTGGTTCGATCAACGACTACACCAATATTGAATATCTCTAAACAAATGAATTCGTTAGCTGATGGAAAGGGAGATATTGAAATTAATGACACTGAGCGCAGGGATGAGATAGGCGCAATGACAAATGCCATGAAGGTATTTGTAGAAAACGAGCGTAACCGACGCCAGCTACTTGAAGTGCAAGAGGGAGAGCGCGAGAAAACAGTAAAGCGCGGTTTATTCATCGAGAAAGTATGCGCTGGTTTTGATGCTGTTATCTCAGAGCAGATACAAACATTAGATAGCGCGACAATAAGCTTGGCATCTGCAGCAACAACACTACAAGCAACAGCAGTCGATAGCATGGCACAAAGCCAGCAAGCGGCCAGTGCTGCCAGTGAAGCTTCTTCAAATGTTGATACTGTTGCCTCCGCAGCAGAAGAACTGGCAGCTTCTGTGAGTGAGGTTGCAAATCAGGTGCAAATAGCTAGCGAGATGTCAGCCAAGGCGAACACACAAACCAAAACAACGAATGAACGTGTCGCTAAGCTTACCCAATCAGCCAATGAAATCTCTCAGGTTGTAACACTTATTCAAGATATTGCAGAACAAACAAACCTACTGGCGTTAAATGCAACTATTGAAGCAGCGCGTGCAGGAGAGGCGGGGAAGGGCTTTGCTGTTGTTGCCTCTGAGGTGAAAGAGCTAGCCCATCAAACTTCGAACGCAACCGCTGAAATTGAAAAGAAGATTGGCGATATACAACGGGAAACGGAAAGCTCAGCAACAGCGATTGTACAGATTTCCGAAAGTATTACGGAGCTTTCTGAGACATCTACTCATATTGCCAGTGTAGTCGAGCAACAACAAGTCGCCTCGCAAGAAATCGCAGCAAATATTGCCCAGACCTCAAAGATTACAGAGGAGCTGAGCGGTTCTGTTGAGATTCTAGCATCAACCAGTGCAAAAACGCGCCAGCAAGGTGATCACGTCGAGCAAGCGGTGAATGTACAAAAGCAATTGGCAGGTGTTATCACTGCCGAAGTGGAACAGTTTCTGCAGTCGGTGCATACGAATAGGAAAAGTGAATCTCAATAAACCCAAAGGTGTATCTAGGCAGGATATGAGCGCTAATCCTGCCTACGTAATGCCATTAGGAGAAGCTGTGAAATAGTGCCTAGATTAGGCGGGGGATAAGTGCGCGTGCTTTTAACCCTTCTTGGCGTAATTTATCTTGTACCAAGTGTAATTCGGGCGTGAATTCCTCTCCCGATCCTTCGTTACTACCAAAATCTTCAGCATGAATGCCATTGCAGACAAATAATGCATCAAGACCATAGGCTTGGGCGCCGGTAATATCCGTTGGTAGACCATCACCAATGGTCAAGACTTCTTTTTTACTAAAGGTTTTACCTGTTATTTCTTTGAGTTTTAGGAGGCACGCGTCATAAATTGGCGCATGTGGTTTCCCTGAAATAACCACACGTCCACCCATTTGTGCATAGAGCTGGGCAAGCGCACCGGCGCAGTAAACCAAGCGGTCACCGTGTTCGGCCACAATATCGGGGTTGGCGCAAACAAACGCTAAACCGCGTGCAATCAACTTTTCAAATAGGCCACGGTAATTTTCTGGAGTTTCAGTATCGCGCTCATTTAGACCGGTACAAACCACTATCTCCGCATCATCATAATGAGTAAATTGGTGCTCCAAACCGGAAAAAAGACTGTGGTTTTTTTCGAGTCCAATATGATAGATGCGCGTAAAGCCGCTGGTAATCAGATCTAATCGAACCACATCGCCAGATGTAACAACACCGTCGTAAGCCTCCTGCGGAATCCCCATGGATGTAATGTGCTCGATTATCTTTGTATTTACTCTAGGTGCATTGGTGATAAGCACGACAGGAGAGCCCGTTTCCTCTCGAAACTTGACGAGTGCTTGGGAAGCTTGCGGGTATGCTGTCAAACCATTATGAAGCACGCCCCAAACATCACACAGCAATGCGCTGTAGGGGGCTGCCACTTCTGACAGACTACGAGAAAAGGCAGTTGGTATCATGAACTGTAAAATCCATAATTGCTAAGTCAAAAATGACAGGGATAACCGGGGTGAGATATAGCTTGCCAGCCACATAACAGTTTATGCGCCTAGTCGCAATGAAAACCGGAGTGCACGCCTATACTTATTGCTTATGTCGCACCTAATGCGGCACTGGGGCTACAGGGCGCTTAAAAAGGTGCATGATCATGCGCGAATACTGGTAAAACCACGGTGTGCTGGCTACAACTATCGAAAAGCATATATACGGCAAGCATTAGGGAGCAGCACGTGAGCGTACGCCAGCTAAGTGATACAGTAATCAATCGCATTGCCGCAGGTGAGGTCATTGAGCGCCCTGCAAGTGTGATTAAGGAGCTGGTTGAAAACGCCATTGATGCTGGTGCCGACAGAATTGATGTGGTTACCGCAGCTGGTGGCAAAACTTTGATGCGTGTCACCGATAACGGCAAGGGGATGACACAGCAGGACTTGACGTTGGCGGTACGGCGCCATTGCACCTCCAAGTTACCTGAAAACGATCTGATGGATATCCGCAGTATGGGGTTTCGTGGCGAAGCGCTACCATCTATTGGCGCGATTTCTCGCCTCAGTATGACCACCAGAACGCAAGACCAAGAAAGCGGTTGGTCAATTACTGTGGAGGGCGGTCGTAATAGTGAAGTCGAACCTGCCAGTTTTAATCGGGGTACCAAAGTTGAGGTGCGAGATTTATTCTTCGCAGTCCCTGCGCGTTTGAAGTTTTTAAAATCGGACCGTGCTGAAACCACCGCAATTACCGATGTTGTAAAGCGTATTGCACTGGCCAATCCGCAGGTGCGTTTTTCCCTATCCGGTGCGGATCGACGCCCTCTGGAGCTGCCTGCCTGTACAGGTGAGAAAGCCCACTTGGCGCGTATTGGGCAGATACTGGGAGATGATTTTGTAAAAAACGCTTTGCCTATTGAGGCGGAACGGGAAGGAGTGAGGCTCTACGGCTTTGCAGGGCTGCCCACGTTTCACCGAGCGAATTCACTACACCAGTTTTTCTTCGTTAATGGTCGTCCCGTGCGCGATAAGCTCTTACTCGGGGCTCTAAGAGCGGGGTATGCGGATGTTTTGGCCCGTGATCGTCACCCGGTTGTTGTGTTATGTATTGACCTAGATCCCCACCATGTAGATGTGAATGTTCATCCAGCAAAAGCAGACGTGCGTTTTCGTGATGCACAGTTGGTGCGTGGCCTACTGGTCGGTTCATTGCGGCATGCCTTTGTCAGTGCGGGACATAAAGCCTCAACCGCCAACACGCAAACTGCCATTAAAGCTATGCAGGCCATGGGCGGGGCACCGGCGCAGCGCGAATACCAACCATCCTTGCAAATTCATAGTGGGCATAGCGTTGCGAGGCCGAACTTCGAGCGCAGCACAGCGCAAAACTACAACTGGCAACAATCACAGTATCGGCCGGAACATTCTCAGGCTGCCGATGGTTTTGCCGAAGAAAACGCGCCCCTTTGGTCGGCGAATGATATTGCCACCGCGCAAGAGCCGAGCGAAATACACCACTCATCTTTTGGTGGGCAATCCGAAAACCCTTCTGCCTATGTCTCGGCCCCTCAGGAATTCGCAGTGCCTTCAGCCGATGCCCGCGCATATGAGCGCGATTTTGAAGCGACAGCGCATGAGCAACAGGCTATGGCGAATCCGCTCGGTGCAGCGCGGGCGCAAATACATGAAACTTATATTATTGCCCAAACTGAGGATGGCTTGATTATTGTCGATCAGCACGCTGCCCATGAACGTCTGGTTTATGAGCGCTTGAAAACGGCACTGGCTGCCAGTGGTATTGCGCGACAAATGCTATTGATCCCTGAGGTAGTGGATCTGGCCGAAGATGAGGTTTCGCTATTGTTGGAGCGGGCAGAAGAGTTGGAAGAGCTTGGTCTGGTCGTTGAGCGCTTTGGCCCTGGGGCAATTGCCGTGCGAGAAACACCAGCCCTATTAAAAAGGCTCAATATTAAGGCATTAATCGCCGATCTCATTGATGACTTTGCCGAATTGGAAGCCTCTACCCGCCTGCGTGAAAAACTGGACCTAGTCGCGGCAACCATGGCCTGTCATGGCTCCATAAGGGCGGGCCGCCGTATGCGCCCAGAAGAGATGGATGCGTTATTGCGTGAAATGGAAAAAACCCCATTGTCGGGCCAATGTAATCATGGGCGGCCAACCTGGGTGCAGCTAAAGCTGACCGATATTGAGCGTTTGTTCGGGCGGGATTAGGCGAGTTTACATATTGAAGGGGAATTATCGACACCCTTCAATAACAACAACCCGTACGTAAAGTCTGCAATCAGCAATACGGATCAAATTGCAATGAGAAATGCACCAGCGTCATTCATTATGAACCGGGCAGTCATTTACCTATGAAAAGGGAAGCGGAGCAGCAAATAAAACGCTGTAACAGCCTGTGCCATAATCATTAAATGCGTGGAATAGATCGTAACAAACAAAAAGGTGGAAGCCATGCTCCACCTCCCAAGTTCCCGGCCGCTACAATGAATAGCGACCGGAGGGTTCTGATTTAAGTGGCCTCAGAAGTCCCTTTGAACACGAACCAGTACGGATACGATGTCGCGGCCATCAAGATCATGACCAAACCGGTCATCATCATCACCGTCCTGTAGATCGAAATCAAGGTTCCGGTAGGCAATTTCAGTACCGATCTCAAAGCCGTGTACTGGTGTCCAGCCGATTTTTGCTACAGCATCCGTTTGGTTAAAGTCTTGAATGCGTGTTGGGTTAACGGTTGCATACGATGCCTGAATGGCAAAGTTCCATTCATCCGAAAACTCGGTATACAAACCACCGGCCACAGACCAACCAGTTGTTAGATCGTCATCCGTGGTAAGATCCGCATTCTCGGTAGAGACGGAGTCAAACACCCGAACACCCCAGTCACTATGCACGTACCCCATAGCACCTTGAGCATAGCTGGACATCAAGGCAAACTGGGTGTTTTGCATAAAGTCTGTAAAGATCGGCAGGTACACTTCCACACCGCCACCAACGGCCCAGCCCACATCACTATCAGGATATGAAACGGCGTAGCGAACTTCGTGGACAGCAGCCATCAACTGGGCACTACCCCAACCTTGGTCAAGGCGTAAGTTTGCAACCAAATCAGGTGTACGGTTACCACCATAACCAATAGTGATGTTATTCTCATCATCTCTGGCTATGACTGATTCACGGCGGAAAGTCTGATCTTCTGCCGCGATGGAGAACGATAGGCCATTACCAAGATCAAAAGTGTAACCGGCAAGCCATAGAGTAACATCTGAGTAAGCGACGGTGTTGATGGCACCATATGCATAACCTGTCCAGAAGTCATAGAAACTATGTGTCTTACCAATTGTCATGCCACCAAACTGGATAAACGCATAATCAAGCGTCATATCAGTTGTTGGGTCGCTTGTTTCTGTCACAATTTCACGGTCAGCACCGTCAAACTCGGTCGTTTCACGTGTTTGTGAAAGCCGACCACTATCAACTGTGGCAAACAGATCGATATAAGCACGCAGCAAACCGTATTCGGTTTGTGTGCGGGCATCCATTCTCAAGTAACCACGAGCACGTGTTTGTGTGGAACGATCACGGCGGTCAGTCCAGTTGTTTGGCTCATCGCCAAAGTTGTTCCAGCGGTATTCAGCACGAACCCGTCCGCGAATGCGTAAGCATGTGTCCGTTCCAGGGATAAAGTAATAGCCGTTTCCATAGGCATCACAGATCTGAACGTATTCAATTGGCTCCGGTGCAGGAAGATCGGCTGCAAATACCGGAGTGGCACTCATAATAAGCGCAGCGGCGCTTGTCGTTAAGTGGCGCATGTCAGTACTCCTGTACAGGGTGTGAACCCACTCCTTTAAGGTTAATCGTCAAAAATACGCAGTTCCTTCGAGTAATACTCGAATTAGGCTCTTGTTTTATTTAAAACATGAATTCCCTGTCACGATTGATTGCATTCAATACTGTGTTTGGCAACATGCTTGCTTTAAAAACCCTAGGGAAACAATTTTTGCATATCTACCTGTTTCTTTCCTGCAACGATTTCGCAAAAACCTAGTTACTAGTGACAAATGGAATGTATGTATCGTTAAAAATGACGTTAACCCTATGTTATTCAACTATAAATATTTTATTAAGGAATGGAGGTGATGGCGTGAATTGTAGAAAGGATGATTCGACCGCCTCGATTTTTCCTGAAGTATAGATATAGTAAAATATAAGTAGATATAAATAACGGTAAATAATGAAATTTTGTTGAGTTTCTCGTTGTTGTGAGTGATTGGGTGGTTTTGACTGCGAGAAGCATCGGCGCTACAATTCAGCCTAAATCGTAACTGGAACGAAAAATGCTGACAATTGGCGAGCTTTCACGAGAAACGGGCATAAAAGTACCGACAATTAGGTACTATGAGCAAAAGGGGCTTTTAAAAACACCGGTGCGTACCGAGGGCAACCAGCGCCGCTATGAACCAAGTGATTTACAGCGCCTTCGCTTCATACGTCATGCGCGTGAGCTCGGGCTTACAATGGAGGCGGTAACAGAGCTGTTGCAGCTCAATGAGAACCCGCAGCTTTCTTGTCATAAAGCCCATGAAATAGCCTGTGCTCACTTGGCCTCAGTGCGCCAGCGCATCTCGCAGTTAATGCTATTAGAAAAAGAGTTGAGCGAAATAACGCAGGCCTGTCATGAAAACACAATGGCAGAGTGCCGGATTATTAAATCGCTTGCCGATTTTTCCCATTGTCATGCCGATCACGGGCAGGGGGCATATTCCAATAAAAAATAGGCCGCATATTAAGGATGCGGCCTAGCTATATTTGTCTGCGATATTTAAGTGTAGAGTGGGTGGCACAGGCATTAATGCCAGCGCAACACCATAAACTGGCTTTCACCTGCCTGTCGCTCGTCCAGGACCTCAAAGCCTACTGGAACATGCACACTTGCCTTAGCATCTTCTTCCAGAACACATAGCGCCCCGTCCAGTAACCAGCCACCTTCGCCAGCGCTAGCAAGCGCCTTTTCACCCAGCTCCTTCATGTAGGGCGGGTCGGCAAACAATAAGGAAAACGGCTTCATGGTACCCACACTGCCGAGAGTGAGCGCATCGCGCCTTAAAATGCGTGTGGCCCCCATTAATCCAAAGGCTTCCACATTACGGCGAATGAGCCCGCGTGCCTCTACCGCTTCTTCCACAAAGCAGCAATACTTGGCGCCACGGCTGAGCGCTTCCAGCCCTAAAGCACCGGTGCCGGCAAAAAGGTCCAGCACCCGCGCATCTTCTACGGGATTATCAAAAGAGTGCGCAAGAACATTAAACATGGTCTCACGCATCCGGTCGCTCGTTGGCCTTGTTGCCTGACTTTTGGGCGTGGCAAGTTGCTTGCCGCGAAACCGTCCCCCTACAATACGCACTGCTTACCTCTTGCCCTTAAAGCCCTTGCCACCATTACCAGAGCGAGGTGGGCGCTTACTATCAAAGTTGCCTTTGCCGCCGCCAAAGCCCCCACGACCAGCAGGCTTGCCCTCGCGTCGTTCACCGCGACTTGGGCGTTCGCCGCCGCGCTCGTAACGTTCGCCGCGTTGTGGCCGCTCACGCCGTTCTCCGCCATTGCCCCGCTCATCACGTGGGCCACGACTTGGGCGTTCATCGCGCGAACCGCCGTCATTATCCCGGCCCCGACCTTGGCCCTGACCAGGGCGTGGGCCTTTGCGTGGGCGTTCGTCCTTACGCTCCCATGGCTTGGTATCATCAAACTTACGGGTTGGCTGTGGCTCTTGGCCGCTGCGATCCTGCCGTTCACCGCGATTCCCGCGCCCGCCGCGATCAGCACGTTCGCCGCGCTCACCTCGACCACCACGTTCTTGGCTTTCTTCACTAGCCTTACGGCCAAAGCTGTCAAAGCCGCCACGCATGGAGCGCGTGCCAAACCGCCGTGGCTCTTCTTCACGCTTTGCTGCTTTTGGCTTGTGCTCATCCTCTACCTTAGGCTGGTACATCTCAACAGAGCCATCTGGCGAGACCACCCGCATAGGTTTGCGTCCAGTATGACCGCCGCGTTCATTACTGCCAAAACGGGTAGGTAGCCTATCGCGGCCGCCTGGCTTGCGAGCAAAAGAGCCAGAGGAGCGTTTACCGCTTTCATTGCCGGAACGTTCTTTAAAGGTACGCTCGCTTTCGTCTCTATCTTGCGGACGTGTCGAGCGCACGCTGACTTTACGCTCTTCATCATGGCGGGTTTCTGTTTTTCCGCCCTTCTTGGAAGAGCCACGCATAATTGCCGCCGCTTCTTTAGCGCTCATCCAGCCGCCACCAGCACCGCCACTTTTTTTGCGCTCGCGCTTGGGCTTTTCCTCTTTCGTATTCATATGGTGGATTACAGGAGCATCAAAATCCAGATCAGCCTCACTTACCAAACGCTCGCCAAGTTGATCCCGCAGCACGCGGCCACGAATTTCCTGAATTTCACCTTCACCCAAATCGCCAAGCTGGAAAGGGCCAAAGGAAACGCGGATCAACCGGTTCACGGCAAGCCCGAGATGCTCTAGAATTTTCTTAACTTCGCGGTTTTTTCCTTCGCGCAGGCCAATGGTAAGCCATACATTGTCGCCGCGCTCACTATCGAGCGTGGCTTCAACGGCTCCATATAAGACACCGTCAATGGCCACACCATCTGCCAATGCATTAAGCTGTTCTTGAGTGACTTTACCAAAGGCACGCACACGGTAACGGCGCAACCAGCCGGTTGTCGGCAGCTCGACGACCCTTGCCAAGCCACCGTCATTGGTAAGCAGCAACAAACCCTCGGTATTAAAGTCCAGGCGGCCTATCGTGACAACGCGTGGCATATCATCGGGCAATTTGTCAAAAACAGTTGTGCGGCCTTCCGGATCTTTATTTGTGGTCACGGTGCCTTTGGATTTATGGTAAAGCCATAGGCGGGTCCGTTCCTTTTTAGGAAGCGGTGCGCCGTCAACCATCACCTTGTCACGGGCAGTTATCGTAAAAGCCGGAGTGGTGAGTACCTCACCATTTACCGAAACCCGCCCCTCTTCAATCCAGCTTTCTGCGTCGCGCCGCGAGCACAGCCCGGCGCGCGCCATGGCCTTGGCAATGCGCTCACCACTAACAAGTGGGCGCTCGCTAATAGGAGCTTTACTGTTGTTTTTTTTGCTCTTGGGCGATGAAGCCTTCTTCGCTCCACCGGAATTCATTTTCTTGTTCATTGTTCATCGGCCTGACTGTTCGAACCTTCGTCTTGTAGGCGCACACGCTGCTGCCATACAAAGGGACATTTGTGTTGTAACCCTCTTAACGAAACTTGGTACTTTAATAGATCATGGAAAACTCTTAGCACCGCCTAATAGCAGAGCTGAGGCGCTACGCAAATGGTATGAGAGCAATCATAGGCCTTTTTTCTGAAATTTGTTTGGGTATTCTGCTTAAAATACGCCTCTTGCACAATTGCCATGGCCAACAAGAGCAGATGCACTTGCAATAAATGGCTATAAAGCGCAAGTGAAATGCACTGAAGCATAATATGACAACTGGGATAAAATGACAAAGGGCGCGATTGCAAAACGAAATGGTGGGTTTATGGACCGTGCTCTGGCCGAAGCCAAAGCGGCCGAGCAACGCGGTGAAGTGCCAATCGGCTGTGTTATTGTCCATGATGGCCAAGTGATTGCGGCCGAAGGGAACCGGACGTTGGAATTCAACGACCCGACAGCCCATGCGGAGGTGCTGGCCATTCGTAAAGCCGGTCAGATACTACGCTCACAACGTCTCAATAATTGCGATTTATATGTGACGCTTGAACCATGCCCAATGTGCGCAGCGGCAATATCGTTTGCGCGTATTCGCCGCCTTTATTATGGTGCCGCCGACAAAAAGGGTGGTGCGGTAGAAAGTGGTGTGCGCCTGTTTAGTGCCGATACCTGCCACCATAAACCGGAAGTTTACCCCTCACTTGCCGAAAGTGATTGTGCGCAGCTTTTGAAACACTTTTTCAAAGAAAGACGGAGCTAGCAACGCTTTTCCGCTTCTAGCCACCTGCAATAGTTCCTTGAGCAAATATAGCCTATGGCTTTTGTGTTTGTCCCAATGTTAAGCTAATTATCAGAACAAATGTTAGGTATTTTGCTTTTTATCAATGATGTTTGTTATCTAGCTTGTCATATCTTCTTAAGAAAAGACGATCCTCCACGATATTTTGGGGATCCTGGGACAATTGATTGGCTAATGGCTGGTGGGCGATACACTATTAGATGATTGTGCGAGCAACTGCGTTAATTGACACAATCACCTGTAGCCTTACCAACCTGAAGGAGCGCAAATGATTATTGAAAAATGTGAGGGTGTTGCTGCTTCTAATGCGCGAGAGCGTGAATGGGCTTTTGCAGCTATCCATAAAATTGAAGCGGACTATACCCGCTCGGCAGACACGCACCTGTTAAAATTGAACATACCAACACTCAATGAAGCCGGTATTGATATTTATTTGAAGGACGAGAGTACCCATCCTTCCGGTAGCCTTAAGCACCGTTTAGCAAGATCGCTTATCCTCTATGGTATTTGTAATGGTTGGATCAAGCGCGACACACTAATTGTTGAAGCTTCCTCTGGTTCAACTGCCATCTCGGAAGCCTATTTTGCCAACTTGATTGGTAACCCATTTATTGCTGTTGCACCCAAATCCACAGCACCGCGCAAGGTTAAGGCTATCGAGCAACTTGGTGGCGATGTACGCTTGGTTGATCCGCTATCCATCTATGATAAGGCCGAGGAAATTACTGCTCAGCAAAACGGTCATTATATGGATCAGTTCACCTACGCCGAGCGTGCCACTGACTGGCGGAGTAATAACAACATTGCAAATTCGCTCTTTTCTCAGATGAAGCAAGAACGCTATCCCATACCAAGTTGGGTGGTCATGAGTGCGGGGACTGGCGGCACATCAGCAACCATTGGCCGTTTTATTCGCTATCGCTCAGCAGAGTACGCCGCAACACAGCTGTGCGTTGTCGATCCGGATAATTCGGTTTTCTACGACTATTATCATAAGCGCGACCCTAAACTGACTAATTCAGCATGTTCGCGAATAGAAGGAATTGGCCGCCCGCGTGTCGAGCCATCCTTCATGCCAGATGTCATTGACCGCATGATGCATATTCCCGATGCAGCCAGTATTGCAACCATACGCTGGATGGAAACGCTTATGTGGCGTAAATGCGGTGGTTCAACAGGGACCAACGTTTTTGGTGCATTAGCCCTAGCAGAAGAAATGCGCACCAAAGGACAGCGCGGCTCTATCGTGACCTTGATATGTGATAGTGGTGAGCGGTATTTGGATACGCTTTATGATGATGGCTGGCTTGATGAGCAAAAGCTGGACCTCGCACCATACATGCAGCGCCTGCAAGAGTTTGCGCACAGTAAATAAATTCAAAAAAGCAACAATTTGAGTTTGAGTTCAAAGCCCGAATGGTATCATTTGGGCTTTGAAGCAAGGACTGTGATCAGGACGCACCGCTGATTTTGATCGATACAGGAATTGATTTAAAAGCGGGGGTTGGGCTTTCTTCACCGTGGGAATCGAGTGGAACCAAAGCATTCACCTCGGGGTAGTAGGCCGCAACACACCCCTCGGGGCAGTCGTAGCTCACAACCGTAAAGCCGTGGACTTTATGGCTGTCTCCCTCAGTACCAACAGTTTTCAAATCAACGTTGGCGCCTTCTCGCAAACCTGCCCGACGGATATCTTTGGGATTCATAAACACAACTTTACGTGTGCCGCGAATGCCTCGGTAACGGTCATTTTCTGAAAAAATCCGCAGGCCAAGCTGATCGTGTGAACTGGTCGCCTGTAAGACAAAGCAAGGTTCTGGTTCACTCAGCATTTGTTGATAAACGGTTTTTTCCGGTAAGCCGCCATAGGAAAACTCGGCCCGTCCGCTTGCGGTTTGCCAGTCCCTGTCTCTTGCGCTGTTACTGAGATAATAACCGTGACCCTGCTGGATTTTAAAGTTAAACTCTTTATAGCCAGGCAAGACCTGCTCTATTTGTTGGCGAATGCGCCCGTAATCGGTGCAAAGAAGGTCCCAGTTCACCTGCGTGCGCCCGACTGTTTCTTTGGCAATACCGGCAATAATGGAAACTGGGCTGCGTACCAGTTCGCCAATGGGGCGGTTGGGGCCTGTGGAGCCGCGAACAACAGAAAGATTGTCTTCATAGGTCGTTATTTGCTCGCCACCCTTTTGAGTATCCATTTCTGTAGGGTTAAGGCAAGGCAAAATATAAGCTTTTTCGCCATTATGAAGGTGTGTGCGGTTCAATGATGATCCAATGTGAACCGTGAGCTTCATATTATCCATTGCCTTAACAGCGCTATTTCGCTCGGCTTGAGAGGATAAAAAGTTACCGCCTAGTCCCATGAAGACTTTAGCTTCACCCGAGAGCATTTTGTTAAGTGCTCCAAATGAATTAACACCGTCATCGGTGTTGGGTTCAAAACGGAAAACGCGTTCTAATGATTTGAGTAGCTGTGGGTTGGGCTGCTCGCTTAAGCCCATACTTGTTATGCCTTGTGCATTGCCTTGATGGCGCATAGGGCAAAGACCAGCACCCATTTTTCCTATATTTCCGCGCAATAGGGCAACGTTCACAATTTCTCGAACTGTTTCATAGCCGTGCTTGTGTTGAGTAACACCGCTGCCCCAACAGAAAATAGCGCGGTTGGCCTGCGTATAAATGCGCGCGGCTTCTTCTATTTGTCGCTGCGTGAGACCGGACTGGTCTTCAATAGCTTTCCACGAGGTCTTATTGACGGCTTGTTCGAAATATTCAAAATTTTCACAGTGATTTTCAAGAAAGCCCTGCACCAAAGTGCCAGAGCCAAGCATGCTCTCATAATCCCAGGTAAACAGCGCTTTGGCAATGCCGCGCATTACCGCCATGTCACCGCCACTCTTAACCTTCATAAAATAGTTAGAGATTGTTGTTTTTTGCCTAAAAAACAACTCCGAAGGGTCGCGTGGATCGACAAACTCTTGTAGAGCACGCTCCTCAAGCGGATTAATGCTGATAATCTTAACGCCACGTTTAACTGCTTTGCGCAGTTCACGCATGAAACGCGGACTGCTTGAGCCGGGATTATGGCCAATGATAAAGATTAGGTCTGTACGCTCAAAATCGCTTAGGTTTACAGTCCCTTTAATTGTGCCAATCGCTGCCTTTAAAGCGCTATTGCTTGATTCAAGTTGTGTATTTTCATCGCGAGGGAAATTGTTGGTGCCAAACATGCGCCCAAACAATTGATAGAGAAATGCAGCTTCATTGCTATTATCGCCAGAGGCGTAAAAAATAGCTTCGTCAGGAGAGGCAAGCTGTTTTAATTCACTCGCAATGTCACTTAATGCCCGCGCCCAGCTAACACTATTATAAACGCCGCTCTTTCGACTATAGCGCAGTGGCTGAGTGATCCGTCCCAGTTGTGCAAGCTCCAGATCACTAAACGACTGCAGCACCCTGACTGGTGTGGACTGAATGTAACTTTCCGGTATTTGGCGACGGGCTGTTTCCCAAGCCATCGTTTTCACGCCATTTTCACAAAATTCAAAATACCCAGTTTCGTCGGGTTTACCCCAACTACACCCATGGCAGACAACCCCGTCGGGCTGGTTGGTTTTCAAAAGAGTTTTGACGCCGGTGTAAATATCGGTGTTTTGAATAAGAGTTTCACCAGCGCTGGTAATCGATCCCCAGCCACCTGCAGGTTTGGTATACGCTTTGTGCGGTAGCTTCTTTGACAAGGGAGATCCTCCGGTTGGTCTGGCCAAAGTGCTGGTAAAAAGTGAGACAATTGCGCACCTTAAAAGGCGAGGCTGTTCCCACGCTGACAAAAACCAAGATTAGTAGCATAACATACAAGAATACAACTAAAGATTGCTAAAAATAAATATTTCTAGTGGAGATGATGTTGAAGGATAATTTTTATATTAATTCGCATCTATTCTTGGAATATATAAGTATAACTTACCTAAAGTCATCTTTATTACTATAAAGAAGTGATTCATATAATTAAAATATTACGCAAAATTTATTGATATGCGCTCAAGTTTTCTCATTGGAGTAATTGTAAACAATTAGTCGTTTAATAGGCCGATTTTTTGCTTAACTAAGGATACAGTTTCGTCCCGAAGCGTATCGCAGGCGGCTAAAATTTGATCGGCTTTCATAAAGTCCATAACTTTGAAAGGCTCGATTTTAGGCCGAATAACCAAATCCGGTGCTCGTTCCCGGTGTTTTTCACGTGCAATTGTTTGCATGAGTATTTGCATAGCGCCGACGGCACAATCTATACCACTTGGTGCTGTGCCGGCTTCATCGCGGGCCGGCCGCCCAACGACATCAACTGCAAGTATAAAATCCAAATCCTTAGGCAGACAATCAAATGGCATCGGGTTCACAACCCCGCCATCAATAAGGAGATTATTGTCATAGG
This sequence comes from Polycladidibacter stylochi, assembly GCF_001562055.1. GTDB lineage: Bacteria > Pseudomonadota > Alphaproteobacteria > Rhizobiales > Stappiaceae > Pseudovibrio > Pseudovibrio stylochi. The sequence continues at coordinate 201,700 of NZ_LLWE01000005.1, read as the reverse complement.
CGACCGGTTTGAACAGAAAAGGAATAGCAATACTACCTGCAATGGCGGGCAGTAATGGTCCGCTTTGGTGCAAAACCTCGGAGCCACTATAATAGTCACCGGAAACTGTTATTAAGGGGATCTTTAACTCCTCAAAGGTTTCGGGCAATAAATCCTCACTGAAAATCTCAAGGACCCTCTGCGGATTAACCTGGGTGAGCGTCATTTTTGTCAACTCAGAGAATGTGCGCGGCCGCAATTGCCATAACTTGCTGGCAACGCTGTTTCTATTTTTGAAACTATCAAGAATAAATTGCCTCAAAAAATCGCCGCTCAGACCAGCTGCATAACCTGCGCCCAATAGTGAACCAATAGATGTGCCAGCAATAGCAACAGGGGTTATACCCATCTCGTCAAGGGCTTCAAAAACAGGAATATGCGCCAGACCACGCGCCCCGCCGCCACTTAACGCCAACCCAACTCGTATATTTTTCATTACAGTTCACCGCGAAACGTTTGGTAATTGCTCAATATGGCACAATAAATTAAACAATAGCTCAAAAAAAAAGCCGGGCACAAGGACCGGCTTTATACCTCCTGGAGGTGTTATTTCTTGTGTTCTCTTTCTACCGCGCGCCAACCGATATCCTCACGGTAAAAGCCATTTTCCCATTTAACCGATTGTAAGCGGGTATAGGCTTTTTCTTTGGCTTCGCTCACTGTAGCGCCACGTGCTGTAATGTTCAAAACGCGCCCGCCGGTTGCCAACAACTGACCATCTTTTTCGCAAGTGCCCGCATGAAAGAGCATTGTTGAGCCATCGGCAAAATCGCTACCTAAGTCGTCAATAACGGTTCCTTTTTCATAGGAACCAGGATAGCCTTGACTTGCCATAACGACTGTTAAGGCGGTTTCGTCAAACCACTCTGCTTCTACCTTGTCCAATGTACCTTCGGCGCAAGCAAGCAACAATGGCAAGAAATCGGACTTAAGGCGCAGCATCAGCACCTGACATTCAGGATCGCCAAAGCGGGCATTATACTCTATCAGCTCCGGCCCTTTATCAGTAATCATCAACCCTGCATAAAGCACCCCTTGGAATGGCATAGCTTCTGCACGCATTTGCTCAACTGTCGGCTTGATAATAGTATCCAAGGTTTGTTGAATGAGCTCCTCGCTCATCACCGGAGCAGGGGAGTAAGCACCCATGCCACCAGTATTGGGGCCTGCGTCATTGTCATAGGCACGCTTGTGATCTTGCGCGGTAGCAAGCGGCAAGATGTTGGTGCCATCGGTAAGTACAAAGAAGCTGGCTTCTTCACCATCCAAAAAGGCTTCAATCACCACTTCGGCACCAGCAGAACCAAATGCGCCTTCAAAGCAATTATCGATTGCGGCAAGAGCTTCCGCTTCATCTTGTGCAATCACAACCCCTTTACCGGCTGCCAGCCCATCGGCTTTAATAACAATGGGATAGCTTTGCGAAGACAAGTATTTTTTTGCCTCAAGGGCTGAAGTGAAACGGCCATAGGCGGCAGTTGGAATGTTGGCCCGTTGGCACAGGTCCTTGGTAAACCCTTTGGAGCCTTCCAGCTGGGCAGCGGCCTTTGATGGGCCAAATACCAATAAGTCGTTAGCACGTAAACTATCGGCAAGACCATCAACAAGTGGCGCTTCGGGACCAACCACAACCAGCTTGACCAAATTTTCTCGGCAAAAAGCGACAACTTTTTCGTGGTCTTCAATATCCAGTGCCACATTCTCACCGCAAGCCTTGGTACCCGCATTGCCAGGAGCAATAAAAAGTTTGTTCAGCACAGGAGATTTTGCCAGCGCCCAAGCCAAAGCATGTTCGCGGCCACCAGAGCCAATCAGAAGAATGTTCATTGTTAATGGACCTCGTTAACCCTATGTCGCGCATATTGCGCATGGTGCGGCACAAATACCAACTAAAAGCGTCCTAATAAACATGAATTATGCTTTGGAACGCATGCTTGCTGGTAAACGAATACAAAAAGAAAACAAGATGACTCCAATAAAAATCACAGTAAATGAGGTAACACCATTTAATATGCGAGATTTTTTGCAGTTAATGAAGGAATATCGTTCTTCAATGCAGCTACCACAAACAAAAAGCTATGATGATGCCTTGCAAACATTGCTTATTGACGCTTCACTTGGTCAGGCATGGCTAATCACTGCTAATCGTATTCAAATTGGTTTTGCTCTGGCAAGTTATATCTATTTGCCGGAATACGACGGGCGGATCGCATTACTAACCAGCTGGCACATGCCGTTAATCGAATACTCCTCATTAGTGCAATCACGCTTAACAGATGAAACAATTACAGCAATTGCAGATGACTTGCAGTCCACAGGCAGCAAGGCAATGGCAATTCCTCTGTCAATTCTTAGTTCTGTCTATATTGATGGTCTGACATATGAAATAGATAACAAGCCCTTGTCATTACCACAACAAGCAAGGTTTTGCGATAATCACATAGCGCTGATCGCCCCCGGCACATCAACACGATGGCAATTAGGCTCTATTGATTACATCATGTGGCAATTCTATCCATAAATTGTGTGGTTGAGACCGGGCTTTCCCTTGGTTGCTGTGTTTTACGTGTTTTGCAAACAGGAATTAACTGCTAAAACCGCCTTAAATGATCACAAAGCCCACAATTTGGTCAACTTGCAGGAAAATAAATGCCCTTGCAGACGCCTTTTGAAGAAAAGTCGAACTCGAATAACCACAACAATAATTCACCCCAAGCGGCGCACGCTCCCGTAGCTGATGCTGTGAAAGGGCACTGGGTTGATACCGTTTTGCCTGAACAGTGGCGTCCGTATGCCCGTTTGGCCCGTTGGGAGCGGCCCATAGGTTGGTGGTTATTGCTCTGGCCATGTCTTTGGTCTCTCACATTGGCCACCATAGCAACAGATGCCGGTCTACCTAATGCCTATTATGCCCTGTTGTTCTTTATCGGCGCTGTGGCCATGCGCGGTGCGGGTTGCACCTACAACGACTTGGTAGATAAAAATATTGACGATAAGGTCGAGCGTACCCGTTCAAGGCCCATACCATCGGGACAAGTGAGCCTGCGCAATGCAAAGCTATTCATGTTGCTTCAATTGTTCATTGGCCTAATGGTGCTGATCCAGCTCAATCTCTACACAATAATTCTTGCCAGTTCATCGCTGGTTATTGTTGCCCTATATCCGTTTATGAAGCGCATTACCAATTGGCCCCAATTATTTTTGGGGCTGGCGTTTTCTTGGGGGGCACTGGTGGGATGGAGTACGCTCACCGGCTCGTTAAGCGCTGCACCCGTTTTGCTTTACCTTGGCGGCATATGCTGGACCATCGGTTATGACACCATCTATGCTCATCAGGATAAAGAGGATGATGCGCTCGTTGGGGTACGTTCAACGGCGCGGCTGTTTGGCGATAAAACGAAATTTGCACTGGTAATTTTATATAGTCTGACGCTGCTTTGCTTCACAGCTGCTTATATACTTGCCGGAGCAAAATACGCAGCTTTCATGGGCTTGGCTTTGGGGGCAGTTCACCTGCTCTGGCAGATATATCAACTTAATATTGATAATGCTGACGACTGCCTGCGCTTGTTTAAATCCAACAGCAAGTTCGGTCTTCTCGTATTTCTGGGGCTACTTGCTGACAGTCTGTTGCAAGGCACTATGCCCATATAGCAGCAAACCCATTTATTTTGGCAATATTTTTTCAAGGTATGCTTGCTTAAGCAACGCTTGCAGCCTAGAAAACCACTGTTGTAATTGGAGGTTGGGAAATGACACAGCAGATAGAAAACAGTCGCTTGCAGGACCGTGCGCTTCACTTGGTTGAAGCGGCACAAAAGGCCGGAGCTGATGCGGCTGATGCTGTTGCCGTAACCTCGCAATCTTTATCGGTCGCCGTACGTGAAGGTAAAGTTGAAACCACAGACCGTTCCGAAGGGGATGGCTTATCTTTGCGTGTCTTTGTTGGCCAACGAAGCGCGAGTATATCTACCAACCGCGAAGAAGATATTGAAGCGCTTGCACAGCGTGCCGTGCAAATGGCAACAGTCAGCCCTCAAGACCCTTATGCCGGACTGGCAGATCAAGACCGCTTGCTGAAAGAAATACCGCTGTTAGACCTCATAGACGATACTGAGGTAAGCGCAACCATGCTGCAAGATGTTGCTTTAAGGGCTGAAGAAGCCGGTATGGCTGTACAAGGTACCACCAAATCAGGCGGGGCCAGTGCAGGTTGGGGACTTTCAGGCATGGTACTTGCGACGTCGCATGGCTTTGTCGGCGCGTATCAGCGGTCCCGTTCCAGCTTCTCCATGGTTGCAGTTGCAGGCGAGGGGACCAATATGGAACGCGACTATGATTATGATTCGCGCACGTACTGGTCTGACCTCGATAGCGCGGAGAAGATTGGCCAAAGCGCAGGGGAGCGTGCCGTCCGGCGCATGAATCCAAGAAAACTCGAGACCTGTAAAGTACCAGTGTTTTACGACCCGCGCGTCGCCAGTTCACTTCTAGGACATTTTGCCGGCGCCATATCTGGGGCAGCTATCGCCCGTGGCACCAGCTTCCTTAAAGATCAGCTTGGCAAGCAGGTTTTTTCCAAAGCTATAAATATCACCGATAACCCTTACAAACCCAGAGGAGCAGGTACTGCACCCTTTGATGGTGAAGGGACAGCCGCGCCGACGCTGCGGTTAATCGAGGATGGTGTCTTAACCTCATGGCTTCTCGACAGTGCCAGCGCACGTGAGTTGGGCTTAACCCCCAACGGACGCGCTCGCCGCTCCGGTTCTACCACCATTCCTGGCACCACAAACCTTACGCTAAGCGAAGGTGATTTAAGCCGTGAGCAGCTATTGCAACACTTTGGTAGTGGCTTGCTGATAACTGAAATGATTGGCAGTGGTGCCAATGGTGTTACCGGCGATTATTCGCGCGGGGCCTCCGGTTTCTGGGTCGAGAACGGGGAAATTGCGTATCCGGTGAGTGAAATCACCATTGCAAGTAATATGCGCGACATGTTTATGAATATGACAGCGGCAAGCGATTTGGATCAAAGATATGCCGTTGCCGCCCCCACACTAGCGGTGGAAGGAATGACAATTGCCGGGAATTGATCAATTCACCAAGGAAAAAGATCTGGTCTTGTTGCGTAATGCTGCCATAGCCGGTGGCATGATTGCAAAACGCTATTTTGGAGAAAACCCCCAAAGTTGGACCAAGCAGGGCAACTCACCTGTATCAATTGCCGATTTGGAAGTTGACCGCTTTTTAAAAGACACACTGTTAAAAGCCCGTCCTGACTATGGTTGGCTCTCGGAAGAATCAGAGGACAATCCGGAACGTTTGAAAAAGCAGCGGGTATTTGTGGTCGACCCCATTGATGGCACAAGAGCGTTTTTATTCAACAAGTCCGAATGGTGTGTAAGTGTGGCCATTGTCGAAAATGGTCGCCCTTATGCAGGTGTCGTTTATTGCCCGGTACGTGATGAGCTTTTTACAGCCACTTCGCAAGGTGGCGCATTTAAAAACGATGTACCTATCAAAGTCTCCGCAAAGGAAGACGTTGAAAATTCATTAGTTTCTGGACCAGATAGATTGCTGTCCTCTCCCAAGGCTAAGGCTGCGAGCTTACAGTTTCAGCCCAAAATTGGCTCACTAGCCTATCGTTTTGCCATGGTTGCTGATGGCCGGTTGGATGCAGCTATGGCGCAGGCCCGGGCAAGTGATTGGGATTTAGCTGCAGTGGATTTGCTACTTGCAGAAGCCGGCGGCCAGCTGGTTGATGCACAGGGCAATGCGCTTCTCTACAATAAATCGTCTACCAACCACCCGGAACTGGTGGCATCTCCTGTCAAACTGTTTAAAAGGCTACAAGGAATTTTCCGTAGGGATGAACCCTAGGATGAGATTGTTGTTCCAAGTGGCTTACAGGAGGAAATATGACCCAAGAACACGAAAATAAACAATTGTTACACCTGGTCTTTGGCGGTGAATTGGAAGACATCTCGGATATCACTTTTAGAGACCTTGAAAAACTTGATATTGTTGGCATATATCCCAACTACACTGAAGCTCATGCCGCTTGGAAGGCGAAAGCTCAAAGCTCGGTAGATAATGCATTAATGCGTTATTTTATCGTACACATGCATCGCTTGTTGGATCCCCAACAAAGCTAATCGCAAAAGAACTTCTTTTGTGAAAGCCTGTTCGGCTTAGGAAAACTGATAAAAATGCTAAAAAAACTGGGGCGTCACCCTTTATTGTTGAAATTCATGGGCCTGATGATGGCCTATTACTTGCTCCTTGTACGTAAAACAAGCAGCGTTGAAATGGATCCGCCGGGTTTCCTCGACCAACATAAAAATATGACGCCCTTTGTTGTGTCCATGTGGCATGGACAACATTTTTTAACCCCATTTGCCCGCCCACAAGACTGGGAAATACGTGTGATGGTTTCCAAAAGCGCGGATGGAGAAATCAACGCCGTCGCCGCCAAGCGCTTAGGGATAGGGCTTATCCGCGCCTCGGGAGCTCAAAAGGCTCACCAGATCAGCAAACGCGGTGGACTACGCGGTTTTATAGAAGCCATGCGCGCCTTGAAAGAGGGGGCAAGCGTTGCCATGACGGCAGATGTTCCCAAAGGTCCTGCGAGAGTTTCGGGCATGGGCATCATTCAGCTTGCAAAGCACTCTGGCCGCCCCATTTTACCTATGGCGATTGCCTCAAGCAGGCACTATGATTTTAACAGCTGGGATAAAGCCAGTTTGAATTTACCGTTCAGCCATATATGCATGTCGTTCGCTGAGCCGATAAATGTGCCTTCAAATGCGACTGAAAGTGAGTTGGAAGAACTACGCCAACAGCTAGAAAACGTAATGAACGATATTACCGCACGTGCTTATGAGCGCGCGTACAACAAAAGAAAGGCCTTGAAGGCGTGACATCTATGTACCTGCGTTGCTATCAGGCACTTGGCTACATAATGCCGCCGTTTCTACATGCCTTATATAGCTATCGTGTAAGCAAGGGGAAAGAAGACAGTAGCCGTCGAAATGAGCGTTTTGGCTATGCCTCGCAAACCCGCCCACAAGGACCACTTGTTTGGGTTCATGCCGCGAGTGTTGGTGAAACAAATGCTGTTCTCCCCCTTCTTCACCGCCTTGGTGAAATGGGTTATGGAGTATTACTCACCACCGGCACATTGACCTCAAGTCGCGTAGCCGAGCAACGCGCACCCGAGCATGTCATTCACCAGTTTGTACCCTATGATACGCCCGCAGCGCTGGATAGGTTCCTCAATTATTGGCAACCGCAATGCGCCATTACAGTTGAGTCGGAAATATGGCCGCTAACATTTACTAAGTTACGGCAGCGTAAAATTCCCCTTGTTATTGTTAATGCGCGAATGTCGGCGCGCTCTTGCGACAACTGGCTCAAACTACCATCTCTTACCCGCGATATCTTTCAGTCGGTAACGCTGGTACTCGCACAAACAAACGAGGATGCTGCACGTTTTGCGCAACTTGGAGCAAAGCGTACCAAAACAATCGGCAATTTGAAGTACCATAGTAACGAGCTCCATATGGATACGGGAAGCCTTGCGCAGCTGGAGGCGCAAATTGGCAACCGCCCCCTCTGGTTGGCAGCAAGTACGCATCCCAAAGAAGAGCAGGAAATAATCAATGCTCACCAGAAAATCAGAGCCGTTTACCCCGACATACTTACAATAATCGTGCCGCGCCACCCTGAGCGCGGCCAGATGCTATTCAACGAGTTCAAACAACAGCTTCCCTGTGCGCGGCGGGCGCAAGGGGACAAAATAACGGCAACAACACAAGTCTATTTTGCCGATACGCTGGGCGAGCTTGGAGTTTTCTTTTGTCTTTCAAAAATGGTTTTCATGGGTGGGTCACTGGTTGAAATCGGTGGCCATAACCCAATGGAACCCGCGCAAATGGGTTGTGCAGTTATCACCGGGCCGCACATAGAGAACTTCGCACAAGTATACGAAGATTTCGCGCAAAACGCAGCAGTGACAAAGGTTCAAAACAGCGACCAGCTGGCCAGTTCTGTCATGCGCTTTCTTCAGCACCCTGAACAAATACAAGAGCAAAGCAACAATGCAAAAGCAGTTGTGACCCAAGGGAGGGGCGGACTGCAACAAGTTGTGCTAGAATTGGAAAACCTGTTGGGCTTTGTTAGGGCAAAGGGAGAGGCTGATGTTCAAAAAAGCCCCTGACTTTTGGTGGAGGACATGGCCTTCGTTAACTGCTGTCCTGCTATTTCCATTTTCTTTATTTTATGGGCTCATTTCCGGGCTGCGTATGTTTAAAGCACCAAGAGCCTCTGCTTTTATCCCCGTTATATGCGTTGGTAACTTTACAGTTGGTGGGACCGGAAAGACGCCATTCTCGCTGATGTTATGGGAACATTTGCACAAAATGGGCCATAACCCAGCTTTTCTACTACGCGGTTATGGCGGCCGTTTGAAAGGCCCTGTAGAAGTGGATGTAAAGCGCCATCGATATACTGATGTGGGTGACGAAGCGCTACTCTTGGCCCGAAAAGCCATGACGATTGTAAGCGCAGACCGACCCAAGGGTGCTAAACTGGCAGAGCAGCTAGGGGCAACGATCATTATCATGGATGATGGCTTTCAAAACCCGTCCCTTAAAAAAGACCTCTCAATTATTCTCGTGGATTCCGAAACCGCCATAGGCAATGGACTGTGCACACCAGCCGGTCCGTTGCGGGCACCGATGTGGGCCCAAATGGCCAAAGCTGATCTCGTTATTTCTGTTGGTGGGGCGAAGCGCTCTGCAGCTGTCATCAATCGGGCGAAAGCAAAAAATATAGCAACAGATCAAGCACATATCGCACCAATGTTTACAAGTGGTATTGATGGTGAAGATGTGCTGGCTTTCGCAGGTATTGGCCGACCGCAAAAGTTCTTCAATTCGGTAGAAGAGGCGGGTGCAACAATTAAACAGCGCATCGAGTTCCCCGACCATCACCCCTTTTCAACGGAAGAGGCGGAGGCTTTGTACCTTGCAGCCCTTGAGCACGATTTACTGCCAGTCACGACATCTAAAGATTTTGTACGCTTAAAACACAACGAAGACACCATGATTTCAAAACTGACGGCTAAAACTGCAGTTCTAGAAATTGAAATGAAAATGGATGATGGGAAAGCGTTAGCCGATGCCATCGACCTGTTGCCCAATCAGCTCTATAGCAATAAATAAGTGGCGAAATACAAAAGGGCGGCACATGGGCCGCCGCTTTGGTTCTAGGAGCGCAAGTTAAGCAGATGCGGTTTGCTCTTAAGGTGTTTGGCCACATTCTTGATAGCGCTTGAAGGCTGCATCCGTATCAATATAAGCTTCTTGGCGCGAGACACTCCAGTATTTGAGGTCGTCAAGCGGTATGTTTTGGCCCGTTACTGCACAACGTACAAAGCTGCCAGGAGATTCGACTTGAAAGTCGGCATCCAGATAAAGCAGTTTTGCCTCCTGTGGTAATTGGGGTTTATTAAAACGATTCATTGTGCCACCTAGCATACAAAAGAGATATGTTGAGCCTACATAAAGGCAGAACCAGCAAAAGGCCAGTCCTTATCCTGCACTAGCCCCTTTCCCTGATGTGAATGCAGAAAGTGCCATGCGCCAATACCCTTGTTTTGGGGGTGGTGGTAAGTCTCCGCTTGAGTCCTTGGCTTCAATCCATGAAATTGTTTTGCGGCATACAAACAGTGCCAACAACCCAAATATAATACCGCCAATAGCTTGACCAGCCAATACGCCCTCAGCGCCGTAAAGCCGCGCACCAATAATTGTAAACGGAATGGTTCCAAGCGTTGCCCGCGCCCAGTTAAACGCTGTGGAATAGAGCGGGTATCCAAGATTGTTGAAGGCTGCATTGGAGACAAAAAGCGCGGCGTTGAAAATAAACCCGGCTGCAGCAAAACTACAAAAGAAGCTGAGTAGATCGTAAGCTTGGCCATGAGCATTAAAAGCGTTTGCCAATACGTCTTGCAGTAAAAACAAACCAGTCCAGGCAACTAGAGAATAAGCCATAATGAACTTGATGGCGTCGGAAAGTACCATATTCAAACGCTTAAACAAACGTGCGCCAAGGTTTTGCCCCAAAATTGGTCCTATAGCACCGGAAAGTGCGAAAAGCGCAGCAAAAGCAACGGGTGTAACCCGGCCCACAATCGCCCAGCCTGCAACCGCTTCATTGCCAAAGGAAGCAATTTCGGAAGTAACCCATGCATTGCCAACAGGAGTTGCCACATTGGTCAAAACTGCAGGTAAGGCAATGCGCATGAGCGCTTGAATATCGCTCGAAACATTTCGTTTCTGAGGCCATGCGAGCAAACCATGCTTATAAATAACCAGATAAAGCCCTAGACTCACCATTATGCAGCGCGAGATTATTGAGACGATCGCCGCCCCTGTTAAGCCCAAATCAAACACAAAAATAAATATAGGGTCGAGCAGGGCAGTGGTAATACCGGCTAATAAGGTCAAGGTCATGGCCTGCTTCGCATCCCCAACAGCTCTAAGCAGGGCAGAAAGGCTCATACCAAGACAAAGAAGCGGCATGCTGGGAATCACAATGCGCAAGAAATCGACACTGTATTGTGCTGTTGTACCCCGAGCGCCCAATAGAGCAACAATAGCAGGTAGGTACGGATAAATAATAGCGGCAATGACAAGTGCTATGACCACCGTTGATAACAGTGCACTCCCGGCCATTGAGCGGGCACTTTCTGTTTTTCCTGCTCCCAAAAGGCGCGAGACATTCGCACTGGCGGCAATGGAGAGCCCAATCCCGATAGCGGTACTAAAAAACAAAATCGTGCCAGCATAACCAATGGCCGCGGCCAGCTCATTAATGCCCAGTTGCGAGATGTAAAAGAGGTTGGCGAAATCAACCAGAAAAATAGCAACCAGGCCGATTGATCCAGTTGAAGTCATGGTTACAACGTGACGCATGGTCGATCCGGTTGTAAACTTGGCCTTCTTATCTACTTTTTCAGCTTTACTGGTGTTCGACTGAGACGTCTTTTGGGGCATATAACCAATGTCTTTCTAGTGAAACTTGCTTATGCATATGAAGAGAAAAGCGTAAAGTCTAGTAAATAAAGCCCTCACATTAGTTTACCCTCACGCAGGTTCGCATGAGTTGCAGCACATAGCTTGCGTATCTATCTTGGCAAAGAGTAGGAGCTAGTCTTCACTTTCGCCACGAGGTGTCTGCATATGCAAGTAATCAGCCCCCGCCAAGTCACCGCCGGTTAACTGCTTTTCTAGTCTTTTATCATCACGTTGGCGAACATCTGCCTCGACCTGTTCAATACGGTCCGTGGGAAGCCCCAGTTGCTCAAGTGCTTTTCGACCAAACACAATGGAAGATTCAAAAGTTTCGCGGATTTGATAGTCAACCCCCATGCGTGTCAGTTCTAAAGCATGCGCACGATCGGTAGCACGGCAGAACAACGGCACATTGGGAAAGGAATCACGAATAAGCGCAATTGCCTGTTTCATAACCTGATCGTTTTCGATGCACAAAGCAATGAGACTGGCGTTTTCTCCGCCTGCGGCTTTGAGCACATCAGGCCGAGTGGCATCTCCATAATATACCCGGATGCCGTATTTGCGGGCGTAAGAAATCCGCTCCGGCTGGTTATCAAGAGCCGTGACTGCAATGCCCTCTGACGTAAGCATTTGCGAAACCATCATCCCAAAACGCCCATAACCAATGACCAGTACCGATGCTGTAGCATCATCGAAACTTTCAATGCGTGAGGATTTTGTTCCAACTCTTTTAAGTTTGGAAGCGGCAAAATCGAGCAGAAAGCTGGCAAATGGTGTGAACAGCATACTCAAAATGACCACAGCAGTAAGGATACTAGAGGTATCGCCTGTTAAAATTCCTGTAGAAACCGCAGAGGAAAACAGCACAAATGCAAACTCTCCCCCTTGGGGTAAAGTAACAGCAATTCGTAGGGCATCAGAGTTGGGTGAACCGAACAGACGCGCCAATACCCAAATCACCACGCCTTTAAGTAGCATGAGCACAAGAACGCCAAACAACACCAGTTGCCAGTTATTCGCCACAACATCTAATTGTAGTGCCATACCAACGCCCATGAAGAACAGGCCCATGAGCAAGGTACGAAATGGGTTGATGTCTGCTTCAAGGGAATGGCGAAAACTGCTTTCGGCCAACATGACGCCTGATAGGAATGCGCCCAAGGCCATGGAAAGGCCCACCATTTGCATAACGCTGGCGCTACCCAAGGCAACAAGCAGGGCTGCGGCCAACATAATTTCTTTTGCTTTGCTACGTGCGAGCAACTGAAAAAACGGATTGAGCAAGTAGCGCCCGCTGAGCAAAACAAAAGCCACCGCAGCCACAGTAATGCTGACAATAAAGAGTATGTCGTTACCGTTTGTCTCGCTTTGGCGTGGTGCCAGCAAAGCGACCATTGCCAACAGCGGAACAATAGCCATGTCTTGTAGAAGTAAAATGCCAAAAGCTTTTTGACCATACGGCGTACTGAAGTGCCCGCGTTCCTGTAGTATTTGCAGTGCAAATGCTGTTGAAGATAAAGCAAGCCCGAATCCGGTAACCAGAGCGACGTTTAAACTTGCGCCTGCCAAAAGAGTACAGCCCACCAGCAGGCATCCGGAAATAATGACTTGGCTGCTGCCAAGGCCGAAAATATCTCGTTTCATTTTCCAAAGGCGTGCAGGTTCCAATTCAAGACCGATAACAAACAACAACAAGACCACGCCCAGCTCTGCCACATGTAAAATATCGTGGGGGTCATGAAAGAGTTTGAAGCCGAAAGGACCAAGTGCAATGCCGGCAATTAAAAAGCCGATAACAGAGCCTAGCCCGAGGCGCTTGGCCACCGGCACCGCAATAACTGAGGCGCTTAATAGTGCTAGGGTCTCGGCCAGATAACTGGGCAAATTGGGCTCACTCATTAATTATTCCATTATGTATCGTTTAAACAGCAAAAGTTTATACAAAGCATGTATTGGCGCTATAATTAACATAGCCGTCTGTAAAGCAAAACTACTTATGCGTTTAAAGCCGTTTGAGCTTTGAATAATGTCGGAGCAATTCATTTTTATGTCAGTGTATGACAGCACAGGCGCGTTCATTATATAAAAACACTCCTGCCTTAAACTGTGGGCAAGCTTGAACCGCGAAAAGATATAAAGTGAAGTAATGCGCTTCGTGTCACTTAAGTGAAGCTTTGCTCTCAATTGGCCGGACTTTCACACCCATGATTAAGTAGAAGCCTGAAATTGGCTTAGTCAGTTTGGGTGAGATCAAAATCCGGCCGAAAGCCACGCCTGGGTATTTTAAGCGGCTGTGCCGCCAACAGTCATGGCATTAATACGCAATGATGGTTGCCCCACACCAACAGGAACACCTTGCCCTTGCTTGCCGCAGGTCCCAACCCCCGGATCAAGAGCTTCATCATTACCAATCATAGAAATACGTGTCAGTGCATCTGGGCCGTTACCGATGAGCATTGCTCCTTTAAGAGGTGCGCTCACCTTTCCCCCTTCGATTTTATAGGCCTCGGTACAGTTGAACACAAATTTTCCTGAGGTTGTATCCACTTGACCGCCACCAAACGAAACAGCGTAAACACCGTCTTGAACACTTTCGATGATTTCTTGCGGGTCTTTGTCTCCACCCAACATAACGGTGTTGGTCATACGTGGAATCGGCTCATGGGCATAGGACTCGCGTCGTCCGTTACCAGTACTCAAAGTCCCCATAAGACGGGCATTTTGCCGATCTTGCATAAACCCTACAAGTTTTCCGTCTTCTATAAGTGTGGTGCGCTGTGTGGGCGTGCCTTCATCGTCAAAGTTTAATGAGCCGCGCCGTTGGTCAAGCGTGCCATCATCGACAATGGTCACCCCCTCAGCGGCGATTTTCTCACCCATGAGTTCAGCAAATGCTGAGGTTTTTATGCGAATGGCATCGCCTTCAAGGCCATGACCAATGGCTTCGTGCAGCAAAATACCGTTCCAGCCGTTACCAAGTACAACATCGAATGTACCTGCAGGAGCTGGGATAGCGTCAAGGTTTACAAGAGCTTGGCGTACTGCTTCATCGGCAGCATGTTTCCATGATGTCGTGGCAATGAATTTACTAAAGCCTTCACGCCCGCCCATACCATAGCTACCGGTTTCCTGTTTGTCTCCAGAGCCAACAACAACAGAAACACCAATACGCACTAGCGGGCGAATATCACGAATGTGGTGCCCGCAAGCACGCAAAATCTCTATTTTTTGCCAACTTCCGGAAATGGAAACTGTAACTTGCTTTACACGCGGGTCTTTAGCGCGAGTATAAGCATCAATTTGCTTTAGCAGTTCAACTTTCTCGGCAAAGTCAGGGCTAGTTAGAGGGTTCTCATTGCTATATAGTTTGTGGTTATCACTTGCAGGAGCAACACATAACTGGCCACTATGCCCAAGTTTAACCGACGAAACCGCGTCAGCAGCTCGCTTTAATGCGGCGAGTGATAACTCGCCAGACTGGGCATAACCTGTTGCTTCACCACAAACGCTACGCAAGCCAAAACCTTGTCCACTATTGTAGGATGAGGAGCGTAACTTACCATTGTCAAAAACCAGAGCTTCAGATTGGCTGTACTCAACAAAAAGCTCACCGTCGTCGGCCCCGGATAGCGCATTTGCGGTTACTTCTAAAGCTTCGTCTAGGCTGAGTTCACCTGAATCAAGTAGGCTCTCGGGCAAGCTGGACATCCATTATCTCCTCGAAAAACATATGCGTTCACTTGTGGCTAATTTTCCTACGAATATCAAGCAACACCACGACCTAAGAGCATAAGAAAGAGACGGTTGTGTGTAGTAATAGCTGTTTATGCGCATGATAATGAACGCAAGTAATAAAAAAGGGCCGCCCCTGCGACCCTTAACGTTTAATCATGACGACTGATTATAATGTGAACTGCAAACTCTTAGGGTAGGCTCTCGTAACCCTTAGAGAAACCACTAAGTGAAATCGGTATGCCGATACCTTCTTCAGGTGTTTGGAAAATGATAAAGGTAGCACTTTCACCTTTTTTAAACTGGTCAAGCAATGGTTGTTGTAACATTACTTCTGCCACACAGCCATTTGGCAAACAGCGAATAAACGGTGCGCTGCCAATTTCTTTTGAATCAATAAATAATCCGAGTTGTGATGGCAGTAAAACCCCAAGCGGAGCGAGGACGCGTAAAATCGTTCCCTGTTTATCAGCTGTTTTCAAAACAATTACCGAAAGACCGACATTCTCGCGATCTTCTGCCGAAACATTCTGGATTAAGGCGCATTGCTCGGATTGTGCACCCGGCGGCGTATCACAGCGCATTTGCCAGTCGTGAAAGGCGTTTTTAAGCTCACCTTGAGCGTAAACGCTTGGCGCGGTTAGCAGGCATGGCAATAAAGCGGCAAAGCCCATAACCAGTTGGCGAAAACTGAGGCTCAAGTGTTTCAAAACGCGCCCTCCGTAAGAGTGGTAAAAAGAAATTCAACTCGAATCCTATCAACCGAAAACTCTTAAAATGCAATATGCCGTGAAAATAAAATCTTAAAAAATTGCACCAGCACACAGATTGCCAATTTGAGGGCTGCCACGCAGTATCATGGCTCTGGTTTATGACCTGATTGTTTATGTGACAAAATCAAAAGTGCTTTTCAAATTCCGACATATATTGAATTCGCGCGAAGCAAACAAAGCTACAGGTTATCTCCCCTATAATCTCGGGAATCCACAAAATCTTGGGACGTTGCTTAAGCCATAGCTTGGCTATCTTGTAAATGCACAGCTTACGATTCTTGTAATCGCCAAATCAAGAAAACTACAACCGTGTGTTGAAAGGTCTTTGCCTCAATACAACAGCATTAGTTGCAAAAAACTATCTGTAATGTAGAGAATAAATATTATGAGAGTTTCTTGTTGGAATTTGTTTGTATTTACGACCTTCGTATCAATTGTTTGAATAAACCTACGAAAATCAGCTGGTCAATAATACCTTAAGCGCACTGCCTAAGACCAAAAAACTATGGTCATATGGAGTGATAATTGATTTTAATCAAAATAAGGTGCGGCGAATTGTCGCTTTTTATAAGTATAACTGCGCATGTGCGCTATGTGTGCTAATATATCGCAGGACTGGGAGAGACGGGCAATAAGAGCTCTAATAGGTAGCTGTATAAGTTATGCGGCGTATATCACGAGCCAGTGCCCACTAGCTGAGGGAGCTCAACGAGTGACCACATTTGATATTTGGGTACAGCAAAAGTTGAATAGCCTAAAATCGCGAAAACGGTTTCTAGCATACGGTTTTGCCGCACTGCCTACGGGTACGGCTTTTGCCAGCCAGCCAACACCTGGCGCTCTGGGCATGCAGGCCGCAGCCACAACGGTTATGGATGATATACGCTGGTTTAATGATTTCACGCTGATCATTGTATCAGCCATTACACTTTTTGTGGCCGGATTACTTCTTTATTGCATTTTTCGTTATAACCGCCGAACCAACAAAAGCCCAAAGCGCTTTTCACATAATACCTTATTGGAGGTAGTGTGGACTGTTGTGCCAGTATTGATACTTGTTGTCCTAGCCGTTCCATCATTTCGGCTTCTCTACAAAGAGTTGGACATTCCAGAATATGACCTCACGGTGAAAGCAACGGGGCACTCATGGTACTGGAGCTACGAGTATCCGCAGCAAGGTCTTGAAGAAATCGCGCTTGATAGCAGCATGCTGGAGGATGAGGACCGCGAAGCCTTGAAGCAGGAAAAAGGGCTGAGCGATGAGCAGCTGCCCCGTTTGCTGGCAACCGACTACAATCTGGTGGTTCCGGTGGATACCACGGTAAGGGTGCAAGTTACCGCTTCAGATGTCATCCACTCATTTGCTGTCCCGTCTTTTGGTATCAAAGTCGATGCAGTGCCGGGCCGTTTGAATGAAACTTGGTTCCATGCACGTGAGACAGGCATGTACTACGGCCAATGTTCGGAGCTTTGCGGCAGCCGTCATGCTTATATGCCCATCGCTGTTCAGGTTGTTTCCAAAGAGCAATTCGCCGCGTGGTCGCAAGCGGCCATTAACGATGTTGATGAGGCGAACGATCTGCTGGCATCGATGATTGCACATAAGAGCACCAACACAGCGCCAACGCAGCAAGTCACAAATGAAAACCTAGCAATTGCCACAGCGCAATAGCTCAAGGCAGCAGCTTTAGCAGGCAGACGTGGCCTTTGAAGCGAGTGGGCGCAATCAAGCACACAACCAAGAGCTAGGGCAGGACGACGTGAAAGCTGCGGTGAAATGAGGGAGCAAGTTTTATGTTACAGGTCAATACGCACGCTCATGACAGGCCAAAGGGCTGGGTGCGTTGGGTGAACTCCACCAATCATAAAGATATCGGAATTTTATATCTCATATTCGCAATTATGGCAGGTATTGTCGGCGGTGCGTTGTCGGTGGCCATGCGCATGGAGCTGCAAGACCCCGGCATGCAATATTTTGCCGACGCACATATGTTCAACGTGTTCACCACGGCACATGCTTTAATCATGATCTTCTTCATGGTGATGCCGGCTCTTATTGGCGGCTTTGCCAACTACTTTATTCCCATAATGATCGGCGCGCCGGATATGGCATTCCCGCGCCTGAATAACATCTCCTTTTGGTTACTGCCGCCAGCGTTTATTTTGTTGTTGCTCTCGCTATTCGTTCCGGGGCCTTCAGGGGGGTATGGCGTTGGTGGTGGCTGGACTATTTACCCCCCACTATCCACCTCGGGTCAACCGGGACCGGCCATGGACTTTGCCATTCTCTCACTACATATTGCTGGTGCCTCCTCCATTCTCGGGGCCATCAACTTCATTACCACCATTTTGAACATGCGTGCGCCCGGCATGAGCTTGCATAAAATGCCATTGTTTGCATGGTCTGTATTGGTTACGGCCTTCTTGTTGTTATTGTCTCTGCCGGTATTGGCAGGCGCGATTACCATGCTACTGACAGATCGCAATTTCGGTACCACATTCTTTGACCCTGCAGGCGGTGGTGACCCTATCTTGTTCCAGCACTTGTTCTGGTTCTTTGGTCATCCTGAGGTCTACATCCTTATTCTGCCGGCTTTCGGCATCATTTCGCATATTATTTCCACCTTCTCACGCAAACCGGTATTTGGCTATATTGGCATGGCCTATGCCATGGTGGCCATTGGTGTCGTTGGCTTCGTGGTTTGGGCGCACCATATGTTCACCGTGGGGCTTTCGGTCGATACCCAAGCCTATTTCCTATTCGCTACCATGGTCATTGCAGTGCCCACAGGAATTAAAGTGTTCTCATGGATCGCCACCATGTGGGGTGGCTCCATCAGCTTTAACACGCCAATGGTTTGGGCTGTTGGATTTATATTACTATTCACCATTGGCGGGGTTACAGGTGTACAATTGGCCAACGCTGGGCTGGATCGCTCGATGCACGACACCTATTATGTGGTGGCCCATTTCCACTATGTACTCTCGTTAGGTGCAGTCTTTGCCATTTTTGCGGCATGGTACTACTGGTTCCCGAAAATAAGCGGCTATATGTATTCCGAGGCCATCGGCAAATTGCATTTTGCAGTTATGTTCATTGGCGTGAATCTTGTGTTCTTCCCCCAGCACTTTTTGGGGTTGAATGGCATGCCGCGCCGTATCGCCGATTACCCCGATGCCTTCCACTGGTGGAACTATGTCTCTTCAATGGGCTCATACCTTTCGGGGTTTGCCGTTTTAATCTTCCTATGGGGAGTGGTGGATGCGTTTGTGCGCAAACGCCCTGCAACAGATAACCCGTGGGGCGAGGGGGCCGAGACACTGGAATGGACTTTGTCATCTCCGCCGCCTTTCCATCAGTTCGAAACACTGCCCGAAATTAAATAGCGACACAATGCGAGCGTGCCGCCCTAGTGGCACGCTGCAAGTAAAAAAGGTCAAGATATCAAGAGTAATTAAGGGAGTAGATAAATGCAGGCACCCAAGGCGTATCCGCAAGTCGCATTAGCAGGGCAAAATCAAGCCGAGCAAACCGTTAGCTATGCCGAGGCTTCAGACTTTATAGCCCTGCTAAAGCCGCGGGTGATGTCTTTGGTGGTTTTCACTGCGCTTGTCGCCATTGTGCTGGCTCCCTCAAATATGCCTTGGGGGTTACAGGCAATCTCCCTTATGTGCATCGCCATTGGCGCAGGGGCATCTGGGGCACTGAATATGTGGTGGGATGCGGATATCGATGCACTTATGACCCGCACCCAAAACCGACCTATTCCTGCAGGGCGGGTAAGCAAACAAGAAGCGCTGGCCTTTGGCCTTTCTTTATCCGTCGGTTCTGTACTGGTGTTGGGATTGGTCGCCAATTGGACTGCCGCATTCCTGCTGGCATTTACCATCTTCTTTTATGTGGCAATTTACAGCATCTGGTTAAAGCGCCGTACACCGCAAAATATTGTTATTGGCGGGGCCGCCGGTGCATTGCCGCCCGTTGTGGGGTGGGCGGCAGTCACCGGTGTGGTTTCACTCGAAAGCACGCTGCTTTTCCTGATCATTTTTGCATGGACACCGCCACACTTCTGGGCGCTGGCTCTATTTAAAAACAAAGATTATCAACGTGCCAAAGTTCCCATGTTGCCTGTTGTGGCGGGTGTACCCAATACCTGTATGCAGATTGTTGTCTATGCCGTAGTGTTATGGCCCATTGGCATGGCGCCGTTCTGGGCCGGGTTTGCCTCACCTCTTTATGGCTTATTGGCATTTGTCTTAGGCGGCATCTTCGCCTTTAAAACCTTGCAGCTATACAATGCCCGTCACCAAAGCACCATGACAACAAGGGCTGTTTCAGTATTCCGTTTTTCGCTGATCTACCTATCCGCCCTGTTCGCAAGCCTGTTGCTTATGGCTCTGACTAACCTAGGAGTTTAGCCCGTGATGACAAATAAACTATCTATGGAGAAACACAAAAAGGCACAAAAAAGCCGCTCGCTAGCCATCGGCTTGAGCCTTGCTGCACTGGTCATTCTTTTCTACCTGATCACAGTTTTGAAGATTGGCCATAATGTCTTTTTGAGTGGGCAGTAGCCGCTGTAGGCTTACAGGAGGAACCGGTTTTACGCATGACAATATCGCCAAACTGCCCGCAACAAAAACAGGAAACGGCAACGGCAATGCAAGCGCGCAATAACAAAGTCGCGCTGGTATGCTTGGGTTTTTGTGTTGTTATGGTGGCAATGGCTTATGCGGCAGTGCCGTTATATCGGCTGTTTTGCCAAGTCACTGGCTTTGGCGGCACACCGCAGCAAGTTGATATGCAAGCAACCCAGATAGGTGAGCGTATTATAACGGTGCGTTTTGATGCCAATACCGCTGGCGGGCTGCCTTGGCAATTCAAGCCGGAACTGCGCACTATCAATGTGAAGCTGGGGCAGATGGTCGAGGTCAACTATCTTGCGCACAATCAGGCTGAAAATACCACAACCGGCACCTCAACGTTCAACGTCTTTCCAAATGAGATGGGCGCGTACTTTAACAAGATCGATTGTTTTTGCTTTACCGAACAGCCATTACAAGCAGGTGAAACCTTGAAAATGCCTCTGCTGTTTTACATCGATCCGGAAATGGACAAGGACGAAACTCTGGACAAGCTGAAAGAGGTAACGCTCTCGTATACTTTCTTTCCTGTGAGTGCTCAGCAAACTAAAAAGAAACAAGACGCAACAGCAATGCAAGTTGAACAACCCGAACGCCAACCAAATCAAAATGCCAAGAGCTTATAGAAGTGAGAATTCAACCTGACACCGCGAGACAAAAATAGGGAGCAGCGGTCAGCCAAATGGAGAGATAATGGCACAGGCATCACATAAAAATCACGATTATCATATTATTGACCCAAGCCCTTGGCCGTTTCTGGCTTCAATCGGCACATTTATTCTTGCTCTCGGTGCCATAGCGCTCATGCGCTATCAAGCGGGTGAAGAGTTGATCTTCTATTTTCTCACGGATGCACAAGGCGAACGTATTCCGGCTCTAAACCTTACAGGCTGGGGGCTGTTTGTAATTGGGTTTCTTGTGGTGCTTTACACAATGTTTGCTTGGTGGCGTGATACCATTAAAGAATCTATTGAGGGACATCATACACCCGTTGTTTCGCTCCACCTGCGCTATGGTATGATCCTGTTTATTGCCAGTGAGGTAATGTTCTTCGTGGCATGGTTTTGGGCGTACTTCGATGCCTCGTTGTTCGTCAATGAAGCGGCCCAGTTTGATCGTGTCGATGTAACCGGTGGCGTTTGGCCGCCGAAAGGTATCGAGACTTTTGACCCTTGGCACTTGCCGCTGATCAATACATTGATCCTCTTGTTATCGGGTACCACAGTAACATGGGCACATCACGCACTGATCCATAACGACAGGGATGGGTTGAAGTTGGGCTTGGCCTCTACTGTGGTCTTAGGCGTGTTGTTTTCAATTTTACAAGGCTACGAATATGCCCACGCAGCTTTTGGGATGAGTGATAATATCTATGGTGCAACTTTCTATATGGCCACAGGCTTCCATGGCTTCCATGTAATTGTTGGTACAATTTTCTTGGCGGTATGTTTGTTACGCGCCAGTGCAGGCCAGTTCACTCCACAAAAGCATTTTGGTTTTGAGGCTGCAGCATGGTATTGGCACTTTGTTGATGTAGTTTGGCTCTTTCTATTTGCGGCCATTTATGTTTGGGGTGGTTAGTCATAAACCTATGGTTGTGGGTGTCCTGAATAAAACATCCACAACTTGTAGTACATTTAAATTTATTAGATATTTTCGTACAATAAAGCCAATTTAAAACCGTTTTTAGCCAAATTAGCTCTTCTATAATGTAATATTTGTCAATGTTTTTCATTAATATTATCGCGAAAAACAATTATTTCACAATGAAAGCTGTAGAGATTTCAGCTACGCGTCAGGCTCTTGACGTTATTATTGTTACTAGGAACCCTTACGTAGTTTGAAAAGTTGTCATGATTTTCATGACAGCTAAGCTTTACCACAAGTGTTGACACCATATCTAACTCGACTAATTATCAAAAAACTCACCTTAGGTCAGTTGAAAATTCAAGCTCAGAAAGGAGGCAAGCCAGTGATTGAATCCCATATGGATAACGATACGACATGGGCGGTTGCACCTACTGAGAAGAAGATCAAAAAGAAGAGTATGCCACCATCCTCAAATAAACCGCCAGAGCCAGATAACGAAAAAAAAGATATCGGTTTTATACGCAAATATCTTTGGCTTCATATCTCGACTGTGATTGCTTTTGCCCTGTTAATATCTTTAGGCAGTTGGCAAATGAAGCGATTGTCTTGGAAAGAAAACCTGATTGAATTAGCCAAGTATCGCGTCTCATCTTCACCGGTTTTTGCGCCAGGGCCGGAAGATTGGGGCACTATTGAAATGGCAGAAGTCAATTACCTCCCTGTTCAAGTGACCGGTCAGTTTCTACTAGGTGAATTATATTACTATGAAAATTTGAGTAATCCGCGTGGGATGCAAGGTGGGCAAGGTTTTTTTGTTTACGCGCCATTTATAACCAATCAAGGTTGGGCTGTTTTGGTCAATCGTGGATTTGTGCCCATGGACCAGAAAAACTTAAGCTCGCGGCTTACGTCATTACCCATTCGCGGCGAGGTAACCATAAACGGTTTAATACGCCGCCCGGAAACGCCTTCTTTTTTCTCTGCTGATGCTGATCTGGAAAAGAAAGAGTGGTTTGTGCGCGAGCCATTGAAAATGGCTGAAGCGCTTGGGTTGGACCGGGAAACGACAGCTCCTTATACAATTGACGCAACTGATAACACTGCTCAGGCGGGCTCTCTGCCACAGGCTGGGGAAACACGGTTGAGCTTTACCAACAATCACCTGTCCTATGCGTTAACATGGTTTGGCTTGGCAGTGACATTGCTGGCTGTTTATGGTGCGCTACTAGTGCGCCTTAGAA
Organism: Polycladidibacter stylochi; assembly: GCF_001562055.1. Lineage (GTDB taxonomy): Bacteria > Pseudomonadota > Alphaproteobacteria > Rhizobiales > Stappiaceae > Pseudovibrio > Pseudovibrio stylochi. The sequence goes on along the minus strand of NZ_LLWE01000005.1, from coordinate 178,597 downwards.
AAGAGTTTTACGCGAATAGAGATAAGCTATCGCCTGAAGATGAGCAGGATCTGTTTTTCCAAGAAGAAGAAGCAGCAAGAAAAGCCGCAATAGAGAGAAAAAAGGCCAATGTTAATCCAAGACGTGCTATCCCCAATGCCATGCTAAACCCACGTGGAAATAACAAAGCGCCGCCTCGTAAACCAAGATAGCTTTAATCTACTTTATCAAGACAATAGCTAAAAGCCTAAAGCAGTTTCTCTACTGTGTTTATAGAGTGTACTGCTTTAGTTTTGCTTTATAGAGCCTCCAAAATGGCCTCAGCTGTTGAGCTCTCAGCAACACCGGGCGAAGCCTCGATTTTCAAAGCTGAAATTACGCCGTCCTTGGCGATAAGGGCATATCGTTGCGAACGCAACCCCATTCCAAAGCCCGAGCCGTCCAACTCCAGCCCCATAGCCTTGGCAAAATCACCATTACCATCAGCTAGAAAGGTTAGTTTTCCAAGTCCATCTGTATCCTTGGCCCAAGCACCCATGACAAATGCGTCATTGACAGCAACCACTGCGATTTCATCGACACCTTTGGCTTTGAGCGCCTCGTAGTTATGAAGATAACCAGGCAAGTGATTTAAATGGCAAGTTGGTGTGAAAGCGCCAGGAACCGCAAATAGTACAACGGTTTTGCCAGCAAAGATTTCCTTTGTGGAAACCTCTTTGGGGCCCTCATTGGTAACAGCCATTAGCTGTACATCAGGAATATGTGCGCCAATTTCAATACTCATCATTTCCTCCTCAAAATGCGAGTTCTTTCGCATTCACAATAACGCAGAGATATTACAAGCCTAAATCACTTTCGAGTAAAAATAATTTCGTCATAGTGAAAGCCATCACTTACTTTGAGAGGCATCTAACGGTATTGTGTAGTTTGCTTGGTAACTATGCTTACCATTCACAAGAGTAAACAGTACACGACCATCTTTTAAGCCGTTGGCATTAACTCTAAAACGGGCTGTGTTGGCAGTCGTTTCAATGAGTTTTGGAATGCCATGATATGCAGATGGACCACCGTCAATAAATAACTGCAAATGACGAGCTATATTGGATGCGCCGCTTGTTCGCTCAAGCGCAAAAGTGAAATCCCAATGGGTTTGTCCATCGACTTCAACTTTCTTGGCAGATTTTAAAAACGCATCTCCGCGCGCCATGGGGGTTGGAACTTGCAAGAGTGCTTGTGCAATAATCTTTTTCCACTCACTTGATCGGTTGTCAACTCTAGGAATCACGAGTGAAAGGGAGACGTGTTCGGGAATACATATATGCTTACATACTCCAAATTCAATTGAAGCATCGAGCACTGCCGGTCGTTTGGGGTTTTGACGCAGCCAACTAATAGGCAAAATTACCTTTTTCTTATAAATTAGCGACTGGGTCAGGCCGTCATTATAAATTTGCGGGGGAGGATATTGCAGGTGATAATCCTTTAGGTTCGTTGAGGCAGAGAAATCAACAGTTGTTGGCAAGCCCGTTTCGCCGGGATAACGCCAATAAATATGCCAGCCGTCTTCAAGTCGAAACTCAAGGGCTCCAACAGCCTTTTGTGCCGGATTTGCTGTATCGTCGCGCAACAAGCGCACTGCGCCACCTTCAAAAATCACCCATTCACTATTGTAGTTGGAAGCCGAGGCAGGCGCGAACATCAGTAAGCTAAGAGCAATGCTCAAATATAATAAGTTTCGAGCTCGAAACTGAGACTTCTTTAGGATCATTGCTTTACTCTTGCCGTTAGCCCACATCGCATTGTGCTTGTTTCTTGTTAAAGAACATAAAACAGACAGGCTGCAATGTATTGTGTTCATGCTATGGTGTTTTCTAACAGTGGTTTATCACAGATTGAGTCACCTCATACCGCTTGTGATATGAATAATTGATAAACCTATTCTCGAATGCTTGAGTAAAACAAAATCAAGAGGTCATTGTATGCAGGAAGGCGACAACAACCAGTACATGGAAGGTCAATACCTTATTGCAATGCCTTCAATGGACGATGGCAGATTTGCCCATTCTGTTGTTTATGTTTGTGCCCACTCAGAGGAAGGGGCAATGGGAATTATCCTCAACCAGCCGGTTGATAATATCAATTTTTCCGAATTGCTAAAACAATTGAATATTCTACCAGAAGGCGATGAGTACGAGTTACCGCCCGACCTTCGCAATATGAAGGTGTATCAAGGTGGACCGGTCGATACAGGGCGAGGTTTCGTGCTGCATTCCGATGATTTCTTCTTGGAAGGGTTTAGTCTACCCATCGAAAATGGCATCTGCTTAACAGCTACACTTGAAATACTTCGTGCTTTGGCTGAAGGGCGCGGACCGAGTAGAGCATTGTTAGCATTGGGTTATGCTGGCTGGGCACCCGGACAGCTGGAGAGTGAGATTCAAGCTAACGGCTGGTTAACTTGTGCTGCTGATCCCTCACTGGTTTTTGAGGTGCAAGACCATGATAAATGGGGGCGTGCCCTACAAATAATGGGTATCGAACCAGGTATGCTTTCCTCTGATGCCGGACACGCATGACAAGCTTTAGCCACAACTGGCGGTTAACTTGCGTCCAAGAAACAATCCGATTTTGCAAAAATGCTAATGTTTTCATCAAGAAAACAGTGCAATTTTAGGCTAACTCTGTTATTTCAAGACCCTCTTGGTCATCAGAGCAAGCCTGAGAGTGCCGCTGCATCATCTTTGCAAAAAACTTCTCGGGCTTTATGAGGTCTTTGTTTGAGTTTTCCCCACTGGCTAGAATGGTCAACGGGCAGAAGTGTTTGTGACACTGAATTGTATTTGAGAAAGGTTTGGCAGTGAAGTATGTAAGCACGCGCGCAGAAGCACCAGAGTTGGATTTTGCTCAGGTAATGCTCACAGGCTTGGCGCGAGATGGGGGGCTTTATGTGCCCAAAACATGGCCTCAGCTGACCAAACAGCAGATTGCGGATTTTTCAGGCAAAACTTATGCGCAAATAGCTTATGAAGTCATAAGCCCGTATGTTGGCGATTCAATCAGCAAAGCTGACCTAAAAGATATGATTGAGGCCGCCTACGACAGTTTTGCACATAAAGCGGTAACGCCATTGGTTCAAACCGATGCCAACACGTTTATTTTAGAGTTGTTTCATGGCCCGACACTGGCATTTAAAGACGTTGCCATGCAATTGTTGGGTCGCATGATGGACCATGTACTCACACAAAACGATGAGCGGGCAACCATTGTGGGGGCAACATCGGGTGATACTGGTGGAGCCGCGATTGAAGCATTCCGTGGTCGTGAACGAACAGATGTTTATATCCTCTTTCCAGAAGGCTGCGTCTCGCCTGTACAGCAGCGCCAGATGACCACTGCCAAAGAAGATAATATACATGCATTAGCCGTGAAGGGTAATTTTGATGATTGCCAGGGCATTTTGAAAGACCTGTTCAACAACGGGGTGTTTCGCGAAAAAGTATCACTTTCTGGTGTGAATTCGATCAACTGGGCTCGTGTGGTCGCGCAGGTGGTCTACTATTTTGTTGCCGGTGCTGCCCTTGGTGCACCGCACCGCGAAATCTCCTTCACTGTACCAACAGGCAATTTTGGCGATATTTTTGCAGGATATGTGGCCTACAAAATGGGGCTACCTATTAAGCAACTGGTGATCGCGACGAATGTGAATGATATTTTGGCCCGTACCATAGAAACAGGCCGCTATGAAACCAGTACAGTAATACCGACAACAGCGCCGTCCATGGATATTCAGGTTTCGTCTAACTTCGAGCGGTTATTGTTTGAAGCAAACGGACGTAATGGTGAAGAGGTCAAGCGGCAAATGGCGAGTTTAAAGCAGTCAGGTGCTTTCACGCTTTCACAAAATACATTAGATGAAATCAAGAAGTTATTTGCTGCCGGTCGCGCATCGGAAGAGCAAACGAAAGCGACGATTAAACAAACTCTTGACGATTCTGGTTACCTGATGGACCCACACACGGCGATTGCCGCACATGTGGCCAAAAGCTTTACCACAGCTGAAACGCCAATGGTTGTACTCTCAACAGCACATCCGGCAAAGTTCCCGCAAGCTGTTGCTAAGGCCAGTGGTATGACACCAGGCTTGCCACCGCACCTCTCGGATTTAATGGAACGTGAGGAAAAATTCACTGTTGTACCTGCGGAGTTGGAGGCAATAGAGCAGCACGTTGTAAAAACTGCCCGCGCCGTTGCAACAGGGGTCTAATGAATGACAACACGTGTAACGCGCTTAGATAACGGCATGACTATTGTCACCGATAACATGCCTCATTTAAAAACCGCTGCTTTGGGTGTTTGGGTTGGTGCAGGTTCTCAGTCCGAAAAAGCCTCCGAAAATGGGTTGACCCATCTGCTCGAGCATATGGCTTTTAAGGGGACAAAGAAAAGAAGTGCGCTACAAATCGCCGAGGAAGTGGAAGCCGTTGGCGGTGAAATGAATGCGTCGACAAGCGTGGAACACACAAACTACTACCTCCGCCTGATGGCGGAGGATGTCCCCTTAGGGCTGGATATTCTGGCAGATATTTTGCAAGAATCCATATTTGATCCAGATGAACTCGAGCGGGAAAAGCACGTTATCTTGCAAGAAATTGGTGCAGCGGAAGATACACCCGAAGATGTTGCTTTCGATTTGCTATTGGAAACCGCTTGGCCAGATCAGTCAATCGGTCGGCCCATCCTCGGTACGCCGCAACGTGTAAAAGGCTTTGAGCCGAAAGATATCCGAAACTATATGGATAGGCGCTATTCGGCTCAAGGTATGGTTTTGTCAGCATCAGGGGCCGTATCCCACGATGAGATTGTATCTAAAGCGCAGCAGTTATTTACAAAACTTTCGCAAACAAAACCAACCGCTGTTCCTGAAATCACCTATCACGGCGGAAGCAAGTTTTTAGAAAAAGATCTGCAAGAAGTACAGGTAATCTTGGGCTTTGAGGGCATTTCGTATGCCGACCAGGATTATTATGCCGTCCAGATATTGGCCTCTATTCTTGGAGGGGGTATGTCATCGCGACTATTTCAAAAAGTGCGCGAACAAAGGGGCCTTTGCTATTCAATCTACGCTTTTCACTGGGCATTCACAGGTGGTGGGCTATTTGCCATCCATGCAGCAACAGGACCGCAAGATACCGAAGAATTAATGCCGGTTATTGTTGATGAGCTTGTGAATGTTACCCGCACCATAACAAATGCAGAAGTCCAACGGGCAAAGGCACAAATAAAGGCAAGTCTACTGATTGCTTTGGAAAGCCCTGCAGCGCGGGCAGGTCAAATTGCACGGCAATTAATGATTTATGACCGCGTTGTGTGTGTCGATGAGCTGACACAAAGGGTAGACGCCGTATCACTAGAACAGGTGCAAAAAGTTGCGCAAAGGGTATTCTTGAGCAAAAAGCCGACAATGGTAAGCGTTGGGCCCAAATCGCCTATGTTATCGCTTTCACAAGTTGAGAGTCGTATTAAAGAGGCGCGTATTTTGAGCTAAAAAGGTCAGCTAGGGGCAAACTAAACAGAGCTTACTTAACATCCAACGAAAAGCGAGAGTAATACTGGGTCGTTAACAGAAGGGGCTGGTGGCATTGGTGGTTTTAAACAGAGCAGCAATTCACCCTTATCAACTTACGGGAAAAGGGGTGCTATTACGGGCACCACAACCGAAGGACTACGAGAAGTGGTCAAATCTGCGCGAAATCAGCAGGGATTTTTTACAACCCTGGGAACCCACGTGGCCCGTTGATGACTTATCTAGGGTTGGCTTTAAACGGCGTTACAAGCAGTTACTGCAAGAGTATCGTCAAGGACAATCCTATCCCTTCTATATTTTTGAAGGCATTGGACAAAAGCTCTTGGGCGGTATCACTTTAACCAACGTACGCCACGGGGTGTGCAAATCCGGCTGCCTTGGCTACTGGATGGGTAAGCCTTACGCTGGGAAAGGATATATGAAAAAGGCGGTTGAACGCATAATATCCTTTGCTTTTGAGGAATTACACTTGCACCGCGTTGAGGCCAATTGTATTCCAACCAACGAAGTCTCTATTGGTTTGCTAGAAAGAGTCGGCTTTGAGCGCGAGGGTTACGCGCGCAGTTTCCTCTTTATCAATGGCCAATGGCAAGACCATGTACTTTTGGCAAAAATAGCCGAAGAAACGAATTTTTCACGCTCGCTTCGAAACCGCACAGGTCGGGCCGGGCAACAGAATAAAATACCTGAGCCCGTTTCGGCAAAAGCACCCTTTTAAGGCTGTGCAAGCCAGGGACAAAGAAAGAGCCGTTTATGCAGGAGACAACCTTGCCCAAGCGATACTTGCAGCGTTTACCCCAATTTGTAGCTTTGTTCCTGCTATTTTTTATTTCATATTCCTTTCTTGCTAAAGCATGGGCACTAGAGGCGATCGTCGCCCCCAAAGATATTGATGCGGTTGATATGACCGCAGTCGTTGATTTCTATCCTCAGGCCGGTGACAGCCTGCAAGTTTCAACAGCTCCGGATGTGAACGGTATTGTCAGACGCATTGAAGTGCGTTCCACCGATGGAAAGGCAAAGTCATGGGGTGTTTTTGCCCTATCGAACCCGAGTAATGAGCAAATAGACCGCCTATTGGTTGCGCCATACTACAAAATGTCAGGCTCCGGTGTCTTCAATCCCGACCTTGGAGCGCGGCGGATACTGTCAATTACACCAAGTCTCGGTGTCCCGCCAATCCGCGAGCGCTCAACCGCGGCCGATGTTTTTCGCATTACACTAGAGCCGGGTGCAGTGGTAACTTTCGTCGCCGAATTACAAAGCTCCACCTTGCCAGAATTGCGCTTATGGAAGCCGGAAGCCTATAAGGATAATATTAACGCCTACTCGTTGTTCCATGGAATTGTATTAGGCATAGCCGGGCTTCTTTGCCTGTTCTTGACCATCTTGTTCGTGGTGAAAGGAACCGTACTTTTTCCCGCAACCGCCAGCATGGCGTGGTCGGTACTTCTGTACCTTTGCATTGATTTCGGTTTCTGGAATCTGATTTTCGGGCGTACGTTAGGCGATGAGCAGCTTTTCCGTGCTGTAGCGGAAATATCGCTAACAACATCACTCATTTTGTTTTTATACGCCTACTTGAACTTAAGCCGATGGCAAATCCGGCCAACACACCTGTTGCTTACTGTGGTTTGCTTTGTATCCTCACTTGTCGTTGTCGCACTATGGGATCCCGCACTCGCTGCTGGCTTTTCTCGCATTATCTTGGCACTCACAATATTGGTGGGTTTCACACTTATAATTTATTTAGCCATTCAAGGCTTCGAGCGGGCGATAATGCTTGTGCCCACTTGGTTCTTGCTTATCGTCTGGATTTTCGCCGCGTGGATGGCCACCAAAGGCTCACTGGTGAATGAGTTGGTTCAGCCTGCGCTTGCCGGTGGCATTGTACTAATCGTGTTGCTCATCAGCTTCACGGTAATTCAGCACGCTTTTGCTGCAAACTCATTCTCGAGCGGTGCGGTGCCAGAAGTAGAACGCCGCTCGCTGGCTATGGTTGGTTCCGGTGATATATTGTGGGACTGGGATACAGAGCGCGACCGCATTCTTACCAGTGATGTTTTGGAAGAAGTCCTTGGTCTCAAAACCGGCAGCCTGCAAGGCTCTGCCCGGGATTGGTTAGAGTATCTACATACGCAAGATAAGGATATCTTTCGTGCAACGCTTGATGCCGTGATCGACCACCGTCGGGGCCGTGTAAACCAGGTTTTTCGTTTGCGTGGTGAAGATGGCCACTATCGTTGGTTCTTGTTGCGCGCCCGCCCGCTATTGGGGGGCGATGGCGAGGTCATACGCTGTGTCGGAACACTGTTGGATATCACCTCACAAAAAAATGCCGAGGAGCGGTTGATGCACGATGCTGTGCACGACAATCTCACGGGGTTGCCGAACCGCGAATTGTTTATGGACCGCTTGAATGCAACTATCACCCGCACGCGGGCCGAAAATTCCGGCAGCTTCTCAATCATCCTGTTGGATTTGGACCGCTTCAAGCAGGTTAACGACAGTGTTGGGCAAACCGCAGGCGATTCCATGTTGCTCACTGCGGCAAGAAGACTGTCCCGCTTGTTAAAGCCACAAGACTCGCTCTCGCGTTTGAGCGCAGACGTCTTTGCTGTGCTGCTGGTGTCAGAAACCGAGGCAAATCAGGTTGCCGCCTTTGCTGACGAAATGCGCAAGGCTGTACGTATGCCGGTGAAATTTGGTGAGCAAGAAATTTTCCTTACCGCGTCTATTGGTGCCGCATTATCCGACGATAAGGTAGAAAAAGCCTCTGCAATTATCAGAGATGCGGAAATCGCGCTTAATCACGCCAAGCGTTTGGGTGGAGATAGGGTTGAGGTGTTCCGTCCTACCTTGCGTCACTTAGTGGGCAATTCTCTGGCCATTGATGGCGAGTTGCGCAGCGCACTGGAAAAGAACGAATTGCAAGTATATTTCCAACCAATTGTGCGTTTGTCCGATAAAACAGTAGCTGGTTTTGAGGCGCTAGCCCGTTGGCAGCACCCCACACGTGGGCTTATACCTGCGGCCGAATTTATTCCGGTGGCCGAGCAGAACGGTTTGATAAACGAAATCGGCTTACTAGTGCTGAACAAGGGGGCTCAACAACTCTCGCAATGGCAGCGCGAATACCGCCAAGCCATGCCGTTGTTTATGTCAATCAACATTTCATCACGCCAATTGCTGCGTCATGATTTGATTTCAGATGTTAAAGCGGTGCTATCACGTGCTGCACTGACACCGGGATCGCTAAAGCTGGAACTGACAGAATCACTCATCATGCAAAACCCCGAATTCTCGGTGCAAGTACTTGAGCGCTTGAAAGGTTTAGGCGCGGGCTTGTCGTTGGATGATTTTGGCACCGGTTATTCGTCGCTGAGCTATTTGCAACGCTTCCAGTTCGATACCTTGAAGATTGACCGCACCTTTGTGCAATCTCGCACCAACGCATCGCGCTCTGTTATTTTGCATTCCATCGTTAAATTGGGGCACGACCTAGGTATGGAAATAGTTGCAGAAGGTGCCGAGACCGATGCGGACTCACTTGAGCTGTATCAGCTTGGTTGTGAATATGCCCAAGGCTATACTTTTGGTCAGCCCATGAGCGCGCTTGATGCCACCAAGCTGCTTAAAGACCAAGCGGCCCACTCAAGCCGTTAAGCCGTTTGTAACTTTCATATGGGGAGTGTTCCGTTTGATTGGCTGCAATCAAACGACAAGAATTCTCTCCATATTATAGAGTTGGAGCATGTGACGTAATTTTAAGTGAATACAACGCATCCAAAAAACCCGCAGCACATAAGTTAAGGTGTTGCGGGTTTTTTATCGCTGTAAAATCAAGAAGAAAGCATATTGGTTTAAGGGCAAATTATTTGCAATGTAGCGTGCCCGGTTTCAACGTGCAGCGGGGTGCCGCCATAAGGCTCTCCGTCAATCTGTACAGCAGTTGGGCGCTTGGAGTTAATAACCACGTGTTCTACTGGTAAAATGGTAAATAACGGGCTTTTAGCGACTTTGCCGGTTATGAGTTTGGCAGCGCTGCAAGTTAATCCCCATAGGCTATTGCTATGTAGCAACACCATCACCAGCCCCTTTTTCGTTGCGCTTGTTTCGCGCACCAAGGTAAAGCCGCCCCCATAATGCGAGCAGTTGGTAATGAGTGCTGATGCTGCCCTGTAGGTTTCACCACCCGTTTCAACGCTTATTTCCGTTGATCGGCGAAAGAGCCCTAACTTGATAGCATAGGCCAAATAAGCAATCTTCTTCAAACGTCGCTTAAGGCGATAGGGCAGGAGGTGGACTATCTCGGCATCAAAGCCGCAAGAAGCCACAGCAAAAAATGCGCGCCCGTTGGCAATGCCGTGATACAGTGGTTGGCTATTGCCAGCAACAATCAAATCGGCAATGGTTTTGGGATCATGTGGCAGGCAGAGCTCGTTGCCTAAAGTATTGCCAGTGCCAAATGGGATAAGTGCAAGCTTGGGGTTGGTGCGGCGCTCCAGTAACGCACTGGCAGCCTCATTAAAACTCACATCACCACCAGCAATGACAACCACGTCAGCGTTTGTGGTCCGGCAAAGTGCTGCTGTCTCACCCGTTCGTTGGCTAAGTTTGAGTTTGACTTTGCAATTGTGCTGTTGCAAATGCTCCGCGACTTTTGTCAAGCATTCAGGGTTAAAGCGACTCGCGGTAGGATTTGCGATGATAACGACGCTTTTTTTTATAGTCCCTTGAGGGGCATCCACCATACTATTGGTGTTTTTATCCATCCCTTGCGCTCTTTCAACCTCGCTGGAAAGGTTTCATGCCTCGACGGGCCAACTCATCCGCGCGCTCATTTTCTTCAATGCCCGCATGACCTTTCACCCAATGCCAATTAATGGAATGACGTTTGGTTGCAGCATCAAGTGCTTGCCATAGCTCGGCATTTTTAACAGGCGAATTGGAAGCTGTGCGCCATCCCTTACGCTTCCAATTATGCATCCATTGGGTGATGCCATTTTTAACATAAGCGCTATCTGTATAAAGGTCCACCGCACACGGCCGCTTGAGTGCATTCAAAGCTTCAATCGCGGCTTGCAATTCCATCCGATTGTTGGTTGTGCCTGCTTCTCCGCCGCAAAGCTCTTTTTCATGTTCACCAAAAAGCAACAGAACACCCCAGCCACCGGGGCCGGGATTGCCAGAACAGGCACCATCTGTCCACGCTTTGACGCGCTTTTCGTCACTCATATATCCAGCCCGTATGCACTTGAGGAAACAACAGAGCGATGAAACCTTAACTTGTGCAAATATTCAAGCGGATCTTTGGGGGTGACCAAAGCGCCTTCAGGTACACTAAGCCAGTCAAACAATCGCGTGAGCAAAAAGCGTAGCGCTGCCCCACGGCAAAGGAGTGGGAGGGCGTCGTACTCGCTCTCCTCTAGTGGCCGTACACTGCTATAGCCGTTCAGCAGAGCTTTGGCTTTGGTGACATTAAAAGCGCCATCACTTTCAAAGCACCAGGCATTCAGGCAAATGGCAATATCGTAAGCAAGGCTATCATTGCAGGCAAAATAGAAATCGATCAGACCCGAGAGCTTGTCGCCAATGAAAAACACATTATCCGGAAACAAATCTGCATGAATTATGCCTTGTGGCAGCTTGTCTGGCCATTGGTCTTGTAAATCATGTAGTTCGCTATCCAGCTCGTCGATCAAGCCGGTTTTGACTTCGTCACCGCGCGAGCGGCTGTCTTCAAGCAGTGGCCCCCAGCCATCAATAGATAGCGCATTGGTACGCTTAAGTTCAAAGTCAGCTCCCAGCAAGTGCATCTGCGCCATACCCTTGCCCAGTTCAAAGCAGTGGTGTTGTTTAGGACGCCGTGTCCACATACCATCGAGAAAGCTGATAACGGCAGCGGGGCGACCGGCCAACTCCCCTAAGATATTTCCATGGCTATTGGCAAGCGGTGTGGGGCAGTTTAATCCCCCTTTGGCAAGGTGCTGCATTAATCCTAGAAAGAATGGCAAGTCCTGCGGGTTCACACGCTTTTCGTAGAGTGTAAGAATAAAGTTGCCCTGTTCGGTGTGCACAAGATAGTTGGAATTCTCAACCCCCTCGGCAATACCTTTAAAGGAAAGCAGCGCGCCAATATTGTAGTCAGCAATGAACGCGCTGAGCTCTTCATCGGTTACATCAGTATAAACAGCCATGATTATCCGGTAGTACTAACTCCCTCACGTAATTCGCGAGGTAGGTTAAAAGAAATGTCTTCGGTTGCGGTTCGTATCGTTTCAACAACGACATCGAAGTGTGAGCGGAAAGCTTCAATGATTTCTTCGACAAGAATTTCAGGTGCCGATGCGCCAGCTGTCACACCAAGGCTGGTAATGCCCTCGAAATCTTTCCAGTTAATGTCTGCGGCCCTTTGCAGCAAGACAGCTTTTTGACAGCCTTCACGCTCGGCCACTTCGCGTAAACGTTGTGAGTTGGAAGAGTTGGGGGCCCCGACAACAATTAAAGCATCGCATTGACTTGCAATAAATTTGACAGCTTCTTGACGGTTTGTAGTTGCATAGCAGATGTCATCTTTATGGGGTTGGGCAATATCGGGAAAGCGTTCTTTCAAAACGCGAACAATCTCGCTGGTGTCATCTACCGAAAGCGTGGTCTGGGAAATCCATGCCAGCTGCCTGTCACTATGTGGTTGATAGCTTTTGGCATCAGCTACGGTTTCAATAAGGTGCACAGTACCTTCCGGCAACTGCCCCATCGTACCAATAACTTCCGGATGCCCGGCATGACCGATAAGCAAAACTTCGCGCTCGCGCCGATCATGTAAAATCGCTTCCTTATGGACTTTAGAAACCAAAGGGCAAGTGGCATCAAGGAAGAACATGTTGCGCCGCTGTGCTTCGGCAGGAATGCTTTTCGGCACGCCATGGGCAGAAAAGATAACGGGTTGTCCATCATCTGGCACCTCGTTCAACTCTTCCACAAAAACAGCACCTTTGTTACGTAGCGACTCAACAACGTACTTATTATGAACAATTTCATGGCGCACATACACAGGTGCTCCATACTTTAGCAATGCCAGCTCTACAATTTGAATAGCCCGGTCAACACCGGCACAAAATCCGCGCGGTGCGCAAAGCTTAAGCTCTAGGCGGGGTAAAGTGCCGTTTGTTTCTTGCATAAACTGTTCCCGTATCTTTCTTGTCATGCTTATTGAATGATAAGGGGTCCAAGTGTCAAGGCCAACAAAACAATCAGCAATCCGATTGGATCAGTACTCCCAAGCCTTTCCTATGCAACACGACTTGTTTGCTTTGGGCGAAGCGATGGTCAGCAATGATTATGTGCAATTATCATAAAAAGCACCGGCTAAGTTGAAAAGATATAGGTTTAAGCAGGTGTCTGCCAGTTTATGGCTTGATAATAATATAAAAAAGGAGGCATATTTAAAACAAATATGCGTAAACTGGTAGCTATTACACTTTATTTAACCAAGAGATTATGAGTTTAATTATAGTTTTATACTCGTAAAAAGTGTAACAGCCTGCTATAGACGCAACGGATTTTGCAAAGCGTTAAGCAAGGGGCGCGGCTCATAAGTCGTGACTGGATGAAGTATGCATAAAAAACATGGTATCATAACACTTGTTTCCTTATTGGTTCTCTCTCTGACTGGTTGTGGAGGAATAACAAGCTCTGATGGAGAGTTTACGCAGCACACTTCGTCGCCTGCTGAAACTGAAAAACAAATTACACCCGAGGATGTGGCGCAGATTTTCGCACCGCCCGTTCAGTGCCCCAAGCTGGAAGCCCTAACAGGAACACAGCTTCTGGAAAAATATCCAAGGCGCAAACAAGGCGACCAAACGGCTTTACTCTATCAGGCAAACATTTCAGACTCGGCAGCAACATGTAAAGCCAGCCAAGGGCAAGTTGTTGTTAAACTCGGACTAGCCGGGCGCATCACTCCGGGTCCAGGCTGGAAAGGTGGCTCGTTACAATTGCCGGTTCGCGTCGCGGTTGTTAAATCATCCAATGAAAAATCCAAGCCAGTCTATTCAAATCTTTTCAAGGTCAATGCGACCATAGAAGCAGGTTCCCCCTCTCAAGCGTGGGTTCTTGTTGAAGAAAACATAACCATCCCTACGGAAGGTGGTATGAAGTTGATTTTTGGATTCGACGACAACTAAAAAAAAGGTTAAGGGTTAATCCTGTTAAGGCTGGTAACGCTCTTCCAGCTTTATAAAGGCTTGGTAGTTGTTGTGTGCCAAAGCCTTGCACTTCATTGACGACGCAATCAATGAAGCCATAACCCCTAGCGGGAGAGATCTGGAGGCCGCAAATCCCCAGACGCCGAAGGAGCAACCGCCCCGGAAACTCTCAGGCAAAAGGACCGCTGGGTAAGCAACACTCTGGAAAGAAGCCACCTGGCATAAGCTGGCCGTGGCTCGCCGAAGGAGTAACCAGTCGTTGCGCAACACGACTGGGAAATCTCTCAGGTTCTCGGGACAGAGGGGGCGCGTTAAACTCTATTTCTATTGGACCATATCAATTGGAAACGGGAAGTTTACGTCAACGCGCTCTGACCATTGAGGACACTGTATGGCCGAACAAGACCAGACTCTCGCCCTTACCCCGCTCTATGATTTGCATGTGGAGCTAGGCGCCCGAATGGTGCCATTTGCCGGGTATTCCATGCCGGTGCAATACAAGCTCGGTATCATGAAAGAACATCAACACACACGCGAAGCAGCGGGTCTGTTTGATGTTTCCCATATGGGGCAAGCCTATTTGGTGGGGCCAGACCATGCCACCACAGCCGCCGCGCTTGAAGCACTCGTTCCATCAAATTTCAAAGAGTTGAAACCGGGGCGTCAGCGCTATACCGTTCTGCTGAACGATGATGGCGGTATACTTGACGACCTTATGGTCACCCGTCCCGAAGGCGAAGAAAACGACGGCCGCTTGTACATAGTCGTGAATGCTGCCTGCAAAGAACAGGACTTCGCTTACCTGCGTGCCAAACTACCGGCAAACATAAAGCTGGAAGAACTGCCAGAGCGCGCGCTGCTTGCCCTGCAGGGCCCTAAAGCTGCCGAGGTCATGGCCCTTCACGCCCCGCAAGCCTCTGAAATGGCGTTTATGGCGGCGCAGGAAATGGAATTTGACGGTATTAAAATCCATGTCTCGCGCTCAGGTTATACCGGTGAAGACGGCTATGAAATTTCATGTCAGGCTGGTACGGCAGAAGCCATTGCCAAGGCATTGCTTGCCGATGATCGGGTTGAGGCCATTGGCCTTGGTGCCCGCGATAGCCTGCGTCTTGAGGCGGGTCTTTGCTTGTATGGCCACGACATCACCGAAAAAACCACACCTGTGGAAGGTAATATCACCTTTTGCATGCAAAAGCGTCGCCGCGAACAAGGTGGTTTTCCAGGTGCCGCCCTTATTCAAAAACAGCTTGCCGATGGCCCGCAAATTATCCGCGTGGGCTTGAAAATTGAAGGCCGCGCTCCCGCCCGCGAAGGCGCGGAAATCGTTCTGCCAAAGACAGATAAAGTTATCGGCGCACTCACATCCGGCGGTTTCGCTCCCACAATGGGCGCACCAATTGCAATGGGATATGTACCAGTAGCCTATGGGGTCGAGGGCACCAAACTGGAAGTTCTTGTACGTGGCAAGGCGCTACCTGCCATAGTGACGGCAATGCCTTTTGTGCCGCAGCGCTACTATCGTAAGCCGAGTTAAAAAATCTGTACGAAGAGCAATTCGGGCTTTGGCCCACAATGAAAACAATCGAAAAAACTCCAGATTTGAGGGAACAATCATGAGCACTTATTTCACTAACGACCACGAGTGGATCAAGGTAGAGGGCGACATCGCCACTGTAGGCATCACCGATTACGCACAGGCCCAGTTAGGTGATGTGGTGTTTGTCGAGCTGCCAGAAACAGGCAAAACCCTTGCTAAAGGCGATGAGGCAGCAGTTGTGGAATCGGTGAAGGCAGCCAGTGAAGTCTACGCTCCGCTTGATGGCGAAATTGTCGAGGGCAACGAAGTGCTGGTTGATGAGCCTGCCAAGGTCAATGATGAGCCAGAAGGTGATGCTTGGTTCTTTAAGCTAAAGCTTAACAACAAAGCTCAACTGGATGATCTGATGAATGCAGACGACTACAAAGCCTTTGTAGATAGCCTGTAAACGATAGATAGCCTGCTAGGGCTTTCAAAGTTAATCAGTAAGCAACAACCGAGGCCATTTGGGCCTAAGGGGAGAGGCGCTCAAAAGTCTGCTTTTCGCAAAGCACGAGCGCCATAACCTTCTGGAGAAATAAGCATGCGGTACCTTCCGCTCTCAGATAACGACCGCGCCGCAATGATGGCCCAAATCGGTATCGACGGCATTGATGAGCTGTTTACCGATATTCCGGCGGATAAACGTATCAAGGCAATTGAAAGTCTGCCACTACGTAAAACCGAGCTGGAAGTAGAGCGCCTTCTCACGCGCATGGCTGCAAAAAACAGTGCAGCAGGCGATCAGCCGTTCTTCGTGGGTGCCGGCGCCTACAAGCACCATGTGCCCGCTACGGTCGATCACCTTATCCAACGTTCCGAGTTTCTCACCAGCTATACACCGTATCAACCAGAGATTACGCAGGGCACGCTGCAATCGCTCTTTGAATTCCAAACTCAAGTGGCGCAGCTGACTGGCATGGATGTGGCCAACGCTTCCATGTATGATGGCTCCACTGGCACCGCCGAAGCTGTCCTCATGGCCCACCGTGTCACCCGTAAGAAAAAGGCTGTAATCTCAGGTGGTTTGCATCCGCAATATCGTGAGGTTATCGAAGGTATCTCCGCTCAATTGCCAGGTGCTTCTACTGTGTCATTACCGGCAGACCCCTATGGTACTGAGGATATCCTTGCGCAGATTGATGATGACACTTCTTGTGTGGTGGTACAATCGCCCTCCTTCTATGGGCAGCTGATTGACCTTAAGCCGATTGCGGAAAAAGCCCATGCCCATAAAGCGCTGCTGATTGCTGTGTTCACAGAGGTGGTTTCACTAGGGCTGATCGAGAGCCCGGGGGCACAAGGGGCAGACATCGTGGTTGGCGAGGGGCAGTCCATTGGTAATGCGCTGAACTTCGGAGGTCCTTATGTGGGCCTGTTCGCCACAAGGCAGAAGTACTTGCGCAATATGCCCGGCCGTGTTTGTGGTGAAACGGTAGATGCAGAGGGCAAGCGCGGCTTTGTACTCACACTCTCCACTCGCGAGCAACACATTCGCCGCGATAAAGCCACCTCTAACATTTGCACCAACTCCGGCCTGTGTGCTTTGGCCTTTTCCATTCACATGACCTTGTTAGGGGGCTTGGGCCTTAAGAAATTGGCACGCATTAATCACCACAACGCTATCAAGCTAGCCGATGCGCTAAGCGCAATTGATGGTGTGGAAGTGCTGAACAGTGCCTTCTTCAACGAGTTTACCATAAAAGTACCCGCCGATGCTAATGATGTAATCGAAGCATTGGCGGTGAATGGAGTGCTTGGTGGTGTACCGGTCTCGCGCTTGCTCCCCGATACTCCGGAGCTAACAAACCTCATTACCGTGGCTGCAACTGAAACCAACACACAAGAAGATATCGACGCCTATGTGGCGGCGCTGAAGGAGGTGCTGGCATGAGCATGAACACCCAAGGCCGTCCTTCCGCACCATCCGGTACTGTGCAGATCGAAAAACCTGCAACTTTCACCGGTAATCGCGCATTGGATATGGAAGAGCCGCTCTTGTTCGAGCTCGGGCATTGGAACATTTGCGGTGTTGATCTGGATGAACCGGAAGAGTTCACCCCGCGCCTTGGCGGTCATGAACGCCAAAGCGATATTGCATTGCCTGCCTTTACCGAACCGGAAGCCATGCGCCATTATGTGCGCCTCTCGCGCATGAACTACGCCATCGACGCTGGCTTGTATCCGCTGGGTTCTTGCACCATGAAGCACAACCCGCGCCTTAACGAAAAGCTTTCTCGTCTCGCTGGTTTTGCCGACTTGCATCCACTACAGCCGGTATCAACAGCGAGCGGTGCTTACGAGCTGATTGACATGCTTTCCGAGTGGCTCATGCAGCTTACCGGCACCTCTGCTGTGGCTATGAGCCCGAAAGCCGGTGCCCATGGCGAACAATGCGGCATGATGGCGATCAAGCAAGCTCTAAAAGCACGCGGCGAACAGCGCTCAATCGTCTTGGTGCCCGAAAGCGCCCATGGCACCAACCCGGCCACCGCTGCCCTCATTGGCTATAAAGTGGTTGCGGTTCCTGCCCGTGACGATGGTACTGTGGACCCGCAAGCGGTTGCCGATAAGCTCAAAGAGCACGAAGGCGAAGTGGCCGCACTCATGCTGACCAATCCGAACACATGCGGTCTTTTTGAGCCGCAAGTGGTAGAAATTGCCAATCTCATCCATGAGGCGGGCGCGTATTTCTATTGTGATGGTGCGAACTTTAATGCCATTGTTGGCAAAGCGCGCCCGGGTGATTTGGGTATTGATGCCATGCACATCAATATTCACAAAACCTTTTCCACGCCACATGGTGGTGGTGGTCCGGGTTCTGGCCCGGTGGTGCTGTCTGAGCGTTTGGCACCTTTCGCGCCATTGCCATTTATTCGCCGTACAGAAAAAGACTTGGAGCTGGTGGAGAATGCTAGCCAGCTGGCAGAGGGTGAACAGCCGTTTGGCCGCATGACTGCTTTCCACGGGCAAATGGGCATGTTTGTGCGCGCACTGGCCTACATGCTTTCCCACGGGGCCGATGGTCTGCAACAGGCTTCTGAAGATGCGGTGCTCAATGCCAACTATATACGCGTTGGCCTACAAGACCTCATGAGCCTGCCTTTTGGTAAAAAGCCATGTATGCACGAAGTATTGTTCGACGATACCTTCCTTAAAGATACCGGTGTCACCACGCTGGACTTCGCCAAGGCCATGATCGATGAGGGGTACCACCCCATGACCATGTACTTCCCGCTGGTCGTTCATGGGGCCATGCTCATCGAGCCAACAGAATCGGAAAGCCGTGCTTCGCTGGATCTGTTTGTCGCCACCCTGCGCGATTTGGTGATGTCAGCCAAACAGGGCAATACCAGCCGCTTTGAGGGGGCACCATTCCATGCGCCGCGTCGCCGCTTGGATGAAACGGCGGCCGCACGCAAGCCGGTGCTAAAATGGACGGCACCAAGCCCAACCGAGGTAGAGCCGCGTTAATTCGAAAACACAAGGAGGCTCGCGCTCAAAGGCGCGGGCTTTCATATTAATCGCTCCAGAGCGATTTCGCTAACCCTCTGAATTGTAAAGGGTAGTTATTGCAGTCTTGCCAGTTACACTTTGCTTGCCACACTTAACATTAGATCAGTTAGATGTTTTTCGGCGAGGCAATCATGCGGCAGGCTCCCAAATGGCGACAGTTCATCCCAACATCACGGCAAATACGCTTTCGCATTCAGCAACAGTTTGCCAAAATCAGTCCGTCATTGGCACACCATTTTAACTATTATGCGCATGCCCGTGATCCACAAAACGATCATGTGCTGGCCTATGAGAACCTGAGCGAAAACGAGCAGACTTTACCTGCGCAACAAGTCGAATTTCTTGAAAACTACGCATTGCTGGAATTAAAAACGTGCGGACAAATCCACCCGAATGGGCAATGTTGTACACGTTTATGGCTGCTTGAAAATGCCAAAGTACTGGGTCACACCGGTGCGTCTGTTTCTGTAAAGCACAAGCATCAACTAGAGCCAGTCGAAAAGAACCGCGCTCGCTTTAAAGCGCTAAAACCAAAATATCTGCAAGGTCAGGCATTGAATTTTCTAGGTATGGCCAGTGGTCACCGCCACTACTATCACTTTCTCATGGATAACTTGCCTGACCTGCTGTATTTACTCCAAAACCGCCACCAATGGCAGTCGGCAATGGCGCAAGCTCAGCCGTTGTACCTCTTGGTGCGCGAGGACCTGAATGATGTGCAGGAAAACCTATTTAAAACTCTAGCGCAAACACTGCCAAATCTTGTGGTTACCAAGGTTGCTAGTACAGCAGCCTGTTTTATTGACCAACTCTATGTGCTGAATTCTATACATAACTGCGCTTTTCGCTATCCGGTAAGCTTTAAGCGTGCCCAGCTGATTAGTGATAGTTTCAAGTCTGCTTACGCCATAGATTACAGCACTAAACCATTTCGCAAACTTTATCTCTCGCGAAGTGATGCGCGCATCAGGCAGCTTAAAAACGAGAGTGAAATTTATCCTATGCTGCTAGCACATGGCTATGAAATAATAATATCAGGTAAGCTGCCCCATGCCGAGCAGGTGAAGTTGTTCCACGAGGCCAAGCACGTTATTGCCCCCCACGGGGCTGCGCTCACCAATTTGATCTTTATGCAACCGGGCGGTGAGCTGCTCGAGATATTTCCCCAAAACTACATTCAAAGTGCATTTTTATGGCTAGCTCATATTATGGATGTAGAGCACACACCGCTCATTGCCAGCAAATCCGTTTCCCATCAGCATTTTCAGCTTACCGCAGACCATAAGCAAAAACTCAAGAGCTACCTTCAACGGCAAAAAAACGCAGAGTGATTGGGGCAATCACTCTGCCATAACTGTTACTTCATCAGGTAAGTTATAGGGGTAGAGCCGCACCCAATGGGGCAGGAGAAGCTTATCCTCCTCCATACTACCGTCTTGAAACCAGATAGAAGGCGCAACCACCTCCTGCTTGGTATATTGATTCAAAAATGCGGCCCACCAGCTAAAACTGCTATTGGCAATAATATGATGCTTGCAAAGGCTCATTAACACCAGATCTTCGTAGTCGCGCTCGTCCTCCAACAGCTGCACAATATGTACATCAAGTCGCTCGCCCAAGTGGTGTTGTGCCCAATCAGTATCATCGGAAAACACCATAAAACGTGGATCTTCCAGCTGTTGTTGCATGTGCTCCATGGCGCGAAAGTAATAATCAAGTGTGCAATTGCCAAATGCTTTAGAAACATCTTTATCCAGATAATCGCCACGCCGAATATGTAGGGCAACAGAGTTTTGTGCCGCCGCCATTTGCGCCAGCTTTTCTCGTTCCGGCTGAATTGGGCCAAGAAGTTTCAATTCGCTCAACAAAATGGGGCGTATACTCGAAGCATGGCAATATTGCTGGAAAAAACCATCTGCGTATCCAGGTGCCTCTATGTAAAAGTCTTCTATATCCTGTTTCCAAAGCTTTTCAGCATTAACATGAATGCGATAGGCAGGCCAGAAACGGCGTAAACGCCGCACGCTTTTGCCAAACTTTTTGGCGGGCCATAAAACCCGCGCTAAATCCTCCTCGCAAGCCACTTCAGCTTTAATATCGAAATGTTTTAAAAGGAATTTGCGGTCGTACCCCTCATCAAAACGGCTAATATCCAGCTTTAAAGGGCATTCATTAAGCAAAGAAATCTTGCGGCCAAGAGCATATTGAAATAGCTGGTTTCCCAAACCGCCACGCATGCGCATAACTATCATAGGGCCCTCCAAACAACCAATAGGCATTAGTTTGCCATGAAAAGAAAAACCCGCCGCCCCTCAAAACTAGGGGAAGATCGCCAAGTTTTTTTACTGCACACAATTTAGTTGTCATGGAAAAACAATGGGATATCTAATAGAAGCCAAGTTTTGCTGCTATAAAAGCGTGAATGCATATTGACATCGACGCGCAAACAACGGCATCTATGAGCCATGATCAAAAGCAATTCCCATATCAAGTCCCCCAATGCGATGGACTTTTATTACGCAGCCAACATATAGGCGGCCGCGTTCACGATATTGCTTAGCAAACAAACGAGAACATCAAGCCGCCGCGTAGGCGGCTTAAGTGTTTCTAAGGCTCCTACGCAGCGCCAAGGAGCTTTAAAACATGAATATGCCAATCGTTGATACCACCCGCAGCTTCAAGCCAAAATCCGAGGCTCTTTCGATCTTGATCGAGCGTGGCTTTTTGCACCAATGCACCAATTTAGAAGCACTGGACGAGAAACTCGCCGCCGGTTCTATCACCGCCTACGCCGGTTTCGATGCCACACAAGACAGCTTGCATGTGGGTCACCTGTTGCCGCTCATGGCCATGCGTTGGTTGCAAAAGGCAGGCCACAAACCCATTCTTCTTGTGGGTGGCGGTACCACCCGCATTGGCGACCCGAGCTTTCGCAGTGAAAGCCGCCCCATGTTGGATGAAGCGCAAATCGCCACCAATCTGGCAGGTATCCGCGCCACTGTAGAGCGCCTCTTCGATATTTCCGAGGGTGAGGGCAGTATTGTTGATAATGCCGAGTGGCTGGATGAGTTCCGCTTCTTGGAATTCCTGCGTGATTTCGGCACCCACTTTACCGTCAATCGCATGCTCACTTTTGATAGTGTTCGCGCCCGCCTTGATAGCCAGCAGCCACTTTCTGTGCTGGAATTTTGCTACATGATGCTGCAAGCGGTAGATTTTGTGGAGTTGGCCAAGCGTTTTGATTGCCAATTGCAAATCGGCGGTTCGGACCAATGGGGTAACATCGTCAATGGTGTTGATCTTGGCCGCCGCGCAGGGTTAGAGCTACACGGCCTTACCCTGCCGCTGCTCACCACCGCAGCAGGTAGTAAAATGGGCAAGACATCAGATGGTTCGGTTTGGCTTAATTCCGATCGCCTCTCTGCTTTCAACTTCTGGCAGTTCTGGCGCAATACGGCCGATAACGACGTCATCCGCTACTTAAAACTGTTCACCGAGCTGCCCATGGGCGAAATCAACCGCTTGGCGAAACTGCAAGGCGAAGAGCTGAACGAGGCCAAACGTACACTGGCCACATCTGTCACCATTATCGTTCATGGGGCACAGGCTGCCGCTGCCGCGGTCGAGCAAGCCGACGCACTGTTCTCGCAGACGGTTTCAAGCGATACCAAACCAACCCATTACCTCTCGCTGGCATCACTCGCCAAACGCATGGGGCTGTTGGAGCTACTGGTAAAAACCGGTTTTGCATCTTCTAACAGCGAAGCGCGCCGCCTGGTGCTCTCAGGGGCAGTGCGTCTTAACAACCGCTTGGTGATGGAAGAGGCAAGGTTGATTTCAGAGGGCGATATCGGTGCTGGCAACCAAATTACCCTATCTGTGGGCAAACGCCGTAAAGCTCTTGTTGCTTTTGTGTAGAAACAAACCTGTAGAACAAGGGATAATAAAAATCCCCCCGCTATAATAAGCGAGGGGATATGTTCAATGCGTAAGTAGGCTACGCAATCCGGCCTAGCCGATTGTCTTGCCGTCTTGCCGCCAAACCGAAACGATAGAGGAGCGTGGCTTGCCAGCTCCATCAGGCCATGAGCCGCCAGGGTGCTGCACGCCCACAAAAGCCACCTTCTTATCCGCAGACCAGCAAAGGCCGGTCACTTCCGCGCCTTTTGGTACAGTCATAAAGCGTACAATTTCACCGCTTTCCGGGTCGCCAACCAGCATCTGGTTGTTACCCATACCGGCAAAATCGCCCTCGTTACTGTCCTTACCATCGGTCTGGATCCACAGCTTGCCATCGGAAGAAAACGCCATGCCATCAGGTGAGTTGAACATGTTGCCTTCATTGATGTTGCTTGAACCCGCATAAGCATCACTATGGACGCTTGGGTTGCCAGCCATCACATAAAGGTCCCATGTAAAGCTGTCTGCTGCATGGTTTTCATCAGCAGGACGCCAACGTAAAATCTGCCCATAGTTGTTGGTGTTGCGCGGGTTCGGGCCATTCACGGTAGTATCATCGCCGCCAGCATTCGGCTTTTTGCCACGGTTCTTGTTGTTGGTCAGCGCACAATAGGCTTCAGCCCTCAGCGGGTTGGCAGCAACCCATTCAGGACGGTCCATTGTGGTTGCGCCAACGCTTGAGGCCGCCATACGGGTGAAACACAAAATTGAAGCAGCATCCATGCCGGTGGCTTCCGGTGTTAACGCCAGCCACTCGCCGCTCTGGTCATCGTTGAACTTGGCAGCATAAAGCTGGCCATTGTCCAATAACCCTTCAGGAGATTGTCCCGGTGCCCAGCTGTCATTGGAAACATAGCGGTAGAGATATTCGCCGCGCTCGTCATCGCCCAAATACACCACGACGCGGCCATCGGCTGCGTGTACCATCTCAGCGTTTTCGTGCTTGAAACGACCAAGGGCGGTGCGTTTTACTGGTGTGCTGGTCGGGTCAAGCGGGTTGATTTCAGTAATAAAGCCGTGACGATGCGGCTCGTTTGGTTCCTTGGAGATGTCGTAGCGCTCGTCAAACTTTTCGTAGGCATAGCGGCCCTTGCCTTTAATGCCGTAGCGCTTGTAGCCTTCGCCCTCTGGCATTTCGCCACTGGCACCGAAATAGCCGTTGAAGTTCTCTTCACAGGTCAGGTAGGTGTCCCATAAGGTCTTGCCCGAACCACAGTTATTCATGGTGCCTTTAACGCTCTTACCAGTCGGGTCGGCTTTGGTCTGTACTAAAGCATGTCCGGCCAACGGGCCTGCCAAAACCATTTCTGTTTCATGAGTGATACGACGGTTATAAGGGCTGTCAACCACAACAGCGTAGCCCTCGCCGGAGTTGGCGACTTCCATCACGGTCACACCCTGCAAGTTTTTGAGCAGTTGCACTTCTTCTGCGTTGCGAGGTGTACCTTCAGCTTCTGCGGGCAGGTTGATCTTCGGGTTCACATATTCGGAGTTAACAGTGATGATCTCTTTACCATCAACGCTGAACAGCTCCATGCCATCGGTATTTTCGCCAAATACTTTATCGGAGAAATCGACAGAAACACCGTTGTCGGCAGAGTAGGCATTATTGGCTTGTGACCACAACGCGTCGCCCCATCGCACCAGGACTTTGCTTTCATACCCTTCAGGAACGTGGATCGCGCTATCTGTTGCGATGCCAATGGGCTTGAAGGTAAACTTCCCATGACCGTCAGCGCGAGAAATGGAAGTTGAGGAGAACAAGCCAGCGCCAAAGACTGCTGCGCCTGAACCAAAAGCGAGCGCACCGCCTAAGAAACCACGGCGGGAAATTGCCCGCTCAACCACTTGGTCAAACTGGTTATCAGCAGGGCGCGGGTCACGGTGCTCGTCAAACTCATCCCATGACATGTCAATAAGTGATTTATCAGCCATAATATACCTAGCTATCCTGAGGTTTCGCTGGGAGTCGATCAATAAAATCGACCATTAATAATGGCTACTTCATCTAAAAGTGATCTATGTACTCACGATGACAGTTTGTAATTATTCCACTTAAAGATTACCTTTGTGCTCATATTTTTGATTATATCTTTTAATTCTCTTGAGACGATCAACAATGGCCAAAAAAATACCCCCGCTTTTGAGGCGAGGGTAGGTGGTCAGGTACTGCTTTTATATCTGTTAAAGCGCGTTAGCTCGGCATATTCGAGCGCACAATGGCCCGCAGTGCGTCCACCGGCTCTAGGGCCTTTCCGCGTTTCACATGCCAAAATGTCCAGCCATTACAAGCCTGTTGCCCTTGCACCAAAGCGCCGACTTTATGGATAGAGCCTGCATGCTCACCGCATATCAACGAGCCATCCGCACGTACTTTGGCTTTAAAACGGCCACGAGCGTCGGTCAGCTCAGTGCCCGGTTTTAGCAAACCTGTTTCCAACAGGTTGCCAAACGGTACCCGTGGCAAGGCCCGCTTGCCCTTGACCATTTGCAAAAAGTCGTCATTGGCCGGCGTAACTTTATCAATACGCGCTTGCGCCGCTTGAATGTAACTCTCTTCCCGCTCGCAGCCAACAAAGTGGCGGCCCAGTTTTTTGGCAACTGCGCCAGTGGTGCCCGTACCGAAGAAGGGGTCAAGGACCACATCACCAGGGTTCGAGGTCGACATCAGCACACGGTAAAGCAAGCTCTCGGGCTTTTGTGTTGGATGGACTTTCTCGCCCTGATCATCCTTCAAGCGCTCATGACCGGTACACAGCGGCAACACCCAATCCGAACGCATTTGCAAATCGTCGTTAAACGTTTTCATCGCGTCATAATTGAATGTCGGCTTGGCTTTTTGTGAGGGCGTTGCCCAAATCAATGTCTCGTGTGCATTGGTAAACCTTTTGCCACGGAAGTTCGGCATCGGGTTGGATTTGAGCCAAATCACATCGTTGTTAATCCAAAAGCCCAAGTCCTGCATAATCGCGCCCACACGGAAAATATTGTGGTACGAGCCGATTACCCAAAATGATCCGTTGGGCTTCAGCACCCGTTTGACAGCCTTTAGCCAGTCACGGGTAAAATTGTCGTATACCTCGAAGCTGGCGAACTGGTCCCAGTGGTCATCACAGGCGTCCACCTTTGAGTGGTCCGGCCGGTGTAAATTACCACCCAGCTGTAGGTTGTAGGGGGGATCGGCAAAAACCAGGTCCACCGAATGGGCCGGAAGCTTGTTCATTGCTTCCACGCAATCACCCCGAATAATTGTATCAAGCCACTCTTGGCCGGTTGATTGTTGGGGTGCCTCATTGGACACCCCTTGACGCATAACTCTCATTGCGACGCAGCACCTCACGCAAATTTCGAGCTTATGGTTACCGGATATGGTAAATCATCGGTTAAGAAGATCGTCGTTTATTCTCTTGTGAATCAATGCTTTATTTACTTTTTGAAAAATGAATCCCTTTGTTAACGCCTATTAATCTTTGGCCTAGGAAAACCCTAGGGCAAAGGTTACTCAACCATTAAAAGAGCACTTTAGGTGCTTGAAATTTTTTTTTGAAACTTCATTTCAAAACGCGATTCATACAATAAATTTTAGTTTCCGCGTTAACTAATACACTCATAATAAAAACAAATTAAAATGCCGAATGAAACTAGTATATAAATAATATTATTTACTTCATAATTATGAACTCTTGAAATTATAATAGATAATTGCTTGGTTGCAGCAAGTTGATTTAATAATTGTTAGAAATTTAAATTTGAGGCATTATGACAAAAATATATAATACCACGACACCACAGAATGAAAGCTCAATTAAAACAATAAGTATACTTATATTTCCTGATTTTGAGGTGCTGGATGTTTTTGGTCCTATGGAATTATTTGGCATGTTGCCCGATAATTTCTTAATTGAGCTGGTTGCACAAACAAAAGAACCGGTTCGCGCCAAGCAAGGGGCATTAATAATTCCCGATAAAACAATTTATGAAGTTTCCACTACAGATATTCTTCTGGTACCTGGAGGTCGGGGCACGCGCACGGAGTGTGAAAATAAAAAGTTGCTGTTGTGGCTCGTTAAACTTTCGCGCCAGGCAGAGTTAGTGCTGTCAGTCTGCACTGGGGCAGCTTTACTGGCTAACGCAGGTCTGCTGGATGGCAAACAAGCTACCACGAACAAGATGGCCTTTAAATGGGTCAGTTCGTTGAGTGATAAAGTCAATTGGAAGGCCAAGGCCCGATGGGTGGAGGACGATAAAATTTTCTCATCTTCGGGTGTTTCGGCCGGTATGGATATGTCTCTTGCAGTAATAGAAAAACTATTAGGTCAAGAAACGGCAGAGGATGTGGCAAGCTTTGCGGAGTATTACTGGAACAACGACGCAGAATCGGACAAGTTTTCTGAAATCTATGGTTTAAATTAAATGAAAAAATAACACTATAGGTTGCAATTTGCTGTGATATTATAAAATCTCTATAGTTTTTGGATTAGCAAAAGCTTCGCGCAAGTCTTTTATGTGCCTATGCCCTTGGGGTAGAAACGAACAATATTTTATTTCACTCAAGTATAGGTGAAAATTGTGAATTTATAAGGCGTCCATCAGGGTGGTTCGTAGCTCTGTTTTGGTGGTTATTAAAGTGCCTTACTTGAGAATAGGAGTGTATCATGGGGTATGATTCAATCAATTATGATGAAGCCCGCACGGTCCATGCTTTGGTATATCAAGGCGTCGATATGCTCGATCTCGTGGGGCCGCTGGAAATGTTCGCCATGATACCCTTTAAATACAAAACTTATTTGGTGGCGGAAACGCTGGAGCCTATAATAAGTAAACAGGGTATAATTTTACAACCGTCAATAACGCTGGAAGAAGTTGACCGAACCGACATGGTGCTTGTACCAGGCGGACAAGGAGCGGGTGATGCTTGCGAGAGCGGATCAATTCTTCGCTGGCTTTGCCGTGTGTGCCTTGGGGCTGAAACCGTTATGTCAGTGTGTACAGGTGCAGCTATTTTGGCTAGGGCAGGTGTGCTAAATGGTAAAGCTGCCACCTCCAATAAAAAGGCGCTAGCATGGGTTGCCGCTCATTCGCAGCGCGTACGCTGGAAACGTAAGGCCCGCTGGGTAGAAGATGGCAAATTCTTCACATCCTCAGGCATTACCGCTGGTATGGACATGGCATTAGCCGTCATAGCCAAACAGCAAGGCGTTGAAGCTGCGCGTGAAACCGCAAGCTATGCCGAATATCAATGGAATGAAGACCCAAGCAACGATCTTTTCGCTACAACGCCGTCTTTTTTTCAAAATAATGCCGTCGCCAAAGCATTTTTCTAGAGCGTATAACTCTCAAGAAAAGCACTTCAGGCAACACTATTGGATTGCCTGAAGCTCTGGTAAACCGCATAGATTTTATTTCATACCCATACAGCTGGCATAGAACGAAGTTGTTGCTGGCCAGTCCGAGAAAACGCCCACAACGCCGACATCCTGCGCCAAAACATTGAGCAATTCATAAGTCTTACCCTGTGAATTTATTGTGGGTTTGACTGATTGATAATACCAGCCGCCGCCATTCTCCATATTGCCAGAGCGCTCTAAGGTCCATGTAATCAGCTTTAAACCTGCGGCATTGGCAGCTTTGGCATAAGGGCTTGCAACGATCTCGCCGTCTTGCAGGCCTACCAGCATCCACATAGGCGGTGCAATGTAGTTCACGCCCATATCCTTCAGCTCTTGCATACTGGGCGAAAAGCTCTCCGGTTTCATTGGGTCAAAGCCGTCCACATTGTAGCGACCATCCAGATAAACTGCTTGCTTGCCAAACTCGGGTTCGTTTTTAATCCAGTACAAAACATCTTCAAGTTGGAATGATTGAGCAAATACATCTTCAGGGGCAACACCTGCCGCCTTGTACTCATCAATCATTTTTTGCGCGTAGTCCGCTTGGCTCATACCATTGTGTGGCATGGCAACACTTGGCTTTTTCAACTCAGGCGTAAATTTCACACCGAGTTTTTTAAAGAGTTCAATGCTTTGTTTGTGTGTCATCAATTGGCCCGCAGCATTGGCATACAAATCTGTGCGCCAGTGTGCGGTGCCATTCATATAGTCTGCTACATTCTGCGCCTTTTTATTGGCCGCATCCATTTTACCGCGCAAGCTCATAAACTCTTCAAGCGTTAACTCAGCGCTACGGCATTCGGCACTGGCCTTTTTGTCACCTTGTGCAGCTTGGAAAGGCTTGTGGCATTTATTGGCAAGTGAGCTCGCTAAAATGTTGGTTGTGGTGTGCAAATCGTTTTGTGCATGCCGACAAACCAGCTCGTGATCCTTGGTGAAGGTTACATCACATTCCAAAATTCCGGCACCCATCAACGCGGCCGCTTCATAAGACTGCTTGGTGTGTTCGGGAAACTGCATGGCAGCACCGCGGTGCCCAATAGAAAAGTCTGTTTTACGAACAGGCTTACCAATACAAGCTGTCAGCTTCTCTTTAAGCGGCCCCTCGGCCATCAGGTCCACTAAAAAAGCTGGTCGTGGCCCAATCTCGGCAGCAAGGCTGGGCAAAGTCGACAGCAATGATGCTGCAATAACAGCTAATAATTTGAAATTATTCATATAAACGATCCTCAAGTTTTCTGTTTTGATAGCTCTTGAAAATGTCGTCCCAATGAAAATTTGATAACAGTTTACTGACAAGCTAACGGAATGAAATAATATTCATCAATAAAAATATATTTCACCCTATCATTAACTTGTCACTTGACCTAGCCGCACAGTTCCGGCACACATATCACGACACGAAGAAGGAGAAATCACACGTGTCGACTATATCCGATAGCGACGTACGCACAGCTCAAAACGCTGTTATAATGCCGGAGCCCGTCGCCTCCCGCGCTTTTACGCAGGCAGAGGCCGCCGTAGACTTCCTCATCGAAATTTTCAATCGTAATACCAAATTTTTACGCCACGCATTTCGTGATGCCGTGAATGGCAATTGGCCATCAAGTAAAGTACGCGCCTTTTATCCGCAAATCACTTTGGAATGCGACAGCCACGGCCGCACTGATAGCCGCTTGTCCTATGGTTTTGTCGCAGGTCCGGGTCACTATTCAACCACCATCACAAGACCGGATTTATTTCGCGAATATTTGATCGAACAGTTGGAGCAGCTCCTGCGCAATCACGAACAGCCCGTTGTGATTGGCGAAAGCACAATACCCATACCACTGCACTTTGCCTTTTATGATGGTGCGAATGTGGAAGGTGCGCTTCCCTCCAGCGCGGACCGCCCCTTGCGCGATGTCTTCGATGTTCCCGATCTGGCAGTGATGGATGATGCGATTGCCAACGGTATTTATGAAGCTGGCGATGGGCCGCAGCCATTAGCTCCATTTACGGCGCCACGAATTGACTATTCCTTGCATCGCCTGCAGCACTATACTGCCACAGCACCAAAGCACTTCCAGCACTTTGTCCTGTTTACCAACTATCAGTTTTATATTGATGGCTTTGCTCAAAAGGCAAAGGAGCTGCTGGCAGACCCGAATAGTGGGTACAAGGCTTTTGTTGAACCGGGAAATGTTATCACCCGTGCCGGCGAGAGCCAGCCATCAGAAGGTGTGGCCCTCGATCGTTTGCCGCAAATGCCCGCCTACCACTTGGTACGCGAGGATAATACAGGCATCACCATGGTCAATATCGGGGTTGGGCCATCTAATGCCAAAACCATCACCGATCACGTTGCGGTGTTAAGGCCGCACGCTTGGTTGATGTTGGGGCACTGCGCTGGGCTGCGCAACAGCCAGCAACTGGGTGATTATGTGTTGGCACATGGTTATGTGCGTGAAGATAAGGTGTTGGACGCCGATTTACCCACATGGGTGCCTATTCCTCCACTCGCTGAAGTGCAAGTGGCATTAGAGCAAGCCGTGGCCGAAACAACAGGCTACAAAGGCTATGAGCTAAAAAGCGTCATGCGTACCGGCACAGTGGCTTCAATCGATAATCGCAATTGGGAGCTGCGCGACCACCGCGAACCGGTGCAGCGCTTCTCACAGTCTCGCGCTATTGCTTTGGATATGGAATCCGCCACCATTGCGGCAAACGGTTTCCGCTTCCGTGTTCCTTATGGCACGTTGCTTTGTGTTTCCGATAAACCATTGCATGGAGAGCTAAAGCTTCCCGGCATGGCGACCGATTTTTATCGCCGCCAAGTGGCACAGCATTTGGAAATCGGCATAAAAACCATGCAGATTCTGCGGCAAATGCCAAGCGAGCGTCTGCACTCTCGCAAATTGCGCTCTTTTGCCGAAACCGCTTTCCAGTAATTACGCATACAATATGATCTTAAAAAGGCCGGTGCATCCATACCGGCCTTTATGTGTTTGTGTGTTGAAAGAAACAATCAATACGCAGCGTTAGTTTAAGCTCAATATCACCTGCTCCTCAAAACAGAAGAACTATTGGCTTTATAAATTGATTTTGAGGGGGCGTCTGACACTTGGGCAAAACAAAGAAAGCAATGCTATGGTCTCATCAATTTCAATCACTGGCTCCCGCTTCAATACTGAAATCAACACTTCGGATATTCGCAATATTGCAAAGTCCACAGACAGGGATCATGTGGGCTCTAGCGCCTCTCGTCTTTGGGATAAAATGGTTGACTGGTTTTGTGGTACGGATCGGGCAGAGGCCAAGAAACTGGTGTTTGATATGGTTTCGCCACGTTCACAAACCAGCCGAAAAGTCGATGCCTTCATGCAGCTCTCTGAAATTGCGACAGGGGGAATACGTAATAACTTTACAGTTCATGAAGATGCATTAAGCAAATCCTACAGGATATCCGACCAAGGTAATGTTCTGCTCGAATTGAACTTGGAAACAGATGAAAAATACACAAATGAAATAAAGTCTGCTTTTAGCGAAGAAATAAGCAAGACGAAAAGCGATATGGCTTCATTGACTGAAAAAGGTCTGAAAAATGCATTTCCCAATCAATTTAATGCAGATCTGCCCCGTTTTGGTCTGAATGCATTCAGTTTTGATGGGGAGACGGTCACCAGTAGGGATGAATTTTTCAACAAGCTATCTGTTGAAGAACAGGCATCTGTTTTTACGTTATGTCATCAGGGTGTTTTCGCCGAGCTAATTGGCCAAAAAATCTGTTTCGCACCTTCAAATGATATTGAGATTGCCTTTTCCAGAAATGATAGTGGTGAGTTGGAAATAACAGCCTATTTTGAAAAGGACCTGGCAAAAGTTGAAGATGAGACCGAGTATCAAATTCTATGCCAGCAAACAGATTCCGACCCAGCACTCAAGCACTCAATTTCACTTAAAGCTGAATTCCTTCTTGATAAAGAAGGTGCGATCAAAGAAGCTAACTCCACTTGTTATTCAGCAACAGCACATATGGTCAAAATTGGAATTTAGACCAATAACAGCGGTAAAAAAATGCTCAGTAATTGTGGCGCCCCTCCTATTTTAGCGGATGGTCGGGAAAAGGTCGTAATATAAAAGCTTCGATGAGCTATAAGTTCTCATAAGTGAAAAGCCTGCCACCTGGTTAATCCCCAGTGGTTAATCCCCAGTGGTTAATCCCCAGTGGTTCATCTGGATGGCAGGCTTTAAATGCGAGTATCGCCGCTCAAAACAGTGCTGCCTGCTGATGCAATCTTTTTCATGATTGTAGGCAAAGCTTCACCATCAACTTGTGTGGGTGCAGACCACCAGTACCCGTCGGGCAATGGAAATTTGTGCGAAATACAAACCGCTCCCACAAAAACCACGCAGTGGAAATGTGTGAAACTATGATTAACTTTTTCCCAAATCGCGCTATTAGAATTTTTATCCACAATATTTTTGAGAGGTTCTGCGAGCTCATTTTGGAGCATCTTAGGTAACGTATTCACAATGCTTATGTGATGCGCATTAATCATCTCGCTGCTTGGTATAAGCTTACGATCAAAGCCCACCGCACACCATTCGCTGGTAAGCGGTTCACTCATTCCAGCGAGCAAACCTTGATCGCCACGCTTGCGCAAAAGCACCGAGCCATCACCGGATTTAACAATAAATGCCACGCCAAAGCGAACGGGTTTTGCTTGTTTCGCAGCCTTGCGTGGCAGTGTTTCAGCAATGCCCTTCAAGTAGCCTTTACAGCTTTTTTGCCAAGGGCATTTTGTGCATTCAGGCTTGCGCGGGCTGCAAATTGTTGCACCTAAATCCATCATCGCCTGCGCAAAATCCCCAGGGCGATCTTGAGGTGTGAGTGCATGCATATGCTTTTTTATCAATGGTTTAGAGGCAGGTAACGCTTCCTCGATACCAAAATAACGGCTCACCACTCGCTCTACATTACCATCAACAACTGCTGCATGTGCGTCAAACGCAATAGCTGTAATTGCAGCTGCTGTATAGGGGCCAATACCCGGTAGTTTTAACAGTCGCTGCTCATCATTTGGCAACCTGCCATTGTGCTGCAAAGTAACTTCCCTGGCACATCTATGTAGATTCCGCGCTCTGGAGTAGTACCCAAGTCCGGCCCAAGCTTTTAGGAG
The DNA here is from genome assembly GCF_001562055.1 of Polycladidibacter stylochi. Classification (GTDB taxonomy): domain Bacteria; phylum Pseudomonadota; class Alphaproteobacteria; order Rhizobiales; family Stappiaceae; genus Pseudovibrio; species Pseudovibrio stylochi. Next base: position 145,214 of record NZ_LLWE01000005.1, on the reverse strand, counting down.
CTCTTCTTCGTCGGCTGCCGCCAAATCTTGCAGTGTAGGCCAGCGGTTGATGAAGGTTTTATAGTAGCTCTTAACGGTTGCCACAGTTGTTTGCTGCAGCATTATTTCCGAAAGCCAGACATGGTAGGGATTCGGTTTTACACCAGAAAGTTTATCTTTAGGCAGAATTCGCCATGGCAGATCACGTGCATTTCTGTCATACCAATAAAGTAAACGACTATTATCTTGCATACTGTTATTTGGGCCAATCTAGATTAGCCCCCAAATTGTTGAGGTATTCTAGGTAATTCATGATACCGCTGAAGTAGGGGCTCATTTAGAACTAATAGAAACGTAAGGTCATAGAGGTGCCGCATTTCCGTGTTGTGGTAAACAAATATGAAGACAGCTGCCAGATCTCATGAGGGAATGCAAACAAGCCACCAATTAAACGAGCTTGTAGGAAAAACCATTTCCCCCGCTGCCCGCAAAAGGGGCTTTGCCACCGTTGACCTCTTGGCAGCGTGGCCCGAGCTCGTGGGTCAGCGTTATATGGGTAAAGTGCAGCCGGTGCAACTCATTTGGCCACGCCAAAAGAGCGATGAAGCCGAACAACAGGCTGAACCGGCAACACTGCTGGTGCACTGCGACGGTCCGACAGCTTTGTTCTTCACCCATGAAATCCCTCAGGTTCGTGAACGCATCAACGTTTTCTTTGGCTGGAATGCCGTAGGCCGTATCAAAGTCATTCAAAAGCATATACCGCCAACGCCAGTTAAAGAGCCACAAAAACTACGCGATTTATCAGAGGCCGAGCGGGAACGTGTGAAGCGTAAAGTCTCCCATGTCGAAGATGACCGTCTTCGCACGGCACTGGAAAAACTGGGCAAAGCCATACTTGCTAAATCTGGTAATATCTAAAGATAGCAGGTATAGCCAAAACCATTGTGAGCTTCTCTAAACGCACAATGATTTTGCGTGATAGCATTTACTCGTGACTTAAAATCAAATCAACGCCACTATTGGTATAGCCCAGTAACAAATCAGGCCGTTCCATCAGCACATGTGCTTGTACCTTGCGCTCACGATCAACCAGCTCAATTTTATCACCGCTGACCATCCATCCAGCTAAATCGTTAATTTGCTTGGATTTGCATCCCCTCATGTCCAGTACGCCAATTCGCAAATGTTCAACAGCTGTCTCAAGAGCTGCAACAGCATTAGTGCTCTGAGGCTGAGGCTGCGTCTGAGACTGGGGTTTGGTTCTAAGGGTTTTAACCTGCTTTTTCTCTTGTTTTTCTGCCTCATCGCTCAAGGGAGCATTTTGCGTATTTGACTGTTTTGCAGTGTCATCGCGTGACAACAGGCGAGGGGAGAATGTCACGGCACAGCTACCGCTCGCATCGCCTGCACTCACATGCCATGCTCTGCGTGTCAGTGCTTTGACATCGACAATACTGTTCGTTTCAGCGAGCGAGAGCATATCCTGCTCTTCACGAAGGGTCGCGTGCTGCGTAGTCTCTTGGCGGCTATGGGTTTGTTCCTGTTCAGCTTCATATTCGCCAGCTCGGTGTGCTTGGCAAGCCGAAATCACGCCCACTAACAACAGAGCACTAAAGTTTCGCAGCATTCTAATAGTCCACATTTCTAACAAGGTCTCAAGGCATTGCATTATCGGCATTTCATCGCAACATAAAGGCAATTAAGGCAAACTTATGTACAAAAACTGAGTTCCGAACAATAATTTAGCCAGCAAATAAATGGCATTCTATCAATTGCGTATCAGCCCCGTAGTTTTAGGGGCGCGACAAAAAGCACTCGTGCGCCCTTGTCACACTTATTTATAAACTGGCAGCTGATAAACTGGTAAGCATCAAGGCATTTCACATGTGAAGTATCGATAATGCCGCCAACTGCATATTCCAAGAATTTATTGAGCTTGCGTCACTGCCAGGAGGTACCCGTGTTTAATTGGAGTAACTTTTTAACAATTCTCGCAAAGAAAATTCCCCTGCCAATCGCTATTTTTTTTCTCGCTCTATCTTTGGCTAATGCGCAAACAGTTTCCCAACAAGAGCTGTTGAAGGCAGGTAGTCTGCCAGAAGCCCAGCAAGGTTCAGCCAATGCCCCCATTACAATAATAGAGTATTCGTCACTTACTTGTGGGCATTGCGCTTTCTTCTCGCGTGAGGTGTTCCCGCTTATTGAAGAAAACTACATCAAAACCGGCAAGGTGAATTACATCACCCGTGAGTTTCCCTTGGATGCTGTCGCCAGTGCTGCCTATATGATTGGACGCGCTTTACCGCCCGAACAATATCGTGACTACATTGAAATGATGTTCGCCCATCAACGAGAGTGGGCCTACACCCACAATCCGTATAACGCGCTTCTTACAATGGGTCAGCAAGTGGGCATGAATAAAACACAAGTGGAGGCGGCAATTACCAACCAGGAAATCTTGGATGGGCTCCAACAAGTGCGCGATAGAGCCTATGAGCAGTTCGAAGTCAGCGCAACACCAACCTTTTTCATTAATGGCAAGAAATATGTTGGTGCGCTGAAAGCAGATCAAATCGTAAAAATCATCGAGGCGGAGCTAAAAAAATAACAAGGATGCTGTAGCAGGCTGTGCCTTTCAGCCAGAGACGGCAAGCAGACCCAAAACGAAGTAAACAGGCATGTGCTCCATACGCGTTTCTTTGCACCATGCCTTTTTTGGGGGGGCTGGGAATAAACATCACCTAAGTGTGATCGCAACTTGAACGCTTTACACAGCATATTTTGCGCCTGGCCTTGTTTCCTCCTCATTTTCGTTGGAGTTGACGTGTAAGTGTCTTCACTGGCATACACATATTAAAGCAACTCGAATACTGGGAAAAAGCACGTGACCTTAACGCGTAGATCTTTCGTAAATCGTTCTTCAGCATTGGTTCTTGCTGCAGGACTGTGCCTTGCGCTGCCATTTACATCCATAGCCCAAGCTGCAACAAAAGAAGAGCTGATGCAGCCAAGCCCGTTGGGTGACATGGCGCTAGGCGAGAAAAATGCGCCGGTAACGATCGTTGAATATGCTTCATTAACGTGTTCCCATTGTGCCACGTTCCACAACACAACTTACGCTAAGCTAAAAGAAAAATATATCGATACAGGCAAAGTCCATTTTATCTTCCGCGAGTTTCCGTTAGACACAGTTGCAGCGGCGGGTTCCATGCTTGTACGTTGTTCAGCGCCGGAAAAGCAATTGACAGTACTAGGCACCATGTTCCACGAGCAACGCAACTGGGCATTTACCGATAATCCATATGGTGCGCTTTTAAAGATGGGTAAACAAATCGGTTTATCGGAAAAAGAAGTCGAAAGCTGCTTGACGAATCAGAAGATACTCGACGGACTGACCGCAACCCGCGAACATGCTTCAAAGGTATTAGGTGTTAATTCAACGCCGACATTTTTTATTAATGGCGAAAAGGTGAGCGGAGCGCTCTCGATTGATCAAATTAGCGAGTATATCGACAAGAACCTGTAATTCTTGGGGCCCACAGCAACAGCTGTTTGGGTCAATACACGCTTATTGCCAAATGCTGAAAAAATATAGGCTATCAAATCAGGCGCTGGAGGCTTGCCAATGAAGTTTCAGCGCTTGAGAGTTGTTGGGTTCAAGTCTTTTGTTGAACCTATGGAATTTGTGATGGACGATGGACTGACCGGCGTGGTCGGTCCAAATGGTTGTGGTAAATCCAATCTTGTCGAAGCCCTGCGCTGGGTGATGGGAGAGAACTCCTATAAAAACATGCGTGCTTCAGGGATGGATGATGTCATTTTCTCCGGCTCTCTCAATCGACCGGCACGCAATTCGGCTGAAGTCACTGTTTTTCTCGATAACGAAGAGCGCGATGCCCCCACCGGTTATAACGATAGCGACCAGATAGAGATTTCCCGTCGTATTGAGCGCGAGGCCGGTTCCGCCTACAAAATCAACGGTAAAGATGTTCGCGCCCGTGATGTGCAGTTGCTTTTTGCCGATGCCTCGACAGGGGCACGCTCGCCCTCAATGGTACGGCAAGGGCAAATTGGCGAGTTGATTGCGGCCAAACCTACCGCCCGGCGTAAAATCCTTGAGGAAGCTGCGGGTATTTCCGGCCTGCATAGTCGACGTAATGAGGCTGAAATTCGCCTACGCGCTGCCGAGAGCAATCTGGAGCGACTGGAAGATGTGCTGGTCCAGTTGGATGGCCAGCTCGAAGGTCTCAAGCGACAGGCCCGTCAAGCCACCCGCTATCGCAACTTATCCTCTGACATCCGCCAAACAGAAGCCACGCTTTTATATTTGCGTTGGAGTGAGACCAATAGCTCATTAGATGAAGCCCGCAAGCTATTCGCCGAAGCCGAAGCAGCGCTGAATAATGTCAGTGGTTTGCAGGCCGTAACTGCTAAAGAGCAGGCGATTATGGCCCACGAATTGCCCAAACTGCGTGATGAAGCAGCTTCAGCAGGTGCTGCCCTTCAGCATTTGGTCATCGCGCGCAACGAGTTAGATGCCGAAGACCGCCGCGTGCGCGAGCGTTTGGCCGATATCGCCCGTCGTTTGCAACAATTGCAAGACGATATGGAGCGCGAGCAGACACTCCTTGAAGAAAATAGCGATTATCTGGAGGCATTGGAACAAGAGCAGGCAGAGCTTGAAGCGCAACAAGCATCAATGGGTGAACAAGAGCAAGCGGCATCTCAAAGCCTTTTGGATGCCAGCCAGCAAGTGGAGTTGGCGGAGGCCAAGCAAAACGATCTCAATCGACAAAATGCGCAAATGGTCGCCAAACGCCAACAGCTCATGCAGCAAGTCGGTCAGCAGCGCGAGCGTATCACACGCTACAATGATCAAGAAAAGGCCCTGAGCGGCACACTCGCTGCTATTGTTGATGAAATCGAGCGAGCGCATGGCCCCAGTGCCAAGCGCGAAGAGTTGGAGATGGCGCAAGAAGAGCTGGCCTATCTGGAAGAGGAAGTTCTCACCCACGAAACAGCGGTTGCTGAGGCCCGCCAAACTCAAGAAGAAGCCCGCGAACCGGTGCAGGTCGCCAAGGCCGCATTGTCACAAGCGCAAACCGAAGCCGATACCCTTCGGAAAATACTAAGTCACAGTTCAAATGGTGCCTATCGTCCTATACTGGATGATATGAGTGTTGAAGCCGGGTTGGAAACTGCTCTCGGCGCTGTGTTGGGTGATGATCTGGAAGCCTCTCCCGATGTCGAAGCGCCGGTAAGCTGGCCAGCTCATCAGGTTATTTTTCCAGCAGGTAAGGACGCGCCTTTACCTGCAAAGGCAACGGCTCTTAGCCAGTTCGTTAAAGCCCCACCGCAAATGGCCCGCCGCTTGGCGCAAATCGGTTTGGTCGAAAGCGATCAAGGTGCGGTCTTGGCCACAAGTTTGGCCGCAGGCCAGCGTCTCGTTGCCAAAGATGGCCAGATGTGGCGATGGGATGGACTGCATATAAAGGCCGATGCGCCAACCGCAGCTGCACAGCGCTTGGCACAACGCAACCGTTTGGCCGAGCTTGAGGCCAGCTATGAAGCGCTCGAAACCACATTGGAAGTGGCAAGCGAGCACCACGAGGCAGCCGTAACGGCCTGCCAAACCGCACAGGAAAATGAGCAGGCTGCACGGCAAAAGCTGCGCTTGCACCAAGGGCGAATTGTTCAGTTGCAAGAAGAGCTGGCAGCAACAGAGCGTGCCTTAACGGCATTATCTGTGAAAAAGAATACACTTGAAGAGCAGGTAAGACGTGCTGGCGAAGATCGCACAGAGGCTGAAGAGCACCTGGAAGAGCTGCATATGGCCTTGGAGGAGTTACCGCCAACCGAGGAGTTGGAGGCAACTCTTGCACAAACTGCACAAGAACTAGCTCTTGCCAGAGCAAATGCGTCAGCAGCCAGATTGCAGGTGGATAACTTGCAAAATGAAGCGCACATGCGCCAGCGCCGTCAGCAGGCCATAAAAACAGAGCGCCAAAGCTGGCTGCAACGTACGCAAAACGCCGGTAAGCAGGTCAAAACCATTGAGGTTCGTATACAAGAAGCGCAAGAAGAACGCGAAATGCTTCTTGAGGCACCGGAAGAAATTGAATTAAAGCGCCATTCACTATTATCGGCCGTGGCTGAGGCGGAAGAAAAAAAACGCTTGGCAGAAACCGCGCTGAGTGAAGGCGAGCGTCGCCAGCACGAGGCCGACCGCAAGGCAAAAGAGGCGCTGGAAGGTTTATCTGGTGCCCGCGAGCGAAAAATTCGCGCCGAAGAACGATTGACCGCCGCCCGTCAACGCCGCGTCGAGACGGAAGAGCGCATCACAGAAACGCTTGAGGTTGGTGTTGGCCAGTTGTTCCAGTTAGCGGGGTTGAAAGAAGGTGCGCCACTACCTGATGTAACAGGTATCGAGAAGCGCTTGGAACGATATAAAAACGAGCGCGAGCGGTTGGGTGGAGTAAATTTGCGTGCTGAAACAGAAATGGCCGAGGTCAATTTACAACTGGAAACCCTGACAGGAGAGCGTGACGACCTTATCGAGGCAATAAAAAAGCTGCGAGTGGGAATCGCGAATCTCAATAAAGAGGCCCGTGAGCGCTTATTAAATTCTTTCAACAGCGTTGATGCACACTTTCAAAGACTCTTTACCCATCTTTTTGGCGGTGGGACGGCAGAATTAAAACTTGTGGATTCAGAGGACCCGCTAGACGCGGGGCTGGAAATTTTTGCAAGGCCACCGGGTAAAAAACCGCAAACCATGACCTTGTTATCAGGGGGCGAACAAGCGTTAACGGCTATGGCACTCATCTTTGCCGTGTTCCTGACCAACCCTGCACCCATCTGTGTCTTGGATGAGGTTGACGCGCCGTTAGATGATGCAAATGTTGAGAGATACTGCGCTCTTTTGGAAGAAATGGCCGCAAATACCCACACCCGCTTTACGGTTATTACCCATAACCCCATAACTATGGCGCGTATGAATCGCCTCTTTGGTGTTACAATGGCTGAGCGAGGGGTTTCACAGCTTGTTTCCGTGGATCTACAGACAGCAGAACAGTTCCTAGAAACCTCGTAATTTCACCTAGAAAAATGTGTATAGTCTCAGACATATGGATTAAGTCTGTTGGAAATTTCGATTAATACTTATAATTCAATTACTTACGTATAAATGCTCTAACCTTGACAGCGTAATAAGCTACCAGTATGTTGCGCTCGACTTTGAAATGGTACGGCGCTCTGTCGGGCGTTGCCTAAGTTTAGAAGGTGACAACATGTCGTCTAACGACAAAAGGCAATTAAAACAGGGCCAACCGGACCAGGAAGTTGAACTGTCAAAGCGGCTCGATAGCCTCGGCGCCAAACTGGACCAGCATCTTAAGACTGAAAAGTCTACGGAGGAAAAAGCTGGTACGAGCGCAGGTGCGGGACTGGCACAGGCCTGGAAGATTTCTTCTGAGTTTGTGGCAGGTGTGCTTGTGGGTGCTGCCCTGGGCTGGGCGATTGACAGTTGGCTTGGTACTAAGCCGTGGGGGCTCATTGTCTTCTTGTTGCTTGGATTTGCCGCCGGAATCTTGAATGTGCTGCGTGATGCGGGCAAAGTTGCCCAGCCAGAACGCAGATTGAATGATTTCGATCGGCGCGATAACTAATTTGGGTTGTGCATTGGGCGCAACATCAATGGCATTTCAGGGGTATGACCTGTGGCAGGAAATCCAGAAAAAGCGATCGATCCGATCCACCAGTTCCACATTAATGATATCATCAGCCTGAATATTGCTGGCATCGATTTTTCTTTTACCAATGCCGCTTTGTTCATGGTGGTTACGGTAGCGGTCGCCGCGCTCTTCTTGCTTTTATCAACCAACCGCCGGGGCCTTGTCCCGAGCCGTATGCAGCTCTTGGCTGAAATGAGCTACGAGTTTGTTGCCTCAACGCTGCGCGGTGCAGCGGGTAACGATGGCATGCGCTTCTTCCCGTTGGTATTCTCTCTGTTTATGTTCGTCTTCGTGGCCAATCTTCTAGGTCTGGTTCCTTACTTCTATACAGTAACCAGTCAGATTATTGTCACGTTTGCACTTGCCATGCTTGTCATTGGTACAGTGACAGTCTACGGGTTCTTCAAACACGGGTTTGGCTTCTTGAAGCTATTCGTGCCAAGCGGTGTACCAGCTGGCGTGATCCCTCTTGTCTCGGCAATTGAAGTAATCTCGTTCCTTTCTCGTCCAGTCAGCTTGTCCGTTCGTTTGTTCGCAAACATGCTGGCCGGTCACATCACTCTGAAGGTTTTCGCAGGCTTTGTGGTTATGCTCACCGCCAGTGCAAGTGCACTGGGTATCGGCGCAGCCATTATGCCGCTGGCGCTTACAGTTGCTTTAACTGCACTGGAGTTTCTGGTTGCCTTCCTTCAGGCTTACGTATTTACAGTTCTCACCTGCATGTACCTTGCAGATGCGCTCCATCCGAGCCACTAAGGGTCATTCGAGAAATTGTAGTATCCGGGTCATAAAGACCCATCAACAACGACGATATTTGCTAGTTTAGGAGCACTTGTCATGGAAGCAGAAGCTGCAAAGTTCATTGGTGCCGGTCTTGCCTGTTTGGGTATGGGTGGTGCTGCTCTCGGTCTTGGCCGTATTTTTGGTGACTTCCTCACCGGCGCATTGCGCAACCCATCCGCAGCTGATGGTCAGTTCGGTCGTCTTATCCTCGGCTTCGCTGTTACAGAAGCTCTGGGCATCTTCTCACTCCTGGTTGCTCTTCTTCTCCTCTTCGCTGTTTAAGCACTAGGGTAGAAACTGGGACACTATTCGACTGTCGGCGGTGCCCTCATCTATTAGGTGCGCCGCCGCTTTCGTAAGAGTAAAAGGTCCACAGAGCTTTCACGGAGAAGGTGATGTCAAATACACATGGCGAACAGCTATCAACGGGGACAGTAGCGCATGGCGGTGGTGCCGAAGCGAACTTTCCTCCATTTGACGGCGCAACTTTTCCCTCACAGCTGTTATGGCTGGCAATTACTTTTGGCTTCTTCTACTTCCTGATGGCCAAGGTAGTTCTACCGCGTATCGGTGGTATTCTTGAAGACCGCCGCGACCGCATTGCAGGGGATATGGCAGAAGCTTCCCGCTTGAAGCAGGAAACCGATGCCGCCATTGCGTCCTACGAGCAGGCGCTGGCCGATGCCCGTCGTCATGCTGGTAAGTTAGCCTCTGATGCCCGCGATAAAGCAAAGTCGGAATCTGAAGTTGCCCGTAATAAGGCAGAGGAAGAACTGACCGCGAAGCTGAGCATGGCAGAAGAGCGCATTGAGAAAATCAAGCGCGAAAGTATGGATCAGGTCGGCGAAATTGCTGCTGATACAACTGGCGAGCTTGTCAAGGCTCTCATCGGTGGCAGAACACCAGCGAAAGCTGTTGTTTCCAAGGCCGTTGATGCTGCACTGAAATAAGGGGTGAGCGATGTTTGATGCAACAACATGGGCATTTGTCAGCCTCATCCTGTTTCTTGCGCTGCTGTGGTACATGAAAGTACCTTCCAAAATGGGAGCGTCGCTCGACGCACAGGCGGAAAACATCAAGCAAGAGCTTGAAGGTGCCCGCAAGCTGCGTGAAGAAGCACAAACACTGTTGGCCGAATATCAGCGCAAGCGCACTGAAGCCGAAGCCGAAGCTGAGCAAATTGTTGCCGATGCCAAGGTTGAAGCCGAGCGTTTGTCTGTTGAGGCGAAAGAGGCACTGGCAGAAATGATTGCGCGCCGTACGGCAAATGCGGAATCGAAAATTGCACAGGCCGAAGCTAATGCAGTGGCCGAAGTCACCGCCCACGCCGCTGAAGTTGCGGCCAAAGCGGCTGAGTTGGTTGTTGCAGAAAGCCTGCAAGACCCGGCAGCCAGCAGCAAACTACTTGATGCAAGCATCAAGCAGGTTAAAGCACAGCTAAATTAAAAGCTGCTTGCAGATAACCTATAGTGTTTAAAAGCCCCGGCCTGCTGGGGCTTTTCTTGTTTTCTCGCCATAAACCGGCCCCTCTTACAAGAGCATAACTTTACATCTGGTCCTTTGCCCCCATCCACACTTCAACCATATGCGGGTGCAGGCGCTTCTGGTTATGGGCACTTTTTGCTTTTTTGCTGTGGTCTTTTAGGCTGAAATTATAGCCCGTGCGCCTAAGGTAATTAACCAGCTCTTTCCCGACAACGGTACATGCTTTTTGTGAAAAACAGCGTATCTCGTTATCAGCTGTCATTTGATTTATGGTTTGCGTTGGGTATTGTAAACTATTACGATTCATGACCATACCAAAATTAAACAGCGCATTACTCAACTCGCGTGTTTTTTCGTCGTTTGCTTCAAATTCATCACTACTATAAACAATAAAAGCCATTGGGTAGAGCTGTTCAAGCGCGGCTAACGACTTGGCAAACTTCCTGTCGTCTTGCGTAACTGTTTCCATTTTATAGTTGGTGTACAGTGCTGTATCTTTCAATTCACGGTGCGAGTTAATGTAATTGGCGTAACTAAGCAGCAAGCTTTTAGGAATAGCCCCATCCTCATAATGGTGAATAGCCAGGTCAATACCGGTTTTCGCGCGCTCATGATCTTGCGAATAAACCATGGATGACAGCAATTCAGTCAGCTTATTCTCATGCTGTTTTTGTTGAAAACTATAGGAAGTGTAAGCAGCAATACCGGCTATGATAACTTTAATCCCGATATCTGCCACCTGATATAAGTGCTTGCTGAAATCACGGCTGCCAGTCATTGTAAAGCACCAGGTTTACAGTTTCACACCCATCTCACGGCCCTTGGCATTCACGTGGTAGAACACCAGCTTATTGCCATCCAGGTCTCGAAAATAGCCACCATAAAAAACTTCGTTACGCGGGCCAGGTGCGCCGCAGCATGTGGCTCCTAATTTCAATGCCAAGGCATGCTGGTTATCAACCGCTTCAGGGCTTTCCAAACGGAGCGAAATCATCGTACCATTGCCAACACTGGCTGGCTTGTCATCATAGGGGGGCGTCACACCAAACAAGGTGTCATGGCTGCCAAATTGCCAAACAACAAATCTCTCTACTTCCATAGCTCTTTTGCCGAACATGGGAGCAAACAGTTGATCGTAAAAATGTGACGAGGCTTTAAGGTCGTTGGTGCCAACCAGTAAATAACCGATCATTAGAGTTCCAGTCTTTTGGATTACTCAAGAGCAAGCGAAAACTGGATAAAGGCTAAGCGAAACTTCCCGCCTACGACCTAAGAAAATTACTAAAATGCCATCAAGTTTATCCGGCTTCTTAAAACCGGTTAATACTGATTATAGAAAATTGGCGCAAATATAACCAAACATACTGTGCAGCGCACAAGCGCTCACATATCTTTCATTGGCCTAAAGCTTAACCGGTGGTGCGGGCTAATGCCAAAGCGCTCAAGCGCCTCGCGGTGCGCCTTGGTGCCATAGCCCTTATGCTTGGCAAAGCCATACTGCGGATAGTCTTTATCAAGCCGCATCATGATCCGGTCTCTTGTGACCTTGGCAACAATCGAAGCTGCCGCAATAGCAAGACAGCGACCATCCCCTTTAATGAGCGCTTGGCCTTCACCGGGTAGGTGAGGGGGCACATCTTTACCATCAATGAAATACAGACTGGCAGGAGCAGCTAAAAACCGCGCACAGCGGCTCATGCCCTGTAAGGTGGCCGCACGAATGTTTAAACTGTCAATGGTGCTGGGCGATTGCACACAAACGCTCACCTGTGCTTTTTCAAGAATTTCCCCATACAAAGCATCGCGCTTTTTTTCGCTCAGCTTTTTGGAATCATTCAGCCCCTCCGGCATATTGTCATAGTCCAGCTTCGCCGCTGCCACCACAACGGGGCCTGCCCAAGGGCCGCGTCCAGCCTCGTCTATACCTATCAGCCCGTCAGTGCACTGGCAGCTAAGTTTGCGTTCAAAGGCTATATCCACATCATCAGGAAAAGCTATGCTAAATAAGTTATCTGCAAAATGGGTCATGCCAACTCAATGAAACAATGCTTGTCATTTGGCAAGCTGCAATTCTCACAAATCACCGGGCAACTCTTTGAAACTATATTGGTAAGAGCAAGCGCAAAATAGCTCGCTCCTACCATGTATAAGGTGCTCACTGATGCTAGCTCACAACGTAATACCTGTAAAAACTATTGGTTTAGCTGCTTGGCCTTTTCATGGCAATCTTCATCAGTTTGATGTGCGCCTACGATAAATCGCTCGTTAAAGGCATCGGGGTTTTGGTGCGCCAGTTGTGCAATTGTGTTGGCAAACAGTTGTGCAGGGTTTGCAACGGGCGGAACATCAACAACACTCACATGTCCCGCAGGTATCGCCGGTGGGTTGGCATCATAAGTAGCCGTAAAACCGGGGAAGTTCGTTATAGTCGAATGGTTGCCGACATTGGGAATAGGATTTGTCGTATCAAGCACCAAAGCACAATTGAAGTTTTGTGGTGCAGCCAGAATTTGCGCCATTTGCTTGTTGAACGACAATCCACCGCCAGCAAAATTAAAGCGGTTTTGCCGCAAATCGATAACGCCGTTATTTTCCAATAGGCCGCGATAGATAAATTCAGCCATTGCGGCTTGGCTTAGGCAGGCACAAATGCCTAGTGCACTTAAAACGGTAAGTAGGCGAGATTTCATTTTCATCACTGTCTCCATTGTTGGGCAACTACAGTTGCCAACTGGGAAGACGCACCTCAAACGAAACTGTGAGAAATCTTAATGCGAAAACCCCTTATTCAGGGAGTTTGCTCAAAGCCCCTATAACCAGTAAAGCTCTTAAATAGTAAGCAGTGCATAGACGGGGATACCAAGTTTGAATTTATCCCCGCCGCTGTTTCAAGGCCTTGTGCCAATCCAACGCCGAGATCCTAGCACGAAGCTTTATCCGAAGTTGTGAGCACAACAGTAGATAACGGGTTATTGGTTCACATTTTTAGCTTTCTCACGGCATTCCTCATCACTTAGATTCACGCCATGAATATGGTTTTCGTTGAAATATGCGATATCTGCATGATAAGCCGTAGCGATTATATCAGCAAAATCTCTTGCCGGATTGGCACCTGCATTATCTTGCGTTACGCTCACATGGCCTGCGGGCACAATTGGCGGGTCTTGATCTGAAGTCGCTGTAAATCCAGCCACATGGTCAATTGGTGATGAGTTATCACTGCTAAAGCTATTTGTCGTTGTCAGAGCAAAAGCGCAGTCACTTGTAATATTCACGAGTGTTGTATTGAAGGATAAGGTACCCCCTACAAATTCAAAACCACTCTCCGATAAATCTAATGATTCTCCATCCTCTGTTATTCCGCGATAGATATTTGTCGCCATAGCTGCTTGGCTAAGGCAGGCAAAAAATCCAAGCGCACTTAAAACGGTAAGCAGGCGAGATTTCATTTTCATCACTATCTCCATTGTTGGGCAGCAGCAGCTGCCAACTGGGAAGACGCACCTCATTCGAAACTGTGAAAATGCAAGCCACATATTTTGGGGAGGTATATATGCGCGGATCATGCAAAATGTTGCCGCACAATTTATGGCAAGGATCATTCGCGATATATGAGTGCTGCAACACATCTCAAAAAAAATCGAGCGCGAAATGAACGGTTCTCCAGCACCACATGGCAAAAAACGACATTGACGCCGGCTGATCACTCACTCAGTACTTTTGCATCACATACGCATCACTTTTGCACCATAAGTGCACACCCACAGTGTGTTTGTGTGTTTACACAAGGCCAGATAATTCAATAATTGCTCAACCAAAGCGCCAGCCTGTCAGATACTATAAAATCTTACAAATACATAATATCTAATAATTACAATGAGTTATATTGAAAACCAGTACGGAGAGGCCAATAGATCAAAACAAACTCAGTTGCACGCCGCCCTTGGTTGGGCGAATAAATTGCGTGCAATCAAGCTGTTTACTGCGTCCCTGCAAGCCGTGCTTTTTACAGGCCAATTGAAACCGCTTGGCAATTTGCAGTGCATATGGGCCCTCACCAACAAAGCGCTTTCCCCAGTCGCTATCGTAATCCTTCCCGCCGCGCATCGAACGTAACAGGCTGATAACATGACGATATTTCCCCGGATACTCCTCAAGCAGCCACTCCTTAAACACGCCGCTCACCTCGCGTGGTAAGCGCAATAATATGTAGCGTGCACCGCTCGCCCCGGCTTCGACACTAGCGCCAATAATCCGTTCAATCTCGTGGTCGGTTATTGCGGGGATAACTGGCGCAACAAAAACAGAGCAGGGAATACCGCAGTCGGTAAGCTTTGAGATAATCTCAAGTCTTCGCGCGGGTGTCGGTGCGCGCGGTTCCAAAGTACGTGCTGTTTTATTTTCGAGTGATGTTATCGAAACGCCAACTTTAACAAGCCCTGCCGCAGCCATATCCGTTAAAATATCGCTATCGCGCAGAATATTTCTAGAACGGCTCAGTATAAAAGCAGGATGTTTATACTTCCAAAGCACCTCCAATATGGATCGGGTAATTTTATGTTCTTTTTCAATGGGTTGGTAGGGGTCGGTATTGCTACCAAGCATTATGGGCTTCGGCTGATATTTGGGTTTGCCCAATTCGTGCTCTAGAATTTCTGCCGCGTTGTCTTTGGCATATAACTGTTGCTCAAAATCAAGTCCCGCCGAATGTCCCAAAAAACTATGGCTCGGGCGCGCATAGCAATAAATGCAACCATGTTCGCAGCCCCGATAAGGGTTTAAAGAGCGCTCAAAGGGAATGTCAGGTGAATCATTGCCGGTTAAAACTGAGCGTGCTTTTTCCCGATGAACCTCTGTTTTTAGGGGAGGGAGGTCTGCAAGGCTTTGCCAACCATCATCATAGGGTTCCACGCACTCGCGTTCAAATCTGCTAGAGCGGTTGCTGATAGCACCGCGTCCTCGCACAACTTTTTGCCTGATCGCTTTAGGCAAAACACCATTCTTAGGCAAATGGTTTCCAGGCTGCACACCATCAGAACAGTCGGAAGCCACATGACTAGGTAATGTTTGGCGGTTCTTCACTGCAACGCGATCTATAATTCTAAGGCTAGGCATGCAAAAGGTCCAAATTAAGAACAATAAAAGAACAATGCACGAACAATTATAAAAATCAAGTTCAAAGGTTTATTGGGGCGGAAACTAATGGTAAGCATACCCCATGATTTCATTAGTTATTCCTGCTGGGCAAAACGATCAATTCCTACCAGAAACACTCAGTGCACTCGTGCCAGCCTGTGCGCGTGGTGTCATACGTGAGGCTATTGTTGTTGGTAACAGCGATGATGAGCAGGTGGCTCATATCGCAGATGCAGCAGGGGCGATCTATCTAGAGGCGGCAGGCACAGCAGCACAAAAACTATATGCAGCCCTGCCTAGAATACGGCGTAGCCAATGGGTATTGGTGGTGAGGCCCGGTGTCATTGTCGAACCGGAATGGGACCAGCATGCGTGTGCTTTTATCGAGCGTGCACAAAGGGTTGGCCTTCATAAAGCACCAGTTGCAGCCTTTCAGTTAAAGTCAGAGGGCTTTACGACAAAGCATAGGCTGCAAGAAACGATATTGTTGTGGCGTCATAAGCTTACCAAAAGGGCGCACCCCAATCAGCCGCGTCTCTTTAATATGCAAGCCATTGAAAAAGATAATAAAGAACGAACTTTTAAACTTGAGGCAAAAGAGACCGAAAAATTTTGGCTTCAAAAAACAATTTTGCTTTCTTGTCAGGCATCAGCTCATAATTTTTAAAAGTCCTAGTGGTGTGTTGTCTATTGCTTTAAATGAGCGATAAAATAAAATTTTACTTGGTATATGGCTATGTTGCATTGCAACTAAGAAATATCACTAAGTAACCCGACGTAGCTGGGCTGGGTTTGCCAATTTCGCGGTGGAACACTGATATTTTATACTTAAGAAGAATTTAAGAACTAGGTATAAGCAGCGATCTTTAAATTCAATGACCTGATGGACACTAGGGCATTTGAACATTGGCATTAAAACCACGAGAAGGCCACATGGCAGACAACTCAAAGCAAGCAAACGGCAACCTGGACGATCACGCGCTCTACTACCACACCTATCCCAAGCCTGGTAAACTGGAAATACAAGCGACCAAACCACTAGGAAACCAACGGGATTTAGCCTTAGCCTACTCCCCAGGTGTTGCTGCTCCTTGTTTGGAAATTGCCGATGACCCGCAAAAAGCAGCGGACTATACCGCTCGCTCAAACCTCGTCGCCGTAATTTCCAACGGTACCGCAGTACTCGGTTTGGGCGCCATTGGCCCGCTCGCCTCCAAGCCGGTCATGGAAGGTAAGGCGGTCCTGTTTAAAAAGTTTGCCGGTATCGATGTTTTCGATATTGAGGTAGACGAAACAAACGCCGACAAATTCGTTGATGCCGTCTCGGTTTTAGAGCCCACATTCGGGGGGATAAACCTAGAGGACATCAAAGCGCCGGAATGCTTCCAAATCGAAAAGCGCCTGCGTGAAAAAATGAATATTCCTGTGTTTCACGACGACCAGCACGGCACAGCAATCATCGTTGCAGCCGCGGTTCGTAACGGTTTGGAATTAGCTGGCAAAGATATTTCCCAAGTAAAAATAGTAGCTTCTGGTGCAGGTGCTGCTGCACTGGCCTGTTTGAACCTGCTCGTTTCGCTTGGTGCTAAACCTGAAAATATTTGGGTTACGGATATTCACGGTGTTGTCTATGAAGGTCGCCCGGAACTCATGGACGAATGGAAAGCAGTTTTTGCCCAAAAAACTGATAAGCGAACACTCTCGCAAGTCATTGAAGGCGCTGATGTTTTCGTTGGCTTATCCGCGGCCGGAGTTTTGAAATCAGAAATGGTTGCCAAAATGGCGAAAAAACCATTGCTCATGGCTCTCGCCAATCCGACGCCCGAAATCATGCCGGAAGAAGCGCTAAAAGTGCGTGATGATGTGATGATGTGTACGGGCCGTTCTGATTTTCCCAATCAAGTCAACAACGTACTGTGCTTCCCCTATATTTTCAGGGGTGCATTGGATTGCGGCGCCACCAGCATTAATGAAGAAATGAAACTGGCAGCAGTAGAGGCCATAGCCGCTTTAGCGCGTGAAGAACCTACCGATGTTGTCGCCAAAGCTTATGGTGGTGTCACCCGTACCTTCGGGCCAGATTACCTTATCCCAAGTCCATTTGATAACCGTTTGATCCTGCGTATCGCGCCGGCTGTTGCTAAAGCCGCTATGGAAACAGGTGTCGCTACAAGGCCAATTACTGACTTTGATGCATATATGGATCGCTTGAACCGTTTTGTGTTCCGTTCCGGCCTTGTTATGAAGCCGATTATTCAACAGGCTAAAACAGAAACAAAATCAGTTATTTACGCAGATGGTGAGGACGAGCGCGTACTAAGGGCCGCCCAAGTGGTGCTTGAAGATAAGCTGGCGCAGCCCATTCTTATCGGCCGTCCTGATGTAATCGAAAGACGCTGCGAGCGATTTGGTTTGAAAATTAGACCGGGTAAGGATTTTGAATTTGTAAACCCGCAGGATGACCCCCGATACCGTGAATATGTCGATACACTGTTCACGTTAGTTGGGCGCAATGGCGTGACACCAGAAGCAGCGCGAACTATGGTGCGTACCAACTCAACTGTTATCGGTGCTTTGGCTGTCCAGCGCGGCGAGGCAGATGCGTTGATAACTGGGTTAGAAGGTCGCTTTGACAAGCACTTACGCGACATTGCCAATATCATTGGCAAACAGGAAGATGTGACCAACTTCGCCACTCTTTCCTTGTTGATCAACAGCTCCGGGGCGTTTTTCTTGGCTGATACTTATGTCAATGAAAACCCGTGTTCCGATGAAATTACTGAAATAACCAAGAAAGCAGCAATCCAAATCAAGCGTTTTGGTATCACGCCGCGCGTTGCTCTGCTCTCCCATTCAAACTTTGGTTCACGCAGCACGCCAGGTACGATGAAGATGCGTGAGGCGCTTGAAAACCTTTGGCAACAATGCCCTAGCTTAGAGGTTGAAGGCGAAATGCATGGCGATGCCGCTCTTAAAATGGATATTTTAAAGCGCTACATGCCGCAAGCACGCCTGCAAGGGCCTGCAAACCTTTTAGTCTTTCCTTGCCTGGATGCAGCAAATATCGCGCTTAACCTCATTAAAGCAATGACCAGTGCATTACACGTGGGGCCAATCCTTTTGGGTGCGGCGAAACCGGCACATATCTTAACCCCGTCGGTCACCACACGAGGCATTGTGAATATGACAGCACTATCGGCTGTCGATGCCCAATCAAGAGAGCGATAACAGTTGAAATACATGTGTCTTAAGGGGGTAATCGCTCCTTTAAGACACATAAAAGGGCAATAAAACTACCACCATTTACATGTCATACAGTTTTTAAACTTGGCAACTTCAAGAACGCGGCTTCTGTCATTTTTCAAAGCGAACCATTCATCAGATAATTTAGCAAGTTGATCCATATACCCTTTAGGGACCTTAAATGGGTTCGGTTGCTTTGAAAAACTTATGGATGCAACAATTCCGGTAAACTGGTTTTTGCCGCTCGCTGGTGATTGCACTCGGATTGTTTTCCATTTTCCATCAACGAGTTGCGACTTAATATAGCTTATGTCGCCTATTGGAAGCTCTATTTTGGTAGTCCAGTTATCTGCTTCACGTTGCTCTTCATGACGCGCCATAGTACCAAATTCTTCGAGCGTCTTTTCGTGAATCTCTTGCATTTGCTCTTTATCGGAAATGTCTACTTGTATGCGCAGCATAGTATAGCCATTCTCAATCAACGTTTTTTCTGGTGACCGCAGCTTTATTTTGCTGCCATTTTGCGGAATTGCAAAGTAAATGCCCTTGTCGCGGAACCAGCGCCAACGAAGTTCAGTAATAACGTTTTTTGTTCTGGTATACAGTTTTGCAGCCACAATCGACATGGCATCAGAGCCAAAACGTTCTTGTGCCAATAGCTTTAGTGAATGGGAGGTTTCATCGTCCCACTTCCCATCCATATTTCCATTGTAAACAAGCTCAATATTCAAGGCAAACTGCAAGAATTTGATTTCTTTGTCCGTTAAGGCAGATGGATCGAATAATTTGAACAAAGGGTCGTATTTATCTTGCGCATATACAGGATGCATTACACTAATAATTAAGAGTAAACCGCCTAGTAATATTAGTAAATTTTTATGAATAATTTTTAATTTCATAAATACATACCTATCATCCATACCGTTATAATTACTAAATGATTTGAAGTTTGATAACAAACAAAATAATATATTTACCTATTAGTTAAAATGTATTTATATATTTAAAATCAATTTACTTATAGGTTTGCAAAAGATAAGTATAAGTAAAAAACTATGTGAGAATTATCTGACTTAGCGTTTTCTATTTT
Organism: Polycladidibacter stylochi; assembly: GCF_001562055.1. GTDB lineage: Bacteria > Pseudomonadota > Alphaproteobacteria > Rhizobiales > Stappiaceae > Pseudovibrio > Pseudovibrio stylochi. The sequence goes on along the minus strand of NZ_LLWE01000005.1, from coordinate 125,762 downwards.
ACTCCTTTAATAGTTTTTCTCGAAAATGAGGGATTGGCTTTTGTCTATTTCTATTAGGATACTTGAATGCAGAGCAGGGGGGATAAAAAATGCGAAAACTAGAAAATTTACTAGATGAATACGGAGAGAGTCATCAAGATGAGACCAATAAACTAGTGCATTGGATTTGTGTTCCTGTAATATTTTGGAGTATCACAGCATTGTCATGGTCACTGCCAATTCCAATCATTGAAAAAACTATTGTGAATAATTGGTGCACTCTGGCGCTTATTCCTGTTACTATTTACTACTTAGTTTTGTCTTGGCAATTGGCACTCGGGATGCTGGTTTTTTCCATAGGCTGCCTTCTCTTAAATGCGATCATCGAAGCAAGCTTTCCAGGCTCTCTATGGAAGATTGCACTATCATTATTTGTTATTGCTTGGATAGCGCAGTTTTGGGGACATAAAATCGAAGGGAAAAAACCATCGTTTTTGAAGGATATTCAATTTTTACTCATTGGTCCTGCCTGGTTACTCCATTTTATTTATAAACGTGCCAATATAGCCTATTAGCTGTGTTCCATCCGATTGAATTCAATCTAACGGCAAGAGTTTGCTTAAATTGAAGAAGTAAGAGCAAGAGCGCGAAAACAAATGAGCACAACATGCTTAAAACAAAAACGGGCAGCGATTGCTGCCCGAAAAAACTATGATCTAGCTGTATAAACCTAACCGGATATCTTGGAGAAATCAGCGACTTGATGCACTGCATCGCGTATTTGCGAAAGTAGTTTCAATCGATTCTCGCGTACCCCCGAATCTTCCGCATTCACATGTATCTCAACAAAGAACAGATCAACAGGTCCGCGAAGTGCCGAGAGCGCATTCATTGCACCGGCATAATCCTCTTGTGCTAAAAGAGGTGCCAGTTCTGCATTTGCCCGTTCAATGGCTTCAAACAGAACGACCTCGGCATTCTCGCTCAATAGTTCTTTGAGCGGTGTACCGTCAAATACAGCACCGTCCTTCTTTTCTTCAGCGCGTAAAATGTTCGCAGCACGTTTGTAACCTGCGAGCAGATTGATACCATTTTCGTTTTCCAGCAATGCGCCGAGGGCTTCAGCACGTTTGACCAACAGTGCCAAATCGTTTTGGCCTCCAAGAGCAAAAACGGCATCAATCAAATCGTGACGAATGCCTTTTTCTTTCATCACAACTTTTAAGCGCTCAGCAAAGAAAGCCATCAGGTCATCGATAACGGCATGTTCGAAAGATGTCTCGCCAACTTTTTCTGCAACAGAATCAAGAACTTTATCGGCACTATTACGAACGAAATTGAAAAACTCTTGCACAGCATTGCCAGCAAAATCACCCTTGCCAAGGAATGGTAGGCTGGCAACAGCCTCTTCACCGCGGTGGCTTGCCATATGTGCAAGATTGCGACGCAGTGCCTGCACCAACAAATCCCGTAGGGGTAAACGTAAATCGTTTTCCAATATCAGTCGGATAACCCCGAGAGCGGCACGGCGTAGCGCAAATGGATCCTTAGAGCCAGTAGGCTTTTCGTCAATCGCCCAAAAACCAGCGAGTACATCCAGCTTGTCGGCAAGGGCAACGGCAATAGAAATAGGTGCGGCAGGGATATCACCGTGAGCACCTGCAGGCTTATAGTGATTTTCAATAGCAAGCGCTACATCGTTGTCTTCGCCTTGTTCTTGTGCCAAGTACCGGCCAATTAGCCCCTGTAACTCGGTAAATTCATAGACTGTAGCGCTCACGAGGTCAGCTTTTGCCAGTTTTGCAGCGCGTGCTGTTTTGGTTACATCTGCCTGAACCAAAGGTGCTATTTCACTTGCAAGACTTACCAGCCGGTGTACCCGCATACCAACGGTTCCGAGCTTTTCATGGAACACAATCGAATCCAGTTTTGGTAAGCTATCCTCAAGGCGAGTTTTAAGATCACTTTCCCAGAAAAACTTGGCATCTGAAAGCCGTGCGACCACAACTTTTTCGTTACCACGAATAATCACAGAGCCGCCATCACTGGCTTCAATATTCGTGGTCAATGCAAACTTGTTACTCAAGCGCCCGGTGCTCGGGTCTTTCAGGACAAAATTCTTTTGGTTTTCCTTGATGGTAAGCTTAATAACCTCATCAGGAAGTTGCAAAAAAGCCTCGTCATAGGAACCGATAAGCACACTCGGCCACTCGTTCAAGCCCGCGACCTCTTCCAAAAGGCCTTCATCTTCAACCAGCTCTAGACCAAGCGCCATGGCACTATTTTTAGCATCATGCAAAATAATATCTTTGCGTCGGTCTGCATCCAAAACAACCTTATGCGCTTCCAGCTTTGCCATATAATCTTCAAGGCGGCGCACCTCGAATTGATCCGGCGCCATAAAGCGGTGACCGTAGGTGGTTGCTCCAGATTTAATACCATCCACTTCGAATTCAATGACTTCCGGCTCTTCAGTTTCAGGCCCAAACCGGCACAAAATAGAGTGTAATGGACGCACCCATTTCAATGAACCTGTGCCCCAGCGCTGCGACTTTGGCCACGGGAAACTGCGAATAATGCCAGGCATGATATCGGCAATAATGTCTTGACTATCGCGGCCTGGTTTTTCAATGACCGCAACATAAAATTCACCCTTCTTCGGGTCGCTTTGGATTTGGGCTTCATCAATACAGCTCAACCCAGTACCGCGCAAAAAGCCTGCGAGCGCTTTTTCCGGCGCTCCAACGCGAGGCCCTTTGCGTTCTTCGCGAGTTGCTTTTGAGGCCGAAGGTAGGCCAGCCACATGCAGAGCAAGACGGCGTGGCGTTGCATAGGCTTTGGCACCCTCATAGGTCAAGCCGGCTTCAACCAAGGCATTGGTGACAAGGCTTTTGAGGTCGTCAGCCGCACGCCGCTGCATACGGGCAGGAATTTCTTCACTAAACAGTTCAAGTAGAAGATCAGGCATGGAGAAGGGCGCCTTTAATTTCGTATTTAATTCAGATGTGTTGTCTAGTGCCTAGCAAGGTCCCCGTTAAAAGTCACCCCTGTTAGGCTACTGTGAAGGAATTTTGTGGAGTTTTACCGCTATGTTCATAAAAAGAAAATACCATAGCTCATCAATCAAAGCACTACATTGCGAATATTCCAGTACGTACTGCTGAAAAATATTTGTGTCCGCGGCGAGAAGTTCTATGTAAGTGCGGCTTCACTCGTTTGCTTGTGCTTGCTACCGTTTAAATTAAGCTGAGCCCGCAGTCCATTAGGATCACGGCTAGAGCCTCCAACGATGATATCATAAACCAAACGCTCCACGACCATATCATCACTATGACTATCGTAAATTGCTAAGTCTTTGTATAAAAGTAACATTTCAATATGTTTTGTTTCCCCGGCTTTCAAAAAAACGCGTCTGAACCCTTTGAGCTCCCGTTGTGCTCTGCTGAGTTTGGAATTTAATGCAGAAGTGTACAGCTGAGCAACTTCCTCGGTATCGTAACTGCCAATATTCTCCAGATTGAAAGAAACTACTACTCCAGAGACAAGTTGGCTTGGTGGGTAGGATATCTCTAGGTTGCTGTAACGAAAATTGCTGTAAGAAAGCCCATAGCCAAAGGGGAAGAGTGGAGTGTTACCATCTTTATCAAGGCGTCGGTATCCATGCCACATATCATAGCTCAACTGGCGGAAGTTATTGGGTAAACAAGGTAAGTGTTGTTGTTGCTGCGCAATCGCAAAGGGTAGCTTCCCAGTTGGCGAGATAGCACCCTTCAAAAGGCGTGCTAAAGCTGTCCCCCCTTCCATACCAGGATACCATAGTATTAAAACCGCTGCAGGTTTGCGGATCCACTCTGTCATAGTAAAGGGGCCGCCCCCCATGATGGCAACAATAACACGCTCATTCACGGCACAAACCTGGTCAATCAATCGTAAATCGCTTGGTTTTAGCGAGAGATCCCTTCGATCTCCGCAGGCATGCTGAGCCTTGTTTTTTGCGGTAAAAGTGCGCAGAAAAGCATCCCTTGTGTACTTTTCTTCACGGCTTTGTGGTTCAGGAAGCAAGTGCCAAAAATTCTCGGCCAAATCGGTAGGTATATGTTCTCCCTCATCCTCAGCCCCGTTACCAACTACCAGTAATACAGCATCTGCTTTACGTGACAGTTGTGTTGCCCGTTGTAAATCACGCCCTTTATCTTGCCAAAGTTCGATTTGTAAATGAAATGCATTTTTCAATCCCTCAAGAGGCGTTACAACATGGCGTGGCTGTGTTTTGGCAGAGCCATTATCGCCAAGGTTTGGAGTTCCTGCAAATTCGCCTATAACGGCCAGTGTCTCAACCCCTTCCAGGGGCAGTATGTTGTGATCATTTTTAAGTAAAACAATAGATTTTTCAGCCGCTTCTAACGCAATAGTCCGGTGTTGTTTACAGGCCAATTTACGTCGGTCAAATTGCTCGTTTGTTTTAAGGCGTAACTGTTGGCGTACAATGCGCCGGCAACTGTCGTCATGTAACCGCTTGTCGAGCTTGCCATCCCTAAGGTGGGTTGCTAAATTTTGGGCGTAGTGCATGCAAAATGGCATTTCCAAATCAAGCCCTGCATTGGCGGCTTTTAGGCTGTCACGTATGCCAAACAAAAAGGGGCTGATAACAAGGCCTTCATAGCGAAGTTTCTTTTTCAAGATACCGTGTATCATCTCGCTATTTTGGCAAAGCCATTCACCATTGAGCGAGCTGTAACCAGTTATAATAGCACCCAGACCGGCTTCAATCACCCTTTTATAGGGGCGTAAGTATATTTCATGTAAGGCCCTGTCACTGATGCTAATATCGCACTTGAACTTGCTCGTCTCGAATTCGCACGCCACAAAGTTTTTTGCTGTGGCGATTGCATATTGCTGCACGCCTTCTGTAAGTGCTGCGGCCATCTCTCCCACATGGTAAGGGTCTTCCCCATAACACTCCTGTGCGCGCCCCCATTGTGGAAAGCGCAATATACTCGCGCACACACCGGCAAAAACGTTCGCACCCACTGCGCGTAGCTCGTAACCGATGATCTCGCCAATGCGCTTTTCTAATTCCCGATCAAATGTTGCACCGCGCGCCATACCAACAGGGAAGGTTGTCGCTCCCTTTAAAACAACACCACGATTGCCCTCGCAAAAATGTAACCCCTCAATTCCTAGATTATGAATAAGGCTTGCAGGCCATGGCTTTTGATTATGCCCATTCGTCATAAGCTCTTTAATGCCTTGCCAAAAAGGCATGCTGCCAGACCTTAAAAGTACTTTATCGCTGTCACTTAGCTTCTCAACGGCCAGCTCCGATAGACCGTCATCACTTATCTTAGCGTTGTGTGGTGAATTAACCCTTGGTAAAACGGCCTCTTGTTTGAGGGGCGCTTTTTCCATACCTAAAAGACCTCCAGTATCGAATGGCAGCGAAAATAAAGCCTACAGGTTTTGAAATAGCTATTAATCTGCGAGGAGAAAAACAAATCAGCTATAGGCAAATCAATTCCGACCAAACTAGCATACTGGTGCCAACAAAGAATCTGGTGCTAATGACCTAATAAAATATAAGGGAAGAATATAACTAGTCATTATTAAGTACCTAATCGAGTATAGAATTACTATACAGCTTGCGATTAGAACTATTAACAGAGACAAATAAACAAAGCGCCAGCATATGCCGGCGCTTTGGAAAGATATAATGGCCAGTTTTTACTTACTGACTGGTTCTTTCCCGCCCCATTGGGTCTCAAGGAATGCAGTACCGCAAGCTTTGGCCAATTCGCGCACGCGTAAAATATAGCTTTGCCGCTCGGTAACCGAAATCACCCCGCGTGCATCCAAAAGGTTGAAAACGTGCGAAGCCTTGTTAACTTGATCATAGGCAGGCAGCACCACTTTATGTAGGCCATCACCAGCTTCATCCTTAGCTTTCTCGCTAAAAGCCAGCAAACGCTTACACTCGTCTTCATGATCTTTGAAGTGACGGAACAGCATTTCTGTATCTGCATATTCAAAGTTATGACGCGAGAACTCCTGTTCGGCTTGCAAGAACACATCACCATATGTGATTTTGTCTTCACCCTCACGCCCATTGAAGTTCAAGTCGTAAACATTATCAACGCCTTGCACATACATTGCCAAGCGTTCCAAGCCATATGTCAACTCGCCGGAAACCGGTTTACACTCAAAACCGGCAACCTGCTGGAAATAGGTGAACTGTGAGACTTCCATACCATCACACCAGCATTCCCAGCCAAGTCCCCAAGCTCCGAGGGTTGGGCTTTCCCAGTCATCTTCAACAAACCGCACATCATGCAAGGCGGTGTCGATGCCAATGGCCCGCAGGCTTTCAAGGTAAAGTTCCTGAAGATTCTCAGGAGAGGGCTTTAAAATAACCTGAAACTGGTAATAATGTTGAAGGCGGTTAGGGTTTTCGCCGTAGCGCCCATCAGTTGGACGCCGGCACGACTGTACATAAGCAGCTTTCCATGGGCGCGGACCAAGTGCACGTAAGGTTGTCGCCGGATGAAAAGTACCGGCACCCACTTCCATGTCATAGGGCTGCAAAATGGCACAGCCCTTGTCTGCCCAAAAGTGTTGCAGTGTGAGCAATAAGCCTTGAAACGACTTAGTTGGGTCCATATAGGCTGGGGTCGTGGCGCGGTTATTGGCCGAAACAGCATCAAGTGTCATGGGCAGCTTCCTGAATACACTGGCAGCCAAGTTGCGTACTTTGCCACCTCTCAAATAACTCTTAGCCGACAGGTGCCATGCGTGGGCCACAAGGTCAAGGACACAAACGTGTTAAGTGGCATTAAGCAAGCTTTTTCCGTGAAAAGGCTTGGGTTTTTGGTCGCGGTATTCCGTTACTTTACTTGCGCACAATGTATTTGCCGCTACGCGGGTCCAGCACCAATTGTGGGTAAGGATTATCAAAGGAACGGTAATAGGCTTTAGCTTTCACTGGACGCAGACCCAAATTCCAAGAGCGCACCTCACGTTGCACATATTTAAAAACCGCATAACCACCAGCGATTGCTGCTATTGTTGCAAATGTCTCGGTCATGAAAGCGTTCCTTATCCTAACAAGCACCCAAAGGGCTGTGCTGTATAACTAAACAGCACCTAGTGATATCTAGGAACGCTTTTGATAATTTCAAATAGACAATCTCTTATATTTCATAGCGAGCGCGGATAGTGCGTTCTTCAAGTGATTGTATTGCCGCATCGGGCATTGCCTGAACACCGCTTCGCAAATCCAGCTTTTCAGAGTGCGCCCCAATAAGTTTACTAATAAAGCCCTTGCTGGCTTCCTCGTACTTTACCTTCACTTTATCGCCGTATCGCTTTTGTAAAAGGCCATAAACATCCTCAATGCCATCGACAAGACCAAGCTGTTGGGCTTTCTCACCGGTCCAGAATAGCCCGGAAAAAATATCATCATCTTGTGCCAGTACATCGCCGCGCCGCTCTTTGACCATTGTGATAAACAGGTCGTGGATTTCACGTTGCAAGGTTTTTAAGTGTTCGACATCTTCAGCGACTTCGGGCGCGAAGGGATCAAGGGTTACTTTCTTTTTACCAGCTGTATAAACCCGACGTTCCACGCCGATTTTTTCAATCAAGCTTGTAAAGCCAAAACCAGATGAAACAACACCGATGGAACCGATAATAGAGGCCGGGTCAACGAATATCTCATCCCCGGCGAGTGCGATCATATACCCACCAGAGGCCGCCACATCTTCAACAAACACCAGGACTTGTTTATTGTGCAGTGCGGCAAGTTGGCGTATGCGAAGATAAATCTGCCGAGATTGCACAGGCGAGCCACCAGGAGAGTTCACCAAAATACCAATTGCTGGTGCACTTTTGTTTTCAAATGCTGATTCCAGTTGCTCATTGACCGCTTCCAGATTGAGACCAGGGTTAATTTTAGAACCTTCCCCGATGACACCTTTTAACCGTACAACGGGGATAATTGTTTCTTCTCCCATCCATTTTTTTGGCAAAACTTTACGGGCAATTTTCTTAATCAAGGGAATCTCCTGTGTGGCTGGCTCTTGTAAACGATTGTTGCAAGGCGATAGCATCGGGTGGATAGCACTGCAAAATCGATGACTTTGATATTGGACAGTAATTGAGATAATCAAGTAGCGAAGTGGCAACTAACCTAATTTGTTTTTGACATTCAAAATGTCCCGCCACACCAGCTTTTTTTCAGCCGGGCTGCGCAACAAATAGGCGGGGTGGTACATCGCCATAGCATCACGCTCAAACGCACCTGCTTTGTAAGTCAGCCATTTACCACGTAATTTGCGAATGCCATCGCGCGATCCAGTCAATGCTGAAGCCGAGGCTGCCCCAAGAAAAATGAGTACTTTGGGGTCAACCAACTCTATCTGCCGTTGAATAAATGGGCGGCAAATTTCGGTTTCTTGTGGCGTTGGGGTGCGATTGCCCGGTGGCCTCCATGGAACGACATTGGCAATGTAAACCTGTTCACGCGCTATGCCAGCGCGTTTAAGGATTAGATTCAACAATTGCCCTGAACGCCCAACAAATGGCACACCGCTTAAGTCCTCTTCTTTTCCAGGGGCTTCTCCAACAAACATGATCGGTGCATGTGCAGGACCATCCCCAAAAACCAAGTTCGAGGCGGTGAGGCGAAGATTACAGCCTTCAAACTCAAGCATGCTTTGCCTAAGTTCTTCAAGCGAGTGAGCCTTAAACGCAGTATCACGAGCAGATGTTACCGCATTTGCGTCGGGTAAAACCGCTATTTGCGGGCTTTGGCTTCCTTGCGTTTGTTGTACCGTTTGTTTTTGTCGCTGCAAAATTGCCTTTGCTGTTGCCTTCGCATCAGCACTAATATGTCCTGCCTCTTCAGCTTTAAAAGCACGGCGGACAACTTTCGGCGTTGGCGTAGGAGCCGGCGTGCTCACGACTGCCGTTGTTTTATTTGTCGCAGGCTCGCTGAACCAGTCATGCGGTGTTTCATCAATACAGCAGTCCACACCCGAGCTCACCAAGAACTCAAGATACGCTTCCATAGCGGATAAGGGGACGTCTGCTGCGACATTTTCGTACGACATGAGAGCAAAATACTACGTTCTTTATCAAGAAAGCAAACATAAGCCTTCATAACTGTTTAAACAGTCACATATAATTGCGTGACTATAACGAATAGCGAGGTTTTGCAGCGCCTTGTGCAATGCCACTTGCGCCTTAAAACGCATTGCGCTGCGCAAAGCACTCCTCTACACAAAGAACAAAACAGTTGAAATTGACAATAACCAAGCAGTGACGGAGCCTGCCAAAACTTTGGTAGCGCTGAAAGGTGAGGGAGAGACGAATGGCTGATGTGGGCACGTTGCCACCACGCGAATCTATGGAATTTGACGTTGTTATTGTTGGGGCAGGTCCGGCAGGTTTGGCAGCAGCCATACGGCTTAAACAACTGGCAACAGAGCAGGAAAAAGACATTTCTGTAGTAGTACTGGAAAAGGGGTCGGAAGTTGGAGCCCATATACTCTCCGGTGCTGTAATGGATACATGTGCGCTGGACGAGCTGCTGCCTGATTGGCGCAAGGACGATACAGTCCCGCTCAATGTGAAAGTTAATAAGGATACATTCTTGCTATTGAGCGAGAAAAAAGCCATTTCCATTCCGAACTTCACCATGCCTCGCCTGATGAACAATCATGGCAACTATATTATATCTCTTGGAAATGTTTGCCGCTGGCTGGCCGAAAAAGCCGAAGCTATGGGTGTCGAAATCTACCCCGGGTTTGCAGCAGCTGAAGTCCTGTACGATGAAGACGGCAAAGTACGTGGTGTCGCCACAGGTGACATGGGCGTTGCTAAAGATGGCAGCCAAAAAGACACGTACATGCGCGGCATGGAGCTTGTGGGCAAATACACCTTGATTGGTGAAGGCGTACGCGGATCGCTCGCCAAGCAACTCATTGAGCAGTTCAATTTGGACCGTGATAGCGATACACCCAAGTTCGGAATTGGCATTAAAGAACTATGGGAAGTGGAGCCGGAAAAGCACCAGCAAGGTTTGGTACAGCACACATTGGGCTGGCCGTTAGATAGTAAAACCGGTGGTGGCTCCTTCCTCTATCATCTTGATAATAATCAGGTTGCAGTTGGGTTTGTGGTCCACCTGAACTACGAAAACCCGTATTTGTCACCATTTGAAGAGTTCCAGCGTTTCAAGCATCACCCTGCTATAGAAAACCTGTTTAAGGGCGGCAAGCGTATAGCTTACGGCGCAAGAGCCATAGCAGAAGGTGGCTTCCAGTCTATCCCGAAACTGGCTTTCCCCGGTGGCTTGCTCATGGGCTGCTCGGCTGGGCTGGTGAATCTACCCCGCATTAAAGGCTCACATAACGCCATATACTCGGGCAAGCTAGCTGCTGAAAAGGTCATGGAGGCACTTGTTGCCGAGAAAGCAGGCGAACAGCTCGATAGCTACGACCACGATTTGCGTGCTGGAGCCATTGGTAAAGATTTGAAACTGGTGCGCAATGTTAAACCGCTTCTCTCTCGCTTTGGTAATTACCTTGGTATGATGATGGGCGGCTTTGATATGTGGTTACAAGAGCTGGTTGGCGTGTCCTTGTTCGGTACATTGCATCATAGAAAAACGGATGCCGCGAGTTTGAAACCAGCAGCAGATGTCAAGCCGATTAATTATCCCAAACCGGATGGCAAAATATCCTTTGATCGTTTGTCCTCGGTATTCCTCTCGAACACCAACCACGAAGAAGACCAGCCGATCCATTTGAAACTGCGTGATGAAGCGCTTCAAAAACTATCTGAGTTGGATAAGTTTGCGGGCCCATCAGCGCGTTATTGCCCCGCTGGTGTTTATGAGTGGGTGGAAGAAAACGGCGAAAACCGCTTCCAGATTAACGCTCAAAACTGCGTACACTGTAAGACCTGTGATATTAAAGATCCAAACAGCAATATCACATGGACAGTGCCAGAAGGGCAGGGGGGGCCGAACTACCCGAACATGTAGTGAAGATAAAAAGGCCGTGGCAATTGCCACGGCCTTTATCAAATCAGCTTATCCAGTCTTTTAACTATTCGCATCAATGTTGATATCAAGCCCTAAATCAAGAACCGGAGCCGAATGCGTAATCCAGCCGGTGGAAACCACATCCACACCGCTTTCGGCGATTGCAGTAACAGTGTCTAGATTAATGCCGCCAGAAGCTTCCAATAATGCCTGACCTTCGTTAATCACTACGGCTTCTTTAAGTTGCTCAGGTCCCATATTGTCCAACATGATGACATCTGGTTTCGCGATAAGTGCTTCTTTAAGCTGCTCTAACGTATCGACTTCCACCTCGATTTTGACTAAGTGACCGGCAAAGTCGCGGGCACGCTCAATAGCAATCGCGACGCCGCCAGCAACAGCAATATGGTTATCCTTGATAAGAATAGCATCGTCCAAACCAAACCGGTGACTAGAGCCACCACCGCAACGCACGGCATACTTCTCAAAGGCGCGTAGGCCCGGTGTGGTTTTACGAGTGCAAACAACTTTACACTTGGTGTGGGCAATTTTGCGGGCAAAAGAGTGTGTTGCACTGGCGATACCCGACAAATGCCCGAGGAAGTTAAGGGCAACGCGCTCACCAGAAAGCAAACCACGTGCCGGACCTTCTATTGTAGCAACTGCATCACCAGGGGACAAAACATCACCGTCCCGTTTATGCCAGCTGACCTCGAGCCCACCATCGCTAAGAAGAAAAGCCGTTTCACCAAGCGCTTGCCCCGCCAACACACCATGTTGTCGTGAAACAAGCTGCGCTTTGGCCCTCGCATCTTGAGGAATTGTCGCCATTGAGGTGATGTCGCCAGCGCGGCCCAAGTCTTCCAAAAGGGCAGATTTTACGGCCTCGATGACCATGATGGCAGGTAAAACAGGCAAGTTTTTAATGTGTTGGCTCATGAAAAATCGGCCTCCTTAACCGCGGCCTGCCCCTCTGGGCTAGCAAGTGCTTCTTGCGCTAACCCATTGATATCCGAAAGCGTGCAATAAGACCTCTTGGCCTGTTTCGGGTCTTTTTCAGGGTAGTCAGCGCGGTAGTGTCCGCCGCGGCTTTCTGTGCGCAGCAACGCCGAACCACTAATCAGCTTGGCGGTTTGTATCATATTAAAAATGGAATCACGGCGGCAGAACTGCTCGCTGTGCTGTAATAGGGCCAAAGCCCGCTTCAAGCCTGCTGCATCGCGTTCAACACCAACATATCGAGCCATGGTGTTGCGCAAGAGATCAACTACAGAACGCTCGGCCACATTGCGTTGCGAATCTGCATCGCCCTCATCGTCGATTTCGGCCCAGTGGTGAACACGAGGTGTTGGCATAAGCCCCTGTATGTCATCTGCAATTCGTGCTGCAAACACAACGGCTTCCAACAAGGAATTGGAAGCCAAACGGTTGGCGCCATGTGCACCGGTAGAGGCTACCTCTCCCGCAACCCAAAGGCCATCAACTGATGTGCGTCCGTTAGCATCACTGAGTACGCCGCCCATGTGATAATGTGCAGCAGGTGCGATTGGAAGCGGTGCTGTTGCTGGGTCAAAGCCAGCTTCAAGAGCTGCGGCATTAACCGTTGGAAACTCGTCAGCAAAGCGGCTGCCTAAAGCCTCACGGCAGTCCAAGAAAGCACCACGCCCTTCAATAATATTCTGGTGAATTGCCCGCGCAACCACATTGCGTGGAGCCAGCTCCGCATCTGGATGGATTGCAGGCATAAAGCGCTTGCCGTTATTATCCACCAGGAGTGCACCTTCACCGCGTAGCGCTTCACTAGCTAAAGGTGCAGGGTCTTTATTGACATCAAGTGCAGTTGGGTGAAATTGAACGAACTCAGCATCGGCAACCAAGGCACCAGCCCGAGCTGCCATAGCCAAGCCATGCCCATTGGCTTCGATTGGATTGGTCGTTGTGCGATATAAATGACCAACACCGCCAGAAGCCAAAACAACGGCTTTTGCCGGGATGGTAATCATTTGTGTACCGCCACGCCGCCGAGCAGTAATACCGGTTACATAGCGGCCATCACGCAGCAACTGGCAGCCGATATAACCCTCGATGATACGAATGCTCGAAGTTGCCTTGGCAGCACTTAACAAGGCTTCCATTATTGCGGCACCAGCCATATCGCCACGTACGCGTACAACGCGGTTCGTGCTGTGGGCCGCTTCGCGGGAAAGCGCAAGCTTACCGGCAAGGTCACGATCAAAAGGAACACCGTAGGATAGCAAATCGTGGATTCGCTCGCGTGCTTCGGCGGTCATCCCTGCAACAATGGCTTCTTCGCAAATGCCATCGCCAGCAACCAGCGTATCCGCCGTATGCTGCTCGTGGCTATCACCATCGGCGACTGCTGCTGCAATGCCGCCCTGCGCCCATGCAGAAGAAGCGCCGCCACCAATTGGGGCGTTTGTCACAATAGTTACTGGCCGAGGCGCAAGTTTGAGTGCACAAAACAGCCCAGCAAGCCCACCTCCCAGTATCACAACGTCATCGACACCGCTTTGTATCACGGTAGGTGCAAGGTGATTGGCAAACTTAGACATTTTTAATGGAACGCTATTCAAGGAACATGGAAACGGAAGCCCGCTTATAGCGCTTCACTCACTGGTAAACCAGAGGAGTTTTACCACAGGCGGGCCTTTTGTGGAGACCAATTAGTTTTTAAGGTTGATCATTCGTTCAACCGATTGACGAGCCCGAGCGGCAATCGCAGGGTCAACAACCACCTCACCACGCATGTCAACAAGACAATCAAGTATCTTGGCAAGCGTAATACGCTTCATATGCGGGCAAAGGTTACACGGCTTTACATATTCAACGTCAGGTGTTTCCGAAGCAATATTTGAGGCCATGGAACATTCGGTAATCAGCATTGCTTTTTTAGGGCGGTGCTTTTTAACCCAGTCAATCATATGGGCAGTGGAGCCGGCAAAGTCTGCCTCCGCAACCACATTGGGTGGACACTCTGGGTGGGCAATGATCTTCGCTTCGGGTTCGATTTCACGATACTCGCGCAACTCTTCAGGGGTGAACTGTTCATGAACCTCGCATGAGCCAGCATATGTGAGCACTTCCACATCTGTCTGATTATTCACATTGCCCGCAAGATATTGGTCGGGGACCAAAAGAACACGGTCACTCCCCATTGCTTCGACCACTTGTACAGCATTGGAAGAGGTGCAACAAATATCACATTCGGCTTTCACATCAGCTGAAGTATTAACATAAGTGACAATTGGAACTCCAGGGTTTTCCTCGCGAAGCCGGCGTACATCTGCCCCAGTAATAGACTCGGCCAATGAGCAGCCCGCGTCCATGTCCGGAATCAAGACGGTTTTCTCGGGAGAAAGAATCTTGGAAGTTTCGGCCATAAAATGCACACCGCACTGGATAATGATATCCGCATCCGCTTGAGCGGCTTCTTTTGCAAGCTGCAAACTGTCGCCGACAATATCAGCAACACCATGATAGATATCCGGTGTCATATAATTGTGCGCTAGTATGACTGCGTTACGCTCTTTCTTGAGTTTATTGATTGCGTAAACATATGGTGCCAGCAACACCCATTCCATTTCAGGAATGAAATCTTTTAGGTGTTCGTAGGCCCCTTTAGTCGCTTCCGCTACCTCAGCAGTATATTCAAGAGGCGGATACTCCAGACGGCCATGACGCTCCAGAGCACTTTGGCCAGTCTTGGGGGTGAGCGGGTTATCCTGCTGAACCTGTTCGGTTGTGGCGCTCATGACGTTTCCTTAAATTGGACCGGCATAAAATCACCATGATCAGGGGGAGGTGATACTTATGCTCAATACGAGTATATGTGAGCTATAAAAAAACGCGACAATCGCGTCGCTAACTTATGCTCATTTAAAGCATATATAGGCCCAAAACACCTGCTTTGCCAAGTAAACAATTACGCTTACTGTCAACTTAATGTCTAACATGTTGTATTGTTTGAGATAAAAGATTACCCGACTTATCGGGGGGGCTTTGATGACCCTATGAGTTTTACAAAATCACAACCTATTCAAAATAGCATTATCACGACACATGACGACCTTTGTAAACGGGCACTAGAACTATCGAGCAGGGGGACAAATGGTAGCGATCGGTCCAATATAAGTGGCTTGAGACTTGTTTTGCGTAGAATGCCCATTGCGAATTTTATCTGTTTTGGGCAGGCTATGACTTAAATAACGGGAAAACAGACAGCCAGCCAGAGAACCTCGAAACAGCTTTTGAACGAATGCATGAAGTGCTGACTGGTGAACGATAGACATTACTAAGGACATCTAATGGATCAGTTTAAAGCTCTATGGATCGACAAGCTTGCCGATGAAAAACCAACGGCAACATTCAAAGAAATTTCACTTGATGATTTATCTGAGGGCGATGTGGTTGTGAAACTAAGCCACTCAACAGTGAATTATAAAGATGGTTTATGCTTGGCTGGGAATCCGGGGGTTCTGCGCAAAACGCCAATGGTACCGGGTATCGATGTGATTGGCGAAGTGGTGAGTTCACAATCTCCCGATTTTAAAAACGGCGATCAAGTGATCATGAACGGCTTTGGTGTGGGTGAAGTGCATACAGGTGCCTTTGCTCAGTACGCAAGGTTAAAGTCAAAATGGCTGATTAAGCGGCCTGAAGGGTTGAGCGCGGCCCATGCCGCGGCAATTGGCACTGCAGGCTACACCGCAATGCTATGTGTTATGGCATTAGAGGATTATGGTATTACACCGGATAAAGGCCCAATTGCCATAACCGGCGCATCAGGCGGAGTTGGCTCGGTAGCTCTTTCAATCCTATCAAAGCTGGGATACGAAACGATTGCGTTCACAGGGCGAATGCAGGAGGAAACCTTTTTAAAACAATTAGGTGCCAGTGAAGTAAGAGATCGGGCAAGTTTAAGCGAAAAAGGGCGTCCATTTGCAAAAGAGCAATGGGCGGGGGCTGTAGATGTTGCAGGTTCGCATACTCTAGCCAATTTGCTTGCAGCCACGAAATATGGCGGTGCTGTCGCGGCATGCGGTCTGGCGCAAGGTGCAGACTTACAAACAACTGTAATGCCCTTTATTTTGCGTGGCGTGGCCTTGCTGGGGGTCGATTCAGTGCAAGCTTCCTTGCAAAAGCGGCAAAAAGCTTATGATCGGCTTTTAACTGACTTGGATATGAACAGGCTTGAAGCGCTCTCTACCACCATAAAACTGGAGGACGTCCCTGAATACGCCAAAGCCATTTTGGAAGGCAAGGTACGTGGCCGACTAATAGTCGACATTGAAGGCTAGTAATTAGAGCATATTCCCGAAAAGTGCCTAGCGGTTTTCGGGTAAGAATGCGCGTCAAAATAATAGGCTAAAGCAGTTAGAGAGCTTCTTTGAAATAGCAAACTGCTTTAAATAAAAAGAAAACCAGATCGACAACATTTCGATCTGGTTTTGCGCCTAGTCGCTAAGGTGATAGAACGACTAAAACAATCATGGCAAACATTTCCAGCGGCTCCACGAGATAGAGCTATGACACGAAATATTGAGTAGCCCTAGCTCCAGCCGCCACCATAGGTCTTGTAAAAAATATGTAATCCAATTTGCTTTTGCTTCTTCATTGAGCTGGCCCATTTGGGATTAACATATACCGCATGATAGTGGGTTGCAGCTCCCACAGATGGGGCAGACACTTCTCCGTTGGCCGCAAGTTTTGCAAGTCTTTGTGCTTTTGCCCAAGATTTCCGGTTATAAATTATCTCAGGGTAGCCATCACACGCAAAAGAGAACTGGCATGCGTTGAGTTGATGCTTGTTCTGGTAAACGACATCACAAATATTATTGGGATATGCAGGGTTTTTCACGCGATTAAGTACAACCTGTGCCACTGCAATCTGGCCATTTCTCGGCTCACTACGCGCTTCAAAATAAATCGCCTCTGCAAGGCAACGTAGCTGTTTGGCGTCGTTCACCGATGCCGGCAATCTTTTTAGATACCACCAATGCGGGTTGGTTTTTGCATAAACTTTCAAGTCTTGCGCTGTGAGAATAGGCTTGCCAACCGGGTGAGCATCAGCTGGAATCGATTGTGCTCTAAATAATGCCTCAAAAGGTGCCTTGGCTTTGGGGCGCACTTGCGGGGCATAGGCATTTGCCACAGATAGCTCAGCGCTAGAAGGTTGAGGATTTTTGTAATCTGTTGCCTTTTTAAGAGGCACTGTTGTTTTCGAAGTTAAATCGGAAACTTTATCCGCGTTTTGACGAGGGCTTCTTTTGGTAAAGTGATATTGGAAATTCGGAACTGTTTTCGTAAGTTCATTATAAGTAAAACCTGTACGAAACGCTACGACGGTTTGTTCTTCCTTAGGAGCTTCTTCGGTGTAGCCACTGCGCGAAATATTATGCAAACGGTTTTGAATGGCCGATGGCGTAATATCCCCCTGGGGGCTTTGGTGAGCAACACTGCTCACGCCAAGAAACATCATAGATGTACCAAAAAAGAACAGATAGCCAAATCTATGTGAAAGGCGAGATGTTCTGCGAATAATCAGATTATTAAAAATCGACAAAATGCCAACACCCCAGTAAATATTACATAAAATGCAATCAAAACAATAACTTCTCAAAGAAATCATAGATTGACCACAAACCCGTCACATTCCTTAATGCCGTGTATCAGGCGATAATTATCTATTAACCTTGATAATAGGTTAACTCGCTTAACACCATGCATCAAATGCAGATACGATTTATGTGATCAAGCTAAGAGGACAAAAAGCCAAATGCAAACACTGAGATTGCCTTCTATGACAAATTAACCGTTATTTACCGTAGATAGTTCCGAAGGTTGCTTTTTTATCCTCAAAACAGGCAAATAAATCATAGTTTCAATGAACAAAAATGATCGATACCCAAAGGGTATGCAAAATACTCTTAATTATTAAAACTATAATGAATTCAAGCGGAATCAGCACTATCGAAACAGCTAGCCAAGAGGGTTTGAAGAAAAAGGCCAATAAACAATCAAAAATTAAAGACTGATAATTGTGCCGATATAATTTTCATTTGAATAGCTAAAAGAGCCATTGGTTAGAGAAAGAGCGAGATTGGCAAAATACTGCATAAGTCACTATTATTTTTGACAAAGGGCGAACACACTCCAGCTGCCCTAGTAATTGACAATACGGTACTATACCTATCTATTAGAGCGCATGTAATTATTATTTCTACCAAGTGTCTACGCAGATTATCATTCGTAATTATAATGCATTGATAACCGGTAAATGCCGCAGAAACCCTAGATAGCCCAGTAATTTCATTATAGTATATTTGAGGTAAAAATGCTTATAAACCAAATTGGATCTCGGGTTAAGAATGCTTGTAATCTGACTGGAACCACACACCCCATTTGGTTGGCACCGATGGCGGGCGTACCTTCCGTAGAGCTGTCGGCCAATATCGCCAATAGCGGGGGCATGGCATCTTGTGGCACCATACTGATGCAGCCAGAGGCAATCACCCAGTGGTGTCAGTCGTTCAAAAGCCGATCTAAAGGGGCACTTCAACTCAATATCTGGGTGCCAGATGCCGCTGCTCAGCGGAACATCGCCCAAGAACAAAAGATGAGAGAGTTTCTTGCCAATTGGGGGCCAGAGGTTGATAATGAGGATGCTAATCTAACTCCGCCGAATTTTGATGATCAATTCGATGCGATGGTGGCACAAGCACCAACTTTAATTTCAAGCAGTATGGGCCTGTTTTCACAACAACAAATCGCGCGGATCAAATCAGCAGGAATTTTGTATTCAGCTACCGTAACAACAGTAAAGGAGGCCATACAGGCCAATAAAACGGGTTGTGACTTGATTATTGTACAAGGTTCAGAGGCAGGAGGCCACAGAGCAACATTTAAACAAGAAGAAGCACAAAGTGTTTGTGTGGGGCTGTTGTCTCTAGTGCCGCAAGTTGTTGATGTTGTATCTTGTCCGGTGGTTGCTGCCGGGGGCATTGCCGATGCGCGTACGACCTTTGCAGCGTTGGCTCTTGGTGCCTCGGCTGTCCAAATCGGCACTGGTTTTTTGAGATGTCCTGAAGCTGGAATCCCAGAGGCTTGGGCGCGCGAAATCGCGTCCACCAGACCTGAAGATACGACATTGACCAAGGGTTTTTCAGGGAGGCTAGGGCGCAGCATCCGCACAGACTATGTTCATGCTTTAGAGGCAGATGGCCTTACTCCATGCCCCTATCCAGTCCAACGCGGGTTGACTGGTAAAATGCGTAGTACGGCTGCAAAGCAAAACGATATAAAAGGGATTCAGGCTTGGGCTGGACAGTCGGCCATGCTTGCTAGAAATGCCCCTGCCGATGAAATTGCATTGCGGATTTGGAATGAAGTCCATGCAAGTTTAATCGGAAGCTAAGCGCTATCGTATTTCAATGTGCGCCTTAAGGGGCCGAAATTTAATTCCGACTTACGCGTAATCCTGGAGCGGGGCGCTCTTTCAATATATCCCGACGAAAGCGATAAAGGGCGGCTGGGCGGCCACCAGTGGCCGTTGATGTGCCTCCGGTGGGTTCAACCAATTGTCCAACTTCAACAAGTCGGCGGAAATTTTGCTTGTGTAGGTGATGGCCTGAAATAGCTTCGACGGTTCTTTGCAGGTCAGTGAGAGTAAACTCGTCTGGCATTAACTCAAAAATAACCGGTCGATATTTGAGTTTTGCACGTAACCGCGAAAGTGCCGTTGCTAAAATCCGCCTATGGTCGAATTGTAGGCCGCAGCCAAAACGAACATGGTCTTGTGATGACAAGCTGGTGCGGCCATCGCGCAATGATTCAGGAACGACGCCAAGCGCATACATGAGTTCATAACGGTCTAGAACCCGTTCTTCGTCCCAATCCAGTGCACCGGCGCCAAACGACAGTTGGTACCTGTCTTTCAGCTTGAAACCGCTAACACCGGTATTTGAAGTTTTTGTATCACGACAAAGCTGGTTTAAAAGCGGATCTATGTGGTTTTGGAGGATCTCCGGTTTTCCCTCGCGCCAGTCTTCCCACGGAAAGAAGCTATACCAAGGACGCCATTTTGCACCAAGCTGATCAAGCATCTGTTGCGATTCCGGTGTTTGCCGTGTCAAAGCAAGATACCCGACAGAAATGACATGTGGCTCATCGGCTTCTTTTTTGGTGTAACGCCCTCTGTCACCAAACGTATAAAGCTGCTCCACATAACCAAGTGGTAATGCGGTTTGCGCGTGCACAAACTCACGCAGCCCAATCTCGAATGTTCGATGCCGCAGAGGGTTAAAAGGACCGGAGGGCAGGCTATCCATAGTTGGCCGCCCCTTTAAGTCTGGAAGTGTCAGCACATAAGGCGTGGAATCAACAACGGAAACGATAACCGCATTCAACGCAATTTCAATTGAGGGCGTTTGTTCAGGTGCCATCTCTATTTCTATGGTGTCCTGACATGTGGTTATCATGGGTTAGTCCTGCATTACCGAGATTATAACTATAACAGCCAATCATTACAGGCAAAACACGTTGCCTTCAAAAGCGTCAGCGCCGCGACCAATGCCATCAATCGCTTTAACCATTCTTCCTTCACGTTGCAATATTTGATCTGCCAGTTCAACCACATGTCTGTTGGGGGTAACTTTCTTGCATAAAGATCTCATATGCAGAGCCCAAAACTCTTCTGTTTCAAACGGGCAAACGCAACATTTTAAAAGAAATGCAGCTGCAGGTGAACGCGAAATGCCTGCAAAGCAATGAATAACAACAGAGCCAGCAGCAAGTTGGTCCCTGCCAAAGTCAATGAGTGTTTCTATTTGCTCACGCGTGGCAAGCTCAAGGCCATCACGCGCCTGCGAAATATCATGAAATTGTATGCTCAAAAACTTATCGCCAGATATAAGCTTGGGCCTTATAATCTCACTTTTGGGTGAGCTGAGACTGATAACGGCGGATGCTTGCGATAGCTCTAACGTATTTACAAGGTGTCGCTGCGGGCAAACCCATATTTTATTCATTTGATACTCTTAATTGGCTTTGCATGCTAAGGGCGCTAAGGGTTTTCTTGATGTTTTCGAGTTAAATTTCATTTGTGATCTTGTCAGATGTGCTGCAGGCAGCGAGCGCATGAAATCTATTTAAAAAAGCTCTTTGTGCATCTACTGTGGATTGCGAAATAAACAAGCCCTTCATTTCTTCCTGCTGTATTGCACTCAGCTCTTTAGGAGCGCCAAACAATTGCTTCGCTTCGTTTTCATCAAATCCAGCCAGTAACGTAGCCTCGAAATATGCGCTTATAATATCGGCACGTTTTGCTAAGCGGTCGATTTTGTTTGGGAGTGAATGCGGTAAGCCAAAAGCCCGATGAATGGCATGATGCAGCGCAGTTTCAACAACCTTGTAATTACCGCCCATCACATTCTTGAAGGGGGAAATCATGTCACCAATGACGTATTCAGGAGCATCGTGCAACAAAATAGCCAAACACCATCGCGCTTCCAGCTCAGGAACAAGTAGCTTGGCGATGTGCTCAACCAAAACACAATGTTGGGCAACAGAAAATGCATGTGTACCTTGAGTCTGGCCGTTCCAGCGTGCCACACGCGCCAAACCCTGGGCAATATCGGTGATTTCGATGTCCAGCGGTGAAGGGTCTAACAGGTTTAAGCGCCGCCCAGACAACATACGCTGCCAAACACGCGGAGGACTGTTTATTCTGTCTGCTGCCATAACGCTCTCGATTGTAATCTATAAATTGAATTTTCTTTAACAGGTGACTAAACGTCAATGAGTGACCCTGCGTCCAATCACTTTTCACTAAGTGTACTTTCCAAATCATAGTTTGCCCAATGAGGCACTCTCAAGGCAACTGAAACGTGGTTGACATGCAAGCTATGCTTTTTTTGCAATGCCTCAGTAACACGGTCAAGCCGAGCAATAGCGATACCTTGGGTTTGATAGGAAGAACCCAGTACCGCTACAGCCTTTTCGCCAGCGAGTATTTCGCTCCCCATTTGAGCGAGTGGCGGTGTTGCCGTAACAACTTCAAGCAAACGACGTCGGTTGCTGCCACGGTGTTTCATACGGGAAACGACTTCCTGACCCACAAAGCATCCTTTTGTGTAGCTAACGCCGTTTTGTAAATCCATTCCAACGTCTGAAGGGAAAAAGGTACCAAAATTATAATCTTGTCCGCCCTCGGCGACACAATGAGAAATACGATGGGCATGGTAATCTTGTTCTTCTGCATTGGTAGCAACCGCATTCAATGGGCCAATGCGCCTTCCTCCCATTTCTGGTAAACGCGGGTCAGTGGTAAAGCCAAGCTCATCATACGTGCTCGTTTGCTCATCATTCCAAGCCGCAAAACAAAACAGGTCAGGGCAATGTTCAATGGTGATGTTGGCACGTAGTTTGTAAAGGCGCATTTTCTTCAAGAACAAACTAAGGGTACTCGATGGTAAGTCCAAGAATAACTTTTGCGCTTGATCCGTATTCTCATCTGATGCGTGAATGAAAAAATCGAAGTCGATTTTTCCTTGCGGGCTAAGCAGAGCACCATAAGCCAAGCCCGCTTCTTGAGCGGGCATGACATCGCAGCTAACAAGCCCCTGTAGAAAATCAAGTGCATCATCACCGCAAATGCTTACCACAGAACGGGAAGTCAATTTCGCAATATGCATGTGGGACATGATAAACTCCAATGAAACCGATAGGAAGGCTAGGAACGACTAGAATACAGTGTGTCGCGCTTCTACATAAAGTACCCGTAAACAGCAAGATTGTTTTATAGTCAAACACATATCAATGTATAATAACAACGCGAGCTCAGGTACCTTAAATAGAAAATTGATCTAAGTATGATGTAATTATAGAGATTATATTTAGCAGCCTAACTTAAAAATTGATCTGAGCGTTATTTTTATTAGGTTCGCGTTGAATGTCATACGTATGTCGTCTGCGTCAATTAGGTCTCTGCTCCAATATTTAACCGGGTATAGATTCTGGAGCAGGTTGTGTCGACGCCTTTAAAGCAATCCAAAAAGAATTTGAGCCAAGCGGTACACCGCTCCTCAATTAAAACATCAAGTGGTCTATTGGAGCGAGCGTTTACGTTTGCATTTAAAGGAATGGTCTACCCACAAATATGGGAGGACCCCCAAGTTGATATGAAAGCCCTACAACTAAAACCTGATTCAAGAATAATCACAATAGCATCAGGTGGCTGTAATGTGCTGTCATACCTAACAGCAAACCCGGAGCAAATTATAGCTGTAGATTTAAATAGGGCGCATGTCGCGCTGAATCATTTAAAGCTGGCAGCCATCAAACACTTACCCGATTATAGCACTTTCTATCGCTTCTTCGGTGAAGCCCACGAGAAAGCCAATGTTGAAGCTTATCACCTGTATTTAAAAGATAAGCTCGATAAGGAAACACGTCACTACTGGGAAAGCCGGGATTGGACAGGGCGCCGACGTATAACGCTTTTTTCCCGCGACTTATATCACCACGGCTTACTAGGTTACTTTATTGGTTTAACGCATAAGATTGCCAAGTTTTACGGTGTTAACCTCAATGAAGTCGTCAAAGCAAAAACTCTGGATGAGCAAAGAACGATTTTTGACCGGACTATTGCCCCGCTTTTTGATAAAAGACTGATCCGCTGGGCAACAAGTAAAAAAATGTCGCTCTACGGTCTTGGCATTCCTCCGGCTCAATATGAAGAGCTAGCTGCCTCTGGAGGCGGGGATATGGCTGTGGTGCTAAAAGGACGGCTGGAAAAACTCGCCTGTGGCTTCTCAATGAGCGACAACTACTTTGCTTGGCAGGCATTCTCTCGTGGCTACGCGCCAGCCTCACCAAAAGAGGCAAGAGGAAGTTCTGGTCCGCTGCCACCGTACCTATCACAAAGCCATTATGAAGAAATAAAATCTCGCGTTGGCCGTGTGCAAATCCGACATAAGAATTTTAAAGAGCAACTGGTTGAGGAAGCCGATCAAAGCATGCATGGCTTTGTACTTTTAGATGCTCAAGACTGGATGACGGATGAACAGCTAAACGACTTATGGGCGGAAATGAGCCGAACAGCCCATAAGGGAGGGCGGGTTATCTTTCGTACAGCAGGTGTTCATAGCATTCTTCCAGGGCGCTTGTCACCAGATATACTGGCCTGCTGGAATTATGAGGAAGAAGAAAGTCAAAAGTTAAATGCAGAAGATCGCTCTGCAATATATGGAGGATTTCATATTTACACGCGACAGTGATATATGAATTTATAGGTATCTTTTCTCTGATTATTAAGAATCGTTTGCGCAGCAATTTTTTAAATACGAGACCAGTTAATGTTGCAACCTATGACATCCGACCGACTAATGGATTCAATTTATCGTCATCAACGCCATATATACGATATAACGCGAAAGTACTATTTATTAGGCCGCGATCAACTCATTAACGAACTGGAAGTGCCAAATGGTGGTACAGCGCTTGAACTGGGCTGCGGCACTGGTCGGAATTTGATTGCTGCATCTAGAAAGTACCCCAATGCAATTTTTTATGGATTAGACATATCCGAGGCAATGCTCGAAAAGGCTGAGGAGCAAATCCAACGTGCAAACTTATCCCATAGAATACATTTAGCCAAAGCAGATGCGACTAACTGTAACTGCTTTGATGTCTTTGGCGTGGATGCATTTGATCGTGTCTTTTTTTCTTACTCACTATCAATGATTCCCCCTTGGAAACGCGCCCTTGAAAATGCGACGAAACTGGTCAAACCAGGTGGTGCTTTACATCTGGTGGACTTTGGTCAGCAAGAAGAGTTACCAAAAGTATTCCGTTCGCTACTATTTCGTTGGTTACATAAATTCCATGTTGAACCCAGAGCAGACTTACAAGATGACCTGTTATATTTACGCGGGCAAACAGAGGGGGAACTGGCCTTTCAAAGCCTTTATCGTGGTTATGCTTGGAAGGCGCAGCTTAAAATGCCGCGCCTGCTCTCCTATGAATGAGCTTTAAGCATCAGTCACCTGCAATGAACTCTCTTAGCGTTCCATCTTCAGCGATTGCTATGTGGTAGAAGGTCCACATTCCATAATCCTGCATCTCGTAAAAATCAGCCGCGGTAATAATGCGGTACATTTCCACTGTCTGCTTGCTATTGAGCTTTGTCAGAGGAAAGCGCGCATGATAAGGCCAAACGAATACTACGGGTTTACCAGGTTCGGATACACGAACATAACCACTATCAAGTGTATCAAGCATGATGGCCAGCAGTTCACGCCCTTCGCCATCTCCGGAGCTTTCTTTTAGGTAATCAACCGGATCATAGACGTCACCATATGCAACCTGCGGCGGTGTTTTTTGGGCTTGAAACAACGGCCGCAATGCATCCATATCACCCGAGCGCGCAACGGCAATTAGTTTATTGCGTAAAGCGGCAACAGGAGCCGGCAGTTGGTCTAAGTCGTATAAAACTTCAGGGATCACCTGTGGTGTAGGCGCTATACCCTCTTCAAAGTCCGTATTACTCTCGTTGTTATCGCCAATATTTATTTGGGTACTACCATCATTAGGTGGCGTGATACGAATGGATTGGGTCTTGGTGACGGCAGCATGAGCCACGCAGGAGCTGAAAATAAAAATGAAACCGATAAGCAAGAGGCGTGCGTTCATAAAACCAGCTCCAAAAAATTGATGTAAATACTGATTCCAGTCTAGCAAATGACCACACTAAAAGAAGAGCATAGCCACACGAAGGCTGGGGATAGTTGGGCCTATGCACAGCTCAGATTCGAATTGCAGTGTATCGTTAAATTAATGCAACTTAATTTAGGTAAAACACCATAAAATTCAAATGAATATGATGTATCTCAACTTACTTTCTCTGTAAAATATCTATAGGAGATTGCTAAGTGCTAACACGAGATATTATAAGCAGCCTACGAATAGAGTAATTGGACACAAGTGGCCTTGTTGAAATGAATTTTGAACTGATTATGACTGGTTTTATTATTGGTCTGGTTACATCTGCACCGGTTGGGCCAGTAAATGTTATGGCAATTCGTCGGGCTGTTAATCGGGGTTTCATTCCTGGTTTTCTTGCTGGATTAGGGGCTGTTACGGCCGATGCGCTGTTTGCTTTGGCTGCAGCTTTGGGAGTAACTGCAATTGCCGAGTTTATCAAAAGCTATAGCTTAGCAATACAATTATGTGGCGGACTTTTGTTGCTGTTCTACGGGATTAATACATTACGCGTGCATTTACATTTATCGCAGGCCCAAAATTCGGGAACTTCAATCATCAAAGGCTTTTTTGCCGCTTTTGCTATGACTGTAACGAACCCGGGTGCTATTTTGGGCTTTGTAGCTATCTTTGGCTCTCTTGGGCACCTTGCGCCCGATCATAAAGACTATCTAGCTGCACTCACATTAGTAACTGGTGTAATTATAGGTGCTTTGCTGTGGTGGGCAAGTATATCAATGCTTGTTTCAAAGCTAATTCGCCACCGGGTAAATGACAGTACTCTAGACTGGATCAACCGGATTGCAGCGATAATTTTGATAGGCTTTGGAGGCTTTTTACTTGTGAAGGTTGCGGCAACGCTCTTGGGTTTTTGGCCAGCAGATTACTTTGAAGCGGGCTTGGAAACTCTAGGCTAAGCAAGCATTGCGTAGAATCACAATAAAGCAGGCGTAAAGTAAGAGACTCAAAATAACATTCAATGGATTTGAGTCTCTTGAAAATTAATAGGGCAACACACGTTAATAACTTGCCGCACTAGTGGACGCAGCGCTCGATAGAATAGTCACCACGTTGTACCCGCATGGGGAGCTCTTCGGCAAATTTGGTTACGGCTTCCTCTCCAAACTGAGTGACCAGATCCATCATTGCCGTGAAAAGGGCGGCATGAGAAAGAGCTGCAGAATCAAGCCCGTGAGACATACCTTCTTCAAATGCTTCTTGGATAAAGCCTAGAGCAAGCCTTCTGATATCTGCATCAGTAACTTCAATTTCCTCAACTTCTTCATCCAATCCAGATGGGGTGAATTGATCTTTGATCATACTAGGCAGTCGTCCTTTGCCAACAAGGCGCATTGTAAAGCGCATTTGATTCCATGGTTGTTGGCTCAACGTTAACACGGCAAAGGAGAGCAAGGGCCCTTGGGTAAAAGAATTGTTAAGCTCGTCCAGAACTTCTATAGTTTATGGTTAACAGCAGCCCGAAACTACGGTTATACAAGGGTCATCTACATTCAAACTGTGGAAAACGAGTATAAAAAACAATTGGGTTATTTTCGGCTGTACTTACCTAAAATCAGGTGGCTGGTTTCATAACCTTCGCGAATGTACCGTTTGGTTGCGGCTTTTGCAGAGTCGGTACACTGGGAATAAACACTGGCGTATCCACGATAGCTTTGGTTAAACCGTTCAACCAGCCGCCGCCGCCGCAGTTCATTCTTCACCTCCATATCTAAAAGCGCCTGCATTCTTCCTCGCCATTCATCCGCTTCCGCTTTATAGCCACATAACGGGCGCAGGTAATGTAATGCACCCATTATTTCCGCAAGACGCATGAGCTGCGGCTCATAAGGTGAGTTCTTCAATTCGGGAGGTTCAACAGGGCTATTATTCTCGGGAGCTTGCGTTTGAGTAGCGGGTTTTGCTTCGCTATTCTCTTGAACTGGAGCACTGCTGGCTAAGTTGACCGTAAAAAATATAGCCATCAAACAGCTCAAAACCAGCTTGGCGAGCCTAAGACGACATGAGGTGCTGCAAACCACATCTAACCTTTGTGAAAACAGTTGGTGACTTCTCATATGTGTCTACCCCTAAAAGGCCACCCTTAAACCATGCTGATGGCTGTATAATCTTGCTACGACCAGTTTTTTTCTTATATGGAAACGATTGATAAATACCAAAATGTCAGATGCAGGTGAGTACTCTATGAAGCTTATGGGCACAATTTCGTATAGCCCCAACAAGAACAACCCCTTCTTTCTCAAGTTCACGCACTTGTTCATCATCTATTATTGTTTTGAGCGATATCCACTTACAATCATCTGCATCGCTTGCGGCTTTGGCTTCGCCTGTAAAGTTTAAACAATAAAAGACGCGAAGAGTTAATAGTGAAGAGCGAGCTGATTGTTGTCCACCTGGCTCAAGGTCAGTTAGGAATTGAAGCTCTTCGAGCTCTTGCAGCATGCCAGCTCTTAGACCGCTTTCTTCATAAAGTTCGCGCTGTCCAGCTTGGTAAAAGCTTTCGCCTCTCTCACATTTTCCGCCAGGAAATGCCCACAGGCCAGCATCAGGTTCATGAGCACGCTTAATAAGTAGTACACGCTCAAACCTATCCAAGCATGCAATCGACACACCAAACCGCTTGCGGCGTATTGGAACGCCAGCTGGCTGTAGCAAACTGTCAGGAGAACAATGCATCGACGTCTGCTTGAATTGTATCTTGCTCGACAGGGGCGGCATTGCTTTCACGGCCATGGATAATTCCAATACAAGAGCATACCAAGGGCTGTATGACCTCGCTTACCTTGTATTGTAATTCCCTCAAGTAGTCAGGGTTTGTCACTTCCATTGTACATAACACCGACTGAATATCGCCCACTTCTTTATCAACGGCTTGAATGGCCATTTCCAACGCATCACGCGTGTGTGAAGGCGCTGCATAATACGCTTCAATTGCCAGCTCTCGCTCGGAAAATGAAGAATCTTCAAAATGTTCGATATAGCTTTTAGGCTTCCAATCAAGCACATCCTCAACGCAGTCCGGCATAGCGGGCAACATTTCAAGAAGCATGATAACTTCGTTAAAATGATTAAGGTAGTCAGTGGCAAGGCCTGTTGTTGGGTTTATGTTGGCGCACGCAAGACGCTCGTGACCCAGGTCAGCCAAGCTTATGTGTGCGTGCAACTCTTTCATTCAACCCTCCAGGCTAATACAATAGCAACGATTGGACATTTTAAATTATAGTTCGCTTTAAACGAAATACGAACAGGTGTGGCAACATGTGTGGAAGTTATAGTCTTGCAGTCCCAGCGGAGGAAGTCCATAACTACTTCCAATATATAAACAATATTGATTTTCCACCACGCTACAATATTTTGCCTCAACAGCCGGTTTTGTTTGTTATGCAAGATTTTGGGCGTCGGCAGGCCATGCTTGCGCACTGGGGATTCTTACCTGCATGGGTTAACAATCCCTTAGAATTTTCATTAGCTATTAATGCAAGAGCTGAAACAGTCGTTGAAAAACCTGCATTTAAAAATGCAATGAAGCATCGTCGTTGTTTAATACCGGCAAGCGGCTTTTATGAGCGAGCAAGAAAAAGAAAAGGCTGTAATGAGCGTCAAGCCTATCATATCTCAGCACATAAGGCTTCGCCCGACTACGGGGAAAATGGGATACTGGCGATGGCAGGGCTTTGGGAAACCTATTCACATCCCGATGGCGGCGACATTGATACTCTGGCAATTATAACTGTGCCCGCCAACGATGATATCCGTTTTATTCACCATCGTTCCCCCGCGATTATTGAGCAAGACCACTTTGATGAATGGCTGAACACCTGTGATATCACGGCAAAACAAGCTGCAAAACTACTTAAACCCTCACCTGAAGGGCGTTTTTACCCAGAACCTGTTTCTAATAGGTATTTGGACAAGAACAACGATGGTGCTGAATTGATAGCAGCTGTTCGTGATCAGGAGGAGGATCAGCAATTCAAGCGCTCAAAAACGAAAAGGAAAAATAAGGACGATAGAGCGCGTCAACTCAACCTTTTCGAGTAATGCGCCACTCATTTCAAAAAATTTATGTAAAAAACAAGTGAAGACAGCTCTCTATAGGAAAATACCCTTGTACAAAAATACCAGACATGTTTGAATGATCATATGAAGTTATGAAAGGAGCGAACGATGATTATCCATCTTGCAACAGCTATTCTTACTCTTGTTGTTTTAGGATCTCTCAGCTATGTCGCGCTCCTTAACGCTCGCCAACCTCAGTTGGTACGGGTCAGATCAAAAAAAGATCATCGATAACCTTAGCTTTTCAATTAAAAATGAGCGCATTGCACTTATCGGACCTAATGGTTGCGGTAAAACAACACTACTAAAGCTCATTGCTGGTGAGCTACAACCTACTTCGGGCACTATAACGGTTGAAGGTAGTGTTGGTGCAATGCGCCAGCTTCTTGATGTAGATAATTTACAGCTCATTGATCTTTTGGGCCTTCGCACGCATCATAACCTTCTGCAAAAAGCCGAAGTAGGGCAGGCTACTGCCGAAGAGCTGGCAGCAATCGATTGGAACTTACTGTCCAATTGTCAAAGCCTGTTGGCGAAAATGAATTTAAATCTTCCACTAGATTTCAAGGCAACGAGCCTTTCAGGTGGGGAGCGCATGCGGGCTTCACTTGCGGGGACCTTATTGAAAAGCCCTGATTTTTTGCTCTTGGATGAACCAACCAATAATCTGGACTTGGAAGGGCGTCGCATTATTGTCGAATTACTTTCCAGTTGGACCAAAGGAGCATTGGTCGTAACCCATGATAGGGAATTGCTTTCGCATTTTGATTATTTGATTGATTTGCATAACGCAACCGCGAGCTTTTTCAAAGGATCCTACGCGCAATATACAAAGGCTAAACAAGACGAAAACAATCGTATTGAGCAGAAAATTGCCGCCCAAAAAGTACTGCTAAAAAAAGTGAAACGACAACATCAACGGGACTTGGAACGTCAGGCTCAAAAAGACAAAAGAGGAAAGCTAAAGGCCAAAAATAAGGATCAACCGGCTGTTCTTTTAGGTGCCATGAAGCGGAAAAGTGAAGCAACAGGCGCTAATTTACAAAAGGTTAAAGATGCCATTCTGGACAGCGCACAAAATGAGCTAGAGCATGCTCAATCACGAAAATCAGTCGACGTACCAATCAATCTTCCAATAGTCACCTGCAAGTTACCGTCAAAACAAAAAGTGCTTGTGTTACAAAATGCAGCCTTTGGGTTTAAGAAGGATGCGTGGTTTTCTTCGGGAATTGATCTGAAAATTACTGGAGCAGAGCGAGTAGCTTTAACAGGAAAAAACGGCTCAGGAAAAAGCAGTCTCCTAAGTTTAATTGATAACCAGCTTAGATATTACAAGGGACGAGAATTTGTGCTCGCCAATCGTGCTCTTATCAATCAAGAAGCAGGTCATTTAGCCCCCTCAAAAACACTGTTAAATAACTATTTACGGCTAAATCCGGAGGCAACAGAGCATGAGGCCTTTAAAGCACTCGCAACTTTCGGTTTTCGTAATAAGTTGGCAGCCAAGAAGACTTGTGAATTAAGTGGTGGTGAAAAAGTACGCGCGGGCCTCGCATGTTTGTTGGGAGGTCCACAGCCTGTACAGTTCTTAATGCTAGACGAGCCCGCCAATCATCTGGATTTACCATCGTTAGAGCTTTTGGAAAATGCCCTGAAAAACTACGATGGCGCTTTGTTGGTCGTGAGCCACGACCAACAGTTCCTGCAAAATGTTGGCATAACAAAAACCTACAAGATGCCTAACAGCTAATCGTCTAGTGTAATGATGCGTTCAGGGCTAAACATATTGCTAGGATCCAGAGTTCGCTTGATACTTTTCATCATATCCAGCTCTGTTTTGCTCTTAACGCGTCCGAGCAAATCCCGTTTAAGAATACCTATGCCATGCTCGGCAGATATGGAACCGTCATACTTGGCCACAATACCGTGTACCACCTCGTTGACCTCATCCCAACGCTCTAGGTAGGCTTGCTTATCGGCTCCAATTGGCTGGCTAATATTAAAGTGGATATTGCCATCCCCCATGTGGCCAAAGGGCACAGGGCGGCATCCCGGTATTAAAGCTGAAACGGCTTCAATTGTTTCCTCAAGAAATACCGGTATGTGTGCCACAGGGACAGAAACATCATGCTTGATAGATCCCCCTTCAAACTTCTGTACCTCCGACATGCCATGGCGCAAACGCCAAAAGGCTTCTGCCTGACTTTGGTTTTGTGCCAAGACAGCATCTTCAATAAAGCTGCTTTCCAAAGCTTGAGCGAGGATCATTTCTCCTAGACTATTCAGTTCTATAGCAGCTGATGTTGCTGACAGCTCTAACAGCACATACCAGTTGTGTTCGTGTTGGAAGGGTAACCTTGCCCCCTCTTGGTGCGTGACAGCAAATTGCATACCCACTTTGGGAAGGATTTCAAATCCGGTAAGCATTGAACCGGCATGCTGTTTGGCTAGAGAAAACAATTGCAACAAATCTGCGGCCGAATCTAATGCACAAAATGCAACGATTTGTGATACAGGTTTGGGAAATAATTTGAGGCTGGCCCCCGTTATGATTCCAAGTGTCCCCTCTGATCCAATGAATAAATGTTTCAAATCGTAACCGGTGTTATCTTTTCGCAATGTGCGCAATCCGTGCCAGATTTCGCCATTGGCAAGCACAACTTCAAGCCCTAAGACCAAGTCTCTTGCATTGCCATAGGAAAGAACTGCCGTTCCGCCAGCATTGGAAGCAATGTTGCCTGCAATCTGGCAGCTACCTTGCGAAGCAAGCGAAAGTGGAAACAGGCGTCCTGCTTTTTCAGCCGCTTCTTGCAAGGTCTGTAATGTAACGCCGCCATCGACAGTTATTGAATAACCCTCTGCATCTACCTGCCTAATTTTATTTAACCTGGCGAGAGAAACAACAATTTCGTTCTTGCCGGGACGTGGTATTTGCCCACCTACAAGACCGGTATTTCCAGATTGTGGGATTAGCTTTAAACCATATGAAGTTGCAATTTTTACGAGTGCTGAAACTTCCTGAGTGTTGCCTGGTCGCAACACGCACTCACTCTCACCATCAAACTTATCGCGCCATTCAACGAGATAAGGAGCTTTGTCTCTTTGGCTGAGTAAAACGTGTTTTTCACCAATACATTTTTGAAATTCACTCACGTAAGCTGGGTATGCGTTACTCATTATGCTCTCTTGATGATTGATCTATAGCTAACTATCAGATATTGGGTCGCAAAGGATAGCCTGTGAAACGGCTTTAGTTTAATTATCGACGGCTTGCAGCTTGCGCAACAGTGGCCTTAGCAATTTCAAACTGTTGTAGCAGGTCTAGTGGAATTCACTCAGGAGAAGAATATGTCACAAGCGCGCGGATTGATGGAAGGTAAGCGTGGCCTAATCATGGGTCTTGCCAACAATCGTTCTATCGCGTGGGGAATTGCCAAAGCGCTTTCAGATGCAGGTGCGGAAATTGCCCTAACATATCAAGGGGAAGCCCTGAAAAAGCGCGTGGCTCCTCTGGCCGAAAAACTGAATGGTCATCTAGCAGGTCATTGCGATGTGACAGACCATGAAAGCATTGATGCTGTCTTTTCCGGTTTGGAAGAGAAATGGGGGACAATTGACTTTGTCGTTCATGCAGTTGCCTTTTCAGATAAGGACGAGCTGACAGGGCGCTACCTTGATACCAGCGTTGAAAATTTTAACAAAACCATGGAGATTTCCTGCTACTCCCTAGCAGCTGTCGCCAAACGTGCTGAAAAGCTTATGCCGGAGGGAGGCTCGATTTTGACCCTCACTTATTACGGTGCAGAAAAAGTAATGCCGAATTACAACGTAATGGGTGTTGCAAAGGCTGCGCTTGAAGCTTCGGTTAAGTATTTGGCTGTTGATCTTGGACCGCAAAAAATACGTGTGAACTCAATATCTGCTGGGCCAATTAAAACATTGGCAGCATCTGGTATTGGCGATTTCCGGTATATTTTGAAGTGGAATGAATACAACGCACCACTACGCGCGACTGTAACCATTGAAGAAGTCGGCAACTCTGCCCTCTATTTGCTGTCCGATTTAAGTACGGCCACAACAGGCGAAACAGTACACGTAGATGCCGGATATCATGTTGTAGGCATGAAGGCGGTAGATGCCCCGGATATTGCGACAGTTTAAACCAATTGAAAAAGTAATATTGAAGCCGCCCGAAAGGGCGGCTTTTTTACTTGTTGGCACATATTAACACTACAACCGAGACAACAGCTTGTAAGCCCTGCGAAGGTTAGTAGCTTATATATAAGCGGCTCTGCAAAAAAATATGTTCACATTTTAAAGGGAAAACGTTATTTCATCTTTAGAGGATGCAAATAATCTATTTTCATCTGTTGCTCTATATTAATGTAAGAAGCAAATTATAACTGCTTGGCACTACCCGGTACAAATAAGTACATAAAAACACACGGTGTTAAGAGGCGGGAAAGTGCAAAAGGAATTGATCGTATGTCAGTTAAGCTCACCCGTTCTGCAAGGTTGGCCCCAGCGCCAATTATTTTTATTCGCCACGGCCAAACCGATTGGAACAAAGAAGGGCGAATGCAGGGTCATCAAGATATTCCATTAAATGAAACTGGAGAGCTTCAAGCGGAAGCTATTGGCGAAAGGCTCTATGAGTTTCTAGAGGAAACAAGCCGCTTACCTGCAGATTTCGAGTGGTTGTGTTCGCCAATGAAGCGTGCTTGTCAGACGATGGACATCATTCGCGAAAAAATGGTTTTACCTGAGGGCCAATACAGAATCGAAAATCGGCTCAAGGAAATAACATTTGGCACGTTCGAGGGAAAAACCCTTGATGAGATTGCAAAGGCAAGGCCAGAACACGTTGAAGGACGAAAGCAAGACAAGTGGGGTTTTGTCCCTCCTGAGGGGGAGTCCTATCAAATGCTGACATCACGCGTGGAAGCTTGGTTGATGACAACCCACCGCCCGATGATAATTGTCTCTCATGGTGGCGTACTCCGAGCATTACGCGGCTTATTATGTGGTCACCCGGATCATGAAGTACCTGTTCTAGAGGTTCCTCAGGATCGGTTTTGGGTTTGGCAAGACCATACCGGCTTTTGGGTTGATACGGCACTTTCAGTCGATCCAGATGAAGGCGCTAGTGAAGAGAGCGAAGAAAACGCCAAGAGTGAAGATGATGGGGCTTTAGGTGAAATGGCGCAAAATCAATAATCATCTAATGATAAGTGATGAGCATTCATAACAACAGAATAAAACCAGAATATTATGCTTTCTACCCAAATGTTATCTGTGACTTGTCCTAAGCTCAATTGACCTAGAGCTATGGGGTAACTACAAAAGGCATTTAACATTCGAAAACAGATTAAAGATCCGAGCGCATGTCCGACAATACCTTTGGAAAAATGTTTCGTGTAACCACGTGGGGAGAAAGTCACGGTCCTGCTCTTGGCTGTGTGGTTGATGGTTGTCCACCCTTGCTGCCTATCAAAGCGGAGGATTTGCAGGTTTATCTGGATCAACGCCGTCCGGGGCAGTCAAAGTTCACCACTCAGCGTAATGAGCCGGATCAAGTCGAAATATTGTCTGGCGTGATGGTGGATGAAGACGGGCTACAAAAAACGACCGGCACACCCATCTCGCTGATTATCGAAAATACAGACCAAAGGTCAAAAGACTATAGCGAAATAAAAACGCGCTATCGTCCAGGGCATGCGGATTACACCTACGACCAAAAATATGGTATCCGCGATTATCGTGGTGGCGGCCGTTCTTCAGCGCGTGAAACAGCAGCTCGGGTTGCTGCGGGGGGAATTGCGCGCAAAGTTATTCCCTCAATCAAGATACGTAGTGCTCTCGTGCAAATGGGGCCTCATAAAATCGATCGGAATAATTGGTCTTGGGATGAAGTGCACAACAACCCGTTTTTTTGCCCCGATAAAGAAGCGGCTGTTTTCTTTGAAAGCTACCTAGACGAAATACGCAAAAACGGCTCTTCAGTCGGGGCTGTGCTTGAAGTCGTTGCCGAAAATGTACCTGTGGGCCTAGGGGCACCGCTCTACGGTAAACTCGATCAGGATTTGGCCAGTGCCATTATGTCTATCAATGCAGTTAAAGGCGTTGAGATTGGCAATGGTTTTGAAGCCGCTGCTTTGACAGGTGAGGAAAATGCCGATGAAATGCGGGTTGGTGCGGATGGCGCTCCTGTATTCCTTTCAAACAATGCAGGTGGCGTTTTGGGCGGGATTTCTTCCGGTGCGCCTGTTGTCATCCGCTTTGCCGTGAAACCAACCTCTTCAATCTTAACACCAAGAAAATCGATTACCCGATCCGGTGAAGATGTTGAAGTGCGTACGAAAGGACGTCATGACCCTTGCGTGGGGATTAGGGCTGTTCCGGTAGCTGAGGCAATGGTTGCATGCGTCTTGGCTGACCATCTGCTTCGCCACCGCGCACAAATTGGCTGATTACTCTAAAACACAGGCCTTCGCACGAAATGCGGAGGCCATGTAATATTTTTTTCAGTATCGCTGAAAAGCTGTTATTGTCCTCTCCAGTGGCGATAAATATCCAGTCAGTTAAACCTATATGGTTATTTGAGCCAGCTTAAGGCCAAATTGGAAAAGCGATGCGTTTAAACGAATACCTACAAGAAAAAAACGAAAGTAGAAGTGCTTTTGCGCGTCGTGCTGGGCTTTCGCCTGCCTCTGTCACGGCGCTTTGCAACGACCCTCATGCATGGGTCTCGCGTGACATGGCGCAAAAAATAGCCAAGGCCACTCAAGATAAAGTAACGCCCAATGACATGTTGGGCTTACAACAAGAACAGAATGTTGGTGGAGAATATAATATGTCGCAAACACGCGTTGCCGAAGCTTTGAGGGCTTTCGAAGCTGGTGAAATGATTGTGGTAACCGATGATGACGATCGTGAAAATGAAGGCGATCTAATCGTTGCAGCCAGTAAAATAACACCGGAGCAAATGGCATTTATAATCCGGCACACATCTGGAATTGTTTGTGCGCCAATGACGCCGGCAACTGCGGCACGCTTGCAGCTTCAGCCAATGGTTGCGCAAAATGATGCGCCGTTAGCAACCGCATTTACAGTGTCAGTTGATTATGCTCCCGGTTTAACCACCGGTATTTCTGCTGAAGAGCGTTGCGCAACAGTCCACGGGCTTGCAAACCCAAATGCAGGGGCAGGGGACTTTGTCCGCCCAGGGCATGTTTTCCCACTAATCGCCAAAGAGGGCGGGGTGTTAATTCGCTCAGGCCACACCGAAGCAGCTGTTGACCTTTGCAAGCTGACAGGGCTTCCAGAGGTTGGCGTTATATCCGAACTCGTCAATGATGATGGCACGGTTAAAAGAGGCGAAGCGGTTGCTGAGTTTGCTAAAAGCCATAATCTAAAGACAGTTTCAGTTGCAGACCTAATTGCATGGCGTCAGCGGACTGAATCGTTTGTGGAGCGAGGCGAGACACTGCAAATAACCACGCCCTATGGCCCCGCCACAGCAATAACATATACCACACCATTTGATAGTGTCGGCCATCTTGCGGTGGTCTTCGGAGATATCCGTGATGGGCAAAATATTCCCGTAAGACTTCATGGGGAATCGATATTGGATGATGTTTTTGGTCCTAGTCCTACTTTGCAAAAGATTATGAAAAAGTTTGCGGACCAGCAAAAAGGCGTCATTGTATATCTGCGCGAAGGTGCCGTTGGTGTGACATCACACTCTTGCCGCCGCCGTGATGGACTAGAAGCTGCAGAGCTGGAAGAGCATAAGTCAGCTCAGGAACGAGCAGAGGGCTGGCGTGAAATCGGTCTGGGTGCACAGATACTTAAAGACTTGGGTGTGAATTCCATTCGAGTTCTGGCTTCTCGGCACCGCCATTATATCGGCTTGGAAGGTTTTGGCCTGAAAATTGATGCCACTGAACTCTACAACGATGAATGAGTAATATTTGTTTTAGAATGCACAAGCTTTG
Organism: Polycladidibacter stylochi; assembly: GCF_001562055.1. Taxonomy (GTDB): domain Bacteria; phylum Pseudomonadota; class Alphaproteobacteria; order Rhizobiales; family Stappiaceae; genus Pseudovibrio; species Pseudovibrio stylochi. The sequence continues at coordinate 87,890 of NZ_LLWE01000005.1, read as the reverse complement.
TTCTTGAGTTATTAAAGATATCATCCCAAGCTGGTTTACCAAACAACCCCAAATTTGGTTTACCGCTTGGGAGACGACGCCTTGCCAGAGGAACGACAAAAAGCATTTATCCCCTCTAAGGAAAGGGGGTATAAGAATAGCGAGCGTGAACTGGCCTGTGGCTATAACATTCAACAGGGCAGATCTACCGTTTATACGGCAATGTTTTTGGCAATCCTATTCATCTGTTTATCCAGTCTGCTGGAGTTGCCCTTATTGGCACTTGGCGCTGTTCCTGCCAGTTTGGTTGCCTACTGGCATTATCCAATGATCGAGCCAAGACCTCAGGTAGGGTGTAATAGCCATGGCTTCTATCTTGAACGTTTAGGCTTTATTGGTTGGTTGAATATAACCAATGCTACGATTGAAACCAGTTATGTTCGAACTATGAAATTCGAACGCCTGATCTTAACGCTCTCATGTAATCTTGAAACAGCAATTATAGCGCGCGAAGTTAAAAACTGGTGGCGCATCCCTATGATGAAATGTTGGCATAAAAAAGCAGCTGACCTCAAGCGTACTTCACCACCGGCAGGAAGGGCAGGGGGAAGTCGAATAGTTGTCGAATTGTCACACGTTAACTGCAGCCCAGAGGCTATTATCAATTATATCAATAAATACAGACGCGTAACATAGGGTAACTATCAGTGTTCCGGTAGAACTTATTGATGTACATTTGCAACATATCGTTGTATTATTGTTTCATGTGTATGGATGAGAATATTTTCGATTCGGGCAATACAAGTTCCCGTTGTTACGAAGCGTTAATATTGCTTATCTAAACTTATCGGTGGATGGAGGACGAGCACCATGCACCTGTCAACAGCAGGATCCAAATCGACACAAAATATAACCGCACTTGAAAAAGGGTGGGGTGTTGACGATGATTTTCTTCTAACGTTTGCTGCAATACCGCATGCGCGTGTATTGAACCTCGCTTGCGGCACTGGTGATCTTGCAATTGCAATTAGCAAGGTGGGTACCCAAGTTGTTGGTGTCGATCGTAATCCCTACAAAATTGCAAAAGCGATTCACAAAAGCAAAGCGGTGACGTGGGTAGGCGCAGACATGCGCACACTGAGATTAAATCAGCTTTTCGACCGTGTGATTGTATCCGGTCTTGCATTCCATTCACTACCAACAGATACAGACCAGATGTTGCTACTGGAAACAGTAGCATTGCACCTGTCAAAGACAGGTCGTTTTGCAATAGGTATGCAAAACCCCCACGCGAAACCTTGGGCATCTTGGGGCGAAGCTGAAAAACCACGCCGCTCCAGAACTGCACAGGGCGACGAGGTGGCTATATGGCAAGATGAGCGAAAGCATGAGGCATCAGGTGTTGTGCGTTATCAAGCGCACTACAATACGGCCGCACACCATTGCACACTGGAAAAAACAAGACGGTTTATAGACAAGGACCATATCACACAGCTGATCGAAGTTGCTGGCCTTAAAGTCGACCACTGGCATGGTGACTGGAGTGGCGAAGGCGCAGGTGAAAATGCGCCGCATGTTATTGTTACAGGTTCGCGTCGAAGCTAACTGACACCCAGTTGTGTTAGCCGTTATCATTTTTAAATGTGGCTTTGCCTTTTCGGTGACGAGGGCGCGTGCGCCTTATTATTCTGTGTACCTTACCGCTACTTCTTTGCTCTATCCAGTTAATGGCCCGATCAAGTAATTTATAATTACGACGTCGACGGCGAATAAAACGTGCAGCACTACGACTTGTAGCAACTAACAGCACGGTACCTACTGCCAATAGTGGCACGCCAGTTGGAATGGGTAACCAAACAGTAAGCAAACCAAAAACTAAGCATATGATGGCAAGACTAAAATATAGCCATTTCCGCAATTATCATCTCCCTGTAAAATGACGGGCACTCGTTCAGCCTAGACAACTGCCAGTGCTATAAACATTAGTTTTGATGATTTTATTTTATTAGTATGTAATCATGATTTATTTCATTTCTAAATTTATATGAGATTAGTATTAAACCATGAATTTGGGCGAGTTAGGGGCAAGTATAGACTTGCCCCCACAAATATATCCTATAAAAAAATATAAAGTACTATTTTTTAGTTACACGCTCTAGTAAAGCGACAACTTCCACATGTGCAGAATAAATAAATTGATCAATCGGTACGACCTTTTTGACAGAATATCCGCCATCAATTAACTCTTTAAGGTCACGGGCTAAAGACGCAGGATTACAAGAAATCGCTACGATCTTGCGAACTTTAGATTTAGCAAGTTCTTTTGCTTGTGCATGCGCCCCAGCACGCGGGGGATCAAAAACAACACCATCAAAACCCTTGGCGAAATTGTAGAGTTCTTGTGCTGTTAATGGTCTGCGAAATAGGTCTCGCTGCTCAAAATGGATTGACTTTAAACCCTTGACTTGACGTCTTGCCATGTCAAAGGCCTTGAGCGCGTTTTTATCGCTTTCATAACCACAGACCTTGGCTTTCTCTGCAATATGAAAACTGAAAGTCCCTACACCGCAAAACAAATCAGCAACATTTTTACACCCTCTTAGGCCTTCCATAACCAATGCGCTCATTGCATCTTCAGCCTGTTGCGTGGCCTGTATAAAGCCGCCAGGAGCAATTGGTACAGTGGCTTTCCCCATAGCTAATGTGGGCTGCTTGGCTTCTAAAACCATTTCTCCGTTCAAGGTAACACGGGCAAAATTTAATGCCATGGTAGCCTGCGATAATTCTAAAAGCCGCTTATGCGCTGTTTTTTCATCACTTTGAATAGCGATATCAAGTCCTGTTTCACTCGCAATAACAGTGAGTTTTACGTCCCCCTTTCGCGGCAGACATAAGCTTGCCAGCTTTTTAATATCGCCAATTCTCGATACTATTCTCTTATCGAGTACAGGGCATTCTTGTAGGTCGACAAGCTTGTGTGAACGGGCTTCATGAAAGCCAAGTAAAATTTTATGCCCCGCGCGTGTTGCTGTAAAAACAGCGCGTCTGCGACTATGGCGCGGTGAAATTTGTACACCATCAAGCGGCAATTCCAAACCGCGGTCCAATAGGGCTTCACGAACTAGGTTCTGCTTGAACTCGCTATAAAGCTCATCACTCATGTGCTGTAAGTTGCAGCCACCACATACGCCAAAATGGCCACATACGGGTGCAACACGTGCGTCACTGGTGCTGACAATTTGCTCAAGTCTCGCACGTTTTCCCTCAAGCTTTAAGGAAACGACTTCCCCTGGCAGTGTAAAGGGTACATAAACTTCACCGTTTGGCGTTACGGCTACACCATCGCCTTTATGGGCCATATGGCTTATTTTATAGTTTTGTGTATGGTCACTCATGCTTATGGGTGTATACAAGCCCCACTTAAGAGACAAGCAACAATATCAGCGCTTGAGGTATAAAACGCTGCTGTATTGGTCTGGTTTATAGTTTGCGTGCCCCAAGAATAAATTCGCTGTTACCATCACCGCCTTTAATCGGAGAGGGGATAATGCCATCCACATGCCAGCCAGGTTGTTGGCCAAACCAGTGTTCCAAATCCTGCGCTGCGGCAAGCGCATCCTCTTTTGAAACAATACCGTTTTTCCCAATCCGCTGCCGGCCCACTTCAAATTGAGGTTTGACTAGAAACAGGCCATTTGCGCCCTTTGCGGCCAAAGAAAGTGCAGGCGGTAATGCGAGCTTTAAGCTGATAAAACTAACATCGCTGACCAAAAACTGCGGTTGTTCACCACCCAAATCATCAGTGGTTAAATAACGCGCATTTAACCCTTCCTGGCTAGCAACACGTGGATCAGACAATAGTTTTTCAGCTAATTGATCGTGGCCAACATCAATTGCATGAACTTTTGCGGCACCATATTCAAGTAACACTTGCGTAAATCCCCCTGTCGAAGCGCCGATATCGAGCGCAATTTTTTCTTTAGGGGAGTATGCAAAATACTGTAGGCCTTCGAGGAGTTTCAAAGCTGCACGAGAAACATACTGTGCAGCGGCATCATTGATAACCACAAGGCTATTATCAGAGACTTTCTGTGAGGGCTTTTTTGTAATTACACCATCTAGCTCAACCGTCCCGCGCACTATTGCATCACGCGCTCTAGCCCTGCTGGCAAATTTTCCACGCTCGACAAGGTATTGATCTAGGCGCATAACGAAGGGTATTCCGGCTTTGCATGGAGCATTTAGCTGTTGCTAGTTATAGATAACGCCTATTATCAAGAGCGTTTAATGGCTAATAACAACAACTTCTCATTCGTGCCAGTCGTGCATAACTAATATGCATCTTAACACAATCGAATTTTTAACAAATACCGAGTTGTCAGTGCAAGTTTGTTGAATAAATCGAGTAAGTTTACCAACAATAATTGTAAGTCTATTAAACGAGCGGTTGTGGTGGCAAAAAAGCATGCCACCACAACTGTTGTGTTATCCACGATTTCAGCTTTGCTTTATTAAAGCTTTAATTTGCTTCATGGCTTCTTCGTGGGTTTCACCATATTGAATTGTGCCGACAAAATTTTGCTTAGCAGACATCATGTAAACGGCCGCGGTATGATCCATTGTATAATCACCGTCTTCAAGCATGACTTTGCGAGAGAAAACTCTGTATGCCTTTTTAATTTTATTAACCTGTTCGGGTGTTCCTGTTAGGGCAATAATACGCGGATCAAAAGCGTAGACATAGTCAGAGAGCACTTCTGGTGTATCTCGTTCTGGGTCAACGCTGACAAACACAAAGTTTAAATCATCGGCTTGCTCACCCAGATCTTCAATCCACCCTTGCATATCTGAAAGAGTTGTTGGGCAAACGTCAGGGCAATATGTAAAGCCAAAGAAAATCAAAAACGGCTTTCCCGATAGATTTGCTTGCGTGAAACGATTTCCCTTGCCATCAACCAGCTCAAAATCACCGCCAATTGTTGCGGTTGATGCAGTAGACCCACCGTCTGGACTGAAATAGCGATAACCGTAAATTCCACCTGCACCAATGAGGAGGGCAACAATTGCTGCCCATGCCACAAGGCGTATAACACTAGTGGTTCTCATGGTTCATGCCTTTTTTCATATTGTGGCTCATTGACTTCGCGCCCATGCTTTCTGCAATAAACGGTAGCGTAATATCGCCAGCTTCCGCGAAAGACAGTGTCACATTAACAGTGTCACCCTTTTTGATGCCGCCTTTAAGACCCATAAACATGATGTGATAACCGCCGGGTTTTAATGCAACACTCTCTCCGGCCTTGATCTCCAAACCAGATAATAAGGGGCGCATTTTCATAATGCCATCGACAACCTTCATTTCATGTATTTCGGTTTTCTTAGCAATATCAGAGCTGGCATACACCAGAGTATCGGTGTGCTCTCCATTATTATGAATCATGACAAAAGCGCCACCACCACGGGCATTAGGAGGGGTTGCGCGGGTCCAGGGGGCCGTAAAACTTAAGTTTCCAAGCTTAGTAGCTTTATGTTCACCAGAATCGGCAAAGCTTGATTGGGCACCAATGATGCCTACAGCGAAAATGAATACAGCTAATAGTAGTTTACGCATGGTTTTGTCCTCTTTGTATGCAAATTGCTGTAACGGCTTCGAGTTCATGGGATATCAGAGAATAGCCATCAACAATTTGCTCTTAGGCAAATAACTCTAAATGGGCAGCTGCACAGCAAGGCCACAGCCCTACAGTTTATAAGCTACTCATATTTTAAAAATAACTTAGCGATACAAAGGAGGAGCGCGACTTTGAAAAGCAGTTAATTTGAAATGAAAGCGTGGTAGACCTATTAAGAGGACCACGCATAAGGACAAAAACGGCTCGGGTAAATCAAACCGTGAACCATAGCCACTTCTAAAAAAGAATTTTAAATGGCCGATAGGACCAATTGTTTTGTCGCAACAGCAGTTATTGTGACGCTGCCGCAAAGGTATTGATTGGTGATAGTGCGAACCAGAAGGATTGCATATCATTGTATGGCCAGCCATATCGAATGCTGGCTTGATTTGTGATCCTTCAACAAGAAGAAAATGCGTTAAAAACGCAGTTATCAGTAATAGGGCTAAAACATCTTGGGTAGATCTGAGTGTATACAGTAAATCTGCACGCCTACCCATTTTTTCCCCTAGGATGCTTTATAACCCAACTACCGATATTTAAAGTACACACCATAGACATCAAGTCAATGTTCGGATGAAATTACTTGTAATTGTTCAAAGAAATTTCCTCAAAGGTCTTATGTGGCGCTACCATGCTAATTCATTTGAGTTCTTGTATTTTTTCCTCTTCGATTTCATTTTCAACCTCTGTTGTCTCATAGGCTGGAAACTCTTCGGGAGGAATAACATTCGGGTCATCCACATCAAGTGGCTCAGGCGTTAAAGCGGCACCCACACTGGAGGTCGTACCCAACTCGAAGTCTGTTTTATCCTCTGATTCAAGCGGAGGACGAACCAGCATTCGCGAGAGTACATAAATAAATAGAACAACTTCGATTGCAGCCACCCATGACAACAGACCTTGTGGTCCTTTGTTGCCAATGAGTAGGGAGGCCAATGTCGGGCCAATCATTGACCCAAGCCCTGATGCCATAAGAAGGCCAGAGGAAACCTCAACGTAGTCTTCAGCGTCCGCACTGTCGAAAGCGTGCGCAGCAATGATAGCATAAATAGGCTGAGTTACGGTTCCGAGCAGTGTGAACAGCAAAACAAATACTAAAAAGCTATTGGCATGGGAATTCATAATTAAAGCGGCAAAAACGAAAGAGAATCCGGCCAGAAAAACAATAATTGCTCGGCGGTCAATGCGGTCGGAAAGTCGGCCAATGGGCCATTGAGCTAAAGTGCCTCCAAAAACTATTGCAGCAGCCAAATACGCGGCTTGTGAACTGCTAAAACCAACTTGTGTTGCATAGAGCGGCGTTAACATCCACAAGGCACCATTGGCAAGCCCAACAAGCAAGCAGCCTACCAGCGCAATCGGAGAGGTATCATATAGTCTTTTAGGGCGAAAATGCACAAGTGCAATGGGGGCCGGTTGCGCAGAACGGGTTAAAGCAACAGGAACAACAGCAACACTCACAAGAACAGATGCAATCACAAAGGGAATAAATGTCATCAGGTCAAATTGTGGCAGTAAGACCTGCCCAACCATTGTAGCACTCAGGTACAACACAACATATGTTGACATAACAGCACCACGATTTTCGTTGGTCGAGCGCTCGTTAAGCCAGCTTTCGACGACCAAAGTGATACCGGCCAAACAGGCCCCAGTAATAAACCGAAATACAGACCAGGAAATGGGTTCGATTATAACCGGATGTAAAATTGCCGCGCCAGACATAAGGGAGACGAGGGCTGCAAATGTGCGAATATGGCCAGCCCGTAAAATTAGATAGGGTCCGTAAAAACAACCAACGACATAACCTAGGTAAAAGCTGGAGGAAACCAAGCCGATTTCCAAATCCCCAAAGCCGGCGCTACTCGCTCGCAGTGGAATAAGGGTTGAGGTCAGCCCGTGACCAACAATTAGCAAAACAACAGAAATCAGAAGAGCTGCAATTGTACTAAAAAGTGCCGCCATTTTTTTATTCCAGCATTAGAGCGACGAAGGGTATCTCCTATGCACTTTGAAGCATAACATAGAAGACAAGTGGGAATGTGACGTCCCTTATCACTAGTAATTTGTTCAGTGATAACGAGAATCTTATGAAGTCGAATGACAAAAGGCTCTATGAATAAGAAAATGCAATTCAGCAAGAAGTTTTTACGTATAATTGATAATATTCGCTGTTTTCGCAATCTCTGGGGATGAACACGATCTTAGGGACTCGCGAACGACGTCAAACTGCCCGTTTAACCGGGCAGCCCTTGGTGCGATTTTATGTAAGAATTGAAGCTGCAGTCGCCGCAATCGACTTGGCATCTAAACCTGCATGGGCATACATTGCCTGTGGTTTATCATGGTCCTGATAGCTGTCGGGTAGTACCAAAGAGCGGACTTTTAATCCCTTATCCAGAGCACCTTCTGCAGCCAGAAGCTGAAGGACATGAGCACCAAAGCCTCCAGAACTGCCTTCTTCAATGCAAATCAGTGCTTCGTGCTCTTTAGCCAGTCGCAAAATGAGATCTCGATCAAGCGGTTTTGCAAAGCGCGCATCAACAACACTTGTAGAAAAGCCTTGTTCATCCAGAATGTCGGCAGCTGCAAGTGCCTCTTTAAGTCGACCGCCAAACGATAGCAAGGCAACATGTTGCCCCTCACGCATAATGCGGCCACGGCCAATAGGAAGGATCATTCCTTCATCAGGCATTTCAACCCCCATCCCTTCGCCGCGAGGATAGCGAAAGGCGATTGGTCCACTGTCATAAGCTGCAGCTGTAGCAACCATGTGCGAGAGCTCAGCCTCATCACCACATGCCATGACAACCATGTTAGGCAAACAGCTTAAGAAGGCCACATCAAATGACCCCGCATGTGTGGCCCCGTCAGCCCCAACCAGGCCTGCACGATCAATTGGAAACCGCACAGGAAGGTTTTGTATGGCCACATCGTGAACCACCTGATCATAAGCGCGTTGCAAGAAGGTGGAATAAATTGCACAAAATGGTTTAAGACCCTCACAAGCCAAACCGGCCGCAAATGTTACGGCGTGTTGCTCTGCAATGCCCACATCAAAAGTACGTTTGGGAAAGTGTTTTCCGAAAATATCTAGGCCGGTCCCATCTGGCATTGCTGCAGTGATTGCAACAATCTTATCGTCTTTTTCAGCCTCTTTGATTAATGAGTTGGCGAAAACACGTGTATAGCTAGGCGCATTCGAGACAGGTTTGTTTTGTTCGCCGGTTGCCACATCGAATTTGGCGACTGCATGCAGTTTATTACTGGCATTTTCTGCAGGAAGATACCCTTTTCCTTTTTGAGTGACCACATGAACCAGTATTGGCCCTTCCTCGGCGTCTCGTACGTTTTTTAAGATCGGTAATAAGTGGTCAAGGTTGTGCCCGTCAACGGGACCAACATAGTAAAAACCAAGTTCTTCAAATAACGTACCACCAGTGACAAAACTGCGCGCAAACTCCTCGGCGAGTGCAGCCTTGTCTTGTAAAGGTTTGGGTAAAGCTCTTACAACCTGCTTGGCAGCTTCACGGATTGAAGTATATGTTTTCCCTGATACAAGGCGGGCAAGAGAAGCTGATACCGCACCAACTGGTGGTGCAATAGACATATCGTTGTCATTGAGTATGACGATCAAACGCGATTTTTGTGCACCGGCATTATTCATAGCCTCATATGCCATACCCGCAGACAATGCCCCATCGCCAATAACGGCGATCACATTATTGTCTTTACCAAGCAAATCACGGCCAACAGCCATGCCAAGGCCTGCAGAAATAGAGGTTGAAGAATGTCCGGTTCCAAACGCATCGTATTCGCTCTCGCTACGTTTGGTAAAACCTGAAAGCCCGCCGCCTGTGCGAAGGCTGGTCATTTGCTCGCGGCGTCCAGTAAGTATCTTGTGCGGGTAACTTTGATGCCCGACATCCCAAATCAAGCGGTCCTTAGGTGTGTTAAAAACGTAATGAAGGGCAACGCTCAGCTCGACAACCCCAAGACCGGCCCCCAAGTGACCACCAGTAACAGAAACAGCCTCAACCATACTCTGGCGAACTTCGTCAGCAACTTTTTGCAGCTCACACTCAGGTAGGTCTTTTAAATCGTCAGGATTATTGATTTGTTTAAGCAAAGACATATCTTTTTAATTCACTTATCATTGTATGGCGAATGCTGAATTAACCTCGATCCTTACAACATGATAGAGTATGTCGCAATCGCTAAGTCGTATCTATTCAGGGTAGCCCCAGCTTTATAATTAGTGATTTATAGGGTTACTATAGTTATTCTGTGATTTGTTTTAGGTAAAAATGCGGTTTTTTTATAATTTCTATCAGAAATTGTATTGGTTTCACCCTATGGGGTGATGCAATTGATTAAAAAACATCTTATGTGATAAGTCGTGGTCGATGGGGCCACGTGCACAGTGATCGACTTGGGGCCGCACTTTACGCGGCCCCCTTTTTTTATCAAATTTTAACTATAAATAAATTTGACTAATTTTTTACTATTCTTTTCAAAATCTAAAAGCAACAAAATTAATAATTGTTAAATGGTTAAGTATCCTATTCAACGACACTAAAATATTTTTATTAGGATGATCTGTTAGGTAGGAGCTCTATTTTCGTAATAATGTGAGCATATTAAGCGCCATTAATAGCGTGAGCTGTATGTGATAGCTTCAAAATACTAGAGCTATTAAAAACAGCTATTGGCAACGATTTAAATTTCCTCATCATTTAAGGGCAGATAGAACGCTCACATACATTTAAGAATATTATTTAACAAGTAGCAGAGTTTGAATTATTTCGCTGAAAAAATATTGCCAAAATAAAACAATGAGGCGTAAGCTTAGTTTACTATCTTTTTTCAGATAAGAAATAATAATCAATAAGCTGTCTTTTGCTTATATAGAAATTTTCTAATCAAAGAGGAACATATTTCCAAAAGAAAGACTTGAAGCCGAGTGCAACAAGTCTTGCATCTTCTACAAGATATCACTTTTAAATGTCGGGCAACTCTGTAACGCCAGTAGCACTACCAGATTGGTTAAGCTGTATTTTTTCAACTTTTGCTTCTGCAGCCTTCAATAGTGCATCGCAATGCTGGCGAAGTAAGTCGCCACGACTATAAAGCTCAATACTTTTCTCAAGCGGTACATTCCCTTGCTCAAGATTACGAACAATTGCTTCCAGTTCAGCCATTGCAGCTTCAAACGAAAGCGACTTGATTTCGGTTTTTGAAGTTTGCTGTGTTTCTTGCATAATGGCTCCTAGGCTAGGTAGGGGCCGAACCAGTTTTGTCCGGTCCCAATATTCAATGGTCCATCAATGTCATTACATGGGCAGCGCATGAACGCGCAAGACCTTCTAAATCATATCCACCTTCAAGGAGAGAGACCAGTTTCAAATTACTGTGTTTGTCAGCAACTTCCATCAACTGCCGTGTAACCCAGGCAAAATCAATCTCGGACAATCGAAGGCTGCCCATTGGGTCACGTTGATGAGCATCGAAACCAGCAGAAATGATTACCAGATCCGGCGCGAAATTGTTTATCCTAGGTAGCAGTTTTTGTAAAAAAGCTTCTTTAAAGGTATCGCCGCCATCACCTGCCACGAGAGGTGCATTGACTATTGTTCCAAACTCACCCTCTTCATTCTTTTCACCAGTACCCGGGTATAGTTGTCCTTGATGGATTGAGGCATACATTACAGTCTTGTCAGCCCAGAAAATTTCTTGGGTTCCGTTACCATGATGGACGTCGATATCAACGATGACCACACGTTCAGCTCCGTAATGGTCCTGTGCAAAGCGTGCAGCGATTGCAGCATTATTAAAAACGCAAAAACCCATAGATCGTTGAGACTCAGCATGGTGTCCAGGTGGGCGCGATAAACTGAACGCATTCGTCACTTTGCCTTCCATCACCTCTTCAACAGCCTTGCATGCGCCGCCGACAGCCCGCATGGCTGCTTCCCAGCTGCCAGGAGAAAGCGTCGTATCCTGATCAAGTTGGATAATGCCGTCCCGTGGCATTTTCCGGTGTATGCCATTGATGTAATCAGCTCGGTGTGCCCTTGCCACATCTTGAAATCGTCCAATTGGCGCTGTATCGCGCTCCAGTATTAGAAAGCGCTCATTTTCTAAAATCCTGTCAATAGCCCGCAGGCGATCAGGACGTTCAGGATGGCCGATGGGAGTTAAATGGCTCAGGTAAGATGAATGATGCAACAATAGTGTACTCAAAGGAACAGGCCTCTTGTGAGAAAGTTGAGTTAGCTTTTCTCAAACGAACACCACTGTCAATCATCCACTGTGATTAGAGAGATTCTTAAAAGCTGATAATTTCCAGCCCGCTTTGTTGTGTGCATCATGAAAGTTGACGAAAAGACAGGCCGGGGATAACTCAAAACAGCCCCGGTCCTAGTTGCGAGCGTAATTGCCCGTGGGGAGGTTTCGTTGTTATGCAAAATAAATTTCACATAACCACTCATGAAACAAGTTAATTTTCATTTTTATTATTATACATTGCAAGTGATTATATTGTGTTTTATTGAAATTAAGACATAACAATATGTATTTTTGAAAAACTGTGTTATTTATGCAAGCGTTATTCTTATTTTTATTGCGATCTTTATTATTAGGTAAAACTATCAGTTGCGTAAAATTTTGAACACCAATTGAAATATTTATCATGGAATGGAATTATGTCATCAAATCAACTATCCACTAAAACCAATTGGCTACTTGTTTTTGTCCTGTGGGGACTGGGGTTGGGTGCAGCTCGGTAATTTGGGTACAACACTTGGTAGCCCTGTATTTGCGGCCATTATAACGGCTTATAATATCAAGGCAGCATTTGCGCTTACCATGTTATTGGCATTGGCGGCTGTCATCCCAATCAGTTTTTTCAATCTGCAGAAAAGTGGTTTGTTTCCCTTCAAACCATAGCACAAAACCATAATGGCTTTTACCTCGGTGCAGCAGCTCGCTTTAAGCGATCGTTAATAGCCTCTCCAAGCCCTTCCATCGGAATGGGCATGGCGGCAATACCGTTTGTTCCAAGTTTGTCTGCCGCGCGTAACGCTGAAAATAAATTTGCTGCGGCCTCTTCTAAGCAGCGAGAAGGGCTAAGGTTTATGACACCGGTGGCAACATGAGCGCTCTCGGGCAAATCTTGGCCAAAAGCAAGCAGGGCTTCACCGGGGAGAACCTCAAGCGCATTTAAGCGTAGCGTAGCGTTTGGTGCATAATGCGAGCTGAGCATTCCGGGGGCAGAGGGAGCGCTATTATTATGTCCTGCTGTTGCCAATGTGCAATCTAGAACCGCTTCAATGGCCTCGCGGGAAATACCGCCTGGTCGAAGTAGGGTAGGGGTGCTGCCAACCAATGAAACAATTGTAGACTCAATGCCAACCTTGGTCGGGCCGCCATCAATCAAATATGCAAGACTATCAGAAAGGTCCGCAGCAACATCATCAGCGGTAGTGCCACTAATTTTCCCTGATAGGTTAGCGCTTGGAGCGGCCAATGGCACTCCACACGATTTAGCAAGTGCTTGCATAATAGGTGCGTTAGGCACGCGCAAAGCAATTGAATCAAGACCGGCTGTAACCAACGCGCTAACGGGTGAGTTTGGGAGCTTGGGGACAACGAGAGTTAAAGGACCGGGCCAAAACGCTTCGGCTAGTTTATTTGCAGCCAAATTAAATACCCCGTGCTGCCTGGCAGCTCCTAAATCCTCAACATGTGAGATTAATGGGTTAAACTGTGGCCGTCCTTTAGCACTATAAATTCGTGCACATGCCTGTCCATTGGTTGCATCAGCTGCCAGCCCGTAAACCGTTTCTGTCGGGAGCGCGACCAAATCCCCTTGCTTTAATAACTGGCAGACTTCTGCGAATTCCACACTTGTTGTAAAGGTTTTATCATTGCAAGGCAGTGTCCAGCGTTTCATTTGGTCCAATTCCATAGTCCGACGAATGGCGAGGCTTCCAAGGGTTGACGTAAACGTCATACACCCTAATCTCTAGGAGATATTTATGCGCGTTTTGCGGTGCAAATCGCGTTTCGTCAAGCCGCGATTGGCAAGGAAGACAAAATGTACCGTGCTCCACTTTCAGAAATTGCATTTATATTACAAAACACCGTTGATTTCTCTGCTCTCCAGTCGAATTGGCCAAATGAGGACCTCTCAAGCGATTTGGTTGAGGCCATACTAGAAGAGGCTGCAAAATTTGCGCAGGATGTAATTGCCCCTTTGAATAAAGTTGGCGATCAAAACCCCTCAAGCTTACAAGGTGACAGTGTCATCACGCCCCCAGGCTGGGCGCAAGCCTATAAACAGTGGTGTGCGTCTGGCTGGGGCTCTCTGGCAGGTCAGCCTGATTATGGAGGACAGGGCTTACCGAATTTACTTGCAACAGCTTTGATGGAAATGTGGAACTCCGCTTCCATGGCGTTTGCACTTGCGCCAACTCTTACCATTGGTGCAATTGAGGCATTACAAGAGCATGGTAGTGCATACTTAAAACAAACATACTTGCAAAAGCTTGTTGAAGGTCAATGGACCGGAACCATGAATTTGACAGAGCCTCAAGCTGGCTCTGATCTTGCTGCTTTGCGCTGTAAGGCTGAGCCAAAAGGTGATGGCACCTATTCAATTAAAGGGCAAAAGATTTTTATCACCTACGGCGATCACGATATGAGTGAAAATATCGTTCATCTGGTACTTGCTCGTTTGCCAGATGCCCCGCCGGGTACCCGCGGTATATCCTTGTTTTTGGTTCCAAAGTTTCTGGTCAATGATGACGGCAGTCTAGCGAGTAAAAATGACATCAAAGTAGCAGGGCTTGAGCACAAAATGGGCATTCATGCCTCCCCGACTGCAACTATGGTTTATGGTGAAAATGAAGGTGCGATAGGCTGGCTCATCGGCGAAGAAAATAAAGGTCTTGCGTGCATGTTCACCATGATGAACAACGCGCGTTTGGCTGTTGGCATTCAAGGGGTCGGTATCGCAGAGCGGGCATGGCAAGCAGCAAAACAATTTGCGCTAGAACGTAAGCAGGGAAAGTCTGCTAGTTGGCAAGGGCAGGGAATGAGCCCGATTGCATATCACCCGGATATTCGCCGCTCACTTGTTTTAATGCGCTCTAAAATCCAGGGAGCGCGGGCAATATGCTACGCCTGCGCACATGCATTGGATATGTCAAAATCGGTTAAGGATGACAAACAACAGCGCTTTTGGAGTGAAAGAGCAAATCTATTAACGCCTATTGCCAAAGCCTATGCAACAGATATGGGAGTAGAAGTGGCATCTGAGGCGCTTCAGATCCATGGGGGAATGGGATATATTGAAGAAACTGGCGTTGCGCAACATTTGCGTGATGCCCGTATTGCGCCCATTTACGAAGGTACCAACGCAATCCAGTCTATCGATTTGGTAATGCGCAAGCTACCGCTTTCCGACGGAGCAGCACTACAAAGCCTGCTTGATGAAATTGAGCAAACATGTGATCAGCTCATAAAACACAACATACCAGCCTTCGGTTTGGCGGCAGTTCGCTTAAAGCAAGCTCTTGGGCATTTAGAAGCCAGTGCCGACTGGATTAAAACTGCAAAACAAGAGGGCCAGAATGAGCGGGTTCTTGCTGGTGCCACACCGTTTTTAAGGCTGTTAGCCATTACGTTATCAGCTCACCTTTTAGCTCAGACCGCCTTAAAGTCAGTAGCGCTCAATGTGCCGCAAAAAGACCAGCGGGCCAATCATCTTAGAATTTTTTCTGAGAGCGTATTACCTGAAGTAGGAGCGCTTGCAACGACGGTTCAAACAGCTTCAGGGGCTATCTTGATGCTAGATCCATCGGATCTGGTCTAGTGCTGACATCTCTTGAGTATGTAAAGCTATAAAATGCGTTGGAGGGGAAATGATATTAACTTCTGTATTGGATCGGGTTCAGCTTATTCGTATCAATCGAGAGCAAAAGAAAAATGCTCTAACGGTGGATATGTATGCAGCCCTTGCAACAGCTTTAGAAGCAAGTGAAGGCATAAGATGCCATGTTATTTTGGGGCTTCCCGGCATATTCACCGCTGGCAATGATATAATGGACTTTCTGCAATTAAGCTCGGATATCGCTAAGATGGAGGGAGTGCGCCGTTTTTTAAAGGTGCTACCAAATTGCAAACTTCCTGTAATTGCAGCAGTAGATGGTCCGGCCGTGGGCGTTGGCACAACAATGTTACTACATTGCGATATGGTCCTTGCTTCTAATGGAGCAAGTTTCAAAACACCATTTGTTGACTTAGGTTTGGTTCCAGAAGCGGGTTCGAGTCAGTTAGGGCCGCAGCAGTTGGGGTATAAACGGGCGTTTGAGCTGTTGTGTTTGGGCGAGCAATGGGGCGCAGAACAGGCACTACAATATGGACTGATAAATAAAATCGTTCAAAGTGATAAACTTGAGGAAACAGCACTGGACTGTGCTGCAACCATTGCAAGTAAACCCCGAGAAGCACTTGAAATTTCTCGAAATCTACTACGTCAGAACTCAGGTGATATTGAACATCGTATTGAGGAGGAAGGGCGTTTGTTTGCACAGCGACTTGGTTCACAAGAAGCGCAGGCAGCATTCATGAAGTTTATGGAGCGCAATACGAGCTAACCATCCATGGGTAACGATCATTGGGCGTAGTCAACTGTCAAATAAGTATTTCCTTGGGAGGGTAATATGCAATCAGCCAAAACATTAAAAGGGAAAACGCTTTTCATTACCGGGGCTTCAAGGGGTATTGGCCTAGCTATTGCAAAACGTGCTGCACAAGATGGTGCTAATATCATTATAGCAGCAAAAACAGCGCAGCCGCATCCTAAGCTCGAAGGGACAATTTATACCGCAGCTGCAGAACTGGAGGCGCTAGGCGGCAAGGCAATGCCTGTAGTTGTTGACGTTCGCGATGAGGAAAGTGTTGCCAAAGCACTTAAGTCTGGTGCCGACACTTATGGCGGCATAGATATCGTGATTAACAATGCAAGTGCGATCAATTTGTCCCCATTACAAGCACTGGAAATGAAGCGCTTTGATTTAATGTATCAAGTTAATACACGGGGTACATTGCTGTGCTCCAAGCTGGCGCTACCCTATCTTGCAAATGCACAGAACCCTCACATTTTAATGCTTTCTCCCCCTTTGGATATGCAAGAGAAGTGGTTTAAAAACCATACGCCCTACTCGATAGCAAAATATGGTATGAGCTTGGCTGTATTGGGTTTAGCTGGTGAATTGCGCTCTAAAGGTATCGCGGTAAATGCATTGTGGCCGCGAACAACTATTGCAACCGCTGCAGTAAAAAACCTACTGGGCGGGGAGGAGATGATTAAGGCAAGCCGTACACCGCAAATATTGGCAGATGCAGCCCATATCATCCTGACGTCACCAGCCAATGAGACAAGCGGTAACTTCTTTATTGATGACAGTTTACTGGCTGAAAATGGTACGAGTAATTTCGATCACTATCGGGTCGATCCAAAATCCGCGTTAATGCCGGACTTTTTTGTGCCAGATGATAGCCTGCCACCAGCGCCACTAACGGCTCAAGAAGAGTGCTAAACAAAAGGGAGGCCAAGCCTCCCAATTTACCAACGCGATGAAGTTTAATTAACCAAACTCAGATCCCCTAACTTTGTAGGGTCTAAGCTCGCGCCAAATACGCATGAGTTTTTCCAGTTCTCCATCGGCTTTCTCAGGCAACGCAATACGCAAAGTCACAAGCAAGTCACCTTGACCGCCAGACTTTTTAGGCAAGCCCTTGCCTTTTAAGCGCATAGTTTTGCCACCCGATGTGTTTTCCGGGACTGTAATTTTTACAGCGCCCTCTAATGTTGGAATACGAATTTTTGTACCTAGCACAGCCTCATAGAGTGTAATCGGCAGCTCGGTTCGTAGATCATGCCCATCAGGTTTGAATAGCGTGTGCGCCGCGTAACGAACTTCAACCAATGCATCGCCAGTTTGGCCATTCGCCGAAAAACCCTGCCCCTTCAGGCGGATTTTTTCTCCTTCAACAGTACCACGAGGTATTTTAACATCGACAGTCTTTCCGCTAGGGAGTTTAACGCGCACTTTGCCTGTGTTAACCAAGTCCTCAAGTGTTACCCGGGCAATCAAACTGGCGTCTTTAGCAGCACTTTGTTTTTCATTTGCATTGCTGCGTGCTTGTGCTCGGCGCGTTTGTGCACCAGAAGCTCCAGCACTGGCAGACCGGCGTCGCCCTGAAAATCCCCCTAAGATGTCGTTGAGAATGTCGTCAAACCCACCGCCACCCATTGGGCCGCTATCCTGTGAGAAGTTAAAGCCTCCACGCGCTCCCCCGCGTGTCTGATTGAAGCCGCCTGGGAAATCTTGCCCGTAGAATTGTTGTTTGCCGGTGGCATCAATCTCGCCCCGATCAAATTGTCCCCGTTTCTCTTTATCGCCTAAAATTTCATAGGCTGAATTCGCTTCTGCAAAGCGCTCCTTAGCATTCGGGTCGTCAGCGTTTTGGTCTGGATGATATTTTTTAGCCAGCTTACGAAAAGCCTTCTTAATATCTGCTTCTGTTGCGTTTTTACTTACACCCAGTACGCTATAGGGATCTCTCATTGTCATCCATCAAATAAACAGCGCTTAACTTGTAATAAGCCATCAGCGCAGCAAAACAGAACATCATCTCCGATAGGTACTCTTTAATCCCATCGGTTTTTCGAAGGTGTATTAGTACACCACAATCTTTACCTAGCATAAGCCAGTTACGTCTAGTTACAAAGTCAATTTGTGTGAAGCTGGCCTATTGTCAGCAATCCTAAGCTTTTTAGTCAATGACTTGTGAAAAACGTGACGCTAGGTAGGTAGCAATTATGAGTTGTGCAAATGTTTAGGTGTATAAACACTGATTGAAAGAATTACACCTAGTTTTTATAGGCTTCATCATGCGTTGGCTCATAAGGAGCCAGCTCGACAATCCGCATTTGATTATTCGTATTAGGACAAGTCCGGCCAGAGTAAGCTTTAACACCAATATATGTATTTGCGCTGGTTACAAACTCTGTGCACCCTTTCGTGCCTTCATCCTTTAGCTTCATCAAACTGGTAATAATGCCGCTATTCCCGCTTTCAGTACTAGACCAAGCCAAGGGCTCGAAAGCCGTGTTTGCAGCTGGGATCGGACTTTTATTCAGCGCTTTTTGTATTGTTGAGGTAATAGCCTGTTTATCGCTACCATCAATCTCACTTGTATTGGCTGTTTCATTCTCGGGCAAAGAGCCTGTCAGGTTTAAGGGCTTACGACTGTCGTCCCCCATATCAAAAGAAACCTGTGAGCACCCAGCAAATATAATGGCCAGCAGTACAGCAGTGGTACAGTGCTGGATTAGGCGTAGCTTTCTGCTATATGAGTCTCCAGTGAGATTCATAGGATAGCCTATCCTTTCTTATAAACGCGAATGAAGCAGCGCAATTATTCCATGAGTAAAAGGGGAGTGCCCGTGACCCAACAAACCAACAATCCCGAAAATAAGTTTACAAATGATTACTTCGAAAAAGTCAATGCCCCCTATGAATTATTTCAGGAGTGGATGGTTGATGCACAGAAAAAAGAGGTAAATGATCCAAATGCTATGGCACTTTCCACAGTAGATGATCAAGGTATGCCTAATATTCGTATGGTGTTATTAAAGGGGTGTGGGCCAGAAGGATTTACTTTTTATACGAATTTAGAAAGCAATAAAGGAAAAGAAATAGAAAATAATCCTAAAGTTGCTTTAAATTTTCATTGGAAATCTTTAAGGCGTCAAGTCAGGGTACGTGGGATTGCGCATAAAGTTACGCAGCAAGAGGCCGATACCTATTTTGCCTCTAGGCCACGTAAAAGCCGTATTGGAGCCTGGGCCTCAAAACAATCAAGACCTCTTGAAAGCCGGTTTGCACTAGAGAAGGAAGTTGCTAAATACTCTGCAAAGTATGCTATTGGGGATATTCCAAGGCCGGAATACTGGACAGGATTTTGTGTTGAGCCAATAGAAGTTGAATTTTGGAACGACCGTGCCTTTAGGCTGCACGATAGATTTGTAATGACTAAAGATGTTACTTCAGGAGTATGGCAGACAAAACGCCTTTACCCTTGATTTCATCTTGTCCTGATTTACGCTAGTAAAGTCTCCAGTTTGGAGACTTTACTATTCATATAATTAACAGGGTAAGCGAGGCGCTGTTAATCTCATATTTTCTCAAATGAGATTTTTATATTAGTCAGTTGGCAACGGATACATAGGATCAATGACTGGCTTCTTTGTGTCTTTAGTCTTTGCGCAAAAGCGATTGGCTGCTGCGATTGCTTGTATACCAAGCGGCCCGTAAAGCTTATCCAAGTCTGGTTTGGTTTGCTTTTTTTGTTTGTCGATGTATTCGTATGCCATGGTCGTCCCTCCTTGTGGGACTGTTAGTGCTCTGGGGCACCTTAGAGAAACTTCTACCCAATACTTCATTGAGATAGGTCTTGTGCATTCCGCTACAAGAGATTCCCAAAAAATCTGGTATATTTATGTCTTGCGCCGTTTTTGGGTAAAATAAAAGGCCAAAACCTGCGACATAAGGGCCTTATTGGCATATTTCCATTGCAGGTCTCAGTATTTCTGCGAGTTTGAGTTGTTCTCTTACAATATATTACAATTATTAACCACATTGGAACATAAGTTAAACCTATTCAGTATGACTGTTTGTTTGATTAATAGTGGTTTTGAGAATAGAAGTATTTACGCTAGGTAAATTAAAATGCTGTTTCGATAACTCAGGGAGATATGACATAAGAATGTCATCATCTGAAGCCTAAAACAGGCTGGAAGTAAACGCCCCATTATTAAAAGATCAGCAACTTATGCTAAAAGGGAAAAAAGTGAAAATTCGTGCAGTTCTTTTTGATCGTGACGGTACGCTAACCCATTTCGACAAAACTTGGGGGCCGGTTGTATCTAAAATCCTGGAGGATATTTCAGGTGAACAGGATGAGCTATTGCGCCGTTTCGCTCATCTTTCAGGCTTTGATTACGATAATAAGAAGTTTCTTGATGGCAGCATTATCTTAACACACAGCACAAAAGACTATTGTGCCTTATGGGCCGATGAGTTGGGTATCACCGATAAAGAAGAGTTCCTTGCCCGCATAGAAGCCCTCATTGCAGACTATGCTGTTGAGTATGTTAGCCCTTTTCCTGATACTGAAGACATCATCAAGCTCTGCCGGAAAAATGGTATCCCTGTTGGCATGGCGACGAATGGAACAGAACTGTCAGCCCATAAACAAATGCAACATTTAGGGCTGCGTGACGATTTTGACTTTCTTGCAGGCTACGACAGTGGTTTCGGCGGCAAACCGGCACCAGGTCAACTTCTGGCATTTGCAGAGCAACTGAAAATCCCTGTCAATGAAATAGCGATGGTAGGCGATAGTTTACACGACATGCATGCTGCCAAAGAGGCTGGAATGATCCGGGTTGCATTGACGACAGGTGCCTTAAGTGCCGAAGAGCTGAAGGGTGAATGTGACTACCTATTCAACTCGCTAACTGAGTTCTCAAAATTATTGGAGCGCGTAGACGCTTAACGCTGTAGATCAATGCCCAAAACGTGGAACTGAGTGGTTTCTACGAACTAGTTAAGAAGGTTATCGATTATGGGCACCCCCTATATTCTTGGGTTGCCCATAAAGCCATGGCACTTACCCTAGCTTTCAAAACGTAGG
Source organism: Polycladidibacter stylochi (assembly GCF_001562055.1). Lineage (GTDB taxonomy): Bacteria > Pseudomonadota > Alphaproteobacteria > Rhizobiales > Stappiaceae > Pseudovibrio > Pseudovibrio stylochi. The sequence continues at coordinate 66,468 of NZ_LLWE01000005.1, read as the reverse complement.
CACAGAAGCGGTTACTACGCCGCACAATTGGTGCTCACTGAAACTAGGAGACAACCTTGCGGAAATTGGTGATGAATTATCAGAGGTCACGCCTGGCTCTGGTTAGTCGCCGCCTAGGTGTCATTTCTGTCTTTATAATAGTATTAGCGATACTGGGGCGACACTGGGAGTACATAACGCCAAAAATCCTGTTGGATTTAGTAATTGGCGCCTCAATAATTGCGATAATTGCAGGCCTGGTTGCCTTCGCTGCGGGTATTAGGCTCTGGTATGCGGGGGGGCGTGGTTTTACCAACGCGTTTATGGGCTTCGCTTATGCTCTGTTAACGCTTTGCTTGCCTGTCGGAACACTTATTTACATGCGTCAATACCCGAATATAAATGATGTTTCTACAGACTTGGCAACTCCCCCTTCTGTGGTAACCCCAATGGGGGCGTACCATGCGCTCACCCTTGAGCATGCGGTTCTTCAACGAACACATTATCCCGATATTGTGCCAAGACGTTTTCGTATTTCGCCCTATCAATTACATGCAGCTGCCCTTGAAGTAGGCGACGAGCTCGGTTGGGCTTTACAAGCAGAGTTGCCAGTTGATCTTTCTGTCACCCCGAGCTCAATGGGTTTTGAGGTTATCACGCCTGTTTTTTCTTTTCATGATTATGTTACCATTCGCATTCAACCAGATAAAATGGGTTCACTTATCGATATCCGCTCGAAAAGTGGTTTTGGTTCTCACGACCTTGGTGCGAATGCGGCGCGTATTCGTGATTTTTGGGAAGAACTGGACACTGTTCTTATCAAGTCCTATGGCATCAAGGGCGAAGAAGATCTGTCTAAAAGTTATCTGCAAGAAACGGGAGATAGTTTCATGCTAGAGCCCACTAAAAATGGCAAAGGGGCTGTAAATTCCCAGCCGAAAGAAGAAGTTCCGCTACCAAGCTTAAAACCTTCGCAACAATGAAATGCCGTGTATAAAACAAAACCGCTGCGAACCGAGGGGACGGCAGCAGCGGCAATTATTCTGGGCAAATGCAGCATAGAGCCTTGTTGACCGGCTCTTGGGCACAGTGGACTTAACATCCTCTTATTATGTTTTTTAAGCTATAGAGTTCACAAAAAATGACTGTGATAAACATCACAAATAAGGGCAGCTCTATACATTTTACGTAAATAAAATTCATTAATCCACGATATAGAATGTAATCTTATGTAATCTTATGTAATATCTGTAATATCCCACTAGTTTTTTGGGGACCTAGAAAATTTTAATGCTCAAATTTTGGTATTTGTACTTACCATTGATGATGGATTCGGTACCTCTCTTTAGGTGAGTTTTTTTATTAAATGGTAAAAAGACTATCGCCAAGAGCTGGAGACAAGTATCTCTCGTGCCTCCAGCGTGACGTTTTAAAGGTCTTGAAACTCAACTTCTAAACGTTTGATAGCTTCATGGATTAAGCTTGTAGGGCAAGCAATATTGAACCGTAAATAATTTTCACCACCCTTACCAAATGCTGAACCATAGTTACATGCAATCTTGGCTTTTCTTTCAACTCTCTCGATAATTTCTTTCATTGGTAAGTCTACGCCGCTGAAGTCGACCCAGGAAAGGTAGGTGCTCTGTAAACGCATAACTTTCGCCCCTGGTATAACTCGCTCAATGCCTTCGCACAGTAGTTCTTGATTGGCCTTTAAGTAGGGAAGCAGTTTATCGAGCCAAACCTCGCCGTGATCATAGGCAGCGGCTGTTGCGAGAGGACCTAGCCTGGTGGGGCCAACGCCTGCAGCATCCAGTTGTTTTTTATAGGCCTTGCGTAAATCCGGATTGCTGATTATTGCCGCGCCGGTCATAAAACCTGCCAGATTGAATGTTTTCGAGGCCGCAGCAAAGCTAATGGTTTTATCAGCGATTTCAGGGCTTAGTTTTGCAGTGACGTAATGCTTATTGCCATCAAACACAAGGTCATGATGAATTTCATCGGCCACTATAAGGATATCCCGCTCAAGGCAGAATTCACAAATCTTCCTTAATTCTTGTTCACTCCAAACACGCCCCCCGGGGTTATGTGGGCTGCATAGCAACATGATCCGAGTGTTTTCATCAACTAATGAAACAAGGCTGTCGAAGTCAATCTGGTATTGACCATCACGAACAACCAGCTCGCTTTCAATTAACCGGCGCTCATTGGCTTTAACCGCGCGCCCGAATGCATGGTAAACAGGGGAGAAAACCAGAACACCATCGCCCGGCTTCGAAAAAGCTTGAATAGCAAATGAATAACCAGCGACAATACCGGGAACCCACTGTATCCAACTGGGGTCAACAACAAAGTCATGACGCCGCAGCATCCAATTGCAAATGGCTTCAACATACTGATTATTGTCACCGTAATAGCCATTAATGCCATGTTCAGCAGCGCTCTTAAGCATATCATTTACGGCTTCAGGTGGGCGAAAGTCCATATCCGCCACCCACATAGGCAACGCTTCATCACAGCTAAGGCTGTAACGGGATTCAAGCTCATCCCATTTGAGTGAATGGCTGTTCCGGCGGTCGATAACCCGATCAAAATCAATAGTCATTATGTCTCCCAGAGCATGCATGTTTTTCAAAGGAATATACATAGCGCTGGTCTTCATCAATAGCATAGCTATTGTTTATACATGCAGGAAAACCCAAGCAACTAGGCATGCTCTCTCAACTTAACTGGGTCTTTCGCAAGCACGAAAGTGACTATCAAAACTTATGGGGCCTTCATAAGTGATAAGTTTTTGATCATATAAATGCTGAAGGTGGGCAAGCACATTTAGACTTGCTGCAGCAATGAGTTTTGTTTCTAGGCCGCTGTAAACCTTGTCGGTTATATGGCTTACAGTAAAGCAGCCATTTTGAACTGCTGACAAAATAGCATTTTCCCGCGTACGTCTATGAGCTGCGAGTGCTTTTAGGTAGGATAAAGGTCTATGAATCTCTCCGCCATGGGCAGGGAAGTAGCGCAGCTCGCCTTGTTCGCCCAATTTATTTAGGGAAGCCATATAAGAGGCCATATCGCCATCAGGTGGCGCAACAACAGTAGTTGACCAGCCCATAACATGATCGCCGCTCAAAATAACTCCATAGTCTAGGAGGGAGAAACATAGGTGATTCATAGTATGCCCTGGTGTGGCGATCACCTTTAAACGCGAACCTGCTAACGTGAGGTGTTCGCCATCCTCTAAAACCCTGTCAGGTGCGTAATTGGCATCATTGCTGCCATCCATAATAGTCGTGCTCAATTCTTCAAACGCAGGAGCGCGGCTATATTGCGCACACCCCCAAATGGGGGCATTGGTGAGCTCTTTGAGCTTTACAGCTAATGGGGAGTGGTCAACATGACAATGCGTTATCAAAATAGCATCAAGTGGGCGACCATCAATGGCATCCAAAAGGGCGGTAAGATGTTGTTCATTTACTGGGCCCGGGTCAACTAAAATCAGACGATCCTTACCAACCAAATAACTATTGGTGCCATGAAAAGTTAAAGGACTAGGATTGTTGCAGGTAATACGCAACAAGCCATCGCGAACAGAAACTGCCTGTCCATAACGTGGTTCGAAGTTTTGGTCGAAAAGAAGTTTAGTCATTTTACCCTCCCACACATGGAAGTGTTTTACCGTCAACATCCCTAAACAAACAATAGGTATAAAGAAGCGCTTATGCCTCTTTGGTCATCCATACTGAAATACTATTAAGAGCAATGGGTTATATTTCAAAGCGCGAATGAGTCTCTTTTTTGTTGCAATTAAGAATGACTTGCAATAGGGTGTGGATGTAATTTTTTACTGACAAGTTAACGAGAAAATGTAAGATTAGAATTATTCCAAAAGAGAGATTCTAGGATATGTTAAAGGCAATTGGGGAATTAATAATACACACGGCTCGAAGAACGATCGGTTCTTTTATGCTCCTTTGCGCACTCATAGTAAGTTCATTTGCAACAGGTGCTATGGCCAGCAAACCAATAAACGTGGTGGCGACAGTTGGCATGGTTGCCGATGCGGTTAAAGCCGTTGGCGGCGAGCAAGTCTCTGTTACGGCAATCATAGGCACAGGCGTAGATCCCCACTCATACAGGCAAACGCGTTCCGATGTGGTAAAGCTTGGCAAGGCAGAAGCAATCTTTGCCAATGGCCTGTTTCTAGAAGCGCAACTGGAAGGCTTGCTGTTAAAGTTAAAGGCGAAAAAGCCGGTTTACTTTATAGGTGAACAAGTGCCCGTCGCAAAACGTATTTCCTCACCTACCTATAAAAATCGCTTTGATCCGCATATTTGGATGTCACCTTCTATCTGGAAAAATGCAGTGCATGGCGTCACCAAAGCGCTGATTGATTTACGCCCAGAACAAGCAGCTTACTTTAATGCGAACGAGCAGGCTTATCTTCAAACTATTGATCAGCTTGTCGCTTATGGCCGCGAAGTTATGACAACTGTTCCTGCAAAGAAGCGCGTTCTCGTTACCGCACACGATGCGTTCAGTTATATGGGCCGCGATTTCAATATTAAAGTTGTTGGCATTCAAGGCATATCGACCAATAGCGAAGCAGGTTTGCAGCGTATAGAACAGCTCGTGAAGTTGCTGGTTGAAAATAAAGTCACCGCTGTTTTTGTTGAATCTTCCGTGTCAGAGCGCAATATCCGCGCACTTATTGAAGGTGCGGCAGCACAGGGGCACAAAGTCACCATTGGTGGTGAGTTGTTTTCTGATGCAATGGGGGCGCCAAACACCTATGAAGGCACATATATAGGAATGATCGATCATAATATGACCTTCATAGCGCGCGCATTAGGTGGCAAAGCTCCGGCAAAAGGAATGCTTGGAAAATTGTCACAAGATGTCAATCACTCGAGTTCACAGTTGCAGTAATATAGCCAAGCCAACAGCTAAGAAAAGTGGAAGGGAATTGGGCATGCGTATGGGCGGACAAAAAGCAAGACTGGTAGCTCAGCAAGGCGAGCCGGTAAGTGCTTATAACCCGGATGATAATCCCTTCCATGTTAGTGGCTTAACTGTGGCATATCACAATAAGCCGGTTTTGTGGAATGTCTCTTACACAGCCCCGAAAGGGCAGCTGACCGCGATTATTGGCCCCAATGGCGCTGGTAAATCTACATTTTTGAAAGCAGCTTTAGGGCTAATTCCAAGGCTATCCGGGGAAACACAGGTGTTTGGCCAGCCTGTCAAAACGGCTCTTAACAAAATTGCATATGTACCACAACGTTCAGCTGTTGATTGGGATTTTCCGGCAACGGCACTCGATGTTGTTTTAATGGGGCTTTACGGCAAAGTTGGTTGGTTCCGCTGGCCAGGTAAAAGCCACCGCCAAAAAGCAAAAAAAGCTTTGCAGGCAGTTGGTATGGAAGCCTTTGCAAACCGGCAGATTGGCCAATTGTCTGGTGGTCAGCAACAACGTGTTTTTCTAGCCCGCTCTTTGGCTCAGGATGCCGAGGTCTATCTCATGGATGAGCCTTTTTCCGGTGTCGATGCTGCAACTGAAAAAGCCATTGTGGAAGTTCTGCGCCAACTGGTGGAAGCGGATAAAACTGTACTGGTTGTGCACCATGACTTGGAAACCGTAAACGATTATTACAGCAATATCCTAATGCTAAATGGACAGTATATTGCCAGTGGCCCGGTAGAAACCGCCTTCACCGCGCAAAACCTTCAAAAAGCATATGGGGGCCGGTTGGCTTCAACGCAGCTTGAAGGCTTGAAAGCAAAATCCTGTTGAAGGAGAAGGCAGGAATATGCAAGAATTTTTGAGTGCAATTCTGTTATCGTCTGGTTACAACACCGCATTGGTCTGTATAGGTGCTGCAATTCTGGGTGCAGCCAGCGGAGCGATCGGCGTCTTTATCTTATTGCGCAAGCGCTCCCTCGTATCAGATGCCGTTTCACATGCGACCCTGCCAGGAGTTGTGCTCGCTTTCATACTGGGCGAGATATTATGGGGCTACGGTCGCTCGTTACCATTTATTCTTGCAGGTGCTGCATTCAGTTCCATGCTCGGTGTTATGGCTGTTGATGCGATCAAAACCCACACACGCCTGACAGAAGATACAGCTATCGGAACAGTGCTATCTACCTTCTTTGCTTTGGGCATGGTTTTACTAACAATTGTACAGTCCATGAGTATTGCAGGTCAGGCAGGCCTTGAGGGCTTTTTGTTAGGGGCAACATCAGGAATGTTGTTTTCTGAGGCGGTGACAATAGCTGTGGCGTCGATGATTGTTGGCATTGCCATTGTATTGCGCATGAAAGAATTTACTCTCTTATGTTTTGACGAGAACTTTGCAGCATCCAGTGGTTACAACGTTAAATGGCTCGATCGCAGCCTGCTGATACTGTTGGTATCTGTGGTCGTGATCGGTTTGAAAACTGTGGGGCTGGTGCTAATCGTTGCGCTTGCTATTATTCCACCTGTAGCAGCTCGCTTTTGGACGGAGCGTGTCCCCGTCTTGGTTGGTATCTCCGCAACAATTGGTGCTTTGGGAAGTTACATTGGCGCGGCAATATCGTCTACAGCGCCGAGCTTACCGACAGGGGGCATTATAGTCCTCATTTTGTTTTTTCTATTCCTTGTTTCTCTCTTGTTATCACCTGTCCGTGGGGTTTTGGCTGCCTACATTCGTCATCGCCGCTTCCAAAAAATAGTTCATACAAGGCAAGGGTTGCTGACCATAGCCAACGGTCAGCCGATATTAGAGCCGTTAACACGCAAACTTATGATAAAAAACAGTTACATGTGCGGTGATGGACGTGTGACTGACTACGGCTTTTCGGTGGCCCAGAAAATGGCAAGAGATCAAGAGCTCTGGAACCGCTTTAAAGAGCTCGATCCTGAAGCCGCGCACTCGTTACAAGACTGGTCACTGCGGCCGATCGAAGAAGTGCTCCCTTATGATGTGGTTAGCGAGCTGGAAACAGGCCTGAAGCCACACACTGTTTAATCGGCCAGTTAAGTTATCATCCGCCAGATCACGCCACTTGAGGTAAAAATGGAAATCTTTCTGCAATATGATTTACCATCAATTCTGTTGGGCACGTTTGCTGCGCTCGCATGTGGTTTGTTGGGTAATTTCTTGGTCTTGAGGCGACAAGCTTTGATGGGGGATACCATATCGCATGTGGTCCTGCCCGGCATTGTGGTTGGATTTCTTGTCTCGCATAATACCAGTTCACTACCGATGATGTTAGGTGCAGGTGCTGCCGCAGTTGTTTCTGTCATGTTGATCGAACTTATTCGCCGTTTGGGAAACATTGAATCAGGCGCGGCAATGGGCGTTGTTTTCACAACAATGTTTGCATTGGGAGTTGTGCTGCTAGAGCAAACTGGGGCAGCAGGCGTGCACCTTGATGTTGAGCATGCCTTATACGGAAACTTGGAAAGCGCACTCTGGTTAGAGGCGACATCGCTAAATGATCTATTGGATTGGCATAAGCTCATGCTGCTTCCAGATGAGGTAAAACAGCTTTTCGTCGTAACGCTCCTGATACTAATTGTAATAGTAGTTTTCTATAAGGAATTTAAGCTCACAAGTTTTGATCCACTCTTGGCAACAACCCTTGGCTTTTCACCAAAAATAATGTCTCTTCTTCTCATAGTCATGGTAGCTGTTGCTGCCGTTGCCGCCTTTACAGCTGTTGGCTCAATTCTTGTCATTGCCATGTTTATATGCCCTGCTGCAACGGCACGTATGTTGACCGATAAGCTCTCAACACAACTCTTTATTTCAGGGGTGGTTTCGCTCCTTAGTGGAGTTGGCGGTTACATCCTTGCAGCATTTGGTCCATTATGGTTGGGCTATGATTTTTCAGTTTCTGCGGCTGGAATGATCGCAGTAACTGCAGGTGCCCTGCAAGTATTGGCCATGTTGTTTGCGCCAAGGTACGGCATTCTCACCCGCCGATGGCAACAAAAGCATTCTGCACTGGCCAATTAAGGCGAGGGCATGAGATAAGCTCAGATTGTTGGGTGGATAGATTGTATGAGGTGTCTTGGCACCGAGTTTCAACGCTTACAATCGAAGATTGCCCGAGTAAACTCATTGGTTGTATCCGACCTCAATACTGAATAATATGATGTATCGATTATGAATTATTATTGAGCTTTGAGCATATGACAACATTAGAGACAAAAAGCCAAAAAACAACAGATTTTTGTATTAGTGACATAGTAATAAACGGCACAATACAAGAGGTTTTTGCCTTTTTCACGAAGAGAATTGACGCTTGGTGGCCGCAATCCTACCGGTTTTCCGAGGATGGCATAATTGGCATAGAACTTGAAACTGGCGGTGTATGCTATGAGGATATCGAGGATGGCCGCCGTCTCAAATGGGGCCATGTCATTGATGTTCAGCCAGCGCACTCATTAACGATAGCCTGGCAAATCTCACCTATGCGATTACTCATTGAAAACATGGATGATGCTTCTACTGTTTGTGTCGAATTCGAAGAGCATACCAATAAAACACATATTCAGATTAAGCATAGGGATTTTCAAAAACATGCAGAAGGCTGGCAAGAATACCTTGAGGCTATGAAATCCCCTGCCGGATGGCCTTACTGCCTTGAGCACTTGCAAAAAGCTTTTGAAGCGCAAGAATCATGAGAACCGTAATCAGTTGACCCGTCATTTGGGGCGGGTTTTCTTTTGCAAAGCTCATGAAACGGTTTATTCAGATCTATATTCTCCGAAAGTTCTAGGATAAATAATGGGCGCTTTTTGTAAGGTAGCTAACCAATTCTCTTTTCGTTAACGAGATAACTAATTTCTCTTAACTTATTGTTATAACTTAACAATTATTCACCTTATCTGTCGTTGATTGCCAATCAGACCGATAAAAAAAAGGGATAAAAAACAAAAATTGTCAACTCGTCGCTTATTTGTCATGCAACTGTTGATAAAACACGGCTACCTTTTATTTCAACGAGAGTCACCGCTAAGGGCAAGCAATAGGCAATCCTCAAGTTATGTCGCTAGAAGATAACGTAGATAAATCCAAATCACATGAATCCTTCGCCAGTATGTTAAACAGGCGAACAGTCTATAGAAAATCTATAGATGTCAGATTGGTGTTGGGTGTTGCTGCATTCATTTTCCTAGTGTTATCTTTTGCCTATAACATCCCGACTTGGGCAGCTTTCTCATCATTTGCAGTTCTTTTTATACTAATAATAGGTGGGGGGATGAAAACCCGCACCACGTTACGCCCCCCCTCAGGCGTTAGCCGAAAAGAAGCGGATGAAATCGTAGATAAGGGAATGAAGTCTGCAGTAAACGCGCTGCCACATCCTTGCTTTGTGGTGGACTACCGAGGCACGACACAATATGTCAATCACGCTGCACGTAAACTATTTGGCAACGTAACAGCCGGTGATCCTCTTTCATTTCGCATTCGTGCGCCCTCATTGCTTGAGGCGTTGGATCGTGTGAGCAATGCAGGTCCAGCTGAGATTATTGATTGGTCTGAAAAGGTGCCAACCGAGCAATGGTTTGAAGCACACATTGCACCGCTCTGGTCTGTTAGCCATGGCAATATGGCAGTCCCAAGAGGGCGGCCGGGGCTAATTTTGGTAACCATTCGCGATTTAACAGATACAAAACGACTGGAGCGAATGCGTGCAGATTTTGTCGCCAACGCCAGTCATGAGCTGCGAACGCCGCTTGCTTCCCTAACAGGGTTTATAGAAACCATAATGGGACCAGCACGTGATGACGCCACTGCACGCGAAAAATTCCTGCAAATCATGTTAGATCAGGCGGAGCGTATGCGCCGGCTGATTGATGACTTATTATCTCTCTCGCGAATAGAAATGCGCGCCCATGTTCAGCCAAGTCACATAGCTGACCTGCCAACTATAATTAGACATAGCGTAGACGCCTTAATGCCCGTTGCCGAAGAGCTGGGCGTTACTATTAACATTGAACTCCCTGAAAGGCCCCAAGAGATATTAGGGGAACGGGATGAACTGGTTCAGGTTTTTAATAATTTGATAGAAAATGCTTTAAAATATGGCTCAAGTGGCAAGCGCATAGATATTCATATGGATAATCAGGATATGTCGGGTGCTAACGAAGCCTTTAAAGTGACGGTCAAAGATTATGGTCCAGGCATTGATCCAGAACACCTGCCAAGGTTGACAGAGCGCTTTTACCGGGTGGATGTGGCAACCAGTCGGCAAATGAAAGGCACAGGTTTAGGCTTGGCCATAGTAAAGCATATCCTTACGCGCCATAAAGCCAAGCTGGAAATAGACTCACAGCCGGGCGAGGGTGCTGCTTTTACTGTAACAATTCCCCGTCATAAATAATTTTATTCGTTTGAACATCCTTATAAAAATCCAATAAAATCAGTGTCTTAAACTGTCACAAAACTGTAATTGAATCGTCATATAAAAATGATGTGAACCGGTTAGGTTTCAGCAACTCGCAGGGAACAGACTGTGGGTTTAGTATTGTTTGTGACCTAGACTCCCGAGGAGACTTCAGGTGAAAATTAAGGCACTCGCAAGCGTTGCTGCGCTCGCTCTCGTTGGCACTATTGCAGCTGGTTCTGCACAGGCTCGTGACCAAATCCAGATTGTTGGTTCTTCTACCGTGTTCCCATTTGCTACAGCAGTTGCTGAGCAATTTGGCCAGAAGACAAGCTTCAAAACACCAGTTGTGGAATCCACAGGTTCTGGTGGCGGTATCAAGCTTTTCTGTGAAGGCGTTGGTGAAAAGACACCAGACATCACAAATGCTTCTCGCCGTATGAAAGAGAAAGAACTGGTTAAGTGTAACGAAAACGGTGTTACACCAGTTGAAGTAACTGTTGGTTTCGATGGTATCGTTTTGGCCAATTCGAAAAAAGCAGAAAAGTTGAACCTGACACTTGATCAAGTGTTCTTGGCTTTGGCTAAAGAAGTTCCAGTTGACGGCAAGCTTGTAGCTAACCCCTACAAAAAATGGTCAGATATTGACCCATCCTTGCCAGCTTCTAAAATCGAAGTACTCGGTCCTCCTCCAACATCCGGCACACGCGATGCATTTGCTGAATTGGCAATGCAAGGCGGTTGTAAGAAGTTGGCAGGTGCTGCAGAGCTTGGTCTGAAGAAGAAAGCTTGTCACGAAATCCGTGAAGATGGCGCTTACATCGAAGCTGGTGAAAACGACAACCTTATCGTTCAAAAGCTTGAAGCAAACCCAGCTGCTGTTGGTATCTTTGGTTTCTCATTCCTTGACCAAAATGCCGACAAGATCCAGGGTGCACAAATTGCTGGTGTAGCACCAGAATTTGAAGCTATTGCGAATGGTTCTTACCCTGTTTCTCGCTCTCTCTACTTCTACATCAAGAAAGAGCACGTGGGTGTTATCCCTGGTATTGTTGAATACCTTGCAGAGTTCACCAACGAAGATACATGGGGTGATGAAGGATACTTGGCTGATAAAGGCCTGATCCCACTTCCTTCCGCAAAGCGTACAGAAGTTGCTAAGTCTTCAGCTGCTTTGACACCACTTAAATTCTAATTTTCAGAATTTACCACGAAGTAGCCGGCCTCAATAGGGGCCGGTTATCTACTAAATGCCCCAAGGCTGATGGGCCAGTATAATAAGGGCCAAACATAATGTTTTGGACATACGTCGCCATTCTTCTTGTCCTAATCATCACAGCACACTTACTAGGCCGTACAAAGGCTGTGCATGTGGCAGGCGAAGATCCCTCAAAGCTGCATTCAAGACCCGGTTATCATGGTGCCTATCTGGCAATTTTAACTGCAGGTCCAGCTTTTATTACAATCATTTTATGGTTGCTAGTTTGGCCCGGTATTATGGAGCAACTCGTGCTCTCGCGCATGGGCGATATTGCCGAGGTTCTTTCGAAACCGGAACTGCAAGCCTTCATTCGTGATGCAAAAGCAATCGCCTTCGGCGGTATTGTGGGCTTCACAGATGCGGCAAAAGAAGAAGCTGCCCGCCACTTCGCTTCCATTCAGCAAACATCCCAATACGTTGAGAGCTTAGTTCTTGCTATTATGGTTGGGGTTGGGGCCTACTGGGGGTATAAATCTATTCACCCGGCATTGCGTGCCCGCCACTTCGTTGAGCGCTCTGTCATGGGCCTTTTGATGGTCTGCTCCGCAGTGGCAATTCTTACAACGATCGGCATTGTTCTATCCTTGATATTTGAAAGCCTGATGTTCTTTCGTAAGGTGCCGGTGCTGGATTTTGTCTTTGGTATGCACTGGTCCCCGCAAAGCGCGTTTGAAGGGGCAGGGGCAGAAGCCGCCAGTACGGATGCACATATTTTTGGTGCAATTCCCCTGCTTGTTGGCACGCTGCTCATTACAGCAATCGCCATTTTCGTTGCGGCGCCCATTGGCTTGCTTTCGGCCATTTACCTTTCAGATTATGCGAGTGCGAAAGTTCGCGCTACTGCAAAACCAGTTTTAGAAATTTTAGCTGGTATACCTACTGTTGTTTACGGCTTCTTTGCTGCGCTAGTGGTGGCACCTTTCATTCGCGGGTGGGGCGAGAGCTTGGGACTTTCCGTATCATCTGAATCCGCCCTGGCAGCGGGTTTGGTCATGGGTATCATGATTATCCCGTTTGTCTCCTCTCTTTCAGATGATGTGATTAATTCTGTGCCTCAAGCCCTTCGTGATGGTTCTGCAGGCCTTGGAGCAACCAAATCAGAAACCATTATGAAAGTGGTGTTGCCTTCTGCATTGCCCGGCATCGTCTCTGCGCTGATATTGGCCATTTCTCGTGCCATTGGCGAAACCATGATCGTTGTTATGGCCGCCGGTCTTGCTGCAAACATGACTATCAATCCGCTAGAGGCTGTAACCACCGTTACAGTGCAAATTGTAACTCTGCTGGTAGGCGATCAGGAGTTTGATAGCGCCAAAACACTGGCAGCCTTTGCACTTGGCTTGTTACTGTTCTGTATCACGCTTGCTCTCAACATTTTTGCGCTTCGCGTTGTGAAAAAATATAGGGAACAATATGACTAATATTGCCCATGAGAATCCTGAGATGAATACATCTCGTGTGCATACAACCGACGCAGCGCGTAAGCGTTTGAAAAAACGTTATGGGGTGGAATGGCGTTTTAGGGCATACGGCATTGCGGCAATTACTCTCGCTGCCTTGTGCTTGGTCGCACTGATGACAACAATTATATCAAGTGGTTTGCCAGCATTTACCTACAACTATGTAAAGCTGCCGCTTGATCTTACGGCCAACCGCGTTGACCCGCAAAACCCGGCCGGTGCCAGCTATAACAAAATTATACGTGATGCTCTTAAAGCAGAAGCGCCATTTGCAGCCTCGCGCAACAACAGGCGTACGCTTTATGCCCTCGTTTCAGGTGGCAGCAATGTCATTTTACAACGGCAAGTCCTGGCTGATCCCGAATTGCTGGGCGAAACCCGTGAGATTGAGGTCCCACTCTCCGATTTCGCTGATCTTTATGTCAAAGGCCTGATAACGGATCGTGTGGCGCATAAGACGGGCGGGGAATTATCCTTCATTTCTAATGGTGACGAGTTTACTCTGTCATCTTCCGCCCCTGACTTTAAAGTTGCCCTTAGTCGTTTAGAAGCATATTTGAAAGAACAAAGCAGCGCGCTTCAAACCCGTGTCAACAACTTGCAAAACTCGGAAAAACTGGCGGCAAGCAGAGTTGAGCGGCAACAAAACACTTTGCAAAATGCACCATTGGATCGCAAAGATATTGAAACGCAAAAACTGGAAAAGCTAAGGTCTACGCACAATGCTGTTATAGCCACACTATCGCAGCAAAAAGCTAAGCTCACCGCTTACTCGGACCGTCTGAATAACTTTTCTAACAAACAGCTTGAAGAAACACTTAATCATGAGCTGCCATCATTTTTTGTTATCGTGAATGGCGGTACCCTTAAAATCAATAGGTTAACCGAAACCAGTGTCACGGGCGAGGTTTTGGTTCCCTTCAATGCGCAAACAACTGCTGCACAGGGGCAGTGGCAACTTCAAGAGCTGACTTTGCCGGAAGCAGAGCGCAAATTTTCAGATAAAGAAATAGCATACACCGATTATCTTGTTCAGGCTGGTGCGATCGAAAGTCATTGGAACTCCATATTCTTTAATAGTGGAGCCAGCCGTGAACCGGAAATGGCAGGTATTTGGGGCGCAGTCGTTGGCTCGTTCTGGACCATGCTGGTCACCTTGGCATTATCATTCCCTATCGGTGTTGCCGCTGCAATCTACCTAGAAGAGTTTGCCCCCAAAAATCGCTGGACACATCTGATTGAAGTGAACATTAACAACTTGGCGGCAGTACCGTCTATTGTTTTTGGTCTACTTGGTCTTGCTGTGTTCCTTAATGTCTTTGGCTTGCCCCGTTCGGCACCCGTTGTTGGCGGTATGGTGCTGGCACTGATGACATTGCCCACCATCATCATCGCTTCAAGGGCTGCGATCCAAGCAGTTCCCCCCTCAATACGCGAGGCGGCTTTAGGTGTTGGTGCATCGCGCCTACAAGCGGTATTTCATCATGTCCTTCCATTGGCCATGCCAGGTATTCTAACAGGTACTATTATCGGTATGGCACAGGCTCTGGGTGAAACCGCACCGTTGTTGATGATTGGCATGGTGGCATTCATTGTCGATATCCCTGTATCGCCAGTCGATCCGTCAACTGTCTTGCCAGTACAAATCTTTATGTGGGCGGACTTTCCAGAACCTGCATTCCAGCAAAAAACCTCGGCAGCGATCATGGTTCTGCTCGGATTCCTTGTATCAATGAATGCCATTGCGATTTTCCTGCGTAAACGCTTCGAGCGTCGCTGGTAACAGGAGGCAACTTCATGACTATGGACGTATTAGAAGAAAAAACAGGTATTAAAGGTGCCCACATGGCCACAGCTCAGGCAGCCATTAACATGCAAGAAAACAAACCGGTGAAAATGCAAGGCAAAGATGTCTGCGTTCACTATGGAAACAAGCAAGCACTGTTTGATGTAAACTTGGACATTCGGCAAAACGAAGTGACAGCGCTTATCGGCCCTTCCGGCTGCGGAAAATCAACCTTCCTTCGTTGTCTGAACCGTATGAATGATACCATCGATATCTGTCATGTTGACGGCGATATTCTGCTCGATAGCGAAGATATTTATGACCCGAAAATTGACGTAGTCGAGTTGCGTGCTCGTGTTGGTATGGTTTTCCAAAAACCAAACCCGTTTCCCAAGTCGATTTTTGAAAATGTTGCTTATGGACCACGTATCCATGGGCTGGCAAAAAACAAAGCAGAGCTTGAGGAAATCGTTGCCACTAGTTTACAGCGTGCCGGTTTGTTTAACGAGGTAAAAGATCGCTTGGATGAGCCGGGAACAGGCCTGTCTGGTGGCCAGCAACAGCGCTTGTGTATTGCCCGCGCCATTGCCGTTTCTCCCGAGGTCATCTTGATGGATGAGCCCTGTTCAGCGCTTGATCCCATTGCTACGGCAAAAGTGGAAGAATTGATTGATGAGCTGCGCGAAAAGTATACGATCGTAATCGTCACCCACTCCATGCAGCAGGCAGCGCGTGTGTCGCAGCGTACAGCGTTCTTTCATATGGGTATTTTGGTGGAGGAAGGCTTTACCAATGACATTTTCACCAACCCGGAAGACCAGCGTACGCAAGACTACATCACCGGTCGTTTTGGCTAATAACAACAATACTTGGAGAAAAAAATGAAAGATCATATCGTTACTTCCTTTGGTGAAGAACTGAAAGATCTGGCCGCTCGTGTTGTTGAAATGGGGGGCTTGGCTGAAACCTTGGTAAAGGACAGCGTGAGCGGTCTTCTACGAGCCGATAGCGAGCTTGCCCGGCGAACAATAGCAGCGGACAAACGCTTGGATGAAATGCAAAATCAGCTCGAAGAGCAATGTATCTCTGTAATTGCCCGCCGTCAGCCTATGGCAAGTGATCTGCGCGAGGTTATAGCCGCCATGCGTATCTCGAACGATCTTGAACGTATTGGGGATATGGCCAAAAATATCTCCAAGCGCACTCTGGCGATAGAAGGTTCATTTAGCTGTAAGCAATTGGCACTTGGCGTCGAGCACATGTCTGATTTAGCACTAGAGCAGCTAAAAGCGGTTCTTGATGCTTACACAAGTGGTGATTTGGAAGTGGTATCGTTGGTGCACAATCGCGATAATGAAATTGATGCATTATATAACTCGATTTTCCGCCAGCTTCTCACCTATATGATGGAGGACCCACGCAATATCACAATGTGTGCGCACCTTTTGTTCTGTGCCAAAAACATTGAGCGTATTGGCGATCATGCCACCAATATTGCGGAAAATATTTACTACATGGTTTCAGGTAATCATTTGCCAATGGACCGCCCGAAGGTTGAGGAAATTGAAATCTCTGAATAGCGGTAAATAGTAATAATAGGCCACTTAATTAGAATAGTTGCAGAAAACAATAATTTAGTGCCAGTTAAGCTTGCAAAACATCGGCACTATTAAACAAATGAGCATAACATGCCAGAAGTCTTAGTTGTTGAGGATGAAGAGCCCCTTAGCCTGCTGTTAAAGTATAATTTGGAATCCGAAGGTTACGACGTTGAAGTTTGTGCCCGAGGTGACGACGCCGAAATACGATTGAAGGAAAGTCAGCCTGATTTAGTACTGCTCGATTGGATGCTACCGGGTATTTCTGGTATTGAGCTGTGTCGTCGCATACGTGCCAAGTCTGAAACCGAGTTGATACCGGTGATCATGCTCACGGCGCGTGGTGAAGAATCTGAGCGAATTCGTGGGCTGTCCACTGGTGCAGATGATTATGTGGTCAAGCCATTTTCAATTCCAGAGCTCATGGCAAGGGTGCGCGCTATCTTGAGGCGAGCAAAACCTGAAACCGTATCAACAAGGCTTAATTCAGGTGATATTGAACTTGATAGGGAAACCCATCGTGTGCGCCGTTTGGGGCGGGAAATTCACTTGGGCCCAACAGAGTTCAAGTTACTGGAGTTTCTTATGAGCTCACCAGGGCGTGTTTTCTCCCGTGAACAACTATTAGACGGCGTTTGGGGACATGATGTTTATGTCGATGAGCGCACAGTAGATGTGCATGTGGGTCGTTTACGCAAAGCAATTAACCGCGGTAATTTGCGTGACCCAATTCGCACAGTACGTGGTGCGGGTTACGCCTTTAACGACCAGTTTGCCTAAATACTGGGTAAATGCCGAATAATTAGCTGAATACATTAAAATAAAAGCCCGCACTTCGCGGGCTTAAACACACTGGATACTGTGAGCTTAGCTTGCAGCTTTGCGATCTCTTCGCCGGTCATTTACCGGTTGATAAGCGATAGCCCGGTGATGTGCACAATAGGGTGTACCACCATCTGATTGACGGCCGCAGAAATAAAAATCATCGCTTCCGGGGTCACCAATGGGCCACTTACAAGTGCGCTCATTCAGCGTTAGAATTGATGCACGTTCATTAACGGGAATAAAGATTTCTGGCGCTGGAAGGTTGCCTATTTCTTCGTTTTCTTGCAGTTCAGGCTCGATTTTAAGGGCAGTTGCACCGGAAACTGGTGCCTGTGCCATGCGCTTAATCGGAGCGGCTTCTTGGCGAGCAGGCTCGCCAATACTGGCCGTCGGAGCACTAACGCTTGCACGTGTAGTCGTGGTTACACTAGCAGCGGGTGTTGGGGCCGGTGCTTGCTTTCGTGCTTTAGCAGCGCCGCCACTGCCGCCGGATTTTGCACGTCCAGATAAGCCAAGCCTGTGAACTTTGCCGATAACAGCGTTCCGAGTAACATTACCGAGTTCTGCAGCAATCTGGCTCGCGCTTAAGCCCTCAGCCCACAGTTTGGTCAATAACTCCACACGCTCAGCAGTCCAACTCATAAAGGCCCCCGAAATAATTAGCTCAGTAACTTTGCGGCAGTAAAACCACTTCCACGAAGAGTTCGGCAATACGTAGTGATAGTACTACGAGATAATGTAAGTCAGCAAGGACCCTACTATATGCCCAAGCAGCGCGGCAATACAATGAAAAGACTCATATGGGGATGAGGCTGGTTTTCCCCAGAATTGCCGGTGTTTTACGCCTCAATTGATAGCGGAAAGGGTATAACTCCCATGAATAGTGTCAAAATAATTATACTGTTAGTTGTAATTATTTCATTTAAACTAAATAAGGGTAGATAAAGAAAATATAACAAATGTAAAACGACCCAGAGTTTTGTTATCCCTATCCTACCTTAATGAAAAATTATATTTGATCATTTCAATTATTCAAACTTATCTCATTCATGATGCTTATAGAACTTATTGACAAAAGTTATTGTGGAAGAAAGCTCAAGTTATATTCACGGATTTAATTGACAATCCAAGGAAATTTTAGGTTATATACCTGTGTTTCAAGGCCGCTTGTGCGGCCTCCTTTCTTTTGGGTACAAAGCTGCCCCATATTAAGTGGAGTTGAGAATTATGACGTCATCGTCGCTCTTTCAGACCTATAATCGTTCGGAACTAACGTTCGAGCGTGGAGAAGGTGTCTGGTTGATTGCGGCTGATGGCCGACGATATCTCGACTGCGCCTCAGGTATTGCTGTTTGCGGTTTGGGCCATGCCCACCCGAAATTGGTTGCTGCACTGCAAAGCCAGGCGGAAAAGCTATGGCACGTCTCCAATGTCTACCAGATTAAAGAGCAAGAGGATCTGGCGCAGCTCCTCACCAATAATTCTTTTGCCGATAGAGTCTTTTTTACAAATTCAGGCACCGAGGCCACAGAAGGGGCAATCAAAACCGCGCGTCGCTATCACTACGCGAATGGTGACTCCGGGCGGGTTGATATTATCACCTTCGAAGGGGCGTTTCATGGCCGTACGCTGGCAGCTCTCGCAGCTGGTGGACAAGAAAAGTATCTGGAAGGCTTTGGCCCCGTCGCCGGTGGTTTCAAGCAGGTCCCTTTCGGCGATCTTACAGCACTAGAAGCGGCTATTGATGAAAACACCGCAGCGGTGATGTTAGAACCCATTCAAGGTGAAAGCGGTATCAAGCCATTCAAACTAGAGCAACTGCGCCAAATACGCCAGCTATGTGATGAAAAAGGCGTACTGTTGATATTTGATGAAATCCAATGCGGTATTGGTCGGACGGGCAAACTCTTCGCCCACGAATGGGCAGGGGTAACACCAGATGTGATGGCCATTGCCAAGGGTATTGGCGGTGGTTTTCCTGTGGGGGCATTTCTCGCCACCGAAGACGTTGCCAAGGCGATGATTGCCGGAACCCATGGCACCACTTTTGGTGGAAACTTGCTGGCCATGGCCGTTGGTAAAGCAGTACTGGAACAAATTCTCGAAGATGGTTTCTTGGAAGAGGTGCAGGCTAAAGGTTTATTGCTCAAGCAAAAGCTTGCTCGTCTGACGGATCTTTATCCGCAAGTCTTTGAAGAGTTACGCGGTGAAGGGCTAATGCTTGGCCTCAAGTGTAAGGCACCAGCAGCCGATGTTTTAAATGCTATGCGCGAAGAAGGGCTACTACCGGTTCCAGCCGGAGAAAACGTGTTACGTTTTATGCCACCAATGACCATCAGCAATGATGAGATCGACCAGTTGATCGAATGTGCCGAAAAAGCCGCGCAGCGGGTTGAGACAGCACAAACCGCCCCAGCCCGCTAATTGTAAAGACCAGACAATGAAGAATAATTTTCTAGATATTTCCGATTTAAGCTCAAACGAGCTCAAAACAATTCTACGCGGCGCTGGCCAGATTAAACAAAACCGTAAAGGGGTGTTTAAAGGGCAGGGACCTTTGGCAGGTAACGTGCTGGCGATGATTTTTGAGCAACCTTCCACACGTACCCGCATTTCCTTCGATGTGGGCATGCGCGAACTGGGCGGCGAAACCCTGATGTTAACTGGCAGTGAAATGCAGTTAGGGCGTGGCGAGTCCATTGCCGATACGGCCCGTGTATTATCGCGCTTTGTCGATCTTATCATGATCCGTATGCTAGATCATGATCAGGTGAAAGAGCTGGCCGAATACGCAACAGTCCCTGTAATAAATGGTCTAACAAAGCTTTCGCATCCTTGTCAGATTATGGCCGATATCATGACCTATGAGGAGCACCGCGGTTCTATCTCTGGTAAAACCGTGTCTTGGGTCGGCGATAGCAACAACGTTTTGTATTCTTGGATGCAGGCAGCGGCAAAATTCAACTTTGAAATTAACATTGCAAGTCCAAAAGAGTTGACGGTGCCGCAAAGCTGGGTTGACCAGACCCGTCAAGCTGGTGCAAAAGTCAACGTTACTGAAGACCCGTTTGCCGCTGTCGAAAACAGCCACGCAGTCATAACCGATTGCTGGGTTTCGATGGGCGATAAAGACGCCGCCTATCGCCATAACTTGCTGGCTGCCTATCAAGTGAACGAAAAGCTGATGGCGCAGGCCGATAAGGAAGCGATTTTCATGCACTGCTTACCTGCCCATCGCGGTGAAGAAGTGACCAATGAAGTTATGGATGGCCCGCAATCGGTGGTCTTTGATGAAGCGGAAAACCGCCTGCATGCACAAAAGGGCATTATGGCTTGGTGTATGGGGGTATTACCGCAAGACTAAAACGATGAAAATAAAGGACCCATAATGATTGATCCAAAACCAGCAGGCGATGACGCCGTTCTTCCCTTTGCTGTTGAACCCCTTGATATTCGAGGGCGCGTCGTCAAAATGGGTCCTGAATTAACGTCGCTGTTGCTCCGCCATCAATACCCCGAGGCGGTCAACAAGCTGTTGGCAGAGGCAATTGCTCTCACCTCTTTGTTAGGCAGTACGCTCAAAAACGAAGGCCGCTTGACCTTGCAAGCCCAAAGCGATGGCGCGGTCTCGGTTTTGGTGGTGGACTTCAATGCTCCCCATGCTCTGCGTGCCACAGCCCGTTATGACAGTGAGAAACTGGCACAAATCACAGCGAATAAAGACTACAGACCTAGCGATTTGCTCGGAAAAGGCCATTTGGCGCTCACCATCGAGCAAGGGGCCAACACCCCGCGCTATCAAGGTGTTGTTGTTCTGGATGGCAAGTCGCTGGAAGAAGTGGCCCACAGCTACTTCATGCAATCTGAGCAAATTCCAACCCGCGTGCGTTTGGGAGTGGCTCAGCTCATCACCCGCGATGAGCAAAGCGGTAAAAACGTTCAGTCTTGGCGGGCAGGGGGTGTCATGGTGCAATACCTGCCAAAGTCCGAGGATCGCCAGCGCCAGCAAGATATCCACCCGGGCGATGCACCAGAGGGTCAAAGTGTAGCCACGCGTGAAGAGGCTGATGCTTGGATGGAAGCCCGCGCGCTCATCGATACGGTGAAAGATGATGAGTTGACAGATCCAGCGCTGAGCGTTGAAGAATTACTCTATCGTTTATTCCACGAACATGGTGTTTCGGCATTCGAGAGCCAGAGTCTGAAAGACCAGTGCACCTGCTCTGAAGAGAAAATCACAAATATGTTGAAAGGGTTGCCACAGCAGGATCGCGAGGAAATCCAGCAAGACCCGATTATTGAAATCAATTGTGATTTTTGTAGCAAAACCTACAAGCTCGATCCTAAAGACGTTTTTAAATAGCGCTCGTTTGGTTCGTTGGGCAGCTATCAAGTCTGCTTGTAAAGCTAGAAAACAAAAAAGCCTGCCGCATCTCCGGTCCCTTTAGAAGAAGGGGGAGAGGTGACAGGCTTTTTGTAGGATTTAAAAGTTGTTATTCTGCCAAAAGGCGATCAAAGAACAGCCGGCTTTGCTCGGCAGCAAACTGAATGTTGCTCTCCAGTGTAGCAGGCACAGCCCCGCGTGGCGCAAAGTCGTGGTTGCCATCACTCACATAGCAAAGTTCTACTTGTTCGGGCAGTTCAACGCCTTCGAGTTCTTCTTTCTTACCAAACTGGTCGCGTTCGCCTTGCAAAATCAACAGTTTGCGATTGCTGGCAGCAAGTGGCGGCAACCGCCAGTCTTCAAGCTCGCTTTTGCCAACCGGATGGAACGGGTAGCCAAGGCACACAACACCTTGCACACGCTTAGGCAAAGAGTTGCCCCCGGCCAGCATAGCAGCAATACGTCCGCCCATGGATTTACCGGCGAGCAGTAAAGGTCCTTCGCTTTCAGTCAGGGCACTTTGCAAAGCATGCTGATACTCGCCAATCAGCTTTTCAGCCTTTGGTGGCGGTGCTTTTTTCCCGCTCTCACGCCGTTTTGCCATGTAGGAAAACTCAAAGCGGGCGACACGAAAGCCCTGTGCGCAAGCTGCTTTTGTAAAACGTTCCATGAAACTGGAAACCTGTCCAGCACCCGCACCATGTGCCAGCACCAAGGTTCCGCAAGCTTCATCCTTAGGGTTAGTCCATAATAATTCCATCATGCCCCCTTTTAGCCTATATAACGAGGCAGGTTCATAGCTAATTCTATATGGGTTAAGTGTTGTCCCCGCAATAAAAGCGTAGCGTTAACGTGAATAGGAGAAGCAAATGGAAAACGAGCCGCTAATTCGTTTGTTTTTTTTCGCTGCGGCGTTCGTTCTTTTTGCCATTATCGAACGTCTTTGGCCCCGCCGTCATGATGACATGCAGCGCCCAAATCGGTGGGTAACAAACCTCTCCCTCACTGTTATATCGGCACTTTGTGTGCGTTACACCATGCCGATAGTCGCAGTTGCCGCAGCTATCTGGGCGCAACAACAGCAGTTTGGACTGTTCCAATGGCTTGAGCTTAATCCGCTAGTTGCATTTACGCTAGGCTTACTCCTATTAGATTTTGCAATTTGGTTCCAACATCTCGCGAGCCATAAGCTGCCGTTATTATGGCGTTTACACCGTGTGCACCATGCCGATAAGGCAATTGATGTCACGACAGCTTTTCGCTTTCACCCATTGGAGATTATGCTTTCCATGCTATGGAAAGTGGCTGTTGTCACACTACTTGGACTTAGCCCATGGTGTGTGATTGTTTTCGAAATTGTCTTAAACGCTGCCGCGCAGTTTAATCATGCCAATATCGCACTGCCGAAATGGATCGATAATCCGCTGCGTTGGGTTATTGTGACCCCCGACATGCATAGGATACACCATTCTGTAAAAGCGAAGGAAACCGATAGTAATTACGGTTTCAATCTTTCCATTTGGGACCGGTTATTCGCAACCTATAAAAGCGCACCGGAAGGTGGCCAGCAGCACATGACCATAGGCTTGAGTTACATAGACCAAGCAACTTCCAAATCACTGGGGCACCAGCTGCTCCTTCCCTTTAAAAAACTAGGTAAAGTACCGACTAAAAGAAACTAATTGGGAAATATCTTAAATATAAATCGGTCAAATCGCCATGGGTTTGTAACCGCGAGAGTGCAAGGTTCAATGCATCCAATGTGAGTTTGTCTTTTTTCTGCACTGCAATAGTCATGCCCCCGTTTAAGTACTCAGGGTCGATATATGCATCACCATTAAAATGGCAGCATGCTTGTGCTTCAGGCGTATCCAGCCAAAAGGCCAACCGCATACCATCACCGAAAATCCGGCTTACCTTGTTTTCCAGTAGGGCTTCTTTTAATGCGCTCTCGGAAGTGACTTTGATAATTTCTGTTTCTGGAAAGAAGGTCTCTAAATAAGCTTCATGCCGCGAGCCGATTACAACGCCAACCTTTTGGCCCTTTAAAAACCGAGGGTTAGGCGGCAAGGTTTCCTCTTTTCGCGCCACAAACCGCCCCGGAAAACGCATATAAACCTCAGAGAAACTCAAATGTTCCAGTGTTTTTTTGTTAATCGCGACACCGGCAATTATCGCATCGCCTTCACCGCGGGCGAGAGCGCCAATGAGCTCTTCAAATGGCAACACCTGTAAACTGCAAGCAACCTCCAAGTTTTCGCAGATCGCCCGTGCCAAATCCACATTGTATCCCATGAGCCGCTTTTCAGAATCGCGAAAAGTGAAAGGCGGAAAATCATCACTGGCCAGAAAACGTATTTTCTCTGGTTTTGAGACCAGTCGTGAGCGCGCCTGTCGTCCTGGGAAAAATGAAGGGACCTCAAAATCGGTGGGTCCTTCCCCCAAAAAGCCACGGGTTTCAATCTTGCGGCTTTGGGGCTCGGGGTTGCTTTTCTTGCCTTGTTGTAATGTGTCAGGTGTTTGTTTGCTCTTATCAAGTCCATGCAAGGGATCTGCTGCCACAGGTATTATGCCGCTCAAGATAAAAGCAAGAAAACTAATGACCATAACAAATTTATACAAAACACATGCTCCTGAAAGCCAAGGGGCTGATCACCTAGCTCTAATGATGGGCAACATAAAGCAATGGCCTGACGAATTGGTTTACAAGCAGCTTTAACCTGACACTTTTCCAAAAGGAATAGAACTCCGAATTATTTAGGAAACAAAAAGGCCCGATAACCAAGGTGCTTCATAGGTTATGTGCGACTTCAACCCTGTAGAAGTCGCACCGGCCCAACCCATACCCCAATTATTCCTCATTGAGGTTGGCGGATTGATTGCTCAGTGAGGGCAATAATAACATTGGCAAATAAAACAGAGTCGCAAACAGATGTTCACGCTAGATGCGAACTGCAAAGGCTTAAACAATCTCCCTGATGACTAGGAGAACTATTGTGAATGAGGACACAAGCAATCGCCACGCTAAAAGCTATGCCTTTAAGGCGCGGCACCCTGTGCGCCTCACATCAGTGAATACAAATAAAACGTCTCAGGCAAATTACAAACGTCCCCATCGGCCACGTCAATTCATTGATAAACTTATAAATTCTGTGCAGCACCAAAATGTATCGCACCAGTTAAGTGTGCAGGTTTTAAATAAAACACTTAAAAAAACTGGTGCTAACAAAACAAAACAACCACTCACGAGCACAACGCCCCTCACAAATAGTTCGGGTTGGGTAACACAAAAAATACTTGCCGCATCATCACCTTCGGTTATTGAGGCACAAGTCTTACTTCAGTGTGGCTTGCAGCCAGAGCAAATAGAAGCAGCCCGTCAACTGTCTGAACAGTCAAGAAAAAGCATTCAGGCGGTTGTTTTTTCGCAAAATTTGATTGATGAACAGCTTTACTTTTGGGTGTTAGCAGCGCGCCTAAAACTGCGCCATGCAGCGCCAGGAAACTTCAAGGCGCTGACAAGTAGCCACAAAAAAGCAACCTGTAAGCGTATTGGTTCGCTTATTGCCTGTCCGGTGCTTGATCGTGCAAATACCATCGTCTGGACTGTTTCACCCATTGGCGAACAGTTAAAACACCTTGCCCATTTGATTGATCAACTGCCCAACAACCATAGGCTTTACGTCGTTTCCAGCACTTATCAACGTGATTTGATAATAGCAAATGAAGCCAGTCTTTCACGCCTTGTTTCATCGCCAAAAGAAAGTGCGGGCCTATACATTTCCGAAAGTCAAAAAAAAACGCTTCTGGCCTTCTCGCCTCTATTGCTGCTTATGCTCAATTACGCCAATGTTTTTACTTTGGGCTATTTTTTATTGGCTTTTCTTAAGGCGTTTACCATTGCGATGGGCTGCATGAAACTAGCTGCTGTGTTTATGCGACGAAAACGAAATGCGGCCAATTTCCCCGAGCTGGCTACACTCCCGAAGAACCATGAGTTGCCCACTTATTCGGTGTTGGTACCACTTTACAATGAAGATCTTGTCTGTGGTCAGCTGGTTCGTGCGCTTGGGCAGTTAGACTATCCGCTCGAAAAACTCGACATTGTTTTCCTACTCGAGCAAAGCGACACGAAAACTTTCAAAGCTTTGTCGAAGCTAAAACAGCAGCATATGCGTATTAAAGTTGTACCTAATGGAGAGCCAAGAACCAAACCGCGTGCTCTTGGGGTGGGGCTGCGCTATACACGTGGTCAGTTAATTACAATTTATGATGCCGAAGACCGTCCGGCACCCGATCAACTAAAAAAAGCGGCACTGTGCTTTTTGCAGGCAGACAAACGCCTCGCATGCCTACAAGCAGCTTTGCATGTCGACCATTGGCATGAGAGCTGGCTGGTGCGTCAATTTTCGCTCGAATATGCAGCCCTTTTTGATGTTTTGTTGCCGTGGCTCTCTCGTCATAAATTATTTTTCCCCTTAGGAGGAACTTCAAATCACTTTCGTCGTGATGCCCTAGAGGATGTCGGTGGTTGGGATGCTTATAACGTGACAGAAGATGCTGATTTAGCCGTTCGCTTTGCCCGTAAAGGCTATTTCCTGCAAACTCTGGCAAGCAGCACCTACGAAGAAGCGCCGCTTACTATCAAGGCTTGGCTTAATCAGCGCTGTCGCTGGCATAAGGGCTGGATGCAAACACTCATGGTGCATTTGCGCGAACCGAAAACACTTGTAAAGCAGCTTGGAACCCGCAATATGCTGGCTTTTCTAATACAAATGCTCGGCGGAATACTGTGCCTTTTGGGTATGCCGCTCATGCTCTCCTTAGCTGGTATGCTATATTATCTGGATGATAGCAGCGCTTTAAATATATTGGAAAACTCACTTTTGTATTTGGGTATACTCAGCTTCACTGTTGGCTACCTGGGGGCGGCCAGTTCTATTTTTCTAGGCGGTCTCAAACGCGGTATTGCTGTGAAAGCCTATGATTTTCTAAGTATACCGCTCTATTGGGCTATCACATCATTAGCGTGCTATTGGGCTTTGCTCGAGTTCTTGTTCAGGCCCCACCATTGGCGCAAAACTACCCACGGCCTATCAACCAAACTGGTAAAAATATAACAGCTTTTGTGAACGATTAACGTGAATGCTTAGGTTGCCAAGCCTTCCCCTTCTTCAAGGACTGTTCGGGTGCGCTCGCAAAGTGCCCCGCCATAAAAAACATCAAGGCATTGACGAAAAAGCGGTTGCTCGGGCACCGCGAGATGAAACAAGCTAGCACATGAACGTAGTTTTTTAGCATCAACCTTGCCCATGATCTCGATAGCCGATTTGTCCCAATGCTCAAGAACAAGAGTAAAACAATGCACCAGCCGTGTTCCAAGCGGGTCGTATCGATAGTAGCTTTGGGCTTCCTGCAAATCTTCAAGACCAAAATAAAGGGCGGTTTGGGTGCGCCCCAGTGAGCGTAATTGCGGAAAAATAAACCACATCCAATGGCTTTGTTTCAAACCGGCACGAAGCTCGCTTTCCACATTGCTTATACAAGGCCGCTGCGCCCAAACAAATCGCTTTAAATCATTGGCATCAGGTTGAGCTTGGCTATGTGCCATTTACAGCTCCTTTTTTATAATGGTCTGCGGCTGCTATCACCAGTGAATGCAATAAAAGCGCTATCATAAGCCCGTTGAGCAAGTGCCAAACAAAATGAGTGCCAATGGGAACATGTGAACAGCTATGTAAATCAATGCTCCGGAAAACCAGTGAAACACTAAACACCAGAGCAGCGGTAATGACGCTTGGTGCGAGTTTTGCAAAGTTCCGCCAGCAAACAAAGGCAAAAATGTAAAGGGAAATAACAGCAGGTAAGTACTGTTGTGAGCCATTCAATAAAGTTGCTGGATGATGCGTATGGTGATAGCCATTGGTGGTCAAGGCACCGGATAGTTGCAGCCATAATACCATACCGGCAATGCCCGCCCCCATGAGTATGGCAATCAGCTTCATGTTCATTTTGTAGTTTCCCAAATATAAGAAACAACAGAGCACATACCAAACAACAAAGGTCCAAATAGGCAAGACATCGGAGAGTTCGGCTGCACTACTAGCGAAGCTATGGAATAAAAACGAACCAACCCCGATAAGGCCGCTCAAAATAATAGCAAGCCATACAGGCCAAGCATAAACGCCTTTGCGCCGCGCCAAATAAATACCCCAAAATGCGGCAATAATAAAAGATAGGTTAGAAATGGCATTCAAGGGTTCAGACCAGAAGTCACCATTAATGCGCTCACAATAAATATCAATGTAATCATGCATAGGTTTAATCCCCAAGCGAATATACCTTGTAGATTAAGGGGAGAGACCTATAGAAAACAATCGAATAATTTTCAGCCTTTTACCTCCTGTTGCAAATGCTGTAGTTGCGCAAAACACTGGTCAACATAATCACCAACTAGGGTTTCAGCGCGGCTCTCAAGCGTTTTATCTTTATGAAGCGCTTGCTGAAGCCAGAAACCATCAATCATGGCAGCAGTTCCTAATGCGGCCTTTTCCGCATCCCGATGTACCAAAACGCGGCCATATTCATACATTAAGTTAGATCTGAGACGACGCTGGTAAATGCGCAACAACCGCTTGGTGGTCGCGCTGCTGTTTGCTTCCACATAAAAAGCCAGCCATGCAGAAATTACGGCTGGCTTGAACTGCGCCTCACAAAAATTGGAGCGTACCAGCATCATAATCCGCTCTTGCGGGTTGTGAAGCTGGCTGCAGTTACGGCGAATTTCAATAGCCAGTTCATGGAGTAAGCTGGCCATTGTAGCGTCAAATAGGCCGGTTTTAGAGCCGAAATAATGATGAGGCAACCCGGTTGAAACGCCTGCTTTTCGAGCAATTTGTGCCATTGTTACTTTGGCAAACCCGTTTTCATGAATGGCTTCGATCGTTGCTTTAATGATCGATTTACGTCGTTCTTCTTCTTGGCCCACACGTGGCATAAATCGGCTCCGTTAAAGTTATTTGTCCTTTTATTGAACGATCAATCAATAAAATCAATTAAAAAATAAGCAAATATCCAACATTTTAAAGTAATGATGCTATGGAAATAGCATAATTAACGTGCTACTGCTTTTCTCTATCGGCATATGTTGTTCATGTTTGCTTTTACTGGTAAGAATAATATGTAATGTTGAAGGCCAGTTATGCAGGAAATATGCGTATTTACATAAGAATAACACATGTATTCATCAAAAAATACAATTAAGGAGGGGTGTGCAATGCGTATAGCCAAAGGTATTCGGCAGCTTTGTTGTGCCGCAGCAGTTCTATTATTATCTTCAGGTCAACAATTACTGGCACAAACACCGAAGAGTTGCCAAACCGTTCGGTTTTCCGATGTTGGCTGGACAGATATAACTGCAACAACCGCGATTGCCACAACCCTATTAGAATCAATGGGCTATCAAACAGAAACCAAAATGCTATCTGTTCCTGTTACCTACGCCTCATTAGCAAATAATGATA
Source organism: Polycladidibacter stylochi (assembly GCF_001562055.1). Taxonomy (GTDB): domain Bacteria; phylum Pseudomonadota; class Alphaproteobacteria; order Rhizobiales; family Stappiaceae; genus Pseudovibrio; species Pseudovibrio stylochi. The sequence continues at coordinate 37,272 of NZ_LLWE01000005.1, read as the reverse complement.
TTGATGTATTTTTGGGCAACTGGATGCCAACAATGGAAGCCGATATTGCCCCATATAGGCAAAAAGGCACAGTCGAGACCATTACAAAGAATTTGGAAGGGGCCAAATACACTCTGGCCGTGCCCAAATATATATATGATGCCGGATTACACAGCTTTGCGGATATCGCAAAATTTAAGCAGCAGTTAGCCGGTAAAATATATGGTGTTGAAGCGGGTAATGATGGCAACCGTCTGATCTTGCAAATGATTGAGGAAGGCAAGTTTTCACTCTCGGATTTTGAACTGGTGGAATCATCTGAAGCCGGCATGCTTTCGCAAGTAGCAAGGGCGGTGCGTCGCAATAAGCCAATCGTCTTTTTGGGTTGGGAACCTCACCCGATGAACTCCAAGTTCGAGTTAAAATACTTAAGTGGTGGTGATGATGTTTTTGGTCCCAACTACGGCGGTGCAGATATATACACAAATACTCGCAAGGGCTTGGCGCAAGATTGTCCGAATATTGGTCGTTTTTTAAAGCAGCTTAAATTCTCGCTATCAATGGAAAACCATATTATGGGTGCCATTTTAAACGAAGGGGTAGCTCCCAAAAAAGCAGCAAAAACCTGGATTTTGGCTAACGAGGCACAACTGTCATCATGGTTAAGTGGTGTTAAGACAAAATCAGGTGAAGATGCATTGCCGGTTGTCAAAAAAGCACTTGGCATGTAATGAAACCGCAAGTCGTAGGTAAGTGTATATTCAACAACCTATGAGTTGAATTGATTATTGCAATGGTCTTGGCCATTGCCAGCAGAGTTGCAGGTTCGCGTTAACAACGAGTGAGCCTGTAACAACCGAGGTAGTAAGTGGACTGGCTATACGAGCATAAACTACCCATTGGCGATTATGCAAAATGGGTTGTCGATTGGCTAACCAATAACGGGGCGCTTTTTTTTGATACGCTATCAATAGCAATCGAGAAGCAAATTGATAATGTATTGTGGTTACTTCAAGCGCCGCCACCGGTTGTTTTTGTTGCTATCGTTTCTCTTTTAGCTTTTATTGTGCGCCGGTCCATCCGCTTCACTATTTTTGTGGCTCTAAGCCTCTTGCTGATTATTAATCTGGGTTACTGGCAAGAAACCACGCAAACGCTGGCCCTCATTTTGAGTGCAACCTTTGTGTGTATGCTTATAGGTGTGCCTACTGGTATTTTCTGTGCGCATCATCCAAGGTTTTACGCATGGGTACAGCCGCTACTTGATTTAATGCAAACCATACCGACATTTGTTTACCTTATTCCCACGCTAATATTGTTTGGTCTTGGTGTGGTTCCAGGGCTCATTTCAACCGTGGTATTTGCATTGCCCGCATCCATACGCTTAACGCAATTGGGTATTGCCTCAACACCAAAACAACTTTTGGAAGCAGGTGAGGCCTTCGGAGCCACGTATTGGCAGCGCCTATGGAAAATCGAGTTGCCCTATGCGCGGCCAAATATAATGGCAGGCTTAACGCAAACCATTATGCTTTCCCTTTCTATGGTTGTTATCTCTGCACTTGTGGGTGCCGATGGTCTTGGCGTGCCCACTCTGCGTGCCCTCAACACTGTTAATATAGCCAAGGGCTTTGAGGTTGGTATTTCCATTGTTCTCATAGCAATAATACTGGACCGTTTCTTTCGTCGCCCACAAAGAAAGTCAGGCCAATGACGCAGCCTCTGGTAACCATTGAAAACCTTTCTATCCTCTTTGGCGGAGATATTGCCAAAGCGAAAGAATTACTGGCACAAGGCTTGAGCCGCGAGGAGATACACCAAAAAACAGGGGCGTTGCTGGCGGTACACAATGTTTCATTGAATGTAGAGCAGGGCGAGCTTCTGGTTCTTATGGGGTTATCAGGCTCCGGCAAGTCATCTTTATTGCGGGCCGTCAATGGTCTCAATAAAGCAACAAGCGGAACACTCGAAGTCCATTATAATGATAAAAAAATAAATCCAGCCACTTGCTCGGCGCAAACATTGAAAAAACTGCGACGCAAACATGTGGCAATGGTGTTTCAGCAGTTTGGGCTTTTGCCATGGCGTACTGTACGCGATAATATCGCCCTAGCGCTGGAACTTTCGGGAATGCGCAGGAAACAACGCCGCGAGAGGGTTGAAGAACAACTCGAACTTGTGGGCCTGCAAGGTTGGGGTGATAAATACATAAGTGAGCTGTCGGGGGGCATGCAGCAGCGCGTAGGTTTGGCGCGTGCACTAGCAACCCAAGCCCCATTACTGTTAATGGATGAACCCTTTTCAGCCCTCGATCCCCTCATTAGGGCAAGGTTACAAGATGAGCTACTCGAACTGCAGCAAAAGCTGAGCAAAACCATTATTTTTGTGAGCCATGATTTGGACGAGGCAGCCAAACTGGGCAACCGAATTGCCATAATGGAAAGTGGTCGGCTGGTACAAATAGGAAGTCCGCAGCAGATCGTGCAATCTCCCTGTGACGAATATGTAAGTTCGTTTGTTGCCCACATGAATCCGCTCTGTGTTTTACAAGCGCGCGATATCATGAGCCCCATACAGCCAACAGCAGCTGTTGATCACACAACGAGAAATGAGGTTCTGCCCACCACGAAAATAAAAGAAGTGATTGCGCTTAAAAAGCAAATGGCTTCTCCTTTGGTCGTGATGGAAAACGAGACACCTGTTGGGCTAATAACCAACGACGATATACTCGCATCCATAGATAATGTGCAGTCCCTAACCTCGTAATTGCAATAGTTCAGCATCGCGAAAGAAAGAAAAGCCCCGCAATTGGCGGGGCTTTTGAGTGGTGAGTGCTTTACTCTAAAAGCGGTGTACCAATGTTGCCATTGCACCACCCCCGGTTGCTCCGCTCACATAACTTTCGTTCAAGCTGAGAGTCGCTCCAAACTTCACGAGTGTAGCATCAGTTAAATCCGCCTGATAGTTCAGGCCGAAATCAAACTGCCGTGCTTCAGCGCGTAGCGATAAGTCTTTGTCTTTAAACAGCACCTTACCTTCTTTCGTGCGGCCAACCGCCATTTTGAAAGTAGCCTGTCCTTTTTCAATATAGAGAGGCTGGGTAAAGCTCAAACTCAGCCTGTCGCCTGCAAATAAAACATCGTTGCCGGAAAGCGACAGCGCGTAGGCGCTGGCAACACTTGCCCCATGAGGTGTAAGGAAACTATTCCCGCGGCCATAAACGCTACTGATTTGTGCACTGGCATTAAATTGTAAGGACCCGATTGGCAAGTTGAATGCACCGCCAAATGTACCGCTCGTTGAAGTGAACGGGCTGTCAGTGGCTTGTGTTAGTCCAAGAAAGTCGCCGCGCTCATGTACAGCGCTTCCTGAAAAGCTGAAACTTGCCCCTGAAAAAAGACTATTGCTTTCGTCAAGGTCAAATGAGCGTGCAAAGCCAAGTGCTAAAGTTTCATGCCCGGCAACGCTCGCATCGCTAAGTGCAAAGCTGGCAAAACGTCCATTTTCGAGCTTGGTACTCGCTCCAAAACCTATGCCATTCTCAGCTAACGCCAAAATGCTTTGTGGTGCATCACTGAGCACTGAACGCTCCTGAGAGAAGCCAAAGGCCATGGCAATATCTTGTGCATCACCCGCACCGTATTGCCAATTACTGCCTTGAGTACCAGGCAAGGCGGTTGCAAAGGCAAAGCTGTTGAAGCGCGGTGTAGATTGTTTCGTTTTCGCGCTCTGCATGAAGCTGCCGAGCTTATCGCCTAACGGTTTTCCTTGTTTTTCAGCCAGTAATGCGATGGCATCAACATAAAAATCCGTTCCCAGTGCATCAAATACAGCCATTTTTTGACCGCGCAGTTGGCTGATAAGAGCATTCATTTGCCCACCGCTTGTTTGTATGCTGGCTTTTTCAATGGCCAACCGGTCGCCCCGGGCAATTTCACTGCGGACCAAACCAACATTACCAATAGGCAGTAGTGCGGCTTTTACATCAACAAAACCGTGGCCGAATTCCTCTGAATATGCGTGACTAACGCCATTTCCAAAATCAACGGAGTCAAGTTTCACAAAGTTCTTAAACCGGTTGTTGGCCGAGGCTAGAATCCGGTCAACCCACTCCTCAGGACGCAGTGTTGGGAATGCTTGCGCCATAATTGCAACAATTCCAGCTATCTGAGGTGCTGTGTGTGAAGTACCTCCAGTTCCGGCGTAATTATTTAAAACGGTTGGTTTTTTGGGATCCCAGTTGGCAGTGACTACATTGCCATTACCTGTAATGCAGTAACGCGCTGTTTGCCAACATTTAGAGGAGTGGCGCCTTAGCGTTGTATTCGCATCAATCACGCGGCTGTCACGGTAGCCGGTTTTTGAACCGTCAGGATTATCAACCCAAGTAACTTTACTATTTGTAGGTGATGCATTGACCACAGCAATGAAACTGTCTTCAATTCCATCAAAAAACAGAGGTAAGCTGGTATTTAAATCCGCACCACGTAAGTTTTCGTCATTTGAGTGCGCATAAATAATCACCCCTTGTTTCGAAAATTCGCGCAGTTTTGTGATGTAGCTCTCAATGTTAATTGCAGCGAATTTGAGAGCAGTCTTATTCGGGTTGGGGTCGCTAAAGTTGATTAAACTTGCATAGGCTTCCCCGCTTGTTAGGCCACTGTTCGTTTTGGCGAGGAGTTCGTCGTAATACCCTTCTTTTCCATCAACAGCCTTGACCCAGCCCCATGAGTTGTTTTGGGCAACAGCACCAGAGTCAATTGCGAATTGAACGCGATCGGTAAGCTTGTTTTTGCTGGATAATAAAATAAGTTCGGCATCATAAGCCGCACCTAACATACCTTTCCCGTCTTTTTTACCTGCTGCGATAGCGGCCACACTCGTACCGTGAGATTCAGGACTATTCTTGCCCTTAACCTCTGATTTGCCCGCAAGCTCTTGGTGGTCCTCTTTAAAGCCAGGGTCAAGTATGGCAATTTTCTTACCTTTCCCAGTGAGGCCAAGCGCGTGCGCATAGTGGATATTTTCCTGAATAAACGAGTGGCTGTAAGGTCTACCATCGTCAACTTTAAGGAACTCATTGTCTGAAGTAATCGCGTTTAACGCACTGGCACTTACACTATCAACGCTGATATAACTACTCGTGCCATCGTGTGCACGTAACAGCGGAGTTATGACACCAGTTCCCCCACTTGTGGTCCCACCACTTGCGGTTCCCCCCCCCCCAGAGCCGGGGCTTGTGGTCCCACTACTTGTGCTTCCGCCACCAGTAGGGCCGGCGCTTGTGGTCCCACCACCTGTGCTTCCGCCACCTACAGAGCCTGGGCTTGTCGTGCCACCACTTGTGCTTCCGCCACCTGCAGGGCCGGGGCTTGTAGTGCCACCACCTGTGCTTCCGCCACCTACAGGGCCGGGGCTTGTGGTCCCACCACCTGCGGTTCCGCCACTGCCTGCAGTTCCGCTGTTTCCACCTGAGCCACCGCCACCACAAGAAGCGAGAAACAAACTAATTATGAGTAATTGAATAAATTGATTTTTAAGTTTCATTACTTGCTAGTCCATTAAATGTTATTCACCAATGATTAATACAACTAATTATTGCTGGTCAAATGAAAACACTAATAGAAAGCAACTGGGATAATATTTTCTCAAAAACATAAAGATAAAGCTAAAATTTAAGCGATTAACATACTAAATCCATTAAAACTCATAGTAAATATATTACAATAGTTAGATTAATTATTCTAATCATTGATGGGCTGTGGTAACGCGGTTGCGAACAGCCGCGCAGCCCTAACGCATGCAAATGCTAACTATGCAAAGGATTAATGAAGGAATGGTTTGAATGGTATTGGAGCGGGTGAAGGGAATCGAACCCTCGTCTTAAGCTTGGGAAGCTTCTGCTCTACCATTGAGCTACACCCGCCTGCGGCTTTCACAAATGATATAATCAGGTGCAACTGTCAAGCAATGCACCAAAGCTCTCCACGATAATAGTCAAATAGCTGCGTATTGTCGCGCAAAGCAAGCCACGCTTCCGTACATATTCCCCACTACCATTGGCAGGTAATACCGCGTAGCATATCTGCGGCTAAACATGATCTATCGGGGACCGAAAATGTTTGATGCACGCTTGCGACCAATAATTGACCGTCCCTTAAACGTGGTTGCAAACCGGCTTGTTCAAAGACGTATTACTGCAAATCAACTCTCGCTGTTGGGGTTGGGCTTGGCTGTCGCTGCTTCAATATCCATAGCAACGCACACTTTCTGGCTTGCACTAATTCTTATCGTACTGAACAGGCTTGCTGATGGCTTGGATGGTCCCGTGGCACGTATACGTGCAAAACAGCAACAAACTGCACCACACCCTTTGGGTGGCTTTATCGATATTGTTTTTGACTTCCTGTTTTATGGTCTCATTCCGTTTGCGTTTATTATTGCCAATCCGCAAGACAATGCGTTTGCCGGTGCCGCGCTATTATTAGGTTTCTATCTCAATGGTGCGGCGTTTTTATCCTTTGCCATTTTGGCAAAAGAGCTCAATTTATCTACGAGTAGTCAGGGGCAGAAATCCTTTTACTATTTGGCAGGTCTTACCGAAGGTGCTGAAACAATAGTGGTGTTTGTATTGTTTTGCTTGTTTCCAGCCTATTATAATATTATTGCTTGGTGCTTTGCTATTGCTTGCTATATATCGGCGCTCACGCGTATTATTATGGTAATTCAGCAAGTTTCGAAGCGAACAAATGGTTAGCCAGTCATGGCAACAGGTTCACAAGGCATGTCTGTCTTCGGCTCAAATATTAAAGGACGTTCAATGTACCGCCAAGTCACCCGCTCCATCAAGGTAACGGTTGAGCCCCATTTCCTCTCTGAAGAATCCGAGCCTTCAGAAGATCAGTATTTTTGGGCCTATACGGTGGATATTGAAAACATGAGCCCCGAAGCAGTCCAATTGTGCCGGCGGCATTGGGTTATCGTTGACGCTAATGGCCACAAAAGAGAAATCCGCGGTGTTGGTGTGGTTGGCGAAGAGCCGGTTATTGAGCCGGGCGAAACCTACCAGTATACCTCGGGCTGTCCACTCACCACATCCTCGGGCATAATGTCTGGTAACTATGCGATGATTAGCGAAACAGGCGAGCAGTTTACAGTGAACATTCCTGCTTTTTCACTCGATATGCCAGATGCCCGCCGCACAGTCAATTAGAGCGTTTTCTCTAAAAGCGGAAGCCGGTTTTCGGGTTAGAATACGCGTCAATATAAAAGGTTAAAGCAGTTAGAGGGCTTCTTTGAAATTTAAGTAGGCCAGCGACCTAAAAAGCGCTCCACGCCTTTGCGAAGAGCGCTCTGTAATAAGTCAATGGCTTGCACTAAAGTGTACGGTAGCGCGCTTGTGCGCCGCGCTCAATGGCCGCCACTGTGAGCTTGTCCAAATCAAGTGTATCGCGCAGCATTTGCAGCATGCGTAGTTCTTCTTGCTTCACATTCAAATCTGCTGCAGCAATTTCCACCCCGAGTGCATATGCGGTATCACGAAACTTTACAGGCAGTGAACGGGCAATTAACTCTAGTGTATGACGCAGTCCGTTTTCTGCAGCCATGCGCATGGCGCAATCTTCGGTAATGCCGGTCAGTTTCTTATCATCAAACCCGCTAAAAACAGGCAAATCGGAGATAACCTCGCCGATGGTGCGTAGTTCAGGGTCGGTCATTGTGCTGTCAGAAGCCGAAACCATAACCATAACGTGTATAAGGGCTTCGTGAACACTTAATGTGATATCCATAATGCAATCCTGTTTTGAGCTTCGGTCATGAAGAACTATAGCACAAGCAATATATTTGTAAGCGCTGAAATGCGTGTAATCCAGAGCATGTCAGTAGATAAAGAAGGCAAGATAACAAAACTGATTTGGCGCTGAACTGTTTGATATCAAAGATTGACGTTCCAACCGGAAAACTTTAAGTTCCGCTCGCTGCATTGCCTGCCTTTATATAAGCGCAGCAGCTTTAAACCAAAACAGTAATTCTAATAAACCGGATGGTTAAAGACCATGAATACGAACAGTTTGCCAAAGCTTGACCTCAACCCAGAGTTAATTGAGGCGGCACAGGTTTCTAAAGCCTGGCCCTTTGAAGAAGCTCGCAAACTGCTCAAACGTTTGGAAAAAACGCCCAAGGATGGCCCGATTGTGTTCGAAACAGGTTACGGTCCTTCCGGCCTGCCACACATGGGCACCTTTGGCGAGGTTGCCCGCACCACCATGGTGCGCACCGCGTTCCGTTTGCTGAGCGAAGATAAAATTGCCACCAAACTTATCTGTTTTTCCGATGATATGGACGGCTTTCGTAAAGTGCCCACCAATGTTCCAAATCAGGAAATGTTGGCGCAATATATCGGCAAGCCACTGACCCGTGTGCCAGATCCGTTTGGCGAATACGAAGGTTTTGCCCAGTCCAACAATGCAAAACTACAAGCGTTCCTGGACCGCTTTGGCTTCGAATACGACTTTGCTTCGGCAACCGAATACTACACCTCCGGCCGATTTGATGATGCCTTGCTGCGTATGCTGGCAGTCTACGACAAGGTAATGAAAATCATCTTGCCAACCTTGGGCGAGGAACGTCAGGCCACTTATTCGCCGTTCCTGCCTGTGTGCCCACGCACCGGTGTTGTCCTTCAGGTGCCGATGATCGATCGCAACGTCGAAAAAGGCACTGTTACGTATAAAGACCCCGAAACCGGTGAGAATGTTGAGTTGCCGGTCACAGGCGGTCACGTGAAATGTCAATGGAAGGCCGATTGGGCCATGCGTTGGTATGCGCTGGGTGTTGACTACGAAATGGCAGGGAAAGACCTGATCGATTCCGTTAATCTCTCGGGCAAAATCTGTAAAGCGCTGGGCAAGCCGGCACCGGAAGGCTTTAACTACGAGCTGTTCTTGGATGAAAAAGGTCAAAAGATCTCTAAGTCCAAAGGTAACGGCCTCACCATGGAAGAGTGGCTGACTTACGCTTCCCCGCAAAGCCTGTCCCTATTCAACTTCCAAAAGCCGAAAACCGCGAAAAAACTCTACTTTGATGTGATCCCGAAGGCGGTAGATGAATATTGCACGTTCCTCACCAAGTTCGAGGGCATGAAGGCAGATCAGAAACTCATGAACCCGGTGTGGCATATTCATGCGGGCAATCCTCCACGTGAGGAAATGCCGGTACCGTTTGCTATGTTGCTCAACCTTGTCTCCGCTTCCAATGCGGATAGTAAGGAAGTGTTGTGGTCGTTCATCTCCCGCTATGCAGCCGGTGCAACTCCGCAAACCCATAAAATGCTGGACGAATTGGTTGGTTACGCCATTCGTTACTACGACGATTTCGTCAAACCAACCAAACAGTTCAAGCCGGCGGACGACGTCGAACGCGACATGCTGCAAAAGCTGGACGCGGTTTTGAAAGATTTACCCGCCGATACCGATGGCGCGGACATTCAAAACGCGATCTATGATATTGGCCGCAATATCGAGCGCTATCAAAACACCGCGAAACCAGGGCCGGATGGTCGCCCAGGCGTGGCACAAAACTTCTTCTCGGCTATCTATCAGGTGCTGTTAGGACAAGAGAAGGGGCCACGCTTTGGCTCATTCGTAGCACTTTATGGTATCGAAGAAACTCGCGCATTGATTGCAAAAGCACTTGCAGGCGAGCTGTAACCGTGATTGATTAGCCCCCTCATTTGAGGGGGCTATGATGTTTTCTTGGCAGTTTAAATCTTGGTTACTTTTTCCCGTCTACATTGTAGAGGGCTTAAAAGCCCGCATGCGTCAAATACGGCTCAAACCAGCCAAAGGCCCCATCTCGGGTCATATAGAAGGGCAGGGGGCACCAATAAAGCTCTTGGTGCTAGGAGATAGCTCTGTCGCCGGTGTCGGTCTTGATCATACACGCAACGGCCTGACCAACCAGCTGGCAATCGAGCTGAATACGCGCACCAAAAAACCGGTTACATGGCGTGCAGCAGGGGCCAATAGCGCCACCTCAAAAGATATTTGCGATTATGTACTCCCTTATCTGCCCGATGAAAATTATAGCCACATTTACATTTCTATCGGCTTTAACGATCTGAAAAACTATCGTACAGCCAAGGCCTTTAAAAAAAGCTTTGGTGGACTGCTTTATGGCTTGCGCACGCGCTACCCGACTGCGCGGATCTACTGGTCCAATGTCATGTCGCCCAAGCGCGTTCCAGCACTAAGCAAGTATCTAGCGCATGTTCTTTATTATCGTCGTCAGATCATCAATAAGGTTGGCTCGACCATGTGCAACGAGCGCACAGCCACCCACTTGCCCGTTCTGCCAGGCATTCGCCCCGAAGGTTTTTGCCGCGATGGCATCCATGCATCCCCAGAGGGCAATAAGGCATGGGCAGCACATGTGGCCGAACTGATGATGAGTAACGAGGTGGATGAAGCCGAATAAGGTCCATAATCTATCCACCGGTAAACGCCTCAGGGCATAAATATCAGTACAAAATACACCGCAAAGAGTACCAGATGTACCGCACCATTGAGCATATTGGTGCGGCTACTGCTAAAGGTAATGGTGCTAATGGCAAGTGTGAGCAGCAGTAATACCATATCGTTGGCATCCACCCCCAAAACAATACGCATGTCATAGGCCCAGGCGCACAACAACACAGCAGGCACCGTTAAACCAATAGTCGCCAAGGCCGACCCCAAGCATATGTTGACGGAGCGCTGTAAGCGGTTATCCAAAGCCGCACGAAAGCTGCTCAGCCCTTCGGGGCTAAGGACCAGCAGTGCAACCACAACACCGCCAAGTGCTGGGGGCAATGACCATTGCGTCAACCCAAGGTCTACCAACACAGCAAGATTTTTTGAAAGCAAAACAATTGGCACCATGCATACGATGAGTATCAATGAGTGCATGGAAACCTTTCTCAGCTTCTTCGTCTGCGGGTTTTGGGCATGTGCAGTTGTCTCGTTGATACTTTGTGGCATCTGCTCAGTGTTCGATTGTTTTCTCTCAAAGCTCGCCGCTATTCCGCTATAATGTTGTGGCTGGGTAAAAAAGCTACGATGCTTGATTGTCTGTACAGCTAAAAAAACCGCATAAAGCGCCATGATGATTATGGCAAAAGCCACTTGCTGCTGCTGCGACAAGGTTGGATCGCCAGTCGAAAGCGTATAGCGCGGTAAGATGAGTGAAAAAACCGCTAGGGGAATTAAAACAGAGAGAAACGATCGTGCGCCTTGCGAGTTAAACGGCTGCTCGCCGTGGCGAAGCCCTCCCATAAGCAGCGAAAGGCCCACCATCCCGTTAAGTACAATATTCAATACAGCCGTCATGGTATCGCGGGCAACGGCTGCATTGCTATCACCTGTCAACATAATGGAAACAATCAACGACACTTCAATGCCAATGACCGATAGTGTGAGTATTAAGGTGCCATATGGTTCGCCAAGCAATACAGCCAGTTTATCCGCTTGACGAACAACTCCGAAAGCACACCAAAGCATGACCCCGAAAACCAACACAAAAAACAGCAATTGTTGAAAAGAAACTGAATGGCTATGTGCGCCAGGTATACCGAAAAGCATAATGAGCGCTAATAGTCCGTAGACAAGAATTAATCCGAAACGTTTTGATTGTCCCAGTATAAAAGCCGCCATGAAATTTCCTTGTCTTGATGTCTTGCTCACAAAAGCGGGGGCTTGCAAATGCAAAAAGGCTGATGAAAACGCAGCAACCACTAACGCAGCAAACGCTGCTCGAGGCGGCGCTTGCGTTGTCGGCGATTTTCTTCTGGAGAGCCGGTTAAATTAAACATAAACAGCGAGTTACTATTCTGCCGTACAACTTTCTTTTGCCGTTTTTGTTGACGCGCTTGCTTGTTTGATCTTTTTTGACTTTGCAACACATGAACAGGAGCCCTTTCCGGGGCCTCTTCAACTTGTCCGAACTCGAAACTGGAAGCTGTCGCATAACTGACCCGAACCCGCCGATCACTCAAATCATCTGCGCCTTTTTGCGCTTGTACATCTAATCTGCTGGTGAGGCTTGGTAGTTTTTGTCTAGCCGGGTAATTAAACTGCGCAGGATGCGCATAGGCTTTTTCGCTCATGTAAATGAGGTCCACATCGTTTAAACGGGCAGACACCAAATCCTGCCTATTCGGAATGTCCTCTTTCCAAATTCCGCGCTTGTTCTTGTGTGCGCTAACCGCCAGATACCGCAGGTCTTGTGAGGCGCTGTCTAAAACATGTGCCCAACCTTGCGCCACCAGCCAGTGGGCCAAGTCAATTTGCCCTCTCTTACAACGGGCAAGTATTTGTGTTTTGGTTGACCCGCGAAGACTTTCACACTCAAGGCGAAAGCGTCCTGCAAACGCGCGCAGTGCTGTTCGTGCAGCCATTCCGCAAGGCCAATGTTGTTTTGCTTCCCCATTGCCCTTTTCACAAACCAGTGCGGGGCCGGGTGCGCTGATAAATGCCAGTTGAACTTTTTTTCCAGAAAACTCAATCGTGTCACCAGATGTTATCACAGGGCGTACAATGCTGAATGTCGCGGGTATATCGCCCTCTTGCTGTGGTTCGCTAGATTTCTCGTCAATAGCATCGCCCTCTTGTTCTGGGCTTTGTGTCAGGCGTAGAGCGCGTTCTTCCTTGCGGCTCATAAGCGGTGTAGCAAGGCTTGATTTGTACTGTTTTGCAGGTACATATGGGGTTGAGGGCAACGCGGTAGGTGCAAAAACAACCGCTGTGTTGGGTCGTAGAGCTTGTGGCGTATTGTGGCCTGAAACGGCAATCGCTCCAAGTACAAAACTACCCGTAATTGTCACAGCGATTGCGGTTTTATATTGCATCGAACACCTACCATGAGTGACCGCGATTGGCTTAATAAATCTATTTGCAAGTTTGCGAATTTATCAATTTACTACTATGGTTATTTTGTGATTAGCTGGTTTACTTGAAATATTAAATTTTAAAGATCTGGTTGTTTGTTGTATTTTGCCTAATTTATACTTTAATTATTACTGTAATTGATTTATGTGTGTATGGAATATGTTTACCAATACAAAAATGACTAAAACATTGGCTCAAAGAACTGCGTCATAAAGACCAAATTGCACAAAAATAACATTTTTATGCAATTTCGCTCACAAGGCCCTTGCAATAACGCCCATTCATTCGTTAAGAGACTGCTTTCAGTTGGACACGTGTATCCGCTGAAAGGTAAGCTCATGGCATTGGTCTATAAGATCACCCCCCGCTCATTGTGGCATCAGGCCCAGAGCCTTGGCGTCTTTAAAGGTTCTCCAGTAGATATTGAAGACGGTTTCATTCACTTCTCAACGGCAGAAACGCTCATGGCCACCTTGGAAAAACACTTCAAGGGGCAAACGGATTTACTGTTGTTTGCGGTGGAAGCCGGTGAATTCGATAAAGCCGATTTAAAGTGGGAGCCAGCACGTGGTGGTGAATTATTCCCGCACCTGTATACCGATTTATTGCTCAACAAAGTTTTGTGGGTTAAGCCAATCGATGACCTTGCTCATGGCACCCACCAATTGCCGGAGATCATTTCATGAAGTTAATGCGCACTCTAAACAAAGTCGGCTTGAAATCTCTCCATATTCTCGACCCCGAAGTCTCCCATGCCGTCACCGTTAAAATGCTGCGTACCGGCCTTGGCGTTTGGCCTAAGCAAATTCAAGACAAGGCAATTAGTTATACTCTGGGTGACTTAACCTTTCAAAATCCGGTGGGTATGGCTGCAGGCTTTGACAAAAACGCCGAAGTACCCAAAACCTTGTTCAAAATCGGTTTTGGCCATGTAGAAGTAGGCACGCTTACCCCGCAGCCGCAACAGGGCAACCAGCGCCCGCGTAACTTTCGCCTCACCAAAGATCGCGCGGTTATCAACCGTTATGGTTTTAATAATGATGGCCACATGGTCGTGCGTCGTCGTTTGGAGAAACTCGGCAAAACCAATGGTATTCTCGGCGTAAATATCGGCGCCAATAAAACTTCGGATGACAGAAGTGGCGATTACGTCAAAGGCATTCATCGCTTTAATGATGTCGCCGACTACTTCGCCGTTAATATCTCGTCCCCCAACACGCCGGGCCTGCGCGATTTGCAAGCCAAAGACCAGCTGCACGAGCTGTTGAGCCGCGTTCTTACCGCCCGTGATGAAGAGCATGCAAAAGGCAAACGCAAGGTGCCGGTATTGCTCAAAATCGCCCCGGATGTCACAGAGGAAGGGCTGCAAGATATCGCTCAGGTGGCGCTCGAACTCAAAGTCGATGGTCTTATCGTCTCCAACACCACCATTACCCGTCCGCCGCTAAAAGACCAAAAGCAGGCGCAAGAGGCAGGCGGTCTGTCTGGCGAGCCCCTGTTCCGCCTCTCCACCATCGTACTGGCAAAAATGCGCCGCCTTGTTGGGCCGGACATGCCGATAATCGGTGTTGGTGGTATCCACTCGGGCGAGACCGCGTGGACGAAAATCTGTGCCGGAGCGAACTTGCTGCAAATTTACTCGGCCATGGTCTACGAGGGGCCGGATTTGGTCGCTGATATCAACCAGTATTTGCTTGATAAAACCATCGAGAACGGCCTGTCCAGCCTGCAAGAGGCCGTGGGCAGCAACATGCAAGCTTGGGCCGATGAACCGCTCTCCTAAATACGCGGTTGCTTAAGTAAATAACGAGCGTGTGCGGTGCCAACAGCGCCAGCTCAGGGTACCGCCGCGCATTGCCAAAAACAAAAGCATCGCTGCCCATAGGCCGTGGTTGCCGAACAAAGGCTGCAAAACAAGCGCTGCAGCAATAAACAGCGTGGTCGAGATCAACATCATATTGCGCATCTCGCGCGACCATGCCGCTCCAATGAACACGCCATCCATCTGGAAAGCCAGATTGCCAACCAGCGGGGTGAGGGCCGCCCATAACAAATAGGTCTCACCGGCAAGACGCACCTCGCTATTCACGCTCATCAGGTGAATAATCGGCACGCCAAACACAATAAACACGCCCGTTAAAATTCCAGAGAGAATAAAACCCCATTCCAGCGACAAATGCACCGAGCGCTTGAACATCCCCTTGTTTTTAGCGCCAATGGCCCGCCCGACAAATTGCTCGGTTGCCGAGGCCGCCCCATCGAGAAAATAGCCACCTATCAGGAAAAAACGGTCAAGTACCGCATTGGCTGCCAATATAACTTCGCCTTGCACGGCACTGCGGTTGGTGAAAAAGCCAAAGGCCACCAGCATGCTTAACGAGCGCAGCATAATATCGCGGTTGAGCGAAAACAACGCGGCGACTTTCTTACGCTCCAAGACTTGCGGCCATTTTAAGGGAATACGATGTGGCTGTATTACTCTTACCAGCATCAGCCCAAACAGCAAGGTTACCACCTCGCTTAATACAGTCGCCAAGGCAACGCCGGTAATTTCCCAATCAAAAACCAGCACAAACGCAATACTTAATACAGTGTTAAGCCCGTTTAGGAGGGTCTGGAGCAATAAGGCGCTCTTGGCCCGCCCTTGACCCAGCAGCCAACCCAATATGGCATAGTTGGCCAGAAAAAACGGTGCGGATAACAAACGAAGGCTAAAATAGCTGCGCGCCGCTTCCTGCACGCTATCGCTCCCCCCCAGTAGCCATAGTCCGGCGCTTAAAACCGGCCACTGCACCAACAGGCAAATTATCCCCGCCGCGCCAGCAATAAGCAGGGCCCGCACCAGTACATAACGCACCTCAATGCCGTTGCCCGCCCCAACCGCTTGCGCCGTTAATGCCGTGGTTCCGGCCCGCATAAAGTAAAACAAAGCCCCGATAAAATCGAAAATCAGCGCCCCCACGGCCAAGCCGCCTAGCATTGCCGCATCATCCAGCTGGCCAATCACTGCCGTATCCACCAAGCCTAGTAGCGGGGTCGAGAGATAGGCAAGTGTTATCGGCACCATCACGCCCACAAATTCGCGGCGCGTGGGGGAGGACGTACGGGTAGTATTCAAGGGGTGGGCAGCGGGAAGGGTAGAATTATTCTCGCCATCGTAGTCACTCATTAATTCCTCATAAAATGGCTTGGTAAAACTGGCTGGAGGAGGGCATGCACTCAATGTGTGCCGCGCTATATGGCGCTTAACCGCAATGAATACGCGGCTATATACAAATGATTTTGGTAAAAATGCAATGAGTATTCTTTTCTATTTTTCAAGCTCGTCTAGATCTTTTAGGGTGTCATAAAAGCGGCGGAAGGCTTTTTCTGTAAAATCTAATGCCCGCTCAAATTCCTGATCTTGAATCGCGGTCTCACCTGCTTCATCTGAGCTAAAGCGGTCCAGTTTTTCTTGTGGCAATAATGACTTTTGAGTCTGTGGAACTCGAACTGCGCGGCGTACTCGCTCTAAACGGTTACGTAGCATCGTATTTTCGTTTTGAAGGCGTAAAATTTCGTCCTCATAGGCTTTGGCTGCATCGGCGCTGGGCCGGCATACCAGCACAGAATCATCTTGGCGACAGATGGCGGTAAGGCCGGTGCTTTTATCAAGACGCAGCCATTTATTCCCCTCTTTATGCAGGGAATAGCGTTCGGAATCTTGGAATTTGATTATTAATTCACTGTCCGAGGCATACAATGGGCCACCAACAAAAAACAGCATAAGTGATAGGAGAGTAACTAATTGTATTTGCTTTGAAATTTTAAGTACCGTCATTTTCATATCCAGTTTAACTCTAAAAAATTGTATTCCAGATAATTGAAGGGTGTGATTCCGACAGATAATGCGCGGAAGAATAGCATTAAATAACTGAAATGTTTTCGCTTAGTGGGTGTAGCTGCTTTTTCGCCCGCCCGTCTTTTTATGTGGCGTTAGTTTAGCCTCTTAGCTCATAATTACAAGCATGTGAGCTTGTGACGGCTTCTTGCGACAGCAAGCCTACCCCTAAAAACCGGGATGTTAAACCTGTGCGAATATGTGATGCAAAACGTGTGAGTTCAGGTTCTTTTTGGTCTTAATTTACTGCAAAAGCAATCAATCCAGATAAATATGGCTTGCTTTTATCAGCCTAATAAATTGCATTATATGCAACTTGCAATATGAAACAGTATTCATTCCGCCCGCATGAGGTTCATACCGCATGCAGGCACACTCGCGTTATTTAATCGGTTTCGTTGATGATTGAGCAGATGCCCCAGCGACCGCCTTGTTTGACCAATTGGTAATGACAGGTAAAATCAAACACCGGCTCACCTTCGCCATCTTCCTGTTGCCAGTCAAGCGAGACATAGGCAGCGTTGCCGCTAATGTGCTGGTTGGTCAACTCGTAAAGGGATTCTGTAACGCCATTTTCGTCGAAAACATCTAACAGGGCTTCGATATTCTCTGCCAGTTCTTCGGCATCTTCAAAGATATGCCCTTTATCCCCCTGCCAAATAACAGTCGGGAAGGCAAAGCAAGATATGATGGCTTCACAGTCGAAATCATCATAGCCGTCGGCATATTTTTCAAAAAGCTCGGAAATAAACTGCTCTGCTTCGCTGTGTTCACTCATTTGTATCGCCTCTTACGCAAACTCTCCCCAAAACGGAGCAAGCGCATTTTGCCAGTCCTGCAGAATAAAGGAAACAGCTTTTGCTTAAAAACATAATTCTGCATGCATTTTATTGGGATTTATCCAAGGCAGATTGCGCAAAACCTCTATTTTTTCAGTGTTTTAATATGGGGTATCTGTATACCCTAACGTTATTAATTATCCTCGTTTATAATCGTTCGCATGTGAAAAGATGAACTAAAAAACGGGTAGATTCTTTTGCAATGCAAGCAAAGGAAAAAGGTCGTTTTGGGGCTTATTTCAAATAAACAGGCAAGCGACAGCTCACCCCTAATGGTTTAAAGAGACAAAGCGAGCTGTGACTACTCGGGTTAAATGCGGCTTTATTAAAAAAACAAGTCGTCTTTAGTCGTTGTTGTTTGCTTAACTTGAGCTTCAAGCGACATCCATTGTTACTGGGATATGCTTCTCTTAATCCTTGCGGAAAATCATGCCTGCCAGCCAGCCGGTAAACAAGGCTAACAACACAGCAACCAAGCCATAGAGAAGCGGTTTTTCATGGGCTAACGCATAGGTGTGCTGCTCAAAGCCGGTTTTTGCCACATGCAGGTGCTGCGTTTGCGAGGTGAGCAATGCACTGCCGTGATACAAATAGGTTGTTATTGTGTACTCACCCACCGCAATATTGGAGGGTAACGGCACCGTGGTGGAAAACAATGTGGGGCTTAAAAACGTAATGGCCCCTTCGCGCTGCGCATATAAATCGGCCTCTTGTTTTTTACGAATTAAGGCTGATTTGAAAAGCTGGCGCTCGCTGACATCCTGCCCTTTTTCATAGATCGGGGCCAATGGCAGGTTTTGCAGGCCAATACGCTGTTGTTTTAAGGTTTCCTCTGTTCCAATATCACTGAGCGGACCACTTGTATGAACGGCGTAAAAGCTCGGTACATTGGTGTAGGTGCGAGAGTTCGCATTGATCCAAAGCCCCAGAATACGTTCCTTACGCCAAGTGACGACACGCTCTTTGGGGCCTTCGACAACAACAACAAGTTCATGTTTGCCTACGCGCGGAACCGAGGCTTTGTCGCGGTTAACTTCGCCGAACACTAAAATGTCGGTTCCAGTAAAGTTTGAGGTAATGCTCACGCTTGGTGAGGATATGGCTGAAACAAGCGATTCAGCCTGAGCCGATGTCAGACACAGCACCATGAGCCAATAGCAGCCCAAGGATACAACAAGCCATTGTGCGGCGTTTTGCTGTTGGCGTCTTGTCATAGCAACGCCTCTTGATTAGGCAGAATTTGGCGAGGATTTAAAAAACTAGCCTGGTCCTGCTTTTTTTGTAGAGGTACTTTGGATGGCGCTTTTAAAGGCACCGTTGTGGTTTGCTCGTGTTGCTGCTGTTGCTTTGGTGCTTTTGCAATAATTGAATAGCGATCTTCCGGCTTTAAAACCAGATTTACTGCGAAGCGAACACCCACACCAAGAACCAGCAGGGCCAAAAGCAGGCGCAAATGTTCACCGCGCAGGTTTTGCCCGATACGCGCGCCAAGCTGTGCCCCAATAACCCCACCAACCATTAGGGTGAGCGCCAATACAATATCTACGGTTTGGGTATTCATCGAGTGCATGACCGTTGCCGCGGCCATTGTTACTAAAATTTGCAGTAGTGAGGTGCCAATAACGATCGAAGTTGGCACATGCAAAAGATAGATCAAGGCGGGCACCATCATAAAGCCACCGCCAATACCCAGAACTGAGCCGAGAAAGCCAATGGAAGAACCGATGGCAAAAATCGGAAAAACACTGACGTAAAGCTTGGAACGGCGAAAACGCATTTTTAAAGGCAGGCCATGCACCCAACTATGGTGACCCGGTTTACGCGTACTGCTTTTTTCACCAGAACGGCGACGCATAATGGCCTTGAGTGATTCTGCCAACATCAGTGCGCCAACCGTACCCAAAAACGTAACGTAAGACAGCGAGATGACCAGATCCAGCTGACCAAGCGATTGCAACAGACCGAACAGCCAAACACCAAGCGCGGAGCCAATGACACCCGAGCACAACAACACAGAAGCCAGTTTAAAATCGATGGCGTTCTTGCGCCAGTAAGCAATGACACCGGACGAGGAAGAGGCCACAATCTGCGTGGTTACGGTTGCAACGGCAACTGCCGGGGGAATGCCGGAAAAGATAAGTAAAGGTGTTAGGAGAAAGCCACCGCCAATGCCAAATAACCCAGACAAAAACCCTACGGTACCGCCCATACCGAAGATGATGAACATATTTATGGGTATTTCAGCAATGGGTAGATAAATTTGCAAGATAACACCAATGGTTGCGGACGGTATGGCACACCCTGCACGTTGTCTGCCGTGGGCATTTGCTAATATGCCGCCCGAGACATTGACAGGAGACTCCTAGAATAATCTAGGCGTTTTAAGCGCTAAAACCATGCCCCTGTCAATGCATTGCTTGGGAATTAACCGAGCTTTTTTCGTGATAGTTGCTCTTGCTGTAACGCTTTTTGTAAAGCACTGTCTATTTTTCCGGTTTCAGGCAGGCCCATTTGCTGCTGAAACTGGCGAATTGCCCTTACGGTTTTCGGCCCCAACATACCATCGGCCTGACCAGGACTGTAACCACCTGAGGCCAATTGCTGTTGCACCTGATAGACCATATCAATTGTGCTCATTTGCAGTGCCGGTTTGCGGGCCATTTGCCAACGGCTATCCACAGGCACTGTGTTTGCTGTTTGCTCGGGCTTCTTGGGCACGAAAACAGAAACTGTTGCATTTGCGGCTTGAAGTTGCTGCTTTGTGAGCACTTGCGCCAACTCATCACGTTTTGTTTTTGCATCATTATCACCTGATGCAGCTGCAAGCGCAAACCACTTGTAACTGGCTTGCAGGTCTTGTGGTTGGCCTAAACCGCGTGCCAACAATACAGCCAAATTGTATTGGCTATCAGCAACCCCGTGGCTTGCGGATAAACGGAACCACTTGGATGCCTTGACATAATCAGGGATACCAGCATGTTCGGTACCAGTGCCACTGGCATAAAGCACAGCCAAGTTATGCATGGATTTCACGTTGCCCTGTCCGGCTGCCAGTAAATACCATTTCATTGCTTCTGCGAGGTTCTTTGGAACCCCTTCGCCCTTTTCCAGTAGGCTCGCATAACGGTACTGGGCGGGCGCTAAACCGGCCTTAGCGGCCAAAGAATAGTATTTTGCCGCCTTTTTCAGGTCCACCGGAACACGCTGTCCTTGGGTGTAGCGCTTGCCCAACTCGAACAAAGCCGCCGGGTTACCTTGACGTGCGTCAACTATCAGCGTGTCCGGACCGATTTGTTTTGGCAGATCCGAAAGGGCAAACTGTTGGCGAGGCGTAGCGGCTTTCACAGCGCCTTGAAGAACGGCTGTTGTTTGCTGGCGTGCTTGCCTATCCGCCTCAATCGTTGCGGCCTGTTTTGGTGTGGCCTGCGTATTTGGCATAGTATCGGCACTTGCCAGCAAGTCGGGCCGCGCTGAGGCTAGGCCATTGGAAAAGCCACTGAGCGGGCCTTTTGCCACCGCAGTTAGGGCATTCACATGACGCGGGCTTATGGTGCTCACAGGCTCGTTACGGGCAAAAACCAAATTGGCTGCAGGTAATTGTTGCGGTTGGAATGCTCCTGGCTGTTGCCAAAAACTGTTCTGGCTCACCACATCTTCATTAATCTGATCGTCATTGATTGTATCCGCGCCGCCACTGGCGGGTAAAGTTGGGCTACGTCTGGTTTCAGGAACAACTGAATTATCCGGAGTATCGCTTTGTGTTTGCGGGGCGGTTTCCAAAGGGACTGTGCCAGTTGCCGGAACAGCACGCACCGGCTCCTGCTCTTGTGGTGTGGCCAGCTCTTGCGGGGCTTCAATTACAGGCTGCGCATTGGGCGATATTGCCAATTCGGCATCACTCTTATCGCCGCTGTTCATTTTAAAGAACTGTAATGCCCCAATGGTAATGATAAGGGCAGCTGCGGCCAGTAGAACAGCTTTACGCTTGCCGGTTTTCTTTTTCTCTTCCGGCTCCGGCGCTGTGCGCAAATTTTCGCGGGCTGTCTTGAGCGGGTCATTCGGGCGTGTTCTTTGCGCTGTATTGTGCAAAGGCTGCTGCGGTTCTTTTAGGATTTGCTCTTCACCAAGCGCCAGTGGTTCCTCTTCCAACGCCGGCGTGCTTTGTGCGCCATAGTTTTGCGATGCAGCAGAAAGGCGAACTTGTGCCCTCTCTTCTTCGGCTTGCTGAAGGTAGTCGCGCAAGCGGCGCTGCCTACGCGGCTTTTCGGCTTGAGGTTGTTGCTCGATACTATGCTGCGCTTGCTGCTCGCGGACTTCTTGCGTTGCCGCTTGTGCTGCCCTACGCGCTGCAGCAATAAACTCGGCCTTTTTATCTTGCAATTGCGCTTGCTCTTGCGCCTGCATCTGCGTTTCAGCTGCGCCATGTTGGGCATATTGCGTTGCGGGCGTACTCTCGTGCGTATGCGTTTGCTCAGGGCTGGCATCGGCGTTATCGGAGTGTTTCTTGCCAGCTTTGGAGAGTGCTGCAATGATATTGCGCACCTGGCTATCGCTGGTGACTTTTTCGTGATCTTTCGAAAGTTGGCTTGAGCCAATAACCGGGCGATGTTTTTCCAAGGCATCCAGACGTTCGGTAATGGTGCCCAAAACGTCTTCCAAACGATCAAGGTTCGCAGCTTCATCCTTATTGGCGGTTTCCATAAGGGTGTGCAAATCTTGCTGCAAATTGCCGATGGCCGATTCCACAGGTTCCAATGCAGATGCTTGCAATTGAGCTGGAGCGTTATCTTGATGCAGCAGGGCATTCACCGAGACCTGTTGGTTCAGCTCTGAAAGGGTTGCACCCATTTGCGCAACAGAGGTATCCAGCACACCCAGCTTCAGCATATGCTCGTTGGTGGTATCCAGCGTGGTTGCCAGATCCGTAACCAGAGTTTGCAACTTATCGAGTGAAGCCCCTTCGGTAATTGCTTGCGGCTGCGCCACACTGGATGCAAGCTGCTGAATTTTCTCTTCGATATCTTGCGGTGTGGCCAATGTGCCCAGCTGCGCGCGCAAGCTTGCCACTTCGCCTTGTAGCTCGCTAAGTGCCTGTGCGCCCAGATTGGTGTCGATTGACTGGTCCAGCTTTTGCGTAAGTACGACGACTTTTTCTTCCAAGGCGATCAGTGCAGCATTACTTTTTTGGCTTGCCTCACCATTTTCCGGAGCGCTCATGAGGCGCAACTCAAGAAAACCGACTTTATCGCAGATTTCGTCCAGCCGCCTATCGATTTTATTGACAGCCGATTCCACATCCGGCATGGGCTGCGGTGTGGTTTCGATGCGGGTTAACTGGGTGGTGACGGCGTGCAGGTGCTCTTCGATACGGTCCAGCGGTGAAAGCTCGCCGTTTTGGGTGCCTTCTGAAGTGCCGAGCAAATTTGCAATGTTATCCATTTGCTCATTGAGGCGCGACATGGCTTGGGCGTCGGGCAAACGTGTTTCTACTTCTCCCAAGCGGGCTTGAATATCGCGCTGCATGGCGGTGAAGTGCTCTAACTCGTTCATGCGTGCGGTGAGAAAACGAATGCGCTGATCGACCTCGGAAATCATGCGGCTGGGGTCGAGGCGGTTGACGACTTCCTTAAGGTTGGCAATGTCAGCACGAACATTCTCAAGCCCTGAAGGGCCAGCTTGCTGCAAGACCAGCTCCAAGCGCTCGCCCATATGCAACAAACGGTTTTCCAGTGCTTGCATATGATCCATACGCGGCAGGGCAGATAAATACCCCTCCAAATCCAACAGGCGGCTTTGCACTGTGTTGAGCAACGTTTGATCTATTTGCGAGCTGGACATTTTTTCCAAGCGGGCAACGATCTGCGCATGACTGTTTTCGACCTGCTGCAACGCTTGATCCATATTATGCTGGCCCAACTGGCGGCGCACATCGGACAGCTCGCTTTGCAGTTGAACCAGTACCGGATTGTCGTCACGCTCCCGCTGGTGTAATAGCGCGCTTGCAGGCGTTGCTCTTGTTTTGTCAAAAGCCGTCAATCTACCATGTGATGCGGTATCTAATGGATCTGTTGGCGCAGGCTCTGAGCGGCTTTGCTGGCCTTCCCAGTTATCGTGCTTGACTTCCTCACGACCTTGCTGATTTTTTCTTGCTTCTTGCGCCAACAACGAACGCAAGGCGGAGATTTGATCTTCAACATTGTTTTGTGAAGCGTGCATTGTTTGCAGTTCAGCTTGCGGGTGTGCCGGTGCATCCTTTGGGGCCACAACAGAAAGATGTTTTGCCTGCTCTGCCAACGTGCGCTTGCGTGCTGCCAAACGCCTTGCCAAAGGGTCGATCGGTTTTTGCAAAGGTGCCTCGGTTTGCGGTGTATCGGCAAGCGATGTAATGCGATTATCCAAACTCTCGAGTGCGGACAAAACATTGTGAATGCGCGCAGATTGCGTTTCTTCGCTGCTTTGCGCCCGGTTGACTTCGGCTGTTTGTGTGCTCTCTTGCGTCTCCATAAGCCGGCCAAGAGCTTTGGCCACGTCGTCCAGCTGCTGTTCGGTTGTTTCACTCTGGTACGAGCTACTGGAGGCACGCAGCTGCTCCATTGGGCTCAGCTGCTCTTGCGGAATGAGTTGTTCTTGCGGTTCTGGCGGATTTTGTTCTGCAAGGTAACTTGGCTCATGCGTATCTACAAGATTTGCCAGCCCTTGTTGCGCAGCTGCATTGTGGGGTGCTTTTGACAGCAAGCTGAGTATCTGGTTTGCCGGAATACCACTTTGGCGCAGCGCATCGAGCAAGAGCTCGGCATCACGATCTGATTTACTTTTGGTATTCCAGGACATGCCTTGAACCTCGTTTGACATGCCAGCCTTGCATTTTGGTATCTGTGATGCCCTCGCAAAAGCGAATCACCCATAACGCGCAAAACCGGCTTTAATGTAACCTATGCTATTTTTTTACTGCTTACGGTAAACAGGGAGTTAACCAAGGTGAAGGAAAATGCAAAGCACCCCGATAATCCACGCGTTTGCAATAGTTTTTGTGGGTTTGTTTACATAGAAACGACGTTGCGAAATGCATTTACCCTATGTGTTATGCTATTTTTTTGATAGGTTTCCCCTCTTAGAACTTAGAAAATTACACTTAGTTGTGATGATAAATGAACAGTTCTGCCTTAATGCAAAGTGCAAATTAACGGCTTAGAACATGGGTCTAATGTAAATAGCCCACCAGATTGCCAGATAATACTGGCGAATTGAGAATACACGGAAGAAGGTTTTGTCTGATGAGTGAAGCTCTGCAAATAAATGACGAGCTTGTGGAGGTTGCGGGAAGTGAAACGGACACAACCAAGAAAATGCATTTCTCCATTGGAGATTTGGCAAAGGAATTTGGCTTAACGCTACGCACATTGCGCTTCTACGAAGATAAGGGGCTGATAAATCCCAAGCGTGACGGCATAAACCGCCTTTACACGCGGCGCGACCGGGCACGGTTGAAACTGGTTTTGATGGGCAAGAACGTTGGTTTTTCACTGGCGGAAATTCGCGAGATGTTAGACCTTTACGACTTGCGCGACGGGCAGGTAACGCAGCTCCGTGTTGCGCTTTCAAAGTTTGAAGGCCAAATTAACACCTTGAAGAAGCAACGCGGCGATATCGACCAAGCCATTGGCGAGCTTTCGCGCACAGTTGATATTGTTTCCGGCATTTTAAAACAAAAAGAAGCCGAAGATGACGCCTCTTAAGGTGTTTAACAGTAATAACTTGTTGGCACGCGGCTTTGCGTGCCTACTTGAGCGCTTGTAAGCTGTCATAAGGGTTTTTCTCTTTAGCTATTTTTCTTTCCTGTCTTCGCAATAAATTTGAGAATTAAGGACACATGCGGAGTGTGCATTTTCATTTACACTCTATGCGCTTATCCTATGAATAGGTGCCAATTCTTGCCGTTTTGATTGAGCTCACCCAAACGCAATGCCCTCTAAACAACGAGCAATCTCCCCCCCTTGATGTCTCGGGTTTCCTTGGTGGGCTTGGCTGCTACCTTAGGGTCAGGAAAAATCAGCCTTTCGACTAACTAATAAAAATATCGCAGAATTTAGCCATTTTTGAAACAATGGTGTTGAATGGCTGCTCTTGCCAGTATGGGGAATAATGCCTATATTGATGTTGACGTTTGCGTAAACGTAAGCATTGATAAGCGGTGTTGAGGAGCGCTGCTTTGTTTGGAAGGGAGTTGGTATGCCGGTATATAGTGCACCTGTAGATGATACGCTGTTTTTGCTAAACGACGTGTTTGGCTATGAAAAGTACTCCAACCTGCCGCGCTTTGGCGAGGCGACGCCGGATTTGGTGGAAGCGATTTTGCGTGAGGGGGCCAAGTTTTGTGAGGAGCAGGTGCAACCGTTAAACCGTGTGGGCGATACACAAGGGTGTACCCGCCATGAGGATGGCCGTGTGAGCACACCTGAAGGGTTTAAAGCGGTATACCAAGCCTATTCAGAGGGCGGCTGGGGTGGTCTTTCCATTCCCGAAGCGCTTGGCGGACAAGGTCTGCCCCAGGTGATGACCAACATTTTGAACGAGTATATGTGCTCGGCCAATATGGCATTCGCCATGTATCCCGGCCTCACTGCGGGGGCAATGGCGGCGCTGATGATGCATGCGGATGAAGCCAGCCAGAAGATTTACATTCCCAAAATGGCGCGTGGTGAATGGACCGGCACCATGAACCTGACCGAGCCACATTGCGGTACGGATTTGGGCTTGCTGCGCACCAAAGCCGTACCAAATGGCGATGGCACCTTTAAAATTTCCGGAACAAAAATCTTCATTAGTGCCGGCGAGCACGACATGGCCGAAAATATCGTGCACCTTGTACTTGCACGTATCGAGGGCGCACCTGAGGGCACCAAGGGGATTTCGCTGTTCCTTGTCCCAAAATTCAAGGTAGATGCGGACGGGAATTTGGGCGATGCCAACGGGGTTTCTTGTGGCTCAATTGAGGAGAAAATGGGCATTCACGGCAACTCTACCTGCGTGATGAATTATGATGGAGCTGAAGGCGTTTTGGTGGGAGAGGCGCACAAGGGCTTGCGTGCCATGTTCACCATGATGAACGAAGCGCGGCTGGGTGTGGGTATTCAGGGCCTATCCCAATCGGAGGTGGCCTATCAAAACGCCGTAACCTATGCGCGTGAACGGCTGCAAGGGCGTGCACTGACTGGCGCTAAAGAGCCTGAAAAAAACGCCGATCCGATTATTGTCCACCCCGATGTGCGACGGGTTTTGATGAGCATTCGCTCGTTTAATGAAGCGGCACGGGCGCTGACCATTTGGGCCGGATTACACGGCGATATTTCGCATGTGGCCGAAGATGAGGCGCAAAAACAAGCCAGTGAAGATGTTATGGCGCTGCTGACCCCTGTTATCAAAGGGGTGTTGACCGACAAGGGCTTTGATAACGCCGTTATGGCGCAACAAATGTATGGCGGGCATGGCTATATAGCCGAATGGGGCATGGAGCAGTTTGTGCGCGATGCGCGGATTGCCATGATCTACGAGGGTGCCAACGGCATTCAGGCACTGGATTTGGTGGGCCGAAAATTACCGGCCAATGGCGGGCGTGCGGTACAGGCGTTCTTTAAGGAAGTACATAAATTCTTGAAAGAGCATGAGGAGAGCGAAGAATTTACCAGCTTCATGAAGCCACTGCGTAAAGGGCTGGAAGATTTGCAGGCCGCCAGCATGTGGCTCATGCAAAACGGCATGAAGAACCCCGATAATGCCGGGGCTGCCTCGACCGACTATATGCACCTAATGGGGCTGGTGGCGCTTGGCTACATGTGGGGCCGTATTGTGGTAACGGCGAAAGAGCAGATCAAGGCTGGTGCCAATGGCAAAGCCGAATGGCTGGACAACAAGCTCACCCTTGGCAAATTCTTCATGGAGCGCACCATGCCGGAAACCAGTGCCCATCTGGCCCGCATATCCAGCGGGTGTGAAACTATGATGAGCCTTGAGGCAGAAGCGTTTTAACAAAGCAACCGCTGCACCTCATGCGGCGATAACACTTAATTCTTATTTTGTTCACTCTATGATCACTTTTTGATCTTCGAGGGGACTGTCATTAAACAGCTTCCCCTCAATAATTGACGTAATAGCCGATTGGCCTTGGTATCATATACTCATATATTAGTGATGCTGGCTAATCATTGGAGGAATAGATGGCTGATGCCTTTATTTACGACCATGTGCGCACCCCGCGCGGGCGTGGCAAAAAAGACGGTTCCCTGCACGAGGTGCCTAGCGTGCGCCTTGCAGCTGTTGCGCTGGAAGCGGTGCGTGATCGCAACGGGCTGGATACCGGTCTTGTGGACGATGTGGTGCTGGGCTGTGTGGACCCTGTGGGCGAAGCGGGCGGCAATATCGCCCGTGCGGCGACTTTTGCAGCCGGTTATGCCACCTCGGTACCGGGCATGCAGATCAACCGCTTTTGCGCCTCCGGCCTTGATGCGGTGAACACCGGTGCGGCGCAGGTAATGGCCGGACAACACGATCTGGTGATTGCTGGCGGAGTGGAGAGCATGAGCCGCGTTGGCATTGGTGCTTCTGGCGGTGCATGGCCGATTGAGCCGCAAGTGGCGGTGCCTTCCTATTTTATGCCGCAAGGCGTTTCGGCTGATCTGATTGCCAGCAAATACGGCTTTAGCCGCGATGATGTGGATGCCTATGCGATACAGAGCCAGCAGCGGGCCGATGCGGCATGGAAAGACGGGCGGTTTGGCCGCTCCGTTATACCTGTGAAGGATATGAACGGGCTGCGCATACTTGAACGCGACGAGCACATGCGCCCTGAAACCGACATGCAATCATTGGCCGGGCTGAACCCCTCCTTCGAGATGATGGGGCAGATGGGTGGTTTTGATGCGGTGGGGATTGCCGCACACCCCGAGCTGGAAAAGGTTTGCCATGTGCACCATGCGGGAAATTCCTCGGGTATTGTAGATGGTGCAGCGGCCGTGCTGATTGGCAATGAAAGCGCAGGGACGGCGGCGGGGCTCAAGCCGCGGGCGCGCATCAAGGCCTTTGCCAATATTGGCTCTGATCCTGCCTTGATGCTGACCGGGCCGGTGGATGTGACCCACAAGCTGTTGGCCAAAAGCGGCATGAGCCTTGGCGATATTGATCTGATTGAAATTAACGAGGCGTTTTCCGCTGTGGTGCTGCGCTACATGCAGGCGCTCGAGCTGGACCCTGCCACGGTGAATGTGAACGGCGGGGCAATTGCCATGGGCCATCCGCTGGGAGCTACGGGGGCTATGATCCTTGGGACTGTTCTGGACGAGCTGGAGCGGCAGGATAAATCCACCGCACTGGTGACCTTGTGTATTGGTGCTGGCATGGGCACAGCCACCATTATCGAGCGCGTTTAAGGCAAGGAGCACAGCAATGACATACACACACTTCTCGCTTGCAACCGATGCCGATGGCTTTGCAACACTGACTTGGGACAGCCCCAAGCGCTCGATGAATGTTTTCACCATGGAGGTGATGGCGGAACTGGACAAGGTAGTGGCTAACGTTACTGCCAATGAGGCCATTAAGGGCGTGGTGCTGGTCTCCGGTAAATCCGGCTTTTCCGGTGGCGCGGACCTGACCATGCTGGAAAGGCTTTTAGCCGATTTTCATGCCAAACAGGCGCAAGACAATGAGGCGGCAACGCAAGAGCTGTTTGAGCGCTCGCGCTATCTGAGCCAAGTATTCCGCCGTCTGGAGACCTGCGGAAAACCGTTTGTGGCCGCGATTAACGGTGTTTGTATGGGCGGCGGTACTGAATTATCATTATCTTGCCATGCTCGCATTGCCACGGATGATTTGAAATTGGGCCTACCTGAGGTCAAGGTGGGCATTCTTCCCGGGGGAGGCGGCACCCAGCGGGTGATGCGCATGGTGGGCGATTTGCAAGCAGGTATGACGTTCCTGCTGCAAGGGCAGACACTGGATGCCAAAAAAGCCCAGCGCATGAACTTGATTGATGGTGTGCACACAAAAGACGGTCTTATTGCTGCAGGTAAAGCATTGCTGGCAGAAGGTGTGGATGCGGTGAAGCCATGGGACAAGAAGGGTTTCAAAATCCCCACTGGCAAGGTGTATTCGCCCTCTGGCTTCCAGTTCTGGCCCGCGGCCAACGCCATTTACCGGCGCGAGACACAAGACAACTACCCTGGCGCACGCGGCCTGTTACATGCAGTTGTTGAGGGTTTGCAACTGCCAATGGATTTGGCCCTGCAAGTGGAGAGCCGTTACTTTGCCAATGTGCTGATGAGCAAGGAAGCGGCGGCGATGATCCGCTCGCTGTTTGTCTCCATGCAGGAGCTGAACAAGGGCGCGCGCCGCCCAGCGGCAATTCCGGAAAGCTCCTTGAAGAAAATCGGCATTCTCGGGGCCGGTTTTATGGGCGCGGGCATCGCGTTTGTTTCGGCCAAGGCGGGGCTTGAGGTGGTGCTTTTGGACCGCGAGCAAGAGGCCGCCGACAAGGGCAAAGCACATTCCGAAACTCTGATGGATAAGGCGATCAAGCGCGGCAAAAGCACAATAGAGGCCAAAGACAATTTGCTCTCCTTGATTGCGCCCACCACTGATTATGCCGCGCTTAGTGAATGCGATTTGGTGATCGAGGCGGTGTTTGAAGACCGCGATATCAAGCGTCAGGTAACCGAGCAAGCGGAGGCACATATGAAGACGGGCGCGATTTATGCCTCGAACACTTCCAGCCTGCCGATTACCTCGCTTGCAAAGGCCTCCAAGCAGCCGGATAACTTCATTGGTATCCATTTCTTCTCTCCGGTTGATAAAATGATGCTGGTAGAAGTGATTATGGGGGAGAAAACCGGCGATAAAGCACTGGCCGTGGCATTGGACTATATCAAGAAGGTGAAGAAAACGCCGATTGTGGTCAATGACAGCCGCGGTTTTTATACTTCACGCGTGGTTATGACCTATGTACGAGAGGGCATCTTGATGCTGGGCGACGGCGTACCAGCTGCCATGGTGGAGAATGCCGGCAAAATGGCGGGCATGCCTGTGGGGCCATTATCACTTGCCGATGAAGTGGCGCTGGACTTGGCCTACAAAATTACCGCGGCTACGCGCAAGGATATGGGCGATGCCTATGAACGCAGTGCGCTGGATGATATCCTTGACGAAATGGTACTGAACCGCGAACGCTTTGGCCGCAAGAACACCAAGGGCTTCTATGATTACAAGGGCCGTGAAAAGTCTTTGTGGCCGGGAATTCCGGAGGTTACCGGCACGCCAAAGGCTGCGGATACTTTTGACATTGAGACCTTAAAGCAGCGACTATTGGTAATGCAGGCACTGGAGACCGTGCGGGTGTTTGAAGAAAACTGCCTAACCGATGTGCGTGAAGCGGATGTGGGCTCGATCCTCGGATTTGGCTTTGCCCCTTACACCGGCGGTACGCTTTCCTACATTGATGGTATGGGCACCAAGGCTTTCCTTGCGCTGTGTCAACAGTTTGAGGCAGCGCATGGTGAACGGTTCAAGCCGTGTAAGCTGCTGATGGAGATGGCGCAGAAGAATGAGCGGTTTTACGATCGCTTTCCGCCGGTAAAACGAGTGGCAGAAGCAGCCGCTTAACGCACCGCGAATTACAATCATCAACAGCAGACCACGGGACTGAGGTTCCGTGGTTTTTTGTTTTATTCATACGAATTAGTAGCCGTTACAGCTCAGCTTTTCCTTGAGCTTTCCGTTAGTTTTAAGTAGTTCATTCGTACCAGTACCTATATTCGGGATTATGGAGATAAAAGTTGAAGAAAATAGTCGATGCAAAGCTGCATGGCATTACTGTGACGGATGCGAACCTGAATTATCATGGTTCCATTACGCTGGACCCAGAACATTGTGCACTGGTTGGCATTTTACCGCTTGAGTTTGTTGATATTTGGAACAAAAATTCCGGCGCACGTATTTCAACCTACGTTATTTTTGGGGAAGCTGGCAGTAAATGCTGCGTTTTGAATGGTGCTGCTGCGCGAACCTGCCAGCCCGGCGACCAGATTATTATTTGCTCTTCAAACTATATTGATCCCAACCAGCTTGATGGTACACGCTCTCACATTCTCACCTTTGATGCGCAAAACAACGTAGCAGAACGTTTGACATACGTTGTCGATATGAACGCGGAAGGAACGTACGACTTCAAAATAGAACAGAAAGCCCACACTCAACCAGCTTAATAAGTGATGCTGTTTTGCGAGTGTAAATCAATCGTGCCTGCGAAGCAAAATTACTCGCAGGCACTATTTATGAGTTGTGTTTTTTAGATTTGCCAAAAATCCCATATAGCTTGCAGCGGAATCCTCAGCTTTATCGAGCATTGGCAAGTGTCCGCATTCTTGCAGCATGATGAGCTGACTTCTTGGAAGAGCGTCGTTTAAGAGCTTGGCCCCTGAGGGATGGAATATACGGTCTTGCTGGCACCACTGAATATGTACGGGCTGTTTAATATCACCTGCTATTTGAAGTAGAGGTTTTTCCTCGGTGAACTGGCTGGCAACAAGCTCTAAAATACGCTTGTGGTTATCGGCGCGGTTGAGCTCCAGTGCCATCCATGTATTTTCTATTGCAGCGGGAGTAAACGGCTCCTTATAAAGCAAGAAATCGTTACGAGCTTTATATTGCGCCTGATTGCCAGCAAGAATTGGCCAGTTTCCTGTTTGTTTCAGGTAGTTTTCGGCGTCACTGGGTTGGGGTGTCGGCACACCAGCCGGACTGCCAATAAATGCAAGCGAGAGGACGCGCGCCGGCTGTTGAACGGCCAGCATACCAGCTAGCTGCCCTCCCATGGAACTGGCAGCAATATGAGCCTGCTCCACATTCAAGCGATCCAGCACGACTGTGAGATTTTTAAGCTGATTTTGGTAGGTATATTCTGTATCCGGCAAGAGCGGATTATCACCAAAGCCCGGTAGATCAATCAAAACAATGTGGTACTTGCTGGAAAACGCAGAAGCCATGTGCAACCAGGTTTCTTTGCGTGCAAAAAGACCATGAACAAATACAATTGTTTCACCAGAGTTTTTTACGCTGCCCCCTTCCAAATAATTAATCGGACCAATAGCTGTTTGTAGTTGTTTTTTTTCGACACCAGAAGCCCAGTATAAGCCGGTGAGCAACAGGTTGCTTACTCGTTGCGGCAGAAAATAAGAAGCTGCCATGTATCCGAAAACTGTAACAACTAAAAAACTTAAAACATAAACGAGAAGCCGCATGGTTTCATCCGCCCGTTAGAAACTCTAAGAGATAAAGCTAAACCTTGCGCCTTGCGTCGTAATCCTTACAAAATTACCAATTATTTTTTATGGGTGAGCACGAACAGTATTATTAAAAGAAAAAGTAAAAACAGCTTGCGGCACTTCAAACAAGTGCTACAGCGCTTATATATGAAGTAGTCTGGATACTTTGAGGATTTACTATGGACAATAATAGGTTACGCCGTTTTTTAGGAGAAAGCCCGGTAAGCGCTATCGTTCGCTTGCTTTTGCTTTCGTTTGTGGTTGGCATAATACTCAGCAGTCTTGATTTAACGCCTTTTGATCTTTTAGAAAATGCAGTTGAATTTGTGCAACGGATTTATAATTTAGGCTTTGATGCAATCAGATGGGCTGGTGAATACCTGTTGGCAGGGGCGTTGGTCGTTATACCAATTTGGTTGATTATGCGCTTTACAGAAATGAAGAAGAAAGACTAGGCCGCACTATTGGGCTGCATAGATAGTCCCAACTCAAGTTAAGCTACTTAACGATATTTACCTAAGTTTAAACCAATTAATATGAGGCCGCCCCTTGATAATCTGGGGCGGCCTCAAATGTTCAATCATCTATTCAACAATTACATGCTTTGTAGTGCATGTAGTTGTTGCTTGGTTTCTTCACTCAAAGGCACGATGCTACGTTTTTCCAGATCCATTGCCAGTGCCACCATGTCACAAACAGCGACTAAGCGATTGGTTTTAGTCTCGAAAATATGATGACGCAGATTGAAAGTATTCCCCTGAACACCAGTAAAGCTGGTCACCACTGCAACCATATCACCCAGTGCTAATGGGCTCAGCGTGGTCAGCTTTTGCTCAACCGCCACACGGCCATAATCTTTTTCATAGAGCCAGGCCATTGTCATGGGGGTGCGTTCCCAGGCGTGCGAAGAGGCATCGCTAATACAGGAAAGGTAGAAAGCATCTTCTGCCCGGTATTCACTATCCAGATGACGTGGTAAAACGCTGGCACGGCTGGTGACAACAGCACCATTACCAAGCAATTCTTCCATTGTTGGTTTGCCACTGAACGGACTTGCACTAATAGTGCGAGGCGTTGCCTGTTCGCTCAAGTTGGCTTCAAACTTCTCAAATCGTTCGCGGAGCGTTTTAGCTCTACTTGGATTTGGCGTATAACCGTCAATTGCAGTTGCAGCAATTTCTCCGGTGGAGCCCTCGATCATTTCATGGACAACGCTAAACATATGAGGCCCATCAAAAGCAGCATAAGAGCGTACTTTAACAAGTGTTGCCGCACGTAACTCAGCATGATAGCGCACATGTCGCACACGGCGAGAGCCGACAAGCGTCTCGGAGAATCCAGTCATTTGCCGAAACTGGCGATCTGCCTCATCAAACTTAGCAAAGTAGTACTGAACATTGAGATGGTCGTTTTCATCACATTCCCAAGTGTTTACAAACGAAAGGAGTGTCTCGAGCGGTGCCATTTTTCTACCTTCTTGCAGCCAAGCCAAACAGGGCGCAAAGCGCTATTGCGGCCCGGTGAGGGACGAGTTTATTTGGTTTCTTAAGAATGTATCTATCCTCTGGTGACTAAGCTTTGCAAGCTTTAGATTAAAACTTTGGAAATGATGGCACCCATGGGGATAAATATTAAGTGAAACGGGAGAGCCAGCAGCCTTCAACCTGCTTGCTAAAAATACGCTATCATCAAACAAGGGGTCCTCGGTTCCCACAGTTAAAAGCGTTGGCGGCAATTCATGTAGCCTGGCATAAAGCGGCGAAGTATCTGGTAAATACGGGTCGCCTCCCAACGCTAAATAATGATTTGCATACATTCGCAAATCTCGCGAGGAGGTTATCAGCTTGTCATCGCCCCAATTACGAGCTGAAGGTGTTAGGTTAAGATCAAAAAAGCCACAATTGAGTACCAAAGCAACAAATGGGCATAGGGCCTTGTCATTGCGCAGTCTGAGAGCTGTTACCAATGCCAGGTTTGCACCGGCACTGTCCCCGCTTAACGCAAAGCGTTTCCAGCCAAATTGACTTGCCCCCTCCTGTAAAACCCAAAGAACGGCAGCTTCGCAATCATCCGCACCAGCAGGGTAGGGGTGTTCTGGTGCAAGCCTGTAGTCAACGCTCACGACATCAACACCAGCATTGGCGCTCAGCCGGTTAAGTTGATCATCTTGCAGGTCAGCAGCGCCAAAAACAAACCCTCCACCATGTATATATATAAGTACGCTATTGTTAGTATTCGTGTTATTGTTTTGTATATAACGAAGTGTCATATCCTGCGTATTACCAGAGATCCTAAGTGTTTTCGCATTCTTATCGTAATGCGGAGTTTGAAAGGCTCCGCTGCCTTCCAGCCGCCTTTCTCGCAATATACTAGGCGCAAATTGCCACTGGTCTGGTAGCGCTTGCATTTGCAAACGAATACTTCTGTTGAAATCGAGTGTTTCTAGTCGAGTCGCATTATCGATATCGATGATTTGATGCGAATAAGGCATAACTCCAGTACTCCGGCAATACATGAGTTTAGCACACTGGCAGCAAAACGAGAATTTACTCCTAACATATTAAATTGGAGTGGATGGACTGGCAGGTCGGCAACTGTTTCGTAGAGTACCTATAAATAAAATGAGGGGCTAATGCTAAGACAATACCATTGGAGCTTTTCTTTCAATACCACTGGACAAGGCGCGTATAACTTAACGGATGAAGTGGAGCGCTGGCTAAAAAAGCAAGATTTGACCACCGGGTTGCTGACCGTATTCGTTAGTCACACATCATGCTCTTTAACCATTCAAGAAAATACCGATCCCAATGTTATGGTGGATCTCAAAAATGCCTTAGACAGATTGGCACCAGAGAATAATACTTGGCTCCACGATCAAGAAGGGCCAGATGATATGCCGGCTCACATTAAAACATCACTTACGAATGTTTCTCTACAAATCCCTATTGTAAAAGGCAAAATGGCACTTGGTATTTGGCAGGCTCTTTATTTACTAGAACACAGACACGCCGCTCACAGAAGAAATATTTCTTTGGTAGCAATGGGCTCTTAATCAAAGATAATCAAAATTGCATTTGCGTATTATCATTTGAATTTACTTTATGTCTTAGGTTTATTAGTAATAAATCTGTGATTTGTCGGTAAAATATTAATGAATGCCTAGGTGTCTTTGAGTAATCCGTTGAATTTAAATTTTTGATATTTGTCAATTATTGAGAATGCTTAGAGGAAACTGAAAATTTTCGCAGCAATTAGCAAGAAATTGTGTAAGTCTTTGGAGAAAAGTTAGAAAATAAGGTTTTATCGAAAACAAAGCTCTTGCGTCAAAGTGCTGCATCAGCCTATTGTTTAACACGAAAGGGATGTAAGCAAATCATTATACATCCTGGGGAGGATAACATCGTAACAGCGATGTGAACTTGCCATGTAAGAGGTGCTGGTAATTATATCTGGCTTATAAGCCTCAACACGGCTCAACAAAGGAGGAGCATAGCGTGCAAAGCGCGGCCCACCGTTTCATTATCGCCGACGATCACCCCTTATTTCGGGGGGCAATGCGGCAAGCCATTGAAAAAATGTTTGATAACGTTTCCATCATCGAGACTGCTTCGCTTGAAGATGTCACGCAGGCACTTGATAAAAATGATGACGTTGATTTAATACTTCTTGATCTTTCGATGCCGGGAATGCGGGGTTTTTCCGGTCTCATGTATTTGCGAGCGCAATATATTGGTGTGCCTGTGGTGGTTGTATCTGGAACAGAAGATACAACAACAATTCGAAGTGCAATCGAATTTGGAGCTTCAGGTTTCATTCCAAAATCACTTGGTGTTGATGTTATATTTGATGCTATCACTCATGTCTTGTCTGGAGATGTTTGGACACCGCCTGATATTGATTTATCAATAGAGGACGAAGGCACCAAAATGGCGCAGCGTTTGGCCAGCCTAACGCCACAGCAAGTCAGAGTCCTTATGATGCTCTCGCAAGGCTTGTTGAACAAGCAAATTGCCTACGAACTTTCCGTTTCCGAGGCAACTGTTAAAGCGCATGTTTCAGCTATTCTACAAAAATTGGGGGTAGAGAGCAGAACGCAAGCAGTTATCGCGGCAGCCAAAATGGAAACAGGCAATTGGAGTTCTTTGGCTGTACCTGCTTAGGCTTGAATAGGCTTTTAAAATACAGCAACACCAATGGCAGTATTGGTATTTAAAAGGGCAGACAACAAATCTGCCCTTTACTTTTTATGCACAGTACACGACACATTTGCTGAGAGTGACTAAATCTGTTTGAGTGCTGGATTCTTCACCAAAAGGATCCAGAGCTTGTCCAACATCGTT
>NZ_LLWE01000034.1 GCF_001562055.1 Polycladidibacter stylochi | reverse complement strand
GTCTAAGCGCCTTCGCCCAATGGAAAAACGCTGCCATGATTGATGCCTGAGGCATAAGGTGAAAAGCTTCTTCCGGCTCTTTCAAGTTAACCTGTCAAAACTCCAGCTGTATGCTTAAGTTCTTTTGTCTGCTTTTTTCCTTCTCTAAATCCTTTTTGATTTTTTGGGCTGCTATTCGTTTTGTCATGATCAAGCCGGTAATGCCTGCATTTGTGGTTAAAGTTTTCTGCTTGGTCCAATATGTACTTCTCTCCAATATGTGCTTCTCTGTGGATGTTTGCTTTGGTGTTTTGTGTGGTGTTTTGTGTTTTGCTGGAGCTATCCTTCTTGTTTTTTAGTTTGGTCGCAATCCGTGCAATTTTGTTCCTCAAATGTTCCTATTTGTTCTTGCTTGGTGTTTATGTGGAGCTGGTGCTTTGGTTTTTGGGCGTGGTATTTGTGGGAGAGAACGGTTGCTTTTTTAGTTTTCTTATTATGTTTTGGTGTGTTTTTGGCTGTTGTTGGTACGAAGTTGATACGTTTTAGGTACGTTTTTGATATGGAGAGTGAGGGGGATAAGCTGCTTTGGGTTGGGGGCTTGACGTTATTTATCCGCGTAGGGGCCTTGTGTGAGTGGTTATCGGTCTTAGTGAGCCTCTTTGTATTGGTTGCGGGGATATGTGTTTAGCTGGCTTATCAAGCCGGGGCAGGCTTTGGGGTTTTGCCTCTGCTTTTTAATAGGGGGCCCATCCCAATGTATGACAGTTGCGGTCCACTTTGTTGCCGTGCTGTTTTTCCCTCTGGTTGCTTTTTGGCGTGAGTGTCCAGCTGCGCTTTCTTTTTTGCCAGAGCTTGGCTTGTCTCGTGCTTTTCTTCGTTTTTCTCCTAAACGTTTCTGTGTTTTTTCTGTCCGCATGAAGTTTTCCGTGATTGTAATTACGCAAAGGGTCTTCCACTTTTATTGGTGCAGCCACTCTTGTTTGTCTCTTCACTCTCCTATGTGTCCTTAGTTTTGTTTCTCCTGTCGTCTCTACGCCAGTCATTTTTTGCCAGATTTTGCTCTGGTTTGCAGCTCACTCTTCACTTGGTTATCTTTGGTCAGTCCATTTCTCGTTTGGGGCTCACTTATTTATTGATCTTTGCGCTTGGTGTTTGTCTGGTTGTTCGCTCTCCACTTTGTCTCTGTGTTTGTGTTTTCT
>NZ_LLWE01000017.1 GCF_001562055.1 Polycladidibacter stylochi | reverse complement strand
CCCCCATTTTTGGAGGAGCTTGGCTGTAGAGTTACGCTGCCAGTTTTAGTTTAGTGGCAGGTGTTATGCCGCCGATGGCCATGTTGGGCCGTTCGTTGTTATATGTCCAGAGCCAGTCTGTGGCTTCCGTTTGCGCCTGCTCGATGCTTTCAAAGCACGTCTGATCCAGCCATTCCTGCCTAACAGTTCTGTTGTAACGTTCCACATAGGCGTTCTGTGCCGGCTTTCCAGGTTGAATATGCAGGATCTGGATCCCTTGAGATTTGGCCCAATTTAACAGGGTTTCACTGATGTTTTCCGGCCCATTATCAACACGTATGGTTTTGGGCTTGCCCCGCCATTCAATCACTTGGCTCAACGCCCGCACCACCCGCAGTGCGGGAAGAGAGAAATCCACTTCAATAGCTAATCCTTCCCGGTTGAAATCATCAAGAATGTTGAGCGTTCTGAACCACCTGCCATCCTCCAGTTGATCTGACATGAAATCCATAGACCAAACTTGATTGGCCCGTGCTGGAACCGCCAACTTATCTGGTTTCGCCCGCTTCAAACGTTTGCGCGGCCTGATCCTCAGGTTGAGTTCCGATTCCCTGTAAATGCGATAGACCCGTTTGTGGTTCTAACCGAACCCTTTGATATTGCGTAAGTATAGGAAATATAGGCCGAAACCCCAAGTCCGGTTGGCGGTTGTTAGCCGCACCTGCCAATCGGCAATCAGAGCATTGTCGTTATTCAAAAGTCGCCTGTAACGATAACAGCGCTCACTCACACCAAACGTGCGACACGCCAGAGAAATGCAAACGCCTTTTTCTTCGACAGCAAGCACAGCCATCTCCTTGCGTTGAGATGGCTTTAGGGCTTTTTTCCCAGCGCTTCCTTCAAAAGCTCATTTTGCAGCGACAGCTCGGCATACATCTTCTTAAATCGGTGAAGTTCGTCTTCCGTAGACTTCATCGACTGGATCATCGGCGCATCAAGGCCACCGTATTTAGAGCGCCATTTGTAAAAGCTTGCAGCGCTCATGCCATGTTCACGGCAAAGCTGGGCCACCGGTACGCCGCTTTCCCCTTGCTTCAATATTGAAATGATCTGCGCGTCGCTAAACCGAGATTTCTTCATAAAACTAGTCCTCAATATGAGGCAACAATATCTCTACTTTTAAACTCAATCAATTTCCGGGGGGAATACC
>NZ_LLWE01000028.1 GCF_001562055.1 Polycladidibacter stylochi | reverse complement strand
TGATGTGCTCCCCAATTTTCCCCCGGTCGGGAGGTAGAGATTTCTGGACCAAATCAGGAACACGGGCTGGATGCGTATTCCGATTTCATCAGTTCTATCGGCACCTTGTTACCGATAGCTCCATGAGGTCTTTGCTCGTTGTAGTCTCTACGCCACGCCTCCAACTTTTCAGCGGCATCAGATAGGCTCAAGAACCAGTGAGCGTTCAAGCACTCTGCTCGGAACCTGCCGTTGAACGATTCAATGAACGCATTATCTGTCGGTTTTCCAGGCCGGGAGAAATCCAGTGTGACACCGTTATGGTAAGCCCACAAGTCCATATCGCGAGAGATAAACTCTGAGCCTTGATCAACACGGATTGTCTTTGGATAGCCGATCTCTTTGCAGACCCGATCAAGAGTTTTGACAACGTCTTCCCCTCGATAGCTGAAGCGAGGATCAAGAATTGGAACGTATCTCGAGAAGGTATCAATCATTGTCAGAACCCGCATCTTACGGCCGGTGGCCAGTTGATCATGGACAAAATCCATCGCCCATACATCATTGGGGCCAACAGCTTCTTCCCGATCTTCTCGAAGCTTGGCTTTCACCCGACGCTTGGGATGCTTATTGCGCAGCTGTAGCCCCAACTCCTTGTAAATCCTACGTGTCTTCTTGATATTTACCTTCCAACCTTCTCGTCGAAGAAGGACATGGATACGACGATATCCAAAACGTACCCGAGTTTGGCAAATCTCTTTGATCCGCTGCTCCAACGCGGCCTGATCGGGTCGACGGGATTTATAGCGATAGCTGGTGGGATCAAACATGATCACCGAGCAAGCCCGGCGAATGGAAATCCCCCAATCCAACAACATCTCGTCAACCAGCGCTCTCTTCCGAACAGGCCTCAGAGCTTTCGTTTGACAATGTCCTGAAGCATCTCTTTGTCGAGAGACAGATCTGCAACGATTTTTTTCAACCGTGCATTCTCTTGTTCGAGCTCTCGCAGTCGTCTCATCTCTGTCGGCATCAAGCCTGCATACTTCTTGCGCCAGTTATAAAAAGTCGCTTCAGAGATTCCGGCTTCACGACAAATCTCGGCAACAGGAACACCTTCTTCACCACGCTTAACTATGTAAGCTTTCTGTGCGTCCGTAAACTTCGATGCTTTCATATTCTGCTCCTTCCCAGCCAGGAAATTCGTCACAGAAAATTCTAACTCAAATCGAGGGACTTTTCAGGGAGCACATCA
>NZ_LLWE01000012.1 GCF_001562055.1 Polycladidibacter stylochi | reverse complement strand
GATAAAAGTCTATCTTAGCTGCAATAGAGAATCCGACTCAAGGATAGGAATATCCATGAAAAATGGAATAATAAACACAGCAGACAATTGTTTTGATGAAATAAAAAGTTTTATTTCAAAAATATAAATCAAAATTAAGCCAGCCCTTCACAGGCTGGCTTATCCCAGAGCGTTATTAAACGCCGGATAACGTATAGAAAGCATCATATACTTTAGTTATCAGTAATCTCAAACGTCCTCAAGACATCACCAGATGCCAAAACAATGATTGTGCAAATCTAATGTAAAAGACCCAGCACAAGGCGCTCCCTTAAGTTATATTCTCTCTATTCACTTAAAAAAATTTTACATAAGACCATAATTTTACGACCCCTCGAGGCTATTCATCCTGCCCACCCCTAAATCAGAGTCTCACACCTGGTTTTGATGTGCTCATTTTTTTGTTCTATTTTTTTGAATGATATCCGCAAATTGTTTCGATTTTAATCAGCTCATGGTCGCCCTATCATTTATCACATCAGGGCAACAACGCCCCATACAGAACAAAATTACTTAAGGAATACGACCATGAAAACCATCAAAACTTTCGTTGCAGTTGCCACTCTATCCATGATGTCTTTCGGTGCGTTTGCTCAGAGCGTCAGCGCTACCGCCTCCACCCTGGATCGTGCTGAAGCAAAAATTGCCGCACAGGCCGCTGAACAAGGTGCGTCATACAAAATCACCAGCGCTCAGTTCAATAACCGTGTCCACATGACGGCTGAACTGACCAAATAAGATGGTCGCAGAGGGAGCTGCCGAACAGGTCGCCGGAAGGCGGCCCGTTTCGCCCCTTAGCAGGAAAACCTTCAGGCCCCTTCGGGGCTTTTTTGCATCTATCATTTAACATAAAGCCATGATTGTACGCACCGCTAAAACGGCCTCAGGGCGTTTCTGACGGGAAACCGGCAAAACAGGCAACAAACCACCCGAAACCCCGCCAGAAACGCGCAGGCTCTGTTTTTACGGCATGCATGAGTATGCACGCAAGTGCATAGCGCGAAAATTCACGCCATTTAGCCAGGGTTAGTCCTGTTTCCACCGTTCTTCCCATCCGAAAACGGTGAACGGGGACGCAATTTATTGCGTGGCCGTGAAGCGTTGCCGGCGCAGCCGGAAAACCGGATTTCATCACGTTCAGGAATCGGGTTCGTCGACGGCCGGCAATCACGTTAGGCAAGTCGCCGGACGACTCACCACACGATTCACCGGCGATTCGACTCGTGACTTG
>NZ_LLWE01000043.1 GCF_001562055.1 Polycladidibacter stylochi | reverse complement strand
GCAATGCAGAGCGTAAACAGCACCTCTTCAACCTCGCGCAGGCTCAAAGAGAAGCGATGATAGAGCCAAACCACGTGAGCAATGATCTCGGGCGGGAAACACTGGCGCTTGTAGCTAATCGATGATGGCGTCATACGCCAATCGCTATCTCATCAGGCTGGTGCCAAAGTTTACGTGACAACGCCTAATCTGTTCTTCCGTAAAACGCGAACGCTTCATATCCCACCTCAATGTTAGGTAGGATCCTATCACAAACTGGAGGAGATTATGGGGAGCAGGTCAAGGCCAAAGTTTACGTTACAACACCCTTGATCACGTGGCGCATCAATCAACGAGAATAAAAGCTGACTGTCGGTCCATAATCATTATCAGCAATTGATATATCTACGCAGAATTGACGTTCTGGGTAGCAAGCCTTTAGTGCCAATCGTGTAGTATCAGCCAGCAGGTTAGCGACTCCTAAGTATGATTCCTCTGAAATATTATCAGTCACTGCAAACAAATCATATACGTGCTGATGGTTCATCATGTTCTCGATTGCACTTATGTTATCTAGGTGCTTTCTCCATTTCGAGTATCCATCAAGCGTAAAGTTAACTTCTAAAAAAACACCACCATCGTGTTCTAAAAATGTTGGCAATAAAAGTCTACCAATAGCTACCGCTATATCAGGGTGTACAAAGTAATTGATATGACTTAGCCAAGCTCTATTGATCGGTGGGGAACATTTACGCCCCCAATCTTCAATTGCAATAGGTTGTTTCCAATTGTGTAATGGATCAATCTTCTTCAAGGGATTTCATCCTGTTTAGCCGGACGCGGGTTCGTTCTGGGAGTTTGAACTCTCACGCTACCATTGGGCAGC
Source organism: Polycladidibacter stylochi (assembly GCF_001562055.1). Classification (GTDB taxonomy): domain Bacteria; phylum Pseudomonadota; class Alphaproteobacteria; order Rhizobiales; family Stappiaceae; genus Pseudovibrio; species Pseudovibrio stylochi. The sequence continues at coordinate 466 of NZ_LLWE01000043.1, read as the reverse complement.
ACGTCGCGGCCATATTCTAATACATGTGGTGTTGGAATCCCATTGTGGGCTGCACCGGTGACATCGACACGCGTCAAAATTTTTCCTTCAGCGTCATAAGTCGCATAACTAGTAATATTCCCCTGATCATCAGCTCTATATACTGTACTATTGGCAGGTCCATTTTCGATCTTGAAACGCCCCCGCACCTGAACGGCATTCTCTAACGGTCCCCCATTCAAGCTACCAACTTTGCGTGCTGCTGTATATATGATGCTACCGATTTCAGCAGCTAGGTCGCCTTGTTTAGCTGCATGTTTTACAAAATCCCCAGCAACTGGAACAACCGCCACAGCTGCCAGTGCATAATCGGTCGGAGTGCTTGCTTCAGCAAAACTGATGTGCTCCCTGAAAAGTCCCTCGATTTGAGTTAGAATTTTCTGTGACGAATTTCCTGGCTGGGAAGGAGCAGAATATGAAAGCATCG
>NZ_LLWE01000038.1 GCF_001562055.1 Polycladidibacter stylochi | reverse complement strand
CCATCGCCATCGGTTGCGATGATGTCAAAGCCAAGGCCAAGCACATCTTCCCCCGCAGCCCCGTGATCAAGCGGCCCGTGCAGCGTGAATGTGTAGCCTTGCTGGCTGGCATCGAGTTCCACGCTAAACACCAGCGGCCCGCCTTCACCAGCGGTTGCTGTTAACGAGCTGCCATCATCCGATAGGCTGTAGAACAGCGTGACACCGGCAGACGTCATGCCGCTTTGTAGGCCCACGGGCACATCAAAGCTGAGCGGCTGGTCGTTGGCAGCACCATCAGCGCCAAAGTCAAGCTGCAAATCACCACGCACCACAAGCGGTTCTTTATCCCCATCACTGCCATTGGGCAGATCATCCTCATCCACCTGCAGCGGTTGGCTCAGGTTATCAAGACTTGGCCCGTCATCATCAAAGGAAATCAAATGGCCAATCTGCAAGCTGTTGCCGCCATGATCGCCATCGCCATCCGTGACATCAAGCTTGACTTCAACCAGTCCGGTCAGATCAAGACTGTCATCAGGGTTGCCTGTATCGGGATGATCCAAAGGCATGAACTGCGCCACGGAGACTTGCCCCTGATCGTCCAGATGAATGGCAAACGCAGCATCTCCTGAAGAACCAAAGTGATTGATAACCCGGCCGACAATCATGCTCTGGCCGTTGACCATCTCGACTTTGAGGCGGATCTCCTGACCATCTGTGGTTTTAAAGTCCAGTATTGGCGAGGTGCTGGTGAGCTTGAGTGTGTAAGCACCTTTGCTCAAGCCATCGGCCCCGGCACGCATATTACCGGCCGGCTCTTCCAGCAGCATGGTGCGCGCGTATTGCGCCCCCATCTCGCCCTCTGGAATATCACGCAACTTGCTAAACAGGGACTTCAAACTGGAGGAGGTACTGTCGCTATCTTGCTTGCCTGCGCTTTCATCTATACGCAGCTCGGCCCCGTTGACGGGTGTGATTTGCGGATCGGGCACATCATCGCGAACGGTGATGGTGAACTTGCCGCTCAAGGAAACCGTGTCGCCATCGCCATCACGAGCGCTAATGACACGCCCGAAATCAAGGGCATCGATACTGCCATTTTCCAGCTGCAGCTTTGTGTTCTCGCCGTTGCCATGCACATGGTCAAGCTGGGAGAACTGGCTGTAGACAAAAGCACCGGTTGCCGGGTCAAGCGCCAGCGAGAGAACCGGATAGTCCTGCCCATCCACACTACCATTATCAATGTGCTTATAGCCTACAAGCGTATCACCCACCATTTTGAACTGCACCACAACGCCGCCGCTTTGCAGCCCTAAAGCGTTGAAGGTCGCTACAGCATCCGCTGTAAAGGCAAATTGCGCCGTTGAAGCCGAGCCATCGGCACCAAAGTCAACGGTGCTTGCGAGCGTGCCACGGGTATAAGCCTGGTTGGCAACACCATCTTTAGGAAGAATTGTAAACGAGCCGTCATCATTACCATCCCAAGGGTGGGTCCCCACCGTATCGCCAAAGGCAATATCATCTTCATCCAGTGTGGCATGAACAGCCGTACCCCCGGCCACGGGCACATCATCAACCACATTGACGTTTATGGTAGCCCGTGCCTGGTC
>NZ_LLWE01000016.1 GCF_001562055.1 Polycladidibacter stylochi | reverse complement strand
TGATGAAATCGGAATACGCATCCAGCCCGTGTTCCTGATTTGGTCCAGAAATCTCTACCTCCCGACCGGGGGAAAATTGGGGAGCACATCAAGAAAACAAGGATCCTCTTAAAACATGGAGGGAACTTGGGGAGCAGGTCAAAACTGCTATTATTACAGGGTTCATGAAAATGAATAACTGGAACAAAAGTTACAGTTTTTAGTTATACATACTTTGGTAAACTACTTTGACATATTTTGGGACTACTCAGTATTTGCATTTATAATTCTCTATACTCTTCAAGGCTCAGTGATGGACGCAGGCCTAATTGCGGCAGCCTTTGCTTTACCTAATGCAGTGTTGAGTCATAAGGCAGGCTATCTCGTTGATAAAGTAAATAACAACTTTTTATTCTTGTGTTCCAACCTAGTTGTTGCTAGCGGAGCTTTATTCGCATTAACTTCTGATAATCAAATTGCTTTTTTATTGGCGATTTTAGTTAGATCTACTGGAAGATGCTTCACGTCAATACTTTCTCAACGACACATATCTCTTCACCATACTTATAAAGAATATGTAAAAGTAAACAGCACAATTTCACTAATTTCAAATATCGCCAAAGTAGCAGCGCCACTGTTATTCTCCTTAACAGCTTTGTATTTACCTGACGTTAATAAGCTAGTCTTCTCTCTCGTAATGTCAGTAATTTTGGTACTAAATTGCTTATTATACACCTTGCGTAAAGAAAATATACAGATTGAAGATATCAGTAATCCATCTCAAAGATCTACCTCAAATGGTTATAAATTAATATCAAAAGATGCATATTTACTTTGGGGAACTATTGTATATTGCTTGAGCATTTTTGCAGTTTACATATCAGATGATCTATTGGCCTATCTGTATTTGAGCTTAGGGGGACAAGGAGCTCATATTGGAACACTAATTGCGACAATCGGGGCTGGAGGGATTATTGGGTCTTATCTAGTTCCTTACATTGAGCGCATCTCCGGTCTTTTAAGGACATTCCTTATCTCACTCTGCTTTGACGCTGTCTGTTTTCTCGCATACTTCTTAATTTCCATATCTAGCTTCTCATCACGAGCCACTTTGCTAATGTTAGTAGCATTTTGTATGGGAGTTGGTACTGCCTTTGGTATTGTTGGGTTCCGATCTTTAGCTCAACAAAGAAGCAATGCGTCCAATATCGGAAAAATTTACGGAACAATTCAGAGTATAACGTCAATTACTGTTCTAATACTACCACTAACAGGGGCTTTAATTGCAGATACATTTGGTAATGGAGTTCCATTTCTAATTACATCTATAATATTAGTTATATGCTCGTTACTTCTCATTACTAGATTTTCTTTACTTACAAGCACAAAGGATAAACTAAATGTTGAACAATAAGCTAGATTTAAACTCAGACTTCTCCAAGATCTATCAGCAAGGAAAAAAATTAGGCGATTGGAATCAGAAAATCGACTGGACGAGGTTGCACTCTGAGAAAATGCCTGATGATCTGAGGAAGAAATCCGTTTTCGTATCAAAAAGCTCGAGTTATGTTGAGCAAATTGGCATGGCAAATGCTGCATTACTTCTTCAGAGGTGTGAAGACATAAATCTTAAACTTGGGCTTGCTCAAGCTGTCAATGATGAAGCGCGACATGCAGAAGTGTTCCTTAGATACGCGCAGGAATTAGGTGCTGAAATTCCCCCTCTTGAAACTATCCAAGATGAATTAACACCGCATTTTGACGCTTTGACCGATTTCGATCTGATTTTTCTTTCCCATGTATACTTAGAGAATCTAGCTCTCGAGCAATTTAACATATTCATCAATTCGTTCAAAGGCGTTGTCACGTAAACTTTGGCACCAGCCTGATGAGATAGCGATTGGCGTATGACGCCATCATCGATTAGCTACAAGCGCCAGTGTTTCCCGTCCGAGATCATTGCTCACGTGGTTTGGCTCTATCATCGCTTCTATTTGAGCCTGCGCGAGGTTGAAGAGATGCTGTTTACGCTCTGCATTGC
>NZ_LLWE01000004.1 GCF_001562055.1 Polycladidibacter stylochi | reverse complement strand
TCTCAATGGCTTGTGTGATAACCGCTTCAAAACCCTTATAAATCTCACTGCTATTATTAGAGATATAGGCGTGAGACATTGCTTCATGAAAAGGCTTACCTTCATCATAAAGAGCTTTTGTCCGCTCCATTATCTTTTTAAGGGAGTTCTCAGCTCGAAGCCTCTGAAACTCGGCTTTCTTGTCCTTGTTTGCAAAGTATAACGGGGATCGCTGAAGAGGAACGCCTTTGCTCCAAATGTCGAAAGGGGTCATTTATAAAGAATTCTCAGATATTATGCGGCTTATAGTTAATAGTTTTGAATTTAGCATCAATCGCTTAGCTGCGTCGATAACTAACAAGACGCCTATAATGCATTATTCCAAGAATTATGCTTGAACGACTATCGCTTCCCATGAATTTTCAAAGAAAATCTTCAAGGAGATTTTAGAAGGGCAGCACTTCCAAGCATTTTTCCAGAAATATTCTTTAAAGTTATTCTGTGCGCGACATGATTTGCGCTAACTCATCACTAATGCGGGCCGCTGCCATATGTACAGGGTCATCAGCCAAGTGGGCATAGCGGGCGGTGGTTTGTACTTGGCTATGGCCTAATAACTTACCAATCATCGGCAGGCTTTCACCCAGCCCAACAGCGCTGGAGGCAAACGAGTGTCGCAAGTCGTGCAATCGGACATCTTCCAGCTTGGCAGCTTTACGAATGCGCCGCCACGGCTTTTGCATATCGCTCAAATGAGAGCCGGGCAGCTTGCCCACAATCACATAGGGATTATCTGCCAGCCGCTCGATACCTGCCAGCACCTCCAATGTGGCAGGGGCAAGATAAACGCGCTTGGCACCTGTTTTGGAATCTGGCAGGTAAGCCGAATTGCCTTTGATGTACTCCCACTTCAAGGTCTGGATTTCGCCAAGGCGGCAACCGGTCAGGATCAAAAGGCGAATGCAGTTAATCGCTGCTTGGCTCTCTAACTTGGCCGCTTCCATCTGGTTTAAACAGGTGCTGAGTTGTTGGAGTTCTTCTGTACTTAAAAAACGTTCGCGTTTCTTCTCTTCGTATTTCTTAACATTACGGCAGGGGTTGGTATTTTCTTCGCGCAGCCCCCAAATCTCGGCCTGCTTAAACAATATGGATAGTACGCCAAGGGTGCGGTTGGCTTGGTAAGGGGTCGCGCTGTGTTTTGCCTGTAGGCTGGCAATATGGGACCGCTTTACACTATTGATTTTGTGGGTACCAATGGCAGGGCAGATAAACAGCGCAACGCAGCGCTTATACTCTTTGGCGGTGCTGGCTTTACAGTGCAAGGGCACATACTCTTTTAAAAAGCGCTCGCATACAGCGGCAACGGTTGGACTGGCTTTTTGGCGTTTGTCTTCTTCGGCGGGGTTCTCACCGCGTGTGACGGCTGCCAGTAGTTCTCTTGCTTCGCGTTTGGCTTCATCAACGGTAATGGTGCCATATCTGCCAATGGCTTTGCGACGGGTGCGGCGGCTGTCATCGCGGTATTGAATGAGAAAGCTTTTACGCCCTGATGGCATAATACGAATGCCAAAGCCGGGTAGGGTTTCGTCCCATACGAAGTAATCTGATGATTTGATTTCTAAAGTATCAATGGTTCTCTTAGAGAGTTTTGTCATGCTTCCAATTCCTTTTATGGAAGCTATATGGAAGCAATTGAAATCGAAATACAAGCATAAATTGTGAATGTGTGTGCACGTAACTCTATAAATAGATGAATTGAATCAGTATGATAAGGTTATTTTTGTGCGTTGATGAATGTACGTGCACAACTGGAGATACTAACTCATAACCTGAAGGTCGTAGGTTCAAATCCTACCCCCGCAACCAAAGAATCTTCATTATATATCTATTATAGAAATAGACCTGCAGAATAAAATAAGCAGGGCTTTTTGCGTGCGCGTCAACAAAGGACAGGTTCTCCAGCGCCTTACTCAGAAAATGTGGGTGGGAAATGATAGTAGCATCTAAAGCGGCTTGCGATTAGCCTGAATCGTAAGTGATTGCACCTTGAGCGATTTGTGATTCACTGACATGAGGAGGAGTTCTCATGTCATCACCGCTTTCGCTTGATCTTCGCAACCGTTTTCGCAAGTGTATT
>NZ_LLWE01000015.1 GCF_001562055.1 Polycladidibacter stylochi | reverse complement strand
CTTGTACCTTAGCTTTTTTTTCGTTGGTTGGATAAGTGTACTCTTCGTCACTCGCTGAGATGTTGTCTTTATTATTTTTGATTTTTTCGAAGAATTCTATTATGTATTCATATAACGCTCGAGTGCTTGCGTGTTCAATTATCAGATCTTCAATGGCACCTGGCTTGTCTTTTCCTGGCATTATAAAGAAAGAAATTTTTGTATTGCCATTCATAGCTATTTCGTTATGCGCGCTGGGGGTGGAGATTTGTAGTTCTCGCAATGTGGCAATTATTGATCTTTCTGTGTCAGTAAATGATGTATCAGCATCTAATATAATAAAAATGCTTTCTTTTTCATCGAAAGACTCAATGTTTTTGAATGCTCTAAGTGCTTGTTTTAATTTTGATTTTCCATTTATCTTCTCGACAAAAACATCGGTAATGCCTTGTATTTCAAGTAGGTTGCATAGAAAATGAAAATCATCATCACCCTCAACAAAAATGATCTTCTTGCTATTGTTTATGTTTTTCATTATCTGACCTCCCAGTCGTTCTCTACCGAGTAGGAAAAATCATTCATATTGAATTGTACGGCTGTTGGTTTTAGGGAGTTCTTTTCTCTTCCTAGTCTAATGTAAGCGATGTCTTCATTTTTGCTATCTATTTCGTTTATTGCTCGTATCACATCTTGACTATGAGTTGTTGCAAATATTTGATTGTTGTTTTGTTTTGCAGATGAAATTAATGATTTTATTATGTCTTTAATTACTGAGTAATGTATTCCGTTCTCGATTTCATCAATAAGAATAATTGAGTTTTCCTGTACCAATACTGAGCTAATGAAAGATAATGCTCGACTGATACCCTCGCCAAGCATTGATATTTCATTTAGCTCGCTAAAGCCAATGTCTAAATATATTTCCTTGTTGTTACCTATTGCAGATATTGCTATATCTACAATTCTGTCATCTATTTTTCTTAAGTTTTCTAATATATCTTTTTTTCTTTTTTGTGTTAGTAGATTTGATACATTTGTAATTGTTGCCTCTTTGTTTATCTTTCTGGATGTTGTTATTATCGTTGCTGTCTTAAATTTATAATTAACCCCATCTCTTTCGTTTTTTATTTCTGATTTTATTTCTACGCCATCTTCTTTCAATTGCATAGAGAAAAGCTTATTGGAAACTCTGCTTTTTGCATTGGGTGTCTCGGTCACGTTTATTTTTAACGAGTTTACTGTGGCCTGAGAACCGATAGTTTGACGAGGTATGTTTTGGTTAGATAGTACGGTGTCAACGTTTAGAGATAAACTTGATTCTAGTCTCTGATTTGTTTCTGTTTCATATGTTTGTGTTACTTCAGAGCGTTCATCTCGAATGACTATGGACATCTTTTGTGATGTGTCCATGTCGTGAAAGTAACTAACCCAAAATGGCTTGTTTTTGTTTATTTCTGCCATTTCTTTTCTGAATGCTTGAATGTTTAACAAGACGGCTGGGTTTTTTACATCATAAAAACAAAATATAGCATCCAGTATAGAGGTTTTCCCGTAGTTGTTTTTCCCAGCTATGATATTTAAAGTCTTTAATTGCTTTAGATGTAGCTCATTGAAGCATTTGAAATTCTTTAAACTTATTTCCTTTATCATGATAGCCTCTGTTCGTGTTTTTGTTATATGCCATACGATTTGTTAGTGCCTTAATAAAATGTACAGCTTTCATTGTGATTAGCTAGACTTTATGTCAAAGATTAACTTTGATTGCTTGTGTTTTAATCGATTTTTTTTACTTTCTTCTTGAGATTATCTGGCAGCAGCCGTAAGCTTCCGGCTGTGAACGAAAAAACCGCCTTGACGGGCGGTTTTTTCGAAAGGTTCAGTAGAGTTGGCGCTCTATGAACCGAGGTAACTGGCTTAAAGGGAGCGCAGTCACCAAAACTGTTCGTTTAGTTTAGCCTTAACTGGCGTATAACTTCAAGACTAACTCCCTAAATCAGTTACCAGTGGCTGCTGCCAGTGGCGCTTTGTCGTGTCTTTCCGGGTTGGACTCAAGACGATAGTTACCGGATTAGGCGCAGCAGTAGGACTGAACGGGGGGTTCGTGCATACAGTCCAGCTTGGAGCGAACTGCCTTCCCGGAACTGAG
>NZ_LLWE01000036.1 GCF_001562055.1 Polycladidibacter stylochi | reverse complement strand
CTCTACTGTTTGTTTTGCCAGCTACACTTTAAAAGATCCCTTTCCTCTCGAAGAAGTTTAATTTTCTTGTGCAAACGGGCCAGCTCATTGCCTGTATCCTCGTGTGGCCCGGCCAGCAAATCCTGATACCGAAATTCTCTGATCCACGGTTCAGAGTAGAACGTCCCACTCTCAAATCAGCGGCAATTTCAGGAATTGTTCTGCCACTCACCTATACCAGCCGTACAGCCTCGCGTTTAAACTCTTTTTGTATAATTTGGTCGCCCCATGAAGTCCTCCTGATCTTAACTTATCAGAAGTCCCTCCACTTTTCCCCGGCCAGTCCAATATATTGATGTGGGATATCGTGGACGTTGGGGTCCACGGCTGATGTATCATCACAATGGTTTGTTGTGGTCCATCTACATCAGTCATTACGTAGTATTACGTTGAGCGCGACAGTGCGAATAAGGCTTTCCTTTAATGTGAAGTAAATCACATTAACCATCCTGTACTTCTTTTTTTATGACTTTAGCTGTAATTTTTATTTCAAAATTATATGGACATCTTAGGCCAACTCAGGCCAACTCAGGCCGGTTAAATGTCTTTGTTTTTCTTGATTATCATATAAAGAATGCCTTGTTTTAAGGCGTTAAAGCACTCTTTACTCAAATGGCAATTCCACTAAATTCTGTGAAAGGTCACAGAATGAGAAGACGGCAAGAAGAAAAGAAAATTAATTGAACCAATTCATCTGAATGCATTCATTGAGGAATATTTAACATTGGTTTGTCGATCCAAGGTATTCCTCTAGGTCAATTTGATTGTCTGATTTGGCATGATCTTCCACCTCAATTGCATTGCTTTCCGCGTCTTGCAACTGGCGCAAGCGATAGTAAATTGCTTGCCTGGTCATGCCGGATACACTGGCTATCTTGGCAATGGGAACACCCTTGCTTTTCATTTCAAGGATGTTCTGCCACTGCTCGTCCTTGAGCTTGTTGGGTCTCCCCATTTTCACACCAGCAGCTTTTGCGGCCTGCATCCCCTCGCGGGTGCGCTGCTCGATGATATCGCGCTCAAATTCTGCCAGTGATCCCATTACATGAAAGAACAGCCGTCCGGCTGGTGAGCCGGTTTCAAGCTTCTCGGTGAGAGATTGAAATTCAAGGCCGCGTTTTTCGATCCCACGCACACAAGCAATCAAGTCGGGAAGTGAGCGCGACAAGCGGTCCAGCTTCCAGATAACCAGCGTATCGCCTTCTCTTGCGTAATTGAGCAGCTCTTCTAGCTGCGGCTTGATAACGGCATTGCCTTTCACGCCGGTATCGGCGTATATTTTATCGCAACCGGCTTTTTTCAAAGCGTCAATTTGGAGGCGCAAATTTTGCTCTAGGGTTGAAACTCTCGCATATCCGATTTTCATATTGATCTCGATTTTTTGTAAAAAAGTCTACATCAAAGATGATTATTTTTACAACACAAAAAACCGCTGCCGAGAGCCATGAAAAAACAAGGCTTTAGCCGCTGCTTTTTTACAGACAAAAAACCCATCCCTTTTTAAAACAATATTCTTTTTTCTGATAAAAAAGTGATATCTAATGCGCCAATGAATATTGGCTACAATATATACAGTAATTAAATATTATTAATACTTGACATTATCTGATGGGTTATAAAAATACTTTGGATTTCATTGAATAAGTGTTTACTTAACGCACTACAACTGTAGCAATAACAGTCCTATAAGAATTTTGGGGAAGTGCCGTTTTTAATTAGATAACGTAATGACATATCGTGGCAGGCTTTTACCGCCAAACACTACAATAAATGGTTAGAGTACAATATATGACGCTCACTTATTCTAAAGTAGTTATATTATCATGAAAATCGCATATAAAATATTTTTTTGTTCTATTCTTTTTATAGATATGAATTTCTCAAGTTATTCTTCCCTTTATTGGCATGATTGGTTTCATCATAGCGATTTACTAATAGATATAATAATATATTACAGTTTGTGCTCTATGGTATTTGTTTAATATACGAGTAACGGTATTTTTATACATATCTTACATTTTAATTATATTTTTTATGGTTTCACCAAAATATGTAATATTGAACAAGTTAAGAATAGTATTAAATGATGAAATGCTTAATAGTTTGCCTGAAAACACTGTAATTACATGGGGTGGTGGCGGATATGTATTTTCAGAGTATTGGTATCATCTCATAAAAACTAATAGATATGACGGAATGATATATGATGACGAAAAAGAATACTTAAATGACAAACTGTGCCCAACTAGATTAGTCGTCACCTACAATAAATATGTTATAATCGGAGGGCAGTGCCAATGACAGGTCGAGGCTATTTTTTTCCCGTATTCGATAAAAAAGGAAATGCAACACCAGCAAAATACCTTTTAGATCATAGTGGTAATCACGTTATAAACCAACGCACAGGATTACCATATGTGGCTCCCGCAGACTACACTGTAGAGAAGGCTTTTACTGCTGGTAAGGCGATAAAAAAATACAGTGCACTACCATTACGTGATTTTTATGAACTTGCAATGTCTTCCAAAGAGAACGCTCCTGGAGACCTTCAAAGGTCACTGTCAGGTTATTTCGAAGTAAATGCAAAACCGCGTTATCGCCCTTTTCATGCACGCAATTCGGCTGTGTAGTCGTTCCATAAGCT
>NZ_LLWE01000018.1 GCF_001562055.1 Polycladidibacter stylochi | reverse complement strand
AACTGGATTACCCATAAACCTGATAGAGCATCTAAGGCATGGCGAAAAAACTGCCCCAAGCGCTCAATAAACTAAAGAGTCGTGTACTGTGGCTTTTAAGAAATAGCAAACTGCTTTAACTTTTTAGATCAAACGACATCGGAAGATTTGCGCTTGCGAGCCATTCGCGATTGTATCAAGTATTTATTGATGATGATTATTTTGAAAATAATCTAACTGCGGAACTGTCCGTTTTACATCAATTGCATGAACTTCCGGGGTGACAACGGCATGTTGAGCAAACGGGTCTTCAGCGACGCGTTTGTGAATTGCGTCTGTGCTCTCACCATGAGCGATTATAAATCCGCCTCCGCTATCCAAAGAACCAACACATTGAAAAACACCATCGGAAAAACCACTGGAAATCCAGCTGTTGTGCGTTTCCATATACTTTTTTGCAGATTCTTTGTTGTCGCCAAATTTCAGTAGAATGATATGCATTGCTCTCACCTTAATAACAGCCTTTTAAATTTGCACTTGCTAAAATACATCACTAATAGTTTTATGGAAGTAGGCAGAAATTTTGAAGTAACTCTTAAAATAATAGTATTAGGCCCGTATGACCCAACAGACTGATAGCGAGCTCTGCCCTGCACCCATTCTATTTTCAATGATAGGTGGTAAGTGGAAGCTTTTGATCCTGAAAACACTTGTTTTTAATGGAACAAAAAGATTTGGTGATTTACGCCGAGAAATTAGCGGCATCACCCAGACCATGTTAACCAAGCAATTACGTGCCTTGGAAGCTGATGGTTTGATAGATCGAAAAGTATACGCACAGGTTCCACCACGTGTGGAATATAGCGCCACCAATACAGGACGCGCATTAAGGCCCGTATTTGAAGCGATGCACCAATGGTGGTTGAATAAAGAGCAGCTTGAACAACAGTAGGGCTATTATTTGTCAGCCCTTTGTGCAGTAAAGCAGATATATATGTGTGGCGCTCGAAGGTACTATTTGATTATTGGAAATTTAAATGGTCGGGGCAGCAAGATTCGAACTTGCGACCCTCTGGTCCCAAACCAGATGCGCTACCAGGCTGCGCTATGCCCCGATCCGTGTCAACTTATCAAGTGGTCGGGGCAGCAAGATTCGAACTTGCGACCCTCTGGTCCCAAACCAGATGCGCTACCAGGCTGCGCTATGCCCCGTGACTCGATAATGTCTTTATGAATGGTCGGGGCAGCAAGATTCGAACTTGCGACCCTCTGGTCCCAAACCAGATGCGCTACCAGGCTGCGCTATGCCCCGTCATTCATATAGTCGCCGCTGTGCTCAGCGGCTCTGTGAGGGGGTATATATGCCCTGTTTTCATTTGTTGCAAGAGACAATTCATTTTATCCAAAGGGGGAATGCAATTTCTATCTATCTGAAAAGGATATTACATCACTAATATCTCACGTAGCCACCTTCAATGCCCCAATACCCCTACCCTTGAAAATCAAATAGGGTAAATGCAAAAAAAGAGGCGCGCCCGAAGGCACGCCCTTAAAGTTTTCCAGAGACCCATAAGGGTCCATTCAATCGCCAAACAGAGACAGATACTCAAAGCTGAGTATCAAACTCATGTTTTATTTCTAGTGCTATTGATAATGAATGTCAACTGCAATCGAAAGAAATATTGAACTATTCTTTCAACCTATGCAAAAACTAGTTTTGTGCAGTTTGCGTACTGGCGTGGCGGGCAAGCCAAGCACTCGCCCAATCAACCGCATCGCGGCGCTCTTGCTCACCCACTTCAGCCCACACTTTTTCATGCAATGCCGCAATCTCTTCAAATTGTTTTTTGTTATGCGGTAACCGCCGTTGTAAATCTGCGGTAATTTGCTTTTGAGCCAATGTAATCCAGCGGATGCCCATATTTTTTACCGTCTGGTAGCTATCGCTGTTATAAAGCAGCTCTCCAAACTTCGCCTGCGCAAAAATATGCCCTTTGACAGCTGAAAGCTTGAGCCAACGAGCTGCTAGGCGCCGATTACGTTCACCCGCCTGCCCTTCATTCAGTTTAGATTGCTGTAAATAATAGAGGCCTAAATGGTATTGGGCATCGGCATCACCAAAATAAGAAGCGCAATATGTAAAGATTTCCAGTGCCCGGGCACGATTGGGTTGAACGGGTGAGCCCTCAATACCTGTTAAATAATAGTTTCCCAACTCAACAAGAGCATTGGCAACAAATGGCGCACTGCTAGAGCGGGGACTATCACCAGAGTGTTCGCGGGCAACACGAGAATAATAATGGAATGCTTTCAAATCATCTTCAGCGACCCCGTCACCATAGGCGTACATACGCCCCAGCTTCCACGCAGCCATAGCCTGACCATTATCAGCCGCATATTGCAGTGGACGTAGCGCCTCGGCTTTATTACCCGCATAATAAGCTTTGGCACCACGGCGTAAAGCTTCTACTGGGGTTACAGGGTCTAAACTTTGTACAGCAGCAAGCGCACTATCAATAGGAGCCGTTTTGGCATGCCCGCCATTCGAATCGGCATGCACACCAACACAAGAAACGGCCACGGCGCTAAAGGTAATAACAATGCGCACAGCTCTACGAAATACACCATCTTGCGCAAAACACCGCTGACCCAACCAGTTTATGGCGCTACGCTTCGAATTTTGAAGTGCTAAATCCATCATTTGCAACTGCTTGTACCGATAAGACACAGAATTATTCTTAAGCCTACGACAACCTGTTTCAATACAGGTATACCCACAAACTATTTAAACTTGTACATTCAATAGCGCTGTTAGGCAGCAAGTTGAAGGCTCACATCTTCTTTTATCCTAGCCAAAAGTGTCTTTTTTGGCACTGAATTCAAGCAGCCCTATGGTTATTTGCGTTTAAAATCCTATTCAAAGTGTTTTTCCAATACCGCAAGTGAGATGCCAATACTCCAGCCAACTTTTAAACTAACTCTACATTTCCATGTAGTTACCCAAACTATCGCGCTAAAGATTAACTTACCGGTTAAGCCATAACCCTGAATTTGTTGCACCAATGCAACATTCTGATTTTCTTGTTACAAACACACAACGCTTGCAACAAAACAGCTCTTTTCTGTATTTTTCAGTCAACATCGACTTGTCAAAGCTGCCCTTCATCAGTGTATAAGGATGCCTGTAGTTCCCAATATCGAAAAGCAACACTGATCAGTCACATAAAAATACCTAGCAAGAGCAACAGGCCCTATGCCAATAACTATTGCTCATCAATATTTTAGTTAATTGTTTGTTTTGATTAGTAACCACAAAAGGCTGGAGCAAGAGACAGAGGCGCAATGAGTGAACGAGACGATTTATTTGCAACAACAACAAATACACAAACCGCTCCTGTTGCGACCAAACCGAAGAAAAAGAGCACCACGCCAAGCACAACAACGATGAAGGCTCCCTCTTTAAAGCCCGCCAACTCTGTGGCAGATCAAAACGAAGCCGGTTACACCGCAGCCGATATTGAAGTGTTGGAAGGACTGGAACCGGTACGCCGTCGCCCTGGAATGTATATTGGAGGCACCGACGAAAAGGCGCTTCACCATCTCTTTGCGGAAATCATAGATAACTCCATGGACGAAGCTGTTGCCGGTCATGCAAGCTGGATCGAGGTCCATCTCGGCGCTGATGGCTACTTAACAGTAACCGATAATGGGCGCGGCATTCCCATAGACCCGCATCCCAAATACAAAGATCGCTCGGCACTAGAAGTTATCATGACCACCCTACACGCGGGTGGTAAATTTGACAGTAAAGTCTATGAGACATCAGGCGGCCTGCATGGTGTAGGTGTTTCCGTTGTGAACGCACTCTCTGAGGAGCTCATCGTAGAAGTAGCCCGTAACCGCAAGCTTTACCGGCAGGTTTTTCGCCGCGGATTGGTAGATGGCCCCTTACAACACGTCGGTGATGTCCACAATCGCCGTGGCACCATGGTCCGTTTTAAACCTGATGTCGAGATTTTCGGACCAAATGCACGTTTTAAACCTGCGCGTTTAATGAAAATGGCCCGCTCCAAAGCCTATCTATTTGGCGGCGTTGAAATCAGATGGCGCTGTGATAGCGAATTAATTCAAGAAAACGAAAAGTCTTCCATACCCGACACCACCACCTTCCATTTCCCCGGTGGGCTAAAAGACTTTCTCGAGGCTGAGCTTGGCAAAGAACGCCGTGTCTGCGATGACATATTTTCCGGTCGAACCGCAACGACAGGAAAACACGGTTCTGTAGAATGGGCAGTATCTTGGTTTGCCGGTGATGGCTATGTGAATTCCTACTGTAATACGGTACCCACTCCCGAAGGTGGCACGCATGAGGCCGGGCTGCGCTATGCACTGTTACGTGGCCTAAAAGCCTATGGTGAACTGACAGGTAATAAACGTGCCTCGGTGATTACCAGCGATGATGTCATGACTTCAGCAGCGGCCATGTTATCCGCCTTTATTCGCGAACCCGAATTCGTTGGCCAAACCAAAGACAAGCTAGCGACCAACGAAGCCACTCGCCTGGTAGAAAATGCCGTTCGCGATGCGTTTGACCATTGGCTCACCGCCTCGCCAAATCAGGCAAATAAACTGCTGGAATGGGTTATTGAGCGAGCCGAAGATCGCTTAAGACGGCGTAAAGAGCGCGATGTGGCTCGCAAAACAGCCGTACGCAAACTCCGCCTACCTGGCAAACTGGCCGATTGCTCAACCAGTCAGGCCCAAGGGACAGAGCTATTCATCGTTGAGGGCGATTCGGCTGGCGGCTCAGCAAAACAGGCAAGGAATCGCCAAACACAGGCTATCTTGCCTCTTCGCGGGAAAATTCTTAACGTGGCCAATGCGGGACGCGACAAACTGGTCGCCAACCAGCTGTTATCTGACCTAATACAGGCCTTGGGTTGTAGTACCCGTAGCCAGTATCGCGATGAGGATTTACGCTACGAGCGCATTGTTATTATGACTGATGCGGATGTCGACGGTGCTCATATCGCCTCCCTCCTCATCACGTTTTTCTATAAAGAAATGCCAAAATTAATCGAAAACGGCCATCTTTACCTAGCAGTTCCTCCTCTCTACCGTATCTCCCAAGGAGGTAAAACATTGTATGCGCGCGATGACGCGCACCGCGACGAATTGCTAAAAACACAATTCAAGAAAAACGGTAAGATAGATATTGGTCGCTTCAAAGGCCTTGGCGAAATGCTCCCTGCGCAATTGAAAGAAACCACAATGAACCCCGCAAACCGCACATTACTTCAAGTGGTAATAGGTGCCGGAGCAGAGGAAACCACGCGTTTATGCGTTGAACAGCTTATGGGCAACAAACCGGAATCCCGCTTTGCTTTCATTCAAGAAAATGCCGAATTTGCCTCGGATTTGAATATCTAACTTTAACGATTGTTTATTATGCAAGCTCTGCCTTTATGAAGCGTTTCTCAACAAGCACTTTTGTAAGGAGACCGCAAAGAAAGTGTAGTAAACATTGACAAGCGCTACTTAAGCTGTAGTGTGCCGGAAAACCTTGGGTACAGTAGCAATACTGTGCCTTTCACAACTGTCACGAAGATCCCAAAAGTATGTCATTTGCCACACTTGGTTTAAGCGAGAAAGTCCTCGCAGCTGTAGAAGCCTCAGGTTACACCGAACCCACTGCTATCCAGGCAGAAGCAATCCCCTCTGTCATGGAGCGACGGGATGTTTTAGGTATCGCGCAAACCGGTACCGGCAAAACGGCTAGTTTTACGTTACCAATGATTTCGCTTTTGGAAAAAGGGCGGGCCCGGGCGCGCATGCCCCGCACCTTGATTTTGGAGCCAACACGCGAATTAGCTGCACAAGTTGCAGAAAACTTCGACCGTTACGGCGTCAATCATAAACTGAATGTTGCCTTGCTCATTGGCGGTGTTTCCTTTGCCGATCAAGACAGAATTCTAGAGCGCGGCGCGGACGTTTTGATTGCAACGCCGGGACGTTTGCTAGATCATGTTGAACGTGGCAAACTACTCATGCAAGGGGTTGAAATCCTTGTGATTGATGAAGCCGATCGCATGCTGGATATGGGCTTCATTCCAGACATTGAACGTATCTCCAAACTGATCCCGTTTACGCGACAAACAATGCTTTTCTCGGCAACCATGCCCAGTGAAATTCAAAAGCTTGCCGATCAATTCCTACAAAATCCAGTAAGGGTAGAAGTCGCCAAAGCCTCTTCAACCGCTGAAACAGTCACACAAAAACTGGTTCCTGCCAGCTTTGAAGACTACGAAAAACGCTCTGTACTGCGCGATCAGATAAAAGCCGCAAGCGATTTGCAAAATGCAATTGTTTTTTGTAACCGCAAGCGCGATGTGGCGACAGTCTTTCGCTCGCTCATACGCCATGAGTTTTCTGTTGGTGCCTTGCATGGCGATATGGATCAGCGCTCGCGCATGACCATGCTCGACAATTTCAAGAAAGGCAATATCTCTATCCTTATTGCCAGTGATGTGGCTGCACGAGGCTTGGACATTCCCAGCGTGAGCCACGTCTTTAACTATGATTTGCCAACCAATCCGGAAGATTATGTTCATCGTATTGGTCGCACAGGACGTGCAGGACGTGATGGTACTGCCATATCCATTGTGACAGGAGATGACGAAAAACTGCTGAAAGCAATTGAAGAAACCATTCAGGCTACGATTGACTGGGATGGAGAACCAATTGATTTTGCTGCAGCTCAAGAAGAGAAAAAGCAGCGTAGAAAAAGCAGAACCCGCACAAATCGCTCTTCAACAGATAAAAAGAGTGCATCGCAGCAACCCGCCGAGGCAAAACAACCCAAGGCAGCACCACCTATTTATCCAGGTGATGAGCAACCAGTGATTCACGACGAAGCATTTTCTCATAATAGGTATTCACATAAACGCCCTGCGCCATCGACAAGGCACAGTAAAACGAGGCAGGCTGCTCCAGAAGAAGAGCTATTTAAAAACGCCTCACATATACCGGCATTTTTATTGCGTGAAGCGCGTCCGAGGGCAACCTAAGCTCGCTAATAATTTGCAAGACGCATATTTGTGTGGGTAACTAGACCATCAAGTCTACAGCGCGTTTTTATTTAAAAACACGCTGTAGTATCACCTTTGGTAAGCTTTATTCTATGCACATTGCGAGACAAATATGGCAAGTAAAGATGATTTTCAGCGTACGATTACTTATGGCGATAGTGCTCTAAGTTATATCAAAAGCAATTCATTACCTGCCTTTCCTCGCAACTACGAGTTGTGGTATAGCTATGCTTCTGGTTTCAACCTCTCACTAAACAGATCCATCAATAAGATCCTTTCAAGAGATGGTAAAATTTCTGAGGAAGAAACCGAAAAAATATATAACCGCTTTCTATCCCCCAACCGCCTTGGCGATAGAATTGATGAGGTTGGTGATAAAATTGCTTCGGAAGTCCGTCATTTGGCTGAACGACTGGACCAAGGCAACATAGTAACTGAAGAGTATGCTGAACGATTAAAAAAGGCACTTTCAGAACTCAATTTAATAACCGATCAAAACGAATTACAACGCCTCATAATCGAACTAATGCGCGTAACAACACAAACTGCCGATTGTAATCGCGACTTACGTGCAGAACTACTCAATTCGAGACGGCAAATTGGCGTGCTTCAAGAAGGGCTTGAAGCAATTCGTTATGAATCGATGACCGATGAGCTAACCACCCTACACAACCGCAAGCACTTTGATAAATCTCTCGATAAACATGTCAAAGAGGCACGCGATTCCAAAGTACCACTGGCGGTACTACTATCCGATATTGACCATTTCAAACAGTTCAATGATAATTTTGGTCACCAGACTGGCGACCAGGTACTGCGCTTGGTTGCTCTTGCTGTCAAAAAGAACATGAAGGGTTCAGACATCGCCTGCCGTTATGGCGGTGAGGAATTCGGCATCATTTTGCCACGCACCAGCGAAGAAGATGCACTTGATATAGCCGAGCAAATACGACGCTCGGTCATTTCAAAAGAGCTTGTTAAACGCTCAACAGGCGAAAATCTGGGACGGATCACCATTTCAATTGGTGTTGCCTTTTTCCGCTCCGAAGATACCCCAATGTCCATCGTAAATCGAGCTGACAAAGCGCTCTACGCAGCGAAAAGAGCAGGTCGAAATCAAGTCAAACCAGAACTTGAAGAACCAGAACGCCTCCCCGTTGCGGCTTCAACATAAGTTTAGTCACTAATTAGCGACTGTTCTTTCTTCTGTGCCAGTGTTTTTAAACGTAGCGCCTCGTTGAGGGCATCAATGAGCCAGCTTCTCATTTTGCCTGTATCTTCCATCACTTGCTGGGGAACCGAGTAAAAACTAATAGGCAATACCTGTTGCCCCATACGCACGAAAAATGGCAGCTGCCCATAACTCAAATACTTATAGGCATTCGTTTCACTTCTCAAAAATAGCTTGTTGTCAGCACATAGGCCGAACATAACACCCTGGCAATAAAGGCCTAAGCCACCAAACATGCCTTTAAGCTCAACAGCGCCTTCGGGCAGCAGTTTTTGCAAATCCATCTCTTTCATATTTAATGCTCATTTATGTAATAATTTAATTAATTCTCCCGTAATTATATCGAGTGTTTTAGATTGGTCCATAGATCTAATTGTGTTTTATTATGATAATTTTTCAGCTATTTAGTTTTTACGCATCTCACCCGCGCTCAAGACCCATCTGCCAAAAATCAGCTTCCAAACGGGTGGCATTACCAAAATGCTCCATGATTTGTGGTCGGCGAGCATTCGTTAAATACGCCTGAGCCAATTCGTTTAACTCGGTCTTGGCCTCTTCCATGAGCCTAAGATAGTCCTCCCCTGAATACTCCTTAATCCACGGAGCATAAGGATTTTCGCTATCTAAAGCATTGGGTACCTGCGCCAACCGACGGGCAATCTCACCATAACCGATAACGCATGGTGCAAGAGCAACCTTTAAATCGAAGATATCTCCACGCATCCCTGCATCAAGCACATAACGGGTATAAGCCAGTGTTTGTGGTGCTTGCACAGCTGCCTGCATTTCTTGCTCACTCAATCCCCAAGATTGGCAGTACTGCACATGCAAACCCATCTCAACATTCAAAATGGTTTGTACTGAATCCAAAGATTTGCGCATCAATGCCATATTGGGACTTTTATAAATCGCGAGTGCATAAGCGCGTGCAAACTCGATCAAGAATAAATAGTCTTGCACAAGGTAATATTTAAAAGCCTGAATTGGCAACGTGCCTGCGGCCATCTGCTCGACAAAAGCATGTTCAGTATATTGCTTCCATGCCTGTTTATTGTCTTCAACCAGCGCATCAAAAAAAGTCATCCTATTATTTCCAAATTTGTAAAATCAATTGGATTTCATTGCTTTCAACATATCGGCCGGTTTGAGTTCAACAGATACGCCGCAACCGCATGCCGAAACTTCGTTCGGATTTTGGAAAGTAAACCCCGAACGAAACTTGGTGGTTTCAAACCCCAATTCGGTCCCTAAAAGGTAAAGCGTTGCCGAAGGGTCTACAAAGACCTTAATGCCATCAACCTCAACCACATCATCGCCCTTTGGCGCTTCGCTAACCATATCCATTGCATATTCCATACCGGCACAACCGCCCTTTTTAATGGAAATACGCAACCCAACGGGTACACCCTCTTGTATTTCAAGCAATGACTTGATCTGGGCAACCGCATCTTTGGTAACGCTTAATACTTGAAAACTAGCTGCCATAGCTGACCTCCTGCGCAAATGCGTCTTACTCGCAGTTTACACAATATAACGGCTTATGTAAAAAACCGCAGGAACCAACACGCCTTTGCATTGCAAAGGCGTGGAGATACTAAAAGAAGTTAAGGGCAACACGGGCCTCGTCCGACATGCGCGAGGTATCCCATGGTGGATCAAACACCATTTCCACCTCGACAAGGCCAACACCTTGAACCGAGCTAATGGCATTTTGCACCCAGATCGGCATTTCCCCAGCTACCGGACAACCCGGTGCGGTCAACGTCATATCCACTTTAACGGTGCGATCATCCTCGATATCAACCTTATAAATGAGACCAAGCTCATAGATATCAACCGGGATCTCGGGATCATATACAGTTTTCAAAGCCGCGATAATATCGGCGGTGAGCTGCTCCAGCTCTTCGCTCGGAATGGCAGAGCTTTGATTGATCTGCGTCTCTGCTATCTCCTCACCGGAGAATTCGCTACGGTTTACATTCTCACTCATGGGACTATCCAAACATCTTGCGGGCTTTTTCAAGCGCTGCCACGAGAGCGTCGACTTCTTCAACGCAGTTATACATGGCAAAGCTGGCACGGCAGGTGCTGGTTACACCAAAACGCTGCAGTAAAGGCTGGGCACAGTGGGTACCTGCGCGCACAGCAACGCCCTCACGATCGATTATCATCGAAACATCGTGAGCATGAATGCCATCCATCTCGAAAGAGAAGATCGCACCCTTTCCTTTGGCGGTACCAATAAGGCGCAGGCCATCCATATCATCAAGACGGGCTTGCGCATAATCACGCAGTGCCGCTTCATGCACCGCGATATTATCACGGCCCAGCTGCATGACAAATTCCAGCGCAGCTCCAAGGCCAATGGCCTGTACAATTGGCGGTGTGCCCGCCTCAAACCGATGCGGGATATCAGCATAGGTCACGCCATCCAGCGTGACATCCTTAATCATCTCGCCGCCGCCATTAAACGGGCGGAGCGCTTCCAACGCCGCCGCTTTGCCATAAAGCACGCCAATACCAGAGGGACCATAGAGTTTGTGCCCGGTAAAGACGTAGTAATCGGCATCAATAGCCTGCACATCAACAGGCATATGCACCGCCCCTTGCGAGCCATCGATCAGTACCTTCGCCCCGACCGCATGCGCCTTGCGGGTTACCTCTGCCACCGGCACCACAGTGCCTGTCACGTTGGACATCTGCGTCATGGCAACCAGTTTGGTGCGCGGGCTGAGCAGCTTTTCAAACTCTTCCATTAAGAAAGAGCCATCCTCGGCCACCGGCGCCCACTTAATCACCGCGCCCTTGCGCTCACGCAGAAAGTGCCACGGAACAATGTTGGAGTGGTGCTCCAAAATGGAGATGATGATTTCATCACCCGCTTCGATCTGCTCTTCCAGCCCGTAGGAGACCAGGTTAATGGCCTCCGTTGTCGAGCGGGTAAAGACGATCTGCTCCGCACTTGGTGCTCCAAGAAACTTGCGAACACTCTCCCGCGCCCCCTCGAACTTGTCGGTGGTGGCATTGGAAAGATAGTGCAAGCCGCGATGTACATTGGCATATTCACCGGAATAAGCAGCGTTCACCGCATCAATCACCGCCTGCGGCTTTTGCGCCGAGGCACCACTATCGAGAAACACCAATGGTTTGCCGTAGACCTGCCGCGACAGAATCGGAAATTCCTTACGTACGGCCGCCACATCAATAGACTGGTTTTGAGTTTGTAACTGAGTAACTGGCTGTGTCATCATCTGTTCCTAAACATGCAGCCAGTTGCTGATACGGCTGGTAAGCAAAGGGCCAATACGCGCGTCGTCCAGCTCATCGATGACCTCGCCAAGGAAAGCAAGAATAAGGATCTTGCGTGCTTCCTTTTCCGGAATGCCGCGGGCCCGCAGGTAGAACAACAAGTCCTCATCGATCTCGCCCGTGGTTGACCCATGGGCACACTGCACGTCATCGGCGAAAATCTCCAGCTCCGGCTTGACATTAACCTCAGCGCTTTCCGAGAGCAGCAGCGACTGCACCATCATCTGGCCATCGGTTTTCTGTGCGTCCGGCTTCACAAGAATTTGCCCCTGGAATACAGAGCGCGCCTTGTCATCGACAATCGCCTTGAAGTATTCGCGGGAATCGCATTCCGGCACCTTGTGATCAACGCTCAGCGTGATGTCCGCATGGCTGTCGCCCTTAAGCAGCGAGACCCCGCGCAGTGCAGCGTTAGAGCCCTCACCGTTGAAGGCAACGGCAAACTGGCTGCGAGATAACCCGCTGCCCGCATCAAACAGGAACTGGCTCAACTCGGCACCCTTGCCAAGATTTGCCGAAGCAGAGGCCAGATGGGTCGCGCTTTCCGCTTCCTCTTGCAACTTGACCCATGTGAGCTTGGCATTATCGCCCACCTCAAGTGTGGTCAATGTATTGCGCAGATAAGCGCCGCTGTCGCCCTGATAGCTCTCCAGTACCAAAACATCAGCACCGGCTTCGACCACCAGATCAATGCGCGAGAAGCTGGCACCCTCGCCCTTGGCCACGTGCACGATTTCCACCGCTTTTTCAAGCTTTTCGCCACCAGCAACCGTGATGGTTGCCCCGCCTTGAACAAACGCCGTGTTCAGATCAACCAGCGCATCGGCACGGGGGAAGGCAGCAGTGTCATGGGCCGGAGCCTCCGCCTTTTCCGCCCATGCAGAAACGCTAATCTTGCCTGCCAGTGCCTCAACATTCGACAGGGCAGCATCAAACCGTCCATTGACGAAAACAAGACGACCTTGCGTCTCCACTTCACCCAAAGCACCGGGGGCCGCAACCTCTGCCCTAGCAGAAAGCGCGATGGCGCTGCGTAGTTTAGCCTTCAAATCGGTATAGTGGTATTCTTCAATGCGGCGGTGCGGCAGCCCCGCTGCTTCAAAACGGGCCATGGCGGCGCGGCGCGCCTCACTCAGGCCGTCGCTTTGTTTGCCATGCGTGGCGGCAAACGCCTCCACAAATCCTGTTTCTGCGGCACTCAGCACCCGCTGATTTTGTGCTGTCATAGAGTTAACTCCCCTTACCAGCGTGCCCTACGCTTCTTCACCCACATAATCGGCATAGCCGTTTGCTTCCAGCTCAAGCGCCAGCTCTTTACCGCCGGTCTTGACGATTTTACCTTTGGAAAGCACATGCACCACGTCAGGGACAATGTGATCCAGCAGGCGCTGGTAGTGAGTGATAACAATCATCGAGCGTTCAGGAGAGCGCAACTGGTTCACACCTTCCGAAACAATGCGCAGCGCATCAATATCGAGGCCACTGTCTGTCTCATCAAGAATACAAAGGGTTGGTTCCAGCAGTGCCATCTGCAAGATTTCAGCACGTTTCTTCTCACCACCAGAAAAGCCCACATTGAGCGGACGACGCAGCATTTCGGGTGTGACCTTAAGATCCTTGGATTTCTCGCGTACCAGCTTCATAAAGTCGGGGGTCGATAATTCTTCTTCGCCGCGTGCGGCACGCTGTGCATTCAGTGCGGTTTTCAAGAATGTCATGGTGGCCACACCCGGAATCTCGATCGGGTACTGGAATGCAAGAAACATACCCGCAACCGCACGTTCATCCGCACTTAGCTCCAGCATATCTACACCGTTATAGGTGATCGAGCCCTCGGTGATTTCATAGTCTTCCTTACCGGCAAGGATATAGGAAAGCGTAGATTTTCCCGAGCCGTTCGGCCCCATAATAGCGTGTACTTCGCCAGGCTTAACAGTTAAATCGATACCGCGCAGGATTTGGTTGCCTTCTACTTCGGCGTGCAGATTTTTGATCTCAAGCATGAGATGGTGTCCTTAAATTCGTGTCATGCGCCAGCTCTAAGCTGGCCGCTAGGTGCTGGATCGTTGTGTCTGTTTTACGGCCTTTAGCCCACAGAGCCTTCCAGCGAGATATTGATCAGTTTTTGCGCTTCAACCGCGAATTCCATTGGCAATTGCTGAATGACATCACGCACAAAACCATTAACGATGAGCGCAACCGCCTCTTCCTCGTTAAGTCCACGCGCTTGGCAATAGAACATCTGGTCATCCGAAATCTTCGAGGTTGTCGCCTCGTGCTCGAATACGGCCGTGGCGTTCTTGCTCTCGATATAGGGCACGGTGTGAGCGCCGCATTTGTCGCCAATCAACAAACTGTCACACTGGGTGAAGTTACGAGCGTTTTTCGCCTTGCGATGCGCCGAGACCTGACCGCGGTAGGTGTTTTGCGAAACGCCAGCGGAAATCCCTTTGGAGATGATACGCGAGGAAGTGTTCTTGCCAAGGTGAATCATCTTGGTACCGCTGTCCACCTGCTGGTGACCATTGGAAATGGCGATGGAGTAGAACTCACCTACTGAGTTATCACCTCGCAAGATGCAGCTTGGGTATTTCCATGTGATCGCCGAGCCAGTTTCAACCTGCGTCCATGCGATTTTGGAATTGGCGCCACGACAATCACCGCGCTTGGTGACAAAGTTGTAAATCCCACCCTTGCCTTCGCTATCACCGGGGAACCAGTTTTGCACGGTGGAGTACTTGATCTCCGCATCCTCGTGCGCCACCAACTCAACAACAGCGGCGTGTAGCTGGTTTTCATCACGCTGCGGCGCGGTACAGCCTTCCAGATAGGACACGTAGGAGCCTTTTTCGGCAATAATCAGTGTCCGCTCGAATTGGCCGGTGTTGCGCTCGTTAATGCGGAAATAGGTAGAAAGCTCCATCGGGCAGCGCACCCCTTCAGGGATGTAAACAAACGACCCATCAGAAAATACCGCCGAATTTAGCGTGGCGTAAAAATTGTCAGAGACCGGCACAACGGAACCGAGGTACTTTTGCACCAGTTCTGGATGCTCGCGGATTGCCTCGGAAATCGGGCAGAAAATCACACCAGCCTTGGCCAGTTCCTCTTTAAAGGTTGTGGCAACAGAAACACTATCGAACACCGCATCAACGGCGACACGGTTTTCTGGCGCGATTCCGGCAAGAACTTCCTGCTCGGACAGCGGAATACCGAGTTTCTTGTAGGTTTCCAGCAGCTCCGGATCGACCTCGTCTAGACTTTTAGGCCCCTCTTGGGTTTTCGGAGCTGCATAATAATGCAGATCTTCAAAGTCGATTTTCGGATAGTTGACTCTGGCCCACTCAGGCTCTTCCATGGTTTTCCAGCGTTGGAACGCATCCAGACGCCAGTTCAACATCCATTCCGGTTCATCTTTCTTAGCGGAGATGAAACGGATAATGTCTTCGTTCAGCCCTTTGGGCGCCAGTTCGGATTCAATATCGGTGACAAAACCGTACTTATATTGATCCACGTCGATCGATTTCACGTGATCGATCGTCTCCTGCACTGCTGCCATTTACCTACTCCATAAGCGGTTCAAAGCCGCATCGGGGTCAATTGATATTTTTGTATTTATAGTGTTTGCCAAATAAACGCAGTCTTTTTTACGCTTATATGAACGATTTGATGTGCATGATTATGCAACTTGCGCACATCGCTTATAGTAGGGCCCTTTCCCGCCCTTTGCGCATGCGCAAACTTATTTTCGATAATGCTTGCAAAAAGTGATCCACATCAGCCTTTGTACTTTTCCAGCCCAAGGATATGCGAAGTGCACCATTTATTTGCGCCGCATCAAGCTGCATCGCGCTTAATACATGCGAGCGACCAACTTTACCTGAGGAGCACGCAGAACCGGAAGAAAGTGCAATTTTTTCTAAATCGAAAGCAATAAGCGCAGTTTCAGCACTCATACCGACAATTGAAAAACAAGTTGTATTAGGCAATCGCGGCACTTCTTGACCAATAATTTGAATATTCTCACTCATTTGTGAAAGCTGTGCTTCGAGATAACTATGCAGCTCAAAAACCCGAGCGCGCTCTTCTTCGTTAACAGCAAGTTTGGCGGCTGCTGCAAAACCAGCAATGCCGGCAATATTCTCGGTACCTGCCCGTCGCCATCCCTCCTGGCCACCACCGCGCATCATAGGTGCGGGGCGAAAATCACCATGACCCAAAATCAAAGCCCCCACGCCTTGTGGTCCACCCAATTTATGGGCAGAAATCGCCATTGAATGACAAGCTATCATTGGCTGGGATAAATCTAAACGACCCGCAGCCTGTACAGCATCCACATGTAAAGTATGGCCAGCATCTTCGACAATCACACCGATTTCCACAAGAGGCTGCAAAACTCCTGTCTCGCTATTCGCTGCATGTATAGCAACCAACACCTTTTCATCAGCACCGATATTGCTGAACTTTGAACGTAAATCGTTTAAATCCAGCAACCCATCAGGAGTTAAAGCAATTTGCGTCACACGCTCTTCCACAAACTGCCCGCCACTCAACACAGACGGATGTTCGCCAGCGCTGACAAATAACCGGTCAAACTTGTATTCTTGGCCTTTTTTCAACCAGTTCGGTGTTAGAGCCATGACATTAGCCTCAGTGCCACCACTGGTAAAAATCACATTTGCTGCGATACCATCCACCAGTGCAGCCACCTGTTGACGCGCCGATTCGATAACACCACGTGCCTGACGACCATAAAAATGCACCGATGACGCATTCCCTGGAGATTGGTAGGCATCTAACAATGCCTCTCTCACTTGGGGGCGCAATGGTGCACTGGCGTTATAGTCCAAATATGTATGTTGCTGCTCTACGTTCATGGCTCATTTATGAAAACACGGGTACTTTTTGCAAGTTATGCCAATATGATTCACGGCAAAGCTTGAAATTTCCCCTCACACTGACGATAAGGTGTTTAGAGTTTCGAATTGAACACCGTTGCTTCACGCTTTATTTTTGTTTTACAGAGCAAATAGAAGCCGCAACGCTCTTTTGTTTCGAATGGTTCTAAACTAGAATATAAAACCTGCTTTGTACAGTCAAGTTTATATGTTGCATAGCAGGAATACACAATGCCCCCTGAATAGTCAGAGGGCAAGCAACAAAGGATTTCCAACGCTCATGCCTGAGGTGATCTTTAACGGACCGGCAGGACGGCTTGAAGGTCGTTTCCATCCCGCTAAAAAACGCAACGCGCCTATTGCACTCCTACTACATCTACACCCGCAGTTTGGCGGCACGATGAATAACCAAATCATCTATCAGATGTATTACATGTTCGCAAAACGTGGATTTGCTGTATTGCGCTTCAATTTTCGCGGCGTTGGACGCTCACAAGGTCAGTTTGACCACGGGCAAGGTGAATTATCGGATGCAGCAGCAGCACTAGACTGGGTACAAACCATCCATCCCGACGCGCGGTCTTGCTGGATCGCCGGTTTTTCTTTTGGCGCATGGATTGGCATGCAGCTGTTGATGCGTCGTCCCGAGGTGGAAGGCTTTATCTCCATAGCACCACCAGCAAATTTGCATGACTTTTCCTTCCTCGCCCCCTGCCCGTCTTCGGGCCTGATTATACATGGCGATCAGGATAAGGTTGTTCCACAAAAAGATGTGCAAGCACTTGTAGACAAGTTGAAGACACAAAAAGGTATTGTGATCGATCATCAAACAATGTCGGGAGCCAACCACTTCTTCGAAAATAACGTCGATCTATTGGTAGACAATTGCGCCGATTATCTCGACCGCCGTTTGGGCATGATTCAAGAAACCGAAGAATAGTTTCACTTTTCACCCACAAAAAAAGCGGCCAATCGGCCGCTTTTTTATGTATTCATTGAATTCTATCAGCTCTCTGGCGACCAGGCTTGATAATCGCCAGTCACCTCGTCACGCTGAGCACCCTTAAGCAGCGAGCCTTTAGGGCGATATGCACCAGCAGTACCTGTTAAGTTAGGCTGGTGTGCCAACTCCCAATCTTTTGCCTGATAATTGCTTTCACTAGGAATTTCGTCAGTACGATGGTGCATCCATCCGTGCCAGCCTGCAGGTATTAATGAAGGCTCAGCAAGCCCTTTATAAATAACCCACCTTTTAGAACCGTTTTTCTGACGGTAATATTGATTGCCAAACTGGTCGTGCCCCACAAGCTCACCATTACGCCATGTAAAGAATCGCGTTCCCCATGTCTGACCATTCCACCAAGAGAAGAATTGAATTATGAGTTTTTTCATTGCCGCGCGCCCCTTCGGTTCCAGCGGTTGGGATAACTGACTATTGGCGCTGAATATGACCATATACATAGGACGTGTCCAGCCCTTTGCGCGATTACTCAGCAATCTATTTAACGATTGCAATCACTTTTTTTGTTTACGCACCCCAAAAGCGGGTTTAAGCGGTGAGCGCCGGACATCATCACGGCCCTGCATATACCCCTTCGTGTATCCATAGTGCTTGTGTTGATGCTGAGAGTGATCCGCTTCCAACACTTCCTCCCAATCGATTTTGATTGAGTTTACCTGCTTAGATACGCGCTTTCTCTCTCTTAATAATTTAGCACGCGGATTTTGTAGCTCGCTCTTTTCATATTTGGCTTCAAAGGCCCTATTAAATTGGCGGTTACCGCCTGCATTAATATCACTCTCTTTGTCACGCACACTCAAAACACTACGGATTTTTTCTGCATTTTGGATATCATTGTACTTCTTTTCACTCAGCTCCAAGCGCTCAGCAATGCCCGCAAGCTGAAAAATTCCTTCAGCCCCAATCACCATCTCTCTTGTATCGCGGCATATTTTCAATAAACACTTTTCAAGTTGGCTTGCTGAAATCGGCTTGACCAAAATGTGATGAGCCCCGGCTTGCATGGCCCTGTTCACATTCTCTCTTGTCCCGTGTGCCGTAATTACAATCACAGGAACAAAGCATAAAGGGGCTAGTTGCGGTTGGCGAATGAGGTTCAACATTTGCAAACCCGATAAAGGAGACATAACCCAGTCAGTTAAAATAATATCCGGTAGCTCACTCGCCATAGCGGGAATCGCATCTTTCGGCCCATCGAAAATACGAATCCGGCGAACCTCAAGACTACTTAAAAGACTACGTAAAATAGATTGTACTGGCTTTGAATCTTCAATAACGACAATATCAAGCTCATTTGTCGTTTTACCAAGCGCAAAGTGGTTCACAAAATGCCTCAATATCAAATCAAATCTACAGGAGATGCATAAAATGCCTATTACAATTAATAGTCGAACATATAAAGAGTAATTAACATTTTAACTAGTTTCGCCATCAATTTAAAATGATATTTGCACACATATATTAACGATATAAGCTATCCACTTTTATCCCACGCACAACAAGAAAAAACCCACAAAAAAAGTTGTGACGTTAAGGCATCACATCCAAACGCTTTAAAAGCGCAGTCTTCTGCAAAACAGAACGCAACTGCTTGCCTGCCTAACTGTTTATCAACACTATATTTGGTAGCTCAAACCCTCCTCGACACATTATGCACTAATAAATTTTATTGACGCTCGCACCAGATTCACACTAGGTTTAGCGCATTCGCAACGCGTAACCGAACAATCGGATTGTTTGGATGTTCTTCAAAATGGCAATGTAAATCTGATTTGAGTAGCCTTCATATCGCAACTCAAAGCAGTTTTTTTTGTCCAATCGCGTCTATATGTTGTGATGTGTATTTATTAAGCTACCATATATAGTTTTTATGACGTAACTGTTTTAAACTATCGGCAGCAGCGGCACAGGTATGACCAAAAATGAGTTAAGGCGGCATTGAATAGCAAGCCCCTTAACAAATGCGGCAATGTTCATATCTGACTAAATTATCCAGACCAAGTGGTCTGCCATATGCATAGGGGGCAATGGAAATGAAAATTTCACGGCACTACACGATGGAAGGCCAGTCAGCATACGCTGATATTGAGTTTCATTCGGCAACGAGCGAAATTCGTAATCCAGATGGGTCCATTGTGTTCCGCCTAGAGAACATTCAAGTTCCAACCCAATACTCACAGGTTGCAGCCGATATTCTGGCACAAAAATATTTTCGTAAAGCAGGCGTTCCGGCCCGCTTGAAAAAAATAGAAGAAAACAGCGTCCCCTCTTGGTTGTGGCGCAGCGAAGCAGATACGCAAGCACTTGAGGAGCTCCCAGCAGAAGAGCGCTTTGGCTCGGAGATCGATTCCCGCCAGGTTTTTGACCGCCTGGCAGGCACTTGGACATATTGGGGCTGGAAAGGCGGCTACTTTGATAGCGAAGCGGATGCCCGCGCCTTCTTTGATGAGCTGCGCTTTATGCTGGCTACGCAAAAAGTAGCACCGAACTCCCCTCAGTGGTTCAATACCGGCTTACACTGGGCCTATGGGATTGATGGCCCAAGCCAAGGCCATTATTACGTTGATTTTGAAAGTGGAGAACTTGTACGTTCCAAAACAGCCTACGAGCACCCTCAGCCCCATGCTTGTTTTATCCAGTCTGTTGATGATGATCTGGTAAACGAAAATGGTATTATGGACCTTTGGGTGCGTGAAGCACGTTTGTTCAAATACGGCTCCGGTACCGGCACCAACTTCTCGTCGCTTCGTGCCCATGGCGAAAAACTGGCAGGTGGCGGCAAGTCCTCAGGCCTGATGAGCTTCTTGAAAATTGGCGACCGTGCCGCAGGAGCGATTAAATCGGGTGGCACCACCCGCCGCGCCGCAAAAATGGTGGTTGTTGATATTGACCATCCAGACGTTGAGGAATTCATTTCCTGGAAGGTGACTGAAGAACAAAAGGTTGCCGCTATCGTTACCGGTTCAAAAGTCTGTCAAAAGCACTTGCAAGCAGTCATGCGCGCTTGTGTCAACTGTGAAGGCAGTGGCGACGATTGCTTTGATCCGAAGAAAAATCCCGCTTTGAAACGTGAAATGCGTGCGGCCAAAAAAGCACTCATTCCGGATAACTACATCCAGCGTGTGGTCCAATTTGCCCGTCAAGGCTACAAAAACATTGAATTTCCAACCTACAACACCGACTGGGATTCAGAAGCCTATCTCACTGTTGCAGGTCAAAACTCCAACAACTCAGTCCGCATTACTGATGGCTTTTTAAAAGCCGTCACCAATGATCAGGATTGGGAACTCAAAGCACGTATTGATGGCTCAACCCTCAAAACAGTTCGCGCTCAAGAACTGTGGGAGCAAATTGGTTACGCTGCTTGGGCATCTGCCGATCCTGGTTTGCAATACCATACCACCATTAACGACTGGCACACCTGCCCGGCTGGCGGCGAAATTCGTGCATCCAATCCATGTTCTGAATACATGTTCCTGGATGATACCGCCTGTAACCTTGCCTCCCTCAACCTCTTGCAATTCCGCATGGAAGACAAGAGCTTCGATTATGAACGCTTCGAACATGCCACGCGCCTTTGGACAATAGTGCTCGAAATATCCGTGATGATGGCGCAATTCCCATCAGCACAAATTGCCAAGCAGTCCTACGAGTACCGTACACTTGGTTTGGGTTATGCCAATATTGGCGGCTTGCTTATGACCGCCGGCATTCCATATGACAGTGATGAAGGGCGTGCATTATGTGGTGCCATCACGGCGATTATGACAGGTGTTTCTTACGCCACCTCGGCTGAAATGGCCGGCGAATTGGGCGCTTTCCCCCGTTATGAAGAAAACGCACAAAATATGTTGCGGGTTATTCGCAACCACCGCCGGGCAGCTTATGGCGAAACAAGCGATTATGAAGGCCTGCAAACAGCACCCGTTCCACTAGACCATATCTCGTGCCCAGAAGAAGTGTTGATCGAGCGCGCCATGCTCTCTTGGGATGAAGCGCTCGCACTTGGTGAATTGCACGGGTTTAGAAATGCGCAAACCAGCGTCATAGCGCCTACCGGCACCATTGGCTTGGTGATGGATTGCGACACGACAGGTATCGAGCCAGATTTCGCATTGGTGAAATTCAAAAAGCTCGCAGGTGGTGGCTACTTCAAAATCATCAACCGCGCAGTACCGGAAGCACTGGAAAAGCTTGGCTACAAACCATCGGAAATTGCCGAGATCGAAGCATATGCGGTAGGTCATGGTTCTATCGACCAAGCACCAGCTATCAACCCAACCAGTTTAAAGGCAAAAGGGTTTGATGACGAAGCCCTTGAGAAGCTAAGTGCGTCTCTAGGATCTGCCTTTGACATTAAATTTGTTTTCAACCGCTGGACACTGGGGGATGCCCTACTCGGTGAAAAACTCGGCGTATCGCAAGAGCAACTTGACGATATGGAGTTCAACTTACTTGAGCATATGGGCTTCAATAAGTCAGAGATTGACGCTGCCAACACCCATGTTTGTGGTGCCATGACCCTTGAGGGCGCGCCTTTCTTGAAAGAAGAGCACCTGAAAGTATTCGATTGTGCCAACCCATGTGGCCGCATTGGTAAGCGTTACCTTTCCGTAGAAAGCCACATTCGTATGATGGCAGCAGCGCAGCCATTCATTTCCGGGGCTATTTCCAAAACCATCAATATGCCCAATGATGCTACAGTCGAAGATTGTAAAGATGCCTATATGCTCTCATGGCAACTCGGTTTGAAGGCCAACGCGCTCTACCGTGATGGTTCAAAACTGTCTCAACCTCTAAATTCTCAGCTATTGGAGGATGAAGAGGAAGAGGCCGAGCTGGACAATGTTGTTGAGGCAATTACAGCCCAGCCACAAGCTGCCCGCGCCGAAGCCATCGCAGAAAAAATTGTTGAACGCGTTGTTGAGCGTGCGGTACGCACAAGAGAAAAGCTTCCGAACCGCCGCAAGGGTTACACACAAAAAGCGTCTGTAGGCGGCCACAAGGTTTATCTCACCACCGGCGAATACGAAGATGGCCGTATTGGTGAAATCTTCATTGACATGCACAAGGAGGGCGCAGCTTTCCGCTCGTTGATGAATAACTTCGCTATCGCCATTTCCCTTGGTCTCCAATACGGTGTGCCTTTGGAAGAATACGTAGATGCATTTACATTCACACGCTTTGAGCCTGCAGGCATGGTCATGGGCAACGATGCCATTAAAAATGCCACATCTATTCTGGATTACATTTTCCGTGAATTGGCCGTGTCATATTTGGGCCGGCATGATTTGGCACATGTCTCACCAGAGGCCATTGGCAACACCACCTCGCTCACTCGCACCACAAGCGATGGCAGCAGTAACGGCACTTCTGGGCCAGCTATTGTTTCCCATGGCTTGGTTCGTGGCCAGACCGAGAAATTCCGTCTTGTTCCAGGCGGCGACCCCACAGCTCATTTGGGCGGAGCCCTAACGGCACAATCCGCTGTCATTGCAACTGCTTTTAAACAGGATCAAGAAGCCGTTGTGGGCACAGCGCAACCGGCAAGCCAGCCATCAGTTGCCAGCCAAGTAGCCCAGGCACGCATGAAAGGTTATGAAGGTGAAAGCTGCTCGGAATGTGGTAACTTTACTATGGTACGAAATGGCACATGCCTAAAGTGCGATACTTGCGGCTCGACCAGCGGCTGTAGCTAAGCCCACAAATTCTGTGGCTTAACAATTAAAAATAAACACCATTTCAAGGCTCTGGTTATCCAGAGCCTTGTTTTATTTTTAAATTTCCTAAGAAAACAAATTATGTAAGTATATAACTAGTCATATTTATCGCAGTAATTTTCCAATATAGGTTAGTTATGGCTTTCTTTTTTACAGCCGATCCGCATTTCGGACATGAGAATATCATCAATCTTTGTAGGCGCCCCTTTAAAGACTCTGACGAGCAAACAAGTCAGCTCATTGCCAATTGGAACAGTATTATTGGCGAGAAAGATCATGTATTTGTGCTTGGCGACTTTGCTCACCGTGCCCCAAAAGGCTCGTTGTATAGTATTTTCTCAAGCTTGAATGGGCGAAAATCTCTTATCAAAGGCAACCATGATCATTCTGAAACGCTTAGTCTACCTTGGGTTTCACACGATCCAAACAAACCGCAACTAGCAATAACTGATCAACTAACGGTAAAAATAAACCGGCAACCCTTTTTTCTATGCCACTATGCCATGCGTACGTGGCCCGCAGAACATCAAGGGGCCATCCATCTATTCGGCCATTCCCATGGTAATTTGCCAGACCACAACCAATCAACAGATGTTGGCGTTGATTGCTGGAATTACATGCCAGTAAGTGCCCTGCAATTACAACAAAAATTCACAGCAAAATCCAAGCGATAAAACAGAGTTCCTAAAGTTTAGAGGGTGACAAAACAATGTCACAGTGCCCCAGCGTTGCTATCCTATCGGCATTAATTTGTTTTAAGCTTGAATCCAGCTCAACCGCATAAGCAAAGTAACCAAATCCCTCAATGTAGGCTAGAAAATCAGAGGGAGCTTCAAAGCGGGTCAATACCATGTGGTCATTATATTCCATCAATATGATAGGCTTTGACCGCAACAGCAGGTTCTCAGCACCAAGCAAAATGAATGCTTCACTTCGTTCTGCATCCATCTTGATGAAATCAACTTTATCACTGGCTTCTAAATAATCATCCAGTGAAGTTGCTTCGACTTCGATACGCTCAGTCTTAAAGCCCAAATGGTCTTCACCGTTATGGGAAAGGTGCAGGCTTGAGCCACCCATAAACTTGTTGCAAATCTCAAAGCTTAACTTCTCGGGATGAGAGTAGACCGCTTTTTGAACAACCTTACAAATTGACTCATAACCATTAATTGCAACGGACTGTTTTAGTAAACCGACCAAGTGCGGGTTCGCTTCGAATGCAGTAACACGCCCTTGCGGCCCAACGCCATGCGCACCAAGCAAGGTATAATATCCAAAATTAGCGCCAATATCGATCAAATGCATTCCCGGCTTTAGGAGCTTTAAAAACACCTTGGTAATCCACTCTTCCCAATAACCATGAATCATCAAATGCGGCGCGACAGATATATCGCGCGTGTCCACATACATTTTTTGATGACGTGTTGTGACGGTCAGAGCTGTATAATCACCTAAATAAATGCTCGAGGTGCGTTCCATTGCGATGCCTTTAAGTGAATAACTAAAAAGGCAGAATACGGTACCAGTAGAGAATTACTATTCTTAAATATTATCTAATATATTTTTATATTGCAAAATGCACTATTCATTTAGGCCCCAGTAAAACCAGGGCCTAAACGCGTAAAGCTACTTCGTCCACCAGTCATTCGCATCAAACCGGCCTGCCGCCTGTTCGATAACTTCACCAACCTGGAACAGTGTGCCCTCATCAAATGGTTTACCTAAAAGCTGAAGCCCCAACGGCAAACCGTCTTTGTTCAAACCAGCCGGAATAGACATACCCGGAATACCCGCCATATTTGCCGTAACAGTAAATACGTCGTTCATGTACATGGTCACAGGATCGGTAATCTCGCCCGGCGCAAAAGCAGCATCTGGTGTTGTTGGTGTCAAAATCGCATCCACACCGCTTTCCCAAACCAGATCAAAATCGCGCTTGATGAGTGTACGAACTTTTTGCGCTTTCAAATAGTAAGCGTCATAGTAACCAGCAGACAGCACATAAGTACCAATCATCACGCGGCGTTTCACTTCATCACCAAAGCCTTCAGCGCGTGTGTTCTCGTACATCTCGACAATATCATTACCCGGCACGCGCAGGCCATAGCGCACACCATCATAACGAGCGAGGTTGGAAGAGGCCTCGGCAGGTGCCACAATGTAGTAAGCAGGCAACGCATACTTTGTATGTGGCAACGAGATTTCAACAATTTCGGCACCAGCAGCCTTCAGCCAGTCAATCCCCTGCTGCCACAGTTTTTCGATTTCCTCAGGCATACCATCCATACGATATTCTTTCGGAATACCAATTTTCATACCCTTGATGGATTTGCCAACAAAGCTTTCGTAGTCCGGCACAGGCAGATCAACAGATGTTGTGTCTTTGGCATCAACGGAAGCCATTGACTTCAGCAGGATCGCATTATCACGCACGGTGCGGCCAATCGGTCCCGCTTGGTCGAGCGAGCTTGCAAAGGCCACCATGCCCCAACGCGAACAACGGCCATAAGTTGGTTTAATACCCACTGTACCGGTAAGCGCTGCTGGTTGGCGAATAGAACCACCGGTATCGGAAGCTGTCGCAGCAGCGCAGATTTTCGCAGCAACCGCACTCGCCGAACCACCGGAAGAACCACCGGGAACCAGCGCAGTTTCACTGCCATTACGACGCCATGGGTTGACCACATTGCCATAGAAGGATGTTTCGTTAGAAGAACCCATCGCAAACTCATCCATGTTGAGCTTGCCAAGCATCACCGCCCCATCATCAAACAGGTTTTGAGTTACGGTAGATTCATATTCGGGCTTAAAGCCATCAAGAATATGCGAACATGCCTGTGTATGAACACCCTTTGTTGCGTAAAGGTCTTTAATGCCAAGAGGTATCCCCTCAAGCGGACGCGCTTCACCAGCGGCAATTTTGGCATCCGAAGCTTTTGCCTGTTCACGGGCAATATCGCCGGTCACAGTGACATAAGCATTCAGGCTTTCATTCGCACTTTCAATAGCACCAATATAGGCTTCGGTAAGTTCAGAAGCTGAGAACTCGCGGGCAGCAAGCTTGTCGCGCGCCTCAGCGATAGTCAAATCAATCAGTTTAGTCACGGTTTTATTCCTTTAACAACGGCAAGTAAGCCAACAGCACATAAGGGTTATTCAACCACCTTAGGCACCATGAAAAAGTTATCTTCACTCTCTGGCGCATTGGCGACAACTTTATCAGCGTAGCCACCATCTTGAACGCCATCACTGCGCTTCTTCATGGTTTGCTCGACAACCGATGTTAACGGCTCCACATTATCTGTGTTCACTTCATCAAGCTGCTCGATAAAGCCGAGAATGGCATTGAGCTCACCGGTCATGGTTTCTGCCTGCGCATCGCTAACTTTAATGCGGGCAAGACCAGCAACACGTTTGACTGTTTTTAAGTCAACAGACATGGGTCTCTCCTGTTTTGAAAATGGCCGTAAAATGGTTTGTTGCACCTAGCAATATGTTTGAAATTGAACAAATTCAATGCGCTCTCCTTGCCATATACCCAGCTAATTGTTATTTTCGGTCCCCATGAGTACCGATAAATCTCCGGTTGGTCGCAAACAAAACGACGCGCTCACCAAACGCATATTTGCAGCCACATGTAATGCCCTCGCCCTAAATGGCTATGCGGGCACAAATCTGGCTCAAATAGTCAAAACTGCAAACACTTCAAAACAAGCCATTTACCGCCGTTGGCCCAATGGAAAACCGGAATTGTCCCTTGAAACTCTGCGCTTTTTCTTTTCAAGAGTTACCTATGTGCCAGCTGGCACAACAGGCTATCAACAAGAGCTAGAGACATCCTTTCATGCCTTGGAACAAGCCCTACTCTCCACTCCTCTAGGTCCCGCGCTCATCACCTGCCTAGGAGAGCCGGATTTACGTCCCTCCTGCCAATTGTTACTGGCAGAACAACGCACTTTTTTTCGGCAAATCTACCTTTACTGGGGGCAAACCCAAACAATGGAAACACAAATCAATTATCACTTTGCCAATGTACTACAAAGACTTATCATGGGAGACTTCGCAGCAAAGCCACATCAGCATTCCTAGGCCAACGACCAATCAATGGGCGTTTCACCCCTTGCTTGCAAATAGGTATTCGCTTGCGAAAAGGGTTTAGAACCAAAGAAACCACGGTGAGCGGATAGTGGCGAGGGATGCGGAGCTTTCAAAATCAAATGCCGAGCCTCGTCAATTAATGTGGTCTTTTTCTGTGCAGGCGCACCCCACAATACAAAAACCAGCCCTTCTCGCTCTTCATTTAATTTGCCAATAGCGGCATCTGTAAATTTTTGCCAGCCAAACTTGCTATGTGAACCCGCAGTACCAGCATTCACCGTTAATGAGGTATTTAACAACAGCACCCCTTGCCGAGCCCATGCGCTCAAGTTGCCATGCCTCGGGACACTCGTAATAAGGTCACTATGAAGTTCCTTGTAAATATTACGTAGAGATGGCGGAACCTTTACCCCTTCAAGCACCGAAAAGCTCAAGCCGTGTGCCTGCCCTGCCCCGTGATATGGGTCTTGTCCCAAAATAACCACCTTAACATCATCAAACGCTGTCATCTCGAACGCAGCAAACCTTACATCAAGTGGCGGATAAATCTCGTGCCCTAATGCTTCTTGCTCCGCGATTGAATGCATCAGTGCTTCATAATAAGATTTCGCACTTTCACATTCTAAAAATTCTTGCCACTTATAATCCATTCCTCAGCCACATCCTTAAAATATGCATAATAAACACGAAGAGTATTTCCCTAGGAGCACATGGTCATTATTGCAACACCTGCGTTGAATGCCTAACATTTCAACCACTTTAGCAACAAAAAAAACACATAGTTAATCCCAGCTCTTGCCAGTATTGCTTGGAAAAGCTAGTCAGAGGCCATGGGAAAACAACAGTCAGATTTTGCAGCGCCCGAGTCCATTAATCTGAAAGATGCACTAGAAGAGCGCTACCTTTCATATGCCCTCACCACGATTATGCATCGTGCCCTGCCCGATGTTCGTGATGGCTTAAAACCGGTTCACCGCCGCATCCTTTATGGTATGCGTTTACTAAAGCTCGACCCCAAGTCCGGCTTTAAAAAATGTGCCCGTGTGGTTGGTGATGTAATGGGTAAATATCACCCTCATGGTGATGGGCCTATTTATGATGCACTGGTGCGACTGGCCCAAGAGTTCTCTGTACGCTACCCCATGGTCGATGGTCAGGGCAACTTCGGTAATATTGATGGCGACAGTGCTGCCGCCATGCGTTACACCGAAGCGCGTATGACAGACGTTGCCATTCGCTTGCTGGATGGTCTGGATGAAGATGCCATTGATTTTCGTGAAACCTACGATGGCTTGGATAAAGAACCCGTCGTACTACCTGGCGCTTTTCCTAATCTTCTTGCCAATGGCTCCACCGGCATTGCGGTTGGTATGGCAACTTCTATTCCCCCGCACAATGCCTATGAGCTTTGTCAGGCATCGCTCACCCTAATAAAAAATCCAGAAGCCTCCACAGAGGACCTACTTGAATATATTAAAGGGCCGGACTTTCCAACCGGTGGTATTATAGTCAATGACAAAGGCTCAATTCTAGAAGCCTATAATACCGGTCGTGGTAGTTTTCGTATCCGCGCGAAATGGCATAGGGAAGAAGGCCCGCGCGGCACCTATCAGATTGTTGTTACCGAAATTCCCTATCAGGTGCAAAAGTCTCGTTTAATCGAAAAAATAGCCGAGCTTCTCACCGCTCGTAAATTACCTTTACTCGATGATGTACGCGATGAATCAGCTGAAGACATTCGCCTGGTTTTGGTACCTCGAACAAAAACAGTTGATCCTGATTTACTAATGGCTTCGCTCTTCAAGCTCACCGACTTGGAGAACCGTTTTTCACTCAACATGAATGTACTTTCTGCTGGTGTTGTCCCCAAAGTTATGGGCCTCAAGGCAGTGTTGCGAGAATGGCTTGACCATCAAAAAGTGGTGCTCGA
This sequence comes from Polycladidibacter stylochi, assembly GCF_001562055.1. Lineage (GTDB taxonomy): Bacteria > Pseudomonadota > Alphaproteobacteria > Rhizobiales > Stappiaceae > Pseudovibrio > Pseudovibrio stylochi. Next base: position 376,026 of record NZ_LLWE01000018.1, on the reverse strand, counting down.
ACGCCGCTCCAATCACCGCCTTGAACAAATACGCCACCGCTTGGAGGTTTTGGAAGGCTATCTCGTTGCCTATTTAAACATCGATGAAGTTATCCGCATTATCCGTGAAGAAGATGATGCCAAAGCCTCTCTTATCAGTGCATTTAAGCTAACCGATGTTCAAGCCGAAGCTATTTTGAACATGCGGTTGCGCTCTCTGCGAAAGCTCGAAGAATTCGAAATTCGTAAAGAACACGAAAAACTCTCTAAAGAACGCGATGCGCTGGAAGCAATGTTAGCTTCACCGGCAAAACTTTGGAAGCGGATCAGCAAGCAGATAACGGAACTTGCCAAGGCTTATGGACCGGGAACAGAAATTGGCCAACGCCGTAGCCAGTTCGGTTCCGCTAGTGAAGTCGACTTGGAAGATATTCAACAAGCTATGATCGAGCGGGAGCCTATAACTGTCCTTGTCTCGGAAAAAGGCTGGATCAGGGCCCTGAAAGGCCATACCCAAGACGTTGCCAATATCACCTTCAAACAAGGGGACCAGCTCAAGCAACACTTCCTTGCTGAGACCACCAGTAAACTGCTTGTCTTTACCACAGGTGGAAAGTTCTACACCATCGGTGCAGATAAGCTGCCAGGTGGGCGTGGGCATGGTGAGCCAATACGTTTGATGGTTGATATGGACGAAGCACAAGATATTTTAACAGTCTTCCCCCATCAACCGGATCGAAAACTACTTGTTGCCACAACAGATGCCAAGGGCTTTGTTGTTAAAGAAAATGATATTATCGCCAATACACGTAAGGGTAAGCAGGTACTCAACGTATCAGCGCCAGAAGAGGCAAAACTCTGTATTCCGGTGACAGGTGATTATGTTGCTGTTATTGGCGACAACCGTAAGCTAATTGTCTTTCCGCTCGCGCAAATAACCGAAATGACCCGAGGGCGTGGTGTCCGCCTGCAGCGCTATCGTGACGGTGGAATTTCCGATGCCAAAACCTTTGTTGCAACCGAAGGGCTCAACTGGGTTGATAGTTCCGGCCGCACCTTTACCAGAACTCTTGATGATTTAGTTGATTGGCGCGGTGATCGGGGACAGGCAGGCCGCCTGCCGCCAAACGGCTTCCCAAGATCCAACAAATTTGGCGGGAACGGGCTGTAATTCAAGAAAGTTAAAGGCTAAGAACCAATAGGAAGTTCTTAGCCTTTGAGTACCATAGGACGTTAAGCTGTGCGCACTGAAGCCATAAAACTATGCACTGTATCGCGAAGATTAATAGCTTGCTCAGATAAGCTATGTGAAGCATCCAGCACAAAAGAGGCTGAACTTCTTGTTTCACGAACTTGATTACTTACCCGTTCAATATTATCGGCTACATTTTGTGTACCCACCGCAGCAAGTTGCACATTCTGGCTAATCTCTGAGGTCGCAGCTCCTTGCTGGCTCATCGCCGTTGCCATATTCGCTGCATAATTGCTCACATCGCCAATCGATTGGGTAATAGCATCAATCGCAACAACCGCTTGCTTGGATGCCCCCTGCACTTCCATAATTTGCTCGGAAATTTCTGTGGTCGCTTTGGCTGTCTGGCTGGCAAGTTCTTTAACCTCGCTGGCCACAACAGCAAAACCGCGCCCCATGTCTCCTGCCCGCGCAGCCTCAATTGTCGCATTCAAAGCAAGTAGGTTTGTTTGCTCTGCGATATCTTGAATAAGATTAATGACTTCGCCAATTTTCTGTGCCGAACCGTCAAGGTGGTTCACTTGCGAATTTGTACTCACAACACTATCAGCGGTTTCTTGCACGACCCTGCTTGTCTCACCCACTTGCCGACTGATTTCTTCAATGGTTGTGCTCAGTTCCTCAGCAGCAGTTGCTACAGTTTGCACATTAGCCGATACTTCTTGTGAAGATGTTGAAGCCGTATTTGACGAAGTTGAGCTTTCTTCTGCAACACCATTCAGTACACGAGCTGTACTTTCCAGTTGTTGAGACTGATCGCTCATTTGTTTCAACATAAGCTGAACATCTTTATCAAACTGCATCAGCAGTTCTTCTCTTTTTTTATGCCTTATTTCTTTTTCGCTTTGCTCTTTTTCTTTTTGTTTCTGTAAGGCTAAGCGCTCATTATTATTTTGATCCAATACAACGATAGCTTTCGCCATTCGTCCGATTTCATCAAATCGATTCATATATGGTATATGAAGGTCTTGCTGATTTTTCGCCAGCAGTCGTAAACACTGCGTCATTTCTGTAATTGGCCGAAGCAAATGCCGAGCACCCAGTGCGGCAAACAAAGTTAGCAACAATGCCAAAGCCACTTCCGATATTAACAAACCTTGAATAACACTATAAGTTGCAGCCTCAACACGCGCCTTTTGTACGCCGACATACAATATTCCGATAACATTATTCTGCTCATCAAAAATTGGTTGATAGCGCGTGTAATAAGGAATCCCTAAAATCACCGCCTCGCCTAGGAACGTTTCTCCTTTTGTGACAACTGGATACACCTTCCCATTCTGACCAAGCTGGGTACCAATTGCGCGGCTACCATTTTCCTTTGTAATGTTTGTGGTTTTGCGCCAAAAGTCCTGCGTCTTTGAATCCCATGCAAAAACCGTTGCGGTTTCGCCAGTTAACTGTCCAATTCCATCAATGAACTCATGATTATCAAAAACAGGTAGCTGTGGAAGGACAATGCGCTCGATATCACCATGACTGTCAATTTTTACTTGAGCTTGCGGGTAGTTAAAAGCAAGTTGCTTTGCCGCTATACGTAGCGTAAAATTTTGTTGCGCGATAACATCTTCTTTAAGTGACTGGAACAAAAGCCACTTTACTATAACGCCCAATAACCCTAGAGCTAAGACAATTGCAAAACTAGCACTTACGCCCACTTTAAAAACTAAAGATTTTTTTGCCCAATAATTTCTCATAAGACACCTCTATCCATCTCTGGTAGAGCGAATCACTTGTACTCTACCAATTTACGTAGATGTATATACGTACGCAACCTTGAGTAGAATTATCGCTTTAAATTTAAATACAATTTTAAACAGCATTTTATGCAATTTGTCCATTCACACATAAAGCCACTGCAGGGTCTTATTTTAATCCATAGGAAAGCTGAAAGATATATATAATTCTTTAGAATCTCATTCAAAAATTTATATGTTTTCTTGAAAAACCGTATTCTTGAATGGCATGAGAGCACAGCACAAACTATCAAAATATACTGATTTACGGGTATGCAAACCCTCTGTGATTATACCAAAAGCACCATCACTATGCTTAGAATTCTTAAGCTCATATAACTGATCGAAAGCATAACCCAACTCAATACCCTCTCGCACAAGTTGCATGACCTTACCCGGTAGCGGAAGCGTCATCGAACGGGTGCGCGATATGCGGCCATCCGCAGCTTGAATAACAAACCAGGCAAAAGTAAAGTACTGCTCACCGACAACATCGATACCCCCCTCAAGAGACACCCAGAAGTCACAGTCTTGCGCTTCACCTTGCGCATAGTCAGCGCGGTTTTGTGCACCTAACAGTGTCTCATTGTCTCCCAAAGGCTGGTCGGGTACCCCTGATGGCGCTGCAAGCGCAACCACGTCACACACGCTTTCAGGAAAGACTTTTTCAAAAGCCTCACGAGCAGCGGCAATTTTTACAGGGTTTTGTGAGGCCACGCAGATTTTCATAATTCCCCCGAAAGCTTGTGGCTGCCTCTTAATAGTTACGAAGAACTAGCCGTTTTTAAGTATTCTTTGTTTTTCACGGTTCCAGTCGCGCGACTTTTCTGTTTGCCGCTTGTCGTGTAACTTTTTACCACGCGCTAGGGCTATTTCCATTTTTGCGCGGCCATCTTCATTGAAATATATTTTTAAAGGAACAATTGTTTTGCCATCTTTTTGCACGGCACCGGCAAGCTTGTTGATTTGCCGTTTATGCAATAGCAACCGACGTGGCCGACGCGGCTCATGATTGAACCGGTTGCCCTGAGTATATTCCGGAATATAAATATTATACACCATGAGCTCGCCTTTATGCTCGGCAGCATAAGACTCAGCTATATTACTTTTACCGGTTCGAAGTGACTTAACCTCGGTACCTTTCAACTCGATACCGGCTTCAAAAACCTCTTCAATTTCGTAGTTGAAGCGCGCCTTGCGATTATCGCTAACAATTTTGCGCCCCGGAGCGCTACCTTTTTTGGCAGCCATGCGTCACCCTATCGTTCTCATAATTAACGTGCCGATGCTTCTATGCATCGGCACATTTTGTTTAGTCAATCAGACCTGCATGCACCATTGCTTTACGAATAGCAACCTCTGTCGCCTCCGAAACCGGCAACAAAGGCAAACGTAAGGAATTTTCCATTTTCCCAAGTAGCGACAAAGCATATTTTGCACCTGTCGGATTGGGCTCAATGAACAATGCGCTATGCAATGGCGCCAACTTATCTTGTATGGCAAGCGCCCCAGCAAAATCACCTGCCAAACATGCCTCTTGGAACTGGCTACATAAAGCAGGCGCAATATTCGCCGTAACAGAAATACAGCCATGCCCCCCATGAGCCATAAACCCAAGCGCAGTAATGTCCTCACCCGAGAGTTGAAGAAAATCATTGCCACACAAATGGCGCTGCTCGCTCACACGTGCCATGTTGGCCGTCGCATCTTTCACACCAATAATATTCTTGTGCTCAGCAAACAAAGCAGCCATCGTTTCACTAGACATGTCGATAACCGAGCGTCCAGGAATATTATAAATCAATATGGGCAGATCCGTAGATTGTGCCAAACGGCTAAAATGCGCCCGTAAGCCCGCTTGATTGGGCTTGTTATAATAAGGGGTCACAATTAAAAGCCCATTGGCACCAACTTTTTGCGCATGCTGGCAAAAGTCAATTGCTTCCACAGTATTATTAGACCCGGCACCAGCAATAACCGGTACCCGGCCAGCAGAAACTTCAACCGCCATTTCAATCACACGCTTATGTTCATCATGCGAAAGTGTGGGGCTTTCACCAGTTGTACCAACCGGTACAAGGGCATGTGAGCCCTGTTTTATCTGCCAATCCACGAATTCCTGGAAGGTTTTCTCATCCACTGCGCCATCCTTAAATGGAGTGACGAGTGCTGGGATTGATCCTCTAAACATAACAGGTTCCTCGTAGGTATTGCAGACGTAAACATATGTCGACATCAAATAGATTCAGATATTGCGCAGGCCACATTAGTGCCCAAGTATAAATGGGGCAATGCTAATAAGAGAGGATTACCCGTCAATTCCCTGTTTTTTTATCTCTTATTTCCGCCAATATCCTATGTTGAATAGCTTAGGAAGCTTTCATAGCCATAGATATTAAAGGATACTTACAGTGCAAGATGTGAGAGATTTTAAAACTAAATTTACCATGACAAGGCAGTCTTTGCATCACAACGCGAACTCAAAGTAGCCAGGCAAACTTGTCTGCAAGCTTTATCGCGCCCCCAACAAGCATGTTTCTGGGTTGAGAGAACGGATAGTATTTAAATGCAACGCAATCGAAAACCCGGTTTCTTTTATGCCTCTGCTGCGTTTATGCTCGCAGGCATTGTTCAAGCGAACGCACTAAACGTAAAAAATTTTGGATTTGATAGTCAATTACCCCAGAAAAAGCCGGTTATGAGAAACGTTAGCGCTGCACACACAATTCACGAGAAAGACATCACAAGTGCTGCTGTACCGCAGCGCAAACCAACCGAACCCAATAAGTATGCACCGTCAACGAACAACTTACAAAAAAGTAACTCGCCTCTTAGCGCTTTAGGGTTGCAAGCCGCACACAATGCAAAGCAGCCACAGACAACCCAAAACCAAGCCGCAATCATTAGCCAAACCTTTCAAAATGGATTGGCACAAGCTCAAGCCCACAGTAACGAACTTGCACTTTCAAACCTTATAAAATCCGCACAATCAAAAGACCTTGCACGTGCCTTCTTTTACCGCAGTCAACTAACAGATACATTAGATATAAAAATCGCTGACTGGTGGCTTATCGCATACGCCGGAGATAAACTTCCCCCCCGTTTTATCGCCGAATTTGCCGCAAAACACCCGAGCTGGCCAACACCAAAGCTTATGCGGGCAAAGGGAGAAGCTTCTTTAGCCGCAGCCAACCTTCCACCAAGGCAAGTCGTTGCCGCATTTGGCCGTACAAGACCAGAAACTGTAACAGGCAAACTCCTGCTTGCAAAATCCTATCTAAAAATAGGAAATAGCAACGCTGCCTACACCATATTGCAAAAAATATGGTTCACACAAACCCTTGATCTGGAGACACAGAGTAGCCTCTTGAAGGCATCTGGCTCTTTGTTAAATGCGCAAGACCACTACCGCCGTGCGGTCATGCTCATCATGACAGGTTATTTCACGCAAGCAAAAGCACTTTTCCCTTACCTTACCAAACAGCAAGAAAACCTACTAATAGCCACAACCAGTGCATTAAGCGGGCAAAAATCTGCACATAACAAGCTAAAAGCACTACCCAATGCCGATCATTACTTAGCACCCTATATTTATAGCATGGTGAAAGCAGCCCGCGAAGCTGAAGACTACCCAACAGCTGCTAAATGGCTAGAGGCATTATCCGCCGAACAAGAACGCAATACCGCACCAGACGAATGGTGGGTCCAGCGGCGCGTTATCTCCAGGCACTTAGCAGAGGAAGGCAACTATCGCGGTGCATACGCCATAGCAGCCGTTCATCAGGCAACCTCTAAAAGTAGTCAGGTTGAAGCAGAATTTCACGCAGGCTGGTATGCTTTAACAGGCCTGAATGACGCCAAAACGGCAACAATTCACTTTACGAAAATAACCCAACTTGCGCAAATGCCTGTCTCGTTATCCAAAGCGCATTACTGGCTAGGCAGATGTGCCGAAAAGCTCGGCCAAACACAAAAAGCTATTCAATCTTATACCCGCTCAGCCGTATATCAAACGACCTATTACGGCCAACTCGCACAAGCAAAACTTGGCCGCACCGCTTTATCACTTCCAAATACAATTTCTATTAGCCCAGAGGATGCCAGCAGCTTTAATAATAATGAAATTGTAAAAGCCATATACCGCTTAAAAGCCGCAGATATGCACAATTCAACAGTACGGCTGTACGCTTCCTTGGCAAAATCATTAAAAACCCCGGGGCAACTTGCCCTATTAACGAACCTGGCAATGGCAAATCAAATGCCGCAATGGGCACTGATGGCAGGGAAACTAACAGCAATTGAAAGCCCTAAAATGGCAACGCTTGCATTTCCCCTTGTCAAGCTGCCACGCTCTGTGGCCAACATCTCGCATGTTGAATTACCGGTTATCTATGCCATATCAAGGAAAGAGAGTGCCTTTAATCCCGCAGCAAAATCGCGTGTCGGCGCTCTTGGGTACATGCAGCTCATGCCGAGCACAGCAAAAGCAACGGCAAAAAAACTTGGTTTACGTTATAGCCGCCAAAAGTTGACACAAGATCCAGCCTATAATGCCACCTTAGGTGCAGCTCTGCTGCATGAGTTAATCGATGAGTTTAACGGCTCGTACATATTAGCATTTGCAGCCTACAATGCAGGTAAAACCAAAGCATACGAATGGATTAATCGCTTTGGAGACCCTAGGAACCCGCAGGTTGACCCAATCAACTGGGTCGAAAAAATTCCCTATGGAGAAACCAGAAACTACGTTCAGCGGGTTTTAGAAAGCATTCAAGTGTATCGCTATAAACTCGACAATCAAAAATTAGCGATTATTAATGACTTAACCCGTGGATAAACGCAAAGTCATGCCTCCCAGCAGAGGAGAAGGCTTCATTTGCTTACGGGCAAAATGGCCGACCAATAGGTCGGCCAAGAGGCCGGATAAAGGGGTAAGCTACGCAAAACATTAAAAGTCCCGTTGTACCCGGAATAACGCGGTCGCCTCATTTCTATTTTTTTCATGCCGTTGCCACATATTGGCAAAGCCAAAATCAACTCCCATCTCAACGCCATTAACAGGCATGTAAACAATGTCCATATCCATGGCGAGACGCTGAAAATCCTGTTGAGGAGCTGCTTTTGCCACCTCAACTCGCGCATAAGAGCTATCCACATCCCAACGCCATGCCGGTGAAAAGTAGTGCGTCAAGCCACCGGAAACCGAAATTCCTCGTGAGAGCTTTGTTTTGCCATCATCATAAGTGGCATCAAAAACATCATTAAACCCAATGTAGTCAAGCGCTCCTTGGGCATATTGCACCTGCAAAGCGGCTGCATCGCCCTCACCCCAAAACGGAATATTGAAGATAACGCCAGCACCAAGTGCAAAGCCTGTGGCACCATCTGCCTGACTGTCCAAGGCCCTCACCTGCTTAATCGCAGCTGAAGCTTGCGCACTCCCCCAGGCTTGATCAATTCTCAGTGCCGCAACGCCATCGGGCAGCTTATTTCCTGCAAGACCTTGCGTACCTCCACTCACAAACACCCCATTATCACGTAGACTTCTGTCTTCCAGTGAAAATGAAACACTCACGCCATTGCTCATCATAGCTGTGAAGGCAGCTACATTGGTGTCACGATCAGACCAGTTGCGCTTAATAGAGCCGAAAGTTGCACCCGTAAAATAATCAAACACAGAACGCGCGCGCCCCACAGTAAAACCGTAGAACTGCACATAACCTTTATTCATTCGCAAGAGTGTATTGTCATCCAGCCCCGCATCATCGCTATCACTAATTGCTTCCCATTCCATGTAGGAACGCAATAAGCCAAATTCAGTTTCTGTGCGTGCATCCATGCTCAGTGAAGCGCGAGCACGAAAGTTAACACCATTTTCAAGCCGCCCAGTTGGCTCTTGGTCACTTACACCCGACCAATTGCTTGGGCGGCTGCCAAAGTCCTCAATCTGTACTTCCGCGCGGACCCGGCCACTGATCCGCAAACAGGTATCTGTACCCGGAATAAAAAAGTAACCAGCACCATAACTATCGCAAACGCGAACATACTCGACCGGCTCCACCAAGTCAGGAAGCAACGGTTCAGTATTCGACGCCAAATCAGCCGCCCCACTATCAACACTCGAAAGTAATGCAACAGCAGGAAATAAAACAATATAATCACGAATTCTCATCTAGCCGACCTCCAAGAAAAGCCCAGCTTCATCGGCTATTTGTCAACTAAGTAAAATGAACACTTAGAAAACCAACAAATACGATCACTAGGCAAATACACTCAATTTGCTAGATATTGTTTTATTACTCATTGTTAAAAATGCATATCACTGCAATATTACTCAAATAAAATATTAGGATTATTGTGGCCAGACATAATCCTCCGACCAATAACCCTAATAATGTATTTAATGTAAACTTATTACCCATAAATAATACATAGTTATTTATATTAGATACATGATTTTATTACTAAAATAACTAATTGGGCAAATGCATAACTAAAACCCAGCCATCTCAACCTCAAAAAAAGAATGCATTAAGACTATAGGTATTCAGATTACTCAAGATAAAGCCAAATGCACTCATCATACGCCGAGGTTTAAAAATGCTAAGCAAAAATGTGATTATGCCAACAATCCTTCTGGCTTTCTTCTTGTTCCCTATCCACTTGCAAGCCAGTCCACTTCCATCATGGAATGATACCAAGGCAAAAGCTGCAATTATCGCGCATGTTGAGGCACTTACCGACCCGAATAGTAAATCATACCTCCCCAAAGAACGCCGTATTGCGACACTCGATAACGATGGCACATTATGGACCGAAAAACCGCTCTATATCCATGTTCTTGCCATTTTCGAACGCATGAAAGCGCAAATGAAACAAGCCCCCTTGCTCACCAAGCAACAGCCCTACGCAGCAATTGCCAGCAAAAAACTGGACTACTTCAAAGCCCTCTATGAAAATCAAGGGCTAGATTCCCTTGCTGGCCAATTGATGGCTGTTCCCTTTGCTGGAATTACAACAAACGACTATGCCAGTTGGATGCGCAAATGGGCCAAGGGCTGGCAACACCCCAAGTTCAAGCGCCCCCTATCCCAGCTCACCTACGCGCCCATGCGCGAATTGATCACCTATCTGAAAGACAACCAATTCCAAGTCTACATCTTTACCGCTGATGAAGGCGACTTTCTAAAACTGTTCTCGCAAGAGCTGTATGGCATCCCCCCGCAAAACGTTTTTGGCTCCAGCGTACATCGTGATTTTACCATGAGCGAGAGTGGTGCCACCATTACCCGCACCTATCGCATCCAGTCCATCAACAACTGGAGCGCAAAAGCCCGCTTAATTAATCAACTGTTTGGCCATGCCCCGGCTATCGCTGCCGGCAATTCCAATGGTGATCTCCAAATGTTGCAATACACGCACGCAAATGGCGGCCTTGCGTTACTGGTGAGCCACACAGACGATAAACGGGAAACCGCCTACCACTCGCACACCGATAAAGTGATGCTAGATGCAAAAAAGAACGGTTGGACAATCATTGATATGAAAAAAGAATGGCGCACCATATTCACTAAATAGGTAAGACGCTAACTTGCCATCCGACCAACAGCTTGCCGACTTAAAACTTTATGCACCGGCATGACGCAGTTTAAATAAACCCGCCCCAAGGCGTTATGGCAATGAACCCACGTTGCCATATACATACGGCCTTGATCCTTAAAAATAGAAATACGAAAGTTCAAATGCTTGTCGTCAAAACCAAGCAGTATTTCTTGTTCATTTTCAAAAGCCACTGGAAAGCGAATTTGCTGTTTATCACTGACCGCTTCGTTTGATCTGTGAATTCCAAATGGTTTAACGATAATATTACGCATTCTCATAAGCATATTCGGCAACCAACCAAATTGTAGCCCGTCTTCCATTGCTGTTCGTACAGATGAACAACTTTCAACAGAGTAACCGTCAATAAAATCGCCCTCTTGATACAGTGACCAAATACGAGAACCCTCAGGATGAATGCCGGCAATAACCATAGTACCCCCCAAATAAAAATGACCCACAATATAAATTATGGGTCATCCTAGGAGTTCTCAATAAACAGGGCCAATGCCCAATTAGTAGGGAGTAAAACACCTCAATAAGACGCTAATGACTATCCCCGCCTATTAGCTTGGCACGTAACCAACTTGAAAGGTTATCGATCAAAATTACAAGAATGATGACCAGTGCAATGATGTAGGTCGTATTTTCCCAATCCTGCCGTGTTCGCATGGTTTCAAGCAGCTTCAAACCAATGCCACCAGCTCCCAAAGCTCCAATCACCGTTGCCGAACGTGTATTGGACTCCAAATAATACAGCATCTGCGAAATAAACAGTGGTAGGATCTGCGGAAACACGCCAAAGCGATATTTCTGAACTGGTGATGCCCCTGTCGCCTGCACACCTTCGGCCTGCTTTTTATCGGCATTTTCGATCGCCTCGGAAAACAGCTTTCCAAATGTACCCGTATCGGTGAAGAAAATCGCAAACGTTCCTGAAAGCGGTCCAAGACCGAAAGCGCGTATAAAAATCAAAGACCAAATCAGATTATCAACACCGCGCAGGAAATCGAACAAACGTCGCAATCCAAATCGGCTCACCCTGTTGCGGTTCACATTACGCGCGGCTGCAAACGCCATTGGCAAAGCCAAAATACCCGCAATCAACGTACCCACCACAGCCATGACCAATGTTTGCAATAGCGCATAGGCAATGTCACCATGCAACCACTCTTCATTATACCAAAACTCAGAGAAAATAAGCGAAATGTTGGACTGCTGCGGATCCAGACGCTGCGCAGAAAACGCCAAGCTAACCACTTCGCCAAAGCTTTTACCATTTAAAGGGCTATCAAAATCAAACCAGAAGTTCTCCCAGCCCGCAAAGTAACGCTGTATCTCAATCCGAGATTTGGTAACACGGATGCGGCTGTAAAGGCTTGGCCTTGCATCAACCTGCGTCGCACTCACCCGCAACCACTCTGGTGTCTCACGCCCTGTGTAGGTAGGTGCACCTTGTCCCGTTTTAACCTGAAAATCCTGCGCATAATCTGGGTGTCGATAGCTAACGATACCATCTTTAACACGCACAAAACCATCACGCCCTAAATCAATCGAAGCATTGGCACCACTACTTTGAACCCAATCAGGGTTTTCAGAGTAAACCGTATTCCGATTACCCTCTAGGGAAACAACAAAACCCGCTTCCGGCTTTTTAAAGCGATAGCTGACGTGAATCTTATGCGCATAAGAATCGAGCAAGTACAAACTGGCAATATCAAAACGCACGCGCTTTGCCACGCTATGAATGTCAAAGCTCACATAGCAAACAGCCAGATAGGCCAAAATCAAAAGCGTAACAATTGGTGCTACCAGTTTTTTCAGCAGCGGACGGTCCACCACATCCGGGTATTTTCGCGCAATCGCGTTCATTTCAAGCATATGTACATGTGTCATTGTTAAGCCTATAGGGTTGCCGCATCGCCAATGAACGTGCGCCGCACAGCAGCAGATATGTAATCGATGAGACTAATTGCCGTGACCAGCATAAAAATAATCACCAAAATATCCGCCCCGTAATTCCAGTCGACAACCATTTTTAGCTCAGCCCCAAGGCCACCTGCTCCCACAAAGCCAAGAATTGCCGAAGCACGAACGTTGACCTCGAGCCGAAGCAAACAATAGGAAAAGAAGTTCGGTAATACTTGTGGCAAAATCCCGTAGCGCATTTGCTGCAGCCAATTCCCCCCCACTGAGGCAATACCTTCAACGGCCCGCATATCCGCATTTTCATTGGTTTCGGAAAACTGTTTTGCCAATGCCCCGATACTGTGAAAACAAACAGCCATGACCGCCGCTACAGGCGAAGGCCCAATAATCAGCACCAATAGCAACGCAATAACCATTTCAGGAAACGCACGTGTCACGTCCATAACGCGGCGCATACAAAACACCAGTATCCGTTGACTGACCAAGTTGCGGCTAGCCAAAAACGACAGCGCTCCTCCCAAAAAGAAAGCAATGAGTGTTGCCAGTAACGCAATGTTGATTGTTTCAATCAAATACGGCAGGTAGTGCCAACATAAGGAGAACAGCCGCCAAAGCCCGGCATCATAAGCGCCGCGAACCAGCTCCACAGGATAATCAAAGAACCTTGAAAGCCCGGAAAAAAAGCTACCGGAATTGGCATCCGCCGCCACAACCAAACCACCAGAGATTGAAAGTAAGACGACAGCAATAAGTATGAAGGTATAGAGCGCGCGCTGACGTGATAAACGTTGAAAATTTTGCTCCAGCTGCGCCAGTTTAGGATTTGCGGCCAGGGAATGAAGAGCTGCCACGAATTTCTCCTGATTATTATTGGGCACATATTAAAAATACAAAAAGCGCAGCACCATTGATGCTGCGCCCCGCTTTTTTAATAATTAGTTGCCTTTTTTCTTGGCTTCGATTTTACGGCGACGCGCCTCAACAATTGTCTTGTAGAAGCTGTGGTCCACATCAATATAGTCAGCGTATTCACCCGCCTGAGCTGAGTAGAAGCACTTTGGATCGTCCTTGACCATTTCTTTCAGTGATGCCTTGATCTTAGCTTTCACCTCTTGTGGCAAAGATGCACGCACAACCATCGGGCCATTTGGGATAAGTGGTGACTGCCAAACTTGCACCAGGTCACTCATGTCAACCATACCTTTGTCAACCATTTTGCGCAGGTTGCCAGAAGTATAACCATCTTCCCACTCGCCAACACCTGAGGCCCAGGTCACACCAGCGTCAACATCGCCATTAAGAACAGCCAGAACGTTTTGCTCATGACCACCTGAGAATTGAGTTGAGGCAAAATATTCTTTTGTGTTCAGGCCCATATCATCGAAAGCAACAGATGGGATCAGGTAACCGGAGGTGGAGTTAGGATCAGCAAAACCAATGCGCTTGCCTTTCAAGTCATCAAAGGTTTCGATACCTGAATCCGCCCGCGCAACCATCACAGAATAGTAACCGGTTGCACCATCAATTTGCTTTGTTGTCACAATTGGCTCAACAGCTTTAGGATCTGCCAGATAAATCGCGGCATAACCGGAAGCGCCAAGCTCGGCATAATCCAAAGTACCGCCCTTCAAGCCCTCAATTGTACCAGCATAATCGGCAGCAGGATACAAAGTCACTGGCACACCGAGCAACTTTTCAAAGCGGTCAGCGAGACACTGGTTCGCACGCAAACGGTCCTGTGCGTTCTCACCACCTAGAATACCAATGCGAAATTCAGTAATTTTTTCTTCCGCAAATGCTGTATTTACAGCAAATACAGATACCGTAATAGCTGCCGCAGCAGCGAGCTTAGCAAGTACTTTCATTTTAATCTCCATAGATACTATTGAAGCAATAAATTCCGCTTTTTAAGCGGATACCGCAGTTGCCAGTGGCATAACACCGGCTTGCTCAGTCACACTTGCAGCAGCAGTCTCGTTGCCGACAAGCGAAGTCTTTGTCGTCGCCTCGTCAAAGCTTTCATCAGCCCCGTAGATGTCTCGGGCTACAGCCGTTGAAAGCGCTTCAGGGTCACCATCAAAAACGATCTCGCCATCACGCATTCCAATAACGCGGTCACAGTAGTTGCGCGCAGTATCGAGCGTATGCAAATTACAAATAACAGTTAGGTTATCCTGCTCGTTAATCGAACGCAGGGCATCCATAACCACCTGTGCATTCATCGGGTCCAAAGAGGCAATTGGCTCATCAGCAAGAAGTATTTTAGGCTTTTGCATCAATGCCCGTGCAATAGCCACGCGCTGCTGTTGACCACCAGAAAGATTTTCCGCCCGTTTCATAGCTGTTTCAGCAATACCAAGACGCTCAAGATTCAAGAGTGCTTCAACCCGTTCATCACGCGAGAAGAGTTTCAAAACACTCGCTATGGTACTGTGCATATTCAAACGGCCAAGCATCACGTTGGTGAGCACATCTAAACGTGGCACAAGATTAAATTGCTGAAAAATCATAGCACAATCACGTTGCCAACGCCGTTGTGCGGCACCTTTCAAACGAAGCACATCAACCCCGTCAACCAGTAAGCGGCCAGATGTTGCCGGCGTCAATCGGTTTATCATCCGTAATAAGGTAGATTTACCTGCCCCGGAACGACCAATTATTCCAATCATCTGTGGTTTATCGACTTCAAAGCTGGCCCCCCTTACGGCAACATGGGAACCAAATTCTTTTCTGACCGTTTCAAACTGTATCACGTAGGCCTCATAGCGTTATCTGTTGCTTCGCTAATCGCTACATTGTGTAACAATACAATAACGGATTAATTACAAATTCATGAAGTCACATATGTGTCAAAATGATCACTGCTTTAACACACTGATACTAAGTATAAATTCGCAATTATATTGCAAAACAGCTACATTTAGTTCTCTTAATCAGCACCTATGAAACAAGTGGCTGCTTGAGCCAAGAAATCATTTCAAACATAAATTGATTCACTTACATAACCCATTTCTAATATTACCATGTAATAAGAACCATTATTATTTTCTATTATCAAATAATATTGCACCAAATATACTAATTTATTTTACAAACATAGAATTTCTAAAATAAACCACTGTCACTTTCAGTACATGAAAAATGACTAATAATAAATTTTATATTTATACTTTATGATAACTTGATGTAAGCGCTTACATATATCACTCTAACAAATACTATTCACTATGCTAGCTAACTACGGCAAACAAAGGGAGGGGCATTGAGCCCATAATACAACATTGGTAACTCTTGCCACAGTCTCTAAAGTAGCTGGCGTTTCCACTGCCACAGTTTCCAGGGTGCTCAATCAACCGCACAAAGTTGATAGGAACACGCGCCAAGTTGTTGAAAAAGCAATCGAGAAACTGGGGTATCGACCAAATCAATACGCGCGAGGGCTGGCAAGCAAAACCTCAAAAACCATAGGTGTCATCGTAAACCGCTTTTCATCAACATATTACGGGTTCATGTTAGACGGCGTAGAAGAAGCACTTGTAGAGTACGGCTACAAAACACTGGCCGAATCCAGCCGCGAAACAGCTGAAGGAGAAAACCAGGCACTGCTATCCTTAATCGATCGCCAGTGCGATGCCTTGGTAATACATACCAATAAACTAACAGATATCGAATTAGCTCAATACCAGAATAAAGCACGTCCCATCGTCTTTATGAACCGCAAAGTGCAGGCCTGCGAAAACGAATCTATCTACCTAGATAATAAAAGTGCAGGCCAACTTGCGGCAAGCTACCTTTTACAAAAAGGCCATACAAGTTTTGCCATGGTTACTGGCCCTAAATCCTATCACGAAAGCGTGTCACGCACTAACGGCTTCATAAGCACGCTAAAAGAACACGCGATTACAATCGATAAGGACTGTATTATTGAAAGCGATTTCACAGTTCAGGGCGGTTACGACAGCCTTTGTCGCCTACTAAAACAACAAAAACATTTTACAGCTATTTTCTTCCATAACGATGAAATGGCCGCCGGCGCATATAAAGCGTGCCGTGAGCATGGCATTGCCATACCAAGTCAAATTTCCATACTCGGGTTCGACGACGCAGTCATAGCAAGCCATTTGACCCCGGGACTTACAACTATAGAGCAACCATTGGCAGAAATTGGCAGAGCATCAGGCCTGCTGGCCCTGTCCCTTTTAAAAAACAAGCCAGAGATCTTTCAAGGGTCCAAACTGTTCACTGCGACGGTAAAAGAGCGTGATTCCGTCAAAGATATCAATAGGGAGTAAAGCGCTCAAACCTGGAGGAAATATGTACAAGCAGCTTATTCTTGGAATTTCCATAGCAACCATGTTTGCATTCACGGCACAATCTGGCGAATTGCGTTTTGATGGCTTTCCCGATCTTGATAGCCACCTGGATAAAGTCATTCCGGTATTTGAAGCGAATAACAAAGACAGCAAAGTTTCTTACCAGATGAACAATCATGGCGATCACCACAAGCGCTTAACAACAAACCTGGCAACAGGTGCAGGTGCAGGCGATATCGTTGCAGTGGATATCGAATATATCGGCTCGTTTATCAATTCAGGTGGATTTGAAAACTTATCAGCCCCTCAATATGGCGCAGAACAGTTCAAGGATCTATTCGTCAGCTATGCTTGGTCTCAGGGCAAAGGTACAGACGGCAATCAGTACGGCATACCGATCGATATAGGACCGGGGGTTATGTATTATCGCCGCGATAGCCTAGCAGCAGTTGACGCAAATATCGATGAGGTCATTAAAGACTGGGATAGCTATATTGAGTATGGCCGCCAGCTGAAGAAAAAGAACATCCACCTCATAGCCGATGCTTTCGATGTCGCCAACATTATCATTCGCACGACCGTCAAAGAAGGAGAAGGTCTGTATTTTGACCAAAATGGCAACTCGCTCATCCGCTCCCCCCGCTTTGTAAACGCATTCAAACTAGCAAAGACAATTCGCGACGAAGGACTAGATGCACAAATCGGTTCATGGTCAAACGAATGGTATGATGCGTTTAAAGATGGCAGCGTGGCAACTCAGCTTTCTGGTGCATGGCTGCTCGGCCACCTACAAAACTGGATGGCTCCGGATACCGCTGGTTTATGGGGTGTTTCAAATTTGCCAGACGGCATCTACGGCTCTTGGGGCGGCTCTTTCCTGGCAATTCCAAAACAATCGAAAAACAAACAGGAAGCATGGGAATTCATCAAGTTCCTAACAACTAACAAGCAAACCCAAATAGCAGCTCTTACCAATATTGGAGCCTTTCCAGTCCTGACGCAGACCTACAGCGATCCCATATTCGAGCAACCACTTGAATTTCTAGGTGGGCAAAAGGGCCGATTATTATTTGCCCATGTGGCACAACGCGTTCCGGCTGTAGCCCCAATGAAAGGAGACTTAATCGCTGCCGATGTTGTTCTAAATGGCGCTCTACGAGAAGTACTTAATGACGGCAAAGATATTGAAAGCGCTTTGAAAGACGCGGAACGCATGATCAAGCGACGCGTTAAATAGTGCAATGGTAAGGGCGCCTTGATTGCGCCCTTCCTCTAACAATATCAGTGCTTTTTAGTTGAACATTCAAGTAGTACTTGCGGGCAAAACAATGTCATCCGATACGCCATCAATCTCACCTCCCCCTGCTTCCAATAGGTCGAATAGTCTTGATAGGCTGGTAAACACAGTCCCCATAAAGCCTGAGCAAATAAAAAGACATAAGAAAAATAAATGGCACCGCCTCGTAAGGGCAATAACGCCTTGGCTCTTCATTTCACCATTTATAATAGTTTTTTGTACATTTACTCTTTTTCCTGTGCTCTTTTCCATTCACCTGTCTTTTCAAGAATGGAACCCCGTAACCGGCCTCAGCTCGATGCAATTTGTTGGCCTTCAAAACTACATCACCGCACTGGATGATCCTTGGTTCTGGAAGTCACTCTACAACACGCTCTGGCTCGCCATTGTTTCAGGTGTGCCTCAACATATTCTGGCAATACCCACGGCCTATATATTGGTTGCCACCTTACGTCCGATGCTACGCCACATTATTTCGGCCACTTTGTTTATTCCTTTCATTACATCCACTGTTGCCGTTTCGATGATTTTTTACAGTATTTATTCGGCCAATACGGGCATACTTAATCAAATCCTGGTGGGGCTGGCGCAAGTACCCATTATTGGCTGGCTGTTCTCATGGGCACCCGATGCAATGCCCATACAATGGCTCACACGATCTGATCTACTCAAGCCGGCTATCTCAGCTGTCGTGATTTGGAAATATACAGGCTTCAACATCCTTGTTTACTCTGCAGGCTTTATGACTGTACCAAATCAGCTCTATGACGCGGCAAAAGTTGATGGCTGTAACCGCTTCCAGCTCTTTTGGCACATCGCCTTACCGATGATACGCCCATTTATTTTCTTCGCACTCACACTCACCATTATTGGCAACCTACAGCTATTCGAGGAACCGTTTATTCTTACCACTGGCGATAGCGGCGGTATTGCTCAATCAGGCCTAACAACAACCTACTACTTATACTTGGTGGGATGGGAATGGCTGGAAATGGGAAGTGCCTCGGCAATATCCTGGATTCTTTTCCTGCTCATTGCACTGGCAACTGCCATTCACTTCTTTTTCAATGGCAAGCAAGGCATGGAAGGGCACCGGTAATGCAAAATGTAAAGCGCTCCGCACACACTCCCAAAACACAAACACTGGCAAGGCTGGCAAAGCTCAACTTCCTTGCTTTTGGCATAGTAATCACTATCTTTCCCTTTGTTTGGGTCGCACTCATGGGCACCCACACCAGGTCTGAGATTTTCTCATCTCCGCCACCTTTTTATATCGGCGACAACTTTATTGATAACTATTACAAGCTCTTAGAGATCATGCCTTTTTGGTTGGTACTCTGGAACTCGCTCTTTATATCCGTAATGGGCACCATTGGTGCAGTCTTCTTCTGCTCACTATGCGCCTATGGTTTTTTTGCTTTTGAATTTCGCGGTAAAAATATCATTTTCACACTCATGATCGCTTCCATGATGGTGCCCCCGGCCCTATTGCTCATCCCTTTCTTTTTAACAGTCCAGTTCCTGGGCATTCTCGATACTCACTTTGCACTGTGGTTTCCTGCCATCGCAAATGCATTCGGCATTTTTCTGGTGCGTCAATACATGGTGACAGCTATTTCAAAAGACTTGCTAGATGCAGCAAAAGTTGATGGGGCATCGCATTTGCGAATCTTTCTAGTCATAGTCTTACCCCTCATTAAGCCGGTACTCGCCACACTTGGAATTGTGATGTTTATTGGCCTATGGAATAACTTCCTATCACCCCTTATCGTTTTATCCTCGCCTGATAAATTTGTACTCACTCTCGCATTACGCTCGGTCCAATCGCTCGGCGATTCTCCTTGGGGAGCAGTTATGTTGGGTACTTTCTTATCAATGCTTCCCCTCCTCATCGCCTTTTTATTCTTCTCAAAACAAATCATGGCAGGGCTTACGGCCGGTGCAGTTAAAGGATAGCAATAGCTATTGGAGAACATTTCATGGCTTCATTACAACTCAGTAACCTAAGCAAATCATTTAATCAGACCAAAGTGCTAGAAGGTTTGAACCTAATGGTACCGGAGGGAGAGTTTATCGCTCTAATTGGCCCATCTGGCTGTGGCAAATCCACTTTGCTACGCATCATTGCTGGCCTGGACGAGCCAACTTCTGGTGACGTTTTACTCGATGGACAATGGGTTAACGAGCTCTCCCCGCGTGAGCGTAAAGTTGCCATGGTTTTCCAATCATATGCCCTTTATCCGCACATGACTGTCTTTGAAAACATTGGCTTTAATCTCAAAATATCCAAAATACCGCGGCAAGAAATTCGCCAACGTGTAACACAAACAGCGGCCATTTTGGATCTGGAAGAGCTGTTGGAAAGAAAACCCTCGCAATTATCAGGTGGGCAAAGGCAACGCGTTGCCATGGGCCGGGCCATAGTACGTAATCCAAATCTGTTCTTGTTTGATGAACCCCTGTCAAATTTGGATGCAAAGCTGCGTGTGCAAATGCGCGACGAAATAAAAAAACTGCACAAAGCAATCAAAACAACCTCAATTTACGTTACTCACGATCAGGTTGAGGCTATGACGCTGGCAGATCGGATTGTCATTTTAAATGATGGCGTTATTCAACAAATTGGGACGCCGCAACAGCTGTACAACACGCCGGTAAATCCATTTGTTGCCGGGTTTATTGGCTCTCCCTCTATGAATTTCTTAAATGGAAAATGGGAGGATGATCACAAAACAGCAATTATTTTAAAAGATGGAACAAAACTTCCAGCTCCTGTACCCAAGAGCAACACACATTTTGATGCCTCCACCCAAAACGATATCCTTATCGGAATGCGCCCCGAGCATCTACATTTACGTCCGGCCATGTCAGAGGACATTCAAGTAAAAGGTGTTTTGGATCATATCGAGCCCACTGGAGCGCAGAACTATCTGAAAGTACGTGTAGATGGGCAAATCATAACAGCGACAGACTTACAACAAAGCCAGTTACAATCACAACAACCAATTGAGCTAGCTATTGCACACAAAAACCTGCACTTCTTTGCAAATACCGCGCATGAATAACAAAACGGATTTTATTCAGCGCGATCCAACAAACGCTTACATTCAAGCAAATCAGTCATAACGGCTTGCAAACGGCTCACATCATCTTTTGTCAGCACAACGCCGCCTGTTTCTGCTCGCTCTTGCCCGCGAAAGCGGCTAAATATCCCTGTAGAAGGGCTTGCTGGTTCATTGGCAGGTAACTCTTCCACATCCGAAAGAACGCCTTCAGGTAGCTTCACGGGTACTTCTTTTGCAGCACGGCGGTCTAACTCAAACAAATCGTTTTGAGTATTGAGCTCGCTTGTTTCATAAGCGTCACTCTCTTCTTGCGCCACATCCAGACTATCCAGGTTACCAACTGGAGTTGTTACAGCTTCACGCCAAACATCCATAACAAAGCGTATGCCTTGTTCCTGCAAAATTTTCTGAACACCTTTGATGGTATAGCCTTTGCCATAGAGCAAATAGCGAATGCCACGCAACAACATGACATCTTCCGGGCGATAATACCTTCGCCCTCCACCGCGTTTCATGGGTGAGATTTGGCTAAAACGCGTTTCCCAAAACCGCAACACGTGTTGTGGCAAATCCAGTTCTGTTGCCACTTCACTAATTGTTCGAAATGCATCAGCGGTTTTAGACAAAACAATAGCCCTGTAGTTTTGGCCCGGCTAACCGGGCCAAATCAAAGAATGCATGGTGCCGTTAAAAAACTAAAACAGCTTATTAAGCGTCAACATTTTCGAGTAATGCATCATTAATGCGTTGCTTTAAAACATTGCTGGGTTTGAACACCATTACCCGCCGTGGAGAAATAGGAACCTCCTCACCGGTTTTTGGGTTACGCCCAATACGCTCCCCCTTTGAGCGTACAACAAACGATCCAAAAGAGGATAGCTTGACTGTATTACCCTGCTCCAGGCTTGCAGATATTTCTCCCAACACCTGCTCAACCAAGTCTGCAGATTCTGAGCGAGACAAGCCCACTTTTTGATAAACTGCCTCGCACAAGTCAGCGCGGGTCACCGTATGACCACTCATAGAACCCTCCTAATCCAAGAACCAAGCCTTTAGGAATATAGATAATTCTCAAAGGGATACGGTATAAAGTTAAATGCCTGCGGTCAACAGCACATTACAAAAAACACCCTTATTTTACGTAGGGTTCACCACCGCAGCATCACAGCGCCCCATGTAAAGCCACCTCCCATGGCCTCGAGCATCATCAAATCGCCTTCTTTCACACGGCCCGACTTAACTAGACTGTCCAAAGCCAACGGAATTGAGCCCGCAGATGTATTACCATGATAAGCTACTGTTTGTATTACCTTTTCTGGACTGATGCCTAGTTTTTTAGCAGAAGCATCAATAATACGTTTATTCGCTTGGTGCGGTACAAACCAGTTTAAATCCTCAGCGGTTGTACCAGTTTCATCAAAACAAGCCTGAATTACATCTGTCACCATACCCACAGCATGTTTAAACACTTCTTTGCCCTGCATACGCAAATGACCTGTGGTTTGTGTGGTAGATGGGCCACCATCAACATACAGTTTTTCCTTGTGATTCCCGTCTGAGCGTAATTGACAGGACACCACACCGCGTCCGCACTCGGCTGCATCTCCTTCTTGCGCTTCCAAAATAACGGCTCCGGCACCATCACCAAACAGCACACAAGTGGTCCGATCACTCCAATCCAGAATGCGTGAAAATGTTTCAGCGCCAATAACCAGTGCCCGCTTTGCCATTCCGCCACGCAAATAAGCATCGGCTGTAGTCATGGCATAAACAAAGCCCGAGCAAACGGCTTGTATGTCAAAAGCAAAGCCATGGGTGATGCCAAGCTTACGTTGGACCTCAACCGCAGTCGCCGGGAAGGTATGATCTGGCGTTGCCGTCGCAAGAACAATTAAATCTATATCACTGGCTTCAAGGCCCGCATGAACCAAAGCAGCTTGAGCTGCCTTTGTCGCCAGGTCTGAAGTATATTCACCCTCGGCTGCAACGTGTCGTTCTCGTATACCGGAGCGCTGTACAATCCACTCATCAGTGGTATCCACCATTTTTTCAAGGTCATGGTTGGTTATAGTTTTTTCAGGCAGGTAACTACCGCATCCAAGAACAACAGAGCGAAGAGATTTCACAATTATACCTTCCAATTACGCATCACGTTCAGCAAGACGACCACGATGATAGTCACCCAGATCATCGGAGATTTTTTTAATAAGATTATTTTTTGCCATGTCATAGGCAAGCTCAACAGCAGCGGCAAAACCTTCAGCATCTGTGCCGCCATGGCTTTTTATGACAATACCATTGAGCCCCAAAAACACACCACCATTGACTTTGCGCGGATCCATCTTCGCACGCAACCTCTCAAAGGCTCCCCGTGCAAATAAATAGCCAATTTTCGCCATAATAGTTCTACTCATGGCAGCCCGCAAATAGCTGGCCAGCTGCTTGGCTGTACCCTCGGCAGTTTTAAGCGCAATATTACCGGCAAACCCTTCAGTCACCACAACATCAACGGTGCCTTTACCAATGTCGTCGCCTTCAACAAACCCGGCATAAGTCATGTTCGTAGGCGAAAGTTCGCGCAGCATCCGTCCTGCAGTACGCACTTCTTCAACGCCTTTCACTTCTTCAACACCAATATTCAAAAGTCCGACACTCGGGCGCTCAACACCTTGAATAGAACGCGCCATGGCACCGCCAAGTATTGCAAAATCAATAAGCTGTTGCGCATCCGCGCCCACAGTAGCACCCACATCAAGCACAATAGACTCGCCCCGCATGGTCGGCCACATAGCAGCGATTGCGGGGCGCTCAATCCCCGCCATTGTCCGCAAGCAAAACTTCGACATAGCCATCAAAGCACCCGTATTACCTGCAGAAACAGCCACATCTGCATCACCGTTCTTCACCGCTGCAATGGCCTGCCACATCGACGACTTGCCACGGCCTTTTCTCAGGGCCTGACTCGGCTTTTCGTCCATTGTTATTGAAACATCGCAGTGTTCAAAAGAACTCGAGGCTTTCAGTTTGGGGTATTGGGCCATTAGAGGCTCGATAACTTTTTGATCGCCAAACAAACAAAAGTGAATGTCAGGGCAGCGCTCAAGTATCAGCTCGGCACCGGGTAATACGGTATCGGC
Source organism: Polycladidibacter stylochi (assembly GCF_001562055.1). GTDB lineage: Bacteria > Pseudomonadota > Alphaproteobacteria > Rhizobiales > Stappiaceae > Pseudovibrio > Pseudovibrio stylochi. The sequence continues at coordinate 351,719 of NZ_LLWE01000018.1, read as the reverse complement.
ACCATTATCCCCCCCCATCACATCCAATGAAATTCTTACTTTGCTCGACATTGATAAAGTCCAAATCCTACTGTTTTTGGCCACGATAATGGCACAACGCTTTTAAGGTTTGCCTGCTCATACCAACAAACCTACCACTTTTACATGTCAAAGCCCTAAATAGGCAAACATGTGAGCTTCAGCGCACTTACGCAATTTGTTGTTCGTTATTGCTTCAACAACTGCCCGTTTTGTTATGCGTTAGTGTTCACTCTCACGCAATTTTTTTAATGCTGCAAAAGGTGAAGCCTGTTGCTTTTCTCTCACTTCAGCCTCTTCGTCAATGGGCTGTGGTGCAAACTTTTCATCCATTTCGACACCAGCGGCACGAGGAAAATTGTTTAACGCTAGGGCAAAGTGCTCACAAATAACAGCCCCAACATCAAGTGAAGAACCGCTAAAGGTTTCAGGAGGGTCCTTTTCCTCCATATCGACCAAGAGTTCAAGGCTATCCTCATTTTTCCGCTTGGTGCCGCGCTCTTCCTCTGGCAAAAAGGTCCGCTCAAAGCTATCGTGTACGACCTCGCGAACAGGTTCCAGGCTGATGATACACTGTTGGATCACTTCCGCATCAATCACCCCGGATATTGCAACCCCGTTTTTACGCCATGTACGCAGCTCCAGTTGCGCTTCGAGCTGCTTAACCTCGATTAAGTCATAGGCTTTAGCCACCTGCTGACACTGTTCGCTACTAAGTTCCAGCTTAATATGATGTTTCTTGTTTCCAAGGCGGGTCACTTCCACCATGTGAACAATTGGATAGTCAATAACACTCATTTTAAGCACCTTCCACAACTGGCAACTCTTGCAGCCAATCAACATGGCCTACCAACAACGCACCCAGATCCTGTTTTTCCAAGTAGCCGTAGGATTTGCGAACATATAAGGCCAGTTGCGATGCCTTTCTATGCTTTTCTTGAGAATCGTAGATATTTTTACAAAGAGCGCGAACCAACTCATCGTTTACCTCGCTCTTCATTGCCTCGGCATAAGCAACCGAACGGCCATAAAATGATTCGCTCATTTTACGAATGCGGCGTCGCACCCCTTCATCACCAATTCCCTGCTCGCGCATGCTCTGATCCATATCTTCAAAAAATAAATCAAATACCCCTTGAGAAACTTCCTTGGCCGCCGCGCCTTCTCCATCCAAGCGCTTCAGGACTAAAAAACTATGTAAAACAATTAGTTCAAACCGACCAGAAATACTATCAGAAACGCCGCCCTCAGTATAAAACATGGGCTGACGCGCTTGCTGGACGATGGTTTTATACAAGGAATAGACACCATCTCTCTGCTTTTTTTTAAAAAAACCAAATACCATAACGCCCTCCTGGACAGGTTATTTCTCACAGTGGTTGCCAACTTGCCATTGACACGTTAGGCATGTTGATTAATGCGAATTTAGTTCGCTTGAATGATAGATTTTTGCTCTTTTTGCAAGTCAACAGGGTGTATCGCATGTTGAATTTCGCGCAACGTACAGCGCTTCTTGTTTGTTTGTCTTTGCCGCTAAGCGGCTGCTTCACGCAAACGCTGGTACACGGCCAGCAAGTCTCGCCAGATGCTCTACAAGAAATCCAGGTAGGCTCAAGCCGCGAGCAGGTGGAATTACTGTTGGGCACGCCCTCAACAACTTCCAACCTCAACGGTGAGGCATACTATTATATTTCTCAAAAAACAGAAACCGTGGCATTTTTAAGCCCGGAAATCGTCGATCAGCGCGTCGTTGCTATTTACCTTGATGACGATGGCTATGTGAAATCAATGGGTAACTACGGCCTAGAAGACGGTAAACTTGTTGACTACCTCAACAAAAAGACCCGCACAGGCGGTGAAGACTATGGCTTCTTAACCCAAATTCTCCGTGGTGCGCGCAACCCGTCATTGGGTCTATAACTGTAGCGTAATCACGAATTATAGCTTCCAGACAAAACTAGGGGCCCACCTTGCAAACAAGATGGGCCCCTAATTATTTGTTGAATACGAGCAGATGAACTAGTGAGCCAAAACGGCCAGGATCAAAAGCGCCACAATGTTCGTGATCTTGATCATCGGGTTAACTGCAGGGCCTGAAGTATCCTTGTATGGATCGCCAACCGTATCACCTGTTACAGCTGCTTTATGGGCCTCAGAGCCTTTACCGCCATGATTACCATCCTCGATATGCTTTTTGGCGTTATCCCATGCACCACCACCAGCGGTCATAGAAAGCGCAACGAACAAACCGGTAATGATAACACCCAGTAACATCGCCCCAAGTGCGGCAAACGCATTCGCTTTACCGGCAATCATATTAATCACCCAGTAACAAAAGACCGGTGAAAGCACAGGCAACAATGAAGGAATAATCATTTCCTTGATTGCAGCTTTTGTCAGCATATCAACGGCACGGCCGTAATCAGGACGTTCAGTACCTTTCATGATACCGGGTTTTTCTTTGAACTGCTGACGCACTTCCTCAACAACTGCACCGGCTGCCCGGCCCACGGCTGTCATGGTAATACCACCAAACAGGAATGGCAGCAGACCACCAAAGAATAAACCAACAACCACATAAGGGTTGGACAAAGAGAAGTCCAAAGCAGTTGGATCAATATCTTTAAAGTAGGCGAACTGATCGCCATTTGCCATGAAGAACTTCAGGTCTTCAGTGTAAGCAGTAAACAGCACCAAAGCACCCAGACCGGCAGAACCGATTGCATAACCTTTAGTAACCGCTTTTGTGGTGTTGCCCACGGCATCCAAAGCATCGGTTGTTTTACGCACATCCGCTGGCAGTTCGGCCATTTCGGCAATGCCGCCTGCATTATCAGTCACCGGACCAAAAGCGTCCAGCGCCACAACCATACCGGCCAAAGCAAGCATTGTTGTCACAGCAATCGCGATACCGAACAGGCCAGCAAGCTGGAAAGTAACAATAATACCGGCAATAATCACAATTGCTGGTAAAGCTGTTGCTTCCATGGAAACCGCAAGACCTTGGATCACATTGGTACCATGGCCAGTTTCAGATGCTTTCGCAATAGAGCGAACAGGACGATAGCCGGTACCGGTGTAAAATTCTGTGATCCAGATAATAAGACCCGTAACCACAAGACCGGTAATACCACTCAAGAACAAGGACATAGCAGGGAAGCTAATGCCATTACTCATGGTTAGCTGTGTGTCCATACCACCAAATACCCAAGTGGTAATTGGATACAGCGCCACCGCCGAGATCACCGCAGCCGCGATAAATCCTTTGTACAGCGCACCCATGATGGAATTGGACTGTCCCAAGCGCACGAAGAACGTACCGGCAATAGAAGCAACGCCACAAATACCACAGATAACCAAAGGATACAGCATGGCCGATTGCAAGGCCTCAGAACCGGCAAAGTAAATTGCTGCCAAAACCATCGTTGCAACCAATGTTACCGCGTAGGTTTCGAACAAATCAGCTGCCATACCCGCGCAGTCACCAACGTTATCACCAACGTTATCAGCAATTGTTGCAGGGTTACGCGGATCATCCTCAGGAATACCGGCTTCCACTTTACCAACAAGGTCACCACCAACGTCAGCACCCTTAGTAAAGATACCGCCGCCTAAGCGCGCAAAAATGGATATGAGCGAAGCACCAAAGCCAAGCGCGACCAACGCATCAATCACGCTACGCGATGTCCAGGCATGCCCCATAGGGCCTGTAAGAATGTAAAAGTAAACCGCAACACCCAAGAGTGCTAGGCCGGCAACGAACATACCGGTAACAGCACCAGAGCGAAAAGCAACACTTAAGCCTGCACCTAAGCTTTGGCTGGAAGCTTGGGCTGTACGCACATTTGCACGCACAGAAACCAACATACCAATGAAGCCCGCAGCGCCTGATAGTATTGCCCCAATGGCAAAGCCAATAGCCACAGTAATGGAAAGCAAATACGCAACCACTGCAAAAATGACAACGCCAACCAAGGCGATACTTGTATATTGGCGAGAAAGGTAAGCTTGCGCACCCTCTTGAATAGCACCTGCAATTTCTTGCATGCGTGCGTTACCGGCATCGGCTGCCATAACGCTACGAATTGCCCAAATGCCATAGAGAACTGACAAGACCCCACAACCTATGGTAATGAATAGTTCAGTCATGAATCCTCCCCTAGGATTGATCTGCAACGAAAGATTGCAGAGACTAAAGTACCGCCTCTAGTTGAAGCACGTATGGGGAGACGGTATATGGCTGGCACTATCCGTCAAGATTGTTTTCAGAGGTAGTCCTAGATAACACGTAGGTTGATAAGTGCCGCTGCACACTGACGCACTTCACAATTAACTAGAGGTTACAGCTCTAACCCTAAGAGATAGAAGAAGAACAAGTACGACAATCACCAAAAGTAAACTTATCTGATTGACCATATCCCAGCCATAAACTGAAAGTAGTTTTCCTGAGGAAAACGACGATACCGCCATAGAACTAAAGATCACAAAGTCATTTATTGACTGAACACTATTCGCTTCATTATTTCTATAAGTTGTTGTCAGTAAAGTTGTTGCGCCAACATAAGAAAAATTCCAGCCTAGACCAAGTAGTATCAGCGATATCCAGAAGTGCGCCAATCCATCGCCACTCATGCCAACAATTGCAGAAAGACCGGTCACAATAAACCCTGCGGCAATAACACGCGTAGAGCCAAAGCGCGAAATAATGCTGCCACTAAAGAAACTCGGCAAATACATTGCCAACACATGCCACTGTATGCCAAGGGCCGCCTCCGACTCACTAAAACCACAACCCACCATAGCTAGGGGTGCCGAAGTCATTAGCAAATTCATTAGGCTGTAACTGGTTGCACCGCAGAGCACCGCAATGATTAAAGGCCTTTGCGAGAAAATTTCTGACCAATGACGTTTTTGGTCCCTATCAATAGTCACCTTTTGCCGCTTGGGTAAACGTAAAAAACCCACAGCTATAAGCGCACAAAATTGCAACCCGGCCTGCACCATATAAGTGGCCATGAATAAAAACGGCGTATATAAATCCTTGGTAAAAATAACTGTTTGTGGCCCCAGTATAGCCGCAACAATACCACCTGTAAGAACCCATGAAACCGCCTTGGGCCGAAACGCAGGCGAAGCAGTGTCTGTTGCCGCAAACCGCCCTTGTTGCAAAAATGCTGCCACAACCCCGTTTCCAAATGTCGAAAGGCACAAAAGCGTAAAACTACCCTGATAGGCAGCGTAACTTGCAAGCAAAGAGAACAAAATTCCGGTAAAATTGCTTAGCAAAAAACCAAAGCGACGCCCGTAGCGCCGCATAATTTGCCCAGCAAGCAGACTGCCAAGCATTGTTCCGAAAACAAGCGCAGTCACCGGCAACGTTGCATACGTCATATCGCCGCCGAGCAAACTCGCTGCCAGAATTGTCGTGGTGCTATAAATTATTGTTGTAGCGGAAGAGCCGAAAGCCTGCGCAAAAGCAAGAATCCTAGCGTTGTAGCTTGCTAGATCGTCATCAAACACGGGTGTTTCATTTACATTACTTGTCTGCACGCTCATGCTACGCTCCTTATTTAGTTCTTCACTAAAGAAGCGCTATTAATAAGCAAGATCTAATGTATCGAACCCTATCATCTATGTGGATTTACCCACTGTTTTAACAATGCATTTTAGAAAACAGTCTTATCAACCATAGTTTCTTCGATTCAGGTAAAAGTTAATCCCTCTTCCGAACAAAGAATGTCAGGTTAACTTATATCACCCCAATATGGTATCCGCAGCTTGATGGCCGTTTCGCCTCTAGCCCTAGAAGTGGGCATATCCACGCTTGGAAAAAGTAACAACCTGCTGGTTATCGTAGAATACAGGCTCACATGAGCCAAAAGTTACTTTACTTTCGACAAATTTGCCGATTTGCGTAACCCGTACCCCGCACTGGCGCATAGCGGTTTCAAACTCGCTAGCATTCTCTGGCAAAACCGCCATAAGTACCTCATAGTCATCACCGCCAGTAACAACGGTTTCAACCGCATCAGGGCACAGTTTTACAACGCGTTGCCCCGCATGAGAAAGTGGAATCCTGCTCAGTTCTACTTGTGCACCAACCTCAGATGTTTGGCACATGTGACCAAGATCAGCAACCAGACCATCGGAAATATCCATTGAAGCCAGTGCATATTCTCTGATGATTTCATGCGCTTCAATGCGAGGCTCTGGCCTTAAATACCGGCCAAGAAGATAATCAATATCACTTTTATCAACTTGCCATTGAGCGCGGGCATTATCATCGCGGCGTAAACACAACCCCAGTGCTGAATCGCCAATATTACCAGTTACATACAGAAGAGCCCCGGCTTGCGCTGTCGTTCGGCGAACAACTCTGCCCGTCGGCACCTCCCCAAACATACTGATAGAAATAACCAGTTGACCAGTGCCGGTTTTAATGGTGTCACCCCCGAGCAAATCAAGCCCGTAGCGTAACATATCCCGCTTCAGCCCATCAACAAAACGCCCCATGAACGCATCATCAGCTGTAACGGGGAGCCCAAGCCCCATAAAATAGCCAAGAGGTTTTGCCCCCTTGGCAATAATATCAGAAACATTAACCCGAAGTACTTTTGCCGCAATATCTTCGGGTGCGTCATCAGCAAAGAAGTGTACTTGCGAGGCCAGCATATCCTTACTAATGACAAGATCATAGCCATTACGTGGAGACAATGTTGCCGCATCGTCTTCAAGTCCGGCTGCACCTGTACTTTGCGCCAGCGGCGCCAGGTATTTCTTTATAAACGAAAATTCGCCTAACGCCGCCATGGATACCTATGACCCGTTTCTTTGCCAGCTTGCAATCATGCAATGCCAAGCCTTGCTTTTGGGGTACAAACTAAAACCTTTAATCAACTTACTCGGAAGTAAATTCCTCAGGCCTTAAATCACGCGCCAACCGGTTCATAATACCATTCACAAGCTTGGGTTCCTCTTGCTCGTAAAAGGCTTTTGTTATCTCAATATATTCATTGATAATAACCTTTGCCGGCACATCTTTTTTACGCAACAGTTCGCCCATGCCAACCCTTAGTATGGCTCTTAAAGTTGTATCAACGCGTTTAAGTGGCCAGTCCTGAGAAAGCATTTTATGAAGTGCTGGGTCAATTTTCCGCTGCTCTTCGAATACAATCTGGACCAGGTCACGAAACCAACCTGCATCGGCTTCACGATACAACTCACCGTCGACCTCTTGTCCGAGGCGAAAAACTTCATATTCGCTCAAAACATCGTTCACACGTGCTTCGGAAACTTCAAGTTGATAGATAGCCTGTACCGCAGCAAGGCGCGCAGCCCCGCGCTTGTTCACAGGCCGCACTTCTTTCTTGCTATTACCTTGTTCGCTCGTCATTCCTAATTAAATCCCAAAACGGTCGCGTAGCTTTATCATTGCCAAGCAAGCTTCAGCTGCACCACCGCCTTTATTCTTTTGTTCAACACTGGCTCTTGCCCATGCTTGTTCGCTATTTTCTACCGTTTGTATACCATTGCCAACGGGAAGAGCGGCATCAACCACAAGGTCCATAATAGCGCGAGCAGACTCATTTGAAACAATATCGTAATGCGTTGTTTCTCCGCGAATAACCACACCAAGTAACACAAAACCATCATAATCGGCGCTGCCCATCTCAACTCCAGCTAGCGCCATGGATAAAGCAGCGGGAATTTCAAGGACACCAGGTACACTCACGCGAGAAATTCTTGCACCAGCACGCTCCAAAACCTCTTCGGCACCTTCGTAAAGGGCATCGGCTAGATCTTCATAAAATCGCGCTTCAATCACTAGGATATTTGGAACTGCTGTCATCACTACCACTCACCACTTAAGAACCCCGTTAGCGAACAACGGCTCTATTACCAATCCCAACATATGCCGGGGGCCTGTGTTTACAGGACATTACACTCAGGAACCATGCAAAAAACAAATTGTCCAGCCATATTCTCACCGATGCGTTAAAAACAATCGGCAAAAACATAAATTCTTTGCACCAACTGGCCCCATAAGCCTCAAAAAATCACTCTTGGTTAAACTCAGCCAGCCGCGCCACATAGCGAGCCATCATATCGACTTCCAAGTTCACCTCATCACCTTCAAGGCGCTGCCCCCAAGTGGTCACCGAAAGTGTGTGCGGAATAAGAAATACAGAAAACGTGTTACCGTCAGCCTCGTTCACCGTCAACGACGTACCATCCAGCGCAACCGAGCCTTTTTTGGGAATGAATTTTGCGAACTCAGGCGCACACGAGAATTGAAGATAGACACTATCAGGATGTTCTTCGCGGCGAATTATTTTGGCGCGCCCATCCACGTGGCCTTGTACCAAGTGTCCACCAAGCTCAGCTCCTAAGGCAAGCGAGCGTTCAAGATTGACCATATCGCCGACCTTCCAGCCAGCAACGGTTGTCAATCGCAATGTCTCGGCCGCGCTTTCCACCTCGAACCACGCCTGTTCGCCATCACGTCCACGTGCAACAACCGTATGACAAACACCTGAACATGCAATAGATGCACCGATATCAATCGTTTCAGGCTCATAAGAACATGCAATCCGAGAACGCAGTCCGGCGTCTATTTTCTCAACGACAACCAACCTGCCCACATCCGTAACGATACCAGTAAACACGTCTCTTGCTCCTAAAACTTAGTGTAATGCCATAATTCGTCTGCGTCACAGGCTTGTAAAAATTTTCCATTCATCGATGAATGGAGCTTTTCGAGACCAAAAGAACCGAACGGCAACAAACCATTATCAAGTTTTTGCGCACCTTTAAAGATGAGCGCTTCATCAATCAAGCTATCTTGCAAAAAGGCCGCAGCAAGCTGAGCGCCGCCCTCTAACATCAGCTTTGTAATACCCTGCCTTCCAAGCTCTTTTAACGCTTGAGGCAAGTCTATTTTCCCATTGCTATCTAGAGCTACCGGCAATAGGCGAACCCCCATTGCTTCAAGCTCATCATATTGCTGCGAAGCAATGCCAGCCCCCACCAACAACCAAACAGGCGAGGACTTGGCTCTACGCGCTAATTGACTGTCAAGTGGCAAGCGCGCTTTCGCATCAAAAACAACGGCTACAGGAGAGCGCTCCAAGCACCCCGGTAATCTGTTTTGTAAGTTAGGATCGTCTTCCAAAACAGTGCCGATACCAACCGCAATAGCATCAACCTGCCCACGCATACTGTGCACCATTTGGCGACTGGTATGCCCGGTTATTCGAATTTGCCCGCTACCCTTTCGACCAATATAGCCATCTTCCGACACAGCCATTTTTAGCATAATATACGGTCGCTGCTTTTCCACCAGACTTAGGTAACCGGCTAAAGGCTGCCGAGCCATTGATTGCAACACACCTTGACTAACCTCAACATTTGCCGCCGCCAACTGCCGATGCCCACAACCGCACACCAAAGGATTTGGGTCAGTGACAGCATAAACAACGCGGCGTACCCCTGCTTCGATCAATGCCTTAGAGCAAGGGCCTGTTCGTCCCGTATGCGAGCAAGGCTCTAAAGTAACGTAAGCTGTTGCACCTTTTGCCAAGGCACCGGCCTCTTGCAACGCCACAACTTCCGCATGCGCCCCGCCAACCGGCTGCGTAACCCCACGACCAACAATTTGCCCCCCATTATGCCCCTTATCAAAGCGAACAAGAACCGCCCCGACAGAAGGATTGGGCCATGTCCGCCCGAGAGCACGTCGTGAATACCCGATAGCAACTCCCATATAGAGTCTATCAAGTTCTTCTTGGGTACGGCTCGCGAAAGGAATAAGCATCGAACTCACCTGAATGGAACACACAAGAGAAGGAGAAGATAAAAAAACCTAATTGCGCGGCGTGAGCAACAGTGGATCCTCCTCACCATCACTTAGTTCATCGAGTAAAGCCTCGAAGTCTTTAGCTTCCCGGAAATTCTTATAAACAGAAGCAAATCGCACATAAGCCACATCGTCAAGCGTCTTAAGGCCTTCCATGACAAGATGTCCAATATCCTCGGCCATCACATCACTTTCACCAGAGCTTTCTAACTGGCGCACAAGGCCCGAAACCATGCGCTCGATACGATCGGGCTCCACAGGCCGCTTACGTGTAGCAATCAAAACGGAGCGCATGAGCTTTTCCCGATCAAAGGGAACGCGTCGACCACTTTTTTTAATAACCGTCAACTCACGCAATTGGACACGCTCAAACGTAGTAAACCGGCCTCCGCAAGTCTGGCATACACGGCGCCGACGTATGGAGCTATTATCCTCTGTCGGACGAGAATCCTTAACCTGAGTATCTTCACCACCACAATAGGGACAGCGCATCGAGCGTCTCCTGTTACTACAAAATGGCCAAAGTTACCCCTGGCCATTTTAATATGCATATTTCCAATTCTAGCCTTACGACAAAGAACTAGTAGAAAACAATGTGTTAAACAGGTTTACTCCCAGTAAAGATGAAAAACCTGTAATAACCCTTAGCCTTCATAGATCGGGAAGCGAGCTGTTAATTTCAAGACCTTCTCCTTAACGGCTGCCTCCACAGCTGCATCACCTTCTTCGCTGTTGGATTTACGCAGACCTTCGAGAACTTCTGTAATTAAGCGACCAACTTCACGGAACTCTTCAGGTCCAAATCCGCGTGTCGTGCCTGCAGGTGTTCCAAGACGTATGCCAGAGGTAATCGTTGGCTTTTGCGGGTCTAACGGCACACCATTTTTATTACAGGTTATATTCGCCCGGCCGAGTGCTTTCTCAGCAGCTTTACCTGTTAAGTTCATTGGGCGCAAATCAACAAGTAACAAGTGTGTATCTGTACCACCGGAAACAATGTCGGCACCACCTTCAACTAGAACCTCAGCAAGAACCTGTGCATTTTTGATAACGGTCTCAGCATAGGTTTTAAACTCGGGGCGCAGAGCTTCACCAAAAGCAACTGCCTTGGCAGCAATCACATGCATCAAAGGTCCACCTTGCAGACCTGGGAAGATTGCGGAATTAATTTTCTTCGCAATAGCTTCGTCATTGGTCAAAACAAGCCCGCCACGAGGGCCACGCAATGTTTTGTGTGTGGTCGAAGTCGCTACATGCGCATGAGGAAACGGGCTTGGGTGTGCACCACCGGCAACAAGTCCGGCAAAGTGAGCCATATCAACCCACAAATATGCCCCAACTTCATCAGCCACTTTTCGAAATGCAGCAAAGTCGATCCGACGTGAATATGCCGAGCCGCCTGCAACAATTATTTTCGGTTGATGCTCGCGGGCTAGCTTTGCCACATCTTCCATATCAATATATCCGGTATCCGTATCAATACCGTATTGAACCGCATTAAACCATTTACCGGATAGATTTGGCTTGGCACCATGTGTCAGGTGACCACCCGCATCCAAGCTCATGCCTAAAATTGTATCCCCGGGTTTTGCCAGAGCCATCAGCACCGACTGGTTTGCTTGCGAACCAGAATTTGGCTGCACATTCGCAAACCCACAATCAAACAGCTTCTTTGCCCGCTCAATAGCAAGGTTTTCAACCACATCAACGTATTCACAGCCACCATAGTAGCGGCGTCCAGGATAACCCTCAGCATACTTGTTCGTTAAAACCGAGCCCTGCGCTTCTAAAACAGCGCGCGATACAATGTTTTCCGACGCAATCAACTCGATTTCATTTTGTTGACGCGAAAGCTCACTATTAATGGCCTGAAGGATATCAGGATCACCTTCGGCAAGTGAGCCACTAAAAAAGTCGGGGTAGAGAGGGGACACACGAGTGCTATCCGTAACAGTCATAGGCGGGCCTCATTATAATTATCTGTGCCGATTGTGTTTGCAATCATTGAGGCAATACAATCTGGCAACAGCGATCAACCAAGAGCAATTGCAATTAACATAAGCGAAAGATAAACCCAAGCTATATAATGCTGAAACAAGTGCTTACAGACGCACAAGAGCAACAAATAAGACTAATTGCCAATTCTATGCACAGCGAAATTTATCTCAACAATCGTCGATATTTGCAAAAACGCTCAAAGCAGCAAAATCAGCTTATTTTAAAAGAAGTTAACCAAAACGATATAAGAGTATTCACGCAAATCCCAAAGACTCACCGCGCCTTTAATTCCAATAGTAGCTTATTGTATGCCAAGTTCTTCAAATAGGCTAAGGACGCCGATTTTGGTCCACTCACAAAAACCTCAGTGCCACTTTGTGAGCAAATTGCACTAACCTTGAGGAGCGCCCCATATTGGCGCACCTCAAAGAAAACTTCCCTGGTTTGTGATGGGCTCACTGGAGCTGGCCACCAGCTACCGGAGATGCGAATGCACCATCACGACCATAAATATCATCCCGGAAACGCACCAGACCATCACCATGCGACCAAGCTGTCACATAAACCATGTGCAAGGGAATACGCGTCTTCAACTTAACATCAAGACGCTCACCACTGCGAATAGTGGCATCCACCCGTGAACGACTCCAATCCTTGGTTGTTGTTGCTGTCAACCAAGATACGAATTCGCGTACGTTCTGCACCCGCACACACCCTGAAGAGTGGAACCGGTACCCACTACCGAATAAAGATTGCTCAGGAGTATCATGTAAATACACTTGATGCGTATTATGGAAATTTATCCGCACATGCCCGAGGGAATTGCCATCACCAGGTTCTTGCGTAAAGCGGTATTGGGTTGCCTCGTCGGTCGTCCAGTCAATATCTTGCCACTGCAATTCTTTGCCATGCCAATCAAAAATCCGAATTCGGTTTTTTGCAAGATATGTTGGATCCTTTTGCATACGTGGTATCAAATCCCTACGGATAATACTCAACGGTACTGTCCAGTACGGATTAAAATTCACCTCGAAAATTGCACTATCCAGTATCGGCGTTTGCCTATCTTTTTTACCAACAACGGCTGTGTGTCTAGAATGAACATGACCATTTTCGACAACCTCGGTACGTGCGGCTGGAATATTTACCATCACATACTTATTTTCAAGCTTCGCCTGCAACTCTTGTATTCGCGGCAAGTTCACACGCAGCTGGTTAAGTCGAAAAGTTGCTGGCACATTCATCGCTTCAATCGTACTCTTGCCCACAACTCCGTCTGCCACCAGCCCATAACGTAACTGAAAGCGGCGAACTGCACCATCGACATAACTGTCAAATATACTTGTAATGGGCGCACCTGCAGCCAAGTCACCAGAGACCATAAGTCTTTGCCGCAGCGCTTTGACAGTGTCATGGCTCATACCAACACGCAAAGACTTTGTGACTTGCGGCACGCGCTGCCAACCACCTGAAGCAACGATACGCTCGTACTTAGCAATAGCCCTGCCCATCGCCGGTATACTATCAGAGCTAATAAAAGGCGTTGTTCGATCATAACTGCCAAGCGTTATCGCAGAGCTATCGAAACCATCTTCCCATTCAGCACCTTCAACGAACGCACCTTGCAACGCCATTTCAGCACCAGCATTCGCGCTAAGGGGATTATCGTGATTAATCGGCATTGAGGGAGATACATACCCTGAGGGTAGAGTGGCATTAGGGTTAATAGGCTGCCTGGCTTGCCCTTGTTGGTACTCATTGCTGGTTGTCAGCTTAACCTGCGCAAAGCTACTTTGAACACCAAAAGCAAATACAGGGGCAAAAATTGCGGCAGTTAAAGCCCTGTACTTCAAATTCCATGCAAATTTACCCACCAATATCTCCTAGTATCGTCACTGCCCTCTTGCAGCGTTTCGCAATTTTGTAACCCTCAAGGAAATGAGAGATACAAGCATCACACCTCGAAAAGTGTAAAACCGTGCCAACTGTGAAATTTAGGTTAATCCATTCGATTATGGCTGTTTAATGGTCATACATGAATTTGCGCAAAAACCAACAACAATCCAAAGCAAAGCTCTATATTCTTAAAAAACTCAATAACAATTCTTCATAGAAGCAAGCATTAGAACAAATTTTACAATAAAAAAGGGTGCCCTAGAGCACCCTTATATCTAACGACTTAGAGGCGATAGAGAATCTGATCAGTCCAGAAACGCTCTAGACGTCTAAGAGAGCGATTTAGCTCCTGAAGATGCTCAGCACCAAGTTCGCCAACCTGCTCAACAGACAAAATATGACGTCCATAAAGTTCGTCAACAATCTGCGCAATTTCGCGACCTTTTTCGGTCAAACTCACACGAACGGAACGACGGTCCATCTGAGAACGTTCATGATTGATATATCCGGTTTCTACCAGTTTCTTAAGATTATAAGAAACATTGGAACCTAAATAGTAACCACGTGTACGAAGCTCACCTGCTGTCAGTTCCGCATCGCCGATGTTGAACAGTAAAAGTGCTTGAACACTGTTCACATCAGACCGACCCATCCGGTCAAATTCATCTTTAATGACGTCAAGCAAACGCCGATGAAGTCGCTCGATCAACGTTAAAGCTTCCAAGTAAGAAGCCTTAAGACCTGCGCTCTCTTCATCTTGCGCCAGAACCTCGACTGCCCTGTTCGTGTTATTCATCTGGTTGCGCCTCATGTCCATGTCGTTTTGCAATGGCTATTTTTATTCCGCAGTTGAGGCAAATTTATCTCACTGCTGCTAAAAAGCACTTAAGAGACATTGTTAATTTTCTCTAAATGCAATGAGATACCTTTGTGCTTACCCGTTAAACCTCTACTAACCTTTGGTTGAGCAAAAACTGCATTATACCGGAAAAGTCAAGGGTCTCCCCTCCCTCTTTACAGAATTCCTTATAAAGTTCGCTGGCTCTTTGGCCCATATGGTTCACCGCTTGACATTGCTCGGCTGCTTCATTTGCAAGCAGCAGATCCTTTAACATCATAGCCGCAGCAAACCCTGGTTTATAGTCATTATTGGCGGGTGAAGAAGGCACAAGGCCCGGTACAGGACAATAAGAGGTTAAAGACCAACACTGCCCAGAGGACGTTGAGGCAACCTCAAATAACTTATCCGCAGCCAAACCCAGTTTATCAGCAAGCACAAAAGCTTCGCATGTACCGACCATCGATATACCAAGAAGCATATTGTTACATATTTTCGCCGCCTGTCCAGCACCAGCTTTACCGGCATGCACAATAGACTTACCCATTACCTCCAATAGTGGAAGTGCAAGGCGGTAATTCTCGTCCTCTCCTCCAACCATAAATGTCAAGGTTCCTTGAGTTGCGCCTACCACGCCCCCCGAAACCGGAGCATCCACCATTTTCATGCCAGCGGCATTGGCTTTATCTGCCACATACCGGCTTGTTGCCACATCAATGGTTGAAGAATCAATCAATAAACTGCCCGAATCAACAGAACTTAAAACACCATTCTCACCTAAATAGATATTTTTCACATGCTCGCCTTTAGGTAGCATAGTAACCACAGTATCGGCACCATTTAAAGCAGCACCAACACTATCAGCTATACCACCACCAGCTTGCATAAACTGCGACCTAGCCTCCTCGCTTAAATCATAACCCGTTACGCTATGACCGGCTTTTAATAAATTTTGGGCCATTGGCAGTCCCATATTGCCAAGACCAATGAAACAAATTTTCTTCGTTTGCGTGCCCATAACTTCCTCCCATAATGAGATCAAACGTTAGAAGCACGTCTTTCAACGTACATTACTAACGCACAAGCCTCGCGTGAAACTTGTCGATCAATAGACTTTAAAACAAAAGGAACAAGGCAAGCTGTCCTATCCCTCACGTTCAGCAAGGTAAAGCAGGACGAGATAAATCGCGATTGCACTCATGTAGAATATCACTTCAATCATGCTGCGACCATAGACCGATGAAAGCACAGTATGCATGACAACCTGGGCAAGCGAACGAAACAGCCACATGGCAGCTCCCCAGCTTGTCAGCAACCATAGTCCTGTAGAAACAACAAGGTCGAGCACAGCAAAACATATGATCGTTGTTTTAAGGGGCATCGACAATTCAATAAAACTGAAGCCATTATAGTTGATAACACCAACTATCTGCATCCAGTAGTAAAGCCCCATAAACATAACAATAACAGACATGACCCGTAAGTACCCATGCATCCAGCGTTGACAAATACGGCCTCGCTCTGTCAATTCATTAGCTGCATTCATCATCATGGGTAATCTCCGGTAAGTTCTACTAGCACAAATCCCTAGTAGGGTAGTCAGATCAATTAGTGTGTAAAAAAGTCTATCACTGTTACTAAACACTTGTCGCAAACGCGCAAGTGCTCAACGCCCTAACTCCACAATCAACAGTGGTTCAAATGCCAAAAGCAACATCAAGCAAGTCAGGAAAACGATGACAGCTAATCGGAAAAACCTGCAAGAGCAACGATTAGCATTTAAAATACTTCTAAGCTTTTACATAGAGCTCTAAAAGCCATGCAGTAAAGGCGGGTAAAGCGGCATGTGCAAAAAACGCAATGCACCGCCGCCTTATCGCTAAAGCTACCAATTGTCTTGCAAATTCAACATAACCTCACGGCGTATGCCTTACTGGGGAAGAGGGGAACCCGCATAACTCGAATAGAAGTCAATCTTCTTCTGGTCATTTTCGCTGAAATACTTTTCAACGAGTTCACGCGTCACACCTGCGAACGTTGCTGGTTGCCACTTTGGCTTTTGGTCCTTATCTACGAGCACAGCCCGTATACCCTCATAAAAATCATGGGATTGGAGAACCTGCCAAACCATGCCGTATTCCATTGCCAGGCACTCTTGCAAAGAAAGCTCTTTGCCGCGTTTGATTTGCTCAAAAGTTACCAGCAAGCTGGTAGGTGAGCGCAATTGCAACTCATCAATTGTTTTTTGTGCAAATTCATCCCCGGCATCACAATCAATCTGAATCAGTTCAAGAGCCTGTGGCAAACTTTGGGCAGAAAACCAGTTTTCAATTTTTTCGCGCTGCTGCCAAACCGCTCCAACACTGCCCAACTCCACATCGTGATAATCATCAAGCACCCTTGCCACATCCTCATTTTCGCACAGGGCATTCAAAAGAGCCTCGAAATTTTGCGAACTGATCTTGTGCGTTACCAAACCAGCCTCATAGCAATCACCAAGTCGCATCCGCCCAGCGGTCAAACCGCAATAATAGCCAATTTTGGAAGGCAGGCGCGGCAAGAAGTAGCTGCCGCCAACATCTGGAAAGAAGCCAATTGCGGTTTCTGGCATCGAGAACAACAAACGCTCACTACCAACACGATAACGACCATGGACAGAGATACCAACGCCGCCACCCATGAAAATACCATCGATCAATGCAACAATAGGCTTCTCGAACGTGCCCATTAAATGGTTTAGTCGGTATTCACTTGCAAAAAAGCGAATACTGTCTGCAGCTTTTTCCGGCCCATCATCATAAAGCTGGCGAATATCTCCTCCAGCACAAAACGCTTTTTCACTCGAACTTTTTATAACAACATGCTTGATTACAGGATTTTCACGCCATGCCAATAAAACATCCGTAATCTTGCAAACCATATCAGATGAAAGAGCATTGAGCGCTTTAACTCTGTTCAGAGTAATCACACCAGCGTGACCGCGCACCTCAGACAAAACATGACTGTCTTCACCAATACCCATAAAAATTCCTCATAACCGAATAAATCATACTGCACCTTAAAACCAAACATCCAGCCTGAACATGGCTCACATCAATTCATTAACTCGCGTGAGATGATTAACCGCATTATTTCATTGGTTCCTTCAAGAATCTGATGCACGCGCACATCGCGCAAATACCGCTCAAGCGGGTAGTCTTTCAAGTATCCATAACCTCCGTGTATTTGCAGTGCCTCATTCACCACTTTAAAGCCGGTATCAGTGGCAAAACGTTTGGCCATGGCAGCAAATTTCGTTGCTTCCGGGTCTTTCTGGTCCAACAAAAAAGCAGCCTTATAAAGCAGCTGACGCGCAGCCTCTAGCTCAGTCGCCATATCAGCCACTTTGAATTGCAGCGCCTGGAACTGCGAGAGCTTGCGCCCAAATTGTTGCCGCTCATCCATATACACCAAAGCACGGTCCAAACATGCTTGTGCTGCGCCAATCGAGCAGGCACCAATATTCAAACGCCCACCATCAAGGCCAGCCATGGCGATTTTAAAGCCTTGCCCCTCCTCACCAACGAGGTTAGCAACAGGAACGCGACAATTCTCAAAATTCACTTGTGCAGTTGGTTGTGAACGCCAGCCCATTTTGTGCTCATTCGCGCCAAAACTTAACCCTTCACTTCCCTTCTCAACAACGAGGCAGGAAATCCCCTGGGGCCCCCCTCCGCCCGTGCGCACCATACAAACATAAATATCCGAAACACCACCACCAGAAATAAAGGCCTTGGAGCCATTGAGTATATAATGATCACCATCACGTACCGCTTTGGTGCGGAGCGAAGCAGCATCAGACCCAGAGTTTGGCTCGGTCAAACAATAGCTGGCAACTTTCTCCATACGACAAATATCTGGCAGGAAGCGCCCCTTCAACGCATCGCTGGCAAACTTTTCCAACATCCCAGCCACCATATTGTGAATGGATAAAAACGCTGCCGTCGATGTACATCCTTGCGATAAAGCCTCAAACAACAACACGCCGTCCAAGCGCCCGAGCTCCGAGCCACCAAAATCGCTTGAAGCATATAGGCCGGCAAGACCCAAGCCTGCAGCCTCCTTCAATGTCTCAACCGGAAAAGTTGACATTTCATCCCATTGAGCCGCAAAAGGCTCTAACTGGTCCTTGGAAAAGCTCGTTGCCATTTCCACAAATGCACGTTGTTCTTCACTTAGATATAAATCCAACACTAGTCTCCATGATCACCCACAAAACCAACAGCAAGACAGCCGAATCTCGAAGCACTTCCATGCTAAGACTTGGACAAAGCCCCCACTCTAACCTGCTTTATCGGTATGTTGATGTATCTCTAAGGTCAATTACCACCTAGTCTTAGACGTGCTGATAACAGTGCAACCAAAGACGAATGGAGGCTGAACAAACAGTCCGGTGATTTTAACGCAAATCTTTTTTGCCTTTTATCAAGGCCATTGCATGTGATAGGGAAATGATTGTTCTTGCGCAAAACGTAAGAAGCCAAACACCTTATAGATGTTTTACCCATAAGAAACGAAGCCAATTGGTGAGCAATAGTATGTCTACGACCAATAAACCATTTCAATCCAGTATCGATGAAACTCTCGATGTAAACGCGATTCTACAAGGTAAGCGCATGCGACGAAATCGGCGTTTTGATTGGTCCCGTAGGCTTATTAAGGAAAATACGCTTTCAACCAATGATTTGATCTGGCCTATTTTCCTCATTGAAGGTGATAATTGCCGCGAACAAGTCAGCTCCATGCCAGGCGTTGAGCGCCTGTCTGTTGATTTAGCCGTTGAAGCAGCCCGGAAGGCCGTTGAGCTTGGCATTCCGGTTCTTGCCCTGTTCCCAAACACCCCAAGCGAACTGCGTTCTGAAAATGGTGCAGAAGCCTTAAACCCGCAAAACCTGACCTGCAAAGCGTTACGCGCTATCAAACAGGCAAACCTGCCTATTGGCCTGATGACCGACGTCGCACTTGATCCCTACACCACCCATGGCCATGACGGCTTGATGGCCGGTGAGGAAATTATCAACGATGCCACCGTAGCCCAACTGTGCCGCCAAGCGATTATTCAGGCCGAAGCGGGTGCAGATATTATTGCCCCTTCCGATATGATGGATGGGCGCATAGGTGCCATTCGCCAAGCTCTCGACGCCGCAGGTTTTGAAAACATCCAGATCATGGCATACTCTGCGAAATATGCCAGTGCCTTTTACGGGCCATTTCGCGATGCTGTAGGCACTTCCGGCACATTGATTGGTGACAAGCGGACCTACCAAATGGATCCGGCAAACACCAACGAAGCTTTGGCAGAGGCTGAACTGGACCTGCAAGAAGGCGCGGACATGATCATGGTCAAGCCCGGCCTGCCATATTTGGATATAATCCAAAGGCTCAAGCAACAGTTTCAAGCCCCGACCTTTGCCTATCAAGTCTCTGGGGAGTATGCCATGATCTGCGCCGCAAGCCAGAATGGTTGGCTTGATCATGACAAAGCCATGCTTGAGAGTCTGCTCGCATTCAAGCGGGCCGGTGCAGATGGCATCTTGACCTATTTCGCCCCTGCAGTTGCGAAATTACTACAAAACAACAAGTAACCCCAAAAGCTGGGTAGCGTAAACAAACATGACTAAAATCATCACCTACCAACACATCAAAAACGCTCATACCCAGCTAAAAGGCCAGGTCGAACATACCCCCTTCATAAAAAGCGCACGCTTAAGTGCGCTTCTCGATGCTTCCATCTATGTAAAATACGAAAACATGCAGGCCACCGGCGCGTTTAAAGAGCGCGGTGCCTTAAACAAACTGCTTGCGCTCACCGATGAAGAACGCAAGCGTGGTGTCATTGCCATGTCAGCAGGTAATCATGCGCAGGCGGTTGCCCTACATGCCACTCGCCTTGGCATACCAGCCACCATTGTCATGCCCTGTGATACCCCGCATGTTAAGGTTGCGGCCACCAGCGCTTTTGGCGCTTCGGTGGTGCTCGCTGGCGAAACTGTTGACGATGCGCGTGAAGAAGCCAATAGGCTGTCTAACCTGCATGGTTACACATGGGTCCACCCCTTTGATGATCCGTGGGTAATGGCAGGGCAAGGCACCATCGCCATTGAAATGCTTGAAGAAGTGCCACAGCTCGACACGCTGATTATACCCATTGGCGGTGGCGGTATGATTGCTGGCATGGCAACTGCGGCCAAAGCAATCAAGCCGACAATCGAAATTATAGGCGTCGAGGCCGAGCTCTACCCTTCCATGTGGAACGTGGTACAACAAGATCACCGACCAGCGGGTGGAACCACCCTTGCCGAAGGCATCGCCGTTAAAGAAGTCGGCACCCTCACCCGCCAAGTCGCAAAAGACACTGTTGACGACATCATTTTGGTAAGTGAAACCGCAATTGAAAAAGCCATCAACACTTACCTCACCCTGCAAAAAACAGTGGCAGAAGGTGCAGGAGCTGCGGGCCTTGCAGCCATGATGTCCCAACCCGAGCGCTTTGCCGGTAAAACTGTTGGGCTGGTGGTCTGCGGTGGCAATATTGACCCGCGTTTACTGACCTCCATCATGCTGCGAGAACTCATCCGTTCCGGCAATATTATGTCAATCCGCTGCATAATCCCTGACCGGCCTGGTCTATTGGCCGATATTTCCAACATTATCGGTAAGTTGGGTGGTAATATTTTGGAGGTTTCGCATCAACGGATGTTTTTAGATGTGCCCGCGAAAGGGGCAACATTGGACGTAACAATTGAGACACGTGGCGCAGAACATGCCGAGCAAATCATCAAGGATCTGGAAGCACATGGCATAAATGTAATGCGAATTGGCAAGGGAGAAGGCGAACATCGCCCTTAGACAAGGTAATTACATTGCTAATTGCTAATTGCTAATTGCTAATTGCTAATCGCAAATACCAGCTACTAGCCGCAACTATTATTGTCGCACTAAACGCATACTTGCGTATTTCAAGCCCTGAAAGCCCTTGAAATACGTCAAAGCGATCTAATATGATGAATAGGCCAAAAGACTTATAAACCAACTTTTAATCGAACTTGTTTTTCGAAAGCCATTCGTATGACCCAATATCCCGTTTCCAATACCAACTCCCAAGAACAAAGGTTTCGCGAGGAATTCTCAAGTAATTCAGGCGGAGAAGATCTTTACATGCAAACGCTTTTGAAAGACGTGCGCAAAAAACGTGTTTTCGCTTTCTGCCTCGACTTTATAGCCATTTCCTTGCTTTACGTGGTACTTTCCATACCACTTTTTTTCGTCGGCATCCTCACTCTGGGCCTTGGCTTTTTACTCTACGGCATTCTCTGGCAAGTTATTGCATTGTTTTATTGTAGCCTCACACTAGGCGGCCCCAATGCAGCAACGCCAGGCATGCGCGCAATGGGCCTACAAATGCGAACCCTTTCCGGTACAAAGCCCTATCCGGTTTTAGCGGGTTTTCACGTTATCCTCTTTTATTGCTCAGTGGTAATTATCACGCCGTTTGTGCTTCTCATTTCACTGTTCAGCAATAAAAAACGCTTATTGCACGATATTTTGCTTGGCACCGTGATTATTAATGCGCCACAATAATTATTTTGCATAATTCAAAAGTGTTTGGTGGATATATGACCAAGCTGCACCCCTGATGCAACCTTGATAGGATGACGCAAGCCTTGTTAATAGGCTATGTAGTAACTACGACGTTTCTAAACAAGGTTACATCAAGGAGCCATACAGCACTATGTTATTAGCCGACCTACCAATGCTCTTGGTTTTCTTTGTTATTGGTACAACCATTATTCTCTATGCCTCTGAAAAGTTCGCAATAGAGATTATTGCGTTGGGCTCGCTAGTGGCCTTAATGCTCATTTCATTAGCTTTCCCGCTATTATTAAACGGGATAACGCTCTTACCACAAAGTTTGTTGAGCGGCTTTGCTAATCCTGCCCTTGTCACTGTAATTGCTCTATTAATTGTTGGCCAAGGCCTATTCCAGACCGATGCACTGGAAAAACCCGCCAACCATATTTTAAAAACAACAAAAAGCTATCCTTGGATGGCTGGCGCACCCCTCCTGCTCATAATTGCTGCCTTAAGCGCTTTTTTGAACAATACACCAGTTGTTGTAATGGCTCTCCCAATTCTTAGCGCTATTGCCGCAGCACATGGCAAGTCGTCAGCCCGGGTTCTGATGCCACTATCGTTCATAACGATTCTCGGCGGCATGACAACAATGATCGGCTCTTCGACAAACCTGCTCGTGACAAACATAGCCAACGCAACAGGCGAAGTTAACCTTCAGTTCTTCAGCTTAACCTCTATTGGACTAATCGTTATTTCCGTTGGCGCACTCTATGTTTTGTTCATTATGCCCTATTTGCTCAAGCCACGAAAAACAATGGCTGAAGAATTTACCGGTAATAGCGGCAAACAATTCATTGCCCAAATTCCCATCGTCTATGGTCACCCGTTGGTTGGCTCAAAGCCGGTTGCCGGGTTATTTCCCAACCTCAAAGACATGACAGTACGCCTCATACAACGTGGCGAACGCCCGCTTTTGCCCCCTTTCGAGAATGTAGAATTAAGCCCTGGCGATACAGTCATCGTCGCCGCGACACGCAAAACACTCACCAATGCAATTGCCAGCCGCAACCCATTGCTACCAGCAGATTCCAACGAAAGCCTGACAAGTGATGCAGAGCCAGCCAGCCCACAAGGTGCGCTTATTCTTGCCGAAGCTGTCGTTGCACCCGGTTCTCGACTGATAGGGCGTACCATAGCGCAAGCCGGTTTCCACGCTGACACTGGTTGCGTCATAACCGGCCTACAACGCCGCTCACGTATGCCACGTATGCCTATGACCGATATTCGCATGGAATCGGGAGACGTATTACTTATTGGCGGCAATCAAAAAGAAATTGATCGCCTTCGAGGCAATCGAGATGTGCTGCTGATGGATTGGTCAGCAAAAGAAGTACCGCAACGCCGTTATGCCCGCCGAGCATTGGCAATTTTCTCTATTATGATTGCAAGTGTCGTAAGCGGTATGCTGCCTATTGTCGTTGCAAGCACCACGGCTTGTTTTGCTATGATTGCTTGTGGTTGTCTGAATATCCGCCAAGCTTTGCGCTCCATAGATAGCCGCATATTCATGCTTATAGGTACCTCTATTGCGTCCTCTATGGCTCTACAGGCAACAGGAGGTGCTGCGCATATCGCTAAATCACTTGTTGCACTCTCCGATGGTTATTCACCAGCCGTAGTATTGTCGATCATGTTCGTCATTGTTGCCATTCTAACCAACTTGCTTTCGAACAACGCCACTGCTGTTATCTTCACTCCTATCGCCATCGATATGGCGCACCGCTTGGGCGTACCGGTAGAACCCTTCATCGTGGCACTTATATTTGCAGCCAACTGTTCCTTTGCCACACCAATTGGTTACCAGACCAATTTAATTGTAATGGGGCCAGGGCACTATAAGTTCTCAGACTTTATAATAGCAGGTACACCACTGGTCATAATCATATGGCTAACATTCTCAATAGTTGCACCGCTCTATTATAATCTATAGGCTCTATTCAAGGTGATCTTGCCGGCATAGGATGACCCATGACAAAGCAAACCTATGATAACCCCCATTTTTATCTCACAGCACCTGCCGAGTGCCCGTATATTGCCGGACTGAAAGAGCGTAAGGTCTTCACTCATTTGGTCGGCCCAAAGGCTTCTGCTTTAAATGATTTGCTTACGCAAGGCGGATTTCGCCGATCACAAAACATCGCATATCGCCCTGCCTGTGAAAAATGCAGTGCCTGCATATCTGTTCGCGTATGCGTTGATGAGTTTATTTGGACAAAGTCACTCAAGCGACAGTGGAAAGCCCATAAAAGCCTAATTGGGGAAGAGTTACCACCTATTCCCTCTGCAAGACAATATGAGCTTTTCCAGTCCTATTTGAATGAACGTCACGACGATGGCGGCATGCAGAACATGTCACTACACGATTATTCGATGATGGTAGAAGATACTCACGTCGAAACCGCAGTCATTGAATATCGTTATATTGGAAGCGAAGATTTGAGTGCCGTAGCTCTTACGGACCGTCTAACTGATGGTCTATCTATGGTTTATTCCTTCTATGACCCACATATTAAACCATCAAGCATCGGCACCTATTTAATACTCGATCATATTCAACGCGCCGCAAGCTTAAATCTTCCCTACCTCTATCTAGGGTATTGGGTCAAAAACTCTCCGAAGATGACATATAAAGAACGCTTTCAACCACAAGAACATTTAGGCCCTCAAGGCTGGCACAAAGTGTCCCAAGTCGTACCAAAGCCGCAAAAAGAAAAAACTACAAGCAACAAAAGAGCCATTCCCAATTCAGCTATGGAACTATTAGCCACACAACACAAAAAGCTATAGATCTCAAATACCTTCAAATACCTTCAAATACCTTCAAATACCTTCAAATACCTTCAAATACCTTCAAATACAAAAGTAAAGCGCATAATAATACCAGCAAGGCGGAGTTTTGTTGTCCCACGAAAAAAGGGTGACCCAGTAGATCACCCCTGCAAAACTCATTCCCCTGAAAGCATTAAACTGCTTTTTTATAGGGTAATTTATCTACTAGTAATCTTCGTCCATCAATCCTTCAGGGTCATCTTCCATCATACGCTGTGGGCGCTCATTAGGATCACGACCAACGCGCTGCATAAGAGTGCTGAGCTCGATAAAGTGGTCCGCTTGACGGCGCAGATCATCGGCAATCATCGGCGGCTGCGTTTGCAATGTGGAAACAACCGAAACCTTGCGCCCACGTCGCTGTAACGCCTCAACCAGCGAACGGAAGTCACCATCGCCTGAGAAGAGGACCACGTGATCAACCTGATCAACCAACTGCATGGCATCAACGGCCAACTCAATGTCCATATTGCCTTTAATTTTGCGCCGCCCGGTAGAATCGACAAATTCCTTCACCGGTTTCGTTACAACTTTATAACCATTATAATCAAGCCAATCGATTAGTGGTCTAATCGAAGAGTACTCTTGCTCCTCAACAAGTGCAGTATAATAGTAAGCGCGTAACAGATAGCCTTTTGATTGAAACTCTTTCAAAAGCCTTTTGTAATCAATATCGAAGCCAATTGCTTTAGCTGTTGAATAAAGATTGGCCCCATCAATGAATAAAGCAATTTTTTCTCTGGGATCGAACATATTGTTTTTAGCCTTTCCAATGCACAGTATTTTCTGTCACAAACTCGTTATAGGGTATCCGTATCGTTAAGTGTAAAATCACCCAGAATAATACGAGTATACCTTAGCAATAAGCCTTGTTACACCTTTTTTATCGGAAGCGGACGAGACATCCGGCCATAGCACTGGCTTACCCTTCCTTATTTACGCAAGACCCGTTAAAAAAAGGCCAATGCGTCCCGATTCAGATTGACGAATTTAAAACAAGCTGAAAAAAATTGACAGTCACTCTCCTGTAAAATTAACAGGAACAGATAAATAACTCATAGTTTTTTATGCTATCACTAATAAAATTGCCAAACAAACCTCTGGTTTTACCCTACGAATTCCCTCTGATTAAACGATAATCCAAATGTTACAGACAAATCGACGTTTTTTACTAGTTGGTACAATTTGAAGATAATTACCAGATCGCTCTTAAGATATCACTGGTGCAAGAGAATCAAAATTACCTCTACGTTCTTTGGCAAAACTAGTTAATTACTCCTTATTGTCTTTTGAAAGCTACTCAAATGAAGTGTATCATTTGGAAAATATTCAACAAGCCATAACTTGCCACTTGATCTTCTTTGTAAAGCACTATAATTGTGTCTGACTAAATTCCCATCAAACTATGGAGTATGTCTATGGCGCGCGTGACCGTCGAAGATTGCATCGACAAGGTCGAAAACCGGTTCGAACTGGTATTGCTTGCCAGCCATCGCGCCCGGATGATTTCTAGCGGTTCGCCGTTGACCATCGACCGCGATAATGACAAGAACCCGGTATGCTCACTGCGTGAGATCGCAGATGAACGAATTTCTCCGGAAGACTTGAAAGAAGATCTGATCCACTCCCTACAAAAATACGTAGAAGTGGATGAGCCAGAACCAGAAACAGCCCCAATGATTCCGACAGACCGTCGCGCTGTAGAAATTAATAGCGTTGATGACAGTCAGGTTGAATTCGATACGATGAGCGAAGAAGACTTGCTCAAAGGGCTCGAAGGTCTGGTACCACCTGAACGTACAGACGATTATTAAGTCTGACAGATAATTGCCGGCGCCGGCCTTGTCGGCGCCCCATTTGGCCGGTGCCTATTGATTTAAACTAAAATTGATCGGCCACCACCATGATGCGTCAGTATGAGCTAGTTGAAAGAGTAACAAGGTACAACCCTGAAGCTGACGAAGCACTACTCAACAAAGCATATGTTTATGCCATGCAAAAGCATGGTTCGCAATTTAGAGCTTCCGGCGACCCCTACTTTTCCCACCCGCTTGAAGTTGCAGCTATCCTAACAGATTTAAAATTAGACGACGCGACAATTGCGGTTGCACTTCTTCACGATACCATTGAAGACACCGACGCCACCCGTGCCGAAATTGATACACTATTCGGCGAGGAAATCGGCAAACTGGTCGAAGGCTTGACCAAAATCTCCCGCCTTGACCTCGTCTCGCGCAAAGCCAAACAAGCCGAGAACTTCCGCAAACTATTGCTGGCCATCGCTGACGATGTGCGCGTTCTACTGGTAAAACTGGCAGACAGGCTGCACAATATGCGCACCCTACACCACATGCGCGAAGACAAGCGAGCGCGAATAGCCGAAGAAACGATGGAGATCTATGCACCACTCGCGGGTCGAATGGGTATGCAAGACATCCGTGATGAGCTGGAAGATATCTCTTTCCAAACCCTTTACCCCGAAGCTTGTCAAACAATTAAAGAGCGCCTTAGTCAACTACATGATAAAAACGAAGGCCTGATCGCAGATATTGAGGCCGACCTCACCCAAAGACTAGCAGAGCGCGGCATCACAGCAAAAGTGAGTGGCCGCGAAAAGCGCGCCTACTCCATTTTCCGAAAAATGGAACAAAAGTCCCTTGGCTTTGAACAGCTCTCAGATATCTATGGCTTTCGGGTAATCGTCTCTACTGTCGAAGCATGCTATCGCGTTCTTGGTGTCATTCATACCGCATGGCCTAGTGTCCCCGGTCGATTTAAAGATTACATATCTACCCCGAAACAAAACGACTATCGCTCAATACACACCACCGTCGTTGGTCCAAAGCGCCAGCGCGTAGAGCTACAAATTCGCACCCACACCATGCATCGTATTGCCGAAAACGGCATTGCAGCCCATGCGCTTTACAAGGATGGTGTAACGGGCGGGAGAGATATCTCTCACCT
This sequence comes from Polycladidibacter stylochi, assembly GCF_001562055.1. Classification (GTDB taxonomy): domain Bacteria; phylum Pseudomonadota; class Alphaproteobacteria; order Rhizobiales; family Stappiaceae; genus Pseudovibrio; species Pseudovibrio stylochi. The sequence continues at coordinate 323,646 of NZ_LLWE01000018.1, read as the reverse complement.
AACAGCAGAATCAAGGGCTTACGGCTGGCTGCGCACAACAATCGACATGCTGTCACAAGGCGATACACCCGAGGAGTTTTTAGAGCACACCAAGCTCGAGCTCTTCCATGACCAGGTATTTTGCTTCACCCCGAAAGGCCGGTTAATCGCCTTGCCACGCGGCGCAACCCCAATCGACTTTGCCTATGCGGTGCATACTGACATTGGCAATACATGCGTTGGTTGTAAAGTAAATGGCCGAATATCTTCACTTGTCACAGTACTTGCCAATGGTGATGAGGTTGAGGTCGTGCGCTCAAAAGCGCAAACGCCGCCCCCGGCTTGGGAAAACATCGCCGTCACAGGCAAGGCCCGCGCCGCAATACGCCGCGCCACCCGTGCCTCTGCCCGCCAGCAATATGGCGATCTAGGCAAGCACATATTAGAACGTGCCTTTGAACGCGCAGGACAAGAGTTGCAATTAGAAGATCTGGAAGCCTACCTGCAAACACTGGGTAAGAGCTCCCTGCTCGATCTTTTAGTCAGTGTTGGCCAAGGCGAGCTCAGCAGCCGAAGCGTTTTAGAAACCGTTCACCCCGATTGTAATGCAGAGGCTGCAGCCGAACGCACCAAACAGGCACTACCAACCGGCAATGCTGCCGAAGGGTGGTTCGATATGGAGCAAAATTCCTCCGTCAAATTTAAAATACCCGAGACACTGCAAGAAGATGGCACAACCAACGCCCTACCTATTCGTGGTATGTCGGGCGCACTACCGGTACGCTTTGCGCCCAATGGCGGCGCAGTCCCAGGCGATCGCATAGTCGGCATCCTAACCCCAGGTATCGGCATTACAATTTACCCGATCCAATCTCCTGACCTCAAGGAGTTTGACGACCAACCGGATAGATGGCTTGACGTACGATGGGAGCTCGACTCGGAAAACCCCGAGCGCTTCCCTGCTCAAATTGCCGTTTATGCGGTTAACGAGCCCGGCTCCTTGGCAACAATTACCCGTATTATCGGCGATCTAAACGGCAATATCGATAATATCCGCATGCTACGTAAAGCTAGCGACTTCCATGAAATGCAAATTGATTTGGAAGTATGGGATTTAAAACACCTCAATCAAATATTAAAGCAACTAAGAGCACGGACGAATGTTTCCGATGCACGCCGTATTAACGGCTAACTGCTACGATGAAGTTCCAACAAACAAATTGGGACTTCATCATTCGCAATCTCTGGTAGCATCAACAACCTATTAAAGCTATTAGGTAAATAAATCAGTATTTCAGCTTGCTAATGCCGTAATTGCAGTATAACCGCTATTCAAATGTCAATAGCTAAACTGATGGTATAAGACCATACCAAGCCAACCAAAGGCTTCAACGAAAGCCTGGCTTTAAAGAGAGTAAGAGCACCAGAATGCTTTTTAAACGCCGTACCAAACCCACACGTTTACAACGCTTGCGAGTCGCCGTTTGGCCAAGGCATAGCTGGCGCCGTTCAGCAAAATATTTCAGTAAACGCGTGCTAAGGCTTTCGGCTAGTCCACATACTGTGGCAATCGGCTTTGCTTGCGGGGCAGCAGCTTCCATGACCCCGTTTGTCGGTTTTCACTTTATCTTAAGTTTCATTCTTGCTTACATCATTCGCGGCAACATGCTTGCCGCTGCGCTTGGTACTTCTGTTGGCAATCCGCTAACTTTCCCGTTCATCTGGGCGACAACCTACCAGTTTGGAAGTTTTTTATTACAGCAAGAAGCAACGGCAACACCCAACCTAAAAGCAATCCATAAGGCGCATATGGCCGCGAGCCATCACCTCGGTCTCTTAGACAAAATCACACTTATGCTGACCAAATCCATGGATACACTCCTACCCATGCTGGTTGGCAGCTTACCGCTGGCTCTCGCTGTAGGGCTGTGCTTTTACTTCCCTATTAAAGCGGCCGTAAGAACCTATCAAAAAAACCGCTACCACCGCTTTCAAGTATATCACCAAAGCAAAAAGAGCAATCAAGATAGTTAACCAACATAATCATTTTTGTTATCGCGCAGCAAAAAGGCATCAAAATGATATTAGGGACTGGAACTGATTTATGTGATATCCGGCGTATTGAAAAAACTCTCGAGCGCTTCCCCGGCCGCTTTGAAAATCGCGTTTTCACAACAATTGAACAGGATAAATCGGACAAGCGCAAAAATCGAGCGGCCTCATACGCCAAGCGTTTCGCTGCCAAAGAAGCCTGCGCAAAAGCTTTAGGAACAGGGCTTTCTATGGGCACCGCGTGGAAAGAAATGGGCGTTAAAAACTTACCCTCAGGCAAACCAACGCTCAACTTAACAGGCAAGGCCGCCCAACGCTTGCAAGCCATGACACCGGAGGGCTTTCGCGCCCAAATAGACCTCACAATAACCGACGACTTTCCCTATGCTCAAGCATTTGTGGTCATTTCCGCCTGCCCACAATCATGGCCGAACCCACAAGAGTAGCTATAAGCGCCTAACTATTGTATTTCCTAAAATAGGCAATTCACTCATCCATTGACCGAGCACACTTGTAAACACAGGTCGGACAAATTCAAAACCTATGGATTGCACTGACTAAAGCAAACCATTAAGAGATTGCAAGGTACTGTCATAAGTGGTGAATCAATTCTCCTAGCAAGGGTCAAACTGGCATTGATCCCTTGAACTATAGCCAACTATGGTTACATGTACCTGATTGACTTCATTAACGATGACAAATGAAGCAAAGTGCCATATTACAGCGCGGCCCAAACCCACAGTTTCCGGCCAACCTATTTTTATTAAGGGAACAATATGAGCGTGACCAACGAAAGCAAAGAGCAAGAGGGCGGTCTTTATGAAACCATAAAGGTAATAGCACAGGCCTTGTTGCTAGCCCTTGTCGTGCGTACTTTTTTGTTTCAGCCCTTCAATATACCTAGTGGCTCCATGAAGGATACCTTGCTGATTGGTGACTATCTGTTTGTTTCCAAATATAGCTATGGTTATTCGCAGTACTCTTTCCCCTATGGCTTGGCCCCTATCTCAGGGCGCATTTGGTCTTCAAACCCTAAGCGTGGTGACATAGCGGTTTTCAAACTGCCAACGGATAATTCAACAGACTATATCAAGCGTGTTATCGGTCTGCCTGGTGATGAAATTCAGGTAAAAAACAGTCGGCTCTACATCAATGGCAAGCTGGTTGAGCGTAAACGCATTGACGATTTTGTAGAAACAACGCCACGAGGCACGAAAATTAGCATCCCGCGCTATGTCGAAACACTACCCAATGGTGTGAGCTACGAAACCTTAGATGCCACCCCGAATGGTGCCCTGGATAACACAGGCGTTTATCATGTCCCTGAAGGTCACTACTTTATGATGGGTGATAACCGTGATAACTCGCAGGACAGCCGCGTAATGGAGCAAGTCGGCTTTGTACCGCTTAAAAACTTTGTCGGTCGCGCAGAAATTATCTTCTTCTCAGTACAAGAAGGCAGCGCCCCGTGGCAGTTTTGGAAATGGCCTTGGAGTTTACGCTGGCAACGTTTTGGCGACAGCCTTTAACAAACATAAGACAAGCTGGTTGTAGGCATTGTTCGTAAACTTTTACCTATAACCAGCCTTGCGATAGAACAAGTATGAGCAGAAAAAGAAAAATTTTAAAGCCGGCATCGGATAATGCACTCGAAGAACGCCTTGAGTATAAATTCAAGGACAGAACACTGTTAGCCAAAGCCTTGACCCACGCCAGTGCGCTAACCCCATCACAGGCAAATACCGGCAGCTATCAGCGCTTGGAATTTTTAGGAGATCGCGTTCTCGGTCTTTCCATTGCCGCCATGCTGGAGCGTGAGTTTCCCAAGGCCGATGAAGGCGAACTGGCCCGCCGCTTGAACCAGCTTGTTAAACGCGAGACCTGCGCACAGGTAAGCCGTGCACTGGCCATAGGCCCACATATGCGCTTGGGCGATTCAGAAATCAGCAGCGGTGGCAGAAAAAAAGAAGCCTTGCTGGCCGATATGTGTGAAAGCATAATCGCAGCCATCTACTTGGACAGTGGCTTTATTGAAGCAGATGCCTTCATACATCGCAATTTCAGCGCAATGATGAAAAGCTACAAAGGCCCCCTACGCGATGCCAAAACCACATTGCAAGAATGGGCTCAGGCCAAGGGCAAACCCACACCAAGTTATGAAATAGTCAATCGCACAGGCCCGGATCACGCTCCTGTATTTGTGATAAAAGCATGCGTGGAAGCTGTTGAACCGGAAGAAGCCTCGGGCACGTCGCGCCGCGCTGCCGAGCAAGCAGCTGCCACTGCCATTCTAAAGCGCGAAGGAGTGTGGAAAGAGTAGTTTCAGCATCTTTCCTTGACACTCGACAAAACAATTAACAAACTATCATTAGGCTTACACCAGCAAAAACAAGCCGATCAATAAAGAGTTATAAAATGACAGAGAACCCATTGGCGAGCTATACAGCGCAACTGCCAACCAAAGCCGGCTTTGTTGCCCTCATCGGCGCGCCCAATGCTGGCAAGTCAACACTTCTTAACAAATTGGTTGGCTTAAAGGTTTCAATCGTCACTCACAAAGTACAAACGACCCGCAACATCATTCGCGGCGTTGCGATTGAAGAACAAAGCCAGATCGTTTTTGTAGACACTCCAGGTATCTTTAAGCCGCGCCGCCGCTTGGACCGCGCCATGGTCGACAGTGCTTGGGGCGGTGCGAAAGATGCTGATGTAATCGCGGTACTTATTGACTCAACCCGTGGCATCACCGAAGCAGTAGAGCGCATTCTCACCGAGCTGCAAAACATCAAACTGCCAAAGGTGCTGTTGCTCAACAAGGTTGACATCACCAAGCGCGAAAAACTGCTTGAACTGGCCCAAAAGGCCAACGAGTATACTAGGTTTGAGAAAACCTTTATGATTTCGGCCCTCAATGGCAGTGGCACAAAAGACATCCTGAACTACTTTGCAGGTAAAATGCCGGAGGGACCATGGCTGTATCCGGAAGATCAAGCCTCCGATGTCCCGCTACGTATGCTGGCAGCAGAAATCACCCGTGAAAAACTTTATCTACGACTACATGAAGAGCTACCCTATATATCCACCGTTGAGACTGACCAATGGCAGGAAAAGGACGATGGCTCGGTACGCATTGAACAAACCATTTTTGTAGAGCGTGACAGCCAAAAAAGCATTGTTCTAGGTAAGAACGGCCAAACCATCAAAGCCATATCCAAGGCGGCAAGGGAAGAAATGATGGAGGCTTTTGAGCAAACCATTCATCTTTTCGTTTTTGTTAAAGTGCGCGAGAATTGGTCCGATGACCCAGAGCGATACCGCCAGATGGGGCTGGACTTCCCGCTCTAATTCAAAAACAACTCAAGGCTAGGGTGTGCGTCAACAGTAACGCGTTGCACCCTGCCTTGAATGCGTCCCACGCTCAGGAGCAAACAACACGATGCAGTGGAATGCGCAAGGTATTGTTCTTGGAACGCGTAAACAGGGCGAAAATAACCTCATACTAGAGGTAATGACACTAGAACGCGGCCGCTGCCTTGGCCTCGTTCGTGGTGGCCGCTCTCGTAAACAGCACCCTTCCCTTCAAGCTGGCAATCACCTGACACTCACATGGCGCGGCAGACTGGAAGAACATCTGGGCTCATTCACATTTGAGCCCCTCCAGCTACGCGCAGCAAACCTAATGCAATTCGCTCTCACATTACATGGGTTGCAAACCCTAACCGCATTACTGCGCTTGTTACCCGAGCGAGACCCACATCCTCAGCTATATCATGCCGTAGACATTATTTTGGATCATTTGGAAGAGCCCCAAATTGGCGCAGTGCTTTTGCAACGGTTTGAATTGGAACTCCTGAGGGAACTGGGTTTCGGGCTCGACCTGTCCCTATGCGCGGCGACCGGTACCACAGAAAACCTCATATGGGTCTCACCCAGATCAGGCCGCGCGGTATGCCAGGAAGCCGGAATTCCCTACGAACACTTACTTCTGCACCTTCCCCCTCATTTAGTACCCGCAAAAGGGCAAGGGAATGGACAAGGGCATGAGCTGTCGACACATAATAAGAATGAAAATTCAGCAACGATAACAAGTTCTGATATACAAAATGGCTTTAAACTGACGGGATATTTTCTTCACAAATACATATTTGAGCCCCGACAAATTACTTGGCCACAAGCCCGTGATAGCTATATCAAGGCATTACTTAGCACTATTTAAAAAATTGTTTATATTTAAATACAATCGTCTCATAATAATCATTTAAAATGCCATTTATTATTTAGACGAACTCGCATTCTTATCCTATGATATATAATAGGAATATACATGTTATGAGCGACACAGTTCTGCCAGTGTTCCTACATTAAACAAATAGCATCTTTAAAATAGCTAAATAGTGCAATTACTTGACCCAGATTAGCCTACTTGACACCACGAGAGCATTTAAAAAAACGACCGCTGTTAATAGACTGTCACTAACCATAGAAAGTGGTGAATTTGTAACGTTACTCGGACCATCAGGTTGCGGAAAAACGACAACTCTTCGCTTGATAGCCGGCTTAGAAACTCCGGACTTTGGCGAAATCTTATTTAACGGTGTTTCCGGCAAATACCTTAGCTCAAGCAATCGGGGGATTGGCTATGTAACCCAATCCTACACCTTATTTCCGCATATGAACGTAATGCAGAATATTTGTTTTGCCCCCAAAATGGCGCATAAAACAAAAGAGTATCAAGAAAAGCTATTAGCCACCCTCATAGAGGATTTGCATTTACACGGCCTTGAGAAAGCGTATCCCAATGAATTGTCGGGGGGGCAAAGACAACGCGTCGCTATTGCACAAGCGCTTGCAGGCAAACCGAAAGTTCTATTACTTGACGAACCGTTTTCTTCTTTAGATGCCCAGCTTTCTCAAGAGCTTCGTAACTTAATAGCTAATTTGCACAATAGATACCAATTAACTGTTGTATTAGTTACCCACGACCAACAGGAAGCCATTGAACTATCTGATAGAATTGCTCTTTTATTCAATGGGGAATTGACTCAATTCAGCACGCCGCAACAGCTTTATCATCACCCAGAAACGATGCAAGCCGCCAAGTTCATGGGTAATGCAAACTTCTTAGAATGCACGCGCATATCTGCCAACATATTGAAAACACCAATCGGCCTGCTACAGACCAATACTTCAATCCAGCAAGAACAAAACTTCGTTATAGCACGCACAGAAAACGAAAATTTACGACCTAATCATTATGCCATGATTAGGTACGAGGCGCTGAAACTCGCTCCCTTGGATAAAGCCAGACAATCTCAAACTGCAAACTATGATAGTCCAAGTAATACCTTTATTGCCCAAATTACCTCTAGGGAGTTCCTAGGGAATCTGACAAGATATCAAATGATAGTAGGGGAAGAGCAACTATTTGCCGATACGCTTTCAACGCCTCATTTGCAGCCAGGTGATATGGTTGAATTGACAATACCACCCCACAGCCTTTGGCATATAATTGGGAAATAGATGCTCCTTGCCAAGCCACACGAATGTTAGGATTAAGACCTGTGATGCCGACAAATAGCAAAGGTTATTATCTATCCGCACTATTGATGCTAGTTATTGTTTTCATCTCCAGCCAGAGCAAGGCTCAAGAAAGCGGGTCCCACGCCGAAAATCTACGTGAAGATTTTCTGCATCACAATTTGCCTTGGCAGCAACTGCTAGAAAGTGCCCAAAAGGAACAACAGGTTAATTTCTATTATTGGGGTGGGAGCATACCCATCAACCTATGGATTGATCAAAATGTAACGAATGATCTTAAGGCTTTAGGCATAAAACTGAATGCTAGGAGACTAAGCACAACCAAAGAAGCTATTGATTTAATCGTGGCAGAAATGGCAGCAGGCCGCAGCTACGGCCAAGGCTCTATTGATTTGCTATGGGTAAATGGCGAAAACTTTTACACCCTCAAAAAGCAAAATGCTCTTTGGGGCCCATTTGCAGATAAATTACCCAACTCCAAAAACTACGATTGGCTGTCAGATTCTATCACGGCCCATTTAAATCTCTACGACTTTGGAACCGCAACAAATATGCAAGAACTCCCTTGGTCAGGTGAGCAGTTTATATGTGCGGCCGACAGACAATATTTACCAGAAAGCAAAACACCGCACACATTTGCTGAGCTAAAAGAGTATTTAATAAACAGCCCCGGAAAATTTACATACGTAAAGCCACCGCATTACTTGGGAAATACTTTTGTACAATCCGTTATCTATGCAAAAAATCCCACAGGCACAGGCGCAATTCCTTTTCAAAAACCTATAACCAGTTATACGCCCAAGCAGTTTGCCGACTTAATTAAGCCCGCCTTCACGTATCTTCAAGAAATTGAACCATTTCTTCTACAAGCCTCAAAGGGTAACCCTCACTACCCGGGAACCGAAGCTGCACTGGATCAATTATTCCAAAACGGTGAGGTGCATATAAACTGTAAGTTTGGCATCTATGCAGTGCACAATGGCTTTATAACGGGACAATATCCTGAAAAAGCACGTATTTTTGTTTTCCCCAAAGGGTTAATGATTAAAAATAAAAGCTATCTTGTCATCCCTAAAACCGCCCCACATCCAGCAAGTGCGTTAGTTGCGGCAAATTACTTTGCATCGATTGCTGCACAAAGCAAAATGGTTGCAAAAGCAGCTATGCCCAATGGCATTGACTTAGCAATGTTGAATACAAACGAGCGCGAAATACTGCAACAAGCAGCCCCTCCCCTACACGGGTTAACTCACGAGCAATTAAGCGAAAATGCAGCTCCGGATATGAATGCCTCTCTTGTAAATATTATAAAAACTGTTTGGTTAGAAAAAATAGAAAAAAAGTCCTCCGAAACTATTGAGAGTGTAGTCGAGAAATACTACAAGTCTAATAATATCAATACAATTACAAATAAATGATAATAAATCGCATCAAAATTAATGAACTAGTCTATTTATTACCTTTTACTTTACTAATTGGCGGATCCATAACATTATCGCTAGGCTTCTCTCTGGCAACATCTTTAGGTTATGCTCCCTGGTTTGGTGTCAATAATTTTCCAAATTTTACAACATATTGGCAAACTTGGGCTTCATCAGCATTTTGGCTGGCACTGGCTTATACACTTTATTACGCCGTAATCTCATCCCTATTGGCAACAGCATTTGCAATACTACTTGCAATTGCGATCAACAAAAACATACCATTCATAAACAAACTTAGCAAAATCAATGGTCTGCCGCTATTTCTTCCGTATATTTTAGGCATAGCACTAGCAATTATAATGCTCGGCAAAGGGGGTATCTTTTCCCGACTATGCGCTGCCTTTGGCATCATAGACGACCCCGCTCAATTCCCAGCAATATTGAATACCCATTACGGCTGGGGCATAATCTTTGTTTTCGTTTGGAAACAACTGCCCTTCTTAACTCTCGTCATCAGTGCAGCGCTAAACGCCATACCAGCAAACCAAAAAGAAATGGCAATGATCTTAGGTGCCAATAAATGGCAAATTCTTTACCGCATTATACTGCCTCAAGTAATGCCACACACAGCATCCGCACTTGTTTTATGTATGGCCTACAACATATCTTCCTTCGAGGTTCCATTAATACTAGGGGGAGGATACCCCTATACCCTACCTGTAATCGCCTATAATTATTATATAAATCCCGATTACAGCTACCAGATACAAGCGATGGTTCTTATTGTTCATATGGCAATAATTAGCGCACTATTTTCCTATACCTACCTTTACCTCGGGCGCTTTTTAAAAGTAGGCAACTAGAGGGAACATGTACCAAAGCAAAAATACGGCACAGCGGCTCGCATCACTTGGGACACTGTTCATAACTATCATCATACTGATGCCGTTTATTCCATTGATCATCAGTTCACTGGCCTTTCGTTGGCAATGGCCAGATTTATTACCCGCTAAATGGTGGTGGCAACAAAGAGAAATTTCTCCAATCCCACTTTCCTGGGATTATTTAATATCGCCAAGTTCGCAATTAGGCGAGGCCATCGCAAATACGATGCTGATTGGTTTATCTGCATCAGCACTAACACTAGCCATTTGTTTTCCTGCCGCTTTAATAGCAGCCAAGAGAGAGAGCACAAGCAAGTTCTGGCATGCATTTTCACATAGTTTCAGCAACTTACCGCTCTTTCTCCCTGAAATATCGCTGGGGATACCTCTGGTTATATTAGCAATTCATACAAACCTACAGGGGTCTTACATAGTCATAGTGCTAGCACATTGCATTCCCGCTAGCCCCTACGTTTTTCGTTTGCTTATCCCCGCCCTAAATTCTCACGGTAACGAGCTGGAAGACCATGCGAGCATGCTAGGTGCCAGCAAAGCACAAACCTTGCGTCATGTAACATTACCTATACTAACACCAATATTTACGATCTCTTTTTTAATGGCTTTTTTAGTATCGACAAATCTATTTTTGATTACCTTCTTACTTGGACAGGGGAAAATAACTACATTAACAACATTACTGTTTTCCCACATCAGCGGTGGGGCATTAACACCTGTAGCCTCGGGGATAGCTATTATTTCTATATTACCAGGCCTGCTTACTCTTTTCATAATTACAGCAGGAGCAAAATTTAACAATAATTACAGAACCTTAACAAGACAAAAAACTCGAACCAATTTTTAACAGTAATAGAGAACAAAAATCCGTAAATTTACAATTGATAAAACTATAAATATTGAAAGGTGAAAATTCTTGAAATCTCAAAAATATACTAGAATATTTTGATAAAAGCATTTACTAGTCAGCGTGAAAATCAAGATCAGGCAAGTAAAAATGAAGTCAATAAAGTCTCTCTTTTCTATAGGTTTCTTTCTCACGCTGGTCGCCCAAGCTAGTGCTCAAACTCCTGTTGATCTGATCATTAAGAATGCACTTATCCTCACGATGGATGGGCAAAAAACCATACTTGAAAATGGTATGGTGGTAGTTAGCGAGGACGTTATTGTATCCGTTAGTAACGGTTCTGATTTTGAAGCTTATGACGCGAAAGAAATTATTGACGCCAAGGGCGATATAGTTATGCCCGGGCTCATCAACACTCACACCCATGTATCTATGAGTGTTTTCCGTTCTCTGGCCGATGATGTCCCCGACCGTTTACATCGCTACATATTCCCCCTAGAGAGCAAACTTGTCTCCCGTGATATGGTTCGCATTGGCGCAAATCTTGGCAATATTGAAATGCTAAAGGGCGGTGTAACCACTTACGCCGACATGTATTACTTTGAAGATGAAGTCGCCAAAACAGTAGATAAAATTGGCATGCGCGCCGTTCTGGGTGAGACTATTATTAAATTCCCGGTGGCTGATGCACAGAATGCTCAAGAAGGCATTGATTACGCTCTAAAATTTATTGAAGAATACAAAAATCATCCACGTATTACCCCTGCGTTTGCCCCGCATGCCCCCTACACAAATACCACGCTAGTCCTGCAACAAATCAGCAAACTATCCCAAGAGCTGGATGTGCCGGTTTTGATCCATCTAGCTGAATCTCAACGGGAAAACGAAATAATCGCTGAGCGCTCCAACGGCTTGTCCCCCATTTCCTATATGAATGACATCGGCGCATTAAACAGACACCTGGTTGCTGCCCACGTAATTCACGCTGACGCTGCAGATATAGCCCTGCTCAAGGCAAATGATGTGGGCATTGCACATAACATGAGTGCCAACATTAAATCAGCAAAAGGGGTATCCCCGGCTCTCGAAATGTTCGACAAAGGGCTACGTATTGGCCTCGGAACTGATGGCCCAATGTCAGGTAACACATTGAGCACAATAGATGAATTCAATCAGGTCGCCAAAGTACATAAACTGGCCAACAACGATCGCGCCGCCATGCCGCCAATAAAAGTTATCGAAATGGCCACCATTGGTGCAGCACGTGCACTGCACATGGAAGATAAAATCGGCTCATTGGAAGCAGGAAAACAAGCCGATATCATCATTATTGACACCAAGGCACCGAATATGGTGCCAATTTACAACCCTTATTCTGCACTCGTCTATTCAGCCAATGCGAGCAATGTTCGTACCAGTATTGTGGCAGGTAAGATTTTAATGCGTGATCGCAAGATCTTAACCGTTGATGAAGCCAAAATCGTACAAGAAGCTCAAGACTATGCGAAAATCGTACGAAAAACGGTCGAAGAAAGTGGCGAAAAGCTACAATAAGTGTTCCCTAGCAATTTCATAGGCATACAAAAAGGCCCCGCTGGTAAGAGCGGGGCCGTTAAAAACTGTATTGCTGAATTTTGTTAGAGAATATTCATTTCATACAAACACTATATGAATTTAGGATACTCTCCGCGCAAAAAAATACTTAATCTTCACGCACCACAAAAACAGATTGGTGAGCATGGCGCACAACACGCGCGGCATTCGGGCCAAGCAAGTAATCTTTCAACTCAGGCCGGTGCGAAGATAGTACAATCAAATCACAGTCCAGCTTATCAGCCGCCTTATTGATTTCCTCATAAATCGTCCCGTGTGCAATATGCCCCTGCACATTTTGTGATCCCTCGGGCAACTCACGGTCCAGCAGCTCTTCAAGCGCTTCACGGGTTTTTTCAAGTGCCTTGGTTTCATATTCCTTAGCAAAAAAGCCACCCACAAAGGCCTTCCCGTAATCTGGCAGCACTGTAACCACATGCAAATTTGCCTTGTAGTGCTGCGCCAAGTCGAGCGCGACAGGAAGAACCCGCTTCCAAGAACTTTCTTCGTTAATATCTAGAGGTAGCAGGATATTGGAATACATGCGTTTAATCCGTCTCTAATTTGGTCAACTTGCATTGCCACGACCAGTGATTCATCCAGATGATACTAAACGGTTTTATTTGCTCTGCATATTCTTAGAAGCCGCAGCCATTTTTCATAGGCCTAAAAGACCGCATCCATAAAACTTCCGCTTGCATCTTGTAAAGCTAACAGTGCAATACCCGCAGCTCTTAAGAAACTGCGGGTATTCTGTGGTTTTAAAAGGCTGGCTGCGTTTGCCGCCGCCGCTGCAAACCAATAACAAGCGCCAACAACAGCAGTGCAGGTAAGTAGAACCACTCTTTAGCCATACGCTCGGCCTGAACCTCGGTGCTCGCAATTGTCACAGGTACATCCCCATAAAAGTCAAAGACCTGGAGTTCCTTGGAGAACTTAGTACCGGGGAAAGGCTCATCAAGCACTACTTTATCGCCATCTTCCATGGCACTCAGCCCTTCGGCCTGCAAACGCTGCTCGCCGCTACCAACACCGACATCCAAAGTAATCGTGCGCTTGGTCACCTTGTCGGGATCGTCAAAGTCACTCCCCACCAGATTTAGGCGAACCTCCGTATTCAGCGGCGCATCACCAATCATCTGCATAACTGCCGTTCCGGTTGACCGCTCATAGGGCGGCTCGACCATATCCAGCCAGAAGCCGGGGCGGAAAAGTGTAAACGCTACCAGCAACAATGCCGCAGATTCCCATAGTTTTGAGCGGGCAAAGAAGTACCCCTGCGTTGCCGCAGCAAACAGCATCATCGCCACAACGGCCACAACAAACACCACAATCGCATGATCATATGTGACGTTGATCAACAACAGATCGGTGTTGAAGATAAACAGGAACGGCAACAATGCGGTACGGATGGAGTAGATAAAGCCCTGCACACCAGTCTTAATGGGGTCACCTCGGCTAATTGCCGCCGCCGCAAAGGCTGCAAGCCCCACAGGCGGTGTTACATCGGCCAGAATACCAAAGTAGAACACGAAGAAGTGAACAGCTATCAACGGCACAATAAAGCCCGTTTGCGCACCCAGCTCGACGATAACATGCGCCATGAGGGAAGAAACAACCAGATAGTTGGCAGTTGTCGGCAGCCCCATTCCGAGAATAAGGCTCATCATCGCTACAAGCATCAGCATCAACAACAAGTTACCGCCGGAAAGATATTCCACCAACTCGCCAATCATCTGATGCGCACCAGTCAGCGAAACAGTACCCACAATAACGCCAGCCGCCGCAGTGGCCACCGCAATACCAATCATATTGCGCGCACCACCAATCATACCCTCGATAAAATCAACCAGACCACGCCAATAGGTGCCCGCCAAGCTCTCACCACGGAACATCGCTTTCAACGGGTGCTGCGTCAGCACAATCACAATCATCGCCATGGTAGCGTAGAATGCAGATAAGGAGGGCGAGAAGCGCTCAAGCAAAATACACCAGATCAACACCACAATTGGCAGAATGAAGTAGTAACCGGTTTTGCCAACATCCCCCGCACGTGGCAGCTCGGAGATGGGCGCATTCGGGTCATCCACCACCAAATCAGGTGATTTGGAAGCCACATACACCAAATACACATAGAAAGCAGCAAATAGAACCAAAACAACCGGGAATGTTAAGCCGGGAATATTCGCCTTAAAGAAGCCGAGGATATAGTAGACAGCCAGCCCAAGCAGCGAAATACCGATAAAACCGGTCAAAACACCGATCAAACGTTGCATTGCTGTTAAAAGCGCTGGTGGCTTTGGCAAACCTTTCAGGTTCATCTTCAATGCTTCCAGATGCACAATGTACACCAAGGCAATGTAGGAGATAACCGCAGGAATAAACGCATGAATGACCACTTCGTGGTAACCAACACCGGTAAATTCGGCGATCAAAAAGGCCGCCGCCCCCATAACAGGTGGCATCAACTGGCCGTTTACCGAAGAAGCAACTTCAACCGCGCCTGCTTTTTCCGCAGGGAATCCGGTGCGCTTCATCAAAGGAATGGTAAAGGTACCTGTGGTCACCACATTGGCAATCGAAGAGCCAGAGTAAAGACCGCTCATGGCAGAGGCCACAACCGCCGCTTTGGCCGGTCCACCGCGCAAATGCCCGAGCAGAGCAAAGGCTGATTTAATAAAGTAGTTCCCCGCGCCCGCTTTTTCCAACAGCGCACCAAACAGCACGAACAGGAAAATCATCGAGGCCGAAACCCCAACGGCAACACCGAACACACCTTCAAGCTGCATCCAGTAGTGCCACATGGCTTTATTATAGGAAGCTCCGCGCCATTGCACCGCATCGGGTAAGAAAGACTGGTTGCCAAAAAAGGCATAGAGTAAGAAAACGCCCGCAACCACCACGAGCGGAAGCCCTAGCGTGCGATAAACGCAAATAGCAAGCACACAAAGCCCAATAGTGGAAACAATAAGGTCCATCTGGGTTGGCAAACCGGCGCGATCGGCGATTTGGTTGCGCATAACGACCAAATATAAGCAGGCAAAAACTGCCAAAGCCGCCAAAACCCAGTCGTACCAGGGAATACCATCCCGCTTGCTGTTAGCGAACAGCGGATACGCGAAGGCAGCCAAAACCATACCAAAAGCCACGTGGATAAATCTGATCTCCGAATTATTGAAAATCAGATTTATGCCCGTGGCACCTTCCAGCCAGTACGGCACATTGGAAGCCACGAACAATTGAAATGCAGACCAAAAAAACGCGATAAAAGCAACCATATACCCCAAAGAGCCGCTTAGGTTGCGCGCACCGGTATCGCTTTGCGCAACGAGCTCTTGGGCTTCTACCTGTGCTTTGTGCTGTTGTGCACTCATCACCCATCCCCACTATTGGCAAAAATGCCAGCTATTCTATTATTATTGTTGGTTGCCTGACCTAAAACAAAGGCCGATCATTGAAACGAGAATTGCATGCAACCAAAAGTATGCCCGAGCAATCGGACACTGTAACTCCCCTGAAAACCGAGAATTAAAATAGTTTTCTCTTGCTAGATATGTGTCATTTCAGGGGATGAAAAAGGGCGTTCGCACGCATCCGCGCAAACGCCCTGGTCAGAATTACATCCAACCCTTTTCTTTATAGTACTTCACAGCACCAGGGTGCAGTGGAGCTGTCAAGGAATCCTTGATCATTTCTTCCGGCTTCAAATTTGCAAAGGCAGGATGCAGCTTTTTGAAATCGTCAAAGTTTTCAAACACAGCCTTAACCAGTGTGTAAACAACTTCATCAGGAACCTTTGCAGATGTTACAATGGTTGCACCAACACCAAAGGTGTGGATGTCTTTGTCGTTGTTGTACATGCCGGCAGGAATAGTTGCTTTACGATAATAAGAGTATTTATCAAGCAACGCATCAATGGCCGGGCCTTCAACGTTCACCAGCTGAGCATCACAGGTGGAAACTGTTTCCTGAGTTGCCGCAGATGGGTGACCAACCAGCCAGTAATAGGCATCAATCTTGCCATCACAAAGTGCAGCACCAGCTTCAGAAGACTTCAGCTCGGTTGCCAAAGCAAGATCAGAAGTTTTAATAATACCTTCTTTTTCCAAAAGCTTCCAAGTGGCGTACTGGCCAGAACCAGGGTTACCAATGTTAACCTTCTTGCCCTTCAAATCTGTGTAGTTTTTAATGCCGGTATCTTTACCTGCCAACATGGTAACGGGCTCTGGATGCACCGAAAATACAGAGCGCTCGTCTTTAAAGGGCTTGCCCTCCCACTGGGAACGACCTTCATAAGCATTCGCCTGAACGTCGGATTGGGCAACACCGAATTCCAGCTCGCCGGCTTGAATGGTGTTAATGTTGTAAACAGAACCACCAGTAGACTCTGCAGAACAGCGAATGCCGTGTTCCTTGCGTGTCTTGTTAACAAGACGGCAAATCGCGCCACCGGTTGGGTAGTAAACACCGGTTACGCCACCGGTACCAATGGAAATGAACTGCTGCTCAGCAGCCGAAACCTGTGTCATGCCAGCAAATACAAGCGCAACACCGGCAGCAATGCTTCCTAATTTCATGTGCTCCTCCACGAACGACTTATTGGATTTCAAATCAAACAATGCGTTTTCTAACGCCGGGCCTATTGGTCTTAACCCTTAGGTATCAAGTGACATGATTCACCTGTATACAAAAGCGGACAATTACGCATTGACCGCATTAATCACTGTACCCTACGCAATTCTTCACACATCCCCTTTTATATCAGGGAGCAAGACAGAAAAAGGGTTGTAGGCCACTGTACACAATTTTTGCGCATTATTACCTAATAAATAACAAATGTTCTCCCCATTCCCCACTGAGGAAAAAACAAAACACCGTGCTCCATTAATTTGAAATATCTTGCTTTCTTAAAAGAAAGACAAAAGCACAAAGAGCAACAAACCCAACACGAAAAAACACCCAAGATTGTTAATGAGTTATTTTCCTATTATTTTTCATGTAGTTACCATGAGCCAATGTAGCACCCCCCATAAATACACACAGGAAAACACCACAAAATTCATTTTTATCTCATTTTCCGGTTGCACAATTCATCTTGGACCAGTATGTACCTTCTCACCGAAACGGAGCGGCCCCGCCGCAAAGCGAAAAGAGATTAAATCTCAATAAGCTAGCCCCTAACAAGGCACCGTTGAGAGCCCGTAGCTCAGCTGGTAGAGCAACTGACTTTTAATCAGTAGGTCCACGGTTCGAACCCGTGCGGGCTCACCACTCCCCCCAAGGAGTGAGAGAAAAATCTCCTAATACATACGATTGTTCAGCTTTTTGACATTAACAAGTCAAAATCAATTTAAGATTGTGGACTATCTAAAGACAATAAAAACTATTTTCACTTTTTCATTTTTTCCGGTTGCATTATTCATCCAAGGCCAGTATGTACCTTCTCACCGAAACGGAGCGGCCACGCCGCAAAGCGAAAAGAGATTAAATCTCAATAAGCTAGCCCCTAACAAGGCACCGTTGAGAGCCCGTAGCTCAGCTGGTAGAGCAACTGACTTTTAATCAGTAGGTCCACGGTTCGAACCCGTGCGGGCTCACCACTCCCCCCAAGGAGTGGGGGCAAAATGAATCATTTATAGATTCGCAACATCAACAGCCGTATCACTCACCAATCGAAATCCCAAATGTGCTGGTGGCGTACCTACAGCACAGCCTCCGCGTGCCGGATCCCGTACCGGATAGGGAATAACTGCCATATGTTCACCGCTCACATAAAAAGCGGGGCAGGATGCATCCTCTATTTTTTCTCCATTCTCGCTATAGCAATCCCCCGTCCACTCCCAAACACTGCCATCAAGGTCAGCCACCCCTTCGGCACTTGTTGAAAAGCTACCCCGCGCCTTAAGTCGCCGCGGTGCCAACCCCTCGGTCAAATAAGCAGATGCCCAGGTAAGCGAAGGATCTTTAAAAATCGGCTCGGGTTTTTTGGGTAAAACCTTGGCGGCCATAAAATTCCACTCATCTTGCGTTGGCAAACGAAACTGATGTCCGGAATGCGCATTCATCCAATCGACATATTGCGAGACATCCTCGAAATTCAAACCGGTGGCAGGAATACGCGCACTATCTTTTTTACCCGATACCCGCAGCTTAAGTGTACACGCACCGGCCGTATGGCAACGATTCCACTCCGCAACCGAAACCTCATATTTTTGCACGTAAAGCCGATGGCCATTCGGAAATACAACGGGATGCTCGGCCATTTGCGGTATCAATGACGGATCGCCTTGCGCACTCCAGTTCATGTAGGCAACCACAGCGCCGCCACCGACCCCGCCAACCACAACACCGCCCAAGATTAATAGAAAAGACGTTTTCAGATGATCAACTGCCCGGCGAAACCCCATGAAAACTCTCCCCACAAAATAAAGGTGCCTATGCAGTCTGGCTAGAACAGCATGAAATGCTGGGAATAATGGGATTAACAGCCAGACCGCACCAGCTTTACTTAACTTCAAAGGCGAATGAAGCAAGCAAAGGAACAATAAAGCATGAGCAAAGAGTAACGCCCCCAACTCATGCTTGTAAATGACAGTGCCTGCGCCCAGTTATGCCTGCTTTATCGTTTCAGGTACTGTCATTTTTCTCGCAGTACCAGTTAGCCTTGCTTCGTCAGCTTTTGAGGTGCAACCACTTGTTCCATCAAAGCGTTATTCCATTCACCCTCCACTACGAAGTGCGCTGTGGCGCCAAGCAGTGCTGCCTCAATCAGGTTATGATTCACGTAGGCGTAAACACCCGGTTGCTTAAAGGTATACATGGCAGCCCCGGCACTACCACCGCGAATGAACCAAGTCTCCAATCCTGTTTGCGGCGCATCCGTAAAAGATCCAGCCTCCCAAACATAGTCACCATGCCCACCAATAAGGTGAGGTCTTGTATCCCGGTTAGCCTGATTATGGATCATCAAAACGGTTTCGCCGACTTTCGCCTTCAAGGCATTTTCACCCGTAAGCGCACCAACGGAGCCATTAAATACTGAGTGTGTAGGCACCAATGTACGCATCACTTCCAAGCTATCTGCGTAATCATCACCCGCTTGCTCGTAGGTTTTGTATTCACCGTCTTTGTCTTTTGGCAAATAGAAGTCCTGCTCACCTATGTAAGCAATGGAATCGTAACGTAATGGGTTACCAGCCTTATCTTTCAGACCTTCGCGCGGCAACACCATAACAGCGCCATTCATGCCATGTACCACATGATAAGGGATCATAGCTCCGCCAGGTGCACAGTGATAGGTAAACACGCCTGGTTTAACTGCTTTCCAGCGCAATACAGTCTCTTCCCCTGGGTAAATATGGGTCAGACCACCGCCACCAAGAGCACCGGTTGAAGCATGGAAATCAATATTATGTTCCATTTTACTGTCCGCAGGATTGCGCAGTGTTAATTCAACATAATCACCTTCATGCACAATGATCAACGGGCCGGGAACAGAGCCGTTATAAGTCAGCGCCCAAATTTCAGCGCCGGTATCCTCATCCACTGTCAGTAATTTCTCAGTGGTTTCCATTGTGATTTCAACAATTTTCGGCTTACCGCTTGCAACTTGCTCATGCTTGGGCGCAAAAGGTGGGGCAACCAGTTTTTGCTGAACACGCTCATAGCCGGATAGATCAACCGGTTTCGCTTTTGCTTTCGCCTGCGCTTTTGCCTCCGCAACCACAAATTCTTTTGCCGGTGCACGTGGAGTCACTAACTTGGACTTCCCTTGTGGCATATTCATAGCCACAGCACTCGTACCAGTCACCGCAGCAGCACCTGCCAGCAAACTGCCGCGCAACATATTACGTCTGTTAACTTCAAGTGTTTGTTTGTCAAATAGTTTACCCATAACTTCCTCCGATAGGGTTAGGCTAGGCCCGTTGGGCCCAGCACATCAAACTGATAAAACTAGAGATTCTTGAGTTGTTTTTCGAAACGTTGTTTTGCTTTTTTAGGAATACGTCGCTCTAGGAAATCCTTTGGAGCTTCTTTGGCATCACCAACAGCAACAGTCATCACCATCCCCATGGCATAATGCGGTTTACACTCAATTGCATAAACACCTTCGTCGCTGAAAGTTACTTCGACTTCCTTGTTCATTTTCCCTTTAAAAGGCTTAGCGCCTTCTGGAATCATGCCTTTGATAGATTGGGCGTTATGCCCTTTATCTGTTGGGATAAAGCGCACAGTATCACCTGGGCCCACACGAAGAAAATCAGGTTTAAAGACCATGCGTTCTTTGCCGTCTTTATTCAGCATATGAACTTCAAACGTCTCTGCCATTGCGGGGCCCGCAAGTATACTTCCAACAATTAGCGCCATTGAAATTGTACGGAGCATTTTGTCTAACCCTTCCTATTTTGTTTCGGTCAATGACCTTTCACAAAAATACTAGGACGCAAAAGAAGGCGTGAATTTGCTCTGGCACAACCTTTTTCATAGAAATTTTACTTAGTAAAAACACCTGTGTTTTATAAAAAGAACCTATAGAACTGTGGGTTACTCTGTGATTAAATATATCTATGAGTGAAAATACATTAAAAAAAATTTTACCAAAGTTGGACACCAGTCTGCTTGCAAAGCTGCCACCTTTTTCTCGCTTATCTAATGAACAGATTCGCGAAATACTTAATCACGTTTCTGTTCGCCGCCACCCTGAAGGCACGCATGTGTTTGACGAGGCCGAGGCTGCCGAACGCTTTTTTATGTTGCTGGATGGCTATATAAGGGTTGTGCGAATTACCCCTACTGGGGAGCAGGTTATCTCACTTCATATTCCAAGCGGTCAGCTTTTCGGCATAGCCCGAGCACTTGGCCGAGACACTTACCCGGCAACAGCCATCACCGCAAGCGAATCCATTGTGCTCAGCTGGCCCACATCCCTATGGGACACATTCACCGAAAAATATGAGGGCTTTGCCACCGAAACCTACAAGACTGTCGGCCGCCGTGTTGGCGAGGTCAACATGCGCGTTATGGAAATGGCCACACAGCAGGTGGAGCAGCGCGTTGCCAACGCCCTATTGCGATTAATCAATCAGACTGGGCGTCCCGTTGAAGATGGCATAGAAGTCGATTTTCCCATTACCCGGCAAGACCTTTCGGAAATGACCGCAACCACATTGCATACTGTCAGCAGATTAATGAGCAAGTGGGAAAAGCAGGGGTTGGTATCAAGTCGCCGAAAACGAATAATCGTCAGTGATCCGCACGGACTGGTTGTATTGGCGCACCCGAAAGACAATCACGCCCATTAGCGAATTCAGGCAGGCGTTTCCTTTACATTTAAATTACTCAGCTATTAAACAAGAAATTCCGGCAATCAACTACTGCTTGGTTGCAGTAATTGCCCGTTCAAGCTCGCAACGAAAATCTTGCTCATCCAATTTATATTCTTCACAAGCATCGCTGATTGTGTGAAACGGATTAACCAGACAACCAACACACAGCATTTTATATTTCAAAAATACAGGAATTGTTTGTGGACACTGTTCCATGAGCCGGTCAAGTGTCATGTCTGGATTATCAAGACATTGAAGTGACATGTATTTTTCCTTTCTCTAATACATACATTACAGTTTTAACCGCTCTAAACTTTGCGCAAGCACAAACTTCCTTTTTCCAAAAAACGCTACCCCTTCCATTATTACGGAACCAGGGGGAGGCCAATATATGGCTGAGATACTTACCAAATCCCGGGCGCGAAACATTTTCTACGGAGGCTCGCTGTTCTTCGTTGTCATTTTCATCGTCCTGACTGTACAAAGTCATCTTTATATCACTGAAAAATCTACAGCTTCGCAACCTCTCACCAAGGAAGTGATTCTTGGCAAGCATGTTTGGGAGAAAAACTCCTGTATCAACTGCCATACCCTCCACGGTGAAGGCGCTTACTTTGCGCCGGAAGTCGGCAACGTCATGACGCGCTGGGGCGTTGTCGACGACCCCGAAGGAGCTTTTGAGACGCTCAAGGCATGGATGGAATCACAGCCTTCCGGCATTGAAGGCCGTCGCCAAATGCCCAATTTCCACTTGACCGACGAAGAAATTAAAGGCCTCGCCGAATTCTTAAGGTGGGCAGATCATACCGATACGCAGGGCTGGCCGCCCAACGACGCAGGTTAAGGAGAACATTCCATGAAATACCAATCGCAAAAAGTTGCAAAGGCCTATTTCCTGTGCGCTCTGGGTTTATTTGCCATTCAAGTACTCGGTGGCTTGCTTGCTGGCTGGGTTTATGTATCACCCAACTTCCTTTCCGAGCTACTGCCATTTAACATTATAAGAATGCTGCACACCAACGCGCTGATTGTTTGGTTGCTGCTTGGCTTTTTTGGTGCCGCCTACTTCTTGGTACCTGAAGAAGCTGAAAGAGAAATCTACTCGGTCAAGCTGGCCTACTTACAGCTGATCATATTGGTTGTCGGCACTCTTGGCGCTGTAGTCTCCTACCTTATGGGCATCCACGGAGGCCGCGAGTTCCTGGAACAACCTCTTTGGGTCAAGTTCGGCATTCTGGTTGCCGCTGTTATCTTCCTTGTTAACATTTCCCTGACAGTTTTGGCGGGCCGTAAAACAGCGATTACCAGCGTTTTGCTCACAGGGCTGTGGCTGCTATCGCTTTTGTGGATCTTCGCGTTCATCAACCCAGACAACCTCAGCCTTGATAAAATGTACTGGTGGTTTGTGGTTCACCTGTGGGTTGAAGCCACTTGGGAACTGGTCATGGCCGCAATTCTGGCCTTCTTGATGCTGAAAATGACCGGCGTTGACCGCGAAGTTGTCGAAAAATGGCTCTACGTTATTGTCGCAACGGCACTATTCTCTGGTATCCTTGGCACCGGTCACCACTTCTATTGGATCGGTACACCAAAATACTGGCAGTGGGTTGGCTCGATATTCTCTACCTTCGAAGTCATTCCA
Organism: Polycladidibacter stylochi; assembly: GCF_001562055.1. GTDB lineage: Bacteria > Pseudomonadota > Alphaproteobacteria > Rhizobiales > Stappiaceae > Pseudovibrio > Pseudovibrio stylochi. Next base: position 300,346 of record NZ_LLWE01000018.1, on the reverse strand, counting down.
TTCTTCTTGATGATGTCCTTTGCCTTTGTCATGGTTTGGAAAGGGCGTAAAAATCACCCGAACAAAGCCGCCTTGTTGTGGTCGCTTGGTTCTTCAACCGTGGCATTCTTTGGCGCAGGCGTATGGGGTTTCCTCCACACACTGCACGGCGTTAACTTCTACAGCCACGGCACACAAATAACAGCAGCTCACGGTCACCTTGCCTTCTTCGGCGCATACGTGGCTTTGAACCTGGCAATGTTCACCTATGCAATGCCAATGCTTAACAAGCGTGAGCCTTATAATCAGGTGATGAACATGGCCAGCTTCTGGCTCATGACTGGCGGCATGGCATTCATGACATTTGTTCTCACCTTCGCCGGTACAATCCAGACACATATGCAACGTGTCATCGGTGACTACTACATGGAAGTGCAAGACAGCCTCTCTGTCTTCTATCTCATGCGTTTTGGTTCCGGTGTTGCTGTGGTGGCAGGTGCGTTGCTCTTCATCTACTCCATGGTGGTTATCAATAAGCGTGAAGTGATCACACCAGGATCTGCCCAACTGAAAACAGGAGAGTAATTTGACTGTACATAGTGCACAAACACCCTTCTATAAACCAACAGCTCGCGAATGCGAGCTGTTTGAAACCGCCTATAACAACACCCTACCCCTTCTTTTGAAGGGGCCTACGGGCTGCGGCAAAACCCGCTTCGTTGAGCATATGGCCCATAAGCTTGGCAAAAAGCTATACACCGTTGCCTGTCACGACGATTTATCCGCCGCCGATCTCATGGGCCGTTATCTGCTCAAAGGTGGTCAAACCGTGTGGGTAGATGGACCACTCACCCGTGCAGTGCGTGAAGGGGCTATTTGCTATCTCGACGAGGTGGTCGAGGCCCGTAAAGACGTCACCGTGGTCTTGCACCCGCTCACCGACACCCGTCGCACCTTGATGCTGGATCGTACGGGCGAAGAACTTGTCGCGCCCGAAGGCTTTATGCTGGTCGCCTCCTACAACCCCGGCTACCAGAATGTTTTAAAACGCTTAAAGCCATCCACGCGCCAGCGCTTTTTGTCTATCTCGTTCGACTTCCCCGATGCCGAAACCGAAATCGCCGTTGTCACGCAAGAATCCGGTCTTGATGTTGACCGCGTTAGCTCTTTGGTACGGCTTGCCGGTCATATTCGCGCCCTGTCAGGCATGGACCTGGAAGAAGGTGTTTCCACCCGCCTGCTTATCTATGCCGCGACCTTGATTGCCGCGGGTATGAATGTTGACCAAGCACTGCAAGTGGCCATCATTGAGCCTTTGAGTGACGAGGAAGACGTTCAAAAAGCATTACGCGACTTAATATCAACAATCTACGGGTAGAGCGATGCAACTGCTTGATTTGATGGAGCCAGAAGAAACCGTTGGCAACATCTGGCACAATTTGGCCAGTGATCTGGGACAGTCAGCCCAGTTCCCGGATCAGGCTGTGTGCTTAACCGACATACGTACCAGTTTGGCCGTTTTATTTCGTGCCTTACATGGCAATGCGCAGGTGGACATAACAGAAGCGGCCCCAACCGCTGTAAACCACCGCCAAAATGCCAAACGTAAACTGGCCACCAACCGCGATAAGCACTATGTGGCCAGTTTCAATGGCGAAACGCTACGCTTACCACCACAAATTCTGAGCTTTCCAAGTAAACAGCTCAACCGCTCTGCTTACCTCTGGCTTACGGCTCTTGCCGCTTTGGCTTCAAGCGAGCAGTGGCAACAAGTCGCCAACCTTGAAGAGGGTATTGAGCGCGATCAAAAGCTTATTACATGTAACCTTGCCGCCACAGCCCAAGTACTAAAAACATGCCCTGGGCTACGCAAACCGTTTGAACTGATGGCAAATTACGCTCTTGCCCAGCGCCCAAAATTGTTGCGTCCAACCCAAGAGCAGCAAATAGAACAAGATATTTGCGCCGCCCTAATACACAAGGGCCCAGCAGAACAGTTTTCATTTAGCAATTCAACCCCAACTGCACAACGCAATTATCACCCCTATGCACCCGTCCCCATCTGGCTGCAATTTATCACGCCAAAGCTAGGCGCAAAAGCGGCTGAGGAAGAGCAAGACCCGGCCGCAAAAGCACCACTCGCCATGGCGATGGCCAATAAAAAGCAGGGCGAGCGAAAAGACAACGAGCAGAACCGCCGCTCCGATAGTTTTATCATTCACCGCTTTGAGGCTATTCTTTCATGGGTCGAGTCCATGAATATCAACCGCTCAGTGGATGATGATGACGACGAAAATGCACAAAAGGCGGCAGATGATCAGGAAAAAATTACCCTCACCAAGCACAATCGCAAAGCAGCTACTCGTCTGCGCTTACACCTTGACCTTTCCCCTTCCGATGCTGACCATGAAAAGCTAGCCGGTAAATATGTTTATCCGGAATGGAATTACCGCACAAAATCTTACATGGAAGACCATTGCCGTGTGCTTGATGCTCCCATACAGGTATCACACGATGAGCAGTTTAAAGCCAATCCTGCCCATGTGCGCCAGGTACGTCGTCAGTTTGAGGCACTTATGCCCAAGCGCAAAATCCAGCTGCGGCAAATAGAAGGCTCTGAGCTGGACTTGGACGCCCTCATCACCACGCAAACCGATTTAATGGCCACAGGGTATGGCAGCGATCGAATTTGGCAAGATTCCCGCCAAACAGAACGGGACTTAAGCGTTGCCTTTTTGATAGATACCTCGCGCTCCACTGAATCCGCAATTGGCGACACCACAGTTATCGACACCGCCCGCGAGGCCATGACGGCCATGTCTTTTGGTATTGATGCAGCCGGAGATAAACTGGGAATCTGGGGTTTTTCATCGCTCTACCGTGATCGTGTCTTCCTCTCAAGGGTGAAAGACTTCCAGGACCCGATGAACGAGCAAATAGAACAGAATATTGCCGCTCTAAAACCGGGCCATTACACCCGCCTTGGCACAGCAATACGCCACGTGGGAGCGCAACTCGCCACACAAAACAGCGCGCGAAAACTGCTCATTATTCTAACCGATGGCAAACCCAATGATCTCGATCATTATGAAGGCCAGTTCGGTATTGAAGACAGTCATATGGCGGTACGCGAGCTTCGATCGCAAGGCATGAGCCTACACGCCATTGTGATTGATGAAGACGGTCAAAACTGGTTCACCCGGATTTTCGGGCGTGGCGGCTTTACGCTACTGCCCAACCCCGAGCGCTTGCTACGCGCCCTTCCCGAAATCTACCGCAGTTTAACAAAGGAGAGCTAACCATGCGCTTGTTCCTATCATCATTATTATCTCTAGTTCTTTACCCCACTCTTGCGCTGGCAACCGCTTATGACCGGCCCATACCACAGGCACAATCAGCCACCGCTGAGTTCTGGTTTGCCATCGCATCCATTGCACTAATACTTGCATTGGCCGCCGTACAATGGATGATTGCCCGCCGATGACACGCCGCGATAACAGCTGGTCAATTTGGAAAATCACCGCAGCGCTCTACCCCTTTGGCGTGGGAGCCTTTGCGGTGAATGTTTTCTTTGCCTCGCTTATCGGCACCTGGCTTGGCGGCCCGGTGCTGTCCACCACATGGTCTATCATTATCGGAGCACTTATTGCCTTACCGGCAACCTATTACTTCGCAGCCCATATAAAAAACCTGATGCAACAGGCTGATGGCACCCGCAAAAAGTAAAACAAGAAACACACATGGACTAGAGAGTTCCTGTGGTTTCTTCGCGCCTTACTTGCAAAACACCCAGTTAATTGACTTGCAACAAATACCCAGTAAATCGACCATGTAAGGTTGCAAATAAAACGCAATTCCACAAAACACGAAGGAGCGCCTCGCGCGAGAAAAGCTGTGCAAGCAAGTAGTTCCCCCCGTTTACAAGCCACATTTTCTTTAGGGTTCCGCCCCTTCTACCTATTAGGTGCCATATACGCGGCGATCACCATACCCCTTTGGATTTTCAATCTAACCGGCCACTTAGAAATTTCCGGCCCGCTGGACGGGCTTTACTGGCACGCCCACGAGCTGCTCTTCGGCTTTGGTGCCGCCATATTGATTGGCTTTTTATTCACCGCCGTACAAAACTGGACGGGCGTTCGAACACCCCATGGAACACACTTGGCGTTGCTAGCACTACTTTGGCTTGCCGGTCGTATTGTTTTACTTTTTTGGAATAGCCCGCTTGCCTCAATAATTGATCTGGCATTTTTACCTGCAGCCACCGTCGGCGTTGCCATTCCCTTGATAAAAGCCAACAATCGCCGCAATTTATTTGTCATCATGCTGTTGAGCATCATGTCCTGCGCCAATCTCGCGTTCCATGCAGATGCATGGGGTTGGATAACAATCTCCCCCGAAGCACTCTTTCTGGCCGTTATCGATATATTCGCTATTTTTATCAGCGTGATAGCCGGCCGTATTATACCGATATTCACGAATAATGCCCTTGGACCCAAAGCGGTGCGCCTTCCCAAACTCGAGGCGGCGCTGGTAATTGGTATGCTAGCACTGCTTGTTTTGGATAGTATCTTTGGCATGTACAGCGAATACCCCTTGCCGCAAGCCACCCTTTGCATCGCCCTTGGTGTATTGCATGCCTTTAAACTGGGGCTTTGGTCTCCCTTCCGTACATGGAAGAACCCGATCCTCTGGATACTGCCATTAAGCTATGCCTGGCTGCCCCTTGCTTTCCTGTTACGCGCTGCAGCGCTTCTTGAAATCGTCGAACTAGAACAAATCTACGCCCTGCATGCGCTCACCATTGGGGCCATGGCCGGTATGATGCTGGCGATGATGACCCGCTCCAGCTTAGGCCACACCGGCCGCCCTATGCGTGCCACATGGGTTGATACGCTTATTTTCTATTCAATCATGCTCAGCGCGACTGCGCGGGTTTTCTTGCCCTTAATCAGCGATGCACTCTACACAATGTCGCTGCATATATCTGCCACACTTTGGGTCATTGCCTTTGCAGCTTTCGCACTACGTTATGCCCCTATGCTCACCACACCACGCGCCGACGGCAGGCCAATGTGAGCTTCACCATTTAGCCCCAGGAAAATATAATTGGACATACCAGCCTCAATAAGGCTGGTATTTTGGCGAAATAAGAAAGCTTGCCGTTCAAGAGCTTTGCTGCTCAATAAGCAGGTTTAGTTTATCAATTTTTGATTGGGCTACATTTGAAGCCTTAATGACATGCTCTTCTATGTACAGGCGAGAAATAAACCTTGCACCCCCAACACACCACGCCCCAAAACCACCCAACACCCTACGTAAAAATACATTACAACTCGAGAGAATTCAGGTATTTTTTATTCACCATGCCAACAAAGGCTTTTCAAGCTTCCAAAATTAGGCGTAGTCTGGTGCTCCCCACTGGTTATAAGTGAATGTGGTCAGTAAGTGCCCGCAAGCGGCCCCACCTGCTGCACCCCACACCAATAAGCAAGAGAACGCCAACCATGTTATTTAGTTTTCAAAACCCTACCGCTATTTTTTTTGGTCGTGGCCAAATTTCAGCCATTACCGATCAAATCCCCGAAAATGCCCGCGTGCTGCTTGCTTACGGTGGTGGCTCGATCAAAAAAAACGGGGTTTATAACCAAGTTACCAAGGCACTCCATAAGTATCAGTGGCAAGAGTTTTCAGGTATTGAGCCCAACCCCCATTATGAAACCCTGTTGGAAGCCATCGCACTGGTGAAAGAAGAAAAGCTCGATTACATTCTGGCAGTCGGCGGAGGCTCGGTGGTGGATGGCTGCAAGCTCATTGCAGCGGCATGCTGTTATGAAGGCGAACCATGGGACATTGTCACTAGAAAAACCCCAGTTGAAAAAGCATTGCCTTTGGGTTGCATTCTAACTTTGCCCGCCACTGGAAGTGAAAGCAACGGCAATTCCGTCGTAACCAAAATGGCAACTCGGGAAAAGCGTGCATTCGGCTCTCCATTGGTTCGCCCGCAATTTGCCGTACTCGACCCCGACACCATGAAGACATTACCCGAACGCCAGCTACGTAACGGTATTGTTGACGCTTTTGTCCATATTTGCGAGCAATACCTTACCTACCCCGTGGAGGCTATGGTCCACGATGGTTATGCGGAAACCCTATTAAAAACGCTTATCAAACTAGCAAATTCATTTGATCAGCAAGATGATGAATGGCGCGAAAACCTCATGCTTGCCGCCAATCAGGCCCTCAACGGCTTTTTGGGCGCCGGTGTGCCCACCGATTGGGCGACCCATGGAATTGGACATGAGATTACCGCCTATTATGGCACCGACCACGCAGCAACACTTTCAATTGTTCAACCCTCGTTACTACGCGCACAACTCAAGCAGAAACGCGGTAAACTGCGCCAAATGGGCCGCAATGTTTTTGGCCTGCATGAAAATCCATTCTTGGCTGAGCAAACCATTGATGCAATTGAAAACTTCTACAATAAACTGCACATGCCCACGCGCCTTTCCCACATTGGCGTTGGCAATAACGAGCAGCTAAAACCCTTCTTAAAAACCATCGATTCCAGGGATTACCTGCATGATATGGGAGAGCATGCCAACATTTCTCAAAAGGAAATCAAGGAAATATTGGTCCACGCCCTTTAAAAGCACAGCCTGCTAATACAAAAATACATATTGCCTTAAGAAGCACCAAGCCTGCACCCCACCAAGTGCAGGCTTGCAATGGCGCAACAAACTCAACACTAAAGCAAGACACCACCAAACCTTGAGCGCATCCCTTTTGCGTGAATCAAGCTCACGAAAATAATACCACTCAGCTTTTTTCAAGATCAAATACCCTTCAAAAGCTATGTGTATTCGTTAACTGACACAAAGCGGAAATAAAAAACTACTTCTGGAACGAAAAGCCTTAGCGCACCCTAAGCAAACTGCTTACCTGCAAAAACCCGTAGTTCCTGCCAATACTGCTTGCTGGTTTTAAGTGCCCCATGTGCCCATTCACGCCAAAACCTTTGCCAAATAATTCGCACAACGGTTTGCTGCTCCTGCCAGCGCAAAACCGCCATGTTATTTGTGGGATTCAGCTCTTTTTGGGAATTAATGAATTTTGAGCCCTCAAAGTGTGTTAGTGCGGCACGCTCCCAAGAAAACCGATGGCTCACCAAGGTTTTCTCCTGCTTATCCTCTGGCCAACGATCAGCCACGAATGAGCCCCCCTGAAAAGCATTTTTTTCCTCATTTTTAAAAGCTAATTTCCCTTGCTGTCCAAAATACACACCACTGATCTGAAGAAAAACCTCGCCCAATGCCTTACCTTTTTGTTGCCCTAACGGATCTAAACCTCTCTCAATAAAGGGCAACCACGATGACAAACTTGCGGCACTTGGCAGTTCAGCTTTCAAATGGCTTTCGCCCACTTGCACCCGTTCACTGCCTATTGAGTGCTTTTGAGCGGTAAAACTGCCCTGCTCTGCAATAAAAACCACCGCCCGGCTCCAACCCTGACCATTAGAATCAGCCGCGCGCTTTACTTCATATAAAAAGCCTTGCCGCGGGGCGATAAATACTGGTTCCAAATCCTGCCGATCTGCGCGCGTTGCTTTTAGGGGCGTAGTCCTGCCGTTAGTCACGCTTCCTGTTTCCCTAGGCCACTGTGTTGAAGGCAAAACTATTGACTGCTCTACACCGCTATCGTCCAGATCTCGCCCAAAATCAGCAAACCGCTGTTCAACCTGTTTCATTTGCAATAGAGTTTCCTCTAGCGCGATCCGGATTTGCGCATAATCCTTTTGCAGCCGCTTACCGTTTTGTAAAAGGGCCAATTCTTCGCCAGCAATTTGTCGTTGCTTGGCAAGTGCCGCCCGCTCAAGCTCAATAATCGCAATTCGTGGAATAATCAGCTCTTCAACAAGAGGAGCCTTCATTTGTTTTTCTTGCAAAATGAGCGCCAGTTCTTTTGCCAAAATTCCGCGCCTTTGCGCACCCGCATGGTAGATTTCATGGCTTTCTTGTGCACTTTCAACAAGCTGGCTAAGCCGTTCAAGCCCAGCGTCTAACGTGACTTCCCCCGGCCCAAGCAGCCGAACAGGCTCTGGCAACGTGGCAGCCTCCTCTATTAAATCGAGCCAAACACCTTGAAGCCCAAAACGAAATCGTTCTATTTCCTCCAAGGAGGTCGGATCATCCCGAACGCCTCCCCCCTTTGGCAAAGCTTCAAGGATTATACTCAAGGTTTTCGCCTGTTTATTCAGCTCATCGCGTTGTCCCTGTAATCGCTCCCAATTAACTTGTGCTCGCTGATCAAAACTCTCCTTCCGATCATGACGGCCTAAAGGCGATGTTTGTGGCCTGTTTTGTTCATTATCCAGCGCGGGCACGTGTCCACTAGAGCGTTCTTCTCTGAGAAATGTAAGCTGACTGCCAGCCTGAACCCGTAGCCCATCCTTTCGCAAAAAAACAATCTTACCTTCATTACTCACCACAACAAGCGGTAAGGATTGCCCACTCCCGTTAACGTAAAAGCCCCCTTGCCCCTTCTGCAAGGGCACAAACTCGATAAAATCGGCAAGAACAACCCCAACCGGTATCTCGCGCGATTGCTGAAACGAAAGAAGGCTAAGAAAACCCGCACTTAGCAAAAACAACAGGCAGCCAGTAAACAAACCAAGCCAAACTAGGTACCTTTGACGGCGACCAAGTACTGCCAGATAAATCTCCTCAGCCGCTTGTTGCACCATTTATACACCCTCAGCACCACAAACGCACACCAAGCACGCCGCACAATGCCCATTACGATTGCCAGTTGAGTGACAAAAGACCCAAAAATCGCAGGCCATTTCACTAGCCATTTCACTGGCCATTTCAAAGGCAACGCATCCGGACACCCCAAACAAAGCAGTCTTCACCCGTGATTGTTCAGGTGCTCTCATACAGCAAAGAATCGCATAGCCTTTTCATAGGTTATCGCGTCATGCGCACCCTTTAATCCGTCAACACTCACTAAGGAGTTCTGCATGGGCGTTTCAACAAGTCTGACAAAAGATGTGCGGGACGAACACAAACAACAAGCCGACCATCAGGACCACTCACAGCTCCCGCAAGCGGGGACTCCACAAACTATCGACGATTATGGCTTTGAAGACCCCTATGCCGGCGTTTTGCAAATACTTGCCCAGCAACTGGACCACCCAGTTAACATCTCCCGCCTGCAAGAGCGGTATTTACGAACCGGAGAGCGCTTTTCAATCCAGCAATTCCAGCGGGCTGCGAATGAATGCGGTTTCATCCTAAAACGAACCAATGCGCCCATATCCTCGCTCTCCGACCTGCTCCTACCGGCTCTGATAAACCTCAAGGGCGTCGGCCCGGTGGTTGCTATTGCCACCCATGGCGAAAACAAAATAACCGTAGCATTGCCTCAGGCCGCTGGCGGCACGATAAACATGCAGCACAGCGAAATTGCACTCAAATCCAGCACGCCCATTTATCTGGTCAAAACAAAACCGAGCAAACGACTTAAACAGCAAGAAAAGATCAAGGCAACAACGCTCAAATCACCCCAATTAACCCTTGGTCTTTTAAGCTTAAGCTTTGTCTTCTTCAGCCTAGCGCTTTTACTGGGCGCAACAGTTCTGCAAATGCCACAATCAACAGACGGCCAAACCACAGCTGGATTCAACTGGCCAAACATGAACACGCAAAGCTATATTTGGCTGTGCTTAATAGGCTTATTGCCCGTAAGTTATTATCTCATTGAGCGGATAAAACTCTCAATTGCCAGAGCTTATGAGAATAAGCTTCGCTTCACCTGTGAGCTGAACAAACTTGAGGCCTTGTTATCACCCAAAACAATGGGTAAGAGCTGGAAAAGCGCCACCAGCCCTCATACCTCCCCGGCATACACCCCAACGCACCATCGCCCACACACACTCAGTATCTGCGATCGTGCCAATGCCATTTTTCTATGCCTTGTCGCAATTGCGGCCAGCACAACACAACCACATTTTCTGGCCATTGCTCTTTTACAGTTTATATTGTTGTGCGCTCATTTGCTTCTAAACCGACCGGCGGCAGATACACAGCAAAGCGCGGATAAACCCACGCAAAACCTTTTGCTCTCAAAGTCGCTCGTAGAAACAATCGTCACCTCTGCCCTCTATCACAAAGTGCGTGGCTACCTTGCCCGCTCTTTTCAAGCCGTTGAGGCGAGAGAGTTTCAAGAAAACTGGCAGACCGCGTTCATAAAGGCAGTGCTGTTGACTTCTCTTGGTTTGGGGCTGGCATTTGAACTGAGTATGCAGGGAACTTTACATTTATCGGCTCTAGCAACCCTATCAATAATAACACTCAGCACAGCGGCCCAGTGGAATTTACTAGGAACACGCAGCCCCGCGCGCACATACTCTCAAAACGGTGATCAGCCAGCGCACATAGGCCGTAATACTGCCAAGCCCCATGTGGCGCGAAAAATCGAACACGGCGAGATTGAAATTAAAAAACTCACCCTGAAACAAACCGGTTACAATAACAAAAATACCAATGAGAACATTCTCTCCAACATAAACCTGCAGATAAAAGCAGGGGAAAAAACCGCCATACTGGGAGCCACAGGCAGCGGCAAAACCAGCCTGCTAAAAACGATAGGCGGTATATATTTGCCGCAAAAAGGGCAGGTTATCATTGATGGACTAGAGCTTTCCAGCTATTTTCCGGCCGAGCGCGCTGCAAGTATTACCGCCATTTTTCAAGGTATACGTTTATGGCCCTATGACCTTTTCACAAACTTTCAGCGCAGCTATTACAAACCGTCACTTGAAGATATAATCTGTGCCGCACAAAAAGCAGGCGCAACAAATGTTTTCAACCGCCTGCTCAATTGCGAACAGACGCAGCTGAGTGCTGAACTGCAACAACTGTCTGCAGGCGAGTTGCAAGCACTTCAAATGATAAAAGCCTTCATCAACCATCCGCCAATTGTATTATTAGACGACCCAACAGGCACGATGGACACGAAAACCGAAGAGCACATAATTAAAGAACTACAACAGCATATTCAGCCGCATCAAACTTTGCTTATGACAACCCATCGCAGCACCCCTCTTGACCTTGTGGATCGTGTCATCATTATTGATCGGGGGCAAATAATTGCTGATGAGCAAAAGTAACTAAGCACACCCCAATAGACGGGCAAGCTTTGAGGTGCTGAGGCAACAAAGCAAACAACCACTTTGCCAAAGCTCCCTGCAGCGAGAAATAGACCTGTATGGCACGAGACATAATCTTAACCACCCCAATCAAGCCTACGAAAAACAATAGAGGGTTAATTTACGCACTCAACTTAAGCTTCGAGCACACTTGCAATAGTGGTGTCAAACGGACACTTTAACACTCGCTTCATGTTAGCGTTCGGCACAACACAAAAAGCAAACAACCACGCCTTACACAAACAACATGCAACTTGAGCGAAATTTATAAGCCGATAGTTCTATAGTGAGTAATAAACACAAAACTAGTTTTGTTTGCTGTGCGACCAGATACCCTTGCGCTGCTTCTTCGCTTTATGTTGTGCTTGCACAGCTGTAATCGGCAGGTCTTTGAAAGAGCCCCCCTTGGGCTTAACCCGTGGAAGCGGAATCACGGCTTGAGAGAGAATTTGCCCCTTACCACTCCTATCACTTGTTTCAATGAACCAGCTAGAGTTAAGCTGTTCCAGGGCTTTATCAAAGGTCTGGCGACTGCGCGCTGCAACAACCAAACCCTTTGGATTTTGTAGTGGCCGCGAAGACACCACCCCGACGGAATTATAACTCTCCTTAGGCTTAACCTGCACTCTTGCCTGCTCACCCTCTTGCTGTTGCGCTCCCCCAACAATAAAGAAATCACTTTTTTTATGCGCAGACTGGGCATTAGAGCCCTGTTTGATACCCGTAGCTTTAGGCCTTGGAATAACGCTTTGCGTGCTAAAGGCGTGCCCTTGATCCGATTTTATAGGTGCGACATTTCCATATAACCCAGTAGTTTTTGCCATGCGCCCCACTTGCAAGCGACTGCTCAGCATGCGGGCTGGTCGTTGCCTCTTCCTGTTCTCTTTGAAAAAATTTTGCCCCGCATTCATTACTGTAGAAACCTGACGGGTAAGCTCTCCACGAAAACCTGCGGGTTTAACCAGTGGTAAGGCCACAGTAGATCTAGCATTTTCACCCAAAATTAAACTTGCTCCAATCCGGTTAAGCTGCTTTGAGAACCTGTTTCTCTCTTGCCTAGCGGCCGCAACGGTTGGCCTAGAAGAATCAGCGGGTGAGCGCGTAGCACCATGTTTCACAAGCGCGTTCAACCGTTCTGTCGATTGCTTGAGCTCGCTACTCTTAAGGGTCGGCAAAAGAACCCAGGCAAATGAGGCTTGTACACCATGCCAACCGCCGAGTGCGGCTTTCCTCGCACCTTCCCCCTGCCTCATCACGATCAAGCGCGTTGTCGCGCGGGTATGCGCATGACGGTGAATGCCTGTTTGACGATCACTTTTTGTAGGGCGTACAAAGCCTTTTTGTAAAGCTAAAGCGCCCTTATCGTCTGGCTTACTTGCAAAAGCACGATACTTTGACGCTAAATCCCCCCCATCACCATAGGCCACACTAGCCACAGCCTTTTCTCCTGTTTCAAAAGGCAGCTCTGCCAACACATGGGGGGATGGGCTTTTCTTGTGCTTGTCCCCGTTTAACCCGATATTCTCAGAGAGGATTACTTTTTTATCGCGATGCTCTTTAAGCTCTTGCCCCTCTAAATGCCCCATTTCCAAGGGCTGTAGTGCGCTGGTGGTTTCGTTTTTTTCATCATCAACACGTTTAGAAGGCAAACGCACAAGACGGTGAACATCCTGCTCTCGTAAATCGCCCCTACGTTTTTCAAAGGAACGCCGCGCGGTGACAACACCTTGCATTTCATCCAGACTGGCAGCCAGCGCTTCATTTGGTGGACGAACAAGCGCTGGTGTAGCATCGCCAGTACGCTCATTTGCAGCAAGTCCCTTGCTTTTTTGTGCTCTTAAAGATGGCAGATCACGACTTTGCACACCAAGGAGCTGCTCAACCAGCGCACCACTTAACGCCAACAATTCATAACGTAAATCCTGATAGGCATAACGAACGGAAACGGCTTGAACCTGTGCGGCAAAGTACTGCGCTTGCACCTCAAGCACATCAAGCAGTTGCCGCTCTCCTAAACTGTATTGTCTTGTATAAGAGTGGCGTAAAGCCATGGAAGAATGCACTTGCTGTTGTAAATATCTTTGCTGCTTTTGCAGCTCTTGCAGTTGCCCATAGGCCGCTCTGGCTCTTTCTTCCAAGCGCCGCAGCGCAGCGTCAAACTGGTATTTTTTTTCTCCTGCTTCTGCGACCCGTTGCCCATACAAACTAGAGCGCCTTGGACCATCAAAAACATTCCAGCGCATTAAAATGCTGGCACTAGCGCCACGGTCAACCCCCAAACGTCCGTCATAATTTTCCCGCAGTCCAGATTGCAGCTCTAAATCAACCTCCGGGTAATACCCCGCCTCCGAAACCCGAATGTTTTCCTCGGCAGCCCCTGCATTTTGCTGCAACTGTTTCAAATAGGGGTTATCACGCCGTACCTGCGTAATTAACTGGCTAAGTGATGAGGCAACCGCCTCCAGCCGTCCCCCACCAGCAGTACCGCGAAAAACAACCCCAGTAAGGGATTTAAATTGCTCTTGAGCTTTTGCAAGTGCCTCTTTTACCTCACTAAGTGCCACCGCCCCGGCACTGGCTCGCGCCTCGGCTAACTGCTGATCGGCAATTGATAGAACACCTTGTAAAACGCCTTTTCGACTCTTTTCCTCCATTGATCGCAAATATTGGAGATTAGATCTCGCCAACGTTTCAAGCACTTGCATTCGGGCTATTTCATTGTAAGCCAATGCCGTTTCTAGTGCTAACAGCTCAGCTTGCGCATCAATAGCATAGTGGGCAGCTTCGCTTAAATGCGCTTGCCTGCGAACTTTATGGGTAGTTGCAAAACCATCAAACAATTGCTGCGTGGCACGTGCACCAACCCGATACGGCCCATACCAGAACCGCGATATGCGCCGTGTCGAGCGCCGTTCACGCCATTCCGCCCCGCCTTCGGCTTCAAAGGTCAGGCGCGGATACCACTGCCCTTCAACACGTTCTTGGGCAAATCGGGCAGCCTCCGCTCCTTTTTCAGCCGCACGCAACTCGGGGTGATTAGCCAAAGTCAGCCGCACGGCTTCTTGCAAGCTCATTGCGTGTAAAGGCATAAGACCAGTTAAAAGCAGAGCAATCAAAACTATCGACTTAAATATATAATTTCTCATAATATGCCCCGACGCATACACAACCTTCTGGGCGGTAATAAACCTTCAAAATAGCCTATCAGCCCAAACCTAAGGGGTCATGCCAAGGATAATCCTATGAAATTCAAAAGGGGTATAATTACGAATAGGCTGAATCAAAAACTCAATCGCATTATCTATATATATCAATAAGTTAAATCAATTACCTGAATCAAAATAGCAACCGCACGGCTCCTATTAAATAAAGGGTGACCGCTCAACAAAAATCAAAGCAAAAAACTTACAAAACTTCAGCAAAATCAATAACTAAAGTAGATTATTTGATTCAATTTATTTAAAGATTTCTTAATCCCAAATCATCACTTCGTTAGAGCGTATTCTAGAAAAGCGCCAGCAGTTTTCAGGTTAGAATACGCGTCAAAATAATAGACTAAAGCAGTTTGAGCGCCTCGATGAAATAGCAAACTGCATTAATAGCGTAGTAATGCAAAAAGGGGCACAAGGCCCCTTTAAAATTTACAGAGATAAACTGTAGAGCCTTCGCGATGAAAGACCCGCTATTTTAGTCCCCTTATACCAAACGGCTATTATCCATAGCCGCGGCAATAAATGAAGAAAATAGCGGATGCGGTTCAAGCGGCCGTGACTTGAGCTCAGGATGATACTGAACCCCCACATACCACGGGTGATCTGCAATTTCGACAGTTTCTGGCAACACACCATCAGGCGAAGTACCGGCAAACTGTAAGCCCACGGCCTCCAGCTTATCCTTATAGGCGATATTAACCTCATAGCGGTGGCGGTGGCGCTCAAAAATCGTTTCACTTCCATAAATATCAGCGATTTTGGAGCCCGCTTTCAGCTTGGCTTCATAAGCCCCAAGGCGCATAGTACCGCCAAGGTCACTCTCGCTATGGCGTGTTTCTTTCTCGCCATCCTTGCTCCACTCGGTCATCAAGCCAACAACCGGCTCACCTTCGCCGCTAAACTCAGAAGAGTTTGCACTTCGCATACCCGCAAGGTTGCGTGCCGCTTCCAGCACGGCCATTTGCATACCGAAGCAAATACCAAAATAAGGGATTTTGTTTTCGCGTGCGTATTGCGCCGCTGCAATTTTACCTTCCGCCCCGCGCTCGCCAAAGCCGCCAGGAACCAGAATACCGTTCACATTCTCAAGCAGACTTGCCGGGTCTTTTTCTTCAAAAACTTCCGACTCAATCCACTCAAGATTGACTTTCACCTTATTGGCAATACCGCCATGTACCAGTGCTTCAATAAGCGATTTATAGGCATCTTTCAAAACGGTGTACTTACCAACAATCGCAATCGTAACTTCGCCCTCAGGGTTGGAAAGTGTTTCCACCAATTGCTGCCAGCGAGAAAGGTCGGCAGAAGGCGCACCGGTAATACCGAATGCATCCAGCACCTGGGTATCAAGCCCCTCTTTATGGTAGGCCAACGGCACTTCATAAATACTCTTGGCATCATACGCCGGAATAACAGCTTCTGGACGCACATTACAAAACTGCGATAACTTGCGGCGCTCGTTCTCGGGTATTTGCCGATCACAGCGCACCATCAAAATGTCTGGCTGAATACCAATAGAACGCAACTCTTTCACCGAGTGCTGCGTTGGCTTGGTTTTCATCTCGCCTGCGCTGGCAATATAAGGCAACAAGGTCAGGTGAATGTAAACAGCCTGCCCACGTGGCAATTCGTTACCCAATTGGCGAATAGCTTCAAAGAAAGGTAGGCCTTCAATATCACCTACAGTTCCGCCAATTTCACAAAGCACAAAGTCAAAATCCTCATTACCATCAAGAATAAAATTCTTAATGGCATCAGTTACATGCGGAATAACCTGCACAGTACCGCCCAGGTAATCACCACGCCGTTCCTTGGCAATGATTTCCTGATAAATTCGTCCCGTTGTAATGTTATCCTGCTTGTTGGCCGCCCGCCCTGTAAAGCGTTCATAGTGGCCAAGATCAAGGTCGGTTTCCGCACCGTCATCGGTGACATAACACTCCCCGTGTTGATAGGGAGACATGGTACCCGGATCGACATTCAAATAGGGATCCAACTTTCGAAGACGAACCTTGTAGCCGCGCGCCTGTAAGGCTGCGCCGAGAGCGGCGGATGCCAATCCCTTACCAAGGGAAGAGACAACACCACCGGTGATAAAGATATACCGCGCCATGGATCACTACCGATTTGCTTGTTAACGAGCTTGTCAGCTCTTATTGTCATTAAACGCAAAATTACAGGCACCGTGATAAAAACCACGGTGCCCATGAATTTTATAGATCCCGCAAACTGCGGAAAATCATAGGAAACGGACCTTGCGGACCACTCTATTGTGCCGCAGGAACCTGTGGACCTTCTGGTGTGCTCTGCTTTTTCAAAGCATCCAGCAGACCCTTGGCATCTTCGCCTTCGCCAGTTGTTTCACTCGCGGCAGGAATATTATCCAGCAGATCAGCAGGACGGTTATCCCAGCGATGCAACAAGGTGAGGCTCAACGAGGTCACAAAAAAGATTGCAGCCAGTATTGCCGTACCACGTGTTAAAACATTGGCAGTGCCACGGCTGGTCATCAAACCACCACCGCCGCCGCCCATACCCAGCGCGCCGCCTTCAGAACGTTGAAGCAGCACCAGAACAATCATGCCAAGCACGACCAACAGGTGAATTACAATTAGAACGGTTTCCATAGGTATCCGTAGGTATTAAAGTTGATTTCAGCGCTTTCTAGCGGAAATTTTCCCGCAATTCTACCCTCAAACAACAGCAAATTGGTAAATTGGCGCTTTTTAACCCAAATAGCTCTGGGCAATACCAAGGAAATCGGTTGCCTTCAGGCTGGCACCACCCACAAGCGCACCATTCACATTCGCAACAGAAAGCAGCTCTTTTGCATTGGCAGGCTTCACAGAACCACCATAAAGAATGCGGATTTTTTCACCTTCAGCACCAAAACGCGCCACAAGACGCTCACGCGCAGCAGTGTGGATTTCTTCCACATCCTGTGCGGTTGGTGTCAAACCGGTGCCGATTGCCCATACAGGTTCATAGGCCACAACAGTATTTTCAGCGCTCACACCATCAGGCAGAGAATCAGCAAGTTGTTGCGCGACAACATCCACAGCTTTACCGGCTTTACGTTCAGCTTCCACTTCGCCAACGCAAACAACAGCAACCAAGCCAGCACGCCATGCAGCTTCGGTTTTTGCCCGCACTTCCGCATCACTCTCACCATGGTCGGTGCGGCGCTCGGAGTGCCCCAAAATCACGTAGGAAGCCCCAGCATCCTTAACCATTTCTGCAGCAACATCACCGGTATGCGCACCAGAAGCAGCGGCATGACAGTCTTGTGCACCAATAGCAAAACTTGCCGTATCAGCGGCCTGTGCAACCAACATAGCAGAAGGACAAATGAGCAGCTCAACCTTGTCTTTCAATTCAGCAGTGTAACCTGCATCCATTGCCTTCAACTCTTCTAGCGCGGCTTTCAGGCCATTCATTTTCCAGTTGCCAGCAACAAGCGGACGAATTGTCATAGGATCATGCTCCCAGTTGTCAGTTTCAAATTGCCCGGCTCCCAAATGATACAAGATCTATCAAATAGAAAACCGGCTCCAAAGCAGCCGTCTTCACTGGCCAAAACCGCCCGCTCAACGCTGCTCTACTAGCCCCATAGCAAAGGACCGCCATAGCATGCAACACTCATGAACGAGCCGTTGAAAGGTATTACATCTTTCACCTATGGTTGATTAAGAACACAACAACGTGAAAACAATGCGACCAAACATCTCTTGTGGCGCTTTGACCTGCAAACCTTTACACCAAGCGCTATTTTTCACAACTCCAGCCTCGCTTTCAGGCCCACTTGACCGCGTGAAGGCAACGACTATCCAAAACAAATGAGGATGGTTACCCACACAAGCCGACATTAGCTTGCCCTAGAAGCGCTGGCTCATTATGATCTGCCAGCTTTTTATTGTATATGGCAGGCAGGTTCTTGCCATATCAACCAAGAGAAACGGATATTTAATATGCTGGACGCGCTGCGCCAAGGCGCCGGATCATGGGCTGCCAAGATTCTTATTGGACTGCTTGTTTTAAGCTTTGCCGTGTGGGGCATTGCCGATGTATTTACCGGACTGGGATCCAACGCTGTCGCCAAAGTTGGTAAGACAGAAATCTCTGCCACCCAGTTCCAGCAGGAGTACCAGCGCCAGCTGGAAA
This sequence comes from Polycladidibacter stylochi, assembly GCF_001562055.1. Lineage (GTDB taxonomy): Bacteria > Pseudomonadota > Alphaproteobacteria > Rhizobiales > Stappiaceae > Pseudovibrio > Pseudovibrio stylochi. The sequence continues at coordinate 281,782 of NZ_LLWE01000018.1, read as the reverse complement.
CACTCTCCCGCCAGATTGGCCAGCCACTGACCCCGCAACAGGGCGCAGCTTTCGGCATTCCACAGCGCGTATTGTCCACACTGGTCACAGATGCAGCTCTCAACGATGAGGCAGCCCAGCTTAAAGTGGGCGTTTCTGATGCTGCGATCGTTAAAACCATTCACGAAAACCCGATGTTCCAAGGGCTAAACGGCAAATTTGACCGCTCACGCATGCAGCAAGTGCTCTACGCCAACAACATGACAGAAGACCGCTTCGTCAGTGAGCAAATGGACGTAGCACAACGCCAGCAGCTGGTCGCAGCACTGCTTGGCGGCTTCACTCCGCCACAAATGCTGGTAAAAGCCATGCACACATACCGCGCCCAGGCCCGTACCATTGATTATCTGGTACTAACGCCCGAAACATTGCCTTTTGTTAAAGCGCCGAGCGATGAAGAGCTGCAAACCTACTTTAAGGATAATCTGGCCAGCTACCGCGCCCCTGAATACCGCTCCGTCAAATATTTGGAGCTAACCGCCAGCACCTTGGCAAAGCCAGAAGATATCAACGAAGAAGACGTTAAAGCCGAATACGAGCGCACAAAGGACAGCAGAGTTCAAGAAGAGCGCCGCCAAGTATACCAACTCTCCTTTGCCAGCAAAGATGCAGCGCAAGCAGCAGAAGAGCAGCTAAAGGCAGGCACCCCGTTTACGCAAGTTGTAAAAGAGCAAGGCCATACCCTGAAAGATATCGATCTTGGTATGATGAAAAAAAGCGACTTTATTGATAAAGCCGTTGCCGATGCTGCATTTAGCCTTAAGCAAGGCCAATCCAGTGAGATAATAGAAGGCACGTTCACCACGGCCATCATCAATGTTGCAGCCATCAATCCAGAGCAAGCAATTCCCTATGAAGATGTTGCGAAAGAGTTGCGCCAACAGCTGGCAGCCGCAGAAGCCGCCAGTGAAATCGACGCCATCTATAACGAAATTGAAGATGCCCGCGCTGGTGGCAGTACTTTAGATGAAGTCGCCAAACGCTTTAGCCTGGCGATCACTCAATCTGCTCTTTTCGACAACACGGGTAACACCAAAGAAGAAAAGACTGTCAAGCTGCCAGAACAGGGCAAGCTTATTAAAGCTACTTTTGACAGTGAACTTGATAGCGAAAACGACCCAGTAGAAACCGGCAATAACGGCTTTATTTGGTATGAGCTCACCAAGGTAGAGCCCGCCAGAGATCGCAGCCTTGATGAAGTCCATAGCAAAGTAACCGCCGACTTCATGAAAAAGCGCCGCGCTGAACTTCTCGCCAAACAGGCCGAAGAGTTATTGAAAAAACTCGATGCCGGCACTTCTCTGGCGCAAATTGCCAAAGAGCAAAACCTTACGGTTCAAACACTAAAGGATGTCACCCGTGAACAGCCAAAGGGTGACTTGACCCAAGAAGCTGTGGCCGCGGCTTTCTCGGGCCCAACCGGCCTGTTTGCACAGGTAAATGGCAATAATGGCTCGCGCCTGCTGATCAATGCAGTCAGTGAGACCATTGCCCCGTTTGTCGCAAATGCGAAAGAGAATGCACCACTCAAAGCAGAAATCAGCCGCCAACTGGAAGGCTCCATGGGTAATCTCTATGTGGGTGAAATCCAAAAACGTGTTGGTGTGACCATCAATCAGGCAAATTTGGCCCGCGTCTCAGGTCTGGGCAATACTCAGTAAGTAAAAACGCACTACTCCGCCTGTTATGGCGGGGTAGTTTTTGTATCGCGGGGAGCCAAAACCATGTCCACACTTAAAAGTCACATTGACACGATTGCCAATGGGCACAATCTCAACCGCGAACAAGCACGCGAAGCCTTTGAAATCATTATGTCAGGCGAAGCAACTCCGGCACAGATCGGCGGTTTCTTGATGGGTCTTCGTATTCGCGGCGAGACCATTGACGAAATCTCAGCTGCTGTGGACACCATGCGCGCCAAAATGCTGCGTGTGGATGCACCCGAAAACGCCATTGATATTGTCGGCACTGGCGGCGATTCTTCCGGTACCTACAACATCTCAACCTGCACCGCTTTTGTGGTCGCTGGTTGTGGCTTGCCCGTTGCCAAACACGGCAACCGCTCGCTCTCCTCAAAATCCGGCTCAGCCGAGGCCTTGGCACAATTGGGAATCAACCTCGATTGTACCGCCGACCAGATATCCAATTGTATCAAACAAGCCGGCATTGGCTTTATGTTTGCACCCAACCACCACAGCGCCATGAAACATGTGGGCCCCGCCCGTATGGAACTGGGTACCAGAACCATTTTCAACTTACTTGGACCACTTGCCAACCCGGCCGGCGTAAAACAGCAAATGACTGGTGTATTCGCCCCACAATGGGTGGTACCACTCGCACAGACCTTAAACCAGCTCGGCACTGAGCGGGCCTGGGTGGTTCATGGTAGCGATGGACTGGACGAAATCACCACAACAGGACCAACCCAAGTGGCCGAATTACGTGGTGGCACCATTAAAACCTTCACCATTTCGCCACAAGATGCTGGCCTGCCACAAGCCGACCCGCAAGATTTAAAGGGTGGCTTACCAGAGGAAAATGCCGCGGCCCTACGAGCTGTACTGGAAGGCGAGCGCAATGCATACCGTGACATTGTTTTGCTCAACGCCGCCGCAAGCCTTATTGTTGCCGATGAAGTACCAACCTTGAAAGATGGTGTGGCGGTAGCAGCCGATTCAATCGATAACGGCAGTGCATTGCAGCACCTCAATAAACTGGTTGAAGTCTCCAACACTTAAGCATAGCAGCGCAAGAGAACAGCAGATCAATAAATCATGGCCGATATTCTAAAAAAAATCGAAGCATATAAACGCGAGGAAATAGCAACTGCCAAGGCAAATGTCCCCCTTACCAGCTTGCGTGCACAGGCAGAAGCGGCCACCTTGCCACGCGGCTTTGCCGCCGCCTTGCGCAAAAAACATCAAGAAGGCGCCTATGCCCTCATTGCAGAAGTAAAAAAGGCCAGCCCTTCTAAAGGTTTGATCCGAGAAGACTTCAACCCGCCCCTCTTGGCAAAAGCCTATGAAGATGGCGGCGCCGCCTGCCTTTCCGTTCTCACCGATGGCCCCTCATTTCAAGGGGCACCGGAATACTTGGTAGCAGCGCGTAGCGCAGTAAAAATTCCCGTTCTGCGCAAAGATTTCCTCTATGACCCCTATCAAGTGCTGGAAGCCCGCGCATGGGGAGCCGATTGCATCTTGATTATCTTGGCCGCTGTTGATGACGCGACAGCCAAGGATCTGGAAGACACCGCCATAGCGCTTGGTATGGATGTACTGCTCGAAGTGCATAACGAAGAAGAGCTGGAACGGGCGCTTAAGCTCAACTCACCTCTTGTCGGCATCAACAACCGCAATTTAAAAACATTCGAAACTTCGCTGGAAACCAGCAAACGCCTTGCACCCATGATCCCGCAGGAGCGCATAATAGTTGGCGAATCTGGGCTATTTACACCGCAAGACTTGGCTCAAATGGCCGCTGTGAATATTGAAACATTCTTGATCGGTGAGAGTTTGATGCGCCAAGAGGATGTTGAAACGGCCACCCGAAATCTGCTTGCCAAATAACCTGCAAGAACTTTATGTAGTCTTTATGTAGCGATAAATAGAATAGATTAGAGCAATCACATGTGCCAAGAAAACAAGCAAGCCCCGCTCGCCGACAACCTGACCCATTTGGATGAAACCGGCGCGGCCCATATGGTGGATGTCTCGCAAAAGGCTCACACCTCACGCATTGCCAGAGCCGGTGGCCGTGTGCGCATGCAAAAAGCAACACTGGATCTCATTCTTTCCGGCAACGCGAAAAAGGGCGATGTCCTTGCCACCGCCCGCATTGCAGCCATAATGGCCGCCAAACGTACCCATGAGCTGATCCCCCTTTGCCACCCGTTGCCCCTTTCAAAAGTGACAGTGGATTTCACTCCCCTACCCGATTTACCGGGTATTGAGGTTGAAGTGATGGCCAAAGTCACTGGCCAGACCGGCATTGAAATGGAGGCTCTCACCGCGGCCTCTGTTGCCTGCCTGACCATCTACGACATGGCAAAAGCCGTTGACCGCTCGATGATAATGGAAGATATCAAGCTGCTGGAAAAAGCAGGCGGCAAATCCGGCCATTTTTTGGCCGAGCGTGACCTTTAAAGCTAGAGCGTATTCCCGAAAAGTGCCTAGCGGTTTTCGGATAAGAATACGCGCCACAAAAAAGCGTATTCCCGATAAGCGCCTAGCGGTTTTCGGATAGGAATACGCGTTAAAATAAAAGGTTAAAGCAGTTTGAGCGCTTCTATGAAAAGCAAACTGCTTTACTCGTTCCTCCAACTATTTCTATCTGCCCATAAAACTAAAGGCACTAGCATGACTTTGATCAGCATTGAAGAAGCCCACCAACGCCTCTTGCAAAATGTGGCCACCATGCCAACGCAAACAGTGCCTTTAGCAAGTGGCGGCGAACGGATTTTAGCCAAGGATATGGCCGCTACCCGCACCCAGCCCCCCTTTAGCGCTTCTGCTATGGATGGCTATGCGGTCATCGCGGCCGATTGCACACAAGGTGCTATGCTGGAAGTGGTTGGCGAGGCGGCGGCAGGCCATAACTTTGACGGACAGCTACAACGCGGTCAGGCGCTGCGCATTTTCACCGGTGCCCCCGTGCCAGCCGGTGCCGATGCCATTTTGATTCAAGAAAATGCCAGCCGCAATGGCAGCACCCTCACCGTCAATGAAACAGTCCCACAGAGTAAGTTTATTCGCCCTGCTGGCCTTGACTTCAAGAAAGATGAAGTGCTGTTGAGTGCTGGTGACAAGCTCGGTTTTCGCCAACTTTCCCTGCTCGCAGCCATGAACATCGCACAAGTCCCAGTCTACAAAAAGCCCCTTGTGGCGATCCTTGCCAATGGCGACGAACTGGTTGAACCGGGACAAGAACCCGGACCCAATCAGATCATCGCCTCCAATCAGGTAGGTGTGGCCGAACTGGCCCGTAATATGGGGGCCGATGTGCTCATGCTGGGCATTGCCCGCGATGATAAGCAAGACATCACGGAAAAAGTGAAGCAAGCCATGCGCGCCAATGCCGATTTACTCGTAACACTGGGCGGCGCATCCGTAGGCGACCACGACCACATTCAATCAGTATTGGGCGAACAGGGCATGCAGCTCGATTTTTGGCGCATCGCTATGCGTCCGGGTAAACCGCTCATGGCAGGAAATATTGGTCCTATGCAGGTGCTGGGCCTCCCCGGCAATCCGGTTTCGGCATTGGTGTGCGCGCTACTTTTCATGCGCCCTCTACTTGCCAAAATGTCTGGCAACACCAGCCCGCAACAAACAGAGGTTGCGGTGAAACTCACCAAACCTATCAAGGCAAACGACCAGCGGCAGGATTACATGCGCGCCGCGCTACACACCAACGTGCAGGGCGAGCTGTGCGCCGAACCTTTTGACAATCAGGATTCTTCGGTGCTCTCGGTATTTTCACAGGCCCATGCCCTAATCATTCGCCCCCCCTTTGCCCCACAAGCTAAAGCAGGTGAGTGGCATAGTGCCCTGCGATTGAGCGAATAGGTTATAAAACCGTAATACAACACCGCAGTTATCGAAAACTTACATAGATCAATGAAGAAGTTACAGCAACTTCTTCATTGAATATTTCCAAACATCTCTCATTACCATACGCTTATCTTCAATTATTATTTAAATATCGGCGTATATATTATTCTTAAGTTCTCGTAACTTCCTGTTCAGATCAAGCAGTTCATCATCTTTCATTTTTGATGATTGCCTTAAGTTCTCAGGTATACAACTCGCTTTTCCCTTTAATGCTTTTCCCTTCTCACAAACTACTATTAATACTTGTCGCTCGTTATTTGGGTTTCGAAGCCGCTCAACAAAGCCAGCGACCTCCAATCGTTTAAGCAAAGGCGTTAGTGTGCTGGCTTCCAGCTCTAACTGTTTCGCGAGTTGCGACACACTTTGCCTGTCCTGCCCCCACAACAAATTCAAAACCAAATACTGAGGGTAAGTGATCCCCATCTCGTCGAGCATGGGTTTGTATTTGCGTTGTATCGCTAAGTTTGCAGCATAAATTCCCAAACACAAGTGATCATCTAATGAAAGCATCAGAACCCCTTTCGCCATGACATTGTTTTAATTCACCTTTTACCTCATACTTATATCGCGATAATTATTATCTTGACAAGATTAAATTTATAACAGATATTTCCTCACGTTAATTATCGCGATAACAATTATCGCAACACAGGAGAAGAAAATGAAAACCGCATTTCTTTTAGGATTACCATTTTTAGCCAGTGCCGCATTGGCCGCACCAACCCTAGAAAAAGAAACTCAGTTATTTATTGAGGCTGCACATAAGGCCACCCCGCTTTACACGCTGTCCTACGAAGACGCTCGCAGCGTTCTTGATAGTGTTCAACAAGAGAAAATCGCAACAGCCAAGACATCGATCCAAGATACGTCTTTCCCTGTTGGACCAACTGGAAATGTGGCCATTAGAATTATTCGCCCACAAAATGCCTCGGGAAAACTACCTGTAATTCTCTACCTTCACGGTGGTGGCTGGGTTATGGGCAATAGAAATACCCATGATAACCTAATTCAAGAGTTATCCGCACAAACTGGTGCCGCAGTAGTTTTTGTAGAATACGAGAATGCACCCGAGCTTAAATATCCTGACAATAACGAACAGGCTTATGCAGCTCTGGAATACGTTTCCAAGCATGGCCACAACTTTGGCCTTGATAGCACCAAAATTGCCGTCGCAGGCGACAGTGCAGGCGGAAACATGGCTGCCGCAATCACACTTATGGCAAAAGAGCGAAAAGGGCCAACAATCAAGCATCAACTCCTCTTCTATCCGGTTACCTCAGACATCTCGGAAAACGAATCCTATACCAAATTTGGTGAAGGCCCCTTCCTAACTAAAAAAGCAATGGAGTACTTTTTGAAAGCCAATTACCCAGAGGATCGTCGCAACGAGGTTTTGGCCTTTCCGCTTTTGGCAACTGATGAACAGTTACAAGGCTTACCAAGCGCAACCATAATTGTTGCAGAAAATGATTTGTTACGTGATGAAGGTGAAGCATATGCCCGCAAGCTAGCCAATGCAGGTGTTCAAGTTACCTCAACACGCTACAACGGCACAATTCATGACTTCGTTATGCTAAATGCATTGGCAAAAACGCCTGCTGCAAGCTCCGCAATTTCACAAGCTGCAACGGAATTAAAAAAAGCCTTTTCGAAATGAAATTGATTGATAAGCGGCCGGGCATCACCCGGTCGCCCTACAACTTGCTGATGACTATTCTCAAAATGTACCTAAGTCATTTTAAACACACCTGAAACATCATATCCTAGCGTTATCAGTGTTTTTAACAGACCTATGTGTTTTTAAGGTTGCAGAACACATGTGGAACATGTAACCTATGTTCGTGATTTGTACCATACATAAGCTATTTCAGCGGCTACAAACACAAACAGTACATAAGCCCCCATAAATTATGAGGGTAAGATTTTATTTTGAGTGTGACAGCCAGTTTTCTTGGCAACCACTTTACGTTTAATGGGGGCTACCATGCTAACGCCGAAACAACATGAGCTGCTAATGTTCATCCATTCGCGTTTGCAACAGCAAGGTATCCCGCCCTCGTTTGACGAAATGAAATCAGCACTGGATTTAAAATCCAAATCAGGCATTCACCGCCTTATTACCGCGCTAGAAGAACGCGGTTTCATTCGCCGCCTTCCCAACCGCGCAAGAGCGCTTGAAATCCTAAAAATGCCCGAAGCCGCCCTTGCCAATTCGAGCAAAACGCTAGAAGCACAAAAAAACAGCGGTTTTGCCCCCGAAGTTATTGAGGGCTCTCTTGCCAAATCGGTGCGCAGCAAATCAGCACCCAACCGCAATCCCACTCCCGCTTCCACGGATAACCACGCAGACCATGTCCCTACACTGGAAATACCGGTTATGGGGCGTATCGCTGCCGGCGTACCAATTGAAGCCATTCAGCATAAAAGCCATTCAGTTGCCATGCCTGCAGATATGCTGGGTCGCGGTGAACACTACGCCCTTGAGGTCAAAGGCGATTCCATGGTTGATGCCGGTATTTTGGATGGCGATACGGTTTTGGTGCGTAAATGTGCTGTGGCCGAAAATGGCGAAATTGTCGTAGCAATTGTTGATGGCGAAGAAGCCACATTAAAACGCCTGCGCAAAAAAGGCGATTCAGTTGCGCTCGAAGCGGCCAACCCCGCCTACGAAACCCGCATCTTCGGGCCAGACAGGGTCTCGGTACAAGGCAAAATGGTCGCCCTGTTCCGCCGCTATTAGTGCCTCATACCACTGTGCTTTGGGCGGGTGAAACATCCGCTGCCCTTCATAGGAACGGGTGATTTTCACTATTTCTAATTTCCTATTATTTACGTTCCCCTCTAAGTCATGAGTGCGACTTAGAGCAATAGGGCCTTGCACTCGATTAAATGAGAACCAGACTTTCGCGCCCCCCTTGGCCATTAAGTTTTCACCATCCAGAACCAGCGGGCTTTGGCAAGAAACCGGTGCCTGCAATTGGCTTATGATGATATCTGCCACTTGGCAATCACGTTCAAAAGCTTCCCCGCGCTTCACATGCGCAACATACAAAAAATCCTTAGGTCGTTGAATACCTTTCCCTTTTGCTACTTTTCCCTTTGTCACAGCCGCCTCGTCGACCAAAGCTTGTCCCATCACCAAGGCTGCTTTTTCTTCCTCACGGCTATTGCGTTCATTGCGAGCAGGATAAACCTTATAGATACAGCCCAGCGCATCACAGCTTTTATGCATCTCACCTGCTTGAAACCCCTTAAAATCTCGCCCCCGCGGGTATCCCCGCGCCCCCATATGCGCCTGACGTAAAAAGCCCATTGCCTGAAACAGGTTATCAGTTTGAAAACTGCCGCGTGACGCTTCAACCACAATCTGCCCATTTGAGTTGTAAAATGCAAAATGCCGGCCACTTGCGCCAATCACCAAGTCTGGTGCCTTTTGCTGCGCCAGCAAATATAGCAAGGCAACAGCGGGCAATAACGCAACAACTTTAACACGCCCCGGCAACACACAAAGACCCGCTAATAACAACAGGCTACAACCAAACATTTGTTTGCTGAAATAAAAATGCCCTTCACCATCAAGTGCAAAAGCGCTGAGCCAATGGGCAATATCCAAAACAACCTTAAGCCCTGCAAACATCAAAGCAAGTATCGGCCCTTCAAGCCCCAACGGCATGAACAAAAAACTCACCAGTCCCGCTGGCATAATCACAAAACATAAAAGCGGCATTGCCAGCAAGTTTCCCAATAATCCTAGCGGGGCAATTTGCGAAAAATAAAACAGCGATACACCAAGTGTTGCAATGCCAGCGATTAAAGATGTACTCGCCGCCATAAGCAGCCACATACCATAAGAGCGCAAGCCAGTAATAAGACGCTGCCAAAACCAGTGATATTGCATGTTGCTAAAATGGGAGGAGGCCGTACGACGTGAAAACTGCTCGTACGTGCTTAAAAGCGCCAGTACTGCCAGAAACGACATCAAAAAACCTGGGGCGAAGATATCCTCAGGCCCGACAATTAAAAGCCCGATAAATATAAAGGCAAGAGCACGTAAGCCATTATAGCGCCGCCCAAAAAAGCTCCCAAGAACCAAGAGGGAAATCATCAAGAACGCCCGTATGCTGGCCACAGCACCGCCGCTCACGAGTAGATAGACAAAACACCCCGCCAATGCCCATAGCCCTAACCAGCCTAGGTTAAACCGTGCCACGTTGGAAAGGTGCAATAAAAGCGAAAAAAACCGCAACAGTAACCAGAAACCGCCCCACACCAACCCCATATGCAACCCAGATATTGCTAAAATATGCGCCAATCCCGCATGGCGCAGCGCCGAAACATCGCCCTCACCCAAATCCTGACGCAAACCGGTAAGCAAGGCCGAGGCAAAGCCTGCGGCCTGCTCTTGCTGGTAAAATGCCCCCCACCGCAATATACGCTCATGTAAATCATGGCGCAGTATGATCAGCCGACCTTGCAAATTTTGCCCCACGTGCTGCCAAGATCCCAAAGAGCCTGAAGGCTCATCCAGAGCATCAGGCAATTGAGGCGGAGCCACCACATACCCCGATGCACCAACACCGCGAAAATAGGCGTGCCATGCATAATCATAGCCCTGCGGTACCCGAGCGCCGCCAAGGGGAAACAACATAACGCGAAAAATCAGCTTTCGCCCCAACAGCTGCGTAACCCCGTTTTTTTGCCGCGCAAACCAATCACTTTTGGCAAGCAGTTTTTCGCTTAAAGAAACTTCGATTTTCTGCAAACACGTAGCGCTTAAACGCCTACTATGCCCGTTAGGTTCTGCCTGTTTAAGCCCACCTTGAACACAAGACCCCTTGTCCCTTCCTATGTTCTTGGGGGCTGACAGCGTTAAATGCACGCGTTCTCCAGAGCCGGCCCGCACCGCTTCAACAACGGCCTCGATATGCAGCGATTGCATACGAATAAGACGATCACTTTGCACAAAATGTACCTGCAAACCGGCAATCGCAAACCCGCCGCCCATAGCAACCAGCAGGCTGAAAAGCACCGCATTAATCCGACCAAACTTGCCAGTGTAAAGCAGATACAAACCGCAAAGAGCGCCAAACAAAACCAGCCACAACACAGTATGCGCAGGCTCAAAAGCAAGCGAAAAATAAACCCAAATGCCAAAAGCAAAGCCACAGGCAAAGTAAACCGGACCAAAACCACGCAGCAAGCTTTGCGAATAATCTGCAATGGCATTTTGAAAAAAAGCGAATAGTTTTTGACGAACAGAAAAATGTTGAGCTTGAAAAAGGCCCGCATGAAGAGGTGCACCTAAGCCTTGCTCCTCGTAGGAGTACCCAAAAGATTGCGGAACAGGACGATGATGAGGGCTTTCATTTTTTAAAGTCTGTGCCGGGCGTCCATCAATGGGCGTATTTGTATTATCTGGCAGCCATTCATTCTGGCTCTCAGTGCTCTTTGTGCCTTTATGTGGTTTATTTCTGCTCTCCACGCTCACAACCCTTGGGGCTTGCCTGCCACTATGTTACACACCAGCAAGACAAACGGCCTCCGCCGTATTTCAAGGTTCACCATAAGAAAGATTGCCAAAAAGCCATGAGCGATACAGTCATTACCCGCTTTGCGCCCTCCCCAACCGGTTACCTGCACATCGGCGGTGCCCGTACAGCCCTTTACAGCTGGCTTTATGCCAAAGGGCGCGGCGGCAAAATGTTGCTGCGTATTGAAGACACCGACCGCGCCCGCTCTACCCAGGAAGCGGTAGATGCCCTGATTGATGGCCTCACATGGATGGGACTGGACTGGGAAGGCGAACCGATTTCCCAATTTGCCCGCGCAGATCGTCACAAGGAAGTGGCAGAGCAGCTGGTCGCCGCTGGCAAAGCCTATTACTGCTACGCCACCCCGCAAGAGCTAACCGAAATGCGCGAATTGGCCCGCGCCGAAGGCCGCCCGCCGCGCTACGATGGCCGTTGGCGCAACCGCGACGCCTCCGAAGCGCCTGAAGGTGTTTCCCCAGCCGTGCGCTTAAAAGCACCGCAAGAAGGCGAAACAGTCATCAACGATCAGGTTCAGGGCACCATTAAGTTCCCCAATAAAGATCTCGACGATCTGGTACTGCTGCGCTCTGATGGCACCCCGACATATATGCTCGCCGTGGTGGTAGACGATCACGACATGGGCGTCACCCATATCATTCGCGGTGATGACCACCTCACCAATGCCGCCCGTCAGGCGTTGATTTATCAAGCCATGAGCTGGGATGTACCGCAAATGGCCCATATCCCGCTCATTCACGGACCGGATGGTGCCAAGCTCTCCAAGCGCCACGGCGCAACCGGTGCCGAAGCCTACCGTGCCATGGGCTACCTGCCTGCCGCCATGCGCAACTACCTTGCACGCTTGGGCTGGAGCCACGGCGACGATGAAATCTTCTCCACCGAGCAAATGCTGGAATGGTTCGACTTTGACGCCTGTGGCAAATCCCCATCCCGCTTCGACTTCCAAAAGCTGGCCAACACCAACGGCCACTATATGCGTGCAACCGATGATGCCGAACTGCTCGTGCACTTCAAAGTCTTCTTGAACGCCATTGAAGACGGCGCACCTATTTTGCAATGGCTGTCAACACCAGAAAACGAAACAACGCTGCTCAATTCCATGGCAGCATTGAAAGAACGCGCCAAAACGCTGGTCGAGTTGAAAGACGGCGCGTCCTATCTTTGGGCCACCCGCCCGCTTTCATTCGAGCCAAAGGCAGAAAAACTGCTCAGTGATGAAGCCAAGGCCATTTTGGCAAACCTCACAACCAAGCTGGAAGCACTCAACGACTGGACAATGGAAGCCACTGAAACAACTGTCAAAACTTTTGCAAATGAGCAGGAGTTGAAGCTTGGCAAAGTGGCGCAGCCCTTACGCGCTGCCCTTACAGGCAAAACAACCTCACCGGGTATTTATGATGTTCTCATCGGCCTTGGGCGCGACGAATCACTTGCCCGCCTGAAAGAAGCTTGTGCGTAACACCACTTATGCTATGTAACTTAACGCACGGAATCCCTCGGATTTCGTGCGTTAAGTCCCCTTGTCGCAAACTTGTGTTAACCCTTTCTCTTGCGACATTTCGTCAAATCATGTAGCAAAGCGTCACAACACTTCCTCCGGGCGAAGCCGTCTCATTTTAAGGTGTATTCATTGGTACACAATTGAGGCCAGGTAAGTGTGGGGGGACAATTAAAACGAGGGGGTTGCCTTTATGAGCGACAAATCAGCAAGACTGACACTAGGGAATGAAACCTGGGACCTTAACGTACGTCAAGGGTCAGTTGGGCCAGAAGTCATCGACATCGGGTCACTCTACCGTGATACGGGAATGTTCACCTACGATCCCGGCTTCACCTCCACCGCATCATGTGAATCTAAAATTACCTACATTGATGGCGACGAGGGCACTTTGCTCTATCGCGGTTATCCAATTGAACAACTTGCCGACCACGGCGACTTTTTAGAAACTTGTTACCTACTTCTCTACGGCGAATTGCCAACCCGCGCACAAAAGGAAGACTTTGACTTCCGCGTGTCGCACCACACCATGGTGCACGAGCAAATGACCCGTTTCTTCTCTGGTTTCCGCCGTGACGCTCACCCGATGGCTGTCATGACCGGTACTGTAGGTGCCATGTCCGCTTTCTATCACGATAGCACCGACATCACCGACCCGCATCAGCGTATGGTGGCATCACTGCGCATGATCGCCAAGCTGCCAACCATCGCAGCCATGACCTACAAATACCATGTGGGCCAGCCATTTGTGTATCCGCGTAACGATCTCGATTACGCCTCCAACTTCCTGCACATGTGCTTTGCTGTGCCATGCGACGAGTACAAGGTAAATCCTGTTCTCTCCCGCGCTATGGACCGCATCTTCACATTGCATGCCGACCACGAGCAAAACGCCTCCACTTCCACAGTGCGTCTGGCAGGCTCTTCAGGTGCCAACCCGTTTGCCTGTATCGCTGCCGGTATTGCCTGCCTTTGGGGCCCGGCCCACGGCGGTGCCAACGAGGCTGCACTGAACATGCTCACCGAGATCGGCTCTGTAGACCGTATTCCCGAATACATCGCCAAAGCAAAAGATAAGAACGACCCGTTCCGTCTCATGGGCTTTGGTCACCGCGTCTACAAAAACTACGATCCACGCGCCCGCATCATGCAAAAAACCACGCACGAAGTGCTGGCCGAGCTGGGCATTAAAGACGACCCACTGCTCGACGTGGCTATGGAACTGGAGCGTATCGCTCTTTCCGACGAATACTTCGTCGAAAAGCGCCTCTACCCGAATATCGATTTCTATTCCGGTATTACCCTGCGCGCCCTCGGCTTCCCGACAACCATGTTCACCGTGCTGTTCGCACTGGCCCGTACAGTAGGTTGGATTGCCCAGTGGAAAGAGATGATCGAAGATCCATCCCAGCGTATCGGTCGCCCACGTCAGCTCTACACCGGTGCTGCACAGCGCGATTACACTCCGATCGACCAGCGCAGCTAAACCACTCTCTATTTTATTGGATACGATCAAAACACCAAGGGCGGCCTATAAGCCGCCCTTTTATTATGAAATTGCCCTAATCAATAGAGTATAAAAGACCTAAGCCCCTTCTTTAATACCCTCACTAGGAAAATCGCTTTTTCTCAATAGTGAGTAAGACGATGCATTGATTACTATAGTACCTAAAACAATATCATGTAGAAAACGCTTGTATTTGCTAATCAGACCAACAACGAGCACGAAGGGCGTTAAAAAACTAATACTAAGATAGTAAAGAACAGCAAATGCCGCTCCATATCCTGGATCCATTGCACGCCCATCTACGCGTATTAATTTGATATTAAAAATCCGCATACCGACTGTGGCCGAAGCATCCCCGCCTAAGGTAAAGGCATAATAAATTAACCCAACGACGGGATATAAAAGAAAAAACAATAACAGGCCTATTCCCAAGCTCAAAAAACCTATAAGTATACTTATAGTTAAAATAATCACTTCATCTATTAAGCCGGCAAGAAACCTCTTTCTGCGTACAGATTCCAATATTTTACCCATCTGCTCAATACTTAATTTTTCCATAAAAACTGGACTAGATGCGAATTCAAATTCCTTGGTCATAATCAAAATCTCCACTAACTCTTCCCATATAAACATTAAATACAATTTTAGTATTTATATAATTCTTAATGTAATTTTCAAGAACAACTTAACATAAACTCGCATTATTAAATGGCAAAAAGAATAAAATCATAAGGTTTATATAAATAATTATAATACATATATGCAACTTACTATATTTGAATAATTAGAAAAATGAAAAAACCATTACTATGTCATCTATAGGTACGATTGTCTTTGCTTTTAAATAGCGCTCAACTATCAGCATTTTCCTGACAATTTGAAATGCAAACATCGCCCCAATCACCAAGTAAATAATCAATAACAGGCACAAGCACAGCCTCTATGAAAATTCCCAGCAAAACACCACCAAGTACAAGAACGAGAAGCCCAGCCAATAACGACATGAAAGGATGATCAACAATAAACCCTAATAGTAAGACCCACTTAGCCCTAGAGAGGTGATTTATTTGAAAAGCTATCAATTCATCAAAATCTGCATTTGTATAAAGACCATCATAACAATAACCGGTTTCAGCCTCCACTACCCGAATTGGATATTCAAAGAGGTCGAGCGCAAGATTTCCCTCTTGGCGACCCTTCAAAATTTCTCTCTTAACCTGCTCAGCAGTTTTGGGTAGTTAGCCCTGCTCCTCAAGCGCCTCTTCTCCGCAAGCGGCATCTAAAGTGTTCGTAATTTGCCATTTTGTTAAACCATCAACATAACCGGATGCTTGCGAACTCATTACTGTTTCATTAACCGAACACGTTATTGCACAAGTACCTTTGGAAAGCGCTCTAATCGCGTTTTCCTGCAAATCACAAGTGACCGCATGATCTACAACAAAAACTGTCCAGCCATTTTTAAGACGGCCAATCCATGCGCCCGAATGCGGGACACTTTCAGCTTTATTCAAAACGGTTAAATCAAGCGCTGAAGCAATACGCTCAGGACTTTGCTTAATTAATAAATAATCACCACGGTAGCCCATTCAAAATCTCTTAAACTAATAAATTCCAACTTATCAAAAAACCGACACCTACGAAAACAAATATACTCAGAAAAACTATTCGAATTCATATTAGTTAAGAGATACGCTTATAACCCCTTCTTCAATACGCTTAGGTTAATCAGCACCCAAGCCCCGGTCAAACACCAAAACTCATTCCCCTTAACGACAGGAAGCGGCATTTTTAGGTAAAACGAACAAAAGGCCAAGCCAGCCAAAACAAACGATATAAAGAATGCCAAAAACGAAGGTGCCGAAAGTCTCATTTCAATATGCTCTCACTCAAACATGAATCAACTCAACGTAATCCTATAGATTTCATATTAAAAGGCAAACACAACTATAAAAAGAAAGTAGTTTATATATTTATTATAATAAAACTACAATATTAATCATCTAGTTTATTTGAGCCGCGACACATAATTGCCTCGCGACTCAAAGCTATCTTACTTACGCACTTGATCTAAAAACGCTGTCACCGCCTGTTGCAGATGCGCAGATTGCTGCGAAAGCGCCCCCGCTGCCTTTAGTGTCTGTTCAGCAGCACTACCGGTTTCACCAGCTGCCTGCTCAACACCAGTGATAGAGCCAGAAACTTCTTGCGTACCAAGCGCTGCTTGCTGCGCATTCATAGAAATTTCCTGGGTAGCCACCCCTTGCTGTTCGGCAGCAGCCGAAATCGCAGTCATATGCTCGCTAATGCTCACAATACGCTCAGAAATACCAACAACCGCCTGTACTGTCGCCTCTGAAGCATTTCTCATATTACCAATTTGCTCGGCAATCTCCTGCGTTGCCTTACTTGTTTGTCCGGCAAGCCCTTTCACCTCACTGGCAACAACGGCAAAGCCGCGCCCTGCCTCTCCAGCTCGTGCCGCTTCAATCGTTGCATTAAGCGCAAGTAGGTTGGTTTGCTCGGCAATATCATTAATAAGCTGCACAACCTCATCTATTTTTGCTGTCGCTTCACGCAGTTCCTGCACTTGCGCATTGGTTTTATGTGCTTCATCAGCCGCTGCTTGGCTGAGGTCTGTCGAGGTTTGAATTTGCTCGCTTACCTCTTGAATAGTCGCAGAAAGCTCTTCCGAGGCCCCGGCAACGGTATTTACAGATGTTGATGCCTCCTCAGCCGCGCCGGCAGCTGCAACGGTTTGCGCACTGGTTTCTTGTGCAATCGCTGCAAGTGTTTTCGCACCGCCTTCCATTTGCTGAGCCGCGGTCGAGACCCCAAGCACAACTTTACCAACCTGCTGCTCAAACTCACCAGCTAAGCGGTGCAACATATCGCGTTTTTCAGCTTCAGCTTCCTGTTTCGCTTTTTCCTGATCATCCTGAAGTCGCTTGTTCTCAAGCGCATTATCTTTGAAGACTGCAAGATTGTCCGCCATCTGTACAATTTCAACAAAACTGACATCCGCAATCTCATGCTCTAAATCCCCGCCAGCAATCGCTGTCATACTCTCAGTCAAACCTTTAAGAGATTTAGATGCATTCACCACAATGAAAACGCAAAGTAAAAGCGCAGAAATAATTGCAATTCCAATTTCGATAGCGGTCCATTTCAAAGTGGTACTGGCTTCATCTCTAAGATTGGTAATTGTCTCCTGCAATTCCGCATTGAGAGTGTCTTCAAACCCTTTCAATAAATTAATTTTCTTTGTTATTGCTTCAAACCACACCTCGGCCGTAACATCATCACGGCCCCACTCTTCAACCGGAGTGTTTAATAAATTGCGTAGTTCATCAACTTGTAAGCTAGTTGATGAGTTTAAAAGCTCCTCAAGTGCATTTGCCTTATCTTTGTGAGCAAGGCTTTCGAAAACAGAAAAATAGGTATTCGCTTCGCTAACCAATTGGTTAAAGCTTAATAAGAGAGCTTTATCACGCCCCTGCTTGGCATAGGCAGCCGCCCCTATCGCCCGCTCGCGGCCGGCACGCTCTTTACCCTCTAAAAATGCACTATAGGCGGTAAACATGCGCGATACGTGGGCTGTTTGGCTTAACCTGCTCCCGATATCAATCAGTTGTATCATGTTTTCATTCAACTGATTATAAAAGCTCACTGTCTGCTTTGTACTGAGTTGCAATCCATCCACCAGCTCGCGTTGCTCGCTCAGCTTTCTTAGCTCAGCGTTAACGGTCTGTAACTGCTGGGTAAATTCATCACCTAATATATTTAGATCAAAAGATGATAGCAGCTCTTGTAATGCTTTTTGTTTCTGGTCGGTTAAACGTCTTTGCTTAGGAAGCACATCTGCAAATTGCTTGCCGTCACTGGCAATAAAACCAGATGATGCACCGCGTTCTTTTTGCTGCTCATGAATAGCTGCACTCAACGCAACAGCAATCCTTGTCATTTCAAGTTGCTGCTCAGCGCTTTCCATAGCTTCAAATTTCTCATTGAAAATCTGCCAAGAAAACAACCCCACAACAATCATGGGTAGAGCAATTGCACAGCCCAATAGAAAAGTTACATGTATTTTTTTAGCTATTGTCATTCTACACCTGATAATGAAAACTTTTAATGTCAATAATCACAGTTGCAACGGACATTCAAATAGATTTTAATTATAATTCTAAAATTAGCTGTATTTGCTTTATGAATTTCAACAATATTACATTTTATTTACACTACCCCTACTTTTTCTCACTTTAAGTCACTCTGAAATATCAACAATCGAATCACTTATTACCGCTAAGTAACAACCTGACATACCAATAACTCCCCTCATCACCACGAATACAAAGCCGATGAAATACCCTCCTGTGTTCACTTTCTCCTTGCAAAATCTAAGCTACCCACTGGCATTTTCGGCCTTTTTTCACTAAGAGCAAGACAACATTTTTTTAATACGTAAGTGAGCACAACCGGCTTTCATCCTTTGCCTTTGCAATGAAAGGTGCTGTGTGTACCTGCGTTGTGCAGTTGGCCGCAAGCGCGGCCCAAGGAGACAAGATGAGTGCAGCAACTGGTGTGCAACAACCCCATGAAACCCGCCGTACCTTCGCTATTATTTCTCACCCGGATGCCGGTAAAACCACCCTTACCGAAAAGCTGCTATTAGGCGGTGGGGCGATCCGCGCCGCAGGTCAGGTTCGCGCCCGTGGCGAGCGCCGCCGCGCCCGTTCTGACTGGATGAAAATCGAACAAGAACGCGGCATCTCGGTCAGCTCCTCGGTCATGACCTTTGAGCGCGGCGGTATCCTCTTTAACCTCTTGGATACACCGGGCCACGAAGACTTCTCCGAAGATACCTACCGCACCCTCACAGCCGTGGATGCGGCCATCATGGTGATTGATGCCGCCAAGGGTATCGAAACCCAAACCCGCAAACTGTTCGAAGTCTGCCGCCTGCGTGACATTCCAATTATCACCTTCATCAACAAAATCGACCGTGAAGGCCGCAATACGCTGGAAGTGCTGGACGAAATTCAAGAGGCCCTCGCCCTTGACGTTACCCCTATGGCTTGGCCCGTGGGCATGGGTTCCGACTTCTTCGGCGTTTATGATCCCCTCAACAAGCAGTACTATACGTCCAACGAGGGACGCGGCGGCGCGTTTGATGAACTCAAAGACCTCTCCGGTCCGGAGGATGAGGCCCTCACCAGCACCGTTTTTGAAAACGTTCTTACCGAGCTGCAAGAAAATGTCGAGCTGGGTCTTGAGGTCTACCCTGAATTCGACCGTGAATCGTTCCTCGAAGGTCACCTGACCCCAGTCTTCTTCGGCTCTGCCCTTAAAGACTACGGCATCGATCAGGTACTCGACTTTATCGCCGCCCACGCACCAGCGCCGCATTCCCAGCCGGCCACCGGCGGCCGCACTATCTTGCCTTCCGAGAACAAGGTCACCGGTTTTGTCTTTAAAGTACAAGCCAACATGGACCCCAAACACCGCGACCGCATCGCCTTTGTGCGCCTGTGTTCGGGCACCTTTAAGCGCGGTATGAAGCTCAAGCACGTACGCGCGGGCAAGCCGATCACTGTTTCCGCCCCGATCTTCTTCTTTGCCGAAGAGCGTGAACTTGCCGAAAAAGCCTATCCGGGCGATGTGATCGGCGTGCCCAACCATGGCCAGCTGCGTGTGGGTGATACCCTTTCCGAGGGCGAAGAAATCCACGTCACCGGCCTACCGGCCTTCGCACCGGAAATCCTGCGCCGCGTCCGCCTGACCGACACCATGCGCGTCAAGCAAATGCGCCGCGGTCTGGAAGACTTGGCCGAAGAAGGCTTGGTGCAAATCTTCAAACCCGCCATTGGCACCAACTGGATTGTCGGTGTGGTTGGTGTACTCCAGCTCGATGTGGTTATGGACCGCCTGAAGGCCGAGTATCAAACCGAAATCAGCTTTGAAGCCGCCATGTACAACACCGCCCGCTGGATCGAGTGCGATGATCGGCAAAAGCTCGACAAGTTTTTGGAAGCCAACCGCGCCCACGTGGCCATGGACCGTGACGACCGCCCGGTTTACCTCTTTAAAAACGCATGGGAAGTCAGTTATGTGGGTGAGAAGAACCCCGATATCCGCTTCCGCGAAACCCGCGAAATCGTCCACACTTCGTAATCAAGCGCGACGCATAAAGGCTAAGCTATGAAAGACCCCGTCTTAGACACCCTGCTACTGCCATTGGAAAATGGCAGCCTTGAACTGCCCGCGCAAAATGCGGTGTTTCTACGCGCCCGCATGGGGGCATCGCTGCGCCAGCTGGGGGCAACCAACCTCACCTGCGTGCAAACTTTTGCACCCTATAACGACGCTTTAGAGGCCGCAGGTTTTACCACCACGCCAGACGCACCCCAATCCGCCGAGCTGGTACTGGTGCTCCCGCCGCGCCAGCGTGATGAAGCCCGCGCCCTTATGGCCCGCGCTGTGATCATGGCCGCCGCGCACAAAGGCACCGTACTGGTTGCCGCCCCCAATACGGAAGGCGCGAAAACCACCGAGGCCGATCTGGCAAAGCTCCTGCCGCTAGATGGCAAGCTCTCCAAAAACAAATGCCGCGTCTTTTGGGGCACAGCGGAAAATATCAACCAGCAGCTGGTGGATGAGTGGCTCCCGCTCGACGCCCCCCGCGAAATTCTAGAGGGCCGCTTCACTTCGCGTCCCGGCATTTTCGCATGGGATCACATCGACCCCGCCTCGAAAATGCTCGCCGAAACCCTGCCCACCCATTTGGGCGGTGTGGGTGCCGATCTTGGCGCTGGCTTTGGCTATCTTTCGGCCGAGGTTCTCGCCCGCTGTCCCAAGGTGAAAGCGCTTGATCTTTATGAAGCTGAAAAACGCGCCCTCGACTTGGCCCAGCTGAATATCGAAAAACAGCAAAGCGATGTCCTCACCGGCTTTTACTGGCAGGACGCTACTAAAATGCTACGCAAAACCTATGACTTTATTGTCATGAACCCGCCATTCCATACCAGTAAGGCCGACCAGCCAGACTTGGGCCAGAACTTCATACGCTCTGCCGCCCGTTCCTTGCGCGTTGGCGGTCATTTGTGGCTGGTAGCCAACCGCCACCTGCCCTACGAAGATACGCTGAACAAAACCTTCGGTTCCTATAAAATCGAACGCGATGAAGGCGGCTATAAAATCATCCATGCCATCAAGGCAGGGCGCTAAAGCGTATTCCCGAAAAGTGCCTAGCGGCATTCGGGTAAAAATACGCGTCAAATAAATAGGTTAAAGCTGTTTGAGTGCTTCAATAAAATAGCAAACAGCTTTAACACAAAACAGTAAATGGATCTGAGCTCTCTTATAAGGGCACAGATCGGAGCAGAAAGTCACAATTCCCGAGGCAACCATGAAGCTAGATAAATTACTGGCAAATCTTGGCTATGGCAGCCGCAAGGAAATGGCAATCACCATTAAAAATGGCTGGCTCACCGATGCCGCGGGCACCATTCTTAAGGATGGCAAACAAGTCCCCCCCTGCCCCTTTGAAGAGTTGCGTTTTGATGGTGCACCGCTTGATCCACCGCAAGGTAGCCTTATCATGCTCAATAAGCCGGTAGGCTATACCTGCTCCACCAAGGACCAAGGCGCATTGGTCTACCAGCTGTTGCCCGACCGCTTCTTGCGCCGTAAGCCGCCCATGTCCAGCGTTGGCCGTCTGGATAAAGACACCTCGGGCCTACTGCTGTTTACCGATGACGGCAAGCTGCTGCATCGCTTGATATCGCCCAAATCCGAGCTTGCCAAAACCTATCGTGTCACGCTGGAAAGACCGTTGAGCGGCAATGAGATTGATATTTTCGCCAGTGGCACCCTTATGTTGCGCGGCGAAACAACACCGCTCAAACCCGCAAAGCTGAGCATTGATAGTGAAACCATGGCCCACCTTACCATTACCGAGGGCCGTTACCATCAGGTGCGCCGCATGTTCGCCGCCACGGGCAATCACGTCAGCCAGCTTCACCGCACTCAAATAGGCGCTCTCACACTTGAAAACTTAGCCGAAGGTCAGTGGCAAACCATTGACCTTGCGAGCATCTACCCGAGCGAACAAAAAAGCTAAACAGCTTCGGAAAGCTTCTGCTGTACATCAGCCATCATGCTTTTGCTAGCTGCAACAATATCCTCGTAGGCGGCATCCGCCTCGGCGATTTGCTGGAATTTGGCCTCATTCAACCCCAGATAATCCAGCTTTTCCAAAGTATCCATAAAGCCGGTTTCAAAAGACTTCGCTTGCGCGTCTCGTACGCTTTCAACTTTGCCAACCAGCTCTTTCTGGCCACCAATGATTGACTGCTCCATCGACTGGGCATGATCAATCAAACGTTTAAGTGCGCTTTCATAATCCTTGGCATCAAGCTTGGTAATATCAACATGCATCAGCTCCAGCCGCTCGCTGCTCTCATCGCCGCGAAGAATTGCATCGATTTTATCTATCGCCGCACTTGCTTCCACTTGCTGTTGCTTATAACCGGCCTCGTAAACCTGGCCCGTGTCGCCCACCAGTACCTGGGTTTCTATTTGCAGCTTATCGATACGCTTTTGCAGTGCAAGCTTATCTTCTGCACTGGTCGCCTTGAGCGCTTCTTGCAAGGTTTCG
Source organism: Polycladidibacter stylochi (assembly GCF_001562055.1). Classification (GTDB taxonomy): domain Bacteria; phylum Pseudomonadota; class Alphaproteobacteria; order Rhizobiales; family Stappiaceae; genus Pseudovibrio; species Pseudovibrio stylochi. Next base: position 258,921 of record NZ_LLWE01000018.1, on the reverse strand, counting down.
CGTAACACGCGTATTTTACCACCCGCCAAGCGTAGGTTATCGCCGGTCTGCTTGGCAATAACCGCCGTTAGCGAATGCCGCGATTGCGAATCCACCAATGAACGGCGGGTAAAAGAATGCGGGTCCCCGCCAATCCACATGGTATAGCTATCATTAGGTGAGTTTCTCAAAATCTCTAGATTAGAGCGCTCAATCCTTCTATAGTTCTGCAGAACCGTTCTTAAATTGGATTGCACCAAAGACAAATCGCCGGAAAATACGCTCGCACCCATAATACTGCCCCACAAAACAAACGCTCAACCAATAAATAACACAACTGCTACCAGAGCTAATAACCATTTATTTATATAGCATATGGTACCAGACATAAAAGCAATACATTCGAGCAAGCCAATTCATCTATGCGAATAGATTAGAATTGTTGATCTATTCATATTTACTAGTATTCGTTTCCAGTTCGGTTATCACACGGTTACTTAAAAACAGCGCATCATCAAATTCCAAATCAACTTGCACTTGCCCATACAACTCGGGATTACGCTGGTTCACCAGTGCCGCAATCATTGAGGTTTCATATATGGTTTCGCGCTGGTTGAGAGCCTCTTCTCGCGCTGACAAAAAGTCAGACTTAGCATGCGATAGCGCATCAAGCTTCTCTTCACTAACTTTAACAAACTGCCCGACCACCCGCTCAAAGCTACTGGAGCCTTGATAGTTGGTCAGATCAAAATGTAATATGGTCGTGGAGTGCCGGCCAACCGCGCCGCTTTCATCCAGTTGCACCATAAAGGGAGCGTTTAAAATACCCTCACCCGAGCCTTCAATTCCAAACAGGCTCGAACGCTTCATATCAATGGCAACCAAACCCAGCTTGCCAAGCCGGATACTGTCACCGCGATCATCATCATCATCCAAACGCTTGATAAGGCTATCGACTTTATCAAGGTATTGGCTCATATCAACAAAATGCTGACCATGCTCATGTGCATACGCATGACCCGATGTATCCACCTCTTGCTGCATCATCCCTTGCAAGCTGCGAATACGTTCTTGCACATGACCAGTTGCAACATTTTTATTTCTTGTGCTCAAAAGTGCACTTCGTAACTCGCGCATATGCATGGTAACATTATCAAGCGCAATGATAGAGCGCTGCGCGGCCTCAGCTGAGTTCGTCAGCTTCGCGTCCACCTCAACAAGCGTTTGCGAGCTTTCAATACCACTATTTTTCTTGGTCTTACTAACCCGTTGCCGCTCTTCATCCGCACCTTGAAACTGTGCGATGTCTTCATTCGGGGCATTTTTGCTGCGCACAGCAGAACTGTCAACGGACCGCATAGCCTGTAAAACAGAGTCTTTTAAAAACACGCCACTCATCGTAAAGCCTCAACACTTTGCGCCACTAAAGGCAGCAGATTTTTACCCTTATAAATCCTGAGTTGATAAAATTAATACCTCAACCCAAAATCAATGCCTGTTTCACACAAAAGCTACAGCATTTGCAATACAAGGTTAAACACCTATAGCAAATCATTAGATACCAGTTAGCTTTCTGCAAGCTTACCATCAAAAACGACAAGTAAAACAAAAATCAATTTCATAGAATTGGAACGAATTATCGATACTAAAACATTCAATTTTAAAAGCACATTAGGGGAAATTTTCATTAAATCTGTAACGAATAAATACTAAGATTGATTAGCTAGGGCGTATTCCCGATAAGTGCCTACCGGTTTTCGCGTAAGAATACGCGTCAATATAAAAGGCTAAAGCAGTTTGCGTGCTTCAATGAAATTGCAAACTGCCCTATTACATAGCAAAAGGCACGCAGCCCCAAGAGAACTCTAGGCCCTTCCTCATAATTATAGACCATAGGCTAAAAGAGTTACACCTAAAGGTGAAGAGATCTCCTCTCTCCAGCCAAACCCCGGTAGATCAATTGTAATTCAAAAAGAAATACGCTCAAAATCGGCAAAACTAACGAACGCGATTGATCGTTTCTATAATTAAATCAGCAGCTTTTCCCGCCTGGCTTTCGCCTTCAGGCAGCTGCATAACTTCATCCAATTGCGCAAAGGCTTGCACTTGCTGCAAACGTTCATCCCCCCCTTCAAGCAAGCGTAGGATATTGTTCGCCATGAGGTGGGGATCAGCCTCCTCCTCGATAAATTCAGGGATGACATTTCGCTTCAAAATAATGTTGGGCAAGACAATTGAATCCACCTGCGCAAGCTTAATGAAACGGTTCAGTTGCTTCAAACGCCGGAAGAACCAATCAAGCTTGTAGGCCACAACCATAGGAACACCAGCAATCGCCAGCTCCAAAGACACGGTTCCACTGGCAGCCAAAGCCACATGCGCCCGCCTAAATGATGTAAATTTTTCATCAATAGACGAGACGATTTCAACAGGCTCCGCCCATTTTGCCATCTCGCCCTTAATCCGCTCCAACTGATGCGGCACTCCAACCAGCTGAATATTTAAATCTGGCCGTTTTTCTTTAACAAGGCGAACGGTTTCACCAAATGGCGCCATCAATCTTTTGACTTCACTGCCACGACTTCCAGGCAGTACAAGCAGTGTGTCTTGCCCTGCTCCCAGTGCGGCCCGCTCACCATTTTGCGGTCGTAGCACATCCAGCCGCTCAATCAGTGGGTGCCCGACATAATCTGTTTTCGGCCCGCCGAGCCGCCGGTGTGCTTCGGGCTCGAATGGCAGCAAAGCTAACAGCTGATCCACAAAAGCTGCCATCTTCTTCGCCCGCCCTGGCCGCCATGCCCACACGGAGGGCGAAACATAGTCGATTATGGGTAGGTGTTCGCACCTTTTTCGTACTCTTTTAGCTACATTTAGAGTGAAATCGGGACTATCGATGATCACCAGTGCGTCAGGCTGCTTTTTCTCAACATCATCAACGGTTTGGTAAACACGCTTAATAATAAGTGGTAGGCGTTCAAGAACTGCGGAAATTCCCATGACAGAAATATCCTCTAAAGGAAACAGAGAATTAACCCCCTGTGCCGCCAGCCTTTCACCACCAACACCACTCAGTTTGAGCCCGCTTCCAAAGCGCTCGCGCAAAACCTTAACCAGCTCAGCACCCAGCTGATCACCAGATTCTTCGCCAACAATCACATAAATATGTAACGATGTTTCTTGTGCCATCCATAACGCCTTCTATATATAAGCGTTTAAAAACAAAATCTTAATAACCATAAAGGAAAAGATTTTCTTTTTTGCATACTGAAAGTAGCTCTTCTTTATCAGCAAGCAAAACCTGACCAGCCTCAACATAAATGCCTTTTAACTGCGCCCGTGCCGCCAACTCTATACTGCGCGTACCAATGGTTGGTAAATCTGCACGTAAATCTTGGCCTTTTTTCAAGCCTTTGATCAAAATACCCGCCGAACCCTTGGCCTTCACACGCCCACATTCACGTAAGATAGCACAGCGCTCAAGCATCATATCGGTCCCCTCGGCCGCCTCAACAGCCAAACAACGCCCATTATGGACCACAACCGCCTGACCGATATCAGATTCGCTTATTTTTTCAATTACTTGACGACCATAAGCCAAATCTTCAAAACATTGCGCAGAAGGCTGTTCGCCACACAAAAGACCAGAAGACATTAACAATTCAGGAGCAATTTCATGTGCGCCAACCACTTGAAAACCCTCGTGTTCGAAAATAGCCATTACTTTAACCAGTAGGCTATCATCCCCCCCAATAAGTGCTGATAAAATGCGTGGCAAGCGTCGCACAGTCCCAAGGTCCCCTAATACCTGAGTAAAATCAGGACGTTTCGAGACTGAGCCAATTAAAACCACTTGCTTCACCTGCCGTTTTTTCAGCAGGTTAAACATTTTGCCAACCTGCCCCCAGCCAAGTACAACCGGCTCAAACGGCAAAAGGGAGGCATCTGCCTCCCCTTGTATCGCAATAACCACAACCTCACGGCCTTGTCGCTGAGCAGCCGCAACCACTTGCGCAGGGACTTGCCCTCCGCCAGCAATAACCGCTAAAGCGCCTAAGCTGTTGTCTTTACATAACATTCATCAATCATCCTGATGCTTGCGCGGCGCACAGAACTTGCGGCCGTCGGCACCAAGAATGAATGTAGTCATGGTCTGAACGCCTTCGAATTCGGCATACTGCACCTGCGCAGCCGCAGCGCGGTCCCGCATAGTGCCATTCTCACTATTGAAAATAGCCTTATACGCGCCGCGCAGGGCATGGATTTCCTCACGTGAAAAGTTACGCCGCTTAAGCCCGATGAGATTCAACCCACCCAGTCGCGCCCGCGAACCCAAAACAGAACCATAAGGAATCACATCGAATTCAACACCGGTCAAACCACCAATTATCGAATGCGTTCCAATGCGGCACCACTGCTTAACCGCTGATAAACCACCAAAAATAGCATAGTCTTCAACATAGACATGGCCCGCCAATACAGCGTTATTCGCCATAATAACGTAGTCACCAACTTGGCAATCATGCCCCACATGTGTACTAGCCATAAACAGGCAATTATCACCCACCTTGGTGATGCCCCCCCCATGCGCAGTCCCGGGTGACATAGTTACATGCTCTCTGATCTGGTTATTACAGCCGATTTCCAGCACTGTATCCTCGCCCGCATACTTCAGGTCCTGCGGTCGGTGTCCAAGGCTGGCAAACGGGTATACAACACTACCAGAACCGATGCTTGTGCGTCCGGTAACAACAACATGTGATGTTAATTCAACGCCTTCTGCGAGTGTAACTTTCCCCCCCACCATACAATAGGGGCCAATCTTGACGTTATCACCAAGAACAGCACCCTCTTCAATGATTGCGGTGGGATGAATTTGCGGCATATTCACCTCAATTATCTACAAGCATTGCGCTGAATACGGCCTCGGCAACTTTTTGACCATCGACCATCGCTGTACCTTCAAATTTCCAAATGCTAGCGCGCTTCTTAACTTTTTTTACATGGAAATGAACTTGGTCCCCAGGCACTACCGGCTTACGGAATTTACAACTATCAATAGTCATAAAGTAAACCAATGCAGGGTTTTCATCTTGTTCGCGTGAATGAACACAAAGTGCACCAGCTGTTTGCGCCATGGCCTCAACGAGTAGCACGCCAGGCATAACAGGTTGCACTGGGAAATGCCCCTGAAACTGCGGTTCATTAATGGTGACATTCTTGATACCAATACCGGAATTATCCCCATCCATTTCGATGATACGGTCAATCATCAAAAATGGGTAGCGATGCGGAAGCAGCTCCATAACACGCATAATGTCTGCGGTTTCAAGTGTTTTTGTTTCTGTCTCGCTCATCATTAAGCCTCAGTCTATAAAGAGTAGTTAGTTGGGTCAGCTTTTAGCATCTCATTGACAATTCTCAAGGGCCAAGCTGATTTTTACTTCGTTCTCATGCCTTTTTCTGCCAGGCGTTTGACGGCTGCCAACTCACGGAACCATAACTTAACAGGTTTTGCAGGCATGCCCCCGTAGCGTCCACCCGCAGCTAAATCGCTATGGACAGTACTCACCGCAGCAATTTGCGCACCCATTCCAATTTTCACATGTCCGCCAACACCGCTTTGGCCACCTATAGCAACATAGTCCTCAAGCTTGGAGCTGCCAGATATCCCCACTTGTGAAACAATCACACAGTGGCGACCAATCTCCACATTATGCCCCACTTGAACTTGGTTATCGATTTTAGTGCCTTCGCCAATCACAGTATCTCTGTTAGCACCGCGGTCAATTGTCGTATTTGCACCAATTTCAACCAAATCTTGAATAATGACGCGCCCCAATTGTGGCACTTTTTGGTGGCCACCAGGACCCATAGCAAAGCCAAACCCATCCTGCCCAATACAAACACCAGGATGAATAATACAGCGATCGCCAACAAGAGTATGTTGAAGCGTCACGTTCGCCCCAATATGACAAGAGCGACCAATGCTTACATGAGCACCAATCACCGCATTAGGTCCAATATGACAGCCCCGTCCAATTTGCGCATTTGCACCAATGACAGCACCGGCTTCAATAACCACATCCGCTTCAATCAACGCACTCTCGCTAACGACTGCACGGGGGCTAATCGACTTTTCGTCAGTAACAGCAAGAGGTTGCATTGCATCCGGGTAAAGTTTCGCCAAAACAGCGGCCAAAGCCTTATAAGGCTCTTTAACAACCAGCGCGACAACACCTTCAGGAATTCTCTCTGCATATTTCGGCGGCACGAGACAGGCAGCAGCATTCAAGTTTTTTAGCTGATCAACATACTTGGGATTTTCAATGAAAGTGAGCATACCTGTCCCCCCCTCATCAAGGGGAGCAACACCGGTAATAACAATCTGTTCATCATCACGATCTATTTGAACACCCGCCCATTGAGCAATTTCGACGAGCTTCGTAGGCTGGGGATCAGCGAAAAACTTGGGATCAGTCATGGTCTTCCTTAAACAAAAACGGCCGCCGAGGGAATCGGCGGCCGAATATACATCGAAATAGTTAAGACTAGAAGCGCGTACCACCACTCAGCTTAAACACCTGAGTTTTATCGGCATCATTCTTGACCACTGGCCAAGCGAAGTCAGCACGAAGTGGCCCGAATGGTGATTGCCACAGAACCCCGACACCCACAGAGGCTCTCAAATCAAATTTCTCGGAATTAACAGAGCTGCCATTTTGTTTGATAACATCCGACAATTCACCATCAACTCCCCAAAGAGAGCCAGCGTCCGCAAACACTGCACCAGAAAGACCAAGCTCCTCTGGGAAAACAGGGAATGGGAAGTTACCCTCGACAGTACCAGCCACATAGTATTGCCCGCCAATTGCATCGCCATTCGCATCACGTGGCCCATAACCATTTGTTGCAAAACCGCGAATGCGATCACTACTGCCTTGGAACTGATCCGAGACGCGCAAACGGTTGTTCCACGAGTTGATCGCGCCACCGGTCACTTTCGTAAATCCAACCAGACCCCAGGCAGGAACCAATTCACGATAAACGTTCGCCTGAACCTCACTACGTGTGAATTGAGAATCGCCACCGACACCAGCAAAATCTTGGCTGTACTTGGCAAAAACGCCTTCATGCGGGCTCATCATATTATCAAGTGTATTATACACCAGTGAGAAGCCAACAGAAGATGTCAGGTATTTACCGAGCGAGTCACAAACAGCGAACGAAACACCTGCCTTTTTACAGTTTTCAGGCGTCGGATCACCGACATTACTACGCGTTAGATCACGTTGATAAAGCTTGTAATTCAAGTTCAACACAAGCTCATCTTCGCGAAGAGGCAAACCGAAGTTCACGCCGCCACCAGTCGAAGTTTCCGCATAAGAGCGGTTACTGGATTGTTTATAGTCACGTCTATAAACATCAAAACCAGCAGAGATACGCCGTCCCATAAAGAATGGTTCAACAAACTTGAATTCGTACTTCTGGTTCTCGGTACCACCACCAACAGCCGCGCGAACAAACTGACCGCGACCTAGGAAGTTTTTCTCGGTAATTGACAAATCACCAATGACACCGTCCGAAGTTGAATAACCAACACCGAATGAAATCTCACCAGTTGGCTGTTCTTCAACATCAACATTCAAAATAACACGGTCTGGAGCGCTGCCTTGTTGGCGCGTAATCCGCACGTTCTTGAAGTAACGTGTATTACGCAAGCGGCGCTCTGCTTTATCCAGCAACACCCGGCTATAAGCGTCACCCTCGGCAATATCGAATTCACGGCGAATAACATATTCACGTGTACGGTCATTACCGCGTATATTGATGCGCTCCACGTATACACGTGGGCCCTCTTCAATATAGTAGGTCACAGAAACTGTTTTCGCATCGTAATCTCGATCACCACGTGGGCGAACCTGCGCAAAAGCGTAACCAGCCTTGGAAACTTCAATCGTCAAATCTTCTAGAGTTTTTTCAACATCTAACGAGTTGTAAGTATCACCGGATTTCGTGCGTACGAACGAACGCAAGGACTCAGTATCAACGGCACTTAGCGCACTATCGATTTCAATATCACCGAATGTGTATGGATCACCTTCATCCACAGTAAATGTCACATAAAAGATATTTTGCTCGCGGTCCAAATCAGCCACAGCGGAAACAATCCTAAAGTCAGCATAACCATGCTGATAGTAGAACTGTCTTAGCATTTCCTGATCCACTTCCAAGCGGTCAGGATCATAAACATCGGTAGTTCGCAACCAGCTTAACAAGCCGGATTCGCGTGTTTTGATCTGGTCTCTCAGGCGAGAATCGCTAAAGGCTTTATTACCAATAAAACTAATACGTGAAACGCCTGTTTTATCCCCTTCCTGAATCTCGAAAACCAAATCAACACGGTTATTACCGCGTTCAATAATCTTCGGCTCAACGGAAGCACGATAACGGCCAGAACGACGATACGCTTCTAAAATATTTTGCACATCGCTTTGCACACGTGCCTGTGTCAGCATCCCACGTTCAGTAGAACGTACGACACCTTTAAGCGCGGCATCATTAATACGTTTGTTACCTTCAAAGGAAACACGGCCAATCACAGAATTTTCAACCACTTCAACAACCAGGGAACTTCCCTTTTGTGAAATAGTTACATCAGAAAACAAACCTGTCGCATAAAGCGTGGTCAAACTTTCATCAATATCAATAGCACTAAATTGTTTTCCGGGTTTAATTGTTAAGTAGCTACGAACTGTATCATCCTCGACACGGGTAGCACCTTTAACAATTACCCTGCTCACAACAGCGGCTTGCGCCTGGCCTGCTCCAATAACCGGAACATTCGTCGCCAGCACAGCTCCCGGCGCCGCAACGGTCAATGCCAACAGTGAGATACGCGACAAATTCTTAAATGACTGCATAGAACTGCTATGCCTTTATTTTCGTCCCAGGCTACAGATGCAGCCATAGGTTATGGATGGATTCTTTAAACACCTAGCAACTTTGTACAGGGTTTACCAATGAAAGCAACCACTGTCCGCCATAATAACAACAAAATCACCAACGTAATTGAGCTTTTCACAACCATTCTATGATCTTAGTCCTTAAATCATTCCAAGTTGTAAAAATCATCAGTAGCAACACTAAGCTGATTCCTATGCGGAAGCCAATATCTTGTACTCGTTCATTTAACGGTTTCCCCCGAACAGCTTCAATAACATAGAACAACAAGTGTCCTCCATCTAGGACGGGTACGGGAAGTAAGTTTAACAAGCCGATGGAAACTGAAAGAACTGCAATAAGGTTAACAAGCGGTATAATGCCATGCGCGGCTACCTGGCCCGACACTTCTGCAATTTTGATCGGGCCACCCAGTTGCGAGGTATCCTCGGTGCCATGGAATAGACCGGCAATATAGCCACCAGTACGTGCAATAATAAACCAAGTTTCTTGCGCACCAGCGCCAAGCGCTTCTAGCGCTCCATAGCTACGTACTTTGACATCTCCAGAGCGCCCACGATGCTCAATACCTAAAACACCAACCTTTTGAGTGTTTCCAAACGGATCTGTCAGCTCTTGCCGCTTTGGCGTTGCTTTAAGGTGAACAAGAACTCCTTCACGGTCCACGTCGATACGCAATTCCTGATTGGCACTGGCCGTTACGATTCGTTGCAAATCGGCAAAACTCTCAATTTCAGAATCATTGATACGTAAAATGATATCTCCCGGCTCAAAACCGGCAACCTGCGCAGCACTATCAGGACGTACCGCATCAACCCGAGGCACGGTTTCCATTTTTCCCAAAAAGAAAAACAAACCTGCAAAAATCACAATGGCAAGAATGAAATTGGCAATTGGCCCCGCCGCAACAATAGCCATACGTTGCCAAACAGATTTCGCAAAAAATGCAGTTCGCCGTGTCTCTTCATCCATTGACGCAATTTCTTCGCGACTTGGCATGCTTGCCGCATTCTCATCACCGGAAAACTTCACATACCCACCAAGTGGTATCCAGCAAACCTTCCAACGCGTCCCGTATTTATCATTACGACCAAACAGCTCACGTCCAAAACCAACAGAAAACGCATCAATTTTAACACCGCAACGTCTGGCAACCCAAAAGTGACCAAGTTCGTGAAAAAACACCACAACCGTCAAAACAAACAGGAAAGGAACAATCGTTCCAAGCAATGAGTTAAATAGGAAGTCTAGCAGATCCATACCATTTCCTTCAGGCAAGTGCCCATAAGTTATTTTTCAACTGCGATGAGTATTACACCTTAAGGCTCACCTTTGAAAAGTGTTTCAAGCCGCCCCAAACAGACGCACCGAGGCGCACACATTTCACTATAGCCGAACCATTTTAGGTTATAAGTGGGTTTATTTTAGGCAACCTGTTGCAGTTTTACAATTCTCTCATGCGCACAAATACGTGTTCGCGCATCAAGAGCAAGCACACCCTCCAAATCAAGCTCTCCACCCAGCTCACCTTGCTGGTTGAAAATCTCCAAGCAGTGCTCAACAGTTTCGACAATATCAAGAAAACCGATTTGGCCTTTTAGAAAAGCCTCGACCGCGACTTCATCAGCAGCATTAAACACGGTACCAGCAGCATCCCCAAGGGCCATAACCTCTCCCACAAGCCGCATAGAAGGAAAGCGCTCTAGATCCGGTTTTTCAAACGTCAGTGCACTAATCTCGGTTAAGTCCAAAGGCTGGACATTAACACGCAAACGCTCAGGGTAAGAGAGGCAATGCGCAATTGGCACTTGCATATCAGCCGGCCCCATATGCGCAAGCAATGAGCCATCATTATATTGCACCAACCCGTGAACAAGAGACTGCGGATGCACCCAAACCCCAATCTGCTCAGGAGAAACAGGAAATAGGTGCCGACATTCAATAACCTCAAAAGCCTTATTCATAAGTGTTGCGCTATCAATCGTAATGCGCTGCCCCATCGACCAATTGGGATGCCTCAAGGCTTGTGCGGGCGTTGCAAGCTTCATTTCTTCTCGGCTATTTTGCCGGAAAGCGCCCCCTGATGCCGTAATGATAACTTTATCTATCGCTTTAACATTATGAGTCTCAAAGACCTGAAACAGAGCGTTGTGCTCTGAATCCAAAGGCAATAAGGGCTTACCTGCTTTTTGCGCCGCAGAGCACACCAGCCGTCCGGCACACACCAAGGATTCCTTATTGGCAAGCGCGACCTGATTGCCTGCCCGCAGCGCAGCGAGCGTAGGCTCCAGCCCTGCCGAACCTACAACTGCAGAAACCAAAATATCAACATCGCGTTGCGCCGCTTCAAGTACAGCCGCACGACCAGACGAAACAGATATCCCAAGGCCACCAACAGCAGCCTCCAAATCGCCTTGCAGCTCTTCATTTGCCACAACAACATGGGAAGGGTTAAATTGGCGGCAAATGTCGATCAGAGCCGCCACATTTTGGTTGGCAACCACCGTATCCAATTCAAACTGCTCAGGGTGTGTGCCTATGAATTTAAGTGTACTCTGGCCAACAGATCCAGTCGCACCCAAAATACTTATCTTCTTAGGCATTTAAAACACTCACCTTATCAGACCAAATCATTTAGCATAAACCTACGATAAGCTTAATAAAGCCGTCGCAGGCATCTCCAAGGCACCACCAATCATAAGAGCAATGATATATGCAACCACGCAGGCAAATACCAAGCCATCCATTCGGTCAAGAACACCGCCATGACCAGGTATTAAGGCACTTGAATCTTTCACACCAAAACGACGCTTAAGCGCAGATTCAAATAAATCACCCAATTGCGAGCTAACAGATAAAATAAAAGTAATACCAATAACATAAGCATAATTTTGCGAGCCAGCAAAACGTGCCATCAAGACACCAGCTAAAACAGCCAGCAACAAACCACCAATGGCACCACTCCACGTTTTGCCCGGTGAAACCGCTGGCCAAAGTTTAGCACCACCAATGGAACGCCCGCAAATATAAGCGCCAACGTCAGTAACCCATACGACAACAAGAAGAAAGAAAACAGCCCAAAACCCGTTCTCTCCCAATCGCAAGCTATAAATGGCAATGAGCGATAAGGAGGCGTATAAAAAGCCTTCCCCCACCCAACGTGCGGACTTGCTAAAACCGCCTGCCGCATAAACAGAAATAACCCCAATGACCACTGCAAGCAGCGCATATATATAAAGGCCGGACAACAGCAAACCGCCAATACCGGCAAGGAGCAAAAAGCCGGCCAAGCCACTCGCCCCGCGCCGACGCGAGCCAACAATCTTAACCCATTCCCAAAACATGAGCATACACGTCGCTAAAGCAAGCGCCAAAAAGTAATGCCCCCCTAGCCACAACAATAAAAGCGCAATGGGAATCAAAATAAGCGCTGAGAATGTACGCGTTAATAGATCCGGGTTTGCAGCAAGTGCCCGCTTGATTCTATTGTTATTAGGCATGTTTTCTTTTGTCATGTGTTATCACTTTGCTCTTCATCAAGGCCGCCAAATCGCCTTTTTCGCTTGGAAAAAGAAAGTAACGCCCGATCAAAAGCATCAGCATTAAATTCCGGCCATGGCTCCGGCGCAAAGTAGAGCTCGGCATAAGCCAGCTGCCACAACAAAAAGTTCGATATCCTTTGCTCACCGCTAGTACGAATTATTAAATCTGGGTCAGGTATATCACCGGTATCAAGATACTGAATAATCTCGGTCTCACCAATGGCATCTAGTGCAACACGGCCCATACTCACATCGCGCGCAAGTGCTTGAACTGCGCGAACAATCTCTTGCCGGCCACCGTAGTTAAATGCCACCTGTAAACGCAGCCCTGTGCACTCGGCAGTTTTTGCTTCTGCACGCTCCAACAAACCCAACAGGTCCTTGGGCAAGTCGTGGCGATCGCCAATTATGCGCACTCTTACATTGGCTTTTTTGAGTTTTTGTAAATCACTTTCAATAAAAAGCTTCATCAGACCAAGAAGGAACTGAACTTCTTTTTCTGGTCGGCGCCAATTCTCGCAGGAAAAACCGAAAATTGTTAGAAACTCTATACCGCGCTTTTGCGCATGGGCAACACTATCGCGAACAACTTGCACACCGCGCCGGTGCCCTTCTGTGCGTGGCAACCCCTTACTCTGCGCCCATCGCCCGTTACCGTCCATAATCACAGCAACATGACGTGGCAAACCCTCTTTCTCACATTCAGAGACAGGTTCAGCTAACAGCTCCGCAGGTTCTGCCATACTTCACTCTCTTATTACCCTTGCCGTTAGGCAAAGAAATATTCCTATAAATCACAACCGAAGTAACCAAGACCAAATCAAGCTAGCATAAGTTACCTCGGTTGCCATGAGCTTAAATCTGTTTGATTTCCTGCTCTTTTTTCGCCAGAACACTGTCGATTTCAGCAATAAACTCGTCGGTCATCTTCTGAACCTTGTCAGAAGCTACCCGACTATCATCCTCACCCATCTCACCAGCTTTTTCTTGCTTTTTGATGGTATCCATACCATCACGTCGCACATGGCGCACAGCAACCTTAGCTGTTTCAGAGTGCTTATGAGCAACTTTAACCAGTTCAAGGCGACGCTCTTCGTTCAGTTCGGGAATCGGCAAACGCAATGTTTGTCCGTCAACAACCGGGTTGATACCCAAACTGGATTCGCGAATTGCTTTTTCAGTTGCAGCAACCATCGAACGGTCCCAGATTTGTACTGAAAGCATACGCGGCTCTGGAACGGAAACGGTTGCGACCTGGTTAATTGGCATTGGCGAGCCATAAGCATCTACCATAATCGTGTCCAGCATGCTGGCAGAGGCACGGCCAGTCCGCAGACCAGAAAATTCGGTTTTCAAGGCAGTAATCGCACCATTCATGCGACGCTGCAGATCATCAAAGTCTACTTCAGACATTTTTCCCTCTTTCGAATTTTAAAGAACCAAACCGCAAGCAGCAAAACACTATTGCTCGGCCCAACCGCGTTTAATCCTCAATAACCGTAAACAGCCCCTGCCCTCGTAACACATTTACAAGCGCACCTGACGTGTGGATGGAGAAAACAACTACAGGAATTGCATTGTCGCGGGCAAGTGCAATTGCCGTCGCATCCATGACTTTCAAACCTTTTTCAAGAACATCTCCTGGAGAAAGCGTCTCAAAACGCTTTGCATCAGGCACAAGCTTGGGGTCTGCATCATAAACACCATCAACCTGCGTTCCTTTCAAGAAGGCATTACACTGCATTTCTGCAGCCCGTAACGCCGCCCCAGAATCAGTTGTAAAGAATGGATTACCGGTACCACCGGCAAACAAAATCACATCACCATCTTCCATGTAACGTTCTGCACCGCGTTGGGTAAAAGTTTCACAGATAGAAGGGACAGGGACAGCAGACAGCACACGCGCTTGAATACCAAGACGGCGCAACGCATCCGCAAGCGTCAATGAGTTCATGACAGTCGCTAGCATGCCCATATGGTCACCGGTCACACGGTTACCACCCTTGGCAGCAACTGCAACGCCACGGAAAATATTACCGCCACCAACAACAATACCAAACTGGGCACCAAGACGAACAGCCTCGGCAATCTCACTAGCTACCCGTTCCACGACCTTGGGGTCAATACCGAAACTCTGATCTCCCATCAGCGCTTCGCCTGATAGTTTAAGAAGAACCCGCTTCCAGCGCAGTGAATGAGACATAGTAAACCCCTTGTCGTGTCTCTAGATACAATAAGGGCGCCGATTAAAACCGACGCCCTATAGAATTAGTTACCGGCAGCAGCTGCAACTTCTGCAGCAAAGTCGGTTTCTTCTTTTTCGATGCCTTCACCGAGGGCATAACGAACAAAGCTGGTCAGTTTAATTGGCGAACCAATTTCTTTCGCAGCTTCTTCGATTGCTTGCTCTACAGTCAGATCAGGATTGATCACGAAAGACTGTTTTACAAGTGTAACTTCCTCGTAGAACTTACGCAGACGACCTTCAACCATCTTTTCGATGATGTTTTCAGGCTTACCGGATTCTTTAGCTTGTTCAACGTAAACAGCGCGCTCACGCTCAACAGCAGCAGGGTCCAGTTCATCAACGTTCAGTGCCATTGGGTTGGTCGCAGCAACGTGCATTGCAATCTGACGGCCCAGTGCCTGCAACTTGTCTGCAGCACCAGCAGATTCAAGAGCAACTAGAACACCAATGCTACCCATACCATCAACAACAGCGCTGTGAATGTATGTTGCGACAACACCTTCACTAACACTCAAACGGGTAGAACGACGCAGTGTCATGTTCTCACCGATTGTTGCAACAGCATCTTTGATTTCTGCTTCAACTGTTTTATCAGCGCCTGGGTACGGTGCAGCGGCCAATGCCTCAACACCACCTTCAGTAGCCACAGCAACAGAAGCAACATCACGAACCAGCTTCTGGAACAGCTCGTTACGAGCTACGAAGTCTGTTTCGGAGTTCAGCTCGATAACAGCTGCAACATTACCGTTTGATGCAACGCTTACCAAGCCATCGGCAGCTACACGACCAGCTTTTTTAGCAGCCTTAGCCAAACCTTTTGTGCGCAGCCAATCAATTGCTGCTTCCATATCGCCGCCGTTTTCTTTCAGCGCGGCTTTACAATCCATCATGCCAGCACCGCTAGTTTCGCGGAGCTCTTTAACCATTGCAGCAGTAATGCTCATCGATCGCCTCTTGGACGGAAGTGAAAAACAATTATCGGCAAACCCGACTTCCGGATACTGTTTACCGATGTGTCACATCGTGAGTGTGACGATACCCATAAAAATGAGAATCGCCACACAAACTTGTACACATGAGACAAAGCAGCCTCACAGCAAGCGCAGATTAACCTTCAGCTTGCTCTTCAGTGCCGGTAGCTTCTTCAGCCAGTGCAGGCTCTTCAAGAACCTGCTCGGACTCACCAAGGTCTACACCCATACCACCTTGTGCGCGGGCAATACCATCGATAGCAGCGCGGGCAATCAGATCACAGTAAAGTGTGATTGCGCGGCCGGCATCGTCGTTGCCTGGAACAGGGTAAGTGATGCCATCCGGATCACAGTTGGAATCCAGCACAGCTGCCACTGGGATACCCAGGCGGCGAGCTTCTTGAATAGCAATTGCTTCACGGTTGGTATCGATGATGAAGATCAGGTCAGGAATACCACCCATGTCCTTGATACCGCCGAGGTTGCGCTCAAGTTTTTCACGCTCACGGTCAAGGAACAAACGCTCTTTCTTAGTCATACGGTTTGCTTCACCGCCATCAAGCAGTGATTCAACCTTGCGCAGACGCTGAATGGACTGGGAGATTGTCTTCCAGTTTGTCAGCATACCACCAAGCCAACGGGCGTTGACGTAGTACTGAGCAGAACGACGGGCAGAATCAGCAACAGCTTCTTGTGCCTGACGCTTGGTACCAACCAAAAGCACACGACCACCACCGGCAACAGTATCGGAAACTGCTTTAAGTGCCTGGTGTAGAAGTGGCACAGTCTGACCAAGGTCAAGAATGTGAATGTTGTTGCGTACGCCAAAGATGTAGTTGTTCATCTTTGGATTCCAGCGGTGCTTCTGGTGACCAAAGTGGACACCAGCTTCGAGCAGCTGGCGCATTGTAAAATCGGGCAATGCCATAACCCTGAACTCCTTGATTTTCCGGTTTAAACCTCCGCAGGGGAACAGCAGATGCTGCGCCTTTACCGGATGGGCGCACCAAAAGGCACACCCGCCCCTGCGTGTGGGATGTGGGCGTTATAAGGAGCATTGCGGAAAATTTCAAGCGATTATCAAACAAAGATCAACAGACACTATTGAGCACTTAAACGCATCGACACCTAAAAATACAAAATTAGTACAATTGCTAAATATATAACACTTACCTAATACTCCTGGGCGGGAGATTATATAGGGATTTCAACTTATGTATAATACGCAGATTACAAGGCTTATATTCAGGTTTCTAGCCATTCTTTCTATTAGTATCCTGACAGCGTGTGGCACCACATCTAAATTACAAACTGCCTAAGGAAAAAACAAAACCGAAACGGACTTACGCGCTTACAACATCATTCTTATTCGCGACTTTGACTATGCCGAAAATAAAATCGACAAGAGTCGTGAGGAAATGCAAATCGTCTCCAATAAGTTTAGTGAGCTGATTTATAACTATACGCGCAGCACCTATGCTTTTCAAAAGGTAATACGCATAAAACATGCTGCTAACACAAAAGCAGAAGCTGAAAAACTCACTGGACCGGTAGCTGTCGTCTCGGGGCAAATTACAGAGTTTGAAGATGGCAACGCTACGGCACGCGCCATGATCGGTTTTGGGTTTGGCTCTTCGCACTTTGACGCCGATGTCGTAGTAAGCGATGCCCGCACTGGCACGGACCTGGGACACATTAAGGTTGATAAACACAGTTGGCTCTTAGGCGGTGCAATCGCGTCAACACAAGATGCCCGCTCATTCATGCCAGTTGCCGCACAAAGCATCGCCGACGAATTGAAAAAATCAAAGCTGTAATTCAAGCTTATACGATATCACTTAAATGAAGGAAAAGGAGCTAAAAGATCCTTTTCCTTCAAGATATTATAATTGGGAACCTTTCAATGAATACGATTTTTAAAAAGCTTTCAATATTACTTGCGAGTTCTCTAGCACTAGCCAGTTGCATGAAAACGGTCAAGCTTTCCGATGAAAACCATAAAAAGCTGGCATCTCAACCGATTATTGTTCTTGAAAATGCCAATTCGGATGAACACCGCCAAGACAGTACAATGCAGGGTCAAGGCCTGATAGCAATGGCGATTATTGGCACAGTTAACTTGGCTTCAGGTACTTATAACGATATGGCAGCAGCACCGCGTGCCAAAATTGCACCTCTTCCGCCCCTAAGGGAGCAAATAGTTAACCACCTTAAAGCAAACCATTCCATGCAGTTCGCAGGAACCAGATAAGGGCCATTTATGCCAGGGGCGGTAACGTCAAAAGAACGCATCAAGCAACTCGCTGACTACGCAAAACACACCAATTACAAAGGTTATATGCTTGATATCAAACCCGGTAGCTTCACCTCGAAAATAACCGGCATTGGTCCTTTTACAAATATTCAATTCCACTATAGTGCCTATGCAATCATTGCTTCATCCGAGGGTGGAAAGCCCCTTGCACAAGCCCAATGCACGGTAAACGATGAACATGATTTAAGTGAGTTTAATGCTGCTGGCAGTAAATTGGCTAATTCTATTGCTGTAAAACTGGGTAAAGAATGCGCCAATGAAATCATCGCGGCTATTTTTTAGCTTTTAAAAACACATCTTCGAAAATTGGGAACTGTTATTTCGAAGATGTGTAATCTTTAAGACAGCCAGCGACATATCAAAGTAGCAGTAGGTAAACCTTAACTACTGTTACTTATTTAGAAACCCCGTCAAAAATAGAATTAAATAACAACTATATATTAGCAATACTGTATTCTTGCAGTTCTTTACACTCAGTGCCCATTTCATGAATTCTGCAAATCATTCAATACACATGGCTTTCTTATTTATCGTGCTTTAAATGCAATGCAGTGCCATACAAAATATCAGCCTTGTACCGACCTCAAATTGCAGACCCTAAAGTTAGAGCACCAGCTTCAATAAAGCTCATCCTAATATTGTTCATAAAACTTAATTCAGCCGAATTTGACCAATGCCACACTTGATAATTCGCTATATGAAATTCAAGCAACAATTATCTCCTAGGAATACCAATGATCTCTCGCCCCAAAATTGTTACCGTTCTACTCGCTATTGCACTGGCTAACTGTACAAAAACAATGAATCTCTCCGAAAAAGATGCAGCAAATATTGCCAATGCTGATGTGATAATTGCTGTTGGTCCCGCCATAAAACACCAGCGGACAGTTAATGGTAATCTGCTCGCCCAATCTATTCCGGGGTTAACGAATGAAACCATAGAAAAAGAACGACAAAAAGCAGCGATACCAACACAGGCACCTCAGCCGCTACTCCTTGCTGATTTAACGGATTACTTTAAAAATAAGAAGACTGTAAACTTCAAAGGCATTTTTGCAAGTAAACAAAGTACAAAACTAATTCCTGAGAACGAGCGCATCGCTTCACTACAAAAAGAAGCAGCAGCAAGGAAATATACCGGTTACTACCTTGAAGTGACCCCGCAATCAAATCGATCACAAATAATTCAAGGTGCTTTCACGAATTCAATTAAATTTAACTATGAAAATACAGCAACTCTAATTTCTGCCAGTAGCGGAACAATCGTTGCGCAAGCCAGCTGCAATATTATCAAAGAATACCCTTTAGATGACTACGTAACGAAATCGTCTTCCTACGCCAACTCCCTGGTTCAAAACATGGGAATTGAATGTGCAGATCAGCTTATTCAAAGGCTTTTCTAACAGCAGCCTAATTACTTATCAGCTTGCGGTGGCATCTTGACTGTTGCCACCACTTATTTACAAAATAACCTCATTAAACTGGGCCAGCAAATAAAAAATGCCCTAATGCATTTGTGTCTCGACAACACCGGGAAGAGAGCGCAGTGCGCCAGCAAGCTGCGGCGAAAGTTGATACTTGCCTGGCAAACGAACCTCGACCTCACGCTGCCCATTATCCAATAACAACACGCAGCTCACTTCACCATCACCACCAACATGCAGTTGTCGTTTTAGGACAGCAACTGGTTCGGTTGAATTCAAGAAAATGCGCAGTGAACGATGCACGCGCGATGCCACTTTTTCAAGTGGTTCCACTTGCTGGATACGCACCCCAACCTCATCATCGCGCATATCGGCCTGAACCAATAGCACGACAGAAGCCCCCGGCTCCAAAGCCTCTCGATATTGATTAAGCCCTTCGGAAAACAAAATCGCCTCGTATTGTCCGGTCGGATCAGAAATGCGCACAATCCCCATTTGATTGCCATTTCGGGTTTTTCGCTCTTGGCGCGACACCACCGTTCCAGCCAGCCGGCCAGCTGCGGCCCCGGCTTTAACCGAGTGCTCAAAATCCTTCCACATTTGTACCCGCAACTTTTCAAAGAGTTCGCGGTATTCATCCAAAGGATGGGCTGAGAGGTAAAACCCAACAGCCGCCATTTCTCGTTGTAATTTTTCTGAAGGTAACCAGGGGTCTGTATCTGGCAAAATGAGCGGCTCTGGAGCCTCCACTCCGCCAAACAATTCATTTTGACCAGAGTTGGCATTTTGCTCGGCCCGTTGAGCCATACCAACCAGCCGATCAAGACCAGCAATTATCTGTGCACGATTGCTATTGAGCTCATCAAAGGCACCAGCCGCCACAAGATTTTCAAGTGTACGCTTGTTCAAAACCTTAACAGAAACTCTTTGGGCAAAGTCAGCAAGACTTTTGAATGGCTTTCCTCCTCGCGCTTGCACAATGTGCTCAACAGCACTTTCACCAACACCTTTAATGGCGCCCATGGCATAAATAATTTTGCCATCCTGCACATCAAAATGCACACCGGAAAGATTAATAGAAGGCGGCACCACCTCAATACCCATACGCATGGCTTCTTGGCGAAAATCACCTAGCTTATCGGTATTACCCAAATCAAGCGTCATGATACCAGCAAGAAACTCAACCGGATAATTGGCCTTAAGCCATGCGGTTTGATAGGCCACCAAGGCATAGGCGGCCGCATGCGATTTGTTAAAACCGTAGTTGGCAAACTTTGCCACCAGGTCATAAATCATACCCGCCTGGTCTTTATCGACCCCGCGCTCCACCGCACCTTCGGTAAACCGCGCCCGTTGAATCTCCATCTCAGAGGCAATTTTTTTACCCATAGCGCGGCGCAGTAAGTCCGCCTCACCCAGCGAGTAGCCGGAAAGCACTTGAGCAATCTGCATCACCTGCTCTTGATAGACGATAATGCCATTGGTTTCTTTCAATATTGGCTCAAGAAGCGGATGTAGAAAATCAGGTTCCTGCTCACCGTGTTTCACCGCATTATAAATGGGAATATTATCCATAGGGCCGGGGCGATACAGCGCCACCAAGGCCACAACATCCTCAAACCGGTCGGGGCGCATGCCGGCAATTGCCCGCCGCATCCCCTGGCTTTCCAACTGGAAAACGCCGACGGTCTCGCCTGCAGCAAGAAGCCTATAGGTGTCCGGATCATCAATGGCGATAGTAGAAATATCTACATTAATATCTCGCTTTTTCAGCAAATCCAGCGCCGTTTGAATAACAGTGAGTGTTTTCAGTCCCAAAAAGTCGAACTTGACCAGCCCCGCCGCTTCAACCCACTTCATATTAAACTGGGCAACCGGCATGTCCGAGCGCGGATCGCGGTAAAGCGGCACCAGTTGCTCAAGCGGACGATCACCAATCACCACACCAGCGGCGTGTGTCGAAGCATGGCGGTATAGTCCTTCCAGCTTCTGCGCCATTTCCAAAAGCCGCGAAACCACTTCTTCTTGCCGTGCCGCCTCGCGCAAGCGTGGTTCTTCCTCCAATGCCTGCTTCAACGTCACAGGTGCAGCAGGCGTTCCCGGAACCATTTTCGAAAGCCGGTCCACCTGTCCGTAAGGCATTTGTAAAACACGCCCCACATCACGCAGCACCGCTTTCGCCTGTAGCGTTCCGTAGGTGATAATTTGCGCTACCTGCTCGCGCCCATATTTGCGCTGCACATAACGGATAACCTCTTCACGTCGATACTGGCAGAAGTCGATATCAAAATCCGGCATGGACACACGTTCCGGATTCAAAAACCGTTCGAACAGCAACGAGTAGCGCATGGGGTCAAGATCGGTAATTGTTAATGCCCACGCCACCAGCGAGCCCGCACCAGAACCGCGTCCCGGCCCTACAGGTATACCTTGGTTCTTGGCCCATTTAATAAAGTCGGCAACAATAAGAAAATAGCCGGGAAACTTCATCCCGATGATAATGCCAAGTTCGTAGTCCAGCCGCTCCCAATAGTCTTTCTCTGCCAAGTCAGGCGCAAGACCATTCATATCCAGCCGCTTTTGCAAACCTTCTTTCGCCTGACGTGTCAGCTCTTCCGCCTCGGCCTTTTCCGCCTGCTCCGCATCCGCATCCGCCCCTGCAAAGCGGGGTAAGATAGGCGCGCGCTTCAAAGGGCGATAATGACAGCGCTTGGCAATTTCGACCGTATTTTCCACCGCCTCAGGCAAATCAGCAAACAGTTCCACCATTTGCGAGCGGGTTTTAAAGCAGTACTCGGCTGTTAACTGACGCCGGTCGGTTTCTATTAAAACCCGCCCCTCAGAAATCGCCAGTAACGCATCATGTGCTTCAAAATCATCAGGTGTCGGGAAAAAGCATTCGTTGGTTGCTACCAAAGGAATATCCAGCGCATAAGCCACATCAAGCAGCAATGGTTCGCTCATATTCTCTTCGCGCATACCATGGCGTTGCAATTCGATATAGAAGCGATCACCAAACAACCCGCGCAGCTTTTCTGCCCGCGCATTAACCAGTGCAACACCCCCATGAGCACAAGCTTTGTTGAGGGGGCCATATAAACCACCACTTAAGGCAATCAGCCCCTCATGCTTTTGCTCTAGACGTGAAAAAGGAATATTCGCCTTATGCCCTGGCTCCGTATCCAAAAATGCCCTTGAGCATAAATCCATTAGGTTTTCATAGCCCTGCTCATTGATGCACAAGAACACCATATCGCACAGGGCTTCGTCCCCTTCCCCCTCACCTTGTAAATCTTCAAAATCAACGGTGATTTGGCAACCAATAATCGGTTGCACACCCGCTCCGAATGCTTTTTCCGAAAACTCCAAGGCACCGAACAAGTTGCCACTATCTGCAATACCCAACGCAGGCTGTTCATCGGCTATAGCCAAATCCAAAAGCTTTCCCAAAGGCAAAGCCCCCTCAAGAAGAGAGTAAGCACTATGGTTGCGAAGATGTATAAATTGCGGATCTGTCATGCGACTGCCTTAAGAACTACCCTATGGGATTGAAAACCCAATTTGCTGCACCAAGCATGTGTTGTCGAGCACAATACGCAAGAACCGGTCAACATCCACAGACACAGCGTCAAAGTACGGCTCCATTATGAAAATGGAGTGGCAATAGCTTCAAACCAGATATGAACACTTGCTAAAAAGCTGGTAATAGCAACCAAACTCACCAAATCCCGTAGCATATAGGAGAACATCGCACACCTCACCTTTGTTTATAATTTGAACTCTTTATGTTCTATATTTGTTCCGATTCAAATTGAAATGGCAACCCCTATTTTTAACTTTTTTGCCCCATGGTTAACAAAAGAAAAAGGGCCTTGAAAACAAGGCCCTACAAACGCTCTTCTATAATTAGCAAACGAAGCTGGCTAGTTGAGCTCCACAACTTTTCCATCTCGCAATGTAATTCGACGGTCCATCATACGCGCCAACTCAAGATTGTGCGTCGCCAATAACGCCGCAACACCAGAAGCGCGAACCAATGCCTTCAATGCATCAAATACGTATTTAGAAGTTGTGGGGTCCAAGTTACCGGTCGGTTCATCAGCGAGCAAAACCCGTGGACCATTGGCAACAGCCCGAGCAATAGCAACCCGCTGTTGCTCGCCACCAGAAAGCTCGGAAGGGCGATGCGCTTCACGCGGACCAAGGCGCATGTAATCAAGCAATTGCCGCGCCCGTTCTTCCGCTTCCTTGCGCTTTAAACCACGAATAAGCTGCGGAATAACAATATTTTCAAGTGCAGTAAACTCGGGCAATAACTGGTGAAACTGATAGACAAACCCTATTTCATTACGGCGGATGGCTGTGCGCTCTTCATCATTAAGCGAACCACAAGCGCGCCCCCCAATATACACTTCCCCCTCTTGTGGCCGCTCGAGCAGCCCCGCCAAATGCATTAGGGTAGATTTGCCAGACCCGGATGGCGCAACCATCGCCACCAGCTCCCCCTCAAACAACTGTAAATCCGCTTGTTTGAGAATTTCCAGCCGGCCTTTACCCTCTTCAAATGAGCGAGACACACCGCGTAGTGCAAGTGCAACATTCTTTTGTTTCTGGTTGGAACCGTGCTCTGCTAGCATTGCTTTATTCATCATTCGTAACGCAAAGCCTCCACAGGATCCAGTTTTGCTGCCCGCCAGGCAGGGTACAAAGTTGCCAAAAAGCTAAGAGCCAAAGCCATCAGCACCACAAACCCCGTTTCACTGGGGTCCATGTCAGCTGGTAACTTGGAAAGAAAATACAACTCAGGCGAGAATAATTCTGTTCGCGTAATGTAGGAAATTCCCTGTCGGATCGCTTCAATATTCAAGCACACCACCGTTCCCAACACAAAGCCTGCCAAAGTGCCCAGCGTACCAATAGAGGCGCCAGTAATAACAAATATCCGCATCACTGCGCCACGCGTTGCACCCATGGTCCGCAATACCGCGATATCACGCCCTTTATCCTTCACAAGCATTGTCATGCCCGAAATAATGTTCAAAGCTGCAACCAGAACGATGAGTGTTAAAATGAGAAACATAACATTACGTTCCACCTCAAGCGCAGAAAAGAACGTCATATTGCGTTGTCGCCAATCGCTCACATACACAGGGCGCTGAGCAGCCTCTTCAGCAGATATGCGCAGCGGCCCAACACTATCAGGATCATTGGAATAAAGCTCTATACCGGTGGCAAGCCCCTCTTTATTGAAGTAAAGCTGCGCTTCTTCAAAGGGCATAAACACAATTGTACCGTCATACTCGCTCATACCGATTTGAAAAATAGCGACAATATGATACGCTTTCACCCTTGGCGTCATCCCCATAGGAGTAATCGAGCCACGTGGGGAAATAACACGAACACTATCACCAACAACAACCCCAAGCTGACGCGCTAAGCGGCTCCCTATGGCAATACCATTACTGTCATCAAACCCTTTTAAGCTACCGGTCAAGATATTACCGGAAACCAATGGCAATTGATCCAAATCACTTTTATGTACGCCGCGAAATAAGGCTCCTAAATCAGCACCTGGACCAGAAATCATTGCTTGCCCCTCAACAAAAGGCATAGCAAATTTAACCCCATCCAATGCGGCCAATCGCGCACTGACCTCTTTATAGTCATCAAACTTGCTATCAATCGGCTGCACCAAGATATGGCCGTTAATACCAAGGATTTTGGTCAGTAATTCACTACGAAATCCATTCATCACGGCCATAACAATAATCAGCGTCGCAACGCCCAGTGTTATGCCAAGAAAAGACAAGCCGGCAATAACAGATACCACCGCTTCTTTGCGCTTGGAACGTAAATAACGCCCCGCCAGCAACCATTCAAAACTGGCGAAGGGCCGGGTTTTCGTGGGGCCAGCATCCGCGCTTTGTGCCGTCATCAAATATAACTCCAATCAGGCTAAATGCTTCTTACAAAACAACAGAACACAAAAGCCCCTGTACAAACAAGGTAAAAGACCCGACTGCCAACGACTCCCTTGTGCATGAGCGCAAAAGAATAGGGCAATCGGGCCTTTAACTACCAGTTATCGCAAAATTATGGCAATTTTATTCGGCTAAAGCATGATTAGAAATTAATCTAATCTGCAAAAACAGAAACCAGTTTGCTCAAAGCCGCTTCCGGTGTCATCATCTCTTTTTCACCTGTACGGCGGTTCTTCACTTCCACTTCACCGCTCTTCAAGCCGCGCGGACCCACAACAATCTGGTAGGGTAAACCTATAAGATCCATAGAGGCGAACTTCGCACCAGCGCGTGTATCGCGATCATCGTAAAGCACTTCAACCCCGCCAGCTTCCAGCTTGGCATATAACTCTTCACAGGCACTATCGGTTTCGCTACCCGGTTTCATGTTGATCAAGCCAACATGAAACGGAGCAACGCTGTCTGGCCAGATAATGCCATCATCGTCATGATTGGCCTCAATCAACGCCCCCAACAATCGTGAAACGCCGATACCATAAGAACCCATATGAACAGGCACTTCACTGCCTTCACCAGTGGCGACCTTTGCCCCCATCGCATCCGAGTATTTGGTGCCAAAATAGAAAATGTGCCCGACTTCGATACCCCGCGCGGAAACCTTTTTGTCTTCCGCAACTTGCCCAAATGCTGCTTCATCGTGCATTTCGTCAGTAGCCGCATAGGGAGTTGTCCAGCTGGTAATGATTTCAGATAGATCACCATCAAAATCTGTTGCCTCGCTCGGAGTTTCCAGCGCAAGTATATCTTTATCCAAGAACACTTCACTCTCACCGGTAGAAGCAAGTACGATGAACTCGTGGCTCAAGTCACCGCCAATAGGACCTGTATCCGCTTTCATGGGAATAGCGGTCAGCCCCATGCGCTTAAAAGTACGCAGGTAAGCAACAAACATACGGTTGTATGCATGGCGGGCCCGCTCTTGGTCCACATCAAACGAGTACGCATCCTTCATCAAGAACTCACGGCCGCGCATCACACCAAAACGTGGGCGCACTTCATCGCGGAACTTCCATTGCACATGGAACAAGTTTAACGGTAAATCCTTGTAGGAGCGAACATAAGAGCGGAAAATATCCGTAATCATCTCTTCGTTGGTAGGACCATACAACATTTCACGCTCATGACGGTCCGTGATGCGCAGCATTTCCTTGCCATAGGCTTCATAGCGCCCACTTTCACGCCATAAGTCAGCGGACTGGATTGTTGGCATCAACAACTGCACAGCACCGGCACGCTTTTGTTCTTCCTCGACGATTTTCTGGATTTTATCCAAAACCCGAACCCCAAGCGGCAACCAGGCATAAATACCGGCGGACTGCTGGCGAATCATACCGGCACGCAGCATGAGGCGGTGCGAGACAATTTCAGCCTCTTTTGGGTTCTCTTTCAAGATAGGCAGAAAATAACGTGATAGGCGCATAGAATAGACTCATCATCTGGACTTGAATTATTATTGGCACTCAAAGCAAAACCGCAGCACAAATACAAGCCCTAGCCGCAAAAATCAGCAAAACTCCCTAACTATTTTGGTGTTAAACGGGCACCAGTTATAAACAGCACATTTATTAATCAAGACCAAATGATGGGCAAATAACGACAAAATAATGACAAACATGTGTCGTTAGGGTAAAGTTATTGCAACACAAAAACGACGGAGCGTGCTCCGCCATCGCAGTCTTAAGTCTTGGGAGGAATAGTTCTCAGGCGCCTTTATAAAAGAGCTGCCGGCTTTATAGCCAATGAGAACGTATAGACGCGGAACTTAAGTAGCAGCAAGGCCTCGTGCCTTGCTTCTTTTTTGCCCTAAGAAATTCCATATAGATAAATTACTTAGTGCAAAACATCATCGAACCACAGCATAAAGCTCTTCAAATGCCCCGCTTCTACTGCCCAATAAAATGTAGCAAATAACAGGCTCGTAAGCAGCGTGCACCATAATACCTTACGTAATAACAGCGGATTTTGCGGCGCACTGGCCGGCGTTCCGGGCACGACAGCTGCGCCATCTTCGTTTTGGGCACGAATACCAAAGGGCAACAGAGCCATAAAAATCACCCACCACATGACAAAATAAATACCAAGCGAAAGAGTAACTGACATGCGTTGCCCCTCTGAATTAGCAGGTAATACCCACATGAAGCATTAAGCTTGTTCCAACTCGGTTAGCGTACCTAAAAAATCCTTCGGATGCAAAAACAGCACCGGCTTACCATGGGCACCAATTTTCGGTTCGCCATCGCCCAAGATACGCGCCCCTTGCGCCACCAGCTGGTCACGCGCCGCTAAAATATCTTCCACCTCGTAACAAATGTGGTGAATACCGCCAGCGCTGTTTTTCTCTAAAAACTTGTTAATTGGAGAGTTATCACCCAAAGGCTCCAGTAGCTCGATTTTAGTATTGGGTAAATTCACGAAAACCGTTGATACTCCATGGTCCGGCTGCGCCACTTTTTCCGAAACATCGCCGCCCAGAGTATCACGATAAACTTTAAGGGCAGCTTCCATGTCTCGTACAGCAATAGCCACATGGTTTAATTTGCCAAGCATCAAAAGTCCTCCTTCAATCAATTCAGTATTGTAGGAGCAAAATTTTCAGCCCATGTCCACTAGGCACTTAGACATAGGAGATTGGTTGTAGAAAGAAGAAAAGCCATAATAACAAGGACTGGCTCCGCACAAAAGTTCTAGCCAGCCCTATAGAAATACTAAACGCGGCGAACCAGAGCCTTACATAATGGTTTTTTGCCCCAGTGCTCGACAACAGCATAGCGAGCACTACGCCGCGCCGCCTCGCGCACCAGCTCCACATCCTTGCGCCGTCCTTTCGGGATACTGATCACCGCACCATACACCGCATCACGAACCACATCTTCAAATGGAATTTCATCGCCATTTACGTCAGGATGACCAAACAATACTACGTCGATATCGCCCTCCAGATCGCCCTTGCCATTCACAGCCAGCGAAACCATGACGCAGCCGCCATAGGATAGTTTACGGCGTTCTTGAACGCCGGTCTCCTCTGGCGGGGCAATCAAATGGCCATCACGTACTGTAATGCCCACCGGTGCTTCATCAATGACCTCTAATGGCCCCGGACATAACCGCACCATATCCCCATCACGTATGATACGGGTATCTTCAACGCCGCGCCCAATGGCAAATTCTTTATGCGCTTGCATATGCGCCGCTTCGCCGTGAACAGGAACAACCCGCTTAGGCTTGAGCAAATCATAAACTTGGGCCAGCTCACCACGACGTGGATGGCCCGAAACATGTACCAAAGCATCACGATCCGTAATCACCTTGATATTCTGCTGGATGAGCTGGTTCATAATCCCGAATACGGCTTTTTCGTTGCCCGGAATAGTACGCGAGGAGAAAATGACCGTATCCCCAGCAGAAAGCGCAACCTGACGGTGATTATCACCAGCAATACGCGCCAAAGCCGCCCTATTCTCTCCCTGAGATCCGGTTAACAGTGCCACCACCTTATTACGCGGCAACAACCCATAGGCCTCTTCATCCAAAAACGCTGGTACACCATCAAGATAGCCCAACTCGCGTGCCAGCTCGCCGACCCGCAACATCGAACGGCCAATCATCACCACCTCACGCCCGGCTTCTTTGGCTGCCAGCGCAACCGCACGAATACGCGCCACGTTAGATGCAAAAGTGGTCACCGCCACCCGGTGTGGTGCGGCTTTAATCAACTCGGTCAGCTCGTCCTGAACATCCGCTTCACTTGGACTAATCCCCTCACGCATGGCATTGGTACTATCACAAATGAAGGCTTCCACACCCTCTTCACCAAGCTCACCCAATCGTGCCAGATCAATACCATCACCCACACCGGGGGTAAGATCAATTTTCCAATCCCCCGAGTGCACCACCATCTGCCCACTGGAACGAATAGCCAGCGCACATGCCTCGGGAATAGAGTGGGTCATGGCAATCAATTCTACGTCAAAAGCGCCAATCTGGTGCCGCTCTCCCGCATGAACGATATTGACAGGAATAGCTTCATCACGGCCATCATGGTGCCCTTTGGCAGCCAGCAGACCCGCCGTAAACGGCGTAGCATAAAGTGGCAGTTGCAGCTTGTCCCATAAATAGCCAAGCGCGCCATAATGGTCTTCGTGAGCATGGGTAATCACGATACCATCAATACGCGAACGTTCTTCCTCTAAAAAGCGAATATCTGGTAAAACGAGGTCAACACCGGGTAACTCGGGACCGGCAAAACAAATGCCAAAATCGACAATCAGCCAGCGGCGCTCATGCTCGGCTCCCACCCCATACAGGCCAAGATTCATGCCGATTTCACCGACACCTCCAAGCGGCAAAAAAACTATATCTGAGCGCGCGCCCATCAACTACTCCTGTTCTGCCCTGCTTCCATCGCAAGAGGCATATCTTCACGCTGTAGCGCTTATAATTAATTACGGATCAAGAAAAGAAAACATCGCCAGCTGAAACCAGCCGCTCTTTTCCGTTATGATCAATAGTGATCAACCGGCCATACTGGTCGATATCTTGAAACACACCTTTAAAGCTCTCGTTAATAAGCCGCACTTCAATGCTTTTGCCTATGCCAATGGCACGCGAGCGCCAACTCTCGCGCACACGCATAAAACCATCGGCCTGTAACCAGATTTCCCGCCAACGATGGAAGTGCTTGGCAAGTGCGTCAAATAACAATTCCGCTGAAACGCGATAACCCAACTCTTTAAGGTTGGTCGCCGGATAAAGCCCTAAATCCGGATGGTGGGCACAGTTGACACCAAACCCGCATACCAAAATCATACCGTCTTTGGTGTTATTTTCGCTCTCAAGCAAAATACCGGAAATTTTCTTACTACCAATCAAAAGATCGTTGGGCCACTTCAGTTCCACCAGTCGTAAACAACCGGTCAGCTCCTCCACAGCATCTGCCAGAGCAAGTGCTGCCACAAAGGGCAGCTGCATCACCTGCATCTGCGGGTTTTCGAGCTTTAAGATAACACTTGCAAACAAATTACCCGGCTCAGAGGTCCAGCTACGTCCTCGCCGTGCCCGCCCTTTTAACTGCTGGTCAGCCACCACCCAAAAGTCGGCAGGATAGCCAGCTCTGGCTTTATCAAGTGCAGTCAAATTCGTAGAATCGAGCGCATGATAGTGCTCGACAAAAAAACCCGGTGCTGAACGCACCGGGCCTTTATGGATCATTAGGTCATTCATACTGACTAGCTATCAGAACAATGACTGAGCAGCAAGAGAGGCTGCGCTAATTACCGGATTTGATAGAGCGATGTAAAAGCAAACCACTATACTTGACAGGCCCAGAACAATCTTCATTTCTCCGGACATCGGCAAGAATGCATCCGCAGGCTCATCAAAATAGATCACCTTCACAACACGCAGGTAGTAGAAGCAACTCACAACACTTGTCACCAAGCCAATGATAGCCAATGGTATCAAGTTTGCTTCAATAGCTGCGGAAAACACATTCAACTTGGCAAAAAAGCCAAAGAATGGCGGCACACCTGCTAAAGAGAACATCAAGAATGCCAGCAAAATTGCCATCACCGGATTGTGCTTGGAAAGCCCAGCCAAATCGGCGATCTCTTCCACCATGCCCTCTTTACGGCGCATGGACAAGATGCAGGCAAATGTACCAAGTGTCATGGCAAGATAAGCGCTGAGGTAAATCAGAACACCTTCCACACCTTGCTCGCTACCTGCAGCCAGCCCCACAAGAGCAAAACCCATGTGACCAATAGAAGAGTAGGCCATCAAGCGCTTGATGTTTTTCTGTCCAATCGCAGCAAATGCACCCAGTGCCATGGAAAGTATAGAAATAAACACAATGATCTGCTGCCAGTCGTGGGCTGTATTGCTAAAGCCGTCGATCAACACCCGCATTAACATACCAAACGCGGCAATTTTCGGTGCTGCTGCAAAGAATGCGGTTACGGGAGTAGGTGCACCCTCGTAAACATCCGGTGTCCACATATGGAACGGTACAGCAGAGATCTTGAAGCTTAAGCCTGCCAGCATGAATACCAGACCGATAACCAAACCAATTGAGGTTTCGCCGCGCGCCAATGCTTCACCAATAGCCGCAAATTCGATTTGCCCGGTAAAGCCGTAGATGAACGACATGCCATAGAGCAACATGCCAGAGGACAACGCCCCAAGCACAAAGTATTTCAAGCCCGCTTCTGTTGAGCGAATAGAATCGCGGTTGATGGCAGCAATCACGTAAAGAGCCAAAGATTGCAACTCAACACCAAGATACATGGCAATCAAGTCACCGGCCGAAATCATCAGCATCATACCGACGCTCGCCAGTACAATCAAAATCGGATACTCGAACCGGTCAAAGTTCTGCGCTCTGGCATAAGCCACAGACATGGCAATGGCAAAGCCCGAACCGATCAGCACCAGCACTTTCAAGAATTGCGCATAGGCATCTTGAATAAACGCACCATTAAACACTTCGCCATAATGCGGGCTGACAAGCAGCATAACGCCGGCAACAGTGAGTAATGCCACGCACACACCAGTGACCAGTGACGACGACTTGTCACCACCAAATGCGCCAACCATCAGCAACAACAGCGCCCCACCAGTGAGCAGCAGTTCCGGCATCAAGGGCATCAAATCAGCCATTTGTAAAAGCTCAGTTTGCATCAGTTTCACATGCCCCCTGATCACTGTGCCACTGCGGCAACAGCAGGCAGATGGCCCGCAGCTTCCACAGCAGTGCTATATTGAGAAATGAGAGCATCTACCGACGCCTGTGTCACATCCAGAACAGGCATTGGGTAGAAACCGAAGAAGATCACCAGTACAATCAGCGGCACCAGCAACACTTTTTCCCGCCCCGACAAATCGAGCAAGGATTTCAAGCTCTCCTTGTCCAGAGAACCGAAAACAACCCGGCGATACAAGAACAACGCATAGGCTGCAGAAAGGATAACACCGGTTGCGGCAAAGAAAGCCACCCAGGTATTGGCCTTAAACGCGCCGATTAATGTAAGGAATTCGCCAACAAAGCCCGATGTGCCTGGCAAACCTACGTTCGCCATGGTGAAGATCATAAATGCCACCGCATATTTCGGCATAATGTTCACCAAACCACCGTAGGCGGAAATCTGACGGGTGTGCATCCGGTCATAAATCACACCAACACAAAGGAACAGTGCGCCGGAAACCAGACCATGCGACAACATCTGGAACAAAGCACCCTGAATACCTTGGGCATTCATGGTGAAAATCCCCATGGTCACGTAGCCCATATGCGCTACAGAGGAATAGGCGATCAGCTTTTTAATATCTTCTTGTGCCAGCGCCACCAGCGAGGTGTAGATGATAGCTATCACCGAGAGGGTGAACACGAAAGGCGCAAACAACTCACTGGCCAGTGGGAACATGGGCAGCGAGAAGCGTAAGAAGCCATAGCCACCCATTTTCAAAAGAATACCCGCCAGAATAACCGAACCTGCGGTTGGCGCTTCCACGTGAGCATCTGGCAACCAAGTGTGAACTGGCCACATCGGCATTTTAACCGCAAAGCTGGCAAAGAATGCAAGCCACAGCCAAGTCTGCATATTTTCCGGGAATTTGGCTTCCATCAATGCTGGAATTTCCAAAGTACCGGCAAACCAGTACATGGAAAGAATAGCCACCAGCATCAACACCGAACCAAGCAGGGTATATAGAAAGAACTTATAGCTGGCATAAACCCGCCGTGGTCCGCCCCAAATACCGATAATCAGGAACATCGGAATAAGGCCAGCCTCGAAGAATACATAGAACAGCACCAGATCAAGCGCACAGAAAACACCAATCATCAGTGTTTCCAGGATCAAAAAGGCGATCATGTATTCTTTCACACGGGTCTGCACACTCTCCCAACTGGCCAGAATACAAAACGGCATCAGGAAAGTAGTCAGGATAACGAACAACATCGAAATGCCGTCCACACCCATGTAGTAGCTGAAGATACCCCCCATCCACTCGTGTTTTTCAACCATCTGGAAGCCGGGGTTTTCGTAGGTAAAACCGCCCCAAATGAACAACGAAACGATGAAAGTAAAGCAAGTGGTGATCAACGCCACCCGCCGGATGTTAGTTTTAGCTTCTTCATCATCACCGCGAACCAGCAGGATGAACAGGACCCCCACCAAAGGCAGGAAGGTCGTGATAGATAAAATAGACCAATCGCTCATCAGTGGGCTCCCCCGCCCGAGAACATTGAAAGGGTCACAAAGAACGTAACACCAATTAGCATCGCGAACGCATAGTGATAGATATAACCAGACTGCAAGCGCACAATTTGCGCAGACAACTTCTGAACTCGAGAGGCAACACCATCAGGCCCCAGCCCGTCGATAACAGCGCCATCACCACGTTTCCAAAGAAAACGCCCGATCTTCATAGAGGGTTTGACAAACAGGAAGTTGTAGAGCTCGTCAAAGTACCACTTATTCAGCAAGAACTGGTAAAGGGCATCGTGGCGTTCTGCCAGTTTCTTCGGCATTTCAGGTGCACGAATGTAGAACTGGTAAGCAAGCAAGAAGCCCGCAACCATCATCACAAACGGTGACAACTTCACCCAAGTCGGCACGTGGTGCATTTCATGCAATACATGGTTTTCAGCTCCGGTGAACAACGCTCCTTTCCAGAAAGCATCATAAGCTTCGCCAATGAAACCACTCTGGAATGCCATACCGGCAAACAGCGCACCGAAAGCCAGAATGAATAGCGGCATAGTCATCACCAGCGGGCTTTCATGCACATGCTTCATCACATCAACAGAAGCGCGCGGCTTGCCGTGGAATGTCATGAAAGTCAAACGCCATGAATAGAACGAGGTGAGGAACGCGGCAATAATGGTCATCCAGAACGCGTATTGCGAGAACATGTTATGCCCGGCAAACGTTGATTCAATGATCGCGTCTTTCGAAACAAAACCGGCTGTACCAATATACAGCTCCCCAAGGTGCGCCAGCGGGATACCAAAGCCGGTTAGCGCCAGCGTACCTATGAACATGGTCCAGTAGGTTACAGGGATCAGCTTACGCAAACCACCCATGCGACGCATGTCCTGTTCATCGGATACCGCATGGATTACAGAACCGGCACATAAGAACAACAGCGCTTTAAAGAACGCGTGTGTGAACAGGTGGAACACGGCCGCACCATATGCACCAACACCCAGCGCTGCAAACATATACCCCAGCTGCGAACAGGTGGAATAGGCAATCACGCGCTTGATGTCGTTTTGAACGCAGCCAATAGTACCGGCAAAAAACGCAGTGGTTGCACCAACAAATGTCACCACAGTCAATGCTGTATGCGAGTATTCAAAGATTGGCGATAAACGCGCCACCATGAACACACCCGCCGTCACCATGGTTGCCGCGTGGATCAACGCTGAAACCGGCGTTGGACCTTCCATCGCATCAGGAAGCCAAGTGTGCAACAGCAACTGTGCTGATTTACCCATAGCGCCCATGAACAACAACAGACAGATAACGGTAATCGCGCTATCAGCTGCAAGGCCAGTGCCTAGGAATGTCAGAACATTGCCCTCTTGACCCGCCACACTATTCACATTCTGGAAGATCACATCGTAATCAATTGAACCAAACAGAATGTAGATACCGCAAATACCCAGAGCAAAACCGAAGTCACCCACACGGTTGACCACAAACGCCTTCATCGCCGCCGCATTGGCACTTGGCTTTTTGAACCAGAAACCAATGAGAAGATAAGAAGCAAGGCCCACACCTTCCCAGCCGAAGAACATTTGCAACAAGTTGTCAGAGGTCACCAGCGATAGCATCGCAAAGGTAAACAGCGACAGATAGGCAAAGAAACGCGGCCGATGCGGATCGTGATGCATATATCCGATGGAATAGATATGCACCAATGCAGAAACTGTATTCACCACCACCAGCATGACAGCGGTCAGAGTATCAACGCGGATCGTCCAGTTAATAGATAAATCACCCGAACTGATCCATTGCAGAATTTCCAGCTGTACTTTTTCAGTACTGCCAAAACCTACTGAGAAGAAGGCAATCCATGAAAGGATAGCAGCAATCACCAGCAAGCTGCTGGTTATAAACTCGCTGGCCTTGGCCCCCAGTGCCCGTCCGAACAGACCGACAACCAAAAAGCCAACCAGCGGCAGAAAAACAATAGCAGAGTACATGTGCCGCTTAGCCTTTCATCATATTGATGTCTTCAACGGCGATAGATCCACGGTTACGGAAATAAACTACCAAAATAGCAAGCCCAATGGCCGCTTCGGCAGCTGCAACCGTCAGGACCAGCAGCGTGAAGATCTGCCCGACGAGATCATTAAGAAATACGGAGAACGCGACAAAATTAATGTTGACCGACAAGAGCAGCAGCTCAATCGACATCAAAATCACGATCACATTTTTCCGGTTCAAGAAAATTCCGAAAATCCCGATAGTAAACAGGATCGCCGCAACCGAAAGGTAATGGGAAATGCCTAATGCCATAGGTCCTATCGCTCTCCGTGGTGTTGAAGGGGCTGACCGGTGCACCTCACATGAAGGAGGTGCCGGTTTTCATCCCGCGGTGAAACAAACTTGATATTCATTATATCCCCTTCCGGTTTTCCACCGAAACCACCTCGATAGAGGTCTCGGGTGAACGGGCCACCTGCTCGGAGATATCCTGACGCTTAACGTTTTTCTTATGGCGTAGTGTCAGCACAATCGCCCCAACCATTGCCACCAGCAAAATGATGCCGCAGGTTTGGAAATAGAAAATATACTTGGTGTAGAGCACCTGCCCGATAGCAGCGATGTTTTGTACCTGCTCAGCACTTTGCATCGGCTCGGCGCCATGTCCAAAAGCCTCGGGGGCAAAATACCAGCCACTTACAGCCATAATCAGCTCGGCCAGCAAAATGAACCCGATGAGCGCCCCCACAGGCAAATACTGCAAAACCCCTTGCCGCATTTCGGCAAAGTCCACATCCAGCATCATCACCACAAACAGGAACAGCACCATCACCGCTCCCACGTAGACCACGATCAACAACATGGCCAGATATTCAGCACCAATAAGGACAAACAGCCCTGCCGCATTGATAAAGCAAGCAATCAAAAACAGTACCGAATGAACCGGATTACGCGCAGCAATCACCATAAAGGCGGATGCGACCGCAATCGCGGCGAACAGATAGAAGAATAGCTCCTGCAAAACCATAGAAGGTTGCCTCTGTCTCTATGTTTGCCCAAGCCCTTTACTAAAGGCTGAAGCATTGTTTTCACCGATCACCAAGCACAAAGCGCTTAGCGGTAAGGCGCATCCTCAGCGATATTGCGCGCAATCTCGCGTTCCCACCGTGCCCCGTTGGCAAGCAGCTTTTCTTTATCGTAAAACAGCTCTTCACGGGTCTCGGTAGCAAATTCAAAGTTCGGCCCTTCCACAATCGCATCCACTGGGCAAGCTTCCTGACAAAAACCGCAATATATGCATTTGGTCATGTCAATATCATAGCGTGTAGTGCGTCGTGTACCATCGTTTCGCCGCGGACCGGCTTCAATGGTAATGGCCTGAGCCGGACAAATCGCTTCACAAAGTTTACAAGCAATACAACGCTCTTCCCCGTTCGGATAACGCCGCAAAGCATGTTCTCCGCGAAAACGCGGACTTGTCGCCCCCTTCTCGAAGGGGTAGTTAATAGTCGGCTTTGGCTTAAAGAAGTATCGCATGGCGAGGAAGAATGCCGAGACAAACTCCTTCAGCAGCAGCGATTTTGCAGCCTGTTGCAGTCCCATAGCCTGGAGCCTCTCCTTGAGTGAAAGGTTACCAGCAAGTCTTTACAAAGAACCTGCAATGTAACCGGCGACCGGAAAACCGATCAACGTTAACAAAAATATCCCTAGTCGAAGTACAGGCATTATCCTTTTAAGGTTTTGCGCCCTAACTTCATCTTCTTGTTGCAGACGGTCTATCCGCGCTTGTAAACGTGCCAGCAATACAGCGCGATTAACCAAACCTATCAACAAACCAAGCCCGGCCCCAAAAAGGCCGGGAAAGGAAATCATCATACAGCACCACTCACAGGTGCCCAGCCCATAGCCATCAACACCGCAGCAACTGCAAACACCATAAACAGCGATAAGGGTAGGAACACTTTCCAGCCCAAACGCATTAACTGATCATAGCGATAGCGTGGCACCATTGCTTTCACCATTGCGAACATGAAGAACACCATCAGTGATTTGAGCAAAAACCACACGACCCCTGGAACCCATGTAAACGGAGCGACATCAACAGGCGGCAACCAGCCACCCATAAACAAAATGGTGGTGAGTGAACACATCAAGGCAATGGCCACATATTCACCCAGCATGAACATCATGTAAGGGGTCGAGCCATATTCAACCATAAAACCCGCAACCAGTTCAGATTCAGCCTCTGCCAAATCGAATGGAGGGCGGTTGGTTTCTGCTAATGCCGAGACAAAGAAAACAACAAACATCGGGAACAACGGTAACCAGTACCAGTTCAAAATGGTTAGCCACGGCACGCCCAGCATATTGGCAAGGCCGGTTTGCTGCGCATTCACAATGTCGCTAAGGTTCAGCGATCCCACACAAAGCAGCACGGTGACAATCACAAAGCCAATGGAAACCTCGTAGGAGACCATTTGCGCTGCAGAACGCAAGGCAGATAGAAACGGATACTTGGAGTTAGACGCCCAACCACCAATAATCACACCATATACGCCAAGGGATGAAATCGCGAAGACATACAAAATGCCCACGTTGATATCAGAGATCACCCAGCCATCGGCCATGGGAATAACCGCCCAGCCCGCAAGCGAGAGAATAACTGTGATCATTGGTGCAAACAGGAACAAGAACTTGTCGGAACTTGCCGGAATAACCGGCTCTTTCAAGACAAATTTCAAAAGGTCCGCAAAACTTTGCAAAAGCCCCCAAGGGCCAACCACGTTAGGACCACGGCGGATTTGCACCGCCGCCCAGATTTTACGGTCTGCGTAAAGAATATACGCAATGATCAACAGCAGCACGACCATGAGCAAAACGCTCTGCGCCACCATGATCAGCAAGGGAAACCCGTAGGAATTCCAAAATTCAGCCATAACGCCCCCTATTCCGCAGCTTCAGCCAAGCGCTTCTTGGCAAGGGCAGAGCACTGCGCCATTACCGCCGAAGCACGGGCGATTGGGTTGGTCAGGTAAAAATCGCTATAAACAGGAGCAAAGCCGGAACCTTGCATCTGTCCGCCAACAGCAGCAACTGCCTGCACAGCACTCACGTCTCCGGCCAAAATCTCGTCCACCTCACCTAGGTGCGGATGGGCTGCAATCATGGCAGCACGCAGCTGTACAAAACTGTCAAATGGTAAGGTCTTGTTCAACACACCGGAAAGGGCACGGAAAATCGCCCAGTCCTCACGCGCTTCTCCTGGAGGGAATGCCGCCCGGTTTGCCTGTTGTACACGGCCTTCAAGGTTCACATAGGTGCCGGACTTTTCAGTATAAGCCGCCGCAGGTAGAATAATATCCGCCCGGTGTGCTGCCCGATCCCCGTGGGTACCCACGTAAACGACAAAGGCATCGCCAAAAGCGTTCATGTCCAGCTCGTCAGCCCCTAGCAAGAACACCACATCAAGGGCCCCCTTACCAGCAGCTTCCTGCATCAGGGCAACGTCCTTGCCTTTGCCAGTTGGCACAAAGCCAACATCCAGCCCGCCAACACGGCTCGCCGCTGTGTGCAAAATGTTAAAGCCGTTCCACTCATCGCTGAGCGCACCGACTTCACCAGCAAGCTTGGCAGCTGTTGCCAGTACCGCCGCGCCATCTTCACGCGCCATCGCACCGCCACCAACAATAATCATTGGCCGCTTGGCACTCTTCAGCGTGGCAAAGAACTCGCCCTCACCCTTTGCCAGAGCGGCAAGACTGTCAGTACCAGCACCCAGATAATCATAGTCGTAAGTAAGATCTTCCGGCGTACTGATAGAGGCCACTTTCAAACCACCCTGACGCCAGATTTTGCGAATGCGGGCATTCAATACAGGAGCCTCGAGGCGCGGATTGGAACCCACCAACAAGATCGCATCAGCTTCTTCAATGCCCTCTATTGTGGTGTTGAACAGGTAGCTGCCACGGCCAAGGCTTGGATCAAGCTTTGCCCCATCCTGACGGCAATCAACATTGTCAGAGCCAAGCGCGTTCATCAGCGTTTTAAGCGCGAACAACTCTTCGGTAGAGGCCAGATCACCGGCAATCGCCCCGATTTTCTCTCCTGAAACACCATTGAGTTTCTGCGCAATCGCCGCAAACGCCTCGTTCCAGCTCGCTGCCTTGAGCTTGCCGTCAACTTTGACATACGGGCGATCAAGGCGCTGGGTCTTCAAGCCATCCCAGATAAAGCGGGATTTGTCGGAGATCCACTCCTCGTTCACCGCGTCATTAATCCGTGGCATAATGCGCATCACTTCACGCCCACGCGTATCAACGCGGATCGCCGAACCCATGGCATCCATCACATCGATGCTCTCGGTCTTGGTAAGCTCCCAAGGGCGCGCGTTAAACGCATAAGGACGCGATGTCAGCGCACCAACTGGACAAAGATCAATCACGTTGCCCTGCAATTCAGAGGACAGCGCCGCTTCCAAATACGTGGTAATCTCGGCATCTTCACCGCGGCCAATCAGCCCCAGCTCGGAAACACCGGCAATCTCGGTGGTGAAGCGTACACAGCGCGTGCAGTGAATGCAGCGCGACATGATCGTCTTAACCAATGGGCCAATATACTTGTTCTCGACCGCACGCTTGTTTTCACCAAAGCGGGAGCTGTCCACCCCATACGCCATGGCTTGGTCTTGCAAGTCACATTCGCCGCCCTGATCGCAAATCGGGCAATCCAGCGGGTGGTTGATGAGCAAAAACTCCATCACCCCCTCGCGGGCCTTCTTCACCATCGGGCTTTTGGTAAATACTTCCGGCGGCTGGCCTTCCGGCCCCGGACGCATGTCTTTCACGCTCATGGCACATGAGGCGGTCGGCTTTGGCGGCCCGCCCTTCACTTCCACAAGGCACATGCGGCAGTTACCGGCAATGGACAGCCGGTCATGATAACAAAAGCGCGGCACTTCCGCGCCAGCTTCTTCACAGGCCTGAAGCAGCGTGTAATCCGCTGGGACTTCAACCTCTTTGCCGTCTACGACAATCTTGCGCATTTCTCGCTCCTGCCTCCCGCTATTCTGCCGCTTGCGCCGGAGCGCTGCGTTTACGGGCGACATATTGGTCGATCCGGTCTTCAATCACCGGACGGAAATTGCGAATAAGCCCTTGAATTGGCCAAGCCGCCGCATCGCCAAGCGCACAAATAGTGTGCCCCTCAACCTGCTTGGTCACCTTGAACAGCATGTCGATTTCTTCATAGGAGCTTTCGCCCTTGACCATGCGTTCCATCACCCGCCACATCCAGCCGGTGCCCTCGCGGCACGGCGTACACTGGCCGCAGCTCTCGTGCTTGTAGAAGTAGGAAAGCCGGGCAATCGCCTTGATGATATCGGTGGACTTGTCCATGACAATCACCGCAGCAGTACCAAACGAAGAGCCAACCTCTTTCATGCCGTCAAAATCCATCAGGGCTTCGCGCATATCCTCGCCCTTGACGCAAGGAACAGAAGAGCCACCCGGAATAACGGCCAGAAGATTATCCCATCCACCGCGAATACCGCCGCAATGGCGCTCAACGAGATCCTTGAAAGGGATACCCATCTCTTCTTCGACAGTACAAGGGCGCTCCACATGGCCGGAAATGGCAAACAGTTTGGTACCGGCGTTGTTTGGCCGGCCCATACCTGCAAACCATGCCCCGCCCCGCTTAAGGATAGTCGGTGCCACAGCAATGGATTCAACGTTGTTCACCGTGGTCGGGTTGCCATAAAGGCCCATATTGGCCGGGAATGGCGGCTTCAGCCGTGGCTGGCCTTTTTTCCCCTCAAGGCTCTCAAGCAGCGCTGTTTCCTCGCCGCAAATATAAGCCCCGGCACCGTGGTGAACGTAGATGTCAAAATCATAGCCGTTCTTGTTGTTCTTACCGATCAAGCCAGCATCATAAGCCTGATCAATCGCCGCTTGCAGGCGTTCACGCTCGCGAATGAACTCACCGCGCACATAAATGTAAGCGGCAATCGCCCCCATGGCGAAACCTGCCAGCAAACACCCCTCCACCAAATGGTGCGGGTCATGGCGTAGAATTTCGCGGTCTTTACAGGTGCCCGGCTCCGACTCATCGGCATTCACCACCAGATAAGCTGGGCGGCCGTCACTTTTCTTGGGCATGAATGACCATTTGAGGCCGGTTGGAAAGCCAGCCCCCCCGCGTCCGCGCAAACCCGAGGCTTTCATTTCCTCAATGATCCAGTCGCGGCCCTTGTCGATCACCTCTTTGGTGCCCGACCATGAACCACGCTGCATGGCACCTTTAAGGCCCCAATCATGCACGCCGTAAATATTGGTGAAGATACGATCAGAATCTTGCAACATCGCTTAACCCTCACCCTTCTGCGCAGCTTCTTCAGCCTGCGCTTTGGCATAGGCAGCGGCAAAATCATCAACACCGCCCTGCGCCGGACGAGGCACCCCGGTATAACCCGGCCCGCCAGTGTTGATCGCATCCCCTGCATAATGGTTTGTCACCGCATCAGAGCCGCTCACAGCCATTGGCACAGGA
Source organism: Polycladidibacter stylochi (assembly GCF_001562055.1). GTDB lineage: Bacteria > Pseudomonadota > Alphaproteobacteria > Rhizobiales > Stappiaceae > Pseudovibrio > Pseudovibrio stylochi. The sequence continues at coordinate 216,684 of NZ_LLWE01000018.1, read as the reverse complement.
TCCGCGCCCTTGGTGTCATCTTCGATATCGCCAAGCGTGGTCGCCCCGCCTTCCGGCATGGAGAAGCGGCGCTCCACCTGCGGCCCCGGAGTTACCGGCTTACCCGCGGCAATATCGTCGATCAGCTGTGTAAGGCTTTCCTCGGTCAAATCCTCGTAGGTATCCTTGAAGATCTGTACCATTGGCGCATTCACACAGGCCCCAAGGCACTCAACCTCTTCCCAAGAGAAATCGCCATCCTCGGAAAGCTCGTGCGCATGCTTGGCGATCTTGCTTTTACAAACCTTGATCAAACCTTCCGCGCCGCGCAGCTGGCATGGGGTGGTGCCGCACACTTGAATATGCGCTTTTTTACCTACCGGTTGCAGCTGAAACATGGTGTAGAAGGTTGCAACTTCCAAAACGCGGATATTCGGCATGTCAAGCAGCTCGGCCACCACACGGATTGCCGGCTCGCTGAGCCATCCCTCGTTTTGCTCTTGCGCCCGCCATAGAACGGGAATAACGGCAGAAGCCTGACGGCCCTGCGGATAGCGCTCGATCGTCTTGTTCACCCACGCCATATTCTCGGGCGTGAATTCAAAGCTCTCGGGCTGCTCGTGATGAAGACGCCGTACAGACATTACCGGTCAATCTCCCCGAATACGATGTCAAGAGAACCAAGCACCGCCGAAACATCGGCCAGCTGGTGGCCACGGCACAAGAAGTCCATAGCCTGTAGGTGGGCATAGCCCGGTGCCTTAATTTTGCAGCGATACGGCTTGTTAGAGCCATCAGAAACCAGATAAACACCAAATTCGCCCTTCGGCGCTTCTACCGCAGCATAAATTTCGCCAGCGGGCACATGGTAGCCCTCGGTGTAAAGCTTGAAGTGGTGGATCAGCGATTCCATTGAGCGCTTCATCTCGCCGCGCTTTGGCGGCACGATTTTACCATCCGTTGCCGAAACAGGCCCGCTGATGGACGACAGCTGCTCAACGCACTGCTTCATGATACGCACTGACTGGCGCATCTCGAACATGCGGATCAAATAGCGATCATAGCAATCGCCGTTTTTACCAATGGCGATATCAAAGTCCATTTCCTCGTAGCACTCATAGGGCTGCGATTTACGCAAATCCCATTTTGCGCCAGAGCCACGCACCATCACACCGGAGAAGCCCCAAGCCCACGCATCTTCAAGGCTGACAACGCCGATATCAACGTTACGCTGCTTGAAAATACGGTTATCGGTCAACAAGCCTTCGATATCGTCCAGCGTGCCAAGGAATGGATCACACCACGCGCCAATATCGTCAACAAGTGCCTGCGGAATATCCTGATGCACACCTCCCGGACGCACATAGGCCGCGTGCATACGCGCCCCGCAAGCCCGCTCGTAAAAGCCCATCAAGTCTTCGCGTGGCTCAAAGCCCCACAACGGAGGTGTCAAAGCACCAACGTCCATGGCCTGTGTGGTCACGTTCAGCAAATGCGATAGCAACCGGCCAATTTCCGAATACAGCACGCGGATCAATTGACCACGCTTTGGCACTTCAATGCCCAGCATCCGTTCCACCGCAAGCGCATAAGCATGCTCTTGGTTCATTGGTGCCACATAATCCAGACGGTCAAAATACGGTACCGCCTGCAAATAGGTCTTCTGTTCAATCAACTTTTCGGTGCCGCGATGCAGCAAACCGATATGCGGATCAACACGGGTCACAACTTCGCCGTCCAGCTCCAGCACCAGGCGCAACACACCGTGCGCCGCAGGGTGCTGCGGACCAAAGTTGATATTAAAATTTCGTACCTGAGCCTCAGCCATCAACGCACGCCTCAGTTCGATGCCTTCTCATCGCCTGGCAGCACATAATCTGTGCCCTCCCACGGCGAGAGAAAATCAAAATTGCGGAATTCTTGGGTAAGCTTCACCGGCTCGTAAACAACGCGCTTGCGCTCGTCATCATAGCGAACCTCAACATACCCGGTCAGCGGGAAGTCTTTGCGCAGCGGGAAGCCATCAAAACCATAGTCGGTCAAGATGCGGCGCAGATCAGGGTGATCGGAGAACAAAATGCCGTACATGTCGTAGGCTTCACGCTCAAACCAGTCAGCACCACAATAAACTGAGCATGCCGAAGGTACGGGCGTTTTGTCGTCTGTAGCAACCTTCACCCGAATACGCAGGTTATGTCGTGGTGACAACAGGTGATAGACAACATCAAAACGCTTCTCGCGTTCAGGGTAATCAACCCCGCAAATATCTACAAGAGCGACAAAACTGCACCGTGAATCATCACGCAAGAAACGCAGGACCTGTATAATTTTGTCTGCAGATACATTAAGCGTCAGCTCACCAAAGACCACTTTTTGGGAGATAACGCTCTCCCCAAGGGCCAATTCGATGGCTTCGCCAAGATCACTTAGTGTTTCGTCCATGAACCCGTTCCTGTCCGTTGGACATGAATGCTAATAGTGCGGCACACCGCACCAACTCTATCGTTCAATCGTACCGGTGCGGCGGATTTTCTTTTGCAGCAACAGCACACCATATAGCAGTGCTTCTGCAGTTGGTGGGCAGCCAGGCACATAAATATCGACAGGCACCACCCGGTCACAGCCACGCACCACCGAATAGGAATAGTGGTAATAGCCGCCACCATTGGCACAAGAGCCCATGGAGATTACATAGCGCGGTTCTGGCATCTGGTCATAGACCTTGCGCAGCGCCGGTGCCATTTTATTGGTCAGAGTGCCGGCAACAATCATCACATCTGATTGGCGGGGGGAACCGCGCGGTGCAAAGCCGAAGCGTTCGCCATCATAGCGCGGCATCGACATATGCATCATCTCAACAGCACAGCACGCCAGACCAAAGGTCATCCACATTAAGGAGCCAGTGCGCGCCCACTGAATCAGGCTATCGGTTGAAGTAACCAGAAAGCCTTTATCCGCCAGCTCGTTATTTACGTCCATGAAGAATGGATCACTCGCCCCTACCGGCTGACCAGTATTCGGGTCAATAATGCCTTTTGCCGGTTGCGACACGAGAGGCTGACCGTTTTGAGAAACTAATCCCATTCCAGAGCTCCCTTTTTCCATTCATAAATAAAGCCGATAGTCAAAACACCCAGAAATACCATCATGGATGTAAAACCAAACCAGCCAAGATCACCAAAAACGACTGACCATGGAAATAAAAACGCTACTTCCAGATCAAATATGATGAACAAAATTGAAACAAGGTAAAACCGAATATCAAACTTCATACGGGCATCATCAAAAGCATTGAAGCCACACTCGTATGCTGAGAGTTTTTCGGAATCAGGATTACGATACGCCAACACAAAAGGTGGAATGAGCAAAGCAAGCCCAATAACAAGTGCAATCCCGATAAAGACAACGATCGGGATGTATTCCCTAAGGAGGTCTTCCATTATAATTCGCGTCCTTGCGCGTAGTTGGCCAGTTGACCGCAACAAATTTGTACGATGGACTTGTAATATTAAATAGGCATTCCGATATCTACGAGCAGTGCCTATTGATAAGCCACAACATACCTCACCGCACGATTAGCTTAAGCGGACAAGGTAAAGCAAGCCCTCAAGCACATGTATTTGCGCCATTGAATCGCAACTAGTAAGCCATAAAACTGCGTCAATGCGTCAGGTGCGTCAAAAATCCGCAGTTTTCCTCGAAAGTTAAATTATGAGTATAAAACTCATGTATTTAAGATATTTTATGTGCTTTTTAATTTTCATTAAGTGAAATCCACAGCCTTCATCATAATAGCAACGACTTGCAGTAGATCATTGGTTTAAGGAGAGTCGTTTTACACGTATCTTGACAAAGATTTGCGGCACACAACCAAATTAATCCCGATGTAATCGATAGACCTCATTTTTCTGCTTTATAACTTAAGTAAACAAGCCGAATAACGACCGGACCTGCGACAAATGCATAAAAATTTAATTATTTCAATCGAACCCAACAAAATAGGCAATCATTGACCTACGAAGCCAGCAACCACCAACCCGCAAAATAGAAATAAGATGAATTGCATATAGATAAAAAGACAAAAGCCTGCAGCTTTGCAGCTAACAGGCTTTTTGACTTAATGGGTGGCGCGAGTGACGGGGCTCGAACCCGCGACCTCCGGCGTGACAGGCCGGCACTCTAACCAACTGAGCTACACCCGCCCATTATGTAATCTATTTAGTATCCACTTTAAAAAGTGGCGCGAGTGACGGGGCTCGAACCCGCGACCTCCGGCGTGACAGGCCGGCACTCTAACCAGCTGAGCTACACCCGCTCTAAACAGAACCCCAGCCCTAAAGCTTCAAAGAAAGTGGCGCGAGTGACGGGGCTCGAACCCGCGACCTCCGGCGTGACAGGCCGGCACTCTAACCAACTGAGCTACACCCGCTCTCTTCAAGGACGCTATGTTGTCCTGAGGTGGCGCTGATGTACGTCGTGGCGCTCACCAAGTCAAGCACCCAAAACAGCCTTTCAGAACATTTTCCTGAATAACTTCATAAAAAGTGCATTTTCGCCCCTTTTGCGAACGCAATTTGTGGAAAAGAAAATGGTTTCCCACAACCAGAAAGCCTTATTCTTCAATCCACTGCATCATTTACCTCTAGATTTTTTAAAACCTATTTCCTCAAAAGCCAAATAAACATGCCACCACCGATGATACCCGTCAAAATTCCCACAGGCATATCATCGGGCGCCAACAAAATACGCGCCAGCACATCACAACCGATCATAAAAATAGCACCGAACAACAAACAGCTTGGCAATAAGCGTAGATACGAACCACCAAAAAGCAGCCGCAGGAAATGCGGTACCACCAAGCCAACAAATCCAATCATCCCGGAAAACGAAACCATAACCCCGGTTATCAGCGCACTGACCACAAAAACTGAGAGCCGAAACTTGCTAACCTCTATCCCCATAGTTGAGGCTGTTTCATCGCCCAAAGTCATAGCCGTCATTTGCCGAGAACGAAACAGCAGATACCCTCCACATACCAAGAGCACAAGAGCGGGGTAAATGAGCTGAGACCACTGAGCCAAACCAAAGCCACCGAGCATCCAAAACACAACCGTATGGCTTGCCCTTGGATCACCAAGGTAAATGAGCAAATTTGCCAATGCCATCATAGCAAATGATACCGCAACTCCAGTGTGTACGAGTCTGTCAGCACCATGCCGGGCCGAAAACCGCATTATCCCGAGCACGAGTAAAGTTGCCAACATACCACCGGCAAAAGCCATCAACGGTACAGTCATCCCCCCCAAAAACAACCCGGTATGCAATAAAGCAGCAATAGCACCAAACGCAGCCCCGGAGGAAATACCAAGCAAGTGCGGCTCGGCCAAAGGGTTGCGCGTTACAGCCTGTAAACAAGCGCCGACAATAGCCAGACCGCCCCCAACAAGCCCCGCCAAAATCGCCCGCGGCAATCGAATTTGCCAAACAATTGCCTCCTGAGCTGGCTTCCATGCACCATCTACAGCCACATGATAAAGGTTCGTTTTATGAAGAAAGATCGCCAACGATTGGGCAATCGGAATATGCATAGAACCCAAGCTCAAAGCTAAAAAAAGCATCAGCACTAGCAAGCCTATGCCTAAAGCCATAATAAGCCCAAAGGGAAACACGCGAACATGCATGTATTATTCCTAACCTTAAATTTTATATGAAAATAAATTGGCGTAGCAAAGCTGCAAGACCACTGGTGGCACCATTTGAGTGGCGCTATTAGAAATGGCCGTAGCATTCACGCTACGGCCACATAATTATCCCCAAAAGGCTTTCAGCAGCTTTTTAATGGCTCGGATGTTACGCGGACCAGGCGTTGCCTCCACATATTCCAGAACGACAAAGCGATCATTCTTAACTGCATTCAACTCAGAAAAAGCCGGATTGTTTTTCATAAATTCAATTTTTTGCTCAGCGGTCACTTCACCATAATTGACAATAATGATCACATCCGGATTGCGCTCTACAACACTTTCCCAGCCAACAAGGGTCCAGCTTTTCTGCACATCATCCATAATATTGACGCCGCCCGCAGCTTCAATCATTGCCGTTGGCATCGCGTAGCGACCAGCAGTAAACGGCTTATCTTCGCCGCTATCATACAAGAAAACTTTTAAAGGCTTTTCGGGCCGCGGATAAGAATCTTTAAGAGCTGCAAGCTCTTGCTTATAGCCAGCAACCAGTTCTTCAGCACGTGCCTCAACGCCAAAAATACGCCCCAAATTCAACAAGTCGCGATACATATCATTAAGGCTCACTTTATCTTTAGGCCCAATGTGTATGCATGACTCGCTGAGTTCATAAACCTTAATGCCAAATGGCGCTAATGTTTCAGGTGTTATCTCACCACCCACTTTCATGCCGTAGTTCCAGCCAGCAAAATAAAAATCAGCGCCAGCACCCACCAGCACCTCTTTAGATGGATACCGCTTCGAAAGCTCAGGCAGCTTCTTCACCCCTTTACGCAGCTCCGCATCCAGTGTCCTCCAACCGGAAACCCCAGAGTATCCAACCATACGGTCCTGCAGCCCAAGGACCAGCATCATTTCGGTCAAACTCACATCATTCGAAACGGCCGCTTTGGGTGGTTGGTTAAAATCCACCTCACGATCACAACTTTTAACTGTTACGGCAAAACTAGGCAGTGTCATTAAGGCAAGCGCGCCCATGGCACCTAAAACGTGCTTTACAAACATTTTATGCTCCTGATTATATTTGAAATTGAAAAATTTCCTGCTGGCTTTTTTCCAGCTTTTCCAAGTGAGTCCTCACATTGAAAACTTGTGATATTAGCTTGGGTGTCAGCGCTTCAAAGCACCCACCTTGCGCCACAACACGCCCCTCATTCACCACAACCACATCATCGGCGTAACTGCGGGCAAGATTTAAATCATGCAAGCTGCAAACAATGGTGAGATCTAAAGTCTTTAAGAGTTCAAGAATTTCCAGCTGATGACGAATATCCAAATGATTTGTTGGCTCGTCCAAAATAAGAATACTCGGTTGTTGCACCAAAGCGCGTGCCACCATTACCCGCTGTTTCTCTCCGCCAGAAAGAGAGGAGAAGCTGCGTGTCGCTAATGGCTCCAACTCAAGTTGAGCCATAACTTTCGCGACAATATCGCCAATAGGCGCTATATGCTTTTTAGTAGGGGAAAGAACTGTTTTCTGTTGCAACTGCGCTCCGAGTGAAACCACTTCGTGCACTTGCAAGCCAAAATCCGCTGGCTGTTCTTGCAATACAGCAGCAACCGAGCTTGCCACTTCCCAGCTACTCAAATGCCAAATATCACACCCATTGAGTAAAACTCTACCGGCATTGGGTCTATGAAAGCGATAAAGTAATCGCAACAACGAGCTTTTTCCTGCGCCATTCGCCCCTACAATGGCTGTAAACCGTCCATTATATATCGATAGATTTACCCCTTTCACTAAAGAGATTTTGGAGCTAGGCCCCCAACTAACGTCCTCCAACTGAAAAGCAGGAATAGCTTTTGAGAGATTGGGGCTACACTGCGGCGTTTCACCGGTTGTCGTTAAATCAGGCGCACGACCATCTGAGTAAATAGAGTTATCAACGCAACTGTCGCCATCGTAGTTAGGGTCATGAGCAGGGCCTTTAAACAACCGCAGCTCATTTGCGCTCTTTGCAAGAGAATTCATAGTTTGTCACCTCCTGCAAGGCGCAAACAGCTAATAATAAATATTTGGAAAATATGAAACAATGCCCTCATCCTCATGAAAGGAACTGGCATCACTAGAGGTCAGGCAAACAAGCACAGCCGAAGGCCGCATACAGTAGATTCACCATAGTCACCCCCCGAGACACCCCGCCCGAATAATTGGTTGTATATGATGGCAGGTCTCCTGACTTACGGTTTTCGATAAAGCACCCTTCCCAAAGCAATGAAGCTTCAGTGGATATATGCTCATCAACCGCCTACAGTTGCGGGGGCAGTCACGGCTTTGCTTGGCGCACCGTGTTCCCTATTAATTTCTTCACAGCCACATAGCCGCTTAGAAAACCATCATTGGCATTTCTAGATTATAAAACAATCGTGTCAAGTCGGCCGTGCGAATTGCCTACCATCATCCACGGTCAAATACCATATATTGTACTCACAACTCACTCAGGCACCATATAACATAAGACCAAAGCATAAAGCACATGCCCTACGAGTGATGCCCAAGTTATGGGATGAAAATCCAGAAAGGCTGGTAAGCCAGCAATCAAATGTGCCATCCCATAAAGGGCAAAAACCCAAAGCCCAATGCCATACGCAAGGCCAAGCCAGAATTTGCCCATGTCATTAAATACTAAAAATATAATAGGACGAGCGATATAGATGTAGCCAAGAGGATAAAAAATCACCCCGACGCTTATATGTATCAACTCGGCGAGATAAGAATTTTGTAGTGAGAAAACCCCTTGAACCAATGCAGCTGGTTCCAATGGCCCTCCGACGAGCATGGGGGTAATAAGCCGCGCCCAAACCTCCCATACGATGAGTGCAAGCACACCTGCGACAACTGCCTGGCGTAACAGTTTAAGCGATAAGCTAGGAAAAACAGACAACACATCAAGCCCTCGTTAATAAACACAGGCAAGATATTGGCACCAGCATCAGACTAGGGAAACCCGAGGTAAAGACTAGAAACTAATAATAATGGAGAAATGGTGGGCGATGAGAGACTCGAACTCCCGACATCTTCGGTGTAAACGAAGCGCTCTACCAACTGAGCTAATCGCCCTCAAAGAGGTACGCCGTGTGGCGTGAGGAGGTATTTACGTGCTAACGGTTTATTGTGCAAGTGCTTTTTTTATTTTTACAAGCAAAACTGTGAAAGATCCAATTTCAGCATCAAAATTGCCTCTCAAGACAAAACAACTTTTAAAAACTAAATATCAGCCACCCATTAAATGCTAAATCGAACCACTTCCTGCCCGCAGATACATTTGGCCACATTGTCAATCAGTTAAATCACTCTCAATACTCACCGCAAAAAGCAGCTATTTTTGCATCAATTACAGTTTGATAGATTAAAGAAGCTAGCTATCGGGTGCAAACTTGAAAATGCGCGTAAATCATACAAACATTATAAGAAGAACAACAAATAACATGCCCTCATCACTAAAGATAAATCCCAATGACACAGTTGCTGTAGCCTTAACCCAGTTAAGTGCTGGCAGCACACAACAAGGTATCAAGCTGATAAGCGATATCGCTTTGGGGCATAAATTTGCTCTTAAAGACATTAAATCTGGCGAACATATCACTAAATACGGCTACTCCATAGGAATTGCCAAGCAAGATATCCCCGCAGGCAGCCACATTCACAGCCATAATTTAAAAACCGGCCTCGGTAACGGCGAGACCTACGCGTTTACCGGTACCCCTCAAACACAGCTCAAAAACAAACCTACTCCGCAAATCATGGCCTTTGAACGTGCAAATGGCGATATCGGTATTCGTAACGATATCTGGATCATTCCGCTGGTAGGTTGCATCAACGGCACTGCGAATGCGATTGCGCGCAAGTACGAAGCCACAGGTGCTTTACCAAAAGGAAGCCAGATACAAATTCTCGCCCACCCCTACGGGTGCTCCCAATTGGGTGACGATCACGTTAATACCCGCAGCATTTTACAAAATCTAGCTACTCATCCCAATGCTGGCGCTGTACTAATCATGGGTCTTGGATGCGAAAACAACACTATGCAGGAGTTTCGCGAGAGCCTGTCTCCAGTAGATGCACAGCGTATTCGCTTTATGATTGCACAAGAAAGCGAAGATGAATACCAGACAGCGCTTGATCACTTACAAGAATTGTCACAGCTTATGCAGGCAGATAAACGTGTCGAAGTCGGTATCGATCGTTTACGTGTAGGACTTAAGTGCGGTGGCTCCGATGGCTTTTCTGGCATAACTGCCAATCCGCTCTTGGGCGCATTTTCCGATTGGCTTTGCAGTCGTGGCGGCACAACGGTATTAACCGAAGTACCGGAGATGTTCGGAGCAGAACATATTTTGATGGAAAGAGCAGAAAGCCAAGGGGTTTTCGCTGATATCGTGACGCTCATTCAAGACTTCAAGCAATATTATATCGACCACAACCAGCCGATCTATGAAAACCCCTCGCCAGGTAACAAAGATGGTGGCATCACAACTTTGGAAGAAAAATCCCTCGGCTGTACGCAAAAGTCAGGCTCTTCCATCGTAACCGACGTAATACGTTATCGCCAGCGTATAAAAAAGAAGGGGCTCAATTTGCTTGAAGCGCCGGGAAATGATGGCACTGCCATTACCTCTCTCGCCGCCGCCGGTTGTCATATGGTTTTATTTACCACCGGTCGAGGCAATCCATTAGGTACGGTTATTCCAACTGTTAAAGTCGCTTCAAATACAGCATTAGCCATAAAGAAAAAACACTGGATCGACTTTTCTGCAGGCCCCCTGATAGACGAACAATCCGACTTACAAGTGCTTTGCGAGGATTTCGCGAATTATCTCATGGAAGTAGCTAACGGCAAACAAACCTTGAATGAAATCAACCGCATGCAAGAAATCACTATTTTCAAATCCGGTGTGACCCTGTAAATTTCCTAGCCCGAAAGGTTTAGGTTCAGCTTCCAATTCTAAAACAAATACTAGGACCAATCACATGGCACGTGTCTCAGAACGAAATTTACAAGGTAGACCCCGTCCAACCGAGCGAATTATCCAATTTGGTGAAGGCAACTTCCTTCGCGCTTTTATTGATTGGAAAATCGACCGTATGAATGAGGAAGTTGGCACCGACTTCGGTATTGTTGTTGTACGGCCCATAGAAGGTGGTACACCTGTTTCCCTTAATGAATCGCAAGGAATCTATACCACTTTAAGTCGTGGCGTAGACACACAAGGTAATGCGGTTTCTAACATTCGTCCCATAGCCGCTATCCGCCGCGAAATCTCGGCAGTTCACGACTGGGAAAAGACAAAAGCACTAGCCCGTAATACCGACTTTGTTGCCATTGTCTCCAACACCACGGAAGCAGGCATAACATACAATAGCGAATGCAAGCAGGACGATACGCCTCCAACCTCCTTTCCTGCAAAGATAACCTGTTTATTATTAGAGCGTTACGAACATTGCGGCAGAGAAAACGCACCTGGCTTTCACTTCCTACCTTGCGAGTTGATCGACAAGAATGGCGACACTTTGCAAAACACTGTTCTGCAACATGCAGCCAACTGGTCCTTATCAGCTGAATTCATTCATTGGGTGCAAACCCAAAATGCTTTCTACAACACTTTGGTAGATCGTATCGTGCCCGGTTACCCACACCAGGAAGCTGCCCAAATCGAAGCAGAGCTGGGCTATGAAGACCCGCTAATGGTGGCTGCCGAGCTCTTCCACTTTTTGGTTATAGAAAAGCGCAACAACCAACCAGATCTTGCATTGCCATTGGCAAAGAAAGACCAAGGGACTCTTATTGTCGAAAATGCCAACGGTTACAAAGAGCGCAAAGTGGCAATATTGAACGGTGCCCACACCGCTCTATGCCCTTTAGCCCTACTTAGCGGCACAGATACAGTGCGCCAGGTGATGGAAAACAATTCGGCCAAGAATTTCCTTGACCAGTTACTCCTCACTGAAATTGTACCATACCTTTCTTTGCCAAAGCAGGAATTGGAGGCATTTAGCGCAACAGTTTTACGTCGTTTTGCCAACCCGTATATCCAGCACCGCTGGCATGACATTTCTCTAAACGGCATAGCAAAATTTCATACCCGTAATTTGCCAAGGTTTGAAAAACATATGCAAGTTACTGGCAACAGCCCTCGCTACATGTCGTTGTCACTGGCTGCATGGCTTGCCTACTACACAGGAAATTTTGCTCACAAAGATAGATATCCTGTCCGCGATGCTGACGATGTCATTGCGCTTTTTTCGCAATTTGATGAAATCAGAAAAACGCAAGGGGTCGAGGCCATGGTGCAGGCCTACCTTTCACAACCAACCTTCTGGGGCAAGGATCTGGCCAACGATAGCCTGATCAAAACCGTTGTTGATGGCTTCAACTTCCTTACAAAAGAACCATTTACACTTGATCGCCTCAGCAACTGGTCATCACAATGATTAAGTTGCGACTGTTGTTAAGAGTAAAAATCAAAACAAACTGCAATACAAACCAACAAAGAAGTGATTTATAAAAAACTATCAAAAACGCAAAAACCCCCGCCTTGATGACGGGGGTTTAAAAGAAAGCAAAACTGCTTATGCGTTTACAGCATCCTTAAGGCCTTTACCTGCCTTGAACTTAGGTGTCTTGGAAGCTGGAATCTGAATTGGCTCGCCAGTGCGTGGGTTACGGCCTTCAGTCGCAGCGCGCTCAGAAACTGAAAAGTTACCAAACCCGATGATGCGAACTTCGTCACCGCTTTTTAGCGTTTCTGTGATCGCTTCAAAAGCTGCTTCAACTGCTTCACCAGCCTGCGCTTTGGTCAGACCGGTCTTATCAGCAACAGCCCCGATCAGATCATTCTTGTTCATGACAGTTCCTTTCAATAATGCGGAATGCGGAGATTCGCTGTGCGCTCCTTGACAGCGACATTCACGTCAAATGGCATTCAAATCAAGCAAAAACCGCAGAAAACTGCGGTTTCACTACAAGTTTCAACCAAAAAAAGTCTCGATCAGCAATCGAGACTTTTTCTACCTAATTATATTTAATGGGACCAAGCCCTTAGGGTGAGTTACTAATGAGCTGTAAGCCCGCTACTCTCACCCTCTTTCACAAGCGCCTCACGCTGCTTTGCCTCGTCCTCTTCGGACCACTCAATTGGTTCAGGCAATTGCACGAGTGCATGCTTTAAGACCTCATCCATGCGCGAAACCGGAACAATATCCAACTCGTTTTTCACATTTTCTGGAATATCGGCTAAATCTTTCGCATTATCTTGTGGAATCAACACCTTTTTGATCCCACCGCGCAATGCGGCAAGCAGTTTTTCCTTCAAACCACCGATAGGTAAGACACGGCCACGAAGGGTAATCTCACCTGTCATAGCCACATCTCGCTTAACGCAAATACCGGTCATCACCGAAATCACAGCCGTAGCCATAGCGATACCGGCAGATGGCCCGTCCTTAGGTGTTGCCCCTTCCGGTACGTGCACATGCAGTTCGCGTTTATCAAACAAGGCTGGCTCAATACCAAACTCGCGTGAGCGTGAACGCACATAAGAAGCTGCAGCAGAGATGGATTCTTTCATCACATCTTTCAAGTTACCGGTCACGGTCATTTTGCCTTTACCAGGCATCATAACCCCTTCAATGGTCAATAACTCGCCGCCAACTTCGGTCCATGCAAGGCCAGTAACAACACCAACCTGATCGTCATCTTCCATCTGGCCAAAACGGAAGCGTGGCACACCCAGATACTCTTCAACAAGCGCACCATCAACCACCACCGATGTCTTGTCGCTGGTCAATAAATCCTTCACGCATTTACGCGCCAAAGTGTTGATTTCACGTTCCAGGTTACGAACACCAGCCTCGCGGGTATAAAGGCGGATTACCTTTCGCAAGGACTCATCGTCAATCTCGAATTCACCATCTTTAATGCCATGGTTTTTAATCGCCTTTTTCAAAAGGTGACGGCGGCAAATCTCGACTTTTTCATCCTCCGTGTAACCGGCAATACGAATAACTTCCATACGGTCCATCAAAGGACCTGGAATATTCAAAGTATTGGCTGTGGTTACAAACATCACGTCGGAAAGGTCGTATTCCACTTCTAGGTAGTGATCCATGAAGCTCGCATTTTGCTCAGGATCAAGCACCTCAAGCAAGGCAGAAGAAGGATCGCCGCGGAAATCCATACCCATCTTGTCGATTTCGTCCAGCAAAAATAGCGGATTGATCTTCTTGGCTTTTTTCATGGACTGAATGACTTTACCCGGCATAGAGCCAATGTAAGTCCGTCGGTGGCCACGTACCTCAGCTTCATCACGTACACCGCCAAGCGACATGCGCACGAATTCGCGGCCCGTAGCCTTGGCAATGGATTTACCGAGAGATGTTTTACCCACACCGGGAGGGCCGACCAGACACAAAATAGGACCGCGCAACTTATTCACACGGGTTTGCACTGCTAAGTACTCGATAATCCGTTCCTTGACCTTTTCAAGGCCATAGTGATCGGTATCTAGCACCTTCTCCGCAAGGGTCAAATCATTCTTGACCTTGGACTTTTTGCCCCAAGGAATACCAAGGATCCAGTCAAGGTAGTTGCGCACCACGGTCGCTTCGGCAGACATCGGACTCATCTGCTTCAGCTTTTTCATTTCCGCAGCCACTTTTTCCTTGGCCTCTGCAGAAAGCTTGGTCTTGGCAATGCGCTCTTCCAACTCGGCCAGCTCATCGCGACCATCATCACTGTCGCCCAGCTCTTTTTGAATGGCTTTCATCTGCTCATTCAAATAGTATTCGCGCTGGGTTTTTTCCATCTGCCGTTTCACACGCGAGCGAATACGCTTCTCAACCTGTAAAACAGAAATTTCACTCTCCATCAGCCCAAGCACTTTTTCCAAGCGCTCACTGATGGAAACAGTGGTCAAAACATCTTGTTTTTCTTCAATCTTAACCGCAAGATGCGAAGCAATAGTGTCTGCCAGTTTGGAAGCATCATCAATCTGGTTTACAGCACCTAAGACCTCGGGAGAAACCTTCTTATTGAGTTTCACATAGTTCTCAAACTCTGTAACAACAGAGCGAGCCAATGCTTCAACTTCAACCTGGTCATCGCCCGTCTCGTCTAGCACCTGTACTTGCGCCTCGAACAAGTCCTCGCGGTCAGAAAACTGGGTAATCTTGGCACGTGCACCACCCTCGACCAATACTTTAACGGTATTGTCAGGCAGTTTTAGCAGTTGCAACACTGTTGCTAACGTTCCAATTTCATATATCTGATCGGTATCCGGATCATCATCGGCAGCATTCTTTTGGGTCACAAGCATTATTTGCTTGTCTGCGCTCATCACTTCTTCAAGCGCACGTATGGATTTTTCTCGCCCAACAAACAATGGCACGATCATATGCGGAAACACGACGATATCGCGTAAAGGCAATACAGGAAACAAAGTTCCACTTTGTTCACCATCTTCACGCAATTCAATCTCGCTCATGCTCTATCCTTTCACTCGTCAATGCCTCGATTGACGCAAGAAATAAAACGCAGTCCGAGATAGCCAAGAAAACCAATCTCCTAATGGGCTGCTCATATTTGCCCTCACTGGCACAAATACAAGCACCTAACTGCTGTTGATCTTATTAGGTGGCAACCCTATGCCCACATGTCAAGGACACAACGATTATCAAAGGGTCCTGACTGTTGAAACCTGCAAGTTTCTCTTATTAATTAATGTAATTGCCTATTTATCAGGCAATTAAGAATTCTACGTATTCCCATGACTTACGTAGCAATGGGCGGGTCTGTTAACCAGCCCGCCCATTTGTATTTCGTTTCAGTGGCTTTTACGCACTGGTAGCCGAATTCTCAGCAATATCTTCATAGATGTATAAAGGGCGCGCCTCACCTTCGACAACTTCCGCCGAAATCACGACTTCTTTCACACCTTTAAGGCCTGGCAACTCGTACATGGTTTCCAAAAGGATCGCCTCAAGAATAGAGCGCAAGCCGCGCGCACCGGTTTTGCGCTGAATAGCCTTTTTAGCTATCGCGCGAAGAGCGTCCTCGTGGAAAGTAAGTGCAACATCTTCCATCTCGAACAAGCGCTGATACTGCTTCACAAGCGCATTCTTAGGCTCTTGCAAAATAGTAACGAGCGCATCCTCGTCAAGGTCTTCCAGTGTTGCAACAACAGGCAGTCGGCCTACGAACTCTGGTATCAAACCAAACTTCAAAAGATCTTCTGGTTCCAGCTCGGCAAACAGCTGACCAACCTTGCGATCTTCTGGAGCCATAACCTTTGCACCAAAACCGATTGATGTGGAACGACCACGCTCAGAGATGACCTTATCAAGGCCAGCAAATGCACCACCACAAATAAATAGAATATTTGTTGTATCAACCTGCAAGAATTCTTGTTGCGGATGTTTGCGCCCACCTTGTGGCGGCACACTGGCAACAGTACCTTCCATAATTTTCAACAGTGCCTGCTGAACGCCCTCACCGGAAACATCCCGCGTAATAGAAGGGTTTTCGGCCTTGCGCGTAATCTTGTCGACCTCATCAATGTAAACAATGCCGCGCTGTGCTTTCTCAACATTATAGTCCGCTGCTTGCAACAGCTTTAGAATAATGTTTTCAACATCTTCACCCACATAACCGGCTTCGGTAAGTGTAGTTGCGTCAGCCATTGTGAACGGCACATCAATAATACGTGCAAGTGTTTGCGCCAAAAGCGTTTTACCACACCCGGTAGGACCAACCAGCAGAATATTCGACTTGGAAAGTTCGACTTCATCGCCCTTAGTGGCATGGTTCAAACGCTTATAGTGGTTGTGAACAGCAACGGACAAAATCTTTTTAGCCCGCGATTGACCTATGACATAATCATCTAGGACACCGGCAATTTCTTGCGGCGTTGGAATGCCCTCGCGCGATTGCACCAACGAAGATTTGTTTTCTTCGCGGATGATATCCATGCAAAGCTCAACACACTCATCACAAATGAATACAGTCGGCCCTGCAATAAGCTTGCGCACTTCATGCTGGCTTTTGCCGCAAAACGAGCAGTAAAGCGTATTTTTGCTGTCGCTGCCGCCTGCTTTGCTCATGAGTAATAACCCCGCATACTTTTGAGGGTCCGCCCCTCGTCTTCACCTAACACTACACATGCCGGCATTAAACTTATCCTAATGGCTTTAGCCTGTTTTGCCTTCAGCATCCAGTAGAAAGCGAAGTACTAAATCAACAAACCCGTCAAAAACCATAGTTTCAATCGGCAAATGTCCAATTCGCCTCAATTTCAGGCAAATCAGGACTATCCCCAATTTACCTGAGATGAGCTACTTAGTCGTCTTCGCCATTTTCTGCAAGGCTTTCTCGCGACGAAATTACATTGTCGACCAAACCGAACTCTTTCGCCTCTTCAGCACTCATGAAGTTATCGCGCTCAAGTGCATCCTCGACAGCCTCGAGCGGCTGCCCGGTATGATGAACGTAAATTTCGTTAAGTCGACGCTTCAACTTAAGTATTTCTTGCGCATGCAACATAATATCCGAGGCCTGACCACGGAAACCTCCAGAAGGCTGATGCACCATCACCCGACTATTTGGCAAGGTAAAGCGCATACCCTTTTCCCCACCTGCCAACAGGAGCGAGCCCATAGAAGCAGCCTGACCAATGCAAAGTGTCGAAACTTTAGGCTTGATAAATTGCATTGTATCATAAATGGCGAGACCAGAAGTCACCACACCACCTGGCGAGTTGATGTAGAGCGAAATCTCTTTATTTGGATTATCCGCTTCCAGATACAACAGCTGCGAACAAACCAGCGTTGCCATGCCATCCTCAACAGGGCCGGTCAAAAAAATGATGCGCTCTTTTAAAAGCCGTGAAAAAATATCATAGGCCCGCTCACCACGGTTAGATTGCTCCACCACCATCGGTACAAGGCTATTCATATAAAAATCAACAGGATCGGTCATACATCATCCATTGCTTTACGTCACCGTTTCACAAAAACTGCCAAACGGCACTTCTGGGCCAACTACCAAATCATGGCAGCCCCTATGTTTTCTAGTGGTAATAGCGCTATTTCAACCAATAGAACAGAGAGTAGCTTAAGAAAGGCTGTTGAACACATGAAATCTATAGCCATTATGCAACCTTTAAGCCCTTAACAAACCGCTAAACCCAAGCCTTTTGCGCGTAAGACCTTGAATATTTATAGTGTTCCGAATCCCACTACCTGTGATTATTAAAGGGCGAAAGCAGCAATCTACTCACAGTCCGTACACAGAATCAAAAAGGGAGAGCCTTGCTCTCCCTTCATTTGATGATTCTATATAGAGGCCAATATTAGGCTTCTTCTTCATCCTGTTTAAGCAGCTCTTCTTTAGAAACCACCTTGTCGGTGATTTTCGCAAGCTCAAGAATAAAGTCGACACACTTTTCTTCGTAGATAGGTGCACGAAGAGAAGCCAGAGCCTGTTGGTTTGACTTGTAGAATTCAAACACTTGCTGTTCTTGGCCTGGGAACTGGCGAACACGGTCAAACAAAGCACGCTGTACTTCGTCTTCGCTAACTTCAACCTTGTTTTTCTCGCCAACTTCAGAAAGCACCAAACCAAGACGCACGCGGCGCTCAGCGATTTTGCGGTACTCTTCTTTAGCTTCTTCTTCGGTTGTATCTTCGTCAGCAAAAGTCTTGCCGCTCTGTTCCATTTCGGAAACAACCTGCTTCCAGATACCGTCGAATTCGGACTCAAGAAGTTTTTCAGGCAATTCGAAGGTGTAAGCTTCGTCAAGTTTATCAAGCAATGTGCGCTTGATTTTCTGACGGGTTGCTGCACCGAACTGGCTTTCGATCTGGCCGCGGATGATTTCCTTCAGCTTGTCGAGGTTTTCAAGACCAAGCTTAGTTGCCATTTCGTCGTTGATTTCAACTTCGCCCGGAGCAAGAATTTCTTTGATTTCAATATCAAAGGTCACTGCACGACCAGCAAGGTTCTGTGCGCCGTACTCTTCAGGGAAAGTCACGTCGATAACTTTTTTATCGCCAACTTTCATGTCAACGATTTGCTCTTCGAAGCCAGGAATGAACTGACCGGAACCGATAACCAGTTCACCATTCTCGTCAGCACCACCTTCAAATGGCTCACCGTCCAGTTTACCAAGGTAAGAAAGCTTGACTTTATCACCATTTACAACAGCAGCACCTTCTTCGCGCGCTTCAAATGGGCGATTGCTTTCCGCAACTTGCTTCACTTGCTCGTCAACTTCTTCATCAGAAATTTCTACAATCGGACGCTCAAGTTCAATAGCCGAGAAGTCGATCAATTCGATATTCGGCAAAATTTCATAGGAAATTGTGAAGTTCAGGTCAGCTGTACCAGCCATAACAGCATCAGCTTCATCTTCTGGCAAGTCCACTTCAGGCTGCAGGGCTGGCTTTTCGCCGCGCTCTTCCAGAGTTTTACCAGTGGTTTCGTTGATCAGGTTACCGATCAATTCTGCCATTGCCTGACGGCCATATAATTTCTTAAGGTGAGCTGCCGGTACTTTGCCAGGGCGGAAGCCGTTGATTTTTACCTTGTCTTTCATATCAGCAAGGTAGTCATCAAGACGGGTAGCCAGATCAGCAGCTGGCACAACGACTTTTAGTTCACGTTTCAGGCCTTCGGCCAAGGATTCAGTTACCTGCATTGGTCTTTGCTTCGTCCCTATCTAGGACGCGTACTTAGCAAGCATAAGCCTGCTTTTTCGTACGGATGAATGCAACTAACCCAAGAGGAAGGAAAAAAGGTAATTTTTCAACTACCATGTATTTTACCAAACCATCCAAAGGTGTGTCTTCAACCGAACTACGACAACGCCCTCAACTATAAAAGCTCCTGAGGCTTAGTGCTCAATCAAGCACCTTAAACCCGGAGGTTTGGTGCGGCTGGAGGGACTCGAACCCCCACGGTCTCCCGCCAGAACCTAAATCTGGTGCGTCTACCAATTTCGCCACAGCCGCGAATGTTGGGGTGGTGAATATGGCTCTCACGGCTCAAAGTCAACCACCAATTCGTAATTTATACCTGAAAGATTGTGAATTATTGAAACTCATCAACAGCTATGACTTAAAAATCCGCGCTTTACGTAGCGAACAAGCCGATTTCATCACTTTCACCTTCCTGCAGATAAAACTCCCTAAGCACTTGTGGAAGAACATTAATCAAATCTTCGGCTAAAAGATGCGGCCCCGCCTGTTTCGCACAAAGGCTATGCAGATATACAGCCGCCGCAGCCGCTTGGCCCGCACCAGCACCCGAACCAAGAAAACCACCCACAAAACCTGCAAGCACATCACCAGAACCAGCCGTGGCAAGCCACGGGCTTGCACCTGCATTAACCAACGGCTGTTGTAGATCACTATCAGCAATTACAGTGTCAGGCCCCTTGTAAATAACCGTTGCCCCGCTCATTGCACTTGCTTTTTGCGTCAAAAATAATTTGCTCTCCTCCAATGAGCTTTGCAGTGCATCACCAAATAAGCGCAAAAACTCACCATGATGTGGCGTCAGCACCACGCAACCTTTGCCCTGCTGTTTTTTAAGTTTAATCGCGTCAAAAAGAATATGCGGCATTTCAGCAAAACTGGAAAGCGCATCAGCATCCAGCACGGCACTGTGTGAGCTTTGCAAAACAGCCAAAACCTGCTCTCGCATTTGCTCACCCACACCGCCCCCAGGACCAAGAACAACAGACTTGCGCCGTGGATCGCCTAGAATATCTTTAAAGACCTCAAGATTTTCGTAGGGCACAACCATGGTACTCGTCTCATGCTGCGCCATACAGCGGCAAGAAGCTACTCCGCCCAACAGACTAACTGCCCCAACACCTAAGCGCGCACCCGCCCTGGCAGCTAAACGCGCCGCTCCAGTCTTAAACTCATCACCGGCAATAACAAATAAATGACCCCGACTGTATTTATGGTCTTCCACTTTTGGGGCATTAATTAGCTTCTTCAGCCATCCCCTATCATTCAGCCGTCCCGCTATATCTACTTTTTCAAGGCACGATGAATTAATCCCAATTTGCGCCACCACTTGACGACCGGTCACACTTGCTCCCGGATAAAGCACGTGCCCGGGTTTTTTACGGAAAAAAGTGACCGTTGAACGCGCAATAACTGCTTTACCAGCTATACGCCCAGTTTTACCGTCCACGCCTGAGGGCAAATCAACAGCAACAACACGCGCACGACAACAATTTATCGCCTCAATAATGCGCAGTGCGTCTCCGCTTGGTGCACGCGACAGCCCTGCCCCGAACAATGCATCAACCACCACATCGTTTTTGCCAAGACCTTTTATATCAGCAAGGGCATCTTCAAGACTTGTTAGCGGTAGTTTCAAGTACGCAAACGCTTTAGCAGCATCGCCTTTTAAGGACGCAGCTTCACAAACTAAGATGACCTTGGGCTGAAAGCCGCGAGAACGAAGTATTTGAGCAGCCACGAGGCCATCGCCGCCATTATTACCTGGGCCGCAAAAAACAACGATGCGCGCATTATAGGCACATTGACAGCCCACTTCATCGGCAACCGCGCGTCCTGCCTTTTTCATAAGCTCGAAACCGCTAACACCTTGCTCAATCGTAAACTGGTCCGCCAAGCCCATTTGGTGCGGCTCTATTAGCTCGTTCATAGCGACCTCAAAACACATAAACTATATCATTCCTATGCCCTTGCACTAAATAGATCATGTACAAAATTGGCAATGCGCAAATCATATAGTTCAAAGGCATTTAGTCGCGATACAAAAGAGCGCCTATGAACTGTCAGAGCTGGCAAGAACCACATTTTCTGGCTGCGCCAATTCAATTAAATTCCCATCTGGGTCACGCACATAAACTGAAAGCACTGCCGAATTCGCACCCTGCCGATAAACAGGACCTTCCAGAATCTCAACAGCATGTTCCTGTAGCCGATGAATAGCAGCATCAAGGTTTTCGACCAAAAAGCATAAATCAGCAGCACCAGGAGTAACGGTCGTTGCTTTAGGCGCAATAGCCTCCCCAACCTCATGAAGGTTTATCTTCTGTGCTCCAAAATGCAGTGCGTGCCGACCGCCACCAAACAGCAAGTCATCCATACCTAAAATATCGCGGTAAAAAGGCACCGATTCATCAAGACTACGCACACTTATAACAACATGGTCCAAGGCAATCAGGCGCATATTCTCTCCTGTTATTCTCTGCCACAATCGACAAACTCAACCACTCCTGCAAGAGATACAGAGCTTCAGCTCAAGCCCATAAGCACAGGTCAGTGACAGCGTAACACAGACACCTTAATTCTCATATATTTGCAAAATGCTTACTTTTTGACTTCACATGCCCTTCAGCATATCAAATAGCGAACAACCCAAACGCCTCATAAACATGATAATTAAACTCTCTATAAAGCAGAACTACCACTTCAAAGATAAACAGCCCCCAAGCGTAAGATTTTAGAAAACGAATAGTCTTTTAACCATAAAACCGCGCCAAGCTGCATCAATTTAAACCAATTGCCAATTCATTAAGCGCTCAAACTCGAATTCTATGCAATAACTTGACTACAATTTAATCATTTCGCCTATTTATTAATCAAAAAATGATGTCGCATGCGAATTCTGATTTTAAAAAATAATCAAAAACCTAGGGAAACGAGTGCTTTCTTGCCCTTTCCCAAAACTGGCACAGTTCCTGCATATAATTTTGCGCATGAGGATTTAGTCACGGAGTCATAGTGAGCTGGTAGAGGTGAGTAGAGCTGCACCAGCCTTTGAAGATCCGCGATAAGATGTTGGGACGGGGTTAAGCCATGAAAAAAATCGAGGCGATTATCAAGCCATTCAAATTGGATGAAGTTAAAGAAGCGCTTCAAGAGGTTGGCCTTCAGGGCATTACCGTCACCGAAGCCAAAGGCTTTGGTCGCCAAAAGGGCCATACAGAACTCTATCGCGGCGCTGAGTACGTCGTTGATTTCCTGCCAAAAGTAAAAGTAGAAATTGTCTTGAATGATGACTTGGCCGAGAAAGCCGTCGAAGCAATTCGCGAGGCTGCACAAACCGGCCGCATTGGCGATGGTAAAATATTTGTTTCCAGTATTGAGGAAGCCATAAGAATTCGTACCGGCGAAACCGGCGAAGAGGCTGTTTAACTTAGCCTATTAACAATTGGTGCTCTAGAGAAAAATTCAATTGTTCCTCAAGAGCATTCACACGCATAACCTTGTTAAACAAGGGTCTAGTTGGGAGCTGCTGAAAACGTCATCTTGGCTACAGCACAACCAAAATATCACTTCGAAGAAGGGGAAGGACGTTATGACAACGGCCACTGAAGTTTTAAAACTAATTGAAGAAAAAGACGTCAAATTTGTTGACCTGCGCTTCACCGATCCACGCGGTAAAATGCAACACGTCACCATGGACATTTCCCAGGTAAACGAAGATATGTTTGCCGAAGGTGTTGCTTTTGACGGTTCTTCCATCGCTGGTTGGAAAGCAATTGACGAATCCGACATGATGTTGATGCCTGACCCAGATTCTGCCCACATCGACCCGTTCTTTGCACAAGCAACCCTCTCCGTTTTCTGTGACGTTCTCGACCCAGTCTCCGGTGAAGGCTACAACCGCGACCCACGCATGACAGCGAAGCGCGCCGAAGCATATGTGAAAGCATGCGGTGCCGGTGACACAGTATTCGTTGGTCCAGAAGCCGAATTCTTCATCTTCGACGACGTTCGCTTTGCAGCTGATCCTTACAACACCGGCTTCAAGCTCGACAGCGGCGAACTGCCAACCAACATGGACAGCGAGTACGAATCCGGTAACCTCGGTCACCGCCCACGCACAAAAGGTGGTTATTTCCCGGTCCCGCCAATCGACAGCTGCCAAGACATCCGTTCTGAAATGCTTTCAGTCATGACTGAAATGGGCGTAAAGGTTGAAAAGCACCACCACGAAGTGGCTGCTGCACAGCATGAACTGGGCATGCAATTCCAGCCGTTGACCATGATGGCTGACCACATGCAGATCTACAAGTATGCGGTTCATCAGGTTGCTCACGCTTACGGCAAAACCTCCACATTCATGCCAAAGCCTGTATTTGGTGATAACGGTACCGGCATGCACTGCCACTTCTCCATTTGGGAAGACGGTAAGCCAAAATTTGCTGGCAACCAGTATGCCGATCTTTCAGAAAACGCCCTGTACTTCATCGGCGGTATCTTGAAACACGCAAAAGCGCTGAACGCCTTCACGAACGCCTCAACCAACTCCTACAAGCGTTTGGTTCCAGGTTATGAAGCACCGGTTCTGTTGGCATATTCTTCCCGCAACCGTTCCGCTTCTTGTCGTATCCCGTTCACCTCTTCGCCAAAAGCGAAGCGCGTTGAAGTTCGCTTCCCGGATCCATCCGCAAACCCATATTTGGCGTTTGCAGCTCAGCTGATGGCTGGTCTTGACGGCATCAAAAACAAAATCCACCCGGGCGACGCCATGGACAAAAACCTCTACGATCTTCCAGCGGAAGAATTGGCAGAGATCCCAACCGTGGCAGCATCCCTGCGTGAAGCTCTTGAGTGCCTCGACGCTGACCGCGACTTCCTCAAAGCAGGCGGCGTGATGGATGATGACCAGATCGACGCTTACATCGAACTGAAGATGGAAGAAGTCATGCGCACCGACATGACCCCACACCCTGTCGAGTTCGACATGTACTACTCTGTATAAGCTTTAAGCAAATAACCAGAGGGGAAGGCTCTGGCTGCTCAAGCGGCCGGGGCCTTTCTTTTTGCAAAATCAAAGGCAAACTGCAAAGGTTGAATGCCTATTTTGGATACGCTACGTCACAAATTATACAATTCAATTAAATTTCTGTAATTTCGCAAGTTAATCCCGCGCATAACAAACTCAATTTGTCAAGCTACAAGAAAGTTCCCTGAGATACTCACTTGCAACACACATACCAACATAAGAAATCAAGGCTCAATACAGTATAGTTAATTTGTGTTGCGTTTGGCACCGCTTTTAAATTGCAGCTGAATTAACAATGTCTTTATAATGAGCAACCAATGAAGCGCATTGGAGATAATATGCAGACCTCTCAAGAATTATGCGTGCTAGCTTGCCTGCCATCGCTAGATTTGCAAGAAACAGAAAAATTTTATCGAGATTACTTAGGGTTTGAGGCGGCCGTCTATCAAGACGAAACCACGCTAATTCTCAAAAAAGGTAGCATCGAAATTATGTTCAATGCGACTGAAGACCCCGCCATTTGCCAGGAAAGCCAAGTTTACATACGTGGCATAGCAATCACTTCTCTCTATGAGGATCTAAAGGCTAAAAACTGGTCGAATGCACCGCTGGCAAAACTCTCCGAGTTCACCGATCGGCCTTGGGGCATGCGGGAGTTTTATATTCAAGACCCACACGGAAATCTGCTCTGTTTTGGCCACGAAATCGAAGAATAAAGAACAGCCTACTGTGATTAATACGCACTCGAAGTGATTTGCGTCGCTTTCCGCGTGCTTTTACCTCTCACTTTGGTTATACACCTGCCAGAAACGACAAACTAGCTGATCGGGCGGGTGTATTCCAAAATGAACCAATACAAATCCGAGTTTTTAAAGGTACTGCAAGAGCGCGGCTTCATTCACCAGATGTCTAATGCTGAAGCACTTGATGCGTTATGCGCCAAAGAAACAGTAACAGCCTATATCGGCTTTGACTGTACAGCCAGCTCGCTACACGTTGGCTCCCTAGTACAAATAATGATGCTCTATTGGTTCCAGCAATGCGGTCACCGGCCAATCACACTAATGGGCAGTGGCACCACCCGTGTTGGCGACCCAACCGGAAAGGACGAAAGCCGCAAAGTCCTTACAGACGAAATCATCGAGGCCAATAAAAACGGCATTAAGCAGGTTTTTGAAAAATTCCTGACCTACGGCGACGGTCCACAAGACGCCATGATGTTGGACAACGCCGATTGGCTGTTGAAACTCAATTACATGGAATTCCTGCGCGATGTGGGCCGCTACTTCTCCGTAAACCAGATGATCCAGCGCGACAGCGTGCGCTTGCGTCTGGAGCGAGAGCAGCACCTCTCCTTCCTTGAATTCAACTACATGCTGCTGCAAGGCTATGACTACCTTGAGATTCACCGCCAAACCGGCTGCCGTTTGCAAATGGGCGGTTCCGACCAATGGAGCAACATTCTCTCTGGCGTTGACCTTGGCCGCCGCCTAGCTGATGAAGAGCTGTTCGCGCTTACAACACCGCTACTCACCACCGCATCTGGTGCGAAAATGGGTAAAACCGCCGCTGGCGCAGTGTGGCTTAACCCAGACATGCTCAGCCCCTACGATTACTGGCAGTTCTGGCGCAATACAGAAGATGCTGACGTTGAACGTTTCTTGAAGCTGTTCACAATTCTGCCCATGGAAGAAATCGCCCGCTTGGCCGCTCTTGAAGGCGCAGGTATCAACGAAGCGAAAAAGGTTTTAGCCACGGAAGCCACCGCAATGTTGCATGGCCGTGAAGCGGCAGAAGCTGCGGCAGAAACCGCGCGTAAGGCGTTTGAAGAAGGTGCCAGCGCCGCTGGCCTGCCAACTGTTATGATCGCCCGTAGCGAGCTGGAAGCCGGTATTGGCGTTCTTGGCCTTTATGTCACAGCAGGTCTTTGTGCATCTAACGGTGAAACTCGCCGCAATATCAAAGGCGGTGCCGTAAAGGTGAACGATAAGGCAGTGACCGACCATAGTGCAACGATATCATTCGAAAACGTTGCTGAAGATGGCACCATTAAATTGTCTTTAGGTAAGAAAAAGCACGTTCTTATTAAGCCTGTTTAAGGTCAAAACCATAGTAAAATCAGAGTTCTGGGCGTACATCGCCTGGGGCTTTTTAACGAATTTCTCTACGCTCTATACATTCATAACTACAATAACGCTTACCCCATACAACTATTAGAAAATTAATAAATATTTTTAATAATAAATATAAAATTATCTAGTCAAAAAGATAACTGCACTTGAAGAGGAATAATTATAATTGTTAATTACATTTAATAAAAACGACAAAATTCACTTTAACTTTACAATTTCTCATTTAGACTATTTTTTCCACTTAATTATTAAAATTCCTCCCTTGCGTTATTTCCCTTAAGGGTAATACATTATATTTTTACAACTTATTATCCAAATTAATAGCCTACCGATAATTTGATTTTTTGAAATATAACTTTCAATGTTTTCCTTATATAATGAAATTCAAATATTAACATAATAAGAAATTAATATTTTTTATAAAGAACTAATTCTTATATATTGTCATTTTTTCTTATTAGGAAACAGCATTTTACAGATATTAAAAAAATTTATTCTAATTGAATACTAGATTTTTTAAATTATTGTAAATAGCATATTTTAACTAATAATATTAATTATTGCACTACTTTCTCATGATGCATAAAACCTTAAAAAAATTAATCACAACGCACTGTAGGAAGAAGTATGCCGTTCTTACGCTTGAAGGGCAAGTTAGCTCTTTTAATTGTTGCCATCTCGTTTCTTATGATTTTATCCTCAGGTGGCATAATTTTATTTGCTAGTTGGTCTATAATTGAAGACCAAGCTAAATCTTTAACAGAAGAAATTGCCATTAAAACTGGTCAATCGGTAGAAAATCGTTTTAATGATGCTTTCCGAATATCTCGTGATCTTGCAGCCAATTTTGACTTGCAACGTCAAACAAGTACGACTGATCGAAAAGTTGCAATACTGACTTTAGAAGAGAAACTGAAAAGAAACTCTCATTTGTCAGGTGCTTGGACCGCGTGGGAGCCTTACGCATTTGATGGTAACGATAGGCTATGGATTAATAAAAAATACCATGACGTTTCGGGGCGCTTTCTACCTTATATATTTAGGGATGAAGCAGGTGAAATAGAAGGCCGGGCTTCGAACTCTACAGATAATCCTGAGGCGGATTATTGGTATAAAATACCAATTAACTCTGGTAAAGAGACCATATTGGAGCCAATTGTCTACGATTTAAATGGCAAAAAAGTCATCTCAACTTCATTCGTTGTTCCAAGTTCAGGAAATACGCCTACTGATGGAGTTACAGGAGTTGATTTATCATTAGGCAGTATCCAACAGGATTTAGAATCAATTCACCCCTCTGAGCATGGGTATCTCACTCTAATCAGTTATGGGGGTAAAGTTGTATATCATCCGAATTCAGATAATATAAATAAAGATTATCATGAAATCGGCTTCTCTAATAATTTGAACAATGCAGTTAATAATAGACGAGCGATAACACTTACAAATGAACACTTGAATAATGAAAGTGTTTTACAAGTCGTCATTCCACTTAAAATTGCCAATACAGGCACACCATGGACGCTGGTGGTAACAGTTCCTCGAGCTGACATATTTAAACCGATAACATCTATAATAACTACTGCACTTATAACAGCATTGTCATTATGTTTCTTAACAGCTCTAATCTCATGGTTTTTCGGGGTTGGTATGAGCAAACCAATAACGAATATTACGAATGTAATGCGCTCATTATCAAATGGTGATCTTAATGTTCTCATCCCGAAGCGAAATCAAAAAGATGAAATTGCTGAAATGATATCCGCCGTTACCGTATTCAGAAATAACGCAATACAAGTCAAAGAACTAGAGTTACAGCAACTCAAGATTAAACAAGAGCAAGAGAAAAACGAACGTGATAATCTCGATAACATTATATCGCAGTTTGAAAAACATGTCGGTGAAGTCGTTAGGCAAGTTAGCACCTCTACCAATGAAATAAATGACCTCACAAGCATCCTAACACCCAACGCTGAAGAAACTAAAAATCAGGCTAATCAAGTTAAAAATGCAGCTCAATCGACTTCACAAAATGTACAAATGGTTTCAGCTAGCGCAGAAGAGTTATCAGCATCTATTAACGAAATTAGCGGACAAATAAATATTGCTTCACAGACTGCACAACACGCTGTTCAAAAAGTTGACAACACAAACACGACTGTAATGAGTCTATCAGCGGCTGTAGAAAAAATTGGTGAAATCATCTTGATTATCAATGAAATTGCCGATCAAACCAATCTTTTGGCACTCAATGCGACAATAGAGGCTGCTCGAGCTGGAGAATCCGGAAAAGGGTTTGCAGTCGTTGCAAGCGAGGTGAAAAACCTCGCGAACCAAACTGGCAAGGCAACTCAGAATATTAGAGAGCAAATTTCTGGCGTGCAATCAGCGACAGAAAGTGCAGTCAATGAAATTGCCCAGATTACTGATGTTATCAATGATATTAATCAGATAGCATCAGTAATTGCAGC
Organism: Polycladidibacter stylochi; assembly: GCF_001562055.1. GTDB lineage: Bacteria > Pseudomonadota > Alphaproteobacteria > Rhizobiales > Stappiaceae > Pseudovibrio > Pseudovibrio stylochi. The sequence continues at coordinate 187,585 of NZ_LLWE01000018.1, read as the reverse complement.
AGCTGTTGAACAACAATCTGCTGCAACAGGTGAAATTGCTCGTAATGCCGAACTTGCCTCATCGACAACTTCCGAAGGTCTATACAGCATCGGTGAGATTGAGAAAAACGCAACTGAAACAAGTAATTCAGCGATTAAAGTAAGCAACTCAGCAAAAAGTCTTACGATAACAACGAACGATTTACGCAAAAATGTAGAAATATTCCTTAGTGAGCTACGAGTGTAACATACAGCTGCAAGTCAAACCACCTGTTGCTAATTACTTTGGTAACAGGTGGTTCTTGAACGCTTTAATACTCATTAGTATTTCAAAAATACCTGGCTCAATCGAAGAAACCGCGCGTAAGGCGTTTGAGGAAGGTGCCAGCGCCGCTGGCTTGCCAACTGTTGAGATCGCCCGTAACGAGCTGGAAGCCGGTATTGGCGTTCTTGGCCTTTATGTCACAGCAGGTCTTTGCGCTTCTAACGGTGAAACCCGCCGCAATATCAAAGGCGGTGCCGTAAAAGTGAACGATAAGGCAGTGACCGACCATAGTGCAACGATATAACTCGAAAACGTTGCTGAAGATGGCACCATTAAATTGTCTTTAGGTAAGAAAAAGCACGTTCTTATTAAACCTGTATAAGCCAACAAGACGATCTACGCATTAAAGAAACCCTCCGGGCAGAGCCTTGGAGGGTTTTTCTTCACGTAACTGCATTTGAACATAAATGACTATACGATAAAGCCCATGGAAAGAGCACATGCGCAATAAAACCGTAAAGATTTTTGACCTGCTACAATTAATAGGCCGGGGTAAGCTGGTGGCTTTTTTGTTCAACGGCAAAATCGCGGCGTCCAAAAATGAACCATTGATGCTGCCAATGCGTTCGGTCAAACTCGACCAACTCGAACCTATCATTTTTTGCAAGCCACTCCAACGCAGCAGCGCGTTCACCTACTCTTGAGCTCGCCCGCGTAAGACGCCAGTCATCAAAATAGATAAGCGCACCATCTTCCAGCAAAGGGCTAATAAATTCAAGAACCTGACGTGTTGGCTCCAGTAAATCACAATCAATAACACAAACCGAGACCGACTTCTCAGCAAGACCATACTCGGCGGCTGCGACCTGTAGCGTTTGTTCGTAAAACCCTTCAACAGTCTGCAGCCTATCAGGGGCAACCTCTGCCATCTCGCTAAGCAGCAAAAACGTTTCCCTGTTGCAACAATAGCTACCCAAGGCAAAATCACCACCTGTGTACTCACTTTCCAAAGGGTCTGGCGGCGATAACCCAGCAAAGGAATCAAATGCATAAAAATGACCGGCAAGCCAATGCTTCATCCCGTGGTAATTATTGAAGAACGAGCGACCATACCAACAACCAAATTCCAGATAGTGCCCCTTTAAATTACAACGGGCTACATAGTTCGCCGCCGCCGAAGTTTCCCATGCAGCTTGTTGCGCATCAAACCCTTTGTATTTCGATGAAACAAGCACTTCACTATCTGCAGGTACAACCACCACACCATGGCGCAAAAGACACTCACAGCGTCGCATCGCTGCTGCGAAAAACACCCGATCAGCAATAACAACCGCATCCACCTCAACAGGACAGTCCTTAATCAGATACACTTTAGGCTCTCGACCAAACACGTTACGCTGCTGCATCACGCCCTCATCTGCTTGCAGCAAGACACCTTTAAAACCTTTAGGAACCACGGAATTTATTGGGCCATTTACAAGAACTGCAATGTGTTTGTACCCTTTACTTTCCAACCAGCTAATTGTTTCAATAATCGTGTTCATGCGTCTGGTACAATCCCCCTTCGCAATTCAGCAAAATACTGCGTTTGCCATGCACCTCGCATCAGTCGCGGTTCAGCAACCCCAAAAGATTGACCGCTATAACTGCCATCACAAGCATTTTGATAGACAATTTGCAGCAGCGGCCGCGCATCTGCCGTCACCGCTGCTTCAGAATAATGCCAACTAAGAAAATCCATCACCACCACGTCACCAACTTCCAATGAGGGTGAAAGAATCTCCATCGGTGGCCATTCCTGCAGCTGAATAGCACCGCGTTCCAAGGTCCCATAGTGATGGGAACCCAACACAAAACTAAGACCGCCATTACCATCAATAGCGGAGCAAGGTTCCAATGGAATAAAAAAAGCAACTTTCTGGGGTGAACCATTAAAGTATGGTTGATCTTGGTGCACACAAACTTCACCACACCAAACAGCATCTTTAACAAGCAACCGGTTCATGTAGAGCGCGATATCTTCACCAAGAATCTCTTGGGTCATATCAAGCAGCTTGGAATGCTCACAAACCTTCGCAATATCACCGCTCAAACTACCGAGTAGAAAACGATCTTGCCGTTCTAAGCCTTCGGCTTCTACCTGTCCGGCAAAATTACGCCATTGTTGGCGTGCTGGCGCAAGCTCATCCGCTTGAAACACGCCGCGCAGCACTTGTACGCCATCGGCCAGATATTTGGCAGTATCAAAACGCTGCTCTACATCTTCATCCAAGTCTGACATGTGTTTTGTACCTCATATACAAAACACAGTTTTGCGCAGCCTCATCACGAGATGCAATCCCGCAATTTACCCCATAAAAAACAATGACCTATCAGTACTAACCTAGTAAATCTACGAATTACTAATACTCAAAGATCTTTCTGAAAATACCAGGGGCAATAGCAGAAACCGGGTTAATTTTGAAAACAGGATCCGTAAAAGTGCCCGTGAGCTTATACGTGACACCAATCAGCCCGCCATCGGACGAGCCCCCGAGAGCAAAGCCAATGATAGGTATTTTAGCAAACAGATTATTAATGGCATAAGCAGGAACAAATGTACCCGTCATATTCAACCGCTTGGATTTCAAATCTGCAGTTCCGGAAACAAAGCCGCCCAATACGGTTCCAACCAAACGCCCCCTCGTAATATCTATTGTATTACGGCTTCTAATGAAATTGATCTCCATCCGATTGAATGTCGCTTCACCGTTTTTAACCGCATCGCGATAAACAGCTGCATTTTTAAGGCGGTCCCGTTTATTCTTTGGCACGTTTTTTAGTGCTCGAATGGCTTTGTCATCGATAATCGAGAAGTCTTTCACAATAAAGTCACCAACCCAATTACTTTGGTCGGGCATAATTATGTTCAGATAACCGCGCCCCGCTTGCATGCGATCGAATAAATCTAAAAACCGCAGCACGTCGCCCGTGCTATCCATTGTACCTGTTACTCTTTGTGCTCCTTCAAAAGGTTCAAGTTTGACAGCAATTTGCCCACGATCTTGTGTACGCCCATTAAAGGTAAGGTTCTGAATTTGCTTGTTGTGAACATTCGCTTTCAGGTTCACATCACTGACGTAAACACCATTAAAACCCGTCACCTGCTTAATTTGCGCGTTCAAACGCAGTGTACCACTGCGCCCGCCATTTTTATTGCCCGTATTTTGCAACAACTGGCGGATAATCGAGCGGGCATCAAACGAACGACCATTTGCACGAATGCCTAAAGAGTTTTTACCAAGCACCTTAACGGATAGCGACATGCTGTCAGAAGGCCTTAAATTGAAACGCTTAAACTCGGCCTCTTGAAACTGTCCTTTGGCATTAATTGTTAATCTACCTTGAATATCAACACCATCGGAAACGAGTGTAAAGCGATCAATAACAGTTGCCTTGCCCTTCTTTTTAATCTGCATGCTTGCTTTAGCACGCACACCAGGAGCCTTAGTCCAGCCAATCGGTTCAAGTTTTATCTTGGAGCGGGTTAAATCCAATTCGTAAAACTCGCCTTTATCAGTGTCATTAACCCGTATCTTTACAGGCCCCTCCAGAAACTCATCTATTCCCGGTGCCTGCTTGGATAGTTCCTTAGCATCTGCTTCCAGAACAATATCTTGAGTTGCAGCTTCTCTATCGTTTTTATCAAGCGGGCTTTTCATTTTGATATCTGCTTGCAGCCCGTTTAATTCACCCTTTCCAGTAATCGCAATTTCATCTTGGTTTGCCTGAATAATAAGGTCAGCATTCTTCAATTCTTGACCGGAGATTTTGCTGGTACTGGAAAACTTGGAGGTCCGTAATTCCGCTTTCCACTTGATATCATCAATTGCAATGTCTTCGGCCAGAGCCAATTCGGCATCAAGTTCCAACTCACCCTTACCAGAAAAGGCCGAAGGCTCGACCTTCAGTTGGTCCAACGCATTAATCGGCTCTGAATCCAGCAATACAGCCAAATCCCGGGCGCTTCCTTTGACTTTTATAAGTAAATCAGTCGGGTTAGGATCATTTTCGGCAAGGTCGTGGATTTTAAAATTCACCAATGGGACAGAAAGTTTATTGCCATCAGGCATCTGGAAAAAGCCGCTATTAGCAACAATATCCAAACTCTCACCCTTAATAGCACCCGTTCCGTTTAACTCTTGCGCTTCTGGTAAACTTGGAAGAGGCTTAAGAGCAACATCATGAAGTTGAAAGCTCGCGGTAATATCATCACCAGACCAACCGGCCTCTCCACCAACAACGCCGTCAAACGCATGGGGCCCGAGAGCTAGGTCCAATTTGATATCACTTGCACGCCCGCCTTTGATATGTTCGGTAAGCCAGTCTCTTGCTTTATGTGCAGCCGGGACTGGCCAGACCTGCATCACCTGCGCCAAACTCAATCCAGGTGATGACACAGCCAAAGCAAGCGCAGGGCCATGCACCCCATAATCTAATGAGCCCGCAATTAAAATCTGCGAATCGTAGCTTTCACCTTTGGCGTAATCAATAAAGACAGTCTTACTATTGGTATTCACACGCCCGTTCAGCTTAGCTCTGTAAAAAACCAATGGTTTCGCTTCAACATCGCTTGGTGCCAAAACAATTTCTCTTGAACCTAGCGAATAGCTCCATGGTGCCCCCTCAATAACTGGCGGACTTATCGACCCACCCAGTACCAAACGGGTTTCCCCTGAGCGAAGTATCAGTTGGTTGATTGTTAGATCATCATCCCCGCGCACGACGCTAGTATTCAAATGCGCACTATCAAGCCGGATATCTTCCTCAGCGCTTCCAAGAAATAACTCACTGGTTTTAATATCAAAATTCGCTTTTACAAAGTCGCCAGAAGCACCGAGGTACCCCTTCCCCACAGCCGTAACACGCGTAGAGGTGAGGTGCGGTACTTCTTTAGCGGTACTTAAAGACAACAAATCTCCCAGAGCTGCATTTTTGATGGCAACATTGATGAGCCGCTCCCCTGTCTTCACATCAACCAAACGATCCAGTTCCCAAGACCAGCGGCCGAGCCGGCCTGCCACATTGGCATTAACGCGAAAAGACAAGTCATCTAGCAGCTTAAACTCTGCATCTATGCCGCTTGCCAAATACGTCTGGCCTGCTGCCGAAATATTTAAAAAGCCCCGTTCAAGGGTAATTGTACTCAGCTCCCAACGCTCAAGCTCAGAGGCAATAATCGTTGAAAACTTGTCCATCGCCATCACTTCAGTTTGCACCTTGGGTAAAGGCGCAGAACTGCTATTAATGCGTAAAAGTGTTGATGGCCTTGAAATAACTAGGGAATTTACTTCGATACGCCCTAAAAACAACCCGAGCGTATTTATTTTTGCTCTAACCTTGGGCAGCAAAACGCGTGCCGATGCCTCACCAGAGACTTCAACCAAAGTGTCTTCAAAAACAACATAACTCCCACTGGACTGAGAGAAATCGAGAGTTAATCCGCCAATCTTAATATCCAAATTTGAGTTAGTTATTAAGCGGGATACGTATTCTGAAAGAAATGGCAATGAAATTGGGGCATAGAGTAAGCGTGCCGAGATCACGATAACAATCACGATCAATAGCAATACTGTATTTCGAGGCCACGAGCGCTTATTTTTACCACGAATTGCCAATATTTACTCTCCAAAGTTCTTGTAATACGCGAACCTGTTATCAGTCAAACTCTAATATATCCCGATTTATCAGCTTAAACTTGCACACAGCTGCAATTTCTGTAGTTTCAAGATCAACCAGAGCAAAAATGGATAACGACCAAGGCTCTCCTCTGCTCAACGTGCAGCCCAGCGCTGCAACTATATCAATTGAATGGAAACCATCGAAAAGGACTTTTTATGACTGAAAAAATGACGGAACCTCTTGTTGAAACAGCCATTGCACCGAACTTCATCATAGAAACTGATAATGGCGGTACTTTCAATCTGCAAGACAATAAAGGCCGTTATGTGGTATTATATTTTTATCCTAAAGATAACACCCCGGGTTGCACCAAGCAGGCAATTGCATTTTCCGAATATAAACAAGAGTTTGCTGGGCTGAACGCAACCATATTGGGCATTTCGCCAGACTCCATAAAAAAGCATAGTAACTTTCGCAATAAACATGACCTCACCATCCTGCTTGGTGCCGATGAACAAGCCGATGTCTGCCAACAATACGGTGTTTGGCAGGAAAAAAACATGTACGGCAAAAAGTATATGGGGGTAGTCCGCTCAACCTTTATCATTGATCCTGAAGGGAAAATTGCCGCCATTTGGCGTAAGGTTAAAGTGCCAGGTCATATCGATGCCGTACTTGAAAAACTGCAAGAACTCCAAAACGCATAGGCCCGAAATAAGCCAACAATAGAAAAGCATAATGCATTCATTACAAGCATCATCAAACGCAATAGTCAGCGCCCCTCAAACCGCAGATAAGGTTAGTTTGGCCTACGAAACCGCTGCAAAATGGTTTAACCGCTCGCTCGATATAGGGCATCCCTCCAGTTCCATCACCATGCCAGACCGGCCGGGCAGGCCTGAAAAACCACAACTTTTAGCGCCAAGGGATATGCCCAAGCGTGCCATGAACGGCACCAGCGGCAAACTGGCGCTTCTTCATTCTTTGGCCCACATTGAGCTTAATGCCATTGACATGACGTGGGATCTGATTGGACGCTTTACCGCTATTCAAATGCCGCGCTCATTTTACGATGACTGGGTACAAGTTGGCCTTGAAGAAGCCAAACACTTTAAAATGCTGGAAAATCGGCTTGCAAAGCTCGGGTATGGTTATGGTGATCTGCCAGCACACGATGGCCTATGGCAAGCGGCACAATCCACCGGCCACGATCTAAAAGCCCGCCTTGCTATTGTGCCCATGGTACTGGAAGCACGAGGCCTTGATATTACCCCGCCAATGATCGCCAAAGCCCGTTCTGGAAACGATGAAGACACTGCCAAAGCATTGGAAACAATATATAATGATGAAAAACGCCACGTTGCCTTTGGTACTAAGTGGTTTCGCTTTTTGTGCGACCGGGAGCGCATTAACCCCCACACAGAATTCCAAAAGCTGGTACGCAAATACTTTAAAGGAGCACTCAAACCGCCCTTTAACGACAGAGCGCGCTCCGAAGCCGGACTAACACCCAATTTCTACCGATCACTTATGAAAATAAGTTAAAAATTAATATTAACTCTAGGAAAACCCTTTGCTGCCATAGTGAGCAATAGAGGGTTTTTACAACTAATATTTCGTAGATCCTTGAATGCCATCTCCAAAAAAAACGGAGAGGCAACACTAATTTATTACAATAATTACAGTTAGTTACTAGGATTTCACTCATGGGGCGCAATGAAAACCGGCAAAACAACCGGGCAGAACGTATAAAACGGCCACGGAAATTTCTTGTTTACGTCAATGGCAACAAACAACGTATTATTGCCCATCACCCATTCTTAACCACAATAGCAATCGTTTTTTTGCTATCACTACAAACAGCATTTGTCACCTCGCTACTCTATCGCGAGTATAAAGATGATATTCTGCTCGCATTTCTCTCCCGCCATGAAGCAACAAAAAAAGGCTATGAGCAAGAGATTACCAGCCTGCGAATAGAGCTGGAAAAACTCGCCTCGCGCAAAAGCTTGGCAGAGCATAACACAACCAGAGAAATTGGCAGTGTCATTGCCCAACAAACCGAACTGGACGATCAGCTTGGCAAAATTTCACAATTGATGCAGCTTGCAAAAGCAACCGGATTACAAATCGACAACCAGAAGGCACAATACGAAGAACCATATCCCGTAACCAATGATGCTTCAAATACCATTGTGCCAACTACTACCAGCCAAGATCAATTACGCCCCCCAGCGAGTGAAGCAACGATTGCCAATCAAAGCAAAACTGCCACAGACGGGACACATTCAAGCCAAAACAATAAAAAAATAAATATATTCAACAATATACAAGAACTTGAACTCAGAGGTGTCAAAAACAACGAAAAACCGCTGCAAAAGCACTCAAAAAGTGATCAAAACCGATTGCAAAATAGTGCAAACACGCACAACACAACAGCACACAAGCAACAGCAACTCGAAACGCTTGCCCAAAGACTGAATGAAGCCCAAACCATACCAACAAGAGCAATGCAAACAATTGCCGACGCGGCCGAGGCACATATCAGCCATCTGGAAAGCACCTACAACTCACTTAAAATACCGCTTGAAAATCATCTCGACAACTTAGGTGGCCCTTACATTCCACTGGATGGTAAATCATTCACCGGACAATGGCTGCGGGCGAAGGCTGCACTGGTACATAGGGCCGAACTCATGGCGCTATCTCCAAAAATCCCGTTATTGTCACCTCTCGCAACCCGGCGCTTAACCAGCAACTTTGGCTCCCGCCTTGATCCGTTTTTAAAAAAGCCGGCATTCCATAGTGGTTTAGATTTTGCCGCTCCCACAGGAACACCGGTCATGTCCACAGCATTAGGCAGTGTCACTTTTTCCGGCAATAAAGGCGGCTATGGTCTTTCTATCGAAATAATGCACCCGAGCGGAGTTATCACCAGATACGGGCATATGAGTAAACTACTTGTCGCAAAAGGCGACAAGGTTTTGCCAGGGCAAATGATCGGCTTAGTGGGCAATACCGGACGCTCCACCGGCCCCCACCTGCACTACGAAACCCGTATCAATGGAGCAGCCGTTGACCCAACCCAGTTTTTAACGGCTGGCGAGAATATATGAGCCTAAGCATAATTGCCGATTTGCGTTTACGCATACAAACCCATTGACCATGATTCAACAAATCATATCGCTTACAAACCGCCTGTTGCGATTTGAAGTATTAACAAAAATGCCTTTAGGTTGTAACAGTATGAACTACATACCGCATACATACTAATTGTAACCTGTTACAACCGAGGCATGAATGGAATCTCTTAATTTTCACTATCCAAAACTAGCGGAGCTTGTGAAGGGTAAAGATGTTTATGTATTGTCCCATGGCGCTGACAACTCAATTGCGCCAGATGACGCAATCATCGTGCGATTTAATAGAAGTTATGAGCAATGCGATATTTGGGTATCAGCCTTTCTTGACCGGGAGTTTAAAGGTATCGATTTAGATCACTTGCTAAAGGCTCATCTAGACACCCCTCTTGTAATGAGTTCGATACCGCTAACTAACGAAGGCTTTTATTTTCCCTATTGTCAGGGCAAAGTGGTCCCCAACTATCTTGAGCGCCTCTCGCAAACATGGAACATAAAAAACTTTGAACCCATTACTTTAAATCATTACATGTACTTAAGCATGGCAATGCCCTATTGGCCTTATGCGGGCCTCTCCTTTCTGGCCATGCTACAAGCCGTTGAGTTCAAATCCTGTCATATCTATGGATTTGATTTCTATAGTGAAACGACAGAAAGTGGCAGTTTGCGACCCATAAACGAAGTTCACCCTACAGTCTCTCCCTGCTTTGAAAATTTAAACTATATTGATTACAAGCCTGATGGCCATGACTTGCCCGCAGCCATAAATTGGGCTCAAGGGTTAATTGCCGAAGATAAACGCTTTATTTGGAAAAGCAGAGACTTGGAAGAAGTCAAGAGAATATTCATGCCGAGCGTTATTCTGGGAGATACAAGATTTCTCATAAACAATACGAGTTTCACCATCACAGAAGAAATAGCTGACGCAAAATAAAAGCACTATTTACAATAGTATAGCGAGATAGCTTTATTTATTGAAATACAACTAATGCTATCTCGTATAGTTTCGGGCAAAAGGCAACAGAGCGGGTTTACGAGTTGGATTCTGTCTTTTTTTGTAAAACAGCGTCTTTCAGCAGCTGGCGGAACGCCGGACATTGCAAGTGGCTCGGTGCCGGACACACGGCAATATGAGAGAGCATATCACGCAGAGCTGACAGCTCTTCAATTTGCGCATCAATTTGCGCGACGCGCTCTTGCACACGCCCCCTTGGTATTTGAAGCTGTCCGTCAGTGCTGAACATGCCCTTTATCTCGTCAAGTGAAAACCCGCCGGACTTGGCAAGATTAATAAAAGCCAACCGCAACAAAACGCCGCTTTCATATTGGCGGCGTAATCCGCTACGCCCGGCCGATTGAATAAGCCCGAGCTCCTCGTAGTAACGCAGCGCTGAAGGCTTGACACCGGAGCGCATGCTAACTTCGCCAATATCAAGAAAATTCATTATTGACCTCAAGTTGACTTGAAGTTGTAGCCTCGCAAAACCAACACAAAAAAGCAAGAGGCTCAAACAATGCGTAGAGTAATCCCCCTAGCGCCCCCCTTGGCAAACCATTGGGCATGGTACGACAAGCGTGCACTCAGCCTGCTGTTTGCCGCAGCATTAACAGTGCTGGCCAATACCGCCATTAGCCCTGCCCTGCCCGATTTACAGGCAATGTATGCCAGCCAGCCTGGCGCGCAATGGTTAACACGGCTTTTGGTTCCCGCCCCCTCGCTCAGCGTGATTTTTGCCGCCCCCCTGTGCGGCAGTTTTGCCGACAAATATGGTCGCAGACCGCTTTTGTTGTCAGGGGTTCTACTTTTCGCCATAGCGGGCACAATTGGAATGGTATTGCCCGGTTTGGTATCTATTATGATAAGTCGCCTGATCCTTGGGATTGCTGTGGCCATGGTAATGACGGCACAAACGGCGTTAACAGGAGACTATTACACCCAACCCAAACGTAGCCAGATCATCGGCCTACAAATATCTGCCAGAAACTTCGGCGGACTTGTATTTATTCTCATCGCCAGCTTTTTGGCTTCGCTCTCACCCAAAGCACCCTTTGCTGTCTATGCCCTTGCACTATTAATACTGCCATTTTTGCTGCAAAGCATTAAAGAGCCACAAATTACGGTAAAACAACAGCAACAAACAACCAATGACACTCAACAAGCAGCATCAAGTTGGCGTTTACAACTGGTTATACTCGCTCTCCTACAGCTCTTGACCAATCTATGCTTTTTCATTTTGCCAACCCAGTTGCCCTTCTATTTTGACAGTTTGGGCAAAAGCGCCGCCATTTTAACCGGATTTGCCCTTGCCACTATCATGATAATGGGTGGCACATCGGCGTTGTATTTCTCTAAATTGAGCAAGCGCATCGGTAATAGAAGGTTGCTATCACTTGCCTATCTATTCATGGCCAGCGGCATCGCTCTTTTATCTACGCAAAACACTCTGGCAATATTTGTTGGAGTTGCCGCAACCGGTACCGGCTATGCACTTGCTTCGCCCATATTTCCAGCGATTGCTTTACAAATAGCACCTGCGCAACAACGCGGCCGCGCCAGCGGCATGATAACCACCTCAATATTTATGGGGCAGTTGCTTTCGGTTTTCGCCAGCATGCCATTGATTAACACCATTGGCTATCAGGCAACTTTTGCAATAATCGCCTCATTTCTCTGCTGCCTATCCTTAATTGCAGCACTATTACACTTTGACCAAAATGAGCAGGCATAGCAACTGTTTGAACGGGGATGAGAGTGGCTTTGACGCCTCACCCCCAAATGACCTTAAAGCGCGGGTTAATCCAGCTTTGCACGCCGTCAGAAAAGTCAATCTCCCCATAGGGCGTTGGCTGTTTTTGCCCCGCTACGTAATCACGCAGGCACACCCAGCCCGCCTCTTGCAGAGCGGCGCGTATGCGTGCCTCACCTTCTGCATAATGCGTGCCGATATGCAATCGCTTCACATTTTCACTAAGCTGCTCTATACCCGCCTCGATAATACTGGCTTCTTCTCCCTGCACATCCATATCAATGAGATCAAGCTCGCCCCACTTTGCAAGCAAGTCATTAATACTATGCGCTGTCACTTCAATGGCTTTCGCACCGCTGGCACACTCGATAACCTCATGCCCCATATACTCAGATTTATCCTGCGCAATATCTGCTGCAGCCTCTGTCGCAATCGATTGCCCGAACCACTCGCGTGATTTTTTGACATCCAGTTCCTGGCCATCACTCACATAAAAATTGCAGCAACCATTTTCAGCGGCCACAACCCCGTCAACCACCTCATAATCAAATAGATCATCACTATTTAAACCAGCATGTTCGTGTATCCAGCGAACGTGTTGTGGCTCGGCCTCGACAAAGTAAATCTCTGCCTGTTTGCCCAATTGCACAGCAGCTTGGGCGGCATTCATGCCCCAACGGCCATAACCGGCCCCGAGCTCCGCCATTTTATAGTGTATGCCAGCGCCCAAAACGGAAAGATAGATATCGATCCATTCAAAGTATTCTTCGTTTATGCCGGGATACATACTATCATTTGCAACAAGCTGCGCTTGCCGGGCCTTTAATTTTTGAAAGTGCCCCGCTTCATTCTCAAAAGAAATCTCCGGTGCGAATTGACAGTATTTTTGATGGTAAATAGTTTGATCCAATCCCGAGGAAAACGGCCCCTCCGAAATAGGGGTAAAAAAGGAGAACCTCTCGAATGCCGGATGATGCTTCGTAAAGGCCCCATTTTCTACGGGCATACCGCTAAACGTTTTATAATCAATTCTATCTCTGTATTTCCGCAGTTTGGAGGGGCGGTTATTGCGCCCGAAAAGGCTTGGCAGTTTGAGCATGACACGCGCTCCCAATGTATAAACAGCGTTACTCGTAACACACCACCAATCTAGTGTTATTCTTCAAAAATCAGAGCTGAAAATTTGAGATACAAAAATGGGGGCCGAAGCCCCCAGTTCATTTTCTTGATTATTCAATATCTTCAATGGAGGCCGGACCATCGCCAAATGCACGATGCGCCAATGTCGCTTCCATGAAATTATCCAGTTTGCCATCCAGCACATCTTGCGGGCTGGTGCTTTCCACCCCGGTGCGCAAGTCCTTCACCAACTGGTAGGGCTGCAACACATAAGAGCGAATCTGGTGGCCCCAACCGATATCGGTTTTCGCCGCCGCATCCTTACTGGCTGCCGCCTCGCGTTTTTGCAGCTCGGCCTCATACAAACGCGCCCGCAACATATCCCAGGCGGTCGCGCGGTTTTTGTGCTGCGAGCGCTCGGACTGACACTGCACCACAATGCCCGATGGCTGGTGGGTAATACGCACAGCAGAATCGGTGGTGTTCACGTGCTGACCACCGGCACCTGAGGCACGGTAGGTATCAATACGGCAATCACTCTCGTTGATCTCGATATTGATCGAATCGTCAATCACCGGATACACCCAGACAGAAGCAAAGGAAGTATGACGACGCGCGTTACTGTCGTAAGGCGAAATCCGCACCAACCGGTGCACACCGGACTCGGTCTTCATCCAGCCATAAGCATTTTCGCCCTTCAAAAGTAGAGTGGCGGATTTAATGCCGGCTTCTTCGCCGTCATTATATTCCATCAATTCCACTTTAAAGCCGCGCTGCTCGCCCCAACGGCGATACATACGTAGCAGCATGGAAGCCCAGTCCTGACTCTCGGTACCACCGGCACCGGAGTTGATTTCCACGTAGGTGTCGTTACCATCGGCTTCACCAGAGAGCAGCGATTGCAATTGCAATTTATCAACGGCTGCCTTCATGGTTTTCAAGGCAGCTTCAGCTTCGTCAATGACGCTTTGATCGCCTTCCATCTCGCCCATTTCAATGAGCTCGATATTATCCAGCAACTCTTGCTCTTGCCGCTTCACGCCGGAAATACTGTCATCCAGATTTTGCCGCTCACGCATGAGCTTCTGGGCATTTTGCGGATCGTTCCACAAATCCGGATCTTCCGAAAGGGCATTGAGTTCATCTAGTCGAACAAGGGCTGTATCCCAGTCAAAGATGCCTCCTCAGCAGGCTGAGTGCCTGCTTGATCTCATCAGTGATGGCTTCCATCTCGGCGCGCATCATATACCTCGCATGCTATTTTGCTCATTTTTAAAGAAGCAAACTGCTTTAAACCGGAGGCGACCATACTCACCTCACCGGCATTTTTCAATGCGGCGACGGTGACCAACCACAGCACTATTGATTAAATGCAAGCAGACAAGGCGCAATAAGCTGAGTGCAGCAACTTTTAATTACTCAAGCTGACCTGAGCTCCAAGCGCCCTCCACGTTTCTTTATAATCAGCCGTTTCTCTTAAATTCGAAAGCCATCTCTTGATGGTTTTGCGCCAATCAGTTTATACTCGCCACCTCCGTAGTTAAACATCACGCTATTTTCAGATAGCCAAATTATATCAACTTTGACTTCTGGATCAAAAACTAAAAAGTTAGCAGGTAGCGAGCTGAACCAGAAGAAATACTTCTCCCAAACAATGGTGGTGGTGGTTGTATAGTCAACTCCGAAGGTTCTTTCTTTTAGTATTTTAAGGCAGGTTTTACCTTGAGGAGAACAGCTGATTTCCACCCAGCGACTTACGAACGGAGAATAGCCAGAATTTGTAATGCCGGTAAATGCAAATAACCAAATCCCAAAAACAAGAACGACCACAAAAATTAAAAATTTCATTTTCCTGCTCATATTATGAGTTCCCAAATATTTGTTGTAGTTTATTTTATAAATATATTTCAATATCTTAGCAAATCACGCAAGCAATAACCACAAACAAAAAACACCGGTGCTTGTAACGGATCAGAGCTGAGGTCATCCGCCTCTGTTATCCTACCTATCTGGCCCGAAAGTTAACGTGACAGCACCCGAAAAGCTCCCTTCGCTCAATGGCTCAAGTACGAATGGAACAGATAACATCTACGTGAGCGCTAAACTGGTGCGGTCTATGTCAGCTTAAGTTGACGGCACCGTGAGCTTCATGATGCGCTTTCGAAGGCGGGCCGATAGCTACCAATGACTTTTAGCGTGACCATCTGCGGCGGCTCATTACACCGTGCTTGGAGTGTATCGCGGTAGCGCCGATAAGAGCGCAGATCGCGAAAAGGTGCCGCATTTGTGGCACTATCTACCACATGCACAAAAGTTACCCCGTCCTCTATGAGATAGGCCTCGTAGGTGAGCCCGGCCGGCTTTACCGCTTCCAACTCATCGAAAAACGCTTTGAGGAGCGTATTATTCTCTTGCATGTCCTCTGGCCGCACAGTGTAGCGGATGTGAACCTTAGTCATGGCGCACCTCCCGCAAGTGCATAAAGGCCCTACTCCACGTAATTAGCTGATTAAGCATCGCCTCGAGCCGCGGCAAATGAGCATCTGAAGGTTTAAAGATTGTATAATTTTCAAAGTCCTCCAAAAGTGACAGACCAACCTCTGGCACTGTGGTCGCGACCTGCAACTCCGCCATAATTTGCCGAAGTTGCGCGGTTGCGCGTGCGCCACCATTTGTTCCGTACCCGACAAAACCGGCTGCCTTGTTGTTCCATTCTGGATGAAGAAAATCGAGTGCATTCTTTAATGCTGCGGGAACGCCGAAATTATATTCGGGCGTCACCAGCACATAGCCATCAAACCGCGCAATAGTTTGCGACCAAGCTTTGGTATGTTGCTTGGTATAGCCGGTGCCCATCCGTGCAGAGGCCAACGCTGACAACGGCTCGTCGAG
Organism: Polycladidibacter stylochi; assembly: GCF_001562055.1. Classification (GTDB taxonomy): domain Bacteria; phylum Pseudomonadota; class Alphaproteobacteria; order Rhizobiales; family Stappiaceae; genus Pseudovibrio; species Pseudovibrio stylochi. Next base: position 171,782 of record NZ_LLWE01000018.1, on the reverse strand, counting down.
CAGAGGCAAATTGTAGTCAGCAATATCAATGAGTTCGAATTGGGCGTCACGACGAAGTTTGGCAATTCCTGCGACCCATTGCGCAACAGCTTCTGCATTGCGGCCGGGTCGTGTACTGCCTGTGACAATCGCAAGTTTTGGGTGTTTCATATTCGTATCTTTCTGCCAAGAAGGTGTTTCCAGCTCAAACTATCACTTGCCAATTTTTTAGAATAGTGGTGCTATAATGGCATCACTGTACAATAATATGGATAATGCAATATGGATTTAGCTGAACTCAGAGATTTTGTTGCCGTCGCCCGTGCGGGTTCCTTCGCGGCTGCCGCAACCGCGACCTGTGTTCCCCGATCAACACTTTCCAAACGCGTACAAATGCTTGAGGCAGCGCTGGAGCTTCGCCTTATTGAAAGAAACACGCGCAAGTTGCGCCTGACACAGGATGGGGAGCTTCTGCTAGAACGGGCCGCCCGCCTCATTGCCGAAGCTGACGATCTGGAACGATTAATGCGTGACCGTAACGAGGAGCCGCGCGGCCGCCTGCGCGTGTCTGTGCCAGTGATGTTCGGGCAAGAGATGATGGGGCAAATTGCAGCTGCCTACACGCAAAAATGGCCCGAAACTGAAATTGATGTGGTGTTGACTGACCGTCGTTCCGATCTTATCGAAGAAGACTTTGATTGTGCCATTCGTATCGGGCCACTGAAGGATTCCAACAACATCGCCCGCTGTCTCGCTTGGTCAAGAACAGTTCTTGTTGCCAGCCCAAGGCTTGCGGCGGGGCTGGATCTCCAGTCTGGACTGGATGCCTTTTCTGCTTGGCCAACAATTGCTTTTGCACCGGCAGGCACGCCGCTACCTTGGACATTAGAAAACCAAACACGTCAAATCGAGCTATCACCGAAAAGTGCAATAACATTCGCCAATATGCATGCTGTGCGGGCGGCAGCGATTGCAGGCGGCGGCGTTGCGCTCATCCCGGCCTTCCTTGTCTACGAGGCCTTGGCCGACGGCAGATTGGTGCAGCTGCTAACTGATTGGCGCGGCCCTGCCTCCAGCATTAATATTGTCTATCCCTCGCGCCGCCATCCTTCCGCACGTTTACGCGCATTTATAGATCTCCTAGCCTCAGAGCTTAAAAGTTCACCATGGGGTGCGCCTGAAGGTGCCACCAACCTAACCTGATATGGGCTGCAAGAGCTTTTAGGTCTCTCAACATGGAACGATTGAAAATACGACAAGCATGGTAAACACCTAGGTGAGTTTGCCCCTAAAACAGGGAAGAAAACAAAACCTGCAGATAAAAAGCGTAAAGTAGAGCCATAAAATGACCAGATTAATAAAAGCTTACGATAAAAAAACTGAAAAACTATTAGCCCAGACTGAACTCAAGAATATATCCTTACAAGAGTTGCAACGAATTTTTCATGTCCAAGAGAATAATCCGATGTTTGACGGTTGGGAGGTGACGCCTAACCATACGGAATACTTTTCTACATTTATTACGGATGATTTTATTTTTAATTTTACTGAATTCGACTATTTTGTTGAATATGCAGAGACGATGCTACTTGATTGAGGACACAATGGCATGTTGCATAAATCTGTCTTTTCGGAGTTGATGACGAGTGGTTCTCCTTTTGATTGATACCTTGCCATAGCAACTTCGGGTGCCGTCAACCTAACCTGACATTGGCCACACAAGTTTTCTCAGAGGCATTTTAGGCGTTAAACATAGCGGCTTGTTTCCATTGTGAAAAAGGGTTGATACGCTACTGTGATTGTCGATAGCACAGCACTAATGCCGAGAATGGCCATGAAGAAACTCTAGGCACAACAGAGGAACACCCCTTTTTACGTTAAAGGGCAAGGCTGAGTGGCAGTCGCTTCGTTGCAAATTGGCGATCAAGTTGTAAGCCATGCAATAGGCGAAGGACAAGGAGGTTTCCTTCTTGTCAAGTCTGTCACGCTCGAAGATGCGCGCCAAGATACCTATAGTTTTGAGGTAGAAGGCACCCACACCTACCTATTGGGTAGTCTTGATGCTTTAGTGCATCACCAGTACACAATTTGATACTGAAGTTGTGATACCAAAAGGCACGCAAATTCACATAGGACAAGTTGCGCCTCAACCAGTTGGGGTTAAAGGGGCAAAGTATAGAGGTGGCGCTGAGTATAAAAACAAATTTCCAGAGCAATTCAATTAGGGCATGACAATGAACAATGATAGCAATCAAGAGCTATTGGAAATGGTCGAATTCATTCATGATCATTTAAACCAAAATGGCTATGGAGAAAAGTATTCTGGGATCATTAAGTCACTGAATATTTTGAAAAGTAGAGATAGAAACGGTTATCATAAGGTGAGCGATCATCTGTTGGATGATTTCAGACGACTGTATGACAACAGACATGATAGCGAACTTCTAAATGAAAAATTTGACGCGGCTTGTAAGCTTGCAGAAAAACTCTTTTAGAGCGGGTCGTGTTACATAATGGCGCTATCAACTTAACTTTGGCTCCAGTGCCGATTGGTTGTTGAGCAGCATGACTTCAGCCAATGCCAACAACCTAACCTGACATTGGCCGCACAAGTTTTCTCCTGAAGGATTTTATGCGTTAAACATAGCGGTTTGTTTTTATTGCAAAAATGCGTTGAGGCGATGGTGGTGAAGTCATCCGCCTCTGCTATCCTAGCAATCTGGCCCGAAAGTTTACGTGACAGCACCGCTCAATTTGTTTTAGGTAACACAGCCGACGACACCCCTAGCTCAAGCAGTTTTTCTTGAGCTAGCTTCCCTATGTGGTCTTTTTGGCTTATCGAAATTTCTTGCAAGGCTGCGATAGCCGATGGATCTCCGATCTTACTCAGAGCCCACACCGCTTTGCTCCCTAAAGCTCTAGCTTCATCAAAATCCAGATAATCAGGAACCCACTGTGCAAGATACTTCAAACTATTGACGCAGCTAGGTGTGCGAATTTCATCAAAGGCACTTGCAATATCTTCGTGAGAGACATGCCACGCCTCTGGTGCCAGCGTAGACAGAAGTTTGATATGCACTTCTGCAAAGCCGAAACTAAAACCAACAATCATAGCACTCTGGACTTCGCCAGAGGTTTTTGATGTTAGCGCATCACTCAGCAGCTCTACGCCTAAAGAAATCGGGTCGCTAATACCTCCTCTAAAATTACGCAGGAAGTCTTCATCTGAAGTCCTTTGCTTGCCATCAAAACCAATACACAAATCTGAAATCTGTCTCTTCTCAGCTTTCGAAAGGGGCATTCCTATCACCATTCAGTAGTAAACGAATCTATATTTTTGTTAAAAATCAAACAACGCAGGGCCTTTGCCAAGACCAATACGTGATCTTGATCTCGCTTTTAAAATAGGCAATTGATCAAGTCCAACCATTTGAAACAAATGGCATATCAACACCAACCACAAGGTAAATAAGCCCCGCTTGTAAACCTCCATACACAAAAGGGACGCTTGCCGAAACAAGCGCCCCCTTTATATCTTTATAGCCACTTTCGAGCGATGCTTAGTAAAGCCCGCCTGTGCCAGACATGACCGCCGCACCGGCTTCATCGGACAAACTGCGATATTCGCCAAGCTCGTCATCAAAACCAATCACAGAATAGCTGTCAGGCGGTGCATTGCCCGGTTTAAAGGCTTCCAAAATGGTGCCCGGCGCACCGGCCTCGGCCCGCAAACCCGTCCGGCGGTTAATCGGGATCAACCGCAAACCTGCAGGCAAGCGAAACTCTTGTGGCGGTGTTCCCTTTAAGGCTTCTTTCAAGAAGCTCGCCACAATCGGCGCGGCCACACCACCACCGGTTGCCCCGCGCCCCATGGAACGCGGCGTATCATAACCAAGATAAACCCCTACAACCAGCTCCGGTGTGAAGCCGATAAACCAGGCATCCTTTTCATCGTTGGTTGTACCGGTTTTACCTGCAACCGGACGCCCAACAGAGCGTACCTTTGTTCCCGAGCCGCGCTTGACCACACCTTCCATCATGGATGTAATCTGGTAAGCGGTCATTGGGTCAAGAATTTGCTCGCGCGTATCAATTAGCTTGGGCTCCTGCTGGCCTTGCCAGTCATACGCCACACAGGCATCGCAAACCAGCTGGTCATTGCGGTAAATTGTTTTACCATAACGATCTTGCACCCGGTCAATCAAAGTAGGACGCACCCGCCGACCACCATTGGCAATCATCGCATAGGCATTGGTCATCCGCATGAGGGTCGTTTCACCCGCCCCCAGAGCCATGGAAAGCACCGGTTGCATATGATCGTAAATACCAAATCGAGCCGCATACTGGGCCACCAGGTCCATGCCCATGTCTTCAGCCAGACGAATGGTCATCAGGTTGCGTGACATTTCAATGCCCGTACGCAAGGTCGAAGGCCCATAATATTTGCCGCCGTAGTTTTTCGGCTTCCAGATGCCCTGATCCCCACCTTGATCGATTTCAATAGGCGCATCGAGCACCACAGACGACGGGGTATAGCCACTATCCAGCGCAGCTGAATAAACAAACGGCTTGAACGAGGAACCCGGCTGACGCATTGCCTGTGTTGCACGGTTAAACTGGCTAATATCAAAACTGAACCCGCCAACCAGAGCCAAAACACGGCCCGTTTGCGGATCCATGGCAATCAGACCGCCCGAAACCTCCGGCACCTGTTCCAGCTTGTAGCCGCCAGTACGCTTGCGGCTCACATAAACCACATCACCGGGAGAGAACAGCTCACGCACATTCCGTGGCTCGCGCCTATTCACCTTTGCCCATTTCATATCCTTGAGCAAAAGTTCGCTTTTGATGCGCTCTTGTGACAGCTTTTTGTTAACAGCACGCGTTGGCCGCAAGCCAATAATCGCTTTGGTATTGCTCACAGAAAGCACAACCGCTGTAGTCCAATCGGGCATATCCGACAGGCGGTTAACCTTATAAAGCGCGGGGCCCCAATCACCTGCAGCAAGATCAATCTGCTTGACCGGACCACGCCAGGAACCGCGCGAATGGTCAAAATTAATCAAACCGTTGGTCAAGGATTTGCGCGCAACATTTTGCAAACGTGTATTCAAAGAGGTGCGAACCGAAAGGCCGCCCTCATAGAGCCGCTTTTCACCGTACTGCTCGGCCAGCTGGCGGCGTACCTCCTCGGTAAAGTAATCAGCCCCCACCACATGAATACCCGTAGGACGCAGCTTCACGTCAAGCGGCATTGCTTTGGCTTTGGCCGCTTCTTCAGCGCTGACGTAACCATTGGCCACCATCCGATCAATAACCCAGTTACGACGGGTAATTGCCCGATCACGGTGGCGATAGGGGTGGTAGTTGTTGGGCGCTTTAGGCACAGCCGCCAGATAGGCGATTTCCGCAAGGTTCAGTTCTTGAACCGATTTATCGAATAGAATCAGCGATGCCGCACCAACACCGTGGGCACCCATACCCAAGTAGATTTGGTTAAGATAAAGCTCCAGGATTTCTTCCTTGGAATACAGCTGCTCGATCCGCAAGGAAAGGATCGCCTCTTTAAGCTTACGGATATATGTTTGCTCGTTGGTGAGCAAAAAGTTCTTCGCCACCTGCTGGGTAATGGTCGAAGCCCCAACCAAACGCCGTCCGGAACCAAGGTTCTTTAGGTTGGTTATTACCGCACGGCCAAGGCCCACCATATCCACGCCGATATGGTTATAAAAGTTTTTATCTTCAGCCGAAATAAACGCCTGTTTGAGTTTGTCGGGAATAGCTTCAATAGGCAAGAACAAGCGGCGCTCATGCGCATACTCGTAGATCAACTGCCCGTCCGCCGCATGCACACGTGTCATAATCGGCGGCGCATAATTTTTCAACGTCGTATAATCAGGCAGATCTTTAGACAACCCTCGCAGGTAGATATAAAGACCCGCCATACTGACCAACCCGACAAATGCGCCCGCAGCAAACAGGTAGCCAAAGATCCTAAGTATTACCTTCATTCTTCAGGCTCATCTTTCTATATAATCCAGATGCAGCGCAAATGTGATAACAAACGCAGCTACATAGTAATGCTTCAAATAAAGAGCTGCGCTATCCCGAACGCCCCCCGTAAGGTCGATCGAAATACATGGCCTGCAATATGCAGCCACAAAAGCCAAACAGCTCTTTACCAAAATCCAACTTCTCTCTCATGCCAATTACTTTTTAATATGGCAATGCTAAGGCAAAACTTTTCTATAATTTGTAAAATAGCTTTTCTAGTTCTGATGGCTATCATGAGCAATGCGTACAGCAAAAAAACTATTTACAGCTGCCGTAAGCGCATCTGAAGCCCGTTGCCGCCACCCGTCAGTTTGTAACATGGCCTCATCTTGTGCATTGGATAGGAAACCCAGCTCAATCAGAACCGAAGGCACATCATTGCTTTTAAGAACGGCAAACCCTGCGGAACGTAGCGGACGCGTAATAACCCGCGTTGCACTTTCCAGCTCGGCAATTGCCAACCGTGCAAAATGGATAGAAAAGTTTTTTGTCTCCCGTCGTGTCAACTCAACCAGAATGTCGGTCACTTCCTCCTCATCGACAGGCACTTCAACCCCACCAATTATATCGGAATAATTTTCACGCCGCGCCAGTGCCGCCGCCATTCTGTCCGATGCTTTTTCAGATAATGTATAGATAGAGGCACCACGCGTACTGCTTGCCCCTTCTGTAATCGAATCGGCATGTAGCGAAATGAACAAGTCCGCTTTCAACTCGTGGCCAATTTTCACCCGACCACGAAGTGGAATAAAACGGTCATGATCTCTCGTCAGATAAACCGTATAGAGCCCTGTTTGCTCCAACTTCTTTTTAAGCGATTTCGCAAAGTTCAACACCACTGCTTTTTCGAGTGTACCGCCAGCACCGCGTGCACCTGAATCAATCCCCCCGTGCCCTGGATCGAGCACGATAATCGGCTTGGGTGCAACACCGAGTAAAGCGCTCTCTTGGCTCGGCTTGGTTTGCGCGGTCTCAGGTAATGAAGCAGTCTCTTCAACGCTACTCTCCCCTTGCAAGGAAGGTTTCGCACCATTCGGGACATTTTCATTCTCACGGTCTTGCGCACGTAAGCCTAAGCGCGTGAAGGCCCGCCGCCCGATACTATATTTCTCACTGGCTTGCTCAAGAAATTGCATGCGCGAACCTGCAACCAAATCCAGCACCAAACGCGTTGGCTGTCCTTGCACACTCGGCATTAAAAACGACTTATCTAAAACAACAGGCCCGCTCAAATCCAGCACAACCCGACCGCGCTGCGCGGAAATGGCCCCAAAGCGCCAGTCACGTATAAGCCCGCGCCCATCTGCTATTATTTCCTTATCAATAGCAAAATGAACCTGAGCCAAATCGATAATCAACCGGTAGGGATCGGCCAAGAAAGAAAGGGCAAATGCTGCCTCGCCGTCCATATCCAAAACAAATCGGGTGCGGTTATCATCGCCAGCCACCCGACCATTACTTATGGTGATTTTTTGCTGAGTATTGGCATAAGCGTGCGACGACAGCGCAAACGGCATAAGCGCCATTAAAAACGCACTGAGCATTATTAGCAAAATAGGAATGACGAAACGAAGTTTACCCAAAAAAACCTCAAGCATCGTAGCTACATAACTTCCAAGCAGCTCTAGTCAGCAGCACTATACCCCAGAACCCAGTTCAACGCATAAGATACAGCCTATTAATTGTCACGGTGTCTTGTCGCGATTTACGCATTCTTTGTCATATTAACTCTGTTTTTCAACAGAACAAAACCCTGCAAGCCACATCATTGCCTCTGCAAAGCACTTAAGGTTATCAGCATAGCAACCCCGTCTTTTCTCCCTGCCAAACGTTAGCCTGTTGAATTCAGAGGCAGAACCCAGACAGCGATAACAATAACCAAAGCCACCATGAAAAGGGGGAGGCAACGGCCAAATTGCATTTCTCAGCCTTGCCAACCCAGCTTTTGCCGCTTAAAAGAAACTGTTAGACATTCTTTTTCGCAATTGCTCAAAAGATACTCTTGCCCCTTAGGACCGCTGATTTTAGCCACTCCTTTGCTGAATACAGCTGTATTTTTTGGGCTTCAGAGTATGTTTTAGATAAGGTTGTTTCCGATTTGTTGAGGCAAATTCTCTAAGATAGCAGCAATTGGCGAAGCCAAAAAGAATGACGATACGGAAGAAATTCACAGGCTGAGGCCAGAAAATCACTGCCGTGGGTGGGATAGTCTGGCACTCGCCAAAACAAGTTAATCTGTGCCTGTAACCATATTGTCATGGCGAAATCGACAGACAAATGGGCCCTGTGCACAAGCCTCCGGCATCAGCCGGTCAATTGCCTAATCTACAGGCGCAAAGCACCCGTAAAGTGCTTAAAAGTTTAATTTTGGAGACGGACGGTCTTGCTAGCGATACGCGCGACATATGCACGAAGTGCCTATGAAACCGAACAGAAAAGAAGCAGTGAGCGGGCAGCAATGTCAGCCCCCTTTTCTGTTGTCGCCGCGCGGCACCGCACGCCTCTTCGCATCAACACAAAAAACAACGCGGTACTGTTAACATGATCAATTTGAAGCGCCCTTTGCGCCGGTTGCCCAAACAGGCCGCAAGGATATCACTTCATGGCAAACAAAATGCTGATAGATGCGACCCACCCGGAAGAGACCCGGGTTACGGTCGTACGTGGGAATCGTGTAGAAGAATTTGATTTTGAGGCAGCGAACCGTAAGCAGCTGCGCGGAAATATTTATTTAGCCAAGGTAACCCGTGTGGAGCCTTCGCTGCAGGCGGCTTTCGTTGAATACGGCGGCAACCGCCACGGCTTTTTGGCGTTTAGCGAAATTCACCCCGACTACTACCAGTTGCCGGAGGAAGATCGTCGTGCGCTCGAAGCCCAGCTCCAGGCTGAGGCCGAAGCCAACCAGCGCGAGCGCGAGCGCCGCGAAAAGGAAGAAGCGCGCCGTGAAGCTGAACGTGAGGCTGCTGCTGCCGCACGTGAAGCGGAAAATAATGGCGAAAACGCTCCGGAAGACGAAGAAGACACCGAGGAGCAACTCGCACGCCTCGACGCACCGCATCAAGAAGATAGCATTGAGGACATTGAACCTGAACTGCCTTCGTTAAGCGATGACGAAGATAGCGACGACGCTTCACAAGCATCGGCTCCGCTGGCAGCCAACACACCAGAGACGGCGCCACAGCCAACACCAAACGTTGAGCAGCAAATCGCTTCTGCATCTTCTGCACCTGAAACAACAGTTTCGTCGCAAGAAGAACAAGCTTCAGCGACTGAGAGCACCCAAAATGCGGTGCCTTCACAAGACTTATCACAGCCGGACACCGCAAATGAAGCGGATGAGGTTGAAGCTGGCGATACCGACAAAAAGCCCGGCACTCAGGCAATGTCCGCTAATAATGACCATGTCATTTCTGGGGAGATGCCGGAAGAAGGTTCGAATAACAAACCAGAGAATGCGCCAAAAGATCAAGCGTCCGCAACTGAGCCGGCCCAAACAGCTGATACACCAGCTGCAGCAAGCGAAAGCCAGTCCGAACCAGCCAGTGGCCCGGATGAAACACAACCAAGCGCACCAGTCATAAAAGACGATGCCGTTGCCGTTGAAGAAATCAGCACCACTACCAGCCTGCAACCGACAGCCTCGTTTGTAGAGCCGCAACCTGCCAAGCTCGTTTTTGTCGATGTGTCGCCAGAGGAACTCGCAGCACAAACCACACCGAGCCAAGAGAGCAGCGAAGAAGCTGACAAGGAAAAGGCAGAGGCAGCAGAAGGTGAAGAAGAACAGCGCCCGAGTCGTCAAAACCGCAACCGTCGTTCTTTGCGTCGTACACGGCGTCGTCGCCGCAATCCTCTAAATGAAATCCCAGAGGAAAAGCAGGCAGACGACAAACAGCCTGTTGTGACTGAAGAAAAGAGTGCAGAAGAATCTGTCGATCAGGTTGGCAATGAAGATGCGCTGGAAGAAGTGCCAGAGCGTCCACGTCGCCTGCGCGATTCCTACAAAATTCAAGAGGTTATTAAACGCCGTCAGCTGCTGCTGGTACAGGTGGTCAAAGAAGAACGCGGCAACAAAGGCGCGGCGCTGACCACTTACCTTTCACTTGCGGGTCGTTACTCGGTCCTCATGCCGAACACCGACCGTGGTGGCGGTATTTCTCGTAAAATCACCAAGCCGGTAGACCGTAAACGCCTTAAGCAAGTTGCCAGTGATCTGGATGTGCCGCGCGGCATGGGCGTTATTTTACGCACAGCCGGTGCCAGCCGCACCAAAGCTGAAATCAAACGCGACTTTGAATACCTGCTACGCCTGTGGGAAAGTGTCCGTGAGCTCACGCTCAACTCCGCAGCGCCGCGTCTTGTTTATGAAGAAGGCAGCCTGATCAAACGCTCTATTCGCGATCTTTACAACAAAGATATCGATCAGGTGTTGGTATCGGGCGAAGAAGGCTACCGCGAAGCTAAAGACTTCATGCGTATGCTGATGCCAAGCCATGCCAAGAACGTGCAGCCTTACCGCGACGCCACGCCGTTATTCACCCGCTTTGGTGTCGAGGCCCAGCTGGATGCCATGTTCTCGCCGCAAGTAACCTTGAAGTCCGGCGGCTACATTGTCATCAACCAGACAGAAGCCTTGGTGGCAATTGATGTAAACTCGGGCAAATCCACGCGCGAACAAAATATTGAAGATACCGCTCTCGCCACCAACCTGGAAGCGGCAGAAGAAATATCCCGCCAGCTACGCCTGCGTGATTTGGCCGGTCTTGTGGTCATCGACTTCATTGACATGGAGGAAAACCGCAACAACCGCGCTGTGGAACGCCGCCTGAAAGAATGTTTGAAAACCGACCGCGCCCGCATTCAAGTGGGGCGTATATCCCACTTTGGCCTGCTGGAAATGTCACGCCAGCGCCTGCGCACTGGTGTACTGGAAAGCTCTTCGGTTATTTGTCCGCATTGCCGTGGTGCCGGTATTGTACGCTCTGTTGAATCTGTTGCGCTGCACATTCTGCGCTCCATGGAAGAACAGTTACTGCGCGGCGTGACCCACGATTTGATCGTCCACACCCCAGCCGAAGTAGCGCTCTACATCCTCAACCAAAAACGCCACAGCTTAAGCGATTTGGAAAACCGTTTCGGCCTAAGCATTTCTGTGAATGCCGATGACAGCGTTAGCGAACAGCACTTCACTTTAGAGCGCGGCGCTCCAGTAAGCTTCACCAAGCGCTATGAACAAGCGCCTGTATATGTGCAACCAGACAGCATTGCACCGGTTACGGCCACTCAGGATGAAATTGAAGAGATAGAGCCGGAAGAAACCGAAGATGTGAAGGCAAAGGACGAAGAAAGCAACGACAAGGATCGTCGCCGCCGTCGTCGTCGTCGCCGTCGCCGTGATGAGCGTGACAGCAAAGACAACGAAACACAGCAAAGTGAAGAGGCTGAAGACAAGGAAGAAGGCGCAAAAGAAAGCCAGGATCAGCCCGAAGATAACGAAGGCAAACTGGAACCTGTTGAGCAGACCACTTCTGAAGAAGCTCTTGCCGAAGCTGAAGAACTGAGCGACGAAGAAGAGCGTCGCCGCAAACGCCGCCGTGGCCGCCGTGGTGGTCGCCGCTCTCGCCGTCGTCCAAACGACGAATTGGAAACAAGCGAAAGCGAGGCAAACCCAGAAAGTGCCACGTTTCCAGAAGGCGCAACCGACACACCATCCCAAGCGGGTGAGCCAGCAGACGAAACCCAAGCGGCGCAAACCGGAACAGCCGCTGAAGAAAAAGCGCCAGAAAGCACGCCAACAGCAGCCCAAAGCGAGCCCAAGCCCGTCGCTGTTGAAGCGCCTGCTGAACCCGCTCAAGAAACTGCTCCGGCTGAACTAGCTGACAAAGCGAGCGACACTGGCGATGATAGTGCAGCGCAAACAGCGCAGGCTCCAAAATCCGAGCCAACACCTGTTGTTGCAGCTAAAGTTGAGGCGCAGGTAGAGGCCGCGCCGCAAAGCAACGATTTTGCTGAGGAGAAACCACAGGAAAACGGGGAAGTAGAAGAAAAGGCCAAGCCGAAGTACCGCCCTGCCCCGAAAAAACCGGTGGTCACCAGCCAGAAGATTGTTGAAGGCGAAGCGGTGGAAGTTGAGGAAGAAGAAGGCCAGTCACGCCGCACCGGTTGGTGGCAGCGCCGCTCATTCTTCTAGCATGATTATAAAGAACACAAAGGGCGGCCACCGAGCCGCCCTTTGTGTATTTACTGGCAGTATTGAATAGGTGTGAAAAATTTGCCCTAAAAAAGAATATCCGCTCACCACGGTATGTACGACGGCAAGTATAAACACGCCCTCGCTTACAAGCAGAACTAATTGGTTAAAAAGCTAAAGCAGCATCATTATTTTGGAAAGTAATAGCTGATGAACACATCAGAAAGAAAACGAAATCATCTCATATTTTTTGGCAACGAGGTTAAAAAGAAACTGCTATTAAAGGTCAAGGAGTTGCGCTCTGAAGAAGAATTTTATGCAGAAGCTTTTGAGTCAAAAGTCCTCTTGAATTATATCAAGTGTATATCAGATAGTTTTTGCGGAAATCTTTACCTCTTGGAGGCCAGTTATTTTGCTAATCCGCGAAACAGGATAAGATCATATAAGGGGCTCTTATGGCAAAGAGAAGAACTTCTGAAGCTGGATCATCGAAATTGGGAGTTGGAGGTTTATAGCGGCTATACGAGGCTTATGACATTGGTAGACCTCAATGAATATAATTTTGATGTACCCGATGAGATTTTTTTGGACCCAAGTACTAACTTACTAATTTAAACAGAGATGGATATTGATGCTTTAGGAAACCATGTGAAAGATTGGCTAAATTTAAAAATAAAAGGTGGTCTAGCACTTAACGGTGAAGCCATCGCCGATAGCTTAGTCACCTTAGATACGACGGCTGTCCTGCGCTATACTCCCGCCGATAATGGCTATTGTGAAGATATTGTCGTTTTTGGTAATAAAGAGTTCATCGAAAATAAAATTGAACAATGCCTTGATTTTGAGCCGTAGTCATGAGCTCTTCATGGCGCGTGTCATAAGCATGCCCAGTAACTTGCCCTATCATTTGCCCGCCAGCCCCATATAAGCAAAGCGGGCTTATGCTGTTAGCGGTTCAGCCAGTCTTCAAGCTTTTCCATGGCCAAGGCCATATCCGCTTCCGGCCCAGCAAACGAGAACCGCAAGTACTCGTGACCACGTTGTAAATCGAAATCAATCCCCGGCGTGGTTGCCACATGCGCCTCTTGCAACATGCCTTTACAAAACTCAAAACTGTCTTTGGCAAACGCCGTGGTGCTGGCATAAACGTAAAACGCCCCATCCACCGGTAACAACCGGTCAAAGCCAATTTGCGGCAAACGCTCGAGCAACAATTGCCGGTTACGGCCATAACCTGCCTTAATCTGCTCGTACTCCTGCGTGGCTGAAAACGCCGCCACTGCTGCCACCTGCGAAAGATGCGGCGCGGAAATATACAGGCTTTGCGCCAAGCGCTCTACCGGACGCACCAGCTCTTCAGGCAAAATCATCCAGCCAATGCGCCAACCGGTCATGCAGTAATACTTTGAAAAACTATTAACGATAATGGCTTTATCACTGAATTTCAGCGCCGTTTCCTCTTGCTGGCCAAAGGCAAGGCCGTGATAGATTTCGTCGGAAATAAACCAGATACCATTCGCCTCACACGTCTGGCTAAGTTCCTTCAGCGCTTCCGGTGTCATCATCGTGCCAGTGGGGTTGGCAGGAGACGCCACCAACACCCCCTTAAGCGGTGTTTTTTTGTGAACTTTCGCCACCATCTCGCCAGTTAATGCCCATCGGGTTTCCGGCCCCACTTCAATTTCAACCGCCTCTAACCCCAGCGCTTTAAGAATATTACGATAGGCTGGATAGCCGGGCGAAGTCAGCGCCACCCGATCACCCGGTTCAAATCCCGCCAAAAAAGCCAGATTAAACCCGGCGGAAGAACCGGTGGTCACCATAACCCGCTCTAGTGGCACCTCAACACCGTAGTGCTCGCTATAATGCTTGGCAATTGCCTGTTGTAATTCGGGCAAGCCTTTCGCGGGCGTATAGGCCATTTTGCCCGTATCCAGCAGGCTTTGCGCCGCACTGCGCACTTGTGCAGGCACTGGAGCACCGGGCTGGCCAATTTCCATATGCAACACTTTTTTGCCCTCAGCCTCCAGCTGACTCGCCGCTTGCAGTACTTCCATGGCTTGAAAAGCAAACACATCGCTACGCTTAGAAGGTAAAAAAGTATTCACGTATAAAATCCTCAGTTTAAGTTGTATTATTCAGCTTTGTTGCAAGCCAGCAATTGATAGGCAACAAATATTCCTAGCAATCCTATCCGATAGAAACCATTGGTCTTTTAACAAGGGAACATTGGCAATATAACAAGGATAAATAGTTTATCGCTGCCCTATTCCCGCCTGTTTATTTGTTTATCTCCCCACTCACTGACATACTGCTATTGTTCTGATTTGTTTATTGCACCATAAATAACCAGCTGCACCGAATTATGAGGCCTGTTAAATGTTGTTACCGAAAGCTCCTGCAAACCTATTCAAACAACTAGGTGTCAAGAGCAGCAAAGTCCTAACTAAAACTATTAGTTGTATTTGCGCTCTTACAATATTGGTACCAACACTTGCGAGCGTACCTGCACATGCGCAAGGCCGCTTGCCGCTCGTTCGCGATGCCGAAACCGAAGATTTACTACGCGACTACGCCCGCCCCATTTTCAAGGCAGCAGGGCTACCGCGCAACCAGGTCGATATCATTTTGGTAAATGATAAAAGTTTCAACGCTTTTGTACCCGACTCGCGCCGCATGTTCATTAATCTTGGCGTCTTGATGGAGGCCAAAACACCCAGCGAAGTTATTGGCGTTATTGCCCACGAAACAGGGCACATTGCCGGAAACCACTTGGTACGTATGCGCCAAGCCGCCTCTAACGCCCAAATAATGTCGGTGATTGGGATGATACTGGGTGCCGGAGCCATGGCCGCAGGTGCCGGCACGGGCAATTCATCAGTCGCGCAAGGGGGCGCGGCCGCTGCAATGAGTTCTGGTGCAATCGGCCAGCGCACATTCCTTGCCTATAAACGCACTGAAGAATCCTCGGCCGACCAGGCCGCGCTTCGCTATTTGAACAAAACCAAACAATCTGCCAAGGGTATGCTGACAACCTTTGAGCGTATGGCCGACCAAGCCCTTTTCTCGGCCCGCTATGTCGACCCTTATGCCGTAAGCCATCCCATGCCCCGCGAACGCTTGACCGCTCTTAAAACCAAAGCGAACCGCTCCAAATACTTCAATAAAAAAGACAGCAAGCAACTCCAGTTCCGCCATGATATGGTAAAAGCCAAACTTGTGGCTTTCACCTCGCACCCCAATACGGTGTATCGCGCCTACCCTTCCTCCAACAAGTCCTTGCCCGCCCAATATGCAAGAGCCATCGCCTCCATGAAGCGCGACTCGCTCAAAAAATCTTCGGCTAAAATTGATGCGCTCATAAAGCGCTTGCCCAAGGACCCGTATATCTATGAGTTGAAGGGGCAAGCACTCATTGAAGGCGGCAAGCCCGCCGCAGCTGTTGCTCCATTTCGCAAAGCTCTTTCGTTAAAGCCAGGGCAACCACAGCTGAAAATATGGCTGGGCTACGCACTGGTAGCATCTGGCGATAAATCCAAACTGAAAGAAGCAACAGGGCTTTTAAATGCCGCCTTGCGCAAAGACCCGAACTCCTACACCGGCTATGCCCAGCTGGCCATTGCCTATTCACGTCTGGGCCGCTTGCCCGAAGCCGATTTGGCCACCGCAAAAGGCCTTGTCGCACGCGGCGATTATAAAGGCGCAAAACGCTATGCAACGCGTGCAAAGACAAAGCTGAAAAAAGGCACAGCCCCATGGTATCAAGCCAACGATATCTTGAGTATCAAGTGATCTGCCTACCAGCAGCCCAATTGCAGGCCTAAAAAGCCTCAAAAGAGGCTAGTAAAATATTGTATGTGGAAATTTAACTATAAGCTCAAACACCCGCAAACGAAAACAGGTTAAGATACCGCAAAACCTCTAGGGTAGCTAATAATCTGGTTAAAACCAGATGCTTTAGGGATAAACAGTATTCAAAATCGCGAGTGCTCAAAGACATAAAGGCTCTTAGCGCCGTACCACAAACTGCCAAAGGCAATGGAGAAAACATGTTCGTTAAATTCAAGCAGATGCTTTGCTTAGCTGCAATGCTGATTGTAGCCACAACAGCCATGCTGGGCGTACAAGCAAAAGCTGCCGACATGGATCGCCAACAAGTTGAAAAAATCATCCATGATTACTTGATGGAAAACCCGGAAGTTATCACCAAAGCCTTAAACGAGCTCGAAAACCGCCGTGTTGCCCAACAAGAGCAAGCCCGGAAAGAAGCGCTTGTTGAAATGCGCGACACATTGGAAAACTCCAAGTATCAAGTCGTATTGGGCAACCCTAAAGGTGATGTAACGCTGGTTGAGTTTTTCGATTACAACTGCGGCTATTGCCGCCGCTCGCTCGCGGACATGATGAAACTCATGGAAGATGACGGCAATCTGCGCATTGTATTGAAAGAATTTCCTGTTTTAGGTCAAGCCTCCATGCAGGCGGCACAGGTAGCAATTGCTCTTAACGAAGTCGCCCCGGAAAAATACGAGGACTTTCATATCGCCATGCTCTCCTCAAAAGAGCGGGCAACGAAAGAAAGCGCCATGCGTATTGTCAAAGACCTTGGTGTTGATATGAACAAGATCGAGGACGAGTTGAAGTCCGACAGTACCCGCAATACCCTGCAAGAAGTCTTCACGATGGCGGAAAAACTGTCCATTAACGGCACACCTTCCTATGTGATTGGCGATGAAGTCGCAATTGGTGCTGTTGGCGTTGATAGCTTAAAAGAAATCATCGCCCAAACACGCGCTCAGAAAAACTAAATAGCCATTTGGCACGGGCATAATCGACTTTTTTTTTAAAAAAGCCCGAAAAAAAGCTGCATAGCTTGATAAACAAGCGGACTTAGGTCTTTTCCTGAGTTCGCTTCACTTCTATAAGTACCCCTTGAAAATAGTCGAACAATCACAAAGTAGATTCTTTGTGAAAAGCTAAAGAATAGCAAGAATTGCCCACCGCTACTTATCAAGCGTGTTTTTGTGGAACCTATGTTTTTCGTAGTTATGCCATGGAGATACCATAAAGCGGTGCTTTGAAAATTGTGTTGAGTTGAAACCGTGACCATTGGTATTCCTGAACACAAATGACAAACCGCAGTTTTCTTGCAAGCTGACATAACAATGTGTCTGGGGCACGAAATTTCCCCAGTCGAGATTAACTGGAACGCCCCATATGGGGAACCTCGAATGGACATAACGATGACGAAAAAAACAACGTTTGACCAAGATTTGATCCGTCAACTGGCGTCCCTTTTGGACGAAACCAAACTTTCCGAAATTGAAGTAGAGCAAAACGATTTACGTATACGCGTGGCAAGGCAGCTGAATGTAGAGGCTCGTGCCGTTGCCCCGGCCCCTGTTGCCGCTGTCCAGCCAGCCAGTGCCGTAGAAGTTGCTGTTTCGGCTGATGCAGCCAACCACCCGGGCGCAGTAACCTCGCCAATGGTCGGCACTGCCTACATGGCACCAGAGCCAGGTGCCCGCCCGTTTGTTGATGTGGGTGATAGCGTGCGCGAAGGCGACACTATTTTGATCGTTGAAGCGATGAAAACCATGAACCAGATTCCGGCAACAAAATCGGGGAAGATTACTTCTATTCTGGTTGAAGACGGTCAGCCGGTTGAATTCGGTGAACCTCTCGTTATCATCGAGTAACGGAGTTGCCTATGTTCTCCAAAATTCTCATCGCAAACCGCGGCGAGATTGCACTGCGAATTCTTCGCGCTTGTCGTGAGCTTGGCATCTCTACCGTTGCCGTTCACTCCACAGCCGACGAAGATGCCATGCACGTGCGTCTGGCCGACGAAAGTGTTTGCATTGGCCCCCCAGTGGCCCGCGACAGTTACCTGAACATACCGCAAATTCTCGCTGCCTGTGAAATCACAGGGGCCGATGCGGTACACCCAGGCTACGGTTTTCTTTCTGAAAACGCCCGCTTTGCGGAAATTCTCGAAGCACACGGAATCACATTTATAGGCCCAACTTCCGACCATATTCGCATTATGGGCGATAAGATTCAGGCCAAAACCACAGCCATCGAGCTGGGTATTCCTGTTGTGCCGGGTTCTGATGGCGGCATTACCCCGGAAGACGATGTCCACGCCATTGCGAGCGAAATCGGCTACCCCGTATTGGTGAAAGCCGCTGCCGGTGGTGGTGGTCGCGGCATGAAAGTGGCACAAACTGCTGACGATCTCGACACCGCAATTTCCACAGCCCGCGCAGAAGCCAAGGCAGCCTTTGGCGATGATGCGCTCTATATGGAAAAGTACCTCGGCAAACCACGCCACATTGAGGTGCAGGTACTGGGCGATGGCCAAGGCAACGCCATTCACCTAGGTGAACGTGACTGCTCGCTCCAGCGTCGCCACCAGAAGGTGTTTGAAGAATGCCCGTCTCCCGCGTTGAATGATGCTCAGCGTCAAAACATCGGCGAGATTTGCGCCAGCGCCATGCGCAAACTGAAATACCGTGGTGCAGGTACCATTGAGTTCCTCTATGAAAACGGCGAGTTCTATTTCATTGAAATGAACACCCGTTTGCAGGTGGAGCATCCGGTAACCGAAATGGTAACCGGTATTGACTTGGTAAACGAGCAAATTCGTATTGCAGCAGGCGCAACTCTTGGCATCAACCAAGAAGATGTGCGCTTCTCCGGCCATGCGATTGAGTGTCGTATCAACGCAGAACATCCGCTCACCTTCGCACCATCTCCCGGCACCATCACCTATTACCACCCACCAGGCGGTTTGGGTGTACGCGTCGATTCCGGTGTGTATCAGGGCTACAAAATTCCGCCACACTACGACAGCCTGATTGGTAAGCTGATTGTGCATGGCCGCACCCGTGTGGAATGCATGATGCGCTTGCGTCGCTGTCTACAAGAATTTGTGGTTGATGGCATTCAGTCCACCATTCCACTTTTTTCTCACCTATTGGAAAGTCAGGACATCGCCAACGGTGCCTATGATATTCACTGGTTGGAAAAATTCTTGGAAGAACAAAAAGCTCTACAGAATAAATAGGGCCTTTGGTGACGATGGCAGCTGATGATAGCCAGACACCGTTTAAAGTAACACCGCAGATATTGTTGAATGCATATGCCTGCGGTGTTTTTCCTATGGCCGAGTCAGCCAACGCCAAGGAACTCTTCTGGCTGCAGCCAGAACAGCGCGGGGTCATCCCGTTAGATCAATTTCACATTCCCCGCCGTTTGGCCCGAACAATCAGAAGTGATAAATACATCGTCCAGTCTTCAACCGATTTTGAAGGTGTAATCAACGGCTGTTCGGCCCCCGCCCCCAATCGTCAATCCACCTGGATCAATGATGAAATCCGTAGTTTGTATAAAGCTCTCTTTCTAGCTGACTACTGTCATACGATAGAAGTTTACGAAAATAATGTGCTCGTTGGTGGCCTGTACGGTGTCACCATTGGCGGTGCATTCTTTGGCGAGAGCATGTTTTCCAAAGCGCGCGATGCTTCAAAAGTTGCACTCGTACATCTGGTTGCCCGCCTAAAGCTTGCCGGTTTCACCCTGCTGGATACCCAATTCATAACCGATCACTTAACCCAGTTCGGCACCATTGAAATTCCGCAGGAAGAATATTTATACCAGTTGGACTGCGCCTTGAAAAATAATATGAGTTTCCCAAAGCAATTAGTTTTGTCAGGCCAAGAAGCGCTTGCGGCAATTGCAACCTAATCTATTATAACCGACAAAATATCAATAGTTATTTACTTACAGTAACATAAATATGGTTTCTTTCTACCATGCATAGTTGCAATAGCTAAATACAAAAACAACTATTGAAAATCGGCTTCAAATCTCCAATATACGACTTAGGTTTATTCGCTAGATTAAACTATCGATAAGAGTGAGCCATTTTTTTAATTCGAAAACGTCAAACCAAGCGGTTTGGTTTCTTTAAAGTTGCAGAACCTACTACTACTAATAATAACCACAGCTACTAGTTATGAGTTTTAAAGCTGCGGTGTCTTTTAACACTGTTATTTAGGTGTCGTTCACATCGGAGAGCATTGCCATGACGCAAACAGGAGTATTTCGCGCCCCTTCATTAGCAAGGCTAGATTTAAATGTTCCCGACGATTTACATGAAACCCTTGAAAACCACATGAGGGCATCCGGCTTTACAATAAAAAGACGTAGCGCTTCTACCGTTAGATTTTATGGAAAACTATTTATTTTCGCAGCAGCATTTTACATCCATATGCTCATTACCAATCTGCTCCTTGAGCAAGGCATCGAGTTGGGGTTTGGTGTTATTAAACAGCCTGCAATTATCGAAGAATTCCAGATACTCACGGTGTATTCTTATAATTTGATCACCAATTTTTATGCAATGGTTATAAGCAGTTTCAGCCTTGTATCTGAGCTTCTTCAAACAGGCTTATCTTTACTTGGCACTCTCTTTTAAAAAAGCCGGCCACTCATGAGTTAGCCGGCTTTAATTGAAGCAGTTTTGACAGTAAGCTTGTGGAACTACAAGTTCGTTACCAAAGCCCCCTCTTCCAGCGTATCACCCGGGAAGAGGATGACACGATCACCCACTTGCAAACCCGAGAGTACTTCAGCGTAGTCTTTGTTCATATGTCCTGTTTCAACAAACACCTTATGAGCATAGCCGTCTTTTTCTATAAACGCGGCCCACTTGCCGCCATCTCGAAATAGCGCTGTTAGCGGTGCCTTAACAATATCCTTTCCTTGCCAAAGCTCAATAGAAGCACGCAACTTGAATCCATGCCCCAATTTTTGAGGTATCTGCTTTAAATCGAGAATGGCATTAACCCGTTGCTCTTCGATACCCAAAGCCGAAACCTTGGTAAAACCGGCTGGCTCGATACGCCGTACAACAGCTTCAATAGGCGCCCCGCCCCAATCGGTTAAAACTGCTCGTGCACCTTTTTTTACTTGAACAGCATCTTCAGAAAGCAGATCAATCGTCACCTCAAGTTGACGCGGATCACCAATTTCCACCAGCAATTCACCTGTCTGTATCGCTTGCTCACTCTCTACGGCCAAGCGCAATACAACGCCATCTACGGGCGCGACTAACGGCAGAGATCTGGTCTGGGCCAATTCCGGGTCCACATACCCCTTGGGCTGAATAAGAGCTGCTTTAGCGCTCAACAAATCGCTTTTGCTCAATTTTAACTGCGCCTCGGCACTTATGGTCTCGGCCTTTTTCAACTCCAAATCAAAGTTAGCCCGCTCCAGTTGTGCCGCAGATATTGTTTTACTAGTCGAAAGACGCTGTGCGCGTTTGTACTCGGAAAGGCTAAGCGCTTCGGCGGCTTTACTAGAACCAAGCTTTGCCTCGGCAACCCGTACACTGGCCTCCGCCATCGCAACCCGCGCCTCGGCCCGCACACGTCCGCGCTCATCCAAAAATGTTGGGTCCTGTGGCATAATACGCGCCACAACGGTTTCTCCGCCTTTAACAGCATCACCAACATCGAGAATAGAGCGGGTAACACGTCCAGTTAGCGGCGAAAATATCCGGTACTTTTCCTTAACCCGTGTTTCCCCATCCTCTTCCACACTCACAACCATATTGCCTTGACGAATAACAGCCGTTTCCACATTCATCGCGATTGGCTGAAAAGCCCAAAACAAAGCCGCCACGACAAAGACCACAGCAATAATGAGGCCGAGTTTACCTTTTAATTTGGCAATCATCACGCCTACTCCCTTGATTTCAATACACTAATTAAATCTAATTTACTTACACGAAGCCACGCCAGCCCTGCGCAGAATAAAGCACTAACAAAAACCACAATAGAAGCAATTGCATAAGTCTTGTTATGAATGACCAAGGGCATAGCGTACATATCATTCGCAAAACCATTAATCATCACCACAGAGAACCCATAACCAACGAACCAGCTCAATGGCTGTGCCAATACAACAATCGCACCCATTTCAACGAGCATGACTTTAAACACTTCGCCGCTGGTAAAGCCAAGCACCCGCAGGCTGGCCAACTCTCTTCCGCGTTCAGAAAGTTGAATACGAATGGAGTTATAAACCACCCCGAACGCCACAATGACCGCAATAATAAAATAGACACTAACCATTGTGACTGTATTTTGGTCCATATGCTTACGAAACATCTTCTTTGAAAGTACTTGCATTGAAATACTTAACAAGCCGGGGGTCGATTTAATCGCCTCATATAGCTGAGGAGCTTGAGACTCGTCCATATCAAAAGCAGCGGCGTTAATACGTGGCCCCTGCCCCATAAGTCGGTTCAATCTCTCCAACCTCATGGCAGCAGCAAGCCCGAGATAGCTGCTGGAAAAGCCAGCCACACGAACACTCTTTTGCAAACCAGCAAGGCTTGGAAACTCGACGCGTAGTGTTTGCCCCAATCCCACATTCAGCTGCTCAGCCAACCGTTGGGGTAGCAATATGCCATGTTCAGGTAGCGGAGCCGGATTATTGTTTTCATCCAGTGTGCGCGATAAGTTTGAGTGCGTTAAGCGCCCCAATATCGAACCGCGTTTGGAAACAGCACCATGATGAAAAATCACAGCCTCTTGCCGCACTGGCTCAGCCATAAATACACCCGGTAGGCGCTGTATTTCATCCAAAACTGAAGGACGCATATCATCGATCAGCTGAACTTGCGCATCCGACCGCTCCGCTCGCGTCATAGATAAGTCTATCATCGCATTAATGGAATCAACGAAAAACAGTGCCATAACCGCCATTGCCCCAGCAAACGCAATGCCGAACATTGTCATCAAACTACGCAAGGGGCTATGAATAAAATGCCGTAGGCCCATAACCGTCAATTGAGACAGGAATTTGCCGTCACCTTGCTTCAACGCCATGACAGAGCGGAATTTTTCCGGTGCCGGTGGTCGCATCGCCACCGCTGGCGGTAAGGATGCCGCCCCATATATTGCCTTGGCCGCCCCCAAAAGGGCCGAACCCGCGCTAACCACAATGCCAATCAAATACAAATCAACACTTTGCTTAAACACCAAAAACGGGAAAGAAAAGAATTGGCTGTAAAGATGCGTCAGCCCCTTCCCTATTTGGGCACCGGCAAACATACCGATACTAAGGCCAACAAAACTGATCAAAATAACCAGCTTGCTGTAATGAAACGCCACTTGCCAAGATGAATAACCACAAGCTTTGAGCAAGCCGATTTGCTCACGTTCCAGTGCAATCAGCCGCGTTAAAATCATGTTGACCAAAAATGCCGAGACCAACAGAAAAACCGGTGGCATAACTCTGGACATAGATTCTAACTGCTTCAACTCAGCATCGATGAATGAATTCGATACCTGGTCTTTACGGCCATACGCCCCTGTAGAACCATAGGGAAGTAAAGCCTGATCAATTTGTCGCTTAACACACGCCTCGCATGCCCCCCTTAAAAGCCGCAGGGAGACACTATTATATGCCCCTTCCATATCCATGAGCGCTTCAAGGGCCTTTTGCGACATGTAGAATACGCCAAAGCGCTTTGAATCCGGGATCAAGTCACCAGGGCCAAGTGCATAAATAAATTCGGGACTTAACATAATACCCGAAACGCGAAGGTGCACTCTGTTGCCGTGAATAATCGCGCTAAACGAATCTCCCGCTCGCAAATCATGTGCTTTGGCAAAGCGTTCTTCAATTGCCACCTCACGCGTGCTGCTTGCCTGCGGTAAGCGTCCTTCGCGAAGATAAGGGCGGTTCACATCGGGTAGCTTACCAACTGGAAGCGACATAACATAACCGGCTCCCGGCTCTTGCATACCCTCCATTTCCAAGATAGCCGGAGCATCAATCCGCCCTTCAACCGCTTGCACACCTTCTAGCGAATGAAACGAGCGTACCACGGATTTTGGAATACGCTTGGCATTAACAAACAAATGCCCAAATCGATATTGATCGTAATAAACCTCTTGTGTTTCACGCAAGGAACGGTACGCGCCCTGCGCCATAATCAAGGTCATAACACCACAAGCCATCACCAAACCAATGGCCAACACCTGCGCCCACATGCGCCGCACATCGCGCAGAACTTTGCGATCGAGAACGGCCATCACCAATCCACCTCATGCGCTTGTTTAGGCGTGCTATTCACATGGCTGCTATCAATTCGGCCATCTTTGAATGTGAACACCCGATTGGCAAGCTGCTGAATACTCGCATTGTGCGTGATAACAGCAGTGGTAGTACCCAGCTCCTTATTAGTGCGCTGTAGTGCTTCCAATACCAAAATACCGGTTTTGGAATCAAGCGCACCCGTAGGTTCGTCACAAAGCAGAACTTCAGGCCGTTTTGCAATTGCACGTGCAATCGCTACCCGTTGTTGTTCCCCCCCCGACATTTCAGCGGGGAAGTGTTTTTGACGCCGCCCAAGACCGACAATCTCCAAAGCCTCAGCCGGATCAAGCGGATTATCGGAAAGCTCAGTGGTTAAAGCCACATTTTCCCATGCATTTAAACTGGGAATCAAATTGTAAAACTGAAATACGAAACCAACACTTTTTCGCCTGTATAGGGTTAGTTTGCGCTCACTATATCGGTTCAGCTCATCTCCTTGGTAGCGCACAATACCCGACGTAGGTGTATCAAGGCCTCCCAGAATATTAAGAAAGGTCGACTTACCCGAACCGGAAGGCCCCAATAGGACTGTCATTTCGCCGGCATATAACTTAAGGCAGGCTCCGCGTAATGCGTGAACTTCGACACTATTTGAAATGTAGGTTTTGCTAAGATCTTCAATCTCGAACAGCGCTTGAACCATAAATAAACCTCATAAAGCAGCTGTGTATACGTAAACTATAAATGACTAATTGGTCAATTTAAAACATCAAATGACATTCAAATCAATAATCATAAAAAAAAGGTCCTGCATTGCAGAACCTCAAATCTCTAACATTTATTTTGGTTTTGATATTGGAAGGCCAACTACACCACTAGAAACAAAATGATCTCCAGCAAGTCTGTCGGCTTGGCCATCATGTCTTAATGGCGGACCACTATAGTTTTCTGGTGGCGGCACATCTGAGTACCCAACACAATCTTCCAACCAAATATCATAGACCGGATGCTCAACCGCATGCACACCAGGGTTTGAAGCAAACATCCAACCGGTAAAAATTCGCTCCACCCGCTTATCACGCTTCAGCTCGTCCACTTCGATAAACGCTGTACTTTGAGCCTTTTCAGTGCGTGGACGCGAATAACACACCCGAGGTGTTACTTGCAGTGCGCCAAATTGCACCGTCTCTCCCATGTAAACATCAAAGCGGGTAATGCGACCGGTGATTTTATCCAGCCCGCTGAATTGCGCCACAGCATTATCGATCTTTTCAGCCTGAGCGCTATTACTCAAAGGAAAAGAGGCAAGTGCACCCAAAAGAGTCAATCCTGCCAACCGGGCACCAAATTTTATTAGGTGCTTTACCATTTGCAACAATCGCCCCAAATTATTAACCATACCAGCAAGAGACCAAACCATAATTTAAGGCAAGGTCGCAACGAACTTTTAAGACTAAGTCTCTAGCACGCCACAAGGAAGCTCTAAAGGCCAGATGATGGCTATTTTACGACTAACCCAACGAATTGGCGGAAATGCCGATGAAACTACCGGCATTTCCAATGCTTAATGCTTAACCCAGTGCCGCAAGGCGTTCCTTAGCCTCGCCCACTTTACTGCGCTTTTCGCTCAGCTCAATAACGCGTTCGCGCTCTGCCTCCACCACATCAGCCGGTGCTTTTTCGACGAAACGCGGATTTTCCAGCTTCTTGGTGATCTTCTGTAGCTCGGCTTCAATCTTACCCAATTCTTTATCAAGACGGGCATTCTCGGCTGCCAAATCAATTACACCAGCAAGTGGCAAGCACAAAGTGGCCTCACCAACAACAATCTGGGCTGAACCCTGCGGGATATCTTGGGAAACACACACGCTCTCGGCGCGGGCGTTTTTCAAAATTGCCCCTTCATGGATTTTCAAGCGATTTGCTGTCTCATCACTAGCGCCAGTAAAGACAACAGGTACTTTCGCCCCTGCCGGTACATTCATTTCCGAACGTACAGAGCGAATTTCACTAATCACATCAATCAACCAGTTGATTTCCGCAGCAGCCTCTTGATCCTCGCCAACAGCTGTTGGCCAAGAAGAAAGCATCAGCATGTTGTCACGTGTATCACCTTCTTTAACTGTGCGGTTCCACAATTCTTCGGTGATGAATGGCATAAACGGATGCAACAGCTTCAAGATTTCATCGCGAACGAATGCGGCAGTGGCGCGGGTTTCTGCTTTCGCCTCTTCATCGTCGCCATTGAAAATCGGCTTGGCAAGTTCAATGTACCAATCACAGAATGTGTTCCAGACGAAGCGATAGGCCCCACCCGCTGCATCGTTGAAGCGGTAGGTATCAATTGCCTCGGAAACTTCTGTAATCGCCCGGCTCATCTCGGTAACAATCCAGCGGTTAACAGTCTGCTTCACCAGCCCCGGATCAAAGCCTTCCACCCGTTCACACTGGTTCATCTCGGCAAAGCGGCACACGTTCCAAAGCTTGGTGGCAAAATTGCGATAACCAGCTACGCGGGTTTTCGCCAGTTTGATATCCCTGCCCTGCGCTGCCATAGCAGCTAGTGTGAAACGCAATGCGTCGGCACCGAA
This sequence comes from Polycladidibacter stylochi, assembly GCF_001562055.1. Lineage (GTDB taxonomy): Bacteria > Pseudomonadota > Alphaproteobacteria > Rhizobiales > Stappiaceae > Pseudovibrio > Pseudovibrio stylochi. The sequence continues at coordinate 144,854 of NZ_LLWE01000018.1, read as the reverse complement.
TTCATCCATCAATTCCAAAGGATCAATCACGTTACCCTTGGACTTGGACATTTTCGCGCCTTTTTCATCGCGCACCAATGCATGGATATAAACAGTATCGAAAGGCTCGGTTTTCATAAAGTGCTTGGCCATCATCATCATCCGGGCAACCCAGAAGAAGATGATATCAAAACCGGTAACCAACACAGATGTTGGGTAGTAGCGTGCCAACTCGTCAGTCTTTTCCGGCCAGCCGAGGGTAGAAAACGGCCAAAGGGCGGAAGAGAACCACGTGTCGAGAACATCTTCATCGCGGTAAAGCACAATACGCTCCGCAGCACCACTTTCAAATACGGCACGTGCAGCGCTTTCTTCCATCACTTCAACTGGCTTGCCATAGAATGCTTCAGCCGCAGCAATAGCCTCTGCTTCGCTTTGCTCGACAAACACCTTACCTTCAGGGCCATACCACGCCGGAATACGATGCCCCCACCATAATTGACGGGAAACGCACCATGGCTGAATATTCTCCATCCATTCATAGTAGGTTTTTTCCCAGTTCTTCGGCACGAACTTGGTACGACCTTCACGAACCGACTCAAGTGCCGGTTTCGCCATGGTCACAGCATCCACATACCATTGGTCGGTCAACATCGGTTCAATTGGCACACCGCCACGGTCACCATAAGGCACCATATGCGGATGATCCACAATCTCGTGCAACAGGCCGCGCGCTTCCAGCATGGCAACAATCTGCTTGCGCGCTGTAAATCGCTCGACACCCTCAAGGGTCTCTATGCAAATTTTCAGTTCAGCGCTTTCCTCAATACCTTCAAGGAATTCCTCATTATCGGCTAGGATAATTTTTGCTTCACGGTCCATGACCGAAATCATGTGCAAGTCATGACGCTTACCGATGTCAAAGTCATTGAAATCGTGCGCCGGGGTTACCTTCATGGCACCGGTACCGGTATCCATTTCAACGTAATCATCAGCAATGATCGGAATGCGCCGGCCCACGAGAGGTAGAATAATCTCTTTACCGATCAGGTCCTGGAAACGCGGATCCTCAGGATGCACTATAACCGCCGTATCACCCAGCATGGTTTCAGGACGTGTGGTGGCAATAACGATGTAATCGCGGGTTTCAAATTCGCTTGGCTTGCCATCTTCATCATAGGCAATCGGGAACTGGTAGCTCACCCCATCGGCCAAAGGATAGCGGAAATGCCACATATGACCCTTGGTATCTTTTTGCTCCACCTCAAGATCAGAGATCGCAGTGAGGAGTTTCGGATCCCAGTTCACCAAACGCTTATCTTTGTAAATCAAGCCCTCTTTGTAGAGCGAAACAAAGACCTCCAGAACAGCCTTGGAAAGCCCCTCATCCATGGTGAAGCGCTCGCGAGACCAATCACAAGACGCACCAAGGCGCTTGAGCTGATTAAAGATCATCCCGCCGGATTCGCCCTTCCACTTCCAGACACGTTCAACAAAAGCCTCACGCCCCATGTCGCGGCGGCCCGCCTCACCATTGGCGGCCAGCTGACGTTCGACAACCATCTGGGTGGCAATGCCGGCATGGTCCATACCCGGCTGCCAAAGCACATCACGGCCTTTCATGCGCTGATAGCGCACCATCAAATCTTGCAGGGTGTTATTAAGGGCGTGGCCCATATGCAAAGAGCCAGTCACATTGGGGGGCGGAATCACGATTGAGTAGGTAGCAGCACCATCTTTAGCACCTGCCCCCGCTTTAAAAGCACCGGCCTGTTCCCAAGCCTCGTAAATCCGCGGCTCTATGCCTGCCGCCTCATATGTTTTATCCAGCATATTACTAGCTCTTCTATCTCTGGCAATTCATTGTAAGGGCGTCAATTGTTAAATACCCCTCAATGGCGTTCATGCGTGATAGCCAACAAAAAGCGCTGCCTGTCAAGAGGCAGCGCCTATATACAACCCGTTTTCAGCATTTTGGCTATTTATGGGTGGTAATTCGCTCTATTTCCTGACGGACAAGCCGCTCTACCATAACCGGCAAGTACTGATCCAGCCAGTCTTTCAACATGGGACGTAACATCTCAGAAACCAGATCTTCGAGAGTCCGTGCATTCTGATTGAGTACAGTTGTCGCCAAACCACTAAAGGCAGAAGATACAGCCTGATCCACCGGCTCAGACAACAACTTTGCAGAAGATGAGCGGACTTCATTTTCTACTTTTGCAAACATTGCCTTGGTTTGCTCCTCATTAATGCCCGATAAGGCTTGCTCGTGCGAAGGCTGAACAGCTTCGCTTTGAGGCTTCTTTTGCCCTTGCACTTCAAAACTCATCAACTCTTCGCCTTTTTCTTCCAACTCAACAAAGGCAACATCACCACTCTTAGGTTCATCCACTTGATTGCCTAGCCCCTCTACAACAGGTGTATCGACAACTTTTTCTTCTTCTGTTGCCAAAACTTCTTTTTCAGTAAGTTCTAAAATATCATCCAAAGCTTCTTCGCTCAAAGCCGCCTGGGGTGCCGTATTTTCTGACAAGAGTTTGTCGAATTCATCTTGTGCTGGTTCTTGTGATTGTTGAACTTCAACAGCTTCCTGCACCTCTCCTTTATCGTCATCAGATATAATCTTACGAATGGAGTTCAGGATCTCTTCCATTGAAGGTTCATTTGCTTGTGGTGTAGCCCCCAAGACGACGTCTCCTGCATGCAGTAACGTGAAAAAATATCCACGCTGATTCAAAAATTAAAGGTAGATTATATCCGTAAACTGAAAAGCGCCAAACCAAGACAAGGGCAAAAATTTGTTTTCCCCATCACAAACAACTTTTACACGGCGGGAATACACAGATTGCGCCCAAAAACATGAAACGAAGCGCATCAACAAAAAAGAGGGCCAAGGCCCTCTTAAAGATCTCGTTATTTAAACAATCTTTATCGACCGTCTGGAGTACGTAAACCAAACCATTTGTCGCGGACTTGGTGATAATGGTCCTGCGGATTGTAACGTGTGCCGTTCAAACCAAGGTCATCAAATGTTAAGCGCCCAATTGCCGCCAGTACTGAGTAGGAAGCAACCACACGATCCCGCTGAGCCGTAACCAATGTGACGCGCGCATCAACCAATGCACTTTGCGAGTTCAAAACATCCAGCGTGGTACGCTGACCCACACGCTGCTCTTCGACAACACCGTCAACAGCAAGTTTCGCAGCCTTAACACCTGATTCCGCCGCCCGAATAGAAGCAATCGAAGCATTTAATTGCCCCCAAGCCGAAATAGCACCGGCCCGCACACTATCACGTGACACATCTACCAGCATCTCAGCGCGGCCTAAATCTTCTTTCGCCTCACGAATGCGCGAATAAACCCGTCCTCCTTGGTAAAGCGGAATGCTCACCCGGCCATATATTGTTGCCTGGTTTGTATTGCCACCGCCATTAACGCCAGGAAGTGTATTGTTATTATTGGAAACAGTTGCTTGAACATCCGCTGTAGGCAACAATTCACCCTCAGCTGTTTTCACACCATAAATGCCCGCATCAACAGTATGTTGACTGGCAAGTATCGAGGGGTGTTGTTGCTGCCCCACAGCCACAGCATTGGCCACTGTTTTTGGCAGCAGGCGGGCAATATTTGTCCGCGGAGTGAGATTTTTCGGATCAAGGCCAATGACCTGCTTAAAACGCGCCCGTGAAGAATTCAAATTGGCAAGAGCTGCGTTTAACCGTGCCTGTGCCCCGGCGCGACCTGCTTCAGCTTGTGAAACATCTGTACGGGTGCCTTCCCCCACATTAAAGCGGTCTTTGGCGGCACGAACCTGTTCCTCTTGGAACTTCAAGTCACTTCGGCGTAGCGACACCAACGCTGTATCGCGAATAACATCCATATAGGCGGTAGCAGCTTCTAAAAACGTGATTTGCTCTTGAGCACGTAGCTGCTCACGTTGCGCGCGCACAATAGCTTCGGCTTGCTGCGTACTATTAACAGTCCTAAACCCGCGAAAAATCGGCTGGGTGAGCTGTAGGCTGGCGCTGCTATCACGATATTCTTGCCCATCAAAGCCTGTAGCTGACCGGGTCACATAACCGATACTGCCTGCCGCAGTAATGGTTGGCCGCCAGCCAGAAAGCGCTTGTGGCACTTTCTCATCAATTCCCCGCAACTGGGCACGCGCCGCATTGAGTGTTGGGTTAGTTTGGTAAGTTGCTGACAAAGCTTCATTAAGCGATAATGCACTCGCACTTTGCGCAAATATGGAAAAGCTGACACCAGCAAGAGCAGCAACTATCTTTTTTTTCGAAACCACTTTTCAAGCCTCAATCAAGGAACGACACGACAACCGCAAAACCAACTTAGCCTACATAAAGCCCTAGTTAAAACAATAAAGCAACCAACTCAATGTAGTAGCATGAAAGCCCCACTTGCATGCTAATATTAAAACTGTGGGCTTAATTGGCAACTATTCCGCTCAAAACCGAAATAATTGCTGATTCACTCACGTCCTGCAGGTTTAACATAGCTAAAAGTAATAATTAAGTAATAAATTGCCAATCCACTATGATGTAAAACACAAAAATATAATTAGTATATTTTCCTGTGAATAGCTCATTTATTAAGCAAATATACGCACAAACTAATCTTTTTACTCTTTAAAAATATCCACAACCCCAACGAAGCGGCCCATACATTACAATTACACAGGTGTTGCATTTTGCAAAACAACACCTGTGTAATAACTTCTACTAGAATCTAAATGTTTTTTCAGCTTCAAAACCTGGCAACAAAGGCGCGCTGGCATTGAAGGCAAAATCAGATGAAAGCACACCCTGCGTTTTACGGTAGATTTTTGCAATACCACTATTGCCACGACCTTCAACACAAACCAGCCTGCCGCCTTCTTTAAGCTGATCAGTTAAAGCCTGCGGAAGGTTTTCAATCGAGCCATTAATAAAAATAACTTCATATGGGGCATCCGCCGCATAGCCCTGCGCCAAGTTGCCCTCAACGACAGCAGCATTATCAATACCCAATGACACCAGAGTATCACCTGCCTTTGCAACCAGAGCAGGATCAAGCTCCAGACCCACGACAGATTCGGCAAGTTGTGAGATCACGGCCACGCAGTAACCCGTTGCGGCCCCAACAACCAACACCACATCTTGCGGCTGAATATCACAAAGCTGCACCATGCGCCCAAATATATGTGGCCTTAAGAGGAAGCGTTGCGGCTCTTGAGAAACCAATTGGTTTTCATCAATATATGCCAGTGCTATCTTGTCATCAGCAACAAAGCGCTCCCGTGGCACCTTCCCCATCGCTCCCAAGACCTGCAGATCTGTTATATCATTCGTTCTTAACTGGTTATCAACCATACGGGTTCGAGATACAGCAAAGTCCACCATAATGCCTCTCATTAATTATATAAGTCCCTAGGTTCTTTAATGGGTAGAACCACTAAAAACAAGCTCAAGCATGAAATACGAATATATCAGATACCTAATATAAAAGCGTGGAAGAATACCGCATAACCAGATGACAACTTATTCTGATAATACTATAAATCGGCAGAGACTTTAAAATATAATCTAGTTTAAATTTTATTTAAATGTATTTAGATAAATATATTTAAAGTAATATTAGTGAATTATGCAGCTTCAATAACCATTTACACTTTTAAATTGCATAAATAGTTTTTAAATATCTAATAAATTCTTCACAAGACAACGAATACATAAGAGAGAAACCAATGCACACACAAACACTTCATGAAGAAGCTTTACAAGCCCTTATAGATGGCAACTATCAAATGAGGATTGTTGCTGACGACAATGTTGCCGTAAAAATAAATGGATTAGCTCAAATCCAGCAAGACTTCGCCGAAAATACTCTTAGTAATCTTGTTAATGTTAGTATAGCTTCGAGCGAAACCGCCATTAAATCAGCACATATGCTACACACAATGAAAACCGTCAGTAGCGAAGCCAATGTAATTGCAGCTACTGGTGAGGAGTTTTCCGCCACAATTACAGAAATAGACAATTATGGCCGTAATATTGCCAAGCAAGCCGAACTAGCACATGAGGCCACAAAAGAGGGCGGTGAAGCAACCGCCAGCGCACGCCAATGCATGAATGAAATAACAACTGCAGTGGATAATGCCTCAAATCAAATCAGTAATTTAACCAGTCTATCTGCTACGATTAATTCGTTTTTGAGCATTATCGACAGCATTGCCTCCAAAACCAACTTACTAGCATTAAACGCAACCATTGAGGCCGCTCGGGCGGGAGAAGCAGGCAAAGGATTTGCCGTTGTTGCTTCTGAGGTTAAGTCACTCTCCAACCAGACTGCAAAGGCCGTTGAGGACATTTCGCAAATTCTCACGGACTTACAAAAAGAAATGACCGGCATTGAAACTGCCATGGCCCTTAGCTTGAGCGCAGTACAAGCAGGTGATTGTTCGATTGAAAATTTAAGCTCTAAAATTGACGTTATTAGTGAACGTATTTTCAATGTATCCGCAGATACAACCAATATTTCAGAGGCCCTACAACAGCAAACCATAGCAGCAGCTGAAGTCTCTTCTGGTATCCATCATATAGCAACTTCATGCAGCGAAGCCGAGCAGGATATTGAAGAGGTATTAAATACCGTTGACGATACAGAAGTTGCAGTAAAATCTGAGCTTAAAGTACTCTCGCGCCTTGACCTTCCAGCAAAAGTAATCAAACTCGCTCAATCAGACCATGTAATATGGATCAAAAACCTCGCTGAAATGGTTGCCGGTAGAGCAGGCATGGACCACAACGAGCTTAACGACCACAACCACTGCCGTCTCGGCAAATGGTACAATCAAGCCCTAAATAACCCGAACCTGAGTGGCCTCCCCCCTTTCAAAAATTTAGAGGCACCACATGCTTTGGTTCACCAGCATGGCATAACCGCTGTGCAGTTATATAATGAAGGCAAGGTGGATGAAGCGCTCACAGAAATTGAAAAGGTAAAAGCTGCTTCCAAAGAGGTCCTATCACTATTACGAGAACTTGAACAAATGGTCCAAAGCTAAAGCAATCAATACAGCTCAATCGTGAGACACAGAACGGCAGGCGCAACCACTTTTCGCCTGCCGACTTACAGATAGCGACCTCCTATACCACATCAACGACTACCCTTTAATAACACTCAGTTTAACTAGGCCAGAACAGACGTAAATTCAAAGCGCACCGGATTTTTCCTTCAAAGCATAACAACGATGAAAGTCAAACAACCGGTTATAAACAGGAATTGCCTAACCCCCTTCAATAATTTGCCTAACTTGCTTGACACAAGCCGTAAAACCGTTAAAAAGCCCATCAACCACAACGGCTTGGCGTCTTGGCGGAGTGGTGACGCAGCGGATTGCAAATCCGTGTACGCCGGTTCGATTCCGGCAGACGCCTCCATAATTTTTATTATCATGTAAATTTTTTAATTTGTTTTTAAAAAGCCCGTTTACTTAGACACAAAATTAATTAGCCAAATCCACTTATCATTGCTTCTGAGATCTTAATTCAACGAGTTAATTCACATCGTTGATTCACATCCCTATCGCATTGAGTAAATCCAACAGAAATTTAATTCATTCAAAATAACTCAAAATATTTAGTTGCAACTTTATACACGCATATTTTTCAATTTAATTTAATTAATATTTTAATACATAATTTTACACAACTTACGCGCTACTACTGATAGAACACTATCCAACTACACGAAATCCCTACGTAAACTTCGTTATTTAAATACATAACATTACAATTCATTATTAATTGGACAATTTGTTAAATGATCAACTTTAAAAACCATAGTTGATTTAGTTTTTTGAAAGGTTTTATGATTGCGTCAAATAACGTTTCGTTCATAACGTAACAAAATAATAATTTCTAATTGTAGGGAGTCACAAATGGCTTTCAAACGAAAGTTTAGTCTATCAATTCTCAATCTATTGATGGTTATTCTTCCAGTAATATTGGCCGTTTTTTTTGCTTACGCTCAGGTAAGCATAAAAATATCCGACAAAGAAGATGCAGATCGCACATTTGAGCTGACACAAATCGCAGTATCTTTAAGTAAACTACTCCATGAACAACAAAAAGAACGTGGTTTTACATCTGCTTATATGATTAACCGTGGTACAGCGTTTAAAGATGAACTGAATAATCAGAGACGCAAACGCGATACTGCCTACCAAAACTTCATAAACGCAAAGAAAAACGCAAATTTCAGTTCCTACCCAAAGGCTTATCGTGATGAATTTGGACACCTGGCTCAAATTACAAGCAAGCTTAGCGATATACGCACGAAGGTCAACGATCTAAAAATCTCTGAGGAAGTTGCGTTTTCATTTTATAATGAATTTAATAAACACCTCATTGATCTTGTTGAAATAACTGCAAAAATAACTAAAAACCCCGTTGTTGCCCGCTCTTATATTTCTTATGCATCCTTCTTAAACGCAAAAGATTATTCGGGGCAAGAGCGCTCCATTGGAACCAAAGGCTATGCAGCCTTTCATATATCTCAAAATGATCTGATAAAATTTGAACAGGCTATTTCTGATGCCGATACATACTTTGATATTTTCAAAGCTTATGGCACTCCGATTAACGTTACCAAACTTAAAAGAATCGAAAACTCAGCCGAGTTCAAACGCCTACAAGAATTAAGAGATATTTTGGTGGAATCCGCCAAAACCGGCAACCGTCAAGGTATTACCACACAAGTGTGGTTTGATGCGGCAACAGCAAAGGTTGATAAACTCAAAAAGCTTGAAGATGAAATCAACCAATTCCTTCAAGACCGCCTCAAACAACTCAGCAATGAAGCTAATGACGGCTTAAAACTAGCACTTTGGGAGACAGGTCTCGGTCTACTGTTTATTGGCACTATTGCATGTCTACTTGTTATAAGAACCCGCTCCAACACATTGAAAATTGTCAAGGTAATGGATGATCTGACCGCAGGAAAGCTTGACACACTGATACCAGAGACGGACTTCACAGAAACCGAAGCCATGATGCAGTCCATTGCTATTTTCAAAGAAAACGCTATTGAAAATAGGAGCCTGCAGCAAGCGCAAGAGCAAGCAAAAGACAAAGCCGCTCAAGAGCGCAAAGCTGTCCTGGAAAATCTTACAGTCGATTTCCAAAACCACGTGGGCTCTATTGTTGATGTGGTGTCCACATCCGCTCAGCAAATGCAGGAAAATGCCGAAGCTTTAACCAGTATTGCCAATGAAACCAGCAAGCAGTCGATCACCGCTTCAAGTGCTGCAGAAGAGGCCTCAAGCTCAGTCAATACTGTTGCAGGTGCATCAGAAGAACTCTCCACCACGATCCAGGATGTAAGCCAGCAAATTCAAGGCTCATCCAACCTCAGCCGTGATGCAGCTGTTGAAGCTGATGCAACCAAATCACAGGTTGAAGAGCTGCGCGTTGCCGCGGATCGCATTGGCGAAGTTGTTCAGCTCATTAATGACATTGCTGAACAAACCAACCTGCTTGCGCTAAATGCCACAATTGAAGCAGCACGCGCTGGTGAAGCAGGACGCGGCTTTGCCGTTGTAGCCAGCGAAGTGAAAGAGCTTGCCAACCAAACAAGCAAGGCAACACAAGAGATTTCTAACCAAATCACTGAGATGCAAAACGCTTCTAACCGCACAAGTAATGCGGTACTCAGCATCAGCGATAAAATCGTTGCGATTAATGAGACCATGACCTTAATCTCTGCGGCAGCGGAACAACAGGGCGTTGCTACCCAGGAAATCTCAATGAATGCCCAGCAAGCAGCTCAGGGAACCATTGAAGTTTCAGGTACCATCAGCTCTGTGAACCAGGCAGCCAAAGAAACCGGTGAAGCCGCCAGCGATACTTTACAAGCGGCAGAACAACTCACAAAGCAGGCTTCAGCCCTTTCAAATGCGGTCAATGCCTTTGTTGAACAAGTAAGATCAAACTAACGTGTTTGGGGCGAAGGCAAACTGTGTTCGCCCCAAACATCTAGTTGCATCCAGCATTTTGCAACCAGTCGCGCGCTAAGCGTTGCGCCTCGACAATTTCACAGCGCGTCATTTCGTTGGATATTTCTTTTCTGTACTGCACAGCTGGTACGCAGCCCTTTGATGCTGCAAGGTTAAACCATTTATGGGCATTAACGAGATCGCTAGTTTGCCCTTCCCTACCCGCAGCTGCCACAAGACCTCTCTCAAGCATTTCTTGACCATCCGCAATTGGTGCCCGAACAAGAGTTAGATTTTTCTCAGTTACTTCCATAAATGCCATCACAGTAATCCTTAGTATTTTGTTATACAATCAAAATATAGAAAATATTTTAAATAAATCTCAATTACTATAGTATACATAACATTAATATACGGAATAACAGCGAGTTATCTTATTTTTACTTAATTATAGAAATATTTACTAATTTTAACAATGTAAATGCATTCGCTAACACTAATACAAATGATAGGCTTAAACTTTTGATCAACTTCAAATACGTAACCTTTACGTTAAGGTTATCAAGCGTAACATTGGAGATTTCAAATGATCAGATTTCTAAATGCCTCAATAAAGCGTCTTAGTATCGCTCTTTCATTGTTTTTGCTGAGCTATCTTCACAGTTTTGCTGGCGACCCCACTGGAGTTTGGCTGCGTGCCTCGGGAACGTCAAAGATCAAAATTACCAAATGCGGTGAAGCATATTGTGGTCACCTTGCTTGGGTCAAAGACCCCAGAAACGATATTCATAATCCGGACAAATCAAAACGAAACCGCCCCTTACGAGGAATTCAAACAGTTATTGATATGAAGCCTGATGGCGAAAATTCGTGGAGCGGCTCCCTATACAATGCGTTAGATGGCAAAACGTACAAGGGAAAAATGAAGCTGCTATCAGCAAACAAACTTTCTTTAAAAGGCTGTGTTCTCGGCGGCTTAATATGCAAAGGCGAAAATTGGACAAGAACACAATAGGCAACCCTGATGAAATAATGGGCTGAGTGCACTTCAGCCCATTATAATAATAACAATGAAAAACTGCACATCCTAAATACCAACCCGACAAACATCAATATAAAATAAAAACATCAATAATTTAACCACCAATAATACACATACAATTTGCCTTTTTATTGACATAAAATAAGATGAATACTTAACACGCCAAGTAAATGGCAAATTAAATACACATAAGACATTGGAGGGTTACATGTCTTCTTCATTTGTATTGAATAGTGAAATTACAACACGTCATAAACCACAGGAAATGAAACTTGATCAGTTTCTACAAGAAGCTGGCTCTGAAGAAATCAATCAAATATTCAAAAATGTCAAAACCGGCTCTTATAGCGGTTGTCATTGCGCTTTTTTTGAAGCCACTGGTATCTGGATTCCAGAGCTTGTGCCTGTATTTCAAAAAATGGATGCAATGGCCTCAATGGGCGAAGAAATTAAGCCTGCAGGACTATAATCATGACCGCCTCATTATTGCATGAGGCCACCTCCCCTGACCCTGACCATATGGCTCAGGGGAGTGTGCTTCACTCGCTTTTTCAATTAGCTGATGAAGGCAGATATCAAAGATCCCTCTTGGGGCGCCGCATTGCCTACGCTGTCTTTCCCGATGTCTTTGACTATCAAGATTATCATCAAGATGAACTATTCCTGCGCCCCGAGCTTTTTTCGCTCAAAGCACAACCTGCAAAGCTGGCAGAGTTACAGCAGCTTCTTACCGAGCCTCCAGCCCACATTGCAAATTATAGTCAAAGTATTGGCGACAACGCCCTTACACTGCTGTCTGTTGACCATTTTGGCTTTGAAACCATTTTAACGCCAAAGCAACAAGACTTATCCCCGCCCTTGTCAGCAATGAAACGCGCCCTCGCCCGGCTCGCAAAATACCACCCATCATTGTACAATGGTTTACTTGCCAATTGCCAATACTGCTGTTTCTTTCGTGATGAAATGCAAAACTCCTTTGCCCACGATCTTTTTCCAGCGATTACCTTTATAAATAGCCACTACTCATCTACGGTTATTGCATTGCTTGAAGACTTCGTTCATCAAGCCTCCCACTGCCTATTTTCAGAAATAGAAACAGCGCAAGACTTTACCTATAAAATCCCCCCGCACACACCAATTGCCGCGCTTATAGACGGGCCTTCTAACGAGAGGAGCCTGCAAATTCTGCACCATTCGCTGTTTACCTTATCAACCAGCCTACTGGCATTAAATGCAATTGCTGATGAAACTCTCAGTGAAAATGAGCGGCAAGAAAAAAAGGCAAGGCTGGGTTTTCTGGCAAGAAAATTCATGATTGATCATAATTACTACACGCAAATAGACATTATCCAGCAGCCGATTGGTAATTTAATTCAGCGCTTTTTCCATGTAGCTTTGGAGTTAGCCACAAAAGTTAATCAATCAACCCAAGGGTTTAACTATAACAATCAACCCTACAATTTTGTTTTTGAAATATTTTTAAATGAGAACCCACAACTTGAAACAAGGTAGCAAGCCCCTAAGGGCTGCTACCACGCTTTCATTAACGGGCTCGTTGATTAAACAACACCGATTGCGCTTGCTTGTCTTCTGCTAACTTCAGCTTTTCGCGCTCTTCTTTTCCAGCCTCAAGACCGCGCTGTACTGCGGGCCGCCCTTCCAGGCGCTCACGCCAAGCTTCAACGTTTTTAAACTCTCCCGCAGCCATGCCTTGCGCCTCCCAGCCACGCGACCACCCTAAAATCGCCATATCCGCAATTGTGTATTCACCGGCAGCCACATAGTCGCGCCCATCCAAACGACGGTCAAGCACACCATAAAGGCGATGCGTCTCATTGAGATAGCGCGTCATGGCGTATTCAATTTTTTCTGGCGCGTAAATGCGGAAATGATGGTTTTGTCCGAGCATCGGCCCAAAGCCGCCCATTTGCCACATCAACCACTCTTCAACCTCAACTCGGGCACGCTCCGCTTGCGGGTAAAACTGCCCGAACTTTCGGCCCAGGTACTGCATAATAGCGCCAGATTCAAAAACAGATATTGGCTTGCCATCTGGCCCTTCAGGATCAATTATCGCTGGCATGCGATTATTGGGGGCAATTTTCAAAAAATCGGGCTCGAACTGATCGCCCTGACCAATATTAATCATCTTCAATTCATAGGGCACACCAAGTTCTTCAAGTAATATAGAAATCTTGTGACCATTAGGTGTTGGCCAGTAATACAGTTCGATTGGTTTTATTTGTTGATGAGGCATAGAAATATCCTTTTAATTGGTACATAACCACAAGACACATTTACCTTCATGTGCAACGCACCATTGTGAGCAACTCATTGGTAGCTACGCTATACCAGCAGATAATCTCACCGGCCAGTAACAACTATGTCAACGTCTCTTGTTAAAAGGTCAATTTTTTCGATCATCTAGCTGCATTTTAAAGCCCACATGCGAGGGCACAAACCCCTCACGCTGATAAAAGCGGTGCGCGTCCTTGCGCTCACTATTACTTGTCAACTGAATAAGACAGCAACCTTTTTCCTTTGCCTTCTCCTTGAGGTATTGAAGTAAGATGTGCCCATAGCCCATCCCCCTGTAAGCTGCTTTCGTGTGCATACTCTCAAGGGTCGCGCGTGGTTTGCCAGAAAATGCAAGCCCCTTTGAAAGGGTCAATTGACACGTGGCAATCAACTCTCCTTTCTCACTCACCAGTACATAGATATCCACTTCCGGTGCCTTGAGGATTTCCTGCAACGCTGTAGCGTAAACTGTCATATCCTTGGTTTCGCAAACAACCCGCCCAGCAGTTGCGCCGCCATTGACCAGCGCGACAAGTGCTTCCAAGTCCTCAAAAACTGCCACCCGAATATTGTAGTGCATGACACCTCCTTGCTCAAAGCCGTTTTCTTTCACAAAGCCTTAGAGCAGCAAGCATTGTCAACTAGCAATGACTAGTTTGCAAAACGAGGGCATAGTGGGGCTGTCGGTTTGAGTTGGAAAACCGCAAAATTCGTAGTCCGAAAGCCGGGCGTCAAAGCATGCGGCCAAGCAATGTGGTAGTTGCGGGTGGTAGCGACCTCTTTATAGCGAACAGCCGTCTGTTGTTGCAAAAAACGTTGCCGCGCTTCATTTTCCGAAACAGCATGTGGGCTATTTCCAAGGTCCATAATTGCAAAACAACCTATGTTTTGTCCCCTATTATGGGGAATATCTTCCAACCGATAACCCGCCATAGCAAGATGCGCCAATGGTAACTGCGCACGCGTATTGCCAGCCAAATATTCATCTAGTGCAAAAATGTATCCATTGGCCAAGCGCGGAAAATCTGCGCGCGCTTGCCGTATAAACCTGTCATATGGCTTCATATGCCGACAACTGCCCCCGCACATGCGCTTATCTGGCATAATAAAACCGGAAACACGCACCCCAACCACAAAACTGGCAAAAACAACCATCAAAACAGTATAGTACTGCAAACTGCGGGATTGAATTGTACGCCATTGTAAAAGCCCAAAGAGCATCAAAGGCAACCAGAGCAAAACGGGCTGCATGTGACGCTCCTTGATATAAGTCGCGCCTGTAAACGCAATTGCCGCCACAATGAGCAGTACGGCTATTCCAGTATATACCCATAGAAATAACTGTAATGCATGCCTATGATTATTATGTGTGATTGAGGAAAGAAAACCCGAGCCCCAAAGCTTGCGCCACCCCCGAAACAACGGTCGCCCGAAGAAAATCGGCATCAACACACTCAGCACCAGAGAGAACCCAAGCAGCGACCATAACAGCTTTGCCTCGCCCACGATAACACGTTGCCAAAATACGCCTTCTTGGCCCGCCATCACATGCATCGAGGTTGAGAGCAACCCACCACCCCGCAGCCACACCCAATAGAGAAACGGTGCGTAGACGAGAAAAGCCACCAGACAAATGCCAACAAGTGATTTGTAAGCAAAACGCTCTCGCAAGTAGGGCTGACTTAAAACCGCAAGAAACGCTGCCACAGGCACAATAATAAACGAATGCTTGGACAACATACCAAGGCCCAACACAATCCCTATAAATATACTGCTTAATAGGCTTGTCTTTCCCGATAAAATACGAAGAAACAACAACATAAAACCACTTGCACAGGCCATGAGAACAGCTGTATGCGTCACCCCCTCATGCAAATTAAACCCGACCTGATAGAGTAGTGAATAAGAGAAAATAGCAAAGGCTGCCAATCGAGGGTCGCGTATCACCATACGGGCACTGGCGTAAAGTGAAGCCATACAAACAAAAACAAGGCTATACTTCAAAATCAGAAATGACCAGATAGTCGGCCCGACTACCTGCTGCACCCCATACAACAACCACTCGTATAATGGTGGTTGTCGTAACTGATAACCCAAGCGCAACTCCTGCACATAAACATTTTCAAACATGTCATCAGTGCCAAGAATAGGCGAAAAGTAACCCCGCAGCAGCAAATGCAGCAGTAAATAGCCTGCCACAATAGTGAGAACCCCATAACCACGCGCATAAAACGGAAGACGGGTTTCATGATATAAAGACTGGGAATAAAGGGGTGCTTTATCCCCCCCATAAGAATACTTGGTTACCATGTTGCACTCTTTTAAATAATGCGTAGCGCAACCTAACCTAGATAAACTTGAAATACCTCCCCGCTATCCCCTAGGGTGAATGAAGTCATAACTCGCACCATCAAATGCGATCATGGCTAAACGATAATGAATGTGCTTAACAAAACAAAAAGCCCACCTCTAGGGGCGGGCTTTTCATGTTTTAAAAAGATTAAAGCGGTGTCTTACTCGATACCGATTTTCGCTTTCAGCAGCTCGTTCACCGCTTGCGGGTTGGCTTTGCCTTTAGAGGCCTTCATCACCTGCCCCACAAACCAGCCAATCATGCTTGGCTTTTCTTTGGCTTGGGCAACCTTGTCGGCATTGGCAGCAATCACCTCGTCCACTGCCGCTTCAATCGCGCCCATGTCGGTAACCTGCTTCATGCCGCGCTCTTCAACGATTTGCGCCGGATCACCGCCTTCACTCCAAACAATCTCGAACAGATCCTTAGCGATCTTACCAGAAATGGTGCCCGCTTTAATCAGATCGATAATCGCCCCCAACTGCTGTGCAGAGATCGGGCAACTATCAACGTCCAGACCTTCTTTGTTCAAACGGCCGAAGGTTTCGTTAATTACCCAGTTCGCTGCCAGCTTGGCATCACGACCCTTGGCAACTTCCTCAAAGAAATCACAGGAGGTGCGCTCGGCAACAAGAATATCGGCATCATATGCGGTCAAGCCAAGCTCGTTCACATAACGCGCTTTCTTCTCGTCCGGCATTTCCGGCAGACCAGCAGCCATCTCGTCCACCAGTTCCTGCGAGAACTCCAGTGGCAACAAATCAGGGTCCGGGAAATAACGGTAATCATGCGCTTCTTCTTTAGAGCGCATGGAGCGGGTTTCCCCTTTTACGCTATCAAACAGACGCGTTTCCTGATCAATCTCGCCGCCATCTTCCAAAATACCGATCTGGCGACGCGCTTCGTATTCAATCGCTTGGCCGACAAAGCGGATGGAGTTCACGTTCTTGATTTCGCAGCGCGTACCAAATTCACCACCCGGACGGCGCACCGAAACGTTCACATCCGCACGCATGGAGCCTTGATCCATGTTGCCATCACAAGTTCCCAGATAACGCAGGATCATGCGTAGCTTGGTCAGGTAGGCTTTCGCTTCATCTGCACAGCGGATATCTGGTTTGGAAACGATTTCCATCAAGGCAACGCCAGAACGGTTCAAATCCACAAACGACATGGTCGGGTGCTGGTCATGCAAGGATTTACCCGCATCTTGCTCAAGGTGCAGGCGCTCAACACCCACTTCCACTTGCTCACCGTCTTTCATGTCCAGATGAATGGTTCCTTCGCCAACAATTGGCTGCTTGAACTGGGAAATCTGGTAGCCCTGCGGCAAATCCGGATAGAAGTAGTTTTTGCGGTCAAAAACAGATTTGAGATTAATCTCTGCCTTCAAACCCAGACCGGTACGGATCGCCTGCCGCACACACGCCTCGTTAATCACGGGCAACATGCCAGGCATAGCCGCATCCACAAGGCTCACATTGGCGTTCGGGTCATTACCAAAAACGGTAGAAGCACCGGAAAAAAGTTTGGCTTCGGAAGTCACTTGCGCGTGCACTTCCATACCGATCACGATTTCCCAATCACCACTCGCCCCTTTAATAAACTTTTTCGGGTCTGGTGTGCGCGTATCGATAAGCGTCATGCGATTAATTCCTGTCTTAATGAACCAACATGCGGCTGGCCATGTCGCGGCTCTTGCCTGCGCACCCTATAAGGCCACTCCCCACGCAATAATCTTGAATGTTTGGGTAGTCCCTCTAAAGCACAAAGGCAAGGCTTTGAAACGCAAAAAAATCACTTTCATGCCGGATTATCCAGCAATCCATGCATATATTTTACGCACACTGCTCCAACCAATCAAAACGACAGGTATTAACCTTTGGATTCATTAGGTTCTTTCAAGCACCAAACAATGGCAACGCCCCAACCGCTTAACCCGCAAACAAGGGCAGAAATACAACGGGCGCTCAAAATTTGCCATGTCATCAACTGTGTTTCAAACCCTGGCATAAATGCCATGATCAAATCGAACAGTAAGGCAGCTATGACACCAGCAATTGCAGAGATCAAAACACCACGCAATGAACGTAAATAATAGCCTCCAATCAGGGAAACTAATATTATCAAAGGGTTAGAAAGTCCAAGTAATCCTTGTAGAGCAGATAAATCATTTTGCATGTGATAAAATGAAGAGCTTGCAGCTCTCTCCTTAGTTGTTGTTGACCTCCTATACAATACTACAGCACCCCGCAACAATGGCCGAGGCTGCATAGGTGCCTCTCATTTTTTATAGGGCTACTAAAGAGCTCACTTCCTAGGCAGATTGCCAAGGCAAAAAAGCACCGCCGCATTACAAAGGGGCTTGCCCGATGTAGCACCTGTTGCTATCAACAAGGCCAGCAACCATTAGGAGTTTTTATGCGATTTACTGGAGAGACCCGGTAAGGCCCTGCCACAAATAGGTAGGGCACAATTGAAAAGTACTTATCCCCCCAGCTGCGAGACGCGCGGGCGGGCTTACTTTTTGACACCTAATGACCAGAGCATAAATGAATATCTCCAAAGACGAACAACGCATTTTACATGTGTTGGCACAGGGCGGCTGCATCAAAATCGAAAAATGCGACCAAGGAAAAATAATAGAACTCGATACCATTACCCGCGATGGGTGGTACATGAGCGGCCTTACTTTACCTCTATTCCGCAAACTCAAGCGACGTAGGCTCATTGCCTCTAAAAACAGCGGACCATACAAAGTCACCAAGCTTGGCTTGAAACGCGTCCGCTCGCAAGTGGACAACAGATAACGCAGGAACAAGGTTCTGGCTGCTCCGATCAAAAGGCACAGCCAGAACCGTAAATGTTAGCCTATCTTCCCCAATGCGGCAAGCTAGTGGAATTATGCAAGCCGTGTCCAAAATTCCAAAGATGCACTCTTTGCTTCAGTTACCTCTAAAAACTGCTTACAAATTTCATTATTCATATAGCCATCACAGGTTTGAATGGCGCGCGATACACTTTGCGCAAAGCTCAACTCGCAATAATCGCCATCATCTTTAACTGCCAGTAATTGCCCCATGAAACCGGGCTGTTTGCAGCTGTAGCCCGATGTAACAGCTTGCGAAAGTCTCGCAACATCCTCAACTAAAGCTGCGCTTTTGAAACTCCCCATTTCCAAGCCATAAAACCCCTCAGTAATCACGGTATTTGCAGTTCTTACACTAAACATGGTTTTCGAAAGTGTTGCGCGATCAATTTGAGCCATAAAGGCCTGCGTCGCTTCAACCTGAGTATAAATTTCTCCCATTTTCCCGAGCGACAACGCATCTTGCGCGAGTACAAAATCAATAAACTCACCCTGACCATTACTTAAAAAGAACTGCCCAAGAATACCCGGTTGTTTGCAAACGAATTCATCCCTGGACTTTTCAAAATCACGCACGAGCTGCGCTAAGTCAGCCCCTGCAACAGTGTGAAAACGCACCGCTATTAACTGAGCACCTCTATTAATCTCCAGCCCAGTTGTTTTTGACATATCAAGAACAGTGTTCATAAAAATCTCCTATTTAGCAACTTAACACCACTTGGTATTGAAGGAACACTACTCGACACTACTGACAGTTTCTGTCAGGGTAAAATCATGCGCACACAACGATTGTTCCAGTTATTGGATAAACTACGGGCAGCAAAATACCCGCTGGCTGCGAATGCTCTAGCCGAGAGCTTAAATGTAAGCGAGCGAACAATTTACCGTGATATCAAAAGCCTACAACAAATGGGCGCACCCATACGCGGTGAAAGCGGCTTAGGTTACCAGATTGAAAAAGGCTATTTCCTACCGCCTTTACACTTCAACCGCGATGAGCTGGATGCACTTGTCTTGGGACTACGCATGCTTGCCAGCCAAGCAGATCCACAACTTGCCGACGCGGCTGCCAGTGTTCAAGCCAAAGTCGCCGTATCACTTCCCGAGCATTCGCAAGATGCGCTGGCCCGCACACCGCTCCTTGCCCCGCCCAGCCAGAGCGAGAAAGCGCAAAGCAACCGCCGCTATATGCAGAAAATCCGCCATGCAATTGCCGATCGCAAGAAACTAATAGTAACTTATAAAGACATTTCGCAGGCACAAACGAAAAGAACTCTGCACCCATTAGGCCTTGCTGTTTTTAGCGATATCTGGGTGTTAACTTGTTATTGTGAATTACGAAATTCCTTTAGGAACTTCAGGCTCGATAGGCTCCTCACTGTGCACACAACAGAAGAAAAATTCAGCTTCGAGCCTTCAAAAGAGTTTCACGCTTTTTTGAAAACAGTTCCAAATGGAAACGAACAGCAAAAATAAACAGCTCAAACATTATACACAACTATAATATGCCATTATTTTGCCCTTTGAGTACCAAAGCTTTTTGCAGCCTATTGTTTCCGCGAGGTCGCGTTCAAAACTATTAAGAATTTGCTAACAAAATCAATAAAACACTAACTTTAGGGCTAGCTAATTTAAAGGAAATAACAATCTAAAGTTGCGTATCTTACATTGTGTGTAGGTACTATATTATGTCTTTAAAAAATAACGCTATTCTCATAGCACTTGCCTTTCTCGCTGGCTGTCAGTCAATTTCCTTAAAAGATGTCCAAAAGGGCAAAGTTATACCCGCCGACCATCGCGTATCGGTCAGTAAGCTCATTACGAAACGCTATAGTGATACCGCAAGCGCGGTTGACCACTCTTATGTTTCGCGGCAAATTCATCTTAGTTCAGATGAGATTGGATACTGTGCGAAAACTCAATTGGGAAATGTGAATTACTTCATGCTCATTGCAGTCAATAAACAAAACAGCCAATCAAGCATGAGCACCCCTCATCAATGGTGTGTAAGCAATAATGCAGCGCTGGAATGGTTCAAGCTCAACCCAAAGCAAAAAAACAAACCAACTTTGGCACGCAATTAAAACCTTGACCCGAGTTAATTCATAGCTATAGCTAGTAACCGGAACCAAACAAAGAATGGAGGCGTTTTATGATTGTACTCAAGTCGCCTCGGGCTGCGAAATAAACCACTAGTGTGGCAAGCCCGGCAAGCTCCCCCCACCGATCAAGTGGGCGATGGATAACTATGCCTTCTTTTTGGATTTTCCATTACAATGCAACAACTACAAAATCTCGGCCTGTCTGCTTATTTTCTGCAACAGCTCAAAGCTGATGAGCTGGAAACACTTCAGCTTGCACGCATCTCCCGTGTTAACCGCAATAACCTGCATGCCCTTACCCCCGATAAGGATGATAGGGCCTTGCAGGAAATTCAGCTCCTCACGCCAAGCGATCAAACCACCGGAGAGTTCGCTGTGGGTGATTGGGTCAGCTATTCACCAGTTAACACCGAGGGTGCCTCAGGCATGGTACTGCGCAGCCTTGAGCGGCAAAGCACCTTGCAAAGGCGCGCAGCAGGAGAAGATGTCCAAAGTCAGCTGATCGCAACCAATATTGATGTGGCGTTTATCATGACCTCCTGCAATGCCGACTTTAATCTCGCTCGCTTGGAGCGCTACCTTGCATTGGTAAGATCAAGTGATATTCAGCCAGTCATAATTCTTAGTAAGAGCGATCTTGCCGAAGATATATACCAATTCAAACCACAAGCCGAAGCCATTGATCCGCTTATTCCGGTCATAGCAATGGATACCCGCGATCCTGCAAGAATTCCAGCGCTTATGGATTGGTGGCGCAAAGGACAAACCGCTGTTTTGCTCGGTTCATCCGGCGTTGGCAAATCAACCCTGCTCAACACCCTGTCAGGAGGAGAAGAGGCAACCGCCGGCATACGCGAAGATGATGCTAAAGGACGACACACCACCACGGCCCGCTCGTTATTCTCGATAGCGAATGACCGCTGGCTAATCGATACGCCCGGCATGCGCGCCCTACGCCTTTACGGGGTAAGCGAAGGTATTCAGGCTGTGTTTAGTGACTTGGAACAACTGGCCGACCAATGCCGTTTTGCAGATTGCAGCCATAGCAATGAGCCGGGCTGCGCCATTCAAGCGGCTATCATAGCTGGTGAGTTAGAGCCAAAACGCCTACAACGCTGGCAAAAACTCCAACGTGAAGAACAATACAACAGCGAAAGCATTCATGAATCACGTGCGCGAAACAAAGCATTTGGTAAAATGATCAAGCGCGTATCCAGTGAAAGCCGTAGGATGAAAGGCCAATAACATCTCACCGCTGAAGCGCCCATTATAAGAGCGCTTCAGCGCACAACAAAAAACTTGGCTAAAACACGCACGCATGATAGGGCCAGACCATGGCAAACGACACATCATATTCACTGGAAGATTTCCAGAGTGCACTTGAACCGCACCACCGTATCATTGGCATTGATTTGGGCAGCAAAACCATAGGCTTGGCCCTTTCAGATATCGGCCGCCAAATTGCAACACCCCTCGAAACAATCAAGCGCAAAAAATTCACACTTGATTGTGATCGCCTGTTAGAGCTGTGCGAAGAGCATAATGTCGGCGGCCTGGTGATGGGCCTACCTCTGAATATGGATGGCAGCGAAGGCCCGCGCGTGCAATCCACCCGCGCTTTTGTACGCAATCTTGCCCAGCGCTCCGATATTCCCTTAACCTACTGGGATGAACGCCTTTCAACAGCGGCAGTTACCCGAACACTGATTGATGCGGACCGCTCACGCGCGCGCCGTTCTGAGTTGGTCGATAAAATGGCCGCAACCTACATTCTACAAGGTCTTTTGGATCGGATCTCCTTTGGCGGCGCTCCCATATGGGAAGTTGAAGACGACGATTGGTTGGAAGACGAAAGATAAAAACAGCATAAGCCTGACGCCTTAGTCATGCGATCTGCCATTCTCTAACGAATAGAGCCAATCGAGCAGTTGCCGCGCCTCAAAACGCGCTGGCAACATGCCGTAACTACTGCGCCAGCCGCCTGCCAAACGGCTTTCCATAAACGCATCTGCAATAGATTCGGGACATATTTGTCGCAAAACAGCCGCCGCCGCTGTCATCGCCAGCTGCTCGCATAAAAACCGTGCCTTACTTGCATCATAAATTGCTTCATGGCGCGCAGCACTCAAAACATCGCAGGCAGCTTCCCCCGCGGCGCCAAGTGTTTGTTGAAGGTGCTCAAGCACCAGCTCAAACATCTCGGGTTGTTTTTCCAAAACCCGTAGCAAGTCCAGAGCCATAACACTACCGCTTCCCTCCCAAATACCATTCACCGGAGCTTCACGGTAAAGGCGGGCCATGCCGTGGTCCTCTACATAGCCATTACCGCCTAAACACTCCATCGCTTCACACACAAGGGTCGGCGCAACTTTACAAATCCAGTACTTGGCCGCCGGAATAATCACCCGCAAATACGCTTCACTCAACTCTTGTCCTGAATATCTTCGTCCACGCAAATCCATATGCAAAGCCAGCTGCAAGCCCAGCGACGTGGCCGCCGCGCAATCCAACGCCATATCCGCCAACACACTTGTCATCACCGGTTGATCAATCAATTTTTTTTGAAACACCCGCCGACAGCTTGCATGATGTAACGCGCGCAAAATCGCAATTCGCATAACAGCAGCAGAACCAAGACAACAATCCAGTCGAGTGGGCATAACCATACCCATTATGGTTTTAATGCCCTGTCCTTCCTCTCCCACCAAGTAGCCATGACTATTGTGTATTTCTACCTCGCTTGAAGCGTTGGCTTGATTGCCCAGTTTTTCCTTTAACCGCACCAGATTAAGCCCGTTGCTCCCCCCTTCTTCATTCAGGCGTGGCACCAAAAAGCAGCTTATCCCCTTTGTCGTTTTTGCCAGTATTAAAAAGCCATCACTCATAGGAGCCGAAAAAAACCACTTATGACCGTTAAGTTGATAGCGCTCCCCACTCAAAAAGCTGGCTGTTGTCGAAATTTGCCGAAGGTCGGTCCCCCCCTGTTTTTCGGTAAGGCCCATCCCCAGCGTCACCCCTTCTTTAGCACTCATGGGTAAATGGCGCTGATCGTAAGTCCGGCTAGAAATTTTTTGTAGCCACGGTAAAAACTGGCTTCCTTGCTGCCCCAACACCGCACCGGCTGCATTGGTCATGGTAAGAGGGCATAACTGCCCCGCCTCTACTTGTCCCATCACCATAATTTTCCGAGCTCGCTGCAAATTGGCAAAGGGGTTTGCCCCACCATCTAGCGAGCTACAATGCAAACCAACCTTAAAAGAACGGCGCATCAGGGTATGATAGGCAGGGTGATACTCTACTAAATCAGCACGTCGCCCGTATGCATCAATTGCCTTAAGTTCTGGTAGGTGGCGATTGGCTTGCTGACCAAGCGCCAAAACTTCTCGGCTACCGCACTGCGCCCCAAGCAACTGCAACTCATCCTGCACAGCACCATCAGCAGTTTCTAATGGCAGCACCGTGCAAAGCAGCCGATCGCTCGCCGCCAAATTATAACCAGCAAATATATCGGGAATATTGAACTCACTACGATTTAAACTCGTATCCGCCTTGTGCAACACATTTAACCCTTTTAATTGACTGGGGCCCAAACACTGAAGTGGGCTTCAACAAAGCACAAATAGTTAGCGTAACTCTGGCAATATTGGCTCCAACTCTTACCAATCACCGCAGGATGAGAAAAAATGCCAGATATACGTGTATGCAGCGCCATTAAGTGATAATAGAACAAACACCCAAGAAATGCGCCCTTTACAAAGCATGGATTAATCCCTAAGAAAGACTCTTCGATGAGCACAAATATTACACATCGAAACCCAGAGTTTCCATTCCGCCACCTCCTCGGTATTGAGGGGTTACATCCACCACATATCAACTATTTGCTTGATCTCGCTGATGAAGCGGTAGAAGTCTCGCGGCAGGTCGAAAAGCAAAAAGCGGTTTTGCGTGGCAGAACGCAAATTAACCTGTTTTTTGAAGCCTCTACCCGCACACAATCTTCCTTCGAACTTGCTGGTAAACGCCTAGGCGCAGATGTCATGAACATGGCAGTTGAGGTCTCTTCGCTTAAAAAAGGCGAGACACTCATTGACACCGCCGCTACTCTAAACGCCATGCGCCCCGATTTGCTGGTGGTGCGCCACTCACAAGCAGGTGCGGTACACCTTCTGGCCCGCAAAGTCGGCTGCGCTGTGGTCAACGCCGGCGATGGTGCCCACGAGCACCCCACCCAGGCCCTACTAGATGCCCTCACCATTCGTCGCCACAAGCAAGATATTGGCGGCCTGAACGTTGCCATTTGCGGCGATATTCGCCACTCCCGCGTGGCCCGCTCCAACATATTGCTTCTATCCACCATAGGCGCACGCGTTCGCCTTGTTGCCCCCTCGACCCTACTGCCCTCAGGCGCTCACAATATGGGTGTGGAAGTATTCACCGACATGCGCGAAGGCTTAAAAGGTGCTGACGTTGTCATGATGTTGCGCCTACAAAAAGAACGCATGAGCGGCGCTTTCATTCCCTCGGTCCGAGAATACTTTAAATACCATGGTCTGGACGCCGGAAAACTCAGCTACGCCAAACCGGATGCCTTGGTGATGCACCCCGGCCCTATGAATCGCGGTGTGGAAATTGCTGCGGAAATCGCCGATGGTCCGCAAAGTGTCATTCGTGAACAAGTCGAAATGGGGGTTGCCATCCGCATGGCTGTCTTAGAAGCCCTTGCTGCCAACTTACCTGCTTGAGAGTTAAAAGTACGCCATGGAAACCTCTATGACCCAAGCTGATATTAAAACCACGCCCCCAGTGTTGTTAAAAAACGCCCGTATCATGGACCCCGCAACGGGTCATGACGATGATGGTTCCCTTATCATTGTCGACGGGAAAATAGCCGCCTATGGTGCCAACGCGCACAATCAAGGCATGCCGGAAGGCACGCGAGAGATTGACTGCCAAGGTGCCGTTGTTGCCCCTGGCCTGATTGATATGGGCGTCACCGTTGGTGAACCTGGGGCAGAGCATCGCGAAACCTTGAAAAGTGCCAGTAAAGCGGCACTGGCAGGCGGCATAACCACGCTGATCACCAGCCCCGATACCGACCCGGTTATCGACGACCCGGCACTGGTAGATTTCATTTTGCGCCGCGCCCGCGACACCGCAAAAGTGAATATCCGCCCACTCGCAGCCCTGACCAAAGGCATGAACGGTAAGGAAATGGCCGAAATCGGCCTGCTACAAGAAGCTGGTGCCGTAGCGTTTTCCGACGCCACCAATCCCATCACCAACTCGCAAGTTTTGCTACGCCTCATGACGTACGCCCGCGATTATCAGGCCCTGATTATTCATCAGGCACAAGATAAGGACTTGGCAGGGAGCGGAGTTATGAATGCCGGATTGCGAGCCACTTGGCTCGGTTTAGGCGGTGTACCCAAAGAAGCGGAATTTATAGCAATCGAGCGCGACATGCGACTCGTCGCCATGGCAAAAGGCAAGTATCACGCCCGTCTGATTTCCTGTCCACAAAGTGCAAAGGCGATACAAGCGGCAAAACGGGACGGACTGGATGTCACCGCCGGAATATCAATCAATCACTTGACCTTGAATGAAAACGATATTGGTCCCTATCGTACCTTCCACAAAATGTCGCCGCCACTACGCAATGAAGACGACCGCAATGCCATGGTGAATGCGATAAAAGACGGCACCATTGATATCATCATGTCCGATCATAACCCGCAGGATGTGGAAACCAAGCGCCACCCATTTGCCGGTGCCGCCGATGGTGCTTTAGGCTTGGAAACCATGCTAGCGGCTGGTTTGCGCCTAGTACACTCTAACGACTTGCCATTGATGACGCTTTTGGCCGCCATGACTTACAATCCAGCGAAACGTTTGGGATTGCAAGCGGGCACACTGGCCGTACAAAGCCCCGCAGATATTATCGTTTTCGATCCCGAGAAGCCTTGGGTTGTCGAAAAGTCGAAAATAAGATCGCTTTCAAAAAATACCCCCTTTGAAGATGAGCTGCTGACAGGTAAAGTTCTGACAACAATTGTTGGTGGTAAGGTTTACGACCAGCAAGGCTAAAGCAACGCATGCTTGCACACGATCTGGAGAAAAGATGCTTGGCGAAATCTCGGGCCTGACAAACCTCTACCCTCTTCTAATAGGGGCCATGCTATTTGGTTATTTAATGGGGTCTGTTCCCTATGGGCTCATCATTACCCGCCTTGCCGGTCAAGGGGATATCCGCAATATCGGCTCGGGCAACATTGGCACCACCAATGTATTGCGCACGGGCAAAAAAAGCCTAGCGGTAATAACTTTGCTCTGCGATGTCCTCAAAGGCACAGTAGCTGTTATAATTGCCAAAGAGCTGGACCCGCAAAATGCGCAAGTCTTAGGCCTCATCGCCGGTCTTGGTGCTTTTTTGGGGCACCTTTTCCCACTATGGCTTAAGTTCAAAGGTGGCAAGGGCGTTGCCACTTATATCGGCGTTTTGCTGGGCCTATATTGGCAACTGGCACTCATTTTTATGGCAATTTGGCTCTGCGTTGCCTTCATTACCCGCTATTCCTCCCTGTCTGCACTCGTGGCATCATTACTTACCCCTTTTATTCTGTGGGTTTTCAACCAGTACCAAACTGCTGAAATGATGGCTGTCTTATCACTGCTGTTGTGGCTCAAGCATCACGAAAACATCGCACGGCTTGTCAAAGGAACAGAAGGTAAAATCGGCTCAAAAGGGTAAATACCCCGCATATTTCCCCTTTGCCTACAAGGGGGAAATATGCCACCAAACACCATGGCCACTAAGCCAAGTCTTGATGAAGAACAACGCCTTGACTGGCTTCAGCTCATCCGAAGCGAAAATATAGGCCCCTCCACTTTCCGCGATCTATTAAATTATTTTGGCTCTGCCAAAGCTGCAATTTCTGCACTGCCTGAGCTATCGCGAAAAGGTGGAAAAAAGCGCTACAACTTATGTCCGCGCCACTTGGCAGAATCGGAATATCAGCAAATTCTAAAGGCAGGTGGAAAGCTGATCGCTGTAGGCGAGGAAAACTATCCCAAAAAACTGAAGCATATTGACACACCTCCTCCCCTCCTAACTGTTGTCCAACCATCTACCCAGACTAAAAATCACATAGAGCACGAGACAATCGCCATAGTCGGCGCACGAAACTGTTCCATTGCCGGAGAGAAAATCGCTGCGAAGCTCTCAAACGAGCTGTCCGAAGCTGGATTTACCATTGTATCGGGTCTCGCACGAGGCATCGACAGCGCCGCACACAAGGCGTGCCTACCAAAAACGACGTGGGCTGTGCTCGCAGGCGGCCTTCAGCAAATTTATCCTCAGGAAAATGAAGAACTTGCCCGTAACATTTATCGTTCTGGTGGAGCATTGTTCACTGAAATGCCCTGGAATTGGCAACCAAGAACGCACGACTTTCCACGTCGTAACCGCATTATTTCGGGTATGTGTAGAGGTGTTGTCGTCATCGAAGCAGCAACGCGCTCAGGCTCATTGCACACTGCTAGGTTCGCAATAGAGCAAAACCGCGAAGTTTTTGCCATTCCCGGTTCCCCGCTCGATCCGCGATCGCTTGGAGCAAACAAGCTAATTCAAAGTGGTGCAACGCTTGTCAATACAACACAAGACATTATCGACACTCTAGAAATGCATCAAACGATGAATCAGGAAAAATTCTGTGACATTACAGTTGAGCATAAATCACAAGGCATGGGCTCTGATTTTGCTGCAAGCCAGCTGTCATTAACTTTAAAGTGCAACCAGCCAAAGAATATAGCTAAGGACAAACGGGAATTACTAAAAACTGCGCTTAGCACGACGCCAGTTTATCAAGATGATCTAATTGATCATTTAGATTTGGCCCCTAAGGAAATACAACTATTTTTACTCGAACTTGAGTTGGCAGGCGTAATACAAAAACAAAGTGGCAACCGGATTTCCTTAGTTTCATGACACCGATTGCCACTAGTTCACGTAAGAGAACACAACTCTTAGTAGTTATTCACAATAATTCGCATCTAACTTAACTCAAGGCAATAACTAAATGCCAATCAATGTATACATTACCAATCTATTTTAATTTAATTTTAAATAAATGGGTAAAAAGAACATTGAAAGGAAACATTTTGCCTTACTTTTCAATATAGTTAACTAAGCGTAATATTAGGAACTAAATATAACTTGCTGCTCTCGTCCCTGCGCATTCTCACGAGCTTCTTTCTCTGCCATTTCAAGAAGGTAAGACAGAAATGGTAACTGATTATTGCGGGCCAGCACACTCAGCTCACCACATATTTTTTGGCAATATTCTGCAACATCCCTTTTACTGTCATAACTAGTGGCTGTGGTTTCTTCTATCTCTATAGGCGAGGTTTGATTCATTTAAGGGCCTCTTGATTTCGCACTCTATTGATTAACGATTTTCATTTTTTATACACACTTGATAGGCACAACTTTATTGAGATGCAATACTGATTTTATATTAAAAGTTGCATTTTCACCTAACAACAACCCTTTCCGTTGGGTCAAAAACAGCAGGTTGTGGCAATTGCACTCTTGACCTGACCCGTTGAAAAAGCCATTTGACAGCCGTGCGTCGATCAAAGATGGTCAAATACCGACTCACATGCTTTAAAGCATAACTGACGAAAACATGCCGCTGCGCCTGAAAGAGCTCTGGATTATTGAATGAACGTTGTCATTGTTGAATCACCGGCGAAAGCCAAGACGATCAATAAGTACCTAGGAAAAGATTATAAGGTTCTCGCTTCCTACGGTCATGTGCGCGACTTGCCGCCTAAAGATGGCTCGGTTGTACCCGATGACGATTTTGCCATGTCTTGGACCACCGATTCCAAGTCACAAAAACGCCTCTCCGACATTGCCAACGCGGTGAAGGAAGCCGACACTTTGATACTGGCCACTGACCCCGACCGCGAAGGGGAAGCCATTTCATGGCATGTTTTGGAAGTATTGAATAAAAAGAAGCTGCTTAAAGACAAAAAGGTCGAACGGGTGGTGTTTAACGCCATCACCAAAACCGCTATTTTAGAAGCCATGAAAAACCCGCGCCAGCTGGATGTGCCACTGGTCGATGCCTATCTTGCCCGCCGTGCGCTGGATTACCTTGTTGGCTTCACCCTATCACCCGTCTTGTGGCGCAAGTTGCCCGGCTCCCGTTCCGCTGGCCGCGTTCAGTCTGTCGCCCTGCGCCTCGTGTGTGAGCGCGAACAGGAAATCGAAAGCTTCGTCTCGCAGGAGTACTGGTCTGTTCTTGCAAACCTACTCACCCCGAATAAAGAAGGGGTTCAAGCCCGCCTAACAGCTTTTGAAGGCAAGAAAATTGCCCGCCTAGACATCAATAATGAACAGCAGGCAACAGCTATCAGGCAAATGCTTGAAAGCGCAGACTTTACTGTCGCAAATGTTGAATCAAAACCGGCAAAACGCAACCCGTACGCACCGTTCACCACCTCGACGCTACAACAGGAAGCATCGCGCAAATGCGGCTTTGCTGCAGCCCGCACCATGCAAATTGCGCAAAAGCTCTATGAAGGCATTAGCCTCGGCGGTGAAACAACCGGTTTGATAACCTATATGCGTACCGATGGCGTGCAAATCGCTCCGGAAGCCATTCAAAGCGCCCGCAAAGTGATTGCATCGCGCTATGGCAACGACTATTTGCCCGAAAAGCCGCGTATCTACCAGACAAAGGCTAAAAACGCCCAGGAAGCGCACGAGGCGATTCGCCCCACCGATTTATCCCGTCATCCTAAAGACATGGCGGCCTATCTCGATGAGGACGCAGCCCGTCTCTATGAACTAATCTGGAAGCGCACCATCGCCAGCCAAATGGCTTCCGCAGTTATGGAGCGTACCACTGCTGACATTAATGCCGTGAGTGGCAGTCAAAAAGCCGTGTTGCGTGCCAACGGTCAGGTCACCCGCTTTGATGGCTTTCTGACCCTCTATCAAGAGGGCCGCGATGACGAGGAAGACGAAGAAAGCCGCCGCCTGCCTGCCATGAGCACCGGTGAGCTACTTGGTCGCAAAGGCATTGAAGCCAACCAGCACTTTACCGAGCCGCCTCCCCGTTTTACCGAAGCAACATTGGTGAAAAAGATGGAGGAGCTAAGCATTGGCCGCCCTTCCACCTATGCGGCCACGTTGCAAACACTCTCCGACCGCGGCTATGTCAGCATTGATAAAAAACGCCTGATCCCGCAAGATAAAGGGCGATTGGTAACAGCCTTTTTGGAAGGCTTCTTCAGCCGTTATATCGAGTATGATTTCACCGCTGCGCTCGAAGAACAGCTCGACCGCATTTCAGCAGGCGAACTGGATTGGAAGGCAGTGCTACGCGATTTTTGGAACCCGTTCCACGAAATTTGTGATGAGGTTATTAAGCGTTCCAACACCGAGGTTCTCGACGCGCTCAATGAGCTGCTTCGCGCCCACGTCTTCCCCGATAAAGAAGATGGCTCGGACCCGCGCCAGTGCCCGAAATGTGAAACCGGTCGCCTCTCTCTCAAAACCAGTCGGTTTGGTGCTTTTGTTGGTTGTTCCAACTTCAATAAGAACAAAAAGGACGGCAAAGAGCCAAACGAAAATCCACCCCACTGCGATTACACGCGCCAGATTGTACAGGACGGCAACGGCGATTCTGCCGCGCTAAGTGACGGTCCCAAAATCCTAGGTGTCGATCCGGAAACCGGCTTGGATGTTTCATTGCGCATTGGCCGCTTTGGCCCCTATGTGCAATTGGGCGAAGAAGCCAAACCCAAACGCTCTTCCCTGCCGCGTGGCTGGCAAGCCGCCGAACTTGATCTGGAAAAAGCATTACAACTACTTTCCTTACCGCGCGAAGTGGGCATGCATCCGGAAGACGGCAAAAAAATCAGCGCTGGACTGGGACGCTTTGGCCCGTTCGTGCTCCACGATGGCACCTACGCCAATTTGCCAGATGTGGAAGAGGTCTTTTCCATTGGTATCAACCGCGCGGTAACCTTGCTGGCAGAAAAACGCGCCAAAGGCGGTGGCCGTTCAGCAGCAAAACCGCTTAAAGAATTGGGTGAACACCCAGATGGCGGCCCGATTGGCGTTTATAATGGCCGTTACGGCCCCTATGTGAAGTGGAATAAAACCAACGCCACATTACCTAAAGACGTCACAGTTGAAACCGTTACCCTTGAGCAAGCAATTGAGTTGATTAACGCCAAGTCCAAAGGCAAAAAGACAACGAAAAAAGCTGCTTCAAAAGCGAAAACAACCAGTAAGGCTAAAACAGCTAGCAAAGGTGAGTTGGCTAGCTTTGGCAAATACACCGATGGCGGAGAAGTCAGCTTGCGCGACAGTGGCCGCTTGGGTCTGCGAATCAAGTGGGATAAAAAGTTTATTTCACTGCCAAAGGACATCAAGCCAGAAGATGTCACCAAGGAAATGGCTTTTGAACTCATCGCCAAGCAGGTTGAAACAGCAAGTTGAGGGTATTGGCGCAGCCTCCCAAGGCTTATTCAATACCGCAAAAACAAACAGTTAAAGCATTTTGCGAACATAACCAGTTGAGCGAACTGCTTTAATCGCGAAACGAGGCCCGGCTGCAAGAATTGTTGGCTGGGCCTAAACACGCAGCCAAGGCTGCAATGGATATCGAATTTGAGTCGAAAAAAACAGGCAATCAAACGCCACAAGGGACCGGCAGAAATGCCCAGTCGCGAGGATATCCTCGCCTTCATAAACCAGCACCCTGAAAAGGCCGGCAAAAGAGAAATCGCCCGCCACTTTAAAATTGCTGGCGCAGCCCGTATTGAACTAAAAAGAATTATTAAAGATCTGACCGCAGACGGTCATATCGAAAAAAAGCAAAAAAAATTACTTCGCCCCGGTGCCTTACCGCCAGTATTTGTAGCCAGCATTAAAGAACGTGATGCGCAGGGCGATCTCATTGCGTTTCCATTAAACTGGGATGGAGCAGCAGGCAGTGAGCCGCGTCTACTTGTTTTGCAAGACAAACGCGGCGCGTCAATGCACAAGGCCGGTGTCGGAGACCGTGTTCTGGTCAAGCTGTCATCAACCGACCCGCAAGGCGCTGCCAAACATTGCGTGCGAATAATGCGCAAACTAGAGCGTGCTCCTGCCGACTTACTGGGCGTTCTCAGTATTGATCCGGTAAGCAAACAAGCTCGCCTCCTACCCGTTGACCGTAAGCAAAACGAACTTGATGTCGATCCAAGATACCTTGAGGACGCGCAGGACGGCGATTTGGTGACTGTAGAAGTGGTGACCAAAGGTCGCCACCGCTACCCGCGCGCCCATGTGAAAAAGCGCATTGGCGCCATGGGCTCGGAAAAGGCTGTTACCGAAATTGCCTTGCACGCCCATAACATTCCCCGTGAATTCCCGGATCAAGTGATCGCAGAGGCTGAATCAGCCAAACCCTTCACAATGGATCAACGTGAGGACTGGCGGGACATGCCGCTAATCACCATTGATCCGGCGGATGCTAAAGACCACGACGACGCAGTGTATGCACAAGCAGATACCGCAGAGGATAACCCCGACGGGACAATTGTTTATGTAGCCATTGCCGATGTGGCCGCTTATGTGCACCCTAGCTCGGCAATGGATAGAGAAGCGCAAAAGCGCGGCAACTCGGTCTATTTCCCCGATCGGGTTGTGCCCATGTTGCCCGAAGCAATCTCCAACAATCTTTGCTCTTTGCGCGAAAAAGAAGACCGCCCGGCACTGGCAGTCGCCATGAAATTCAGTGCGGAAGGCAAAAAACTCTCGCACAGCTTCCACCGCATTGTCATGCGCTCTGCCGCCAAGCTCTCCTATCAACAGGCCCAAAAAGCCATTGAAGGCGTGCTTGATGAAAAAACTGAGATGCTGCTGGAGCCCGTTCTCAAGCCCTTGTGGCAAGCCTACGACATCTTGAAGAAAGGCCGCGACAAACGCGCGCCGCTCGAACTCGATATCGCCGAGCGCAAACTCAAGTTAAAACAAGACGGCACCGTTGACCATGTCTTTGTGCCCGAGCGGCTGGATGCCCATAAACTCATCGAAGAGTGTATGATTCAGGCCAACGTTTGTGCAGCCGAGCAATTGGAAGCCAAAAAAGCGCCGGTGCTCTACCGTGTGCACGATGCCTCCACCCCGGAAAAGCTTGCCTCGTTGCGTGATTTCCTCTCCACGCTCTCCATCAAAGTGCCAACAGCCGGGGGCTTACGGGCTTCCAACTTCAATCACATTCTGGCTAAAGTCGAGGGCACCCCAAGCGCCCAGCTGGTCAACGAGGTCGTACTACGCTCGCAAGCACAAGCAGAGTATACCCCGCAAAACATCGGCCACTTCGGCTTGAACTTGCGCCGTTACGCGCACTTCACCTCCCCCATTCGCCGCTATGCCGATTTGCTCATCCACCGCTCATTAATCCGCGCACTAGGATTTGGCAGGGATGGCCTGCCTGAGAGCTTTGAAGATAAACTGGATGCCATAGGCGGTGAAATTTCGGCTGCCGAGCGCCGTGCCATGCTGGCCGAGCGCGAAACAATAGATCGACTAATTGCCCAGTGGCTCTGTGACAAACTCGGCGCTACCTTTAACGGCAGAGTAGCCGGTGTCACCAAAGCCGGTTTGTTTGTGCGCCTCAATGAAAGTGGTGCGGATGGTTTTGTCCCCGCCTCAACCATTGGTGTGGACTACTATGAGTACGTGGAAACGGCCCACGCGCTTGTGGCGCGCCAGTCTGGCGAAACATTCCAGCTAGGTGATCAGGTTGAAGTGAAACTTGTTGAAGCAGCTCCGTTTGCCGGTGCCCTGCGTTTTGAAATGCTCAGTGATGGGCAAGTTCGTAAAGACTTGAAGGGTAATTTGAAAAGGCGAAGCCCAGCCGGCCGTGCCCGCGGTCGCAGCCAAGGCAAGCCCTACAAAAACCTGAAGAAACAAAAGGCACCGAGGAGATACTAAGGCATGCGTAATAATAGGACGACCCAGCAATCTCTCTCCAAGGCGATGGCACAAAATGGCCACCAGAACACGGGAGAGGAAACGGATCGTCCGGTTACGCCAGCCTTAATTAAAGGGGCGCTGATGAAGTGCCCCGCCTGTGGTCAGGCTCCGCTGTTCAACGGTTATTTACGAGTGGCAGATAGCTGCCCGAACTGCCAACAAGTGCTGCATCACCATCGCGCCGACGACGCACCGCCCTACTTCACCATTTTTATTGTCGGCCATATCGTTGTCGCACTCGCCATGTGGTTAGAATTCACCTATATGCCGCCTATATGGCTCCACATGGCCCTGTGGCTTCCCTTAACCATTCTGTTAAGCCTTTCCCTACTGCGCCCTCTAAAAGGCGCTATGGTCGGCTTACAATGGGCTCTGCGTATGCATGGCTTTGCAGCATTAAAAGACAAGCAAACGCCATCATAATTCTATTTGCTCAAAATACATGCCCATTCAACCCCAAGAATAACCATGACCTTTTCCAGTTTCACAGAAGAACTTACCCACTTTGCACGCAATGAAGCCAAACCGGACGCACCAGAGCTAACCCCGGTTGATGCCGCGACACTTTTGATTCTAAAGGAAGATGAACAAGGCACCATTCGTGTATTAATGGGCAAGCGCCATATGCGTCACCGCTTTATGCCAGGAAAATTTGTATTCCCAGGTGGACGCGTTGACGACAGCGACAGTCAAACCTGTATCCATAAACATTACGCCCAAGAATTGCGCCAGCGCCTTGCCAAGCATGCGCCGGATAGAAGTGCTGCACAGTTAAATGCCTTGGCCGTCGCCGCGATTAGAGAAACCTACGAAGAAGCGGGTATCTTTATTGGCGAGAAGACCGCAGGCGAAAATCTGGAGCTAAACCAACCCGAGCTTAAAGCATTTGCAGATCGCAACATCGCTATTTCCCTTGAGCCAATCAGCTTCATTGCCCGAGCCATTACGCCGCCTGGCCAACCTAGGTGTTTTGACACCCGTTTTTTCGCAGTATGGGAGAGCAGTATTTGCGATCAATTGGCCCAGGGCACCGGCCCCTCTGGAGAGCTTGAGGAACTTCAATGGCCAAGCTTGCAACAGGCACTCGAGCTTGACTTGCCGCCCATAACCAAAGTTATTCTACATGAGTTGATTGAGCGTTTGAAAACAGACCCAAGCCTTGAGCCACAAACTCCTGTCCCCTTTTATCATTGGCAAGATGAGTTTATAAGAGAGCTGATATAAACACGATTTCAGCACGCACTAGGGTTAACTGAACTTTAAATGCTGTTATTTGTAAAAAAGTCAGCCGCAACAAAGCCTGTTTCACAAGCAGATCTTGACTTTAAGCCCACGTTGAGTAGTGTGCGCGCTGAATTTTGTAAAAAAGACCAGCTCAGCCAGCGGGAAAATAACAGCCCACTGAGTCTCTTGAGCGGTTTAACAATCCGGCCATGAGTGCCGACAACCAACAGGATCCTTTGCCATGGCCAAGGCGACAACAATTAAAATCAAGCTGAAGTCCACAGCGGACACAGGCTTTTTCTACGTGACAAAAAAGAACTCACGCACCATGACTGAAAAAATGGTTAAGCGTAAATACGACCCAGTCGTTAAGAAGCATGTTGAGTTCAAAGAAGCTAAAATTAAGTAAGCTTCTTACAACACGCATTTAAGGGGCCTCGCGCCCCTTTTTTTGTTGGTTTTACCTACCCATGTTGATTTGCTAAATTTATCGAACTGGCTACGCCCCTACCCCAAAATAATTCCTAGCCAAGATACGTATCCATAATTTTCTAAAATACCTCAGCTGCACTACAATAAAAAACCGAGTAGAAAAGACGCTCCTTCAAAGCGTGATTATTGTTGTCAATCATATAATGACGAAGAATAATCTGCAGATAATTACAATCAGACATTTAGATATTACATTTCTAATTTATCGACATAGTTCGTAATCGATAGCGGGCTTTTATTTGTTTTGGTGAGAGGACTTATGGATCGAATAGAAACGATTGAACAACTAGAAGAAATTTATGGTCGATTTGACGATATTGCAGCTGCATCAAAAGATAAGGAAATTGATTATTTAACGCCAAGCTACCGACAGATGATTGAGGCATCTTCTTTTGTAGCATTGGCCAGTGTTGGTGCGAGGGGCGTTGATTGTAGTCCACGCGGTGACAAAGGCCAGGTGGTGTATTGCATCAATTCGCGGCAACTTCACTTACCCGACCGTCGCGGTAATAATCGTATCGACACACTACGTAATCTTATTGAGGACCCGAGGCTCTCCCTAATGTTCCTAATCAAAGGTAGTGGGAGTGTCATACGTGTTATTGGCCGTGCGATAATTAGCGTAGACCCGAATCTATGCGAAAAATACCAGTATGAAGGTAAATTACCGCGCTCTGTATTGGTGATAGATATCGAGCGGGTGTTTTTCCAATGTGCGCGGGCAATTATGCGCGCAGAATTATGGAGCGAGGCACAAAAGGAAACTGCCAAAAGCCTTCCCACGGCCGGCCAGATGTTGAAAGAAGCAACAAGCGGCCAATTTGATGGTGATAGTTATGATCGGGGATGGCTGGAACGGGCCGAGAAAACCATGTGGTAACGAAATGTGCAAAAGCCCCTCTCGCAACAAGAGGGGCTTTCGATTTCAGAACTTAACCAACAACCGAATCTTCCACATTAACTTTACGCTCATTGCGGATTTTCAACTTGTTCAATGCAGCAACATAAGCGCGGGCCGATGCAACAAGCGTATCAGTGTCGGCCCCTTTACCGGTGGCGATTTTGTCACCTTCTTCAAGACGCACAGAAACTTCAGCCTGCGCATCGGTTCCTTCGGTCACTGCATTCACCTGATACAGTTGTAAAGTCGCCTCGTGTGGCCAGATGGCTTTAATCGCATTGAAGGTAGCATCTACCGGCCCGTCGCCATTGGCCTCGCGGGTTTCATGCTTGCCATCTACATCCATGGTTAAAATAGCTTTTTGTGGACCGCCTGTACCGGCAATCACTGTTAGTGCGATAACTTTGACGTTCTCGCCCTGGATGGCGATTTCATCTTCTACCAAAGCTTCAATGTCTTCATCGTAGACGTTCTTTTTGCGGTCGGCCAATTCCTTGAAGCGACGGAAAGCCTCTTGCAAGGCGTTATCACCCAGTTCGTAACCCAACTCGGTGAGTTTATCTTTGAAAGCATGGCGGCCAGAGTGCTTGCCCATAACCAGCGAAGTTGCCTTAACCCCAACATCTTCAGGGCGCATAATTTCATAGGTTTCGGCATTTTTCAGCATGCCGTCCTGATGAATACCACTTTCGTGTGCAAAGGCATTTTTGCCCACGATAGCTTTGTTGTATTGAACAGGGAAGGAAGATACCGCCGACACCAACTTTGAAGCGCGTGTCATGTAGATTGGCTCTACGCTGCAAGTGTATGGCAACACATCGGAACGGGTACGCATGGCCATAACCACTTCTTCCAGTGCAGCGTTACCGGCGCGTTCGCCCAAGCCATTAATGGTACATTCAACTTGACGTGCCCCCCCCGCAACAGCTGCTATGGAATTGGCAACAGCCAAACCCAAATCGTCGTGACAGTGAGCAGAGAAAACGGCCTTGTCAGCATTGGGAACGCGCGCAATGATTTGCTCGAACATCTCCTGATACTCTGAGGGTACAGCATAACCAACAGTATCGGGTAGGTTAATAGTGGTTGCCCCAGCAGCAATAGCCGCCTCAACACAACGGCACAAATACTCAATCGGGGTGCGGGTGGCGTCCATGGCCGACCATTCGATATCATCAATCAAATTGCGGGCTTGACTAACTGTTTTGCTGATAATTTCCAGTACTTCTTCTTCGTTCTTTTTCATCTGGTATTGCAAATGAATAGGTGAAGTAGAAACAAAGGTATGGATACGACCTTGTTTTGCATGGCGGATTGCCTCACCTGCACGGTCAATATCGGCTGGAATAGCGCGGGCGAGACCGGCAATTATTGACTTATCGCTGCGCTTGGCAATTTCACAAACGGCTTCAAAATCACCGTTAGAGGCAATGGGAAAACCAGCCTCAATAACGTTGACGCCCATGGTATCGAGAATTTCAGCGACTTGCAGCTTTTCTTCCAAAGTCATGGAAGCACCAGGAGATTGCTCTCCGTCACGCAATGTGGTGTCAAAGATGACCACTTGGTCTTTCTCAGCAGAAGTCATGTATATTTCCTTAGGATTCAGGCCCTCAGGTATGCTTTCTTTTCTGAGGGGCTACTACTTTTTAAGGTTCTTGCGTTTCACTTCCCCCAGAGGTCCGCCCAGATACGGGGCTGTCGACGCCTAGGGGCATCTAAGTAGTAGGAGAGTGCTTAGCAGAAAAAGGGCGCAACGACGCACATAGGAAATTTGAGAAAACAGATTTTCGCTAATGGCGATCATAATAACTGTTACTCTTTGTCGTTAGCCTTTGGCGCATTTGTTTCAGCGCACTGATTAGTTTCTATGCCTTTTAGCATTCGTAAAATTTTGATATCTGAAAATTGGCGGTAGTGCAAGATGGTTACCACCTGAACTTTTGTTTTAAAAATGATATGGGGCGTTTAGCTTGGCAGCCATGGAGCTATTTTGCTCTCATCACCACGTTATATTTGGCCTTTCTCAATCGAATATTGAGCGTTTATCTGTTGTTAAACAGCCAGCTCTCCACTTGCAAGTACAACCGAGTTACCACCTATACGCACCTTTTTAAGTTGGTTGCTCTCAACATCAATCTCTAGCGAGATAATCGCTGGACGTTGCATGGCAATACCCTGCTCAACTTTGTAATGATGCGCACCATCTAAGGGGCGGTCGAATTCATTTATCATGGCTGAGAATGCAGCGGCTGCAGACCCAGTTGCGGCATCTTCACGTATCTGGTCACCCTTATAAAGCATACGTGCTTGAAAGTGGCACTCAGAATGAAGAGTTTCACGGGTATAAATGAACGCATTGTTGTGAGTGCAAGCCCCGAATGCTTGCTCCCACTGCGTTATATTGGGAATAATTTTATTCAGAATGGCAGCATTGCGTACAGGAACAAAAACAAACGGTAAACCTGCACTAAATGAACGCGGTTGGTGATTTTCGAAAGTAATGTCTTCCGGTTCCAGGCCAAGTGCATTGGCTATATCCTGATTGCTACCAAACGAGTGAGCCGGATAAGGAAGTGCCGGAATATCGAATTCTGACGTTATTTCAGAATCTTTTGAAATGGTTACAGCACAACGTATGAGGCCAATTTTTTCTTCCAGTGTTAACATGGCAATTGTAGGCCAGTTTTGAGCTTGCTGTTTGGCAATGAGTGCGGCGGCCCCTACTGTTGGGTGTCCGGCAAAGTCGAGTTCTTCAAAAGGCGTAAAAATGCGAAGTGAAGCTGTGTGCGAAGGGTTTTGTGGCGTGCAGACAAATACTGTTTCAGAAAGGTTGAATTCATGAGTAATTTTCTGCATTTGGTCGTTGCTAAGATCATCACAATCCAACACAACGGCGAGAGGGTTGCCCGCAAAGTACTTATTTGCAAAAACATCTAATATGAAATATTTATGAGGCATCAACTTACCCTAGAATAACAATTCACAATACAATATACACATAACTTGAACGTTGCAATGCAACAGGGTGTATAATAATCACGATTGACTTGACCTGAATCAAAAGAGTATAAAAGTTTTAAAAAACAACCCTTTAAGACTATTTGAGAACCCGAACCTCCATTTCAGCCACTCAAGGAAATTAGTTAATAACGGCAACAAATTATTGATAAACAATAAATTAGCTGTTATTAATTAATCTCGAAAGGGTCAATATTCTGAGGCATATGATGACACGAATTGAACAGGATATAGCAAAGTACTCAAGGTGGGCGCGAGCTGCTATTTACCTATCAATACTGTTTACACTTTTTGTGGTAATTGGGCCTGATATATATTTAAGCGATACCTTTGGTCCAGAGGACCCTGTATTGCTTGCAGAGTTACAGCTCTTGACCAGCGAAATAATGAAGACAAATCAAGAAGCCAGTATTCAATACACGGAAATAATTATTTTGACCATGTATTTCATTATGCTGGCGCTATGGATTTTTGTTTGTTTTCAGGTTGACCGGCTCTTTTCGAGTTTCCAAAAGAAAGCTATTTTTACTGTCAAAAATAGCAGGCGTCTTCGGTTTATTGGCTATGCAATGCTGACATCAGTTGTGATCGAGTGGTTTACGAACCTTGCCGAAGGTATTGAAAGGCAAAACATATTATCCTCCACGGATGAATTGATAAAAATTCCACATGTTTGGCTATTGGCTGATCTTGAGATAAATGTTTCTGTTGTCATCGGTGCAGTTGCTGTTGCGGTAATTGCACGTGTTATGGAAGCAGCCTCTGAAATGCAAGAAGAAATTGATCAGGTTATTTAGGGAGAGCGCCAGTGATTATTATACGCCTTGACGTAATGATGGCGCTAAGAAAAGTATCTTTAAACCATTTGGCAAGCGAAGTCGGCATCACACCCCAAAACCTCTCTGTTTTAAAAACTGGAAAGGCGAAGGCAGTGCGATTTAGTACACTTGAAGCGCTTTGTAGGGCTCTAGATTGCCAGCCAGGTGATATTATTACCTTCGACCCTGAAGTTTCGTCGGAGAGTGAGGCGCTTTAGTTTTTTTAATTGAAAGCAAGCGCCCGGTTGTGTGCACTATATTCTCCGATCACTTGTAGCCTTGGCCTTAGACCACCATTAAAGCCAAGGCTACCTTTTTTAGTGAACCAAAGCAGCCTTAATTTTTGCAGCTTGCTGCTTGAGAAGCTCAGAATCAGCCATTTCACCGGTATGCGGTCTGAGTGCAATACCATCCATACGCGGGATAACGTGAAAGTGGGTATGAAATACCACTTGCCCACCAGCTGCCTCGGAGAATTGC
Organism: Polycladidibacter stylochi; assembly: GCF_001562055.1. Lineage (GTDB taxonomy): Bacteria > Pseudomonadota > Alphaproteobacteria > Rhizobiales > Stappiaceae > Pseudovibrio > Pseudovibrio stylochi. The sequence continues at coordinate 103,238 of NZ_LLWE01000018.1, read as the reverse complement.
TGCATTGTAACACCGTCCGCGTTAAATGCTGTTTTTACAGCGATGGCGAGCTTACGTACGACCAACATCACATTGCATAAGGATTGATCATCAATATCCAAAAGATTTCTGGAGGGTGTTTTGGGTATGACCAGTAAATGGCCATCGGCGCGAGGCATAATGTCCATAATGGCAATCGCATTTTCGTCTTCGTAAATTTTTTCACATGGCAGCTCTCCACGCAGTATTTTTGCAAAGATGTTCTGTGAATCATATTCAACATTTGTCATGGTATTTCCTTTAGTTACATGAGATAGATCTTATAAGTCGTGACCAATACGGCGAAACGGGCTATAATTTCTTAATAGTTCTTGGTCGTCACTGATTGCGGCTCGTTCATGTTGTAAATAGTTATCAACTGCTTGTTTCAAGCCTTGATGCTTCAAGTAATGTGCCGAATATGTGGTTTGTGGCAGGTAACCTCGAGAAAGTTTATGCTCGCCTTGTGCTCCGGCTTCAACGACAGCCAGTTTGTGAACAATAGCATATTCGATCGCTTGGTAATAGCAAAGCTCGAAGTGGAGACATGGGTGGTGTTCAATACACCCCCAATTACGACCGAACAGGGTATCACGGCCAATCAGGTTCAGTGCCCCGGCAATATATGTGTTGCCACGTTTGGCAAAGATGAACAGCAAGTGCTCTTTCATAGATTGTGTTAGGAGAGAAAAGAATGTGCGATTTAGATAAGGTGCACCCCATTTTCGATCAGACGTGTTCATGTAAAACTCAAAGAAAGCATCCAAATGCGCCTCGGTGATATCAGCCCCTGAGACCCACTCAACCTGCAACCCCTTTGACAAAGCTGTTTGACGTTCCTTCTTAATAGCTTTACGTTTTCTGGAAGCAAGGTTTGCCTGAAATTCCTCGAAACTCTTGTAGTTGTTATTATGCCAATGAAACTGACTAGAAGTGCGCAACAAAAAGCCTTGCTCTTGTAAATTAACAGCTTCATCTTGTGGCAAAAAATTGACATGAACAGATGAAAAAGGGCCTTGGTGGCATAACTGCTTCAATCCATTGGCAAGTTTAGCGCGATAATAATGTGAGTTTTGGGATTGATTGGTGAGTAAACGGGACCCTGATACCGGTGAAAATGGGACTGCGCAAAGCAACTTTGGGTAATATTCGCCACCGGCACGGTGATAGGCATCAGCCCAAGCGTGATCAAAAACATACTCGCCCTGAGAGTGCCCTTTCACATAAGTAGGGGCAGCGGCTAAAAGTTGCTCTCCTTGCTGTAATAACAAATGAATTGGCATCCAGCCTTCTTGTGGTGCAACACATTTGCTTTCCTCCAAGCAGGCCAGAAACTGATGGCAGATAAAAGGGTTTTCGTAGCGCTCAGTTGTGGCACAAGTATCAAGCAGTGCATTCCATTTGCTTTGCGGCACATCAGCAATAGTTGCGATGGTCCTGAGCTGCATTGATGACGACATCTGTACTTCCATGAGGTTACAACGGGTAGCTTTTAGTTAGTTTTCGTCTGGTCAGGGTCAAAGCCTTCAAAAATCATCTGATCGGCATACTGGTCGGCGATTTGGCGTTGCTGCGAAGTTCTTACTGTCCATGTCATGAGGGGCATTTTAAAGAACCTTTTTAGCAGGGATGGCACAACTGCTGGTAAATCATCCACACCATAGGAAATAAACTGAGGCTTTGTGCCCAGCATATGTAAAAGGCTTGGCATCAATTTGCTCAATATCGGGCCTAACCTTGTACGCTCTTCTTCGCCCGGACGTGACATGGAAAGTATACCACGAGGAATATTAGGTGCCAGGTGCGCCATTGCACGCAACATGTGAGGGTCAAAAGACTTCACGGCGAGCGGACCTTTGTAAGTGCTAATAATTTTAGCAACTTGAGTGAGGTATGCTATTTGGCGGTCAGTACGATTAAGCGATTTCAACTCGACAACCAACGTTTGTTTGCCATTGACTTCCTCAAGAAGATTTTCAAGCGACCAGATTCTATCTGTTGTCTCTTTTAGGGGGATCTGCAGGAGCTCATGGCGGGGATGGCTCATGACCATACCGGATTCATTGGTTAACCTATCAAGATTGTCGTCATGAAATACGACAGCTTGATGATCGTTGGTCATTTGTAAATCAACTTCAATTGCATAGTGCTTTTCAACGGCGCACTGGATGGCTGAGAGCGAGTTTTCAATTATGCCATTAGCGCGATTATGATAACCACGATGCGATATCGGACGCTCAATAAGCCATTGTAGATCTGTCATTCCTGAATATCCTTGAAAATTATCTGCTTTTTAAATATCTGGGCGCTTTGAGGGCAACACCTGGTGCTATGCTATCGCTGCCAAAGCGATTACGTAAGCTATCCATGGCTCGTTCCGCTTGAGCGCGTTTTTCGGCATCAGCATCAACCAAGTCGGTTGGATCAGCCTGTTCGGCTGTTGTCAGATTGTTCAGGGCAACACCAATCAAACGATAGTGACGTTCATGCGGCATTTCATTTTTAAGAAGCTCGTTGGCATGACGAAAGATGACGTCGGTTAACTGGGTAGGATCAGCCAAGTGGCGCGAGCGGGTTAAGCTCTTAAATTCAGCGGTTTTCAGTTTTAGCGTTATACCGGAGCCGGCAAGCTCTGCCTTTTTTGCACGGTCAGAAACTTTACGGGCTAACGCCCAAAGGATATGTCGCAACTCGTCATACTTGGTAATATCACTGCTGAAAGTGGTTTCATTACTAATGGATTTGGCCTTTTGACGCGCGATAACGTTACGTTCATCTTCCCCTTGGCACAATTTTGCAAGCCGTACCCCCATCACACCATAGCGCTTGGCAAGCTCACTCGGGTCCGCCTTTTGCAACTCACCAACAGTGCGAATACCATTAGTGGCAAGTTTCTTTTGCATGACTTTGCCAACACCCCAGATGATTGAAGTGGGCTGCGTTGCGAGGAACTCTTTGGCTTCTTGTTTGCCGATAACAGAAAAACCCTTGGGTTTATCAAGGTCTGACGCGATTTTGGCAAGAAACTTGTTCGGAGCAAGGCCCACCGACATGGTAATGCCCACCTCGGCCTCCATGCGTTTGACAAAATCAGCCAGCACTTCAGCCGGTGTTGCATGGTGAAGTTTTTCGGTGCCGGTTAGATCTAGAAAGGCCTCATCTATGGAAAGCGGCTCAACAAGGGGGGTTAGTGTGCGCATTTCATCTTGTATTTGACGGCCAACTTTCACGTATTCATGCATACGGCCGGGTATAACTACAGCATGCGGGCAAGCCTTCATTGCTTGAAACATGGGCATGGCAGAACGCACGCCATATAGCCTTGCAATGTAACAACAGGTTGACACTACACCGCGTTTGCCACCTCCCACGATAACAGGTTTGTCGATAAGCTCAGGGTTATCGCGCTTTTCCACCGCAGCAAAAAAAGCATCACAATCAATATGCGCAATTTGTAGCAGGTCTAATTCTGGGTGAGATAACAGCCGAGGGCTACCACACTTTGGGCAGCGCTTCTTTGTACCAGAAAAACGAGCACCACAATCACGGCATAATGCCAAAGTGGCACTGCCCTCATTTTCGTTTGTATGGGTTGTGGTACTTTGGGTGTTCATTGTTCGTTCTTAGCTTTAGTGTATGTAACGAAATCCTAGTTTACGTTTTGGGGGTGTTGGCCCATATCTTTGAAGCTTAACTACGCACTCTAGTTTAGGTTGATTAACGGCGTATGACTAGGGGCATCTTGTCTCTAAGGTGGAAGCACTGCAGTCACTATCTAGCTGCAACGAATAGAATCTCATATTTACCCTATTAAACCTCGAATGTATCTCCAGAGATCACCAGCCTTGCAGCAGCAATCATGGTAGGGCGAATAGCTGCTTCTTGTGTGTAGGCCAACAGCAACTGCTCGTCTTGTAAAAGGAACTCCAAAACACCCATTAAAAAGCCGGGCTCCATGGCAGCTTCGCGAATTTGAGCAGGGCCAATTCCGGCCAGCGAAAGAAAACGCCCCAGTGTTTCCGGCTCTTTTGCAATAAAAGATAAAGCACCTATTGCAATTTCTTGTGCAGAATCAAGAGAAAGTGAAGTATGGTTTCCGCTACTCATGTCGTATTTGCCTTTCTGAAACGAATCTTGATTAACTGTAAATGCTTGCATGCGGATTTTGTCGGCTTTCTGACGGGTGAATAGGCATGGCAAGCGTTTAGTTCCTGCACTACTATTGGTGCTTCTTGATATACAAAGTGATCGATTATGGCAAAAACTGTGCTGATTGTTGAAGATAATGAACTCAACATGAAGCTTTTCAACGATTTGTTGGAGGCCCATGGCTATGCAACCTTACGTTCCAATAATGGAATGGAAGCACTTGAGCTCGTTCGATTGCATCATCCCGATTTGATACTAATGGATATTCAGCTTCCAGAAGTCTCGGGATTAGAAGTCACCAAGTGGATAAAGGAGGATGACGCTCTAAAAAGTATACCTGTTATTGCTGTTACCGCCTTTGCTATGAAAGGGGATGAAGAGCGTATCCGCCAAGGTGGCTGCGAAGCATACATTTCCAAACCAATTTCGGTTGCAAACTTCCTCGGTACTGTAAAGCAGTTTTTGGGAGAGTAGCTTCAGCTCCAAGCCGTTCACTCCAACTAAGCGCTGTTTGCCTACAAAATCTATGTGAAAAGCAATCAGCTTTACTAGAAGCACAGAACGCTGTGAGTCTTTGCCCCTATAATAAACATGGTTAACAATCGTTAGTAATTAGGTAATTTTGGATTAATACTTAAGAAACCAAGATGAATTGTTAAAAATAGCCTGTGAAAAAATCTGTGTAATAACTGATTGTATTCGCATTTGTTGTGCATAGCTCTTGAATCCGGCGCAAATCAACATCGTGTTTTCCTTCCAAGCTTTACTAAGCCAAAAAATATTGCGATGGTGTTGCAAGTTCACATCACATATGACGTGAGTTTGACGAATTCAAGCAGTCGTTTTGCTCGAATAAAGCGTTTGGTAGCTACCCGGGCAAGCAACTCTAGAGTAAATACCCTACGGAGCACTCAGGTCCGCCGCATTTCCTGAATTCCGTGGGGTTGGCCGGCGAGTAATGGGTTCTGAGTGGCCTCCTCGTGTTATCCGTTCTCGTCGGCCCCCTTATAAAATACCGGTCATAACACCTAGTTGATTAACTCTTAATCCAAGAGCGAAATTGATCTCTTTATTCTTTTTCATTGCTCAAACCACATCAAAACAGCCGTATAATTCTTCAATTTTCTGAATTGTTTCAATACGTTCCTGTTCAAACTCCAAATAATGACACACACACTTCACAGATAAATTACAAATGTAATACCAAAATTGCCAATAATACTTATATACTATTAATACTCGAAACAAAAATTTGTAAAATAAGTATGACACATATAGCTATAGACCTTGGAACAACTAATTCACTTGTATCTTATTACACTGAGGAAGGTCCTGTTTTAATTAAAAATGATCTAAATTCATTTTTAACCCCCTCTGTAGTGAGTTTTGATGGTAAAGTTTTACTTATCGGTGAAACTGCAAAAGCCCGTCTGGTTTCTCACCCCCAGGAAACAGCGGCACTCTTCAAGCGAACAATGGGAGCGGATAAAACCTATAAGCTTGGAAAAAAGGAATACAACGCTGTTGATCTTTCGGCTTTGCTACTGCGTACTCTCAAAGAAAATGCAGAAGCACAATTGAATGGCAAAGTCACCGATGCTGTTATATCCGTGCCAGCATATTTCAACGAGATGCAACGAAAGGCGGTTAAAACTGCCGCTGCCATGGCTGATTTAAAAGTCTCGCGACTTATTAACGAGCCCACAGCAGCTGCCCTTGCCTATGGCTTGCAAGATAAAGATGAAGAAAGCACTTTTCTTGTCTTCGACTTGGGCGGTGGCACATTTGATGTTTCCATTCTCGAAGTTTTTGATGGCGTCATGGAAGTGAAAGCCACTGCAGGGGATGCCTATTTAGGCGGCGAGGATTTCACCAAAGCTATTGCTGACCACCTCATCGAAGAAGTGACAAAAACAACAGACCTCTTGCCAGAGCAGGCTGCAAGCTACCCCCAGTTACAACACCTTGCCGAACAAGCAAAACTGGCACTAAGCCAAAAGCACGAAGTTCATCTGCAACTGGATAGCCCACCATTACGAATTGATTATGTGTTGACCCGTGAGAAGCTGGAGGAACTTACAGCTCATCTTAAACGTCGTCTTCGCGCCCCACTCGATCGCGTCATGTATGATGCCAAATTGTCACCAGATGACTTGGATCGTGTTGTGCTGGTTGGCGGCGCAACACGCATGCCGCTCGTTCGCTCGTGGGTCACAAAAATCCTGCGAAAATTTCCTGAAGCCACATTGGACCCCGACCAAGTCGTTGTCATGGGCGCTGCAGTGCAAGCCGGGCTTGTTAGCAAAAACAGCGCTTTGGATGATGTCGTCATGACCGATGTCAGTGCCTTTACCTTAGGAACTGAAATTGCACAGGAAATCGGCGGTATTATTAAGGGTGGCTACTTCCAACCAATCATCGAGCGTAACAGCGTTGTCCCCATATCACGCGAGCACATTTTCACTGCCATGGTACCGGGACAAAAGGAAGTAACAATTAACGTTTATCAAGGTGAGGCCCCCCTGATTGATTCGAACCTCTATCTTGGTGAAATCGATGTACCAATACCCTACAACAAAAAAGAACGTGAAGATGTAGCCGTGCGCTTCAGTTATGATGTTTCGGGGTTGTTGGAAGTTGATACTACAGTCCTTTCAACGGGTAAGAAAAAGAACCTGCTCATCAAAACACTTGCTGGTGAAATTTCTCAAAAAGAAATCAATAGCCGCTTAAAAGAGCTCTCACAATATAAAGTTCACCCTAAAGATGAAGCCGAAAACCAGCGTTTACGTGCTCGTATCGAGCAGTGTTACACCATGGCTAATCACGATGATCGTCAAAACCTTATGCAAATGCTCGCGACTTTTGATGCTCTGCTAGAAAAGCAGAACTCATCAGATATCGAAGCCGCACGAGAGCAAATCAGCAAAAACCTATCAGCATTCGAGGCCGGCTATGTCCAATAATCAAGAGCTTGGCTGGCCCTATGAACCATTGGGCTTCACGGAGTTGCCGCAGGATAAAAAGGCGATCAAGCGTGCCTATGCGCGCCTCTTAAAAACTATTGATCAGGCAACCGAACCGCAAGCCTTTCAAGAATTACGCAATGCCTATGAATATGCATTGGACAATTTTGAATACGATTTGAGGGGGCATGACGATGAGGAATATATATCGTTTCAACATACTTCAGATGAAGGCGAATCCTTTTTTATCGAAGTAAAAGCCGTTAAAAACACGGAAGAGCAAAGTGATACAGAAAAAAGCGAACCCTTAGAATCTACTAGCTCTCACTTCCCCTTACTAATTAGTGACACACCGATTGAGGATCTGCGAGAGTTCGCCGAGCAGTTCATCAGGCTTGATGAAGAAATGTCGGATGAAGTGGTAATCAGCAAACTTATTCACTATTCCGCAGAAGCCTCAATGCAAGATAGGCAGCTGATTGAAGAAGGAATGCTGAATTTATTGTCCATGCTCTGGCAGGAATCGTCTAGCACACGGAACATATTTGCCCTCCCGATAACAACAAAAATATTAAGGGAGTTGGAAGCAGAGTATCAGTGGACCAAAGACACCATCAGGTTTAACAACGATTATCCCGAGCATCTGGACATCTACCAAACCTACCAAGAGTTACTCGTAGATTATAACCGGCCCGTTAATGGAGTGTTAGTTAAAAAATCCCTACAATCAGAGCTAGTTATACTATCAATAGGCCTACTATTTTTAAGATGGGTATCCGGAATAATTGGCAATAATCTATTAAGTTATGAATTTACAACAATAGGCAATATCCTAGTTAATATGGTAAAACCGCTATCTTCAGCTGTGCTTTTCGTTATTTTGATAGTGATTACTTTGCAAGGTATAGGCAGGTTCATTCGCAAACTAAGATTACGCCTTGGTCAAGAGGCATCATAGTCGGATAGGTGTACACCACACAAAACCCGCCTAAATGGCGGGTTTTCAGCAATACTACTCTTCAGCGGTAATCTTCGGTACGCTCGTTGCTTTGCGCTTGGGTTGCCGTTTACTCGCTGCTGACTTGGTTTTTTGCTTGCGTTTGACCGGCTTGTCTTCAATGCTTTCCAGCAATAATCCGGCGCCGTCTTCACTCACAGTCACTTTCACCATACCGCCGCGCTGCAGCTTGCCAAACAACACCTCGTCAGCCAGTGGCTTCTTGATATGCTCCTGAATGACCCGCCCCAAAGGCCGCGCACCCATCAACCGGTCATAGCCCTTTTCAGAGAGCCAGCTCACCGCTTCCTCCGAAAGCTCAAAGGTCACATTGCGCTCCGCCAATTGGGCTTCAAGCTGCATGACAAATTTCTCGACCACACGGTGAATGACTTCTGTGCTCAGGTTGGCAAAGGCAATAATTGCATCAAGCCGGTTGCGGAACTCGGGCGAGAACAACTTGTTAATCGCCTCCATATCATCCCCTTCCCGTTGCACACGGCTAAAGCCGATAGGCGCTTTCGCCATATCAACCGCCCCTGCATTGGTAGTCATGATGATAATCACATTGCGGAAATCAACTTTCTTGCCGTTATGGTCTGTCAGCTTACCATGGTCCATCACCTGCAACAGGATATTGAACAAATCAGGATGGGCTTTTTCAATCTCGTCCAGCAGCAACACACAATGCGGGTGCTGATCCACACTGTCGGTCAACATGCCGCCCTGATCAAAGCCTACATAGCCGGGAGGCGCACCGATGAGCCGCGAGACTGTGTGCCGCTCCATATACTCCGACATGTCAAAGCGAATAAGCTCAACCCCAAGTGTCGAAGCCAGTTGCCGCGCCACTTCGGTTTTACCAACACCTGTTGGGCCAGAAAAAAGATAGGAGCCAATAGGCTTATCAGGCTCGCGCAAACCGGCCCGCGCCAGCTTGATGGCGGCCGAAAGCGCTTCGATGGCTTTGTCTTGCCCATAAACAACCCGCTTCAAGCTGTCCTTTAAATTGGCAAGTACTGTGGCATCATCCTTAGAAACCGATTTCGGCGGAATCCGCGCCATGGTGGAAATAGTGGCCTCAATCTCTTTCACGCCAATGGTTTTACGCCGCTTGCCCTCAGCCAGCAGCATTTGCGAAGCACCTGCCTCATCAATAACATCAATCGCCTTATCCGGTAGCTTGCGGTCATTCAGATACTTGGCCGAAAGCTCTACCGCCGACTTAAGCGCATCATTGGTATAGCGAATACTATGAAAGTCCTCAAAGTATGGCTTGAGCCCTTTTAGTATTTCAATAGCATCCGGAATGGTCGGTTCATTCACATCAACTTTCTGGAAACGACGCACCAACGCACGATCTTTTTCAAAGAACTGGCGATACTCTTTATAGGTTGTCGAACCGATACAACGGATTGACCCAGAAGCCAGCGCCGGTTTTAACAAATTAGAGGCATCCATCGCCCCGCCAGATGTGGCTCCCGCACCAATTACAGTGTGAATTTCATCGATGAACATTACCGCGCCTGGGTAACCTTCCACCTCTTTAACCACCTGCTTCAAGCGCTCTTCAAAATCACCACGGTAACGCGTACCAGCCAGCAGCGCTCCCATATCAAGCGAGAAAATGACAGCATTGCGCAGTACCTCGGGTACATCACCGGTTACAATGCGCCGAGCCAAACCTTCGGCTATGGCAGTTTTACCCACGCCGGGGTCCCCAACATAAAGCGGATTGTTTTTCGCACGCCGACACAGAATCTGTATGGTACGGGAAATCTCTTTTTCACGCCCAATTAGAGGATCAATTTTCCCCGAAAATGCCTTTTCATTGAGGTTTACGCAATAGGCCTCTAAAGCATCGGTTTTCGGCTTGTTCGCTGCATTCTCGCCCGGTGTATTACCAGTGGGCGCTTCATTAGCCCGCGTACCGGCTGGCAAATCGCTCTCGTCAACACCTCGAACCACCCGCTCCTCGGACATCCCAGGTCGTTTGGCAATCCCGTGAGAGATATAGTTGACCGCATCATAACGCGTCATATCCTGATCTTGCAGGAAATAGGCAGCGTGGCTTTCGCGCTCGGCAAAAATCGCCACCAGCACATTGGCACCGCTCACTTCATCGCGTCCGGAAGATTGCACATGGATGACAGCACGTTGAATAACTCTTTGGAAACCAGCTGTGGGCTTTGAATCCTCATCACCGTCCACCACAAGGTTTTCTAGTTCTTGGTCAATATATTCAACAACACTTTTGCGCAGCTGGTCCAAATCGACATTACAAGCGCGCATCACAGACGCGGCATCTTGATCGTCGATTAAAGCCAGAAGCAAATGCTCCAATGTGGCATATTCTTGCTTGCGCTCATTGGCAAAGGCAAGAGCCTGATGGAGTGCTTTTTCCAGACTACGAGAAAATGACGGCACAGGCGCCCCCTATTACTTTTTTTCCATCACACACTGCAATGGGTGTTGGTGTTTTCGGGCGAAATCCATAACTTGCGTAACTTTGGTCTCCGCGACTTCAAAGGTGAACACCCCACATTCTCCCACACCATGGTGATGAACGTGAAGCATGATCTCGGTGGCCTCCTCAAGGTTCTTATGAAAAAACCTTTCAACCACGTGAACAACAAACTCCATTGGAGTATAGTCATCATTTAGCAGCAATACGCGATAAAGACTGGGACGTTTGGTTTTTGGTTTCGTTCGGGTTAATACACCAACGCCACCTTCACCATCATGTATATTGTTATCTTCATCGCCATTGCTCATCTGTTCCAGAACTGTCTTCATTTATATCCACTGTGGCTTTATAGTATTTAAACACGAGACCCTTTGATTCAAGGGGGATAAAAACCCCGAAACAATAGACCGTATTTAATGTCCTTTTGACTTTCTTTTATGATCTATAAACGATTATGGCCTTCATTTTAATGATAATAAAACACATATAAAAAAGCTGCCACAATACGACCAGTCATCATGACCACAGCAATACCGGCAATATTCGGCAACAAATGCGTAACCTAAACCCTAGGGCGAAATATTTATTTCAGCAACTAGCAAATTCGCAATCAAATACACAATGATGAGAATTGGGTACAAAATCCCCACCAACAAAAACAGGTATTCTGTAAATATGATAGTCAATAAGTTGGGCGTGGCAATCACAGAAACCAAAACAAACAATCAAAAATAATTGACAGGAATTTGAGGCAGAAAAGTTAAACGCAATTAAGGCAAAAAGGCGTTTTCCTTAGTTTTCACAGCTTCATTTATACCGAAGGAAAAATCAATTCTAAACTATTTTGCTATGCAACATAAATTATAAAACAAATATAGCGGCCCTATGCATCATAGACCCGCTATATGAAGATGACGACTTAACGCACCAAACTATAAAAATTACTTACCAGCTTTTCCAAGAACAGCTTCGTAAGGTTTATAAGCGCTTTTAGCCATATCTGTGTACATTTCACCGAATTTAGTCGCTTGGCTAATAGCTGTTTCATAAGCTGATTTAGCAAACTCGCTTTGAGCTTCAAACGCTTTATCAAGAGTTTTCGCAGCTACAATTTTTTCCATAGCCGCAGAGCCATCTTCAAAGCTCTTTTTCGAATAATCAGCCATTTCAGCAGAAATGCTTTGAAAGCCCTTGGTCATCGCACCAAAGCTTTCCATAGCTAAATCCATGTTATCTTTACTCATTTTTTGAATATCATCAAAACCGTTCATCATCTTCATATCCCTATCATATAATTATGCACCAACTCGGGCTTTTCAGAGTGCACAATCATTTAAAACAATCATATGCTCTCAATAGAAATAAATATGTTGCATCGCAATATATTTGTCAAGATAACATCGCACTGCAAAATTGACAGTTCCTCCCTGATTTTCTAGGGAGGAATGCACACCACGACAAAAAAAATTGAAACTGTTGCATTTCATTTACGGATTTGTAACCGCGTTTGCAGCATTTTGGGCATGAACAAACAAATCATCTAGCCAAGCTGCAATCTGTTGAGTGCAAAAGATTCGCAATGGTGGGTGTTTGTCACGTACTCAAAGTGATAACGAACAACAAACTGTTCATGGGGCATTTTAATGGGTCTGCAAATATCAGGTTCGCTCAAAAGCATAGGGCGATCACTAGGGCGGCTTGCCACACTGGCAACATTCGTGTGCTTGCTAGTACTGGCACCGACAGCAAACGCCTTGGCGAACGCAAAATATGCAGGCATCGTTGTCGATGCCAAAACCGGTAAGGTGCTGTATTCAGAAAATGCCCATAAGAAACGCTATCCAGCGTCAACCACAAAAATAATGACGCTTTACGTCTTATTTGAAGAGCTAGAGGCAGGCCACCTCACTCTTAATACACGTATGAAAGTGTCAAGATATGCTTCCAGACGGCCCCCTACCAAATTGGGACTTAAGGTCGGAAGCACTCTGCGCGTCAAAGACGCCATCTTTGCACTCATAACCCGCTCTGCAAATGATGCCTCAACAGTCATAGCCGAACACATCTCCGGTTCAGAAGCCGCATTTGCGCGCAAAATGACAGCGACTGCCAGAAAAATCGGTATGAAAAACACCGTTTTTAAGAACCCGCACGGTTTGCCCAACAGCAAGCAATATACCACTGCGGCAGATTTGGCTTTACTAGGTCGGGCCATACAAGATCGCTTCCCCAAATACTACAAGTACTTCAACACACGTGTTTACACATATCATGGTGTTCGCATGGGCAACCATAATAAGTTACTTGGTCGCGTTCGTGGCGTTGATGGCATTAAAACCGGTTACACCCGTGCCTCAGGCTATAATCTGGTCACCAATGTAGAACGTGACAAACGCCATATTGTAGCTGTTGTGTTAGGCGGACGTTCAGGAAAACGCCGCGATGCCCAAATGGTGCGCCTGATCAACCGTTATCTACCAAAGGCTAGCCGGGGGCGTCGTACAGCCCCGCTTATAATGGTCAGCAACTTCAATTTTCCAAGCAAAGCACCAGCACTTCCCATTGCCAAGAACCCGCATAAGCCCGCACCATCACCTGCCACACTTATGGCCTATGCCAATGACGATGACATGCTGCCAAGTGCAAAACCGTATGACCCCATTGCCAATATGCTAGAAACACAAAGCTCGTTAAGGCCCGTTGTCAGTCCAACAACAATAGCTCGAAATTCGCAGCCTGATGTACGCACGATAACAAGCCTACTCAGTGGTCCGGTGCCGATGGCAAATCCAATTCGCCAAGCGCAAAATCCGGCACGGGCAACAGTGACACGTGTAGCAGCTCTGGAAACAGAAAAGACCAATGGTGGAAACATCATCCCGCCGGATGCCCGCCCTTCAGGATGGCACATTCAAATATCGGCCACTGACAGTAAAGATAAAGCCCTTTCCATTTTGCAAAAGGCCCGTAAAGCAACTGGTTCGGCGCTAAGCAAATATGATTTATACACTATGCAAGTAACAAAAAAGAAACAGACCCTATACAGGGCCCGCTTCACCGGTTTTGAAACCAAAACTGCCGCTTGGAATGCCTGCGCCACATTAAAAAAGGCCAAGTATTCCTGCTATGCCATTTATCAATAAAGTATAAGGATAGAGTAATGTCAGCCGAGAAGCCTCTCCTTAGCCTCGTTGAGTTTGGCGGCAAGGAACGCCGATCCGCCACTGTCGGGATGCAATCTTTTAATAAGCCTGCGGTGAGCAGCTATGATTTCTTCAGAAGTGGCCCCACGCGCAAGACCAAGAATCTGGTAGGCCTCCTCATCGCTCAAAGCGCTCGATCCCGGCGTACTTCGCTGCCCAGATGCGCTGTTCGCCTCGAAGTTTACACGCCAATCGGTAAACCTGCTGTCGAGATATGCCTCAATTAACGCCAGGCTATCTCCATCTGCTTTTAGCTCTTGCCAAAGCAACAATAAATTCTCGTTAGAAAGTGTACTTAGCTGGGCTCCGCGAAAATGCCCAGCGATCACTTCTCCATCCATCGCACCCGTTTCGTGATCCAGCTGCATCGCAAGAAATTTGGATTGCACCATTGATGTTTGACGGCGTTGCGAAGATGTACCCGCAGCGGCTCTTTGTTTCAAAAAGCGTAGGAATGCTCCCCCATCTGTTTTCACGCCAAGAAGCCCAAGCGAGACCAAACCGAGCGGAATGCCGGCAACCCACTTGCCTGTAAAAGCCAAAAACAAGCTTACGCATAACAACAAAGTGCCCAACAGCATCTTAAAAGTTGCCATTATATTCGCTTTGTTCGTCTTGTTGGCCTGCTGAGCAATAAACAACAACAATCCCAATATCAGTAGTCCAGCCAGTAAATACGCCATTTACTCCTGTTTAGCTCCTCATTTTAGTTAGTAGTAGCTGTGCGCCGACATTCCCGCGTAAACGCATTTTCTCTAGGGCCTCTCGCCCGCCACTCGTATAAACAGCTATAGCTGCCAGTAACTGAGCCAAACTATGGGCGGCACCTTGATCAAATTTATGGTGTACGCCCCTCGACAACCGAGCCATCTCTTTAAAACAATTGGTCGCATGCGTATCTTGGCCCTCTTGAAATAAGAATAACGGGACTCCACGCAACCCCAGTTGTCCTGCAAGCTCACAAAGTCTGTCGGGGTTCTCTTCAACACAGTCGCCGATATAGACTACAGCGCCCAGCTTGCCCTCTTCACGCCGCTTTAAAGCATGCTTTAAGATCTTAAGGATTTGCGTCTGCCCACCACGACAGGATATAGCCGACATTTTTTGACGTATGCTTTTTGCATCCCGTAAATAGCCACTACTTTGGCATTCTCCAAAACCACGAAAAAAAACCAAATCAACCAACAGGCCACCCAGATTATGCGCCTCAGTAAACATCTCGCTTTGTATCTGACTCGCAGTGTCCCAGGTTGGTTGCCTGCTCATTGTGGCATCCAGAGCAAATATTATTCGACCCTTTAGGCCATCTTTTTCTACGGAAGAATTGACAGCCTTTGTCGCCTCTAAGAATTTGCGAACATCTTTGCCTTTTGCAACAAGTGCTGGCGGCACGTCCTGTTTCTGTTTTGAATTATCGCTCACCTTACCAAGAAACTTGGCTATTGATATTTTGGTTTTCTTACCATCGCGCATAGGGCCCCGCAAAGTTCAAGGTTCGCTTCCTGTATAATTAGGTGACTGGCCATAATATGCAACGGTTGGAACCTTCCCGATAGTCATTCACTAACCAGTTTTCCTAGTTTGATAGAGAAAATCTTTATTTATTAATCAAAACGGGCCTACCAATACAACCTACTCATAGAAATCGGTAGAAGCTAAGAGACATGAAAAACATCTTCATTATAAGCGCACACCACCCCTACCCTTTTTCAGAGGGTCGCTTAAATGCAGCTCTCATAGAAAAAGCACAGGCTCTTTTGACGGCAAGGGGCTGCACCACAAAACTAACCAAAACCTATGGACAATACGACATTGACCAAGAAGTGGCGAACCATCAATGGGCAGATTGTGTACTCATTCAAACACCATTAAATTGGATGGGGGTGCCGTGGAGCTTCAAAAAATATATGGACGAAGTTTATACTGCCGGTATGGACGGGCGCCTTTGTAATGGCGATGGTCGCACCAGCTTAGCCCCGCAAAGCAATTATGGAATGGGCGGCGCTCTTCAAAACACGCATTACATGCTATCAATAACCCTAAATGCGCCCAAGCAAGCTTTCTCCAATATTGCCGAACCTTTCTTTGCAGGATCTTCACTAGATCAGCTATTACTTCCTCTCCATCTCAACGCCCGTTTTTTTGGTATGAAGCCGCTCAAAACATTCGCCGCATTTGATGTCATCAAAAACCCGCAAATAGAAGCGGATTTCCATCGTTTCGAAGCGCACATTAATGCCCTATTTCCATAGGGTACCAGTTTAAACCGACACCTTTATCAAGGTATCCAGTGCACGAGATTCCCGGTTCGTATTACTTGCAAACCTCTCGCAAACATGACAAAGAGCACTGAAAATGCCCTTCATGATTGCGAGACCCAAATGCACCAGCCTTCAGTTATCAATCAAATATCTGAGTTAAGAAAACACCTCAGCAATATACGTAGGCAAAGCAAAACAATTGCTTTAGTGCCCACTATGGGTGCGCTACATCAAGGTCATCTATCGCTCATACAAACAGCGCATCAGCATGCCGATTGTGTGGTTGCTTCCATTTTTGTAAATCCAACGCAATTTGGCGTTGGCGAGGACTTTGACAGCTACCCGCGAACCGAACAAGAAGATATCGAAAAGCTAGCAAGTGAAGGTGTTGACTGCATCTTTATACCCAGTGCAAAAGAAATGTACCCCACAGGCTTTTGCAGTTCTGTTGACCTTCAAGGCCCCGCACGAGAGCTTGAAACAAGCCACCGCCCACACTTTTTCTCGGGCGTAGCAACTGTTGTCACTAAACTATTGCTATCAGTTATGCCTGATACGGCAATTTTTGGCGAGAAAGACTATCAGCAGCTTCAGGTTATCAAGCAATTCACCCGGGACTTGAATATTCCAGTCAAGATCATCGGTGCACCCACATTACGCGAAACAGACGGGCTTGCTATGTCTTCTCGCAATGCATACCTCTCGCCAGCAGAGCGAAAAATAGCCGCACAACTATACGCACAACTAGTCAACTGCGAGGCTGACCTCTCTAAAAATCAGAGTTGGCAGGAAGTACAGCGCAAGGCCATAACAAATCTTACCCAGATTGGGTTTGAGGTAGATTATCTTGAATTACGCGATAGCCAAACCCTAAACCTACCGATCATTGGAAACCAGCGCCGTTTATTAGTAGCAGCCAAACTTGGTAAAACCCGCCTCATAGATAATATCCATATCCCTGCAGCAAGCTAAATCAGGCACAACTCCTCCAGTTCAAGGCGCATAACCTCCGGCATCGTTGAGGTGTCTAGGGCACTAGCGCCCCTCAGGCTGTCTTGGGGTTGTTCGCCATCTTTTAAGTACCGCCATCCTTGAAACGGCCGCTTGGGCTGATGTTGAACGTTAACAACGTGTGGTTCCATGACCAGATCACAGCATTTACGCCCACTATTATCATTGTAGACACGAATATCTATCAGCTTTTGGCGTGCTTGTATGACCCCTTTTATGACCCAGTAGAGCGAACCGCCATCCAGCAACTCTTGACTGCGGGTGGGTACCATTCTTGTGGTATGTATTTGCTCATCACTTAAACCGTTGGCCAAAGCTATAATTTGCCGCTGTTCAACATAGCTTCGCAACTGCTCAACGCTATCCACACCAACACATAATTTCACCAGATGCAAAGTCATAGCGATGCTTTATCAATTATTTTCGTTCTTGTAAAAGCTATAATCAAATAAAAAGGAAGAGAGCCCTTTGGCATCTCTTCCCATAAAATCTCAATTCAACTCCGTTGGTATTAGCAGCTTAGCCGCCTGCACCGGAAAACACATATAAAAGTGCAAGTGCGCTACCGAGCGCCATTACCGTCCAGGCTGTAACGCCCCAACAGGATCTTTGGATTTCAGGTTCCATTGAACACCATATCTGTTACAAACAAGAGGTTTCGTTTAAACACCTCTCACAAGGCTGGTGGAAATAACGGCTAGAAATGTAAAACTCAAGAAAAAAATGATAAAACTCATAATGTTTTTTAAACAATGCCGCATTTACCCTAACGACAACAGACACATTTCCACTATTTAAAACTTTAACATATGCATCAATCAAACACACACTACGGTGAATCACTCCTGATAACAGGAAAGCAAGACTTTGAATTAAGGGGCTATGACGCATGCTCTCCACAAACGATTATATAGCACTCAGTGTGTTTTTAACGGCTTGGTCAACCTATAGCTGGCTTGCCTATTACAGCCATTGGTCAAAATACACTCTATCCCATATGATGGACACGCACCGTCATGCCTGGATGCAAGCAATGCTCACGAGGCAAGTCCGCATTGCGGATACAAACATTGCAGCTGGCCTACAACAAGGTACAGCTTTTTTTGCCTCCAGCTCTCTCCTTGCAATTGGTGGCGCGTTTACATTTCTAAATGCAACAGAGTCAGCTGTAGAACTGGCAAAAGACCTGCCGATCCCCCTCACCACAGATCCAGTGCAGTGGGAGTTAAAAGCTTTTGGCCTAATCCTTATTTTTGCATATTCATTCTTCAAGTTTGGCTGGGCGTATCGGCTATTCAATTATGCCACAATTGTGATTGGCAGTATTCCAGAGGAAATCGATCCAGATGATGAAACAGCCCAAGCTGCTGCAGTAAGAGCTGCACGTTTGGCCACATTGGCCGGTCGCCACTTTAGCCGCGGGCAGCAAGCGCTTTTCTATGCTGTTGGCTACCTAGGCTGGTATGCAGGGCCCTATGCTTTCATTGTCACCACATTGTTTGTTACAGCAGTTTTATTAAGGCGTCAGTTTTTCTCTCAAGCAAGACAAGCCGCTTTAATTCCCGTAGCAACAGACAAGTTAACTTAAAACACTCATTTAACGTATTCAGGCAGATGGACCAATTGGCCCATCTGCCTGAATGAAAACCCATTTACCTTTGAATACTTGCCTTTAAAGTACCCTAAGAAATTTCTGAGGCACGAGCCACGACTTTACCAACCAGCCCGTAATCAATCGCCTCACTTGGGCTCATCCAGTAATCGCGGTCCGTATCTTTTTCAATACGCGCTATCGACTGGCCTGTCGCGTCAGCAAAAATGCGATTCAAACGATCTCGCATTTTTAGTATTTCGTTCGCCTGAATTTCAATATCTGTAGCCATACCACCAGCACCACCAGATGGTTGATGCAGTAAAAAACGGGTATTTTGTGTACAAAACCGGCGCTCTTTCGGAACAGATACGTAAATGAGTGCGCCAGCACTTGCCACCCAGCCAGTGCCAACAATCCAAACCTTAGGTCCGATGAATTTGATCATATCGTGAATCATGTCACCAGATTCAACGTGCCCACCAGGTGAGGAAACAATAACAGTAATAGGGTCGCTGGAAACTTGCGCCAAAGCCAAAAGCCGTGCACACACATCTTGTGCCAACTCTTGTGTTATGGTTCCGGTAATCAATACAGTCCGTGCTTCAAATAAATGCTTATCGACCGCGATTGATTTATCGGTTTGTTTTTCCTTCTTCTCATCACCGTCAAGCCCTACTGGCATCGTTGTGGTAAAATCGCCCATACGCTTCCCCGCTCCTTAATTGCTTGGAAGAACCGCCCATTGCGGTCTACTCATTCCTTAAGCTTCCTTGTAAATTAACCCTAAGCTTGCCGCAAACAACTTAATACACAGCTAACCACTTTTATCCCATCCCAAACACCGACCTCACCAAATCCTACGCCTCCTTCACTATGACATCATGGACACAAATTCATGTGACGTTACGGACAAATGTAATAATAATATAATTAAGTAATAACAAAAACAATTTTACTAGAATAAACAAGTAATGAATTTTTTTTCATCAATAACACATTGCATAATACTGTATAATAAAGATACAAAATTACAAAGCAGTAACAATAAAAGCCTTAAGCGTTTTAATATCAGTTAGAATTCAGTTTAAACTGGAAACAATTAATTGACTATCATTATGAAAAACAAAGAAGTTATGCTAAAAAAAACTGGGGCCATTCCAAAATCTGACGCAGATGTATATGAGCGCATTAACGCGCCATTACTTGTACTAGACCCGCATACAAATCGAATTATTTGGGCGAATTCATCAGCTTTAAAATTAATTAGATGCCAGAAGCAAGACAAATCACTTAATACGAATGAGGTAAACTATGATTTGCCTCTCCCAGCTTCGTGGGCATTAAAGGGTATGGATCAGCATTTACTTCACGTAACGAAAATGATCAGCAGTTACCCCAAAATGATTTATTCCCTTTGTCTACCTTATCATCAGGCTTTGAAGGCATTAACTGTCACCTTTACAAAACAACCGCTAACGAATGGTGATATTGGCCTGCTAGCCCAATTGGCAACACCAGAGGAAATAGAAACAACACAATCGCGCGCAGCGCAAACTCTGTATCATACCAATACACGCATAGCTATGTTTTCTCTTGAGGGTCAGCTGATTTTTGAGAACCCGGCCAGTCGCTTAAGCCGCCATAAAGGCGCCATGTCCCTAGCGAAACGCTTCTATAACTATTCAGACTACGAATCTTTTTATAAGCAACTCATAACTGACGGTGTTGCGGAAGGTGTCTATCGTGTTGTCGCGCCCAAAGGTTATCGTTGGCATGACATTTCGTTAAAACTCGACTTTGATCCAGATACCGGTAAGCAAGCAATAATGTACAGTGCGACCGATGTAACAAAGCGTATCGAAGCTGAGCTGGTAATACGCTACAACGCCACCCACGATTCCCTCACTGGGTTGGCAAATCGCTCCCGACTCGAATCAATCCTGCAACGACATTTATCAAACAGTCAAAGCAAAGTAGACAATGGTTCAATTTTCTTCATCGACTTGGATCATTTCAAAACAATAAATGACACACTCGGCCATCAGGCTGGCGATGATCTTCTTGTAACTATTGCAAAACGCTTGCAAAATTCAGTACAAGAAAATGGCCTTGTAGCTAGGGTTGGCGGTGACGAGTTTGTTGTTTTTTTTGAAAAAATAACTTGCCGTGAAAAACTGACACAGCTAGCAAAGTCAATTCGCTATGCTCTGAGCCAGCCAATACAGCTACAACAGCGTACCATCCAAGTTAGCCCTTCCATTGGCATTGCATTATTTCCGGAACATGCAGTCGATTACGAAGAACTTTTGAGCAAAGCAGATCTTGCGATGTATAAATCAAAAGAACAAGGAAGAAACCAGTACCGCTTTTATGAGCCGGAAATGAGCCAGGCAATCGAAAAGCGGGTTGCAGTTGAAACATCTCTTCGTAACGCATTATCTCTTAAAGAGCTGGTACTTCATTATCAACCACGATTAGAGATAGGCAGCAATAAAATTATTGGCGCAGAAGCACAGCTTTATTGGCAACACCCGCGCAATGGCCTCATCTCTGCCAAACCACTATTGAATGCAGCAGAACAAACTGGCCTGATAGATGAAGTTGGAGAGTGGGTAGCCGAAACAGCGATGCACCAGCAAAGTAAATGGGAACGCGCAGGTCACTCCCTGCATGTCACATTTGGTATTTCCAAAGCCCAGCTCAGACGTGGCGGGCTTTCTAAACGCTTCACACGTTTACAACGTAAAATAGGAATAAATCCTGCCAATGTATTAATTGAGTTCAAGCAGGATATTTTAATGGAAAAAAAAAGCGATTTAATAAAAGAAATCTTGGCATTAAAATACCAAGGCTTCCAACTCGGCATAAACGAGCACGATCAAAGCATTGCCGATTTAGAGCAACTGCATAATTACCCAATCAGCACCATAAATGTCGGTCATTCCCTCATTCAAGACCCGGTTAGATGGCCAATCATCCAGTTAATTCGGCAACTATCAACACAGTTGGAGTTACAATTAGTTGCAAGTGGCGTCGAGACGAAAGAGCAGCTAAACAATGCATCACGAATGGGTTGCGCTCAATACCAAGGCACTTATTTCTCATCTCCACTATGCCCACTTGAGTTTGACACCCTGTTGATGGATGCACATATTCCCCTTTGCTCGAACGCTTAAACACAAAAATATCAAACTTCACGCAAGGAATATCAAAACAATACCTCTAGCGGAAACCATACAAACACAATTATTTTTCGCACTGGGCATCTTTACTAAGCTTTTCCAGTAGGGATTTTGCTTCTTCAGCTCTTGGTGATGGCACAAAAATATGGTCATGGTAACAAGCTGCAACCACATTTGCAGAAATCCCCTTGCTTGCAAGCACATTCGAGATAGCCGCCGTTAAACCTACAGCTTCAAGTGATGAATGCACTTGAAGCGAGATACGTTTAAACACTCCGTTGTATGGAAGCCCCGCTTTATCGGCAACTTCAGCCTCCATTATTAAGCTTAGCCCTTCATCCTCAACAAATGATCCAAGAAAATCATAGTTTCCTATGGCTTGTTTATGCGCCTCTTGAACACTCGCAAAGACATAGTTTTGTGCAAATAACGTTGCTTTCATATTTGCCAGTAATATATTTAAATCAACAACACCTGCTTCCAAATCACCCATATTAAGCTCCAATAAAATTGCATTAAAAATCAAATTCTATGCTTTAAACAACCTAGCCTTCCAGCCCCTCTTTACCAACCATCGTAAATAAACCGGTTGCCACAAGAGTCAAATTACCTTGCTTTTCCGCCAAAACATCGGCTTTTGCAAGCGTTAAAGTACGCCCTGGTTTAATCACGCTACCTCTTGCAATAAGTGCTTCACCAGTTCCGGGCCGGACGATGTTTATTTTAAACTCTGCTGTCAAAACTCCAACGCCTTCTGGCATTAAAGTATATGCCGCATAGCCTCCTGCCACATCAGCAAGAGTCGCTATAACACCGCCATGGAAAAAACCGTGTTGTTGTAAAATAGCTTCCGAGCGTGGCAACCTAACGCGAACATGCCCGGCGTTAACCTCTTCCAGTTGTGCCCCAAGGGTTTTCATAAAAGGCTGCTTGGCAAAGCTGTTTTCAATACGCTGCGCGTACTGATCATATTCTACATTAAATGACTGAAGCATTTTCTTCCCACTATCAAATCGAATGCATACCAAATGATTGAAGAGATAGCTTTAAAGCGAAGTGCGAAAGATAAAATAGCCAATTAGTTCGAATTTACTAAAGGACAACCACTACAAAAATGGCAGATTAAACCACATCGAAGCAATGAAAAGGAAAGAGAAAAAACCAACTACGTCGGTGATCATAGTAACAAACACAGAGGACGCAATCGCGGGGTCAGCACCAAGACGATTCAAACCAAGCGGTACCAAAAGGCCAAACAAACCCGCACATATTGAGTTGATCAAAACGGCAGATCCAATAACCAGCCCGATATCAAGTGAATAAAACCAAAAGCCGGCAATACAGCCAATTAATAGGCCCAACCCGACACCATTAAGCATACCGACAAACAATTCGCGCCGTAAAACACGCAATATATTGCGGCGGTTCAACTCTTGCGTAGCAATGGCGCGCACAGTCACCGTCATAGTTTGCGTACCAGAGTTTCCGCCCATAGAAGCCACAACCGGCATTAAAACAGCCAAAGCGACCATTTTGGAAATGGTTTGCTCGAACAAAGAAATAACCGAGGCCGCAAATAAAGCGGTGAAAACGTTAATAACCAGCCAGCCAATACGCGAGCGCGCAATATCCAAAACATTGTCCGAAATTTCTTCATCACCCACGCCGGCCAGCGCCAGCATATCTTCCTCGGCCTCCTCTTGGATAACATCAACAATATCGTCAATCGTCACAATACCCACCAGCCGCTCGGCGTCATCCGTCACAGCAATCGAAACAAGGTTATAGCGCTCAAACAACCGCGCCACATCCTCCTGATCTTGGGTGGCCAGTACGCTAAAGCGTGTCTCCTCCATTATCTTAGAGAGTTTTTTAGAACGCTTGGTTGTTAAAACCCGGTCCAAAGACACCGCCCCTAACAAATGGAAGGCCGGGTCCACAATATAGATTTCATAGAATTTTTCCGGTAACCCCTCGGAAGAGCGCAAGTGGTCAATCACCTGGCCCACGGTCCAAAACGCAGGTACCGCAATAAAATCCGACTGAATAAGCCGCCCTGCCGTATCCTCAGGATATTCGAGCGACCTCTTAATCTGCACCCGGTCCACATTAGGTAGGTTGGCAAGGATTTTGTCCTGCTCTTCCTTCTCCAGGTCTTCCAGAATATAAACCGCATCATCCGATTCAAGCTCGCCAATCCCCTCGGCAATTTCTTGATCGGGCAGCGCTTCCAGCAGCTGCATCCGCACCAATTCGTCAATTTCGGTAAGTGCGGTAAAATCGAACTGGTCGCCAAGCAGCTGAATGAGAACAACCCGGTCCTCATCATGCAAGACTTCCAGCAAGTCCCCCATATCGGCTTCGTGTAAATTACCGGCAAGCGCAAGTATTTGCTGCTGATCTTTTACAGCAATCGCTGCTTCAACGGATTTGAGGTATTCGCGGTCCAAGTGGCCGCTATCATCACGAATGGAAGCTGGCTGGTGCACATCGGCCCCAATTGGGTTTACCTGTTCAACCAAGAGACCTCCATCTGGCTTTCCAGCTGGCATGCGGACATATAATAATTAAAGTACTAGAAGCAGTAGTGCCTCACATTGACGCAAGCTGCAAGCCCAACACGACCTTTAGCAACACCTTTACAAACCAATTTTAGTGATTTGATTGTACTTTCTTTATAAGTACACATTTCAAGTTTTTACATCAATCAGCCATGCACCATATGAACAAAGGACTCAATTTAAAAGCGATCAGGCAGATCTGCCGGTGCGCAGGTGTAACCGATGAAACACTTTTTCTTGTCTTGTGTTGGTACATATGCGCTTTTTAACATTTCATCGAATTGACAATAGCGGTGTTGGCTGACATAGCGATCAAACGCAGCGCCTCCAGTAGATAGAACAATAGCGCCCTTATTCTTCACCAGTCTTTGGGTTTTCTCGCAACTCATTTTGCGCGTTTCGGGACGTGCATTCGCGTTTAGCGCCATAATGGCTGTGAAGCCCAAAAATACGCAGAGTGCCTTTAGAAACTGTCTCATCAAACCCTCATAGTTATTGTTGTTCTTGTGGGTTTCATAGGCTTATTTATCAGCCGCTTGATAGTGAAATAGCAGATGAAAGTTTCTATTGGCTTTATAAACTGTCTTCGCCAAGTTGATGATTTGGCAGTAGGTAAACAGCTGTTATGCGCGTTCTCGGTTGATTTGCACGCTAAAACCTCCAGCATGCACAGGAACCGGTGCGCCTGGCTTGTTAATTGTAACGCTTATTCTGGCAATGCGGTGATCGGCAGCAAAGACAGCCTCGCAAATAGCGCCGCCCAAGCGCTCCAGCAGGTTAAACCGTTGTTGGGTGACAACAGCTTCAACAGTTTTAGCCAGTTTGCCATAACAAATTGTATCTTCGTAGGCATCGCTCAGCGATGGCTTGCTTAAATCTGCCCAACACGTCATATCCACAACAAAGCGCTGCCCCAACTTTGCTTCTTCTTCAAAAAGGCCATGGTGGGCATAAAATGACAGGCCATGAAGCTGTAGTTTATCCATATTATTCGTTCTCGATGCTTTTATGTGTTCATCTGCTACTTTTTCACTAGATAGACAGTGTGGGAAAGAAAAGCCAGTTTATCTCTAAGAATTCAGATTTATTCCAGATATATTATTTATAGTACTAATGTTTTCAGTAGGTTAGTGTTATATTTTCTCCAATGCCACCTATATGGCGTGTGGGGAGCGTGTTCGCCCTTTTGTGAGGTTGATCAAGTGGTTTTGCGAACCTACAACCTCATATATCTAAGCTTTTCAAATATGGGGCCGCATGTTTTCTAAAATACTAATCGCCAACCGTGGCGAGATCGCTTGCCGGGTCATTAAAACAGCCCAGAAAATGGGGATTGCGACTGTTGCTGTTTATTCAGATGCAGACCGCGATGCCATGCATGTTGAAATGGCAGATGAAGCCGTACACATTGGCCCGCCTGCTGCAGCCGAATCGTACCTTTTAGCGGATAAAATCATTGCGGCCTGTCAACAAACCGGTGCGCAGGCTGTGCATCCCGGCTACGGCTTTTTATCGGAGCGGGCCGAATTCTGTGCAGCTCTTGCCGCGCATGGAATTACCTTCATTGGGCCAAACCCGGATGCCATTGAGGCTATGGGCGATAAAATCACCTCCAAGAAGTTTGCCAATGATGCCGGGGTTTCTACTGTTCCAGGTTACATGGGGTTGATTGAAAGCCCCGAAGAAGCTGTCAAAATCTCAAAGGATATCGGTTATCCAGTGATGATTAAGGCCTCCGCCGGCGGTGGCGGTAAAGGCATGCGCATCGCCTGGAATGATAGCGAAGCGTCTGAAGGGTTTACCAGAGCGCGTTCTGAAGCTGCCAGCTCGTTTGGCGATGACCGGATCTTTATTGAAAAGTTTATTGAGAACCCGCGCCATATTGAAATTCAGGTGCTGGGCGATAAGCATGGCAACGTGATTTACTTGGGCGAACGTGAATGCTCAATTCAGCGCCGAAACCAGAAAGTGATTGAAGAGGCACCTTCGCCTTTGCTTGACGAAGACACCCGAAAGTTGATGGGTGAGCAAGCGGTCGCCTTGGCCAAAGCTGTGAATTACGACAGTGCGGGAACAGTTGAATTTGTTGCTGGCCAGGACAAGAGCTTCTACTTTTTGGAAATGAACACCCGCTTGCAGGTGGAGCACCCTGTGACCGAATTGATTACCGGTGTTGATTTGGTTGAGCAGATGATCCGCGTGGCTGCTGGTGAAGCGCTTGCCTTAAAGCAAGAAGATGTGAAGCTTAACGGCTGGTCCGTTGAAAGCCGGATTTATGCCGAAGACCCTTATCGCGGCTTTTTGCCTTCTATTGGCCGGCTGACACGTTATCAGCCTCCGGTTGAAGGTGTGCGCGGTGATGTGATTGTGCGTAATGATACCGGTGTGAGTGAAGGCTCCGAGATTTCGCTCTATTATGATCCGATGATTGCCAAACTTGTGACCCACGCGCCAAGTCGCACGGAAGCGATTGAAGCCATGGGTATGGCGCTAGATGAATTTGTCGTTGATGGCATTCAGCATAATGTGCCGTTTCTTACTTCCTTGATGAAACATCCGCGCTGGCGTTCCGGTGCATTGGCGACAAGCTTTATTGATGACGAATACCCGGATGGTTTTGCACCTGCCGAGCCGGACCAGAATGCTAAAACCTTGCTTTCTGCCGTTGCTCTTTCCATGCACTTGATTGAGCGCGAACGGTTAGATCATTTACCTGGCCGTTTGCGTCCGCATTCCGGTGCTACGCGTGAGCAATGGACTGTGAGCATTAATGGTGAGCATATTCCTGTAAAACTGCAGGAAGGCTTTCCCGCAACGCCAATAGATATCAACCTGGCGATTGATGATGGTGAGAGCATACACTTGCGCTCTGACTGGGCTCCGGGCGAAGTTTTATGGACCGGTAGTGTGGCTGGAGAGGAAGTTGCCATACAGGTGCGGCCCGTGCACAACGGCTATCGCCTTAACTGGCAGGGCTTTGATGTTATTGCCCGCGCGATGAGCCCGCGTATTGCCGAGCTTGACTTATTAATGCCAGAAAAAGTGGCACCTGACACATCCAACATGCTGCTCTGTCCAATGCCAGGACTTGTGGTTTCTATTGATGTGGATGAGGGGCAAGAAGTTAAAGCCGGGGAGCCGCTGGCGATTGTGGAAGCCATGAAAATGGAAAACATTCTTCGCGCCGAACGGGATTGTGTGGTAAGCACCATTAAAGCGTCTCCAGGCGAAAGCCTTGCGGTAGATGCGATTATAATGGAATTTGCCGAAGCATAATAAAGTGGAGTGGCCTGTACGCCGCTCCTGAAAGGAGCGGGCGTGCAGGCGCTGCTATTTGATCTTGATGGAACTTTAACTAACCCATACATTGGAATTACCCGTAGCATTCAGCATGCACTAGATAAGATGGGTGCCCTACAGCGTGATGCGGAAGACTTGCGCTTTTGTATCGGCCCGCCACTAGAAGAAAGTATGGCTGTTCTGCTGGAAACAGATGATAAGAAAACAATAGATAAAGCCGTAGGTTTTTACCGTGAGCGGTATAATGAAATCGGGCTTTTTGAAAATGAAATTTACAGTGGTATTGCCCAGTTACTGGCAGCCTTAAAGGCGCGTGATATTAAACTGTTTGTTTGCACTTCCAAACCCCATATCCCAGCACGGCGAATTGTAGAGCACTTCAAAATATCTCAATATTTTTATGCTGTTTATGGCAGCGAGTTTGACGGTACGCGCTCCTATAAGGGGGATTTGATAAAATATCTTCTGGAGCAAGAGAATCTTAAGGCCAATAACTGCTTGATGATTGGCGATCGTAAACATGATTTAATTGCGGCAGCAGCAAACAATATGCGCTCTATTGGCGTGAGCTGGGGATTTGGTTCCAAGCAGGAGCTGAAAGATTTTGAGCCACTCACCATTGTAGAGGACCGCGCCAGCCTGTTATTCGTACTTGATGAGTTGATGAGTGAAACCGCCAGTACCGGCGGGGGGTTGTTGGGCTAATTGGGAGTTCGTGCATGCCATTATATTTTGCTTATGGGCGGTTAATGAACCGCGATACGATGGCAGGGCGCTGTCCACGCTCCAAGCCGCTTGGGGTAGCGCAGCTAGATGGCTACCGATTGATTATTACCCGTGAAGGCGTTCCCTCTATCGTAAAAGCGCCTATGAAGTGCGTTCATGGTGTGTTGTGGGATGTGGCCATTGGCGAAGTGCCACTGATTGACAGCGCCGAGGCGCTGCTGCGCGGAGGAATGGATAAGGTGTTTATTCCTGTGCGCTACAAAGGGCAGCCGCGGTCCTCTCTGGTGTATGTGAGCCGTACTGCTGTAAGTGGTAAAGCACATGATAGAGCTGTAGCGGGCATGATGGACGCGGTTAAGGATTGGAACCAGCCAAAGCTCTATCAAGATGAAGTGGCCAAACTATTGGACTAAGCTGCATACATGAACACATGTCATGATGCCAGCCCGATGTGAAATACGAATATAAACCCCGCAAGTGTTGGCTTTGCGGGGTTTTTTAGTGCTGCTACTAAATGTGACTAGTCTTGGGACGGCGGCGTTTCACCATCGTTCGCCATTGTCTTTTTGGGGCGGAAGATAACGTTTTTGAGTTGGCCCAATACCCAAAAGAGTGGCAGTAACAAGAGGAAGCCGCCTTTTTTAAGCAAAATGAGGATGCCGCCCTTTTTAAAGAGCAACGCCAACAGTCCAGCGCCTGCAATTTTTCCATACTTGACCCCTAGCAGGCCAGCAAGAACACCCATGGCGCCAACGGCAGCGACTTTATCGCCATCTTTAAAGTCAGCATATTTTTCGCCTTCAACGGGGTGATAGTTTTGAATAACATTTTCTATGAGCGCAGATAACTGGGCTTCGTTCAAGTTGCTTTCATTGGGGGTGATGCGGAACACAACGTAACCTTGACGGTCGAAAAGCGAGAGTTTGATGTTGGTGACGAACTCCCCTTCCCACTTTAAGTTATAGGCATAAAACATACTGTTGTTATGTATGTTGAGTGTTGGATAGACTTTCCAACCCTCAAACGAAATGTTTGCGTTAAGAGCTTTGGCCTGAGCGGAGATACTTTCTTTGAGTTGCTCTTCGATCTCTTTAATTTGATCGTTATGGTCATCACTTTGCCACTCATCAAATTTTACCAGGCCTTCGCTATTGGGAGCTTCAGAGATCAGGATATTGATTGCGTCGGTATAGTTTACGATGAAAAGCTCAAGACCATCGCAGTTGTCCCAGCCCCATTCTTCGGTGACGATCTGGCAATATTTGGGGCGGGTGACCAGGTAGGATTCTTGTGATACCGGGTCAAGGCTGCCGCGTGAGGCCTTGGTAGGGCTTTCGAAAGGTATATATTCAAGTGGTGGTTCGCTTGCATGTGAAGCGAATGTAAAACACATTATTACTGCAGATAATACTAGGGTGTTTAATTTGAACATTTCATTAGTTCCGACTACAAAATAGAGTTTAAAGAGCTACTGGATAACCTATAAATCGACGGGTATAAATATTATTATCCACCTGTAGTTGAGAATAGGTATTTATAAGTTTTCAGTAATACTGAAAATTGCGTGCAATGCTGAGTTTTATCTGCTATAAGCCATGCACAAGCCGTTGGTTTGTATTCTCAGGGCAGGGTGAAAGTCCCTACCGGTGGTAATGCAACGTTCATTACGATTGTTAGTCCACGAGCGCTTTTTACTATGGGTAAAAGATAGTAATTGGGTCAGCTGAGCCGGTGGGATTCCGGAACCGACGGTTACAGTCCGGATGAAAGAGAATGCAGAAAAGCAGTGCCTTTCTGCTGCATGTCCTGGTTCATTATTATTGGTGCCTTGCACCTATGGATCAGAGAGACTTTTGATGACTATAATTATTATGCCGGGGTCTTGTTATGCTTAAGACCGCAGCGCTTTCCGCTCATCGTTCGCGTATTGGCGAGAAAATCCTCGGTGCATTTTGGATGGTATTTGCCGGTGCTTTATTTGCATTGGTGAATTCGGCAATGCAATATACCACCATGAACCTCGGGCTTGGCTCGCCCTCTGCCACTTTTTGGCAATATTTTATATCCTTGTTGGTTATGGTGCCCTTGATTTGGCGTATGGGTCTTGTTGCCTTAAAAACCAAACAACTGGGTTTGCATATATTGCGCGTTTTTTTGGCCGCTCTTGGGGTGCAGTTCTGGACCGCCTCGCTGGCCTATCCGGTGCCGATTTGGCAAGCAATTGCATTGCTGATGACCTCGCCATTTTTTGTGACCATTGGTGCGGCTGTAATTTTGCGCGAGCGGGCCACTTACCGGCGTTGGTTGGCGACGCTTGTCGGTTTTATTGGGGGGATGATTATTCTCTCTCCGTGGAGTGATGCCTTTCAGTTAGGGGCTTTGCTACCGGTTGTTGCAGCCATGCTGTGGGGTGCATCTATTCTTTGTATGAAGAAGCTCGAGCACAGCGAAAGCCCGCAATCGGTAACCTTGTATTTGCTGTTGTTTCTCGCACCTATTAACCTGTTTTTGGCAGGTGCAGCGGGCTTTGAATTGCCAAGCGGAGCTTTGGCCTGGGGGCTGATTGCATTTGCCGGTGTACTGGGAGCCTTGGCGCAAGGGGCGCTGGCGCTGGCCTATGAGAAAGTGGAGGCGGCTTATCTGCAGCCTTTTGACCATGTGAAGTTGCCTTTAAATGTGGTTTGTGGGCTGCTTGTGTTTGGTTGGGTGCCGCCGGGCAATTTATGGCTGGGTGCCTTGCTGATTATTGCCGCTTCGCTTTATATTCTTTGGTATGATGACTAGAGAGCGGGCATAGTCTGCGTTTTGCACGAATGATGGGGCTGGGTTATGCAAGCAGAGCGGATTTCTATTTCCGGCCGTGTGCAGGGTGTGGGGTACCGCTATTGGTTTATGACCCAGGCCGAGCGCCTCGGCCTGCGCGGGTGGGTAAAAAATTGCGCTGATGGCCGGGTTGAGGCAGCCATCACCAGCACCCCCGCCGCTGGCCGTTGCGGTCATTGGCGGCCACCCGCTCGGCCCCTTGGCGGTCGGCCTGCACCAGCGACACAAAGCCCTTGGCGCTTAAGTTATTGGCGCTGAACCCCGCGCAGTGGCTGGCAGGGCGTGTCTGACAGGCCGCGAGCGGCAAAATACTCAATGCACAAATGATAGTTGCTAAGGTCTTGCAGGTAAGTCGCATCTCGCTTGCGCTCCTGTTCTATGGTTAAAGCCTCATGTGCCATTTCCGCTTGCAATTTTGTGCGGGCATGCCTGTTGATTTGCCAATAAACCATCGTCAACACGGCACCAATAAGCAGCGCCAACAACAGCAAGCGCCCCGCCTTGCTAGCCAATAGCAATGTAAACCAGCCCATATCACGCCGCCCGCAACTGTTTGAGTATGCGGCTGGCCATCACCAGCGCCGCCACCACCAGCACAAATGCGAGCGCCCATTGCAACGACCCGCTACCGGTAAACATGCCTGATAACCCCGAGAGCGCGCCAACTGTGGTGGCCAGTGCCTCCGGTGTTTTCCATGCTTCAAAAGCGGAGGTTTCTTGTGCCAATGCTTTTGCCGTCAGTTGCGGAGCGCCCACATCCTCTTGCAAAGGCTGCTGCTGTTTAAGCTGCGCCATCTGCTGTAATTCGCTGGCGCTTTTGCGGGCCAGCAGCAGCGCGACCCGTTCCACTTCGCCCACACGATTGCGCCAACCGTATTTGTTGGCCTGCCAGTTTTTCAAACCGCGCATGAAAGTAAGCCGCGCCGCACAATAAGCACTTATCAGCGGTTCAAGCGCCCGCCCCTTGGCCGCTGCCAGTGTTTGCACCCCAATCACCCCGTCCACCGCAACGCCCAACAGTTTTTGCAGCTCTTTCGCTGCTCGCGCCGGGCCGGAGTTCACCGCAAAGTCAAAGACCGCGTACTCAAGACCCGCTGGCAATTGGTCGGCCCGCACGGCTTGCCAATACTGCGCCTTGTAAATGGCAATGGCGGTTTCTTGCTTGAGCCGTTGCACATCTTCCACACTGGCCCGCCGCCCCAACCAACCAGAAAGTGTGGCTCTGGTAATACCGTATTTGGTTGCCCCGCCGGGGTCGGCATGGCGCGGCCGGTTGGCAAAGCCGCCCTCGTGCTGCAACAGCTTGGGCAGGATCACGTCAAAACTTGCTTGCATGTTGTTAAGCCCTTTCTACAAATCGCTTGAATCTCAATGGACATCCACGATGTAGATGCTTTAAAATAGCAATAGATCACGTGGGGTCACGTATTTACTATTCATTAGTCTTCTCATTTATTGGATTACAAAATGCGAATATTTTTCGTTTGCACGATAGCTCTTACACCTTTTGCATTTGGACTATGGAAACACTCTGCAAAACCACCAGAAAATTGGTACATGCCCTATGAAACCATCGATTTAGCCGAAGTAAAATTGCAATTAACAGATGCTGGCCTATGCAAACACACCCATTGCTGGGTTCAGGAGAACCTCTTTCACACACATATTCTCTATGTATATGAAGGAACCCACCCAGTACACGAGAAGAAAATATCCCACGTTTCGATTCATACTTATCGAAAACCCGATATGCGTCGAACATCGTTTACGGTTGAGTTAGAACGGCTAGGGTATACAAATATATCGTATGGCCTATAAGCAAAGACTAAGACGTAATTCCTTTTAGTGCCTAGCTTTGCGGCTCTTTTTGTTGCAGTGCCTAGCTTTGTGGCGTTTCTAGCTTTGCGGTACGGTTGGCAAAAAGTAATGCAGCGCAAGGCGTACCTTGCCGCTGGTAAACGCCCCGCCCTTGGCCGTGAGTACCACCGGCGTATCACTATAAAACGCTGTGGGGCCAATGACCCCCGCATTGCTGCCGCCCAGCCATTTGGAAAGCGAGCCGCCAAACTTCGACGGTTCACCGGCTATGCCGCAATCAAAGGCGCTTGCCCCTTCAATTTGCTGCGTGGTGCGCACGCTCACACAAAACACAATTGCCCGCGCCGGTATGACCACGCTGCTGGCCACCGAACTGTCACTAAGCACCAGCTCTTCTTCCACTGTCACCATGGAAGAGGCCGCCCCGTGCGCCGTGCCGCTCACCACCGTACTGTTCTGCTTGGAAAAATCCGGCAGTGCGCCGCTACCCGAACCACTATCACCGCCAGAGCTTAACGACTGCCAAGCACCTTCATAAAACACCAGCGCTTTTTGCAAGTCTTGCGCCCATGCAATCCAGCCGGTGTTGGGGGCATAAAACACAAAGCCGCCATCACGGTAATGGGCGATTTCTCCGCTATGACCGGCAAAAGCACCCAGTGCCCCATCAGGCACCAGATAACACGTACCCTCACCCACCTGTGCCGGTGGCTGGGCTAACGTGGTAGAAGCAACGCTCAAATGCAGCAGGGCATCAAGCTGCAACAGCGCCTCGTTATGGGTAATATGCTTTTGTGCCTGCGCCGCCGCAATCAGCGGCATGGCAAGGTTTTGCGTTAAAGCCATCCCATCCCTTCCAAATAAAATCATCAAGCACCGCAAGCAAAGACATTGCAAACAGCACCACTGGAAAACATAAGCTATTATAGCATGAGGATGGAGGAGAGCGGATAACCAGCCCGAATACCTATAAAAACAATAGTTTGGATGTGGTAAAGCAACTTAATATCACGCCCCCCAAGCGGCGTACATCAAAGCCACCGCACAGCAAGACTCATAAGAAGAACTGGTGATTTCGCTAAATCTGTTTGCAAGACTGGTGAATGATCTGGGCGAGGAATACTTGCCCTTTTACCTGCGCATCGAGCGCCAACTCGCCGCCATGGACGCCAAAAACGACGCCCTCTCCCGCTAGAAAAAGAAGGACGTGGGGTGAAGGAGGAAGCAAACGCAAACAAACTTTTAATTCATTTAAGACATTGGAATTTATCCTCCGGAAGCTGCTTTACATGCTGCGGCGTTACAACTTATATCCAACGATTTAAAAATCGTCATCGCTCCACAAGTCATCCAATGCCTCCGGTGGAGGCAGAGATTCATAGAAGGCTTGACGATGAAGGTGAATATTGATCCTAGCGGCATACATTTTGGGCATTGTGTCAATTGCAAAGGCCTGCCCAGCAGCTGTACCCTCAATAAGCTGCTCTCCCCAAATACCAAGATCACCAGACCATACGTCACTATTCACAATCCGTTGTGCAGCGTCGCGGAATGACACTTCCTCGTCCTTATCGCGGGCAATAATCCATGAAGTGTCCGCAGGATAGTCGATGCGTTTTTTGGGCTGGCTAGCGTGACCATAACTCCTAGGCTTGGTAGTACCCCAATCGCCATAAATGATCTTCGGGTGGTTTGTATTTCTTTGTACTTGGGCAATAAGGTCACGGTTTGCAAAACGGATTGCATCGGTTCCATCAAACTCCGTGAAGCTCGTTGGAAATGACGTGCAGGAGATAGCAATCGGTATCGTTGCCGGCACTTCTCTTAAAAATCCCGTGATGTATCCGCTAGCACGCGCCGCCACATTAAGTGGCTGCTGCACCCAACCAAATTCAAATACCACGGCATAATCATTCACCCCTTCTCCTGCCAGCTCACGCACAAGCTCTGGCATCCACTGTGGAATACCAGAGCCCCTTCCCTCAGCAAGGTTCATCCGCAAACAAAAGGTACGATTATGCTCCCGAGCCCAAGTAATTTGCTCACGCGCACTTTCTATGGGGAGCTCTGCCGTCAGAAGGCAAGGGTTAGCATTAGGATATGCCGATAACAGCTCCCACCAAGCGTCGATGTCCGCTGGCCTCTTGGCCAATTGAGCCCAAAGTTTTTTCGCATCATTGGGCTTATCATTCATTTGGTAGTATGTATCTACATCGATAAAGTAGGGACGTGACGGATAAGACTCTTCAAACTTATCCAACGCTCTGGAAAGAGGCGAAGTAGCAAGCCAAGGAGCAAGTAAAACAAGAGGGGTTAACCGGTCTTTTGTCGTTCCCGGCAATTCTTTCAAACCGCTTAATTCAGCGGGGCGAATACCCAATGTTACTAAATACTCCTGAACGTCCATTACTTTCCTCACCCTTTAAGTCATCTGTAACTTGATTTCCATTGCTGCGATAGATACCCCGAACTTACGCGCGAGATCTTCAATAACCTCGCTCGTTATTGGACCAGAATATTCCGATGCGGCCTTCTCCAGCTGGCCAGAAGGAATAACCAAATCAGAAGCAAGCCGATTTGCCTCATATTCGATTTCCGCGGGTTGTCCCGAGCGCAAAAGCACGTTCTCTGACCATCCGCCCACTTCCTCAATCCGCTTTTTATGCAACAGGAAGTGCGCCAATTCATGAGCGAGTGTAAATCGCTGTCGAGTCTTTGCCTCATGGCGATTGATGCGGATTACAAATTCCCCGTTTTCCTGTCCAATTTGCCCTGAAGTACCCCTAGGAAGCGTAGATAACAGAACCTTGACACCTAACCGGTTCGCAAGCGCTCCCAACTTGACTGGATACTCTGCGAGGTATTCATCAATATTCTGTCTAACCTCGGAAGTGAGATTCTCATACTCTCTTGAAGGAGACTTAACTACCCAGTCATTCACGGCTGATTTGTTTTGCATATTTTTATCCATGGCTGCTCCTTCCTGCTTTTCAGGTTTGGATGCTTTCTTCTTAAGCATCAGAATCTAGCTCTGGTCCACCGTTCTGTACCCGCATAACCACACGTTCGAGCACCACATCAAGATCACCCCGCTGAGCCATGCCAGTTAGAATCTTATGCCCAAGCTCGTTATTTAAGAGCGCTTCTGGTAGCATTTCCGGAAGTGCGGATTGCACTTTTTCGTGCACGCTTGGTTCCAACTCAGCAGCCATCGTCTCATTGATTTTGTTCGCCGCAGCATCCTTTGCATTACTCGCGGCCTCCTCTTTAATCTCTCGCAGCGTTTTCAATGCAACGATACCAATAACTAATGCCCCAAGCGTTACAACTAGACCAACAGCACCGAGGAATACAGTCACGATAGTAAGCAATAGGTCAACGTAATCTGCTCTAGTCGGATCAATGTGAGTTGGCTGCCCGTTTCCCGACACTCCCCATCCAAACAAAACAATGAAGAAACCAACAGCAAAAAAACTGCCAGTAACTGCGCCAAGAATCGCCGCACCCACTTTTCCCAAAACGCACCCCAACAAACAGAACATAACGAGCACAAACTATTATTAATTATACCTGATCCAATTGTTAAGGTCGATAGAAAACAGCAGTTTTCCAACCTCCGCACCGGTATTCTGTCTAGCTAAAGTGTTTAGGTAAAAACCCAAGCCCGACAACAACCCCATTTTCAAGAATATGATTAATAGAAACAATTTTAACAACTAAAACTGGCACCACTTCCTCACCTTCAACCCACAATCCCTCCTCATAATCCAACGAGGTAGTCCAGCAATTGCGCGGCCCGATACGCCATTGCCCCACCCGCGCCATAATCCGGCCGGTTCACCACATGGCCCAGCAGCAGGCAGCGCAGCACAAAATCAACGCCTGCCCGTAGTAAACAAGCAGCCAAAGCCGTAAAGTACATGAAAAATATATAAGGAAAGAAACCAGTCCTGAAATGCAAAAAAGCCCTGGCTCATTAGAACCAAGGGCTTTTTGGTGCGGCCGAGAAGACTCGAACTTCCACGGGTGTTACCCCACAGCGACCTCAACGCTGCGCGTCTACCAATTCCGCCACGGCCGCAAACTGTAGCACCGAATAGTGAACCGCGTCTTCGTTAGAAGGTCGCCGCGCCCTGATCGGCTGGTGAGCGGTGATATAGCCGCCCCAGTAAAAACGTGCAAGAGCGGATTTAAAATTATTCACACAAAGCACGACAAAAATGTAATTCATGTGTTTTTTGTATAACTTATCCACTAGGGGCCACCCGCATAACACAGCAAGCGCACAAGAAAACACATCGCAAAAGCTGTAAAACCCAGTCACGCGCCCAAAGCCAGCCAGAATAATCAGCAAATTGCCAACATGCTAAGCTTCAGCGGGCGTTGTCACACTCTTCTTATTAATAACTTCGGTTATACGCACCCCCACCTTATCGCCCAGCACCATAACCTGCCCTTTGGCAACAAGTTTTTTGTTGGCCAGAATTTCAACATCATCATTTTCTTCCGCGTTCAGCTCAATCACACCGCCGCGCCCCATGCGCAACAGCTGGTGAATTGGCATTTCCGAACGCCCCAAAAC
Organism: Polycladidibacter stylochi; assembly: GCF_001562055.1. Lineage (GTDB taxonomy): Bacteria > Pseudomonadota > Alphaproteobacteria > Rhizobiales > Stappiaceae > Pseudovibrio > Pseudovibrio stylochi. The sequence continues at coordinate 65,580 of NZ_LLWE01000018.1, read as the reverse complement.
AACAGAGATATCCACCGTGATATCATCAAAGGTGGCCATTTGCCGGCTCCCGCAGTAAACACTAGTTCCAAAATATTGAGCCAACCACATTTAGTGCAGCCCGCACGCATTTGGTTGACCCTACTGTATTTAGCGAAGCCGGTCCATATAGTCACCAAGGCCAAACCAAGGAATACTAAAGGATATCCAATGGCAGAACGTCAAACCCTGTCTCATGCCTTCACCCCGCAAGTGCCAACAGTACCTGTCGAATGGGTTATTGACGATAGTTTAATACCCTTTGAAGTTGCCAGCGCCGAAATGGAAAGCCGCGTTGAAGCCATTGCCGCCGGAAAAGCGCCAGAGCGTGTCTGGCTCCTTCAGCATCCTCCACTATATACAGCGGGCACCAGTGCCGACCCAAGTGACTTGATCCAAAAAGACCGCTTTCCCGTTTATCAAACCGGGCGCGGCGGGCAATACACCTACCATGGTCCCGGTCAACGGGTCGCTTACGTTATGCTGGATTTAAAACGCCGCCAGCAAGATGTCCGCGCCTTTGTCTCCGCGCTAGAGGCATGGCTCATTGCAACCTTAGAAGCGCATAACATAAAGGGCGAGCGCCGCGAGGACCGTGTCGGGGTGTGGGTAAGAAGACCCGAAAAGGGGCAAGGAGTGGAAGATAAAATCGCAGCTCTTGGCATTCGCCTGCGCAAATGGGTCACATTCCACGGCATTAGCTTGAATATCGAGCCCGATTTGGAGCACTTTAACGGCATTGTCCCTTGCGGCATCAGCCAGCATGGTGTCACCAGCTTTGTCGATCTGGGCCACCTGCTCACCATGCCCGAGGTGGATATGGTGCTGCAAGAAGAGTTTGAAAAAATCTTTGGTCCTGTTGTTCAAATCGGCCCATCTGGTTTGGCAGCGCCGATGGACACAAATTCCTAATTCAGCCCAATGCCCAAAGGCTTTCAGCCAACAATCTGAAAGCCGTCCTTTGCCTGGCTGCAAGCTTCTGGCAGGTTAATCACGCCAAGTTTTTCAATAGCGCTAACACGTGCAAAACGCGGCCCCACATAGGCGGCTTCTATCATTTTCTGGCAAGCATCTTTCGGTCCGGCAATCGCCGCTTCAACCCGGCCATCAGCGCAATTTTTTACCCACCCGCGTAGGCCGAGGCGCACGGCCTGGGTCATAAACCAATAGCGGTAGCCCACACCCTGCACACGGCCAGAAATAGAAATCCGCTCTGCTTGCATAACCCAGCCCCATCATTCGTGGAAAGCGCAGGCTATGCCCGCTCTCTAGTCATCATACCAAAGAATATAAAGCGAAGCGGCAATAATCAGCAAGGCACCCAGCCACAAATTGCCCGGCGGCACCCAACCAAACACAAGCAGCCCACACGCCAAAGCACCAATAACAATGAACTAGGAATTGCAGCAGAAAGGAACGACTTCCCTGCATTCTCTTTCATCCAGACTGTAATCGTCAGCTCCGGAATCCCATCGGATCTGCTGACCCAAATACTATCTTTTAAACATAGTAAAAAGCGCTCAAGGAATAAAATAAAAGCCCTGACAGTCCTGTCAGGGCCAAAGCTGTGAGTATCCCTCCTCACGCCGCACATCCTATGTAATCCAACCATTCGGTTTTGGCAATCACCCTAACAATTATTTCTCAAGGGCACAGGAGCTTGGCGTGCAATACTTATACCGCTTTAAAGCGGTATATTATCGTGTTTACGCCATGGCAATTCGGAGGCCTTGTTGCGCAACATAGCCAAAGCACGCGAAATGCGTTTACGCGTCGAATGTGGCATAATCACCTCGTCAATATAGCCACGCTCTGCGGCCACAAACGGGTTGGCAAACCGGTCTTCATATTCCTTGGTGCGATCGGCAATTTTAGCGGGATCATCAAGTTCGGAGCGATATAGAATCTCAACCGCCCCTTTAGCCCCCATCACGGCAATTTCGGCCGATGGCCATGCATAGTTAATATCGCCGCGAATATGCTTGGAGCTCATCACATCATAAGCACCACCATAGGCCTTACGAGTAATCACAGTAAGTTTCGGCACTGTTGCCTCGCCATAGGCAAAGAGCAGTTTCGCACCGTGTTTAATCAAGCCGCCATACTCTTGCGCAGTACCGGGCAAGAACCCGGGTACATCGACAAATGTCACTAGCGGAATGTTGAAGCAGTCACAAAAACGCACAAACCGTGCCGCTTTACGGCTGGCATCTGAATCAAGTACACCGGCCAGCACCATGGGCTGGTTGGCAACAATACCCACAGTACGTCCTTCAACCCGGCCAAAACCGGTGATAATATTGCCCGCAAACTTCTCTTGGATTTCAAAGAAGTCCCCTTCGTCCACGGTTTTGAGGATCACCTCACGCATATCATAGGGTTTGTTGGGGTTATCCGGTATGAGGCTATCTAGGCTCAAATCTTCACGCGCCGGATCGTCATAAACCGCAAGCTCGGGCAGCTCGGCCTTGTTGTTCATCGGTAAATAATCCACCAGCCGACGAATTTGCAGCAGCGCCTCCACATCATTGTCATAGGCACCATCGGCAATAGACGACTTGGTGGTATGAATAGATGCGCCGCCCAGCTCTTCCGAGGTTACGGTTTCATTCGTAACAGTTTTCACAACATCGGGACCGGTAACAAACATATACGAGGTGTCACGCACCATGAATATAAAGTCTGTCATGGCAGGTGAATAAACATCACCGCCCGCGCATGGCCCCATAATCACAGAGATCTGCGGAATTACGCCAGAAGCCTGAATATTGCGCCAGAAAACCTCGCCATAGCCGCCAAGAGCAGCAACACCTTCTTGAATCCGCGCCCCGCCAGCATCGAAAATACCAATGATTGGCGCGCGGTTTTGCAACGCCATATCCTGTATTTTCATGATTTTTTGCGCGTGGCTTTCAGAAAGAGAGCCACCAAAAACAGTAAAGTCCTTGGAAAACACATAGACTGTGCGGCCATTAACGGTACCCCAGCCAGCTACCACACCGTCTCCGGGTATATGGCTCTCATCCATACCGAAATCGGTACAGCGATGGGTTTTGAACATATCGTATTCTTCAAACGAGCCTTCATCGAGTAATATTTCGATACGCTCGCGTGCTGTCAGCTTACCGCGTTTATGCTGTGCATCAATGCGGCGTTCACCGCCACCCAGCTTGGCATTATCACGGCGCTTTTCAAGTTCAGCAAGGACTTCCTTCATGGATGATCTCAGCTCCCAGTTCGTTGATATACCTCCTAACACGCACCAGAGTAAAAAAACCAGTAATCCATTCGGGTTAAGCCGTACCGCCAAGAAAACTCCATTCTCACAGCTTTACCGTTCAAAAACCGCCAAAAACGTGGAGAAATTCAACAAAGAACCTCAGCTAGCCCGGTCCCAGCTAAGATATAAGCTTAAGTCTAACATCTGCCAAAATTCACAGGCTTGGCCATTCGCCTGCATTCAAATACAAAAAGGGCCGCCCAATGGCGACCCATCTTAATCTCAGTCATATTGCAAGCTTACTGCATTGGTGAGAGGACAATTTCCACACGGCGGTTTTGTGCCCGTCCTTGAGCCGTAGCGTTGGAGGCAATAGGCCGTGTCAAACCATAGCCGAATGCAGCGATACGGTAAGACGGAATACCCTGGTTAATTAGATAAGCACTGACAACCTGTGCCCGCTGCTGCGACAACTGCATATTATATTGTGCATTACCCACATTATCCGTGTGGCCCAAAACATTCATCCGTGTCTTGTCAAACTTCTTGCCAACAAGTGCAACACTGGTCAAAACCTGCATGGCACGTGGGCTTAAAGCCACCTGATTGGTAGCAAAAGTCACATCATTTGGCATATTCAGCACAATTTGGTTGCCATTACGGGTAACGGAGACACCACTTGCACGCAATTGCTGACGCAACATATCTTCCTGCTGGTCCATGTAATTACCAATGCCGCCACCAATTAAACCACCAGCAGCAGCACCAACAAGCGCACCTTCCACACGGGCGCTTTCACCGCCAGCAATAGCACCAATCACAGCACCAGTTGCAGCACCTAAACCACCACCAATGGCTGTGTTGGAAACCTCACTTTGTCCGGTATAAGGGTTAGTCGTCTGACATGCAGCAAGAACCATCAATGTAGCTGCTACAGCAGAGGCACGAATAGACTTTTTCATAAACATAATGACCCGATCAGTTTTGCCTGGCGCTATAATCACAAAATGCGCGATGACCCGATGAATTTCTCAGATTATTAAAAACATTAGCGTGACTGACAAGCAAAAAAATCACGTAAACTACGACACATTCAATTATTTTAGCAATAAGACAAAAAATGAAAAACAGTGGGAGTAAGCTTAGTTTGTTTCAAAATTTGAACATAATTCTAATTACGTTTGGATATCCAGCTATTTACCACTAAAAAGTGCACACCGCACAAGCAGTGCGCACTTTTAAAATCATCCGTCACAACAGGCAGGCACCGTTTAAAAACGATGGGTAAAACGCGCTAGAACTGCCCCACCTTGCTTGCCGCGTTCGTGATCAGCATTCAAACTGTAACTAGCCCCTACGCGTAACTGACTATCAAGTCCAACTTGCATTTCGTAATCAACGCCAAAGTCAAGCTGCCTTGCCTCGGGTACAAGCGAGATCTCTTTCTCGTTAAAGATAACCTTAGCATCACGTGTCCTCCCGCTGGCATATTTGAGCTTTACAGTCCCCTGTTCCAATCTTAAAGGTTGGCGTACAACAAAGCTTAACCGATCATTTGCAGTAAACTGATTATCAACATGAGCTTTCAAGCCAAAACCGCTGTATAAAGCGGGAGAAAGGTCGGAGACAAACCCCGCGCCTTGTCCATGTGCAACGCCCGCTTCCATAACAGCTTCAAACTGAACACCCAAAAGCGAGGTTTTCGCACCCATATGCAGGCTCGTATCGAACGAAGAGAAACCATCAATACTATCATTGGCGGGTGCGAGGTGCATCCCCATAAAAGACCTACTCTCGCGAACGCTCGTCATGCCCAAAGTGAGAGATGCATCATTGCCCAAGGCAAAGCAATGCACACCACCAAAGCCATAATTCTCTTGCCCAGCATGCGTTGCATCCACAAAACCGAACAAACCACTACGCGTGCCCTGCTCCGACTTTTTAAGCATCGAAAAAGCTATACCCTTATCCGCAAATCCCCAAATAGAACCCGACTTAGAAAGCAAGTGGTTCGTTCCGCTCACAAGACCATAACTATGGCTCAGCTCGTTTGTTAGCCCTGCTGCAAACTGCCATCCGGTGACACGCCCTCCAAGTTTGTGCCCCGCAGAGAAGCTGGCAAAATCATCACCTTCCCTTTTCTCTGCTTGATAATAGTGAAGCTGTTTTTCAAAGCTATCACTCTGGCTTTTTTGTAAAAAGCCACTGACATCAAGGTAAAAGTCTGTACCAAGCCCATCAAAAACAGCAATCTTTTGTCCTAATAATGCATGCGAAAGCCGCGATCCTATTACATCACCTGGTACTATAGAAGCGTGCGCTACTGGTATTACTGCTTTTGTAGTGCTTTTGGTCGTGGCAACTCCAAGCCCACCAACAGGCTGCAAAGCAGCTTTTAAATCAAGCATGCCATGACCGAAAGTTGAGCTATAATCATGCTTTATACCTTTTCCAAAATCAACAGTACCAGCAACGGTGAAATTACTAAAATCCGTATTTGCTGTTGCAAGAAGACGGCTCACCAACTCTTCGGGCTTTAGTTTTGGAAAAGCTTCGCTTAACAGTGCCACAGCGCCTGATACTTGCGGCGCCGCCTGTGAAGACCCGTAGCCTGTAGTATAATAGGCTACATCATAGGCATCATGCCCGTAAGCAAAATGAGTAAACCCATTCGCAATAATGCAATACTCAGCAGCTTCATGGCATGGTGTCGAAAGAAGTTCTAAAGAGTTCTTTTTACCAACGCCCTCAATAACCGGTACAGCATTGGGAACAACCAACCATTTGCCCTGTAACTCGCCATAAAGCTTGGGTAAACCCGCCATCAACGAAACACTTTTAGTCCCGTCATGTTCATTTGAAACACCAAATACGACAACTCCTTGTTTAGTGAAGTTTTTGACTGCTTCAATATAATTTGTAAACCCGAGTTTGAAGGCCTCTTTATTCGCCTTTATGTAACTATAATAATTGATTATAGCCTCAGTGGTTGTCATGCCTTTATTCTTCAACTGATATTCTTTTAAATCAGCAAAGGTGTAATGCATTGGCATGCCACGTTCTTTCATAAAATACTTATAACGAAGTGCAAGCCAAGAGTTATTTTGTACAATAGCTCCTTTATCTGCAGCGTCTTGCGTTGCAGCCGCCACGTTTTGCAAGCTGTCGTCTCGCACAGCTAAGTGCAAGCCAGCACCGGGTGCCACACCAACCATTCCACGGCCATCACGCCTTCCGGCAGCCAGAGAGGTAATACTCGTCCCATGGCCACTAATGTCTTTGGGGCCAAAATAATCTATTTTCTTACCGCGAAACTCTTGATGCCCCTCCAAAAATCCTCCATCAACAATCGCAATGGTTTTACCAGATCCAGTAAGCCCCTGCGCATGCGCATACGCTAAATTGATCGCTTCATAAGCGCCCACATTCACCTTTTTGTAACCAGAAATAAAACGGGAAAGTTTAGTGGGCTGCGTTGTATACTCTGCGGCCTTGGCTAACTTCTCCTCGCTAGCTCCAACAAGAGGGTCAGGTAATATTACAGGGGTGGCAGGCTCCAAAGGTGTCCATGGAATACTAACAATCTTTTTTGGCGGAACACTTGGTGTAGCTGGCGCAGTAGAGCCTGACGAAGGCGTTGCCACTGGCTTTGGCGCAACTGGTGTTGGTGTTACCGCCACTGGCTTTGGTGCAACCGGCGTTGGTGTCACCGCCACTGGCTTCGGCGCAACCGGCGTTGGTGTTACCGCCACTGGCTTTGGTGCAACCGGCGTTGGTGCCACCGCCACTGGCTTTGGCGCAACAGGTGTCGGTGTTACCGCTACTGGCTTTGGCGCAACAGGTGATGGTGTCACCGCTACTGGTTTTGGCGCAACCGGCGTCGGTGTCGCCGCCACTGGTGTCTGTGTCGCCGCGACCGGCTTCGGCGCAACTGGTGTCGGTGTGGCCGCTACCGGCTTCGGCACAACCGGTGATGGATTTGGGCTGTTAGTAGCACTCGGTTGGGATCCACCATTACTCTTTGGAGGCTTCTCTTGGCCGCTTCCATCACCACCACATGCGCTTAGTGATAAAAGGAAAAGGTAGATAATTATTCGCTGAAAGTTAAACATCGCTTGCCCAAAGTACTATTAGTAAATCCAATGGAAAGAAACACAATATGTATGAGCAGATGTCAATATGAGTTGTAAATATATTATTTATACACTTTTGATTGCATAGGGTTTTAATAAAAAAGGAAGCGACAAAACGTCTAGCTTCCTGATTTATTTTTAATCTCCGATAGTTTTATTCACTCGCATTGGCCGCAGCCGAATTCAGCATGCCGTAGTTCTGAATTCCGATTGTTTCAATCAGTTCGAGTTGCGTTTCCAGGAAGTCGATATGCCCCTCTTCATCAGCAATCAAACCGTCAAACAGCTTCATAGTTACATAATCACCCTCACGCTCACAAACTTCACGGGATTCTTTGTAGGATGCATGCGCGGTTTCCTCACCAGCCAAGTCGGCTTTGAGAATAGAAATTAAATCAGTACCGGCATTATCCAGCGAGCCTGCCCCCATTTGCGGCACACCACCTAAGAAAAGAATGCGCTCAAGCAATTGGTCGGCGTGGTCTTGCTCTTCGGCAGATTCTTCAAGTTCTTTAGCTGCTAACCCTTTAAAGCCCAAATCGTCCAAACGCTTTGCATGTAAGCGATACATATTCACCGCGCCAATTTCCAATTGCAATGCAATATTCAAACGCTCAATGACAGCAGCATTACCTTTCATGGCATAGCCCTTCCTATTCTTAAATGCGAGAGCTACGCCCCCTATTATTTAACCATCTAAATAATAGGGTATTTAACAACACAAGACAATAGTTTAGATTTATTCTAAACTAAGATTAGGAGGCACTTGCAATAAGCGCTCTCCAAGAAAACCGTAGACAAAACAGAAAAAGGCGGCACTAGAAAAGCGCCACCTTAAATATTCCCATTTTACTTCAGCTATCTAAGCGCCTTATTGCCGTTAAAAACGCACTGTAGCCGAGGCTTTAATGGTCCGCCCGCGGCCGCCATAACGTGGATTGTTAACACCATCAGCTCCCCCGATATTCATCCCAGCAGACGCAGGGATATAAAAAGCATCCAAAATATTATCAACACCAACGGTAAACTTAAAATTCTCAGTTGGTTCATAAGAGCTATATACGTCAAGCAGGGTATATGACTTCGTTGTCACATATTTATAAGCAGTTTTCGTAGGATCGCTCATTGCTGCCAAACCACCAGGGAAAGCTTGTTGGTATTCGCCAACGTATCGCAACTTACCACCAATAGTTAAAGCTTCATCAAACCACCTTGTACCAACATCAAGGCTTGCAATGTACGGCGATAAACGGCCAGAGTCATTCCCCATTCCGGCAAATGCACCCATGGGTTGATCCGTATCAGACCAAGTAAAAGCACCGTTTACATAAAAGTCCCTAGCATCATAACCAGCCGATAGCTCAATACCTTGCATGGCTACTGTGTTAGTCGCATTCATGTATTTCATTGGCTCAGACATCATGGCTTCATAAATGCGCATATATGTCGCCATATCACCGCTTGCCATCGCAGCCTGCATTTCGTTACTGGCTCTTTCGACATCGTAATTAATACCTTGACCAATAAAATCTTTGATGCGGTTGTTAAAGTAATTGGCCGCAAAAATCAGACGATCGTTTTCCAATACCAAATCTTGCGCATCAACTTTAAAGCCAACTTCAAACTGCGTGCTTTTCTCAGCCTTCAAGTCCATGTTGTATGTTTTAGGGTTCCCGTATCCGGTGAAATCATGGAAACTATAAAACATTTCACTGGTGGTAGGTGCTCTGGATGTTTTTGCAAACGAACCATAAAGGCTAAGCCAATCTAAAGCCTGGTAAGACAGTTTTAGATTTGGATTAAAGTTATTTTCTGAGCGCTTGATACGGCTTGCTACCGAGAAGTCTTTGTTATACGTTTCTACGCCATCAATTGTGTAGGCATCATATCGCAGTCCAGCTTTAAACTTCCAATCGCCATAGCTGAAAAGGCTATCCCCAAAACCGCCCCATTTTTGCAACTTCCCCTCAGGGTTAGAGCCGCGCTTTTCATTTCCTTTGTAATCATCAAAGTGGTAAGCACCGCCAAGCTGCAGGTCGATTTCAAGGCCATTATCAAGTTCAAAATAACTTGTATTACTCACACTACCACCGGCAGAGAGTATATCACCCTCTCGGCCATTATAAGTCCCCCCACCCTGCTTTGTTTTTTCAGGGAACCGCAGCTCGGATTTATTCACGTATCCAGTAAACTGTGCACTGATATAATCACTATCTGGCGTGAGTTCGTAGCTAAACTTGCCACCTTTATTATCTAGGTTCCAAGTGTAATCATCCGTAAATACATTGAATGTATTTTTATATTTCATAGCTTGTGCACTAAATTTGTTGACCTTGTTCAGTGCATAAGAAAGTTTGAACAATCCGTTTTCAGGTTTGCGCTCAGTATCGTTAAACTCACGCGAAAACAGTTTCTCTTTGGGTACCCGTTGTCCCGAACCATCATCAAAAGCATCGGTAATTCTTGCTGTATATGCCCCCAAGGCCTCAACATAGCTATCATCACCAAAACGATAACGCATAGCGCCGGCACCAAGCACACCCACACCATAGCCGTTCGTACCTGCCTCGGTTTTAATCATAGCGCCAGCATTGCGCCCTTCAAGCAACACATCATCAACATCAATTGTTTTAAAATTAACCGAACCGTTAAGCGTACCTAAACCATCAGCTCCGGCTGTAGCTCCTTTATTGATATCAACTTCCCCTACCATAAAGGGATCCATAAACACCAGTGGATCAGGTGTCCCTCCATGCCCCGAAAGGTTCCTGAAGGTCTGGGGTATACCGTCAATCATCGAGTTAACACGGCCACTCCCTTGCAAACCGCGGATATTGACTGAAAAACCGGGGTTATCCGTTGCTGCACGTGTAAACACCCCCGGCGTGCTACGCAAAACCTTAGAAAGGTCTCCACCACTTTTGAGGCTGATTTCTTCATTCCCCACCACTTGCGTACTATCAATGCCATCCAGTGGAGAGTGAACTTCAATACGATCGAGATCGACTGTCTTCTTGTTTTGCTCTGAGTGTGATGGACTGACGCAAAGCACTAGCGCCCCGGCAGAAAGAGCTGCCAAGTGAATTTGTTTATTTTTCATGTAATTACCGCTGAATTTTACAATAAGCTATGGCGGCGGCTAATAGCAATTTACAACCGACAAATATTAAATATGAATCTTATTGTCAAGTTTACTTATAATTAATTATCAATAACACAAGTCAAGTAAATTTGTAGTTTTCCTAATATAAATAAAATACACTTTCAATATATATACAATATACTTATTAAGTATTCTTATAATAAATCACCCAAAAACACTAAACACAATTTATATAAACGCAGTAAATATTTAACGAAACATCATATAAACAGGTTTACAATTATGACTTAACGATCAAGAAAATAACAAATAATTTTACTTATACAAATTTTGTTTTACAAAAAAGCTCCCTCATTTTACGAAGGAGCTCATAGTATTACATTGCGTTTTTAATTATTTTTCTTCTATATTTTACCAACAGGCTCCAACGTTTGCCGGTACAACTCGTTATTAGCACTATCCATCAACCGCACAGTCAAATGCTCACTGGCACCGTCCACATCAACAATCCCGAAGAACTGCAACCCGTCCGACGGTGGCAGGTTAAACTGTCCCTCTTTTGGTGCTTTCATAAATTTCACTTCGGGGCCAAAAGTCTTGTCCAAACCATTCGGGCCGAATGTACCTGCATGAATGGGTCCGGTTACAAACTCCCAAAAACCGTTGAACTCCTGGAACGCTGCATTGTTCGGGTTATAGTAATGCGCAGCCGTATAGTGCACATCTGCCGTCAGCCATACCACATTCTCAATTTCAGCCGCCTTGATAAAGTGTAGTAGATTGGCAAATTCCAACTCGCGCCCCTTAGGGCTACCATGGTCTCCATTGGCCACCGCTTCTGCGCCGCTCTTTTCCTTCCAGTTATCCCAGACAATCAAGCCAATAGGCATATCACAGGCAATCACCTTCCAGGTGGCACGAGAGGCGGCCAGCTCACGCTTGAGCCATGCCAGTTGGGTTGCCCCTAAAATCCGTGCCGCATCGCTCAGCTCACTTTCCATAGAAGCGCCATTGGCGCCGCGATAGCTGCGTAAATCGAGAAAGAACACATCCACCAAAGGCCCATAAGGGACTTTCCTATAAACCCGCCCCGGTTCCGCCGGTGTATAGCTAATCGGTGTCATTTCATGAAAAGCCCGCCCTGCCCGTGCGGCCAACACACCAACGTTCTTTTCACTGTAACGCGCATCATTCAACAAATCTTTGCTAGAAGACCAGTTATTGACCACTTCATGATCATCCCACTGGAAAAATGTCGGCACTTCAGCATTAAACGCCTTGAGGTTCTCATCAAGCAGATTGTATTTCCACTGCCCGCGAAACTCATTCAGCGTTTCTGCAACCTTGGACTTTTCAGGGGTCACAATATTCTTCCAAATACTGCCATCAGCAAGTGGTACCTCTTCTTTCATAGGGCCGTCAGAGTAAACAGTATCCCCACTATGAATAAAGAAATCAGGTTTATGCTGGGCCATAGTTGCATAGGTTTTCATGCCGCCGCGCGCCACATCAATACCCCATCCCTGGCCTGCTGTATCACCAGACCAAACAAAACGTACAGAGCGTTTCGACATCGGGCCGGTACGGAAACGACCGATAACAGGCTCACTCAACCCGTTGACATCATTCAAGTCTTCAAACTGAATGCGGTAAAAAATCTCTTGATCGGCAGGTAACTGTTCCAACAGTCGCTTAGCGGCAAAATCCGTATTGGGCAGCGCATTTGTGGGGGCCAATTTGAGTGGATCTTTAAAGCTCTCCACCGTATCCAGCTCCAAATGCATTTTGGCAGCGCGGTCACTGCGCGACCATACCATGGCAGAGTGCGCACTAACATCTCCGCTCTGCACCCCGTGGGTAACAACGGGCCGCGATGCCGCACGTGAGAGCGAGGGCATGCCCAGCCCCGTGCCAAGCATAACCCCGCTAGCGGCAGTCGTTTTCAAAAAAGTCCGGCGAGTTGATTGTGTTTTCATCTTTAATTCCCCAAGTGTTTCGCAATCCAATGCAAATCACTACTAGGGAATTTACGTATCCAACAAACAACAGTTCAATGTAGAAATAATGAAAAAAGCTTAGGCCATTAAGTAAATTTGTCTTAACTCGATATCACGCCACCACAAATAACAATATTTGACCAAGATTATCAGTATTATAATATTAATGCAGAATTACCGAATCAAAATTATGAATTGCAAATCAGGTATTACGATGAAAATCGCGCTCACTATATTAAACATTATCATAATTTTATTTCCAGTACACTTCTTCACTATAATTTTGAGTATTTCAACCAATGGTTCCCCTATGATTTTTTTGTATTGAACTCACTAATTATCTTAGGTTTTATTCACCTTGTCGTCCTAACAAGACTATGGATCGCCATAGCCCTGATCATTCCTACGCTATTCTTAAGTTTATATTATATTCTCCCAAGCTCTTATCTTTTAAATAAAATACGAATAGTACTAAATGAAGAAAGCCTTAATAAACTTAATGAAAATGAATCTATCGACTGGGGACATAGCGGTTTTCTCAGCTATGGAACCTGGTATATCCTAATAAAAACCGAATCATTCGATGAAAGCGCTTTCTACAAAAAGAATGAATGGTTAATAGAGCCCAACTGCGTGAATAATATAATTTTAAAAACAGATAGCTATGTACTTCTGCAACACTGGTGTCCATGAAATTATGATTAAATCATCATATTTTACGGTTTGGCTTATATAAGTTGCACATACCCACTCAAAATAATACGGCTGGCATGTATTTATGATAATACTCCCGGATACTTTTGAAGTTTATTGCGCCCAAGTACGCATTTTACTCGGAAGATTAACTCAAGAACTTTTTTATGTGTTTTCCATTTTCGTTTATTAATTTTATACCTGAGCCAATTCTTTTTTCCCATTCGATAATTAACAAACGACGCCCGATCACTATCCAGACTAGAGGCAAGTGGAGTATCTCCAGCTGCTTCGTGTACTTGCAGAACTGGATGCGGGAAGATGCTATGAGCAGCAGTTTTAAAAAGTGTATAATCATCTACCAGTGTATCAATAGGCTTTCGAAAGTCCTGACAATAATCAATAAGTGAGCTAACTGCATCTTTTGCAATTAAATATGCCCCTGCTCCCTCACTTGTTTTTAAAACCTGAACAAGTTCATAGCCTTCAGTTAGTTTCTCAATAACATAACCTTTGGATTGCCATAGGTTTGCCAGCTTCAAGAGTTTTATATCTGCAAAACGAACCCCTGCGAGCAGCCGCGGTAGGTCTGTTTCAATAATCACATCATCTTCAAAAATCACAAAGGCATCTGCTGTGTCATCCTGCTCTAGTTGCCGCCATAACTCTAAATGGCTTAGGCCACACGCCAGTTCAGTTGGCGCAAGTTCACGTCCAAAGTGCTGCTGTGCTTTTTTCGCATAATATTTATGCTGAACGCCCACCATAGTATCGGGCGTAACCGCACAAAAGAAATGAATATCTAGCCCCCATTTGGCAGCCTGCAACTGCATATGCTGACGCCGCTCAACAGCCTTTTCAAGATTAATCGCAAAATACTTAATGTGCATTTGAAGTAACCAGTAATACTAAAGTTACGCTTTATTTCGTCTCAACAATTAACAATAGCAGTATTGTAAGTAATATTTACTACAAAAGCATATATTTGTTGGTCGATCTACAATCGTAAAAAAAAGGAAACGAGCTACCTCAACGCGCCTTACATCATGAAGACAACAATGCAGCTGTTTAACAAAACTGGCGAGTTAATAATGCTTTCATTTACTATTCCCAATTAAATAGCAAAAATAGAATACTAATAGAAATTATCATCCCCAGGGGTACATTTAAATGTAAAATCAATGTAGCACACTATGTAAAGTAAAATAAAAACTCGCGACAGTTCTACCAAAAAATCTAGGACAAGACCCCTGGATACTTTAGCCAAGACCTACGAAAAACAAAACATCTCAACCGAAATAACATGTATAGGAATTGCTTGTGTAACCGCCATTTTCTTCTTAATGCTCTATATGCAAATCTATTCATTTTTGACATGGGCGCACTTTTAAAAGTGTGTCTATCATGCTCCAAACTTGACGAAAAAGGTGTGTCTAAATCTGCATTATGAATAACCTTCACAGGGTATGGATAAATACTAAACGCCTTAATTTTGAAAAGTGAATAATCATCTATGAGTGTATCAATTGGTTTTCGAAAGTTTTGGCAAAATTCAATAATCTGTTTGCATTCTTTTTTATGAAGTAAATATGCCGTTGCTCCTTCGCTCGTTTTAAACAAGCGAAGTAATTTGAATTCTTGTACTAAATCCCTCACCTCATAACCTTTACAACACCATGTATTGGCCAGTTTTAAAAGCTGTATTCGATCCAGCTTTATTTTTTTTAGCAGGCAATTTAAATCAGCTTCAATCAAAACGTCATCTTCAAAAATTACATAGGCATCCGCTTCTTCGTCCTTCTCTAATTGCCGCCATAGCTCTAAATGGCTTAGGCCACACGCCAGCTCTGTTGGTGCGAGTCCCCGCCCTATATGATAGCGTGTTCTTTTCGCATCATATTCATGCCGCACACCCGCCATAGTATCGGGTGTAACCGCACTAAAGAAATGAATATCTAGCCCCCATTTGGTAGCCTGCAACTGCATATGCTTGCGTCGCTCAACTGCATTATCTAAATTTATAGTAAAGTACTTAATAATCATCCAAACCCACCCAAATGAAAAATGGATTTATAAGTATATAACCATACGTAATGCAACTTTATACAACCTAAATCAGTATTTTATTAACAAATAAACCGTAGAAATCACCAGATCCGGGTTTTACAAAATATTTTCTATACGTTTTACCTAGTACATCAGTTTAAAATATGAAATAACTATAAATTCGACATAATATACTTACTGCATAGGTGCCAATACCAAACATGCAGCGGTGAATTCCTCACCCTGAAGCGGCAAATAAGCGCTGCTTCTAAGTGCCTGACCAAAATTAGTTTAGTGATACCAGCAGTTTAATCATACTCTGCTTCACATTCGCCTACAGGCTCTAAACCGGCAGAAATCGCAGCGCATGCCAGCGCAATATGCCGTGGTATGACCACAATTTTACTTGGGTCTTCCCGCCTTATTCCGGTTTCATATAACCGAACAGTTTCGGGCGATAAACCAAGCGCTTGTGCTGCAAGCGCCCTACTTTTAAACCCGCTTTTCTTTCGCCAGGCTTTAAACTCAGCTGCTGTCATTATTCTACTTTACTGCCCCCATTCAACATAAAAAATAAAACAACATAAATAAGCAAATCCAATAAAAGCAGCAATCATTTCAACGCATTCACCATTATTGATTGATGCTCATTCGAGTACTATTCAACCTACTTGAACTAACAATAGTAAAAAAATAATGAATTACATATTACCATTAATAATAACCATCACCTAGGGTACCGCATAAATATAACACTTCGCCAAAATTACATTTCCATAGTAACTATATTTAAAATACTGTTCAATACAGCGAATACTCATGTATGCGAGCCATACACCAACATACACTATTATTTATGGAGCAGGCTAACCAATTAAAATAGCAATGCCCAATGTGTTCTCGTTGTTGGCATCTATGGAATGAGGGCGACACGATACTTTCACACTCAGAATGCCCGACGTTACCACCCTCGCAGCTGGAGGGCTTGCGAATTCAATTCTTTCGCTTATTTTCATAACAAAGCTCGTAGGCATCTGAGTTATAGTGATCAAGCATTCACGCAAAAAACCAAAAAACCCGTACCTGCCAGCAGATACGGGTTCTTCTCTTTAAGTCTAACGCTGTCGGATACACAAAAAACTAGGCAATCACTGCATCTTCGGCGTCATATTCGTCTTGTGGTGGCACCAGAACAAGGCAAGCTGCGGTAAATTCCTCAAACTTGAACCGCCGCACACGGGCCGCCTCATCATCCTCGCCCCATTGGGCAATGTTCCAGTCTTCGTCCACATGCGCCGCTTGCCACACAACCTCGGGCGTAAACGCGTGTTTTGCAACCGCCAAAGCCAGCACGGCACTACCGCTAATCGAGGTAATGGTGTGAATAGCCGCCAGTTCCAGCGCGCTAAAGCCATCCAGCTGGGCGCGAAATGCTGCAAGCAATTGCGTATCTTGCGGCTGGTGCATCACACCGGCAATCATCACAAATTTGCCGTTCAAAAGCTCTTGCGCCCAGTCCACAATCGGGTCCCAAGCGGTATTTTGCAGCTCAACCAGCTCCACAGGGCTATCAACACGATAACACAAATGGTCATTACCGGCATAACGGGTAATCTCATCAGCCACGTCAGCGTAAGCACTCGCCACCCCGTCAATGGCCGCATGGGCCAAACGGGTCAGCGGCATGGTTGCCGGGTCAATAAACTCTTCTTGCAATTCCCATTCGGCAGCACAGGCACCGGCTAAAAGCTCACTATCAAAGCCAAGCGCATTCTTGCCCGGTGTTTTAATCGAGCGGCCATCCAGCAGCACCGCAAAATTGTCACCCTCTTGCGCACTCACGTGCACCCGCTCGTAAAACCGTTTCGGTAGGTCCCGCTTGGCAAGTGCTTTGGCGCGCAAACCGGGGTCTGCAGGGCCCTTGGCAATATCTTCGGCCAGCTGTTCAAACACATCACGCATATTGCACCTCGCTCCAGCTTAACTGTTTGGAGATAGCAGGTATAAGCTGTTCAAACTTGTCAATCACTTGAAAAGCCCCCGCCTCCATCAATTGCGCTGGCTGGTGGTAGCCCCAGCTCACCCCCAAGCCATGCACACCGGCGTTTCGCGCCATCAGCATATCGTAGCTGGTATCACCAATCATCACGGTACGCGCCGCGTCAACACCGGTCTCGGCCATGGCTTGCATAATCATTGCCGGGTTGGGCTTGGAAGGGGCACGGTCAGAAGTTTGTATGGTTACAAACTTGTTTTGCAGCCCGTGCTCTTCCACCATGTAGGCCACACCGCGCGAGTGTTTGCCCGTGGCCACACCCAAAAGCACATCATCGCGCTGCGCCAAAGCATCCAGAACCTGTCTGGTACCGGGGTATAAAGGCGAACGGTCTTCCCCGCTTTCGCGCCGCTCAATTGCCCGCTTGCGATACGCAGCTTTCATAACAGGCACCAAATCCGCCCGCGCATCCCCCACCAGCTGTAAAAAAGCTTCTTCCAGAGAAAGCCCGACAATCGAAAGCCCCTCAGCACGCGTGGGGCGCGGCAGTTCAACGGCTTCATAAGCGGCATATAGCCCCTGCATGATCGCATCCTGACTGTCAATCAACGTGCCATCACAATCAAATATTACCAAGTACATCGCTAAGTCTTCCGCAATAATGTCATCAACCCCGGTTTATTTGGCTTTGCCCGGTGCAGGTTCATGCTCTTCGGGGTCATACTCGCTCACATCAAAGCCAAGCAGGTTCCAGGTTTGCTGCATATGAGGCGGTAGTGGTGCCGAAACATCAATCATGCCATTACCCGATGGATGTGGAATTAAAATGCGACGCGCATGCAGATGCAATTTATTCTGAATACCGCCGGGCAGCTCCCAGTTATCCTTGTTGAAGTATTTCGGGTCGCCAATAATCGGGTGGCGCATATGGGCCGCATGAGCGCGCAGCTGGTGGGTACGCCCTGTAACCGGTTGCATGGTCACCCACGAAAGCTTCTGCCCCGAACGCTCCACCGTGTTGTAAAGGCTCACCGCGTGTTGTGCTTCATCTTCCCCGTGGCGGGCAATACGCATCCGCTCCGCCCCTTCGTCACGTGCCAGATAGGTCGAAATACGTCCTTGGCTCGGCTTCGGAATTCCAGCCAGTATCGCCCAATAAATCTTACGGGTGTTACGGTGGCGAAACGCCTTGGTCAGCTCCTGCGCCGCCAAGCGGGTTTTGGCAATCATCAACACACCAGATGTTTCCCGGTCCAGCCGGTGCACCAGGCGTGGCTTATTGCCTTTGCGGTCGGTAAACGCTTCCAGCATCCCGTCCACATGGCGATTGACACCAGAACCACCCTGCACAGCCAAACCGGCGGTTTTGTTGAGCACCATCACCTGCGCGTCTTCATAGAGCACCATTTGCTCAATGGCTTCGCGGTCATCTGCCACCATTTTACGAGGCTTGGGCCGCGCATTGCGCTGGTCGCTCGCATCCACACTCACGCCCAGCGGCGGAATGCGCACAATCATCCCCGGCTCAATTCGGCTCGAAGCTTCGCAGCGCTTGCCATCAAGGCGCACTTGCCCGGTACGCATGAGCTTTTGCAACCGGCCAAACCCTAGCGTGGGGTAATGCTGTTTAAACCAGCGATCAAGACGCATACCAGCTTCATCGGCTTCAATTTTTCTTTGTTCAATTGCGCTCATCGCAAGCCATCACACCCGTCATTGCAAACCGCAGCAGTTGCGGTTACCAAACAAAATTCCATGCGCCCTCATGTGACAGCACAAACGCCCGCTGGCAAGCCCTGCTATGAAAGATTGATGAAAAAACTGCGAAAACCGCCAGAATATCGCACAGTCCGAGCAAATTAGGCGCTAAACGCTGCCCGGGCAATATAAAGGCCAATAAATAGGCCTGTAATGCCAATCAGCACCGACCCTGCCACATAGGCAAAGGCCAACAGCGGCTCACCGCGTTCCCATAACACCGCCGTATCGAGCGAGAAACTGGAGAATGTCGTAAAGCCCCCTAAAAAGCCGGTGGCGACCAGCAAGCGAAATTCGGGCGACGAATTCAGCCGATGCGCAAGGAACTCGATAAACAGTCCCATAATGATGGAACCAAGAATATTCACCGTAAATGTGCCCCAAGGAAAACTTGGCCCCAAGTAGCGCAATCCGGCAAGCGAAACCAGATGACGGCACATAGCACCCGTGCCGCCCCCCAGAAATACAAGCAAAATATCTTTCATCAGCCCTACCTATTTGAGTCCCTGGTGTTTGTCCTGCGTTAAAATGCGTAATGCATCATAAAGGGCGCACCTTACCCATCCGTTTCTCTATCTGTTTTTTTATAGGACTTGTTGGCAGCATCACGCGCCGCTTGTGCCCGCTCCCCCCGCAGCCGTTGCCAGTAGTTCAGGCGCTTGTTTATCTCGCGCTCATATCCACGCTCGGGAGGGTGGTAGAACTGCACCCGTCCCATTTTTTCGGGAAAGTAATTTTGCCCCGAAAACGCCTCGGGCATATCATGGTCATAAAGGTAACCGGCATTATAGCCCATCTCCGCCATCATCTTGGTGGGCGCATTCAAAATATGCTTGGGCGGCATGACAGAACCGCCCTGCCTGGCCGCTTGCCGCGCGGCCTTGTAGGCAAGGTATGAGGCGTTGGATTTGGGCGCGGTGGCAAGGTAAATCGCCGCCTCTGCCAAGGCATAGTCTCCCTCGGGCGATCCCACCAGCTGGAAAGCATGCCGCGCCGCGTTTACCACCACCAGCGCTTGCGGGTCGGCCATGCCAATATCTTCGCTGGCCATCACAGTGAGGCGGCGCAAAATGTACAAAGGGTCCTCGCCACCCTCCAGCATCCGGCACATCCAGTAGAGCGCCGCATCAGGGTCAGAACCGCGAATGGATTTATGCAACGCCGAAATAAGGTTGTAATGCCCCTCTTTGTTCTTGTCGTAAATCGGTGCCCGCCGATGCACCACTTTGGAAAGCCGCTGCACATCCGCCTGCGCCCCTTCTTCAATAGTGCGGTAGACATCCTCCACAAGGGTGAGAATTGAGCGCCCGTCGCCATCGGCCATACCCAGCAAAGCATGGCGGGCATCGTCATTGAGGGGCAGCGCATAGCCCACCTCGTCTTCGGCCCGTTGCAACAACTGTTCTAAAGCTTCGCCCCCCAAGGCTTCAAAGGTCAGCACATGCGCGCGTGAAAGCAGCGCCGCATTCAGCTCGAAACTGGGGTTTTCGGTGGTCGCCCCCACAAGGGTAATGGTGCCATCTTCCACAACGGGCAAAAAACTGTCGAGCTGGGCACGGTTGAAACGATGAATCTCGTCCACAAACAACAAGGTACCTTGACCGGTCATCCGCCGTGTTTTCGCAGCCTCGAAAACCTTTTTCAAATCGGCCACACCGGAGAAAATCGCGGAAATTTGCTGGAAATGTAAATCGGTCGCATCGGCCAAAAGCCGTGCCACGGTGGTTTTACCAGTGCCCGGCGGCCCCCAAAAAATAAGAGAACCAAGCGAGCCGGACTTCAACATCAAGCTCAAAACACCGTCAGGACCAATCAAATGGCTTTGCCCCACTACCTCGTCCAGCGCCAAGGGCCGCAACCGGTCCGCCAACGGGCGCGGTGCCTCGCGTTCAAAACCTGCTGCTGCAAACAAATCACTCATGGCACATCCTGATCTTTTGGCAAAACTTATCACTGGGTTTACACCAGTTCAAACCACAAAAGAATATGCCATAAACCCTTGCCCCATACTTTGCTCGTTTCAAACCGGCTAATTGATGTCAACACACCAAAGCCTCAGACGGTTTAAGTTTGCCAACAGCGTCACAATTACCAAGTCCTAGCTCAGCATATGCGGGCACACACCACTCGCGCTAATCCCTCCACTTTTCAGCCTCTATTTATTGGAATATTGTTGTGAATATTCAATTACATATTTTAGATCAGGACAGTCCATATGTTTCGAGCAAACCATAAACGCCTCGCTTTACTCTCTGTTTTTTTTGTATTGCTGTTTTGGGCGCTCAATCTTTATATAGCCGTAAACCCATCGCTCATTGAGACAATGACGGATGTTGGTGCTTTTGGTGACGCATTTGGTGCAACCGGCGCACTGTTCGCGGGTTTGGCGTTCGCAGGCCTCCTCTACGCGATCCTTCTGCAACAAGAGGAGGTAAAAATTATCAAGCAACAAAGAGATGAAGCGAAACAGCTTGCTAGCCAACACATAGAGCAAGCTACGCATACAGCATTGATCGAAAAACAGCTTTTAGCAGAAAAGGCTTACTTTCAATACCTTGAGTTACTTGCTGGGTTAAAGCAAAACATCACTGTTTCTGATAGAGAACTTATGGGCGATGACGCTCTAGCTTTCATAACAGATTGTGCTACAGTAAATTTAAGAGTGGACTATCAATCATCTAATTGGCCTGACAAATCACCGCACTTTTCCCAAACAAGCTCTTATGCAGCAGTACTTGTACACGCACTCTGTCTCCATCGCTCAAGAGATAAAGAACCGCAAACACCTGCCGATCAGCTCTTTATCGACAGCCTTTCACCAGCGGACTATTCGCTATTGTCACTCAGCCTACTATCGGACAAATACCAGCATTTGGCTTCTTTAGCGGAGGAATATGAACTGCTTGAAAATTGCTCACTATCTGATGAAGGACTAAAATTGGTTGAAAGCTTATTCCATACTCCAACGCCCTAGGCTCCCTTTCCCTTGTACAGCGCCATTAATTGGGCCGCAATAGCCGCCCTTGGCTGGTTCAAAAGGTACCGGCAGACCCGCTAAACCACACCTGTCACGAACATAATTCACCCAACCTCACCCACAGTAGAGGTTTATTTTTCCCAACATAAAACGGCGAGCCAATAAGACCCGCCGTTGCAATTCACGCTTATTCATCGGGTATCATAAGGCAGCTAACCTTCAACACCCTCATTTACTAAATACGACAACCACCCGCCCTATAGGCGCAAAGTTGTCGAATATTTATGCCCGCCGCGCATAAACTCCAAGTGCCATGTGCGGTTGTTTTTGCGTAAAAGGCGGCTTAAATCTCGGGTGTTCTTCACCTTACGCCCGTTAACTCCCAAAATAATATCACCGCGCTGGAAGCCCACATAAGCCGCTTGGCTGTCGCTCTTAACATCAGAAATCACCACTCCCTCAGGGCTGCCCATAAGCCGCAGCTCTTCCGCAACCGCTGGCGACAGGTTCATCACCGTAGCGCCGGTTAATGGTGAGCGGCCATCTATTTCACGGCTATCACGCGGAATAGTTTCTGGCGCAACCGCCATATGCACATCGACACTCAGTTTTTTACCATCACGGATCAACGCAAACTTGGCCTTACTATCAATGGGCTGCGTAGCAAGGCGGTAACCAAACGAATTGGGGTCGTTCACCTCTTCGCCATTTATCGCACTAATCAAATCACCCACCTCAATACCGGCTTGTTCGGCCGGACTTTTTTTGGCAAGGCTGGTTACCAACACCCCTTTTGGTGTTTTCATACCCAGACTATCGGCAATATCGCGCGAAACCGCTTGCACCTGCGCCCCAATCCATGGCCGGCGCACCACATCCCCATGGCCAGCGGCGGCAGAAACCACCTTGGCCATATTGGCCGGAATAGCAAAACCAATACCGTTAGAACCACCAGAGCGGGTAAATATAGCGGTATTAACCCCCACAAGCCGCCCGTTCACATCCACCAATGCCCCGCCAGAGTTACCGGGGTTAATCGCTGCATCTGTTTGAATGAAGAACTGGTAATCCGAAACACCAACCTGCGTCCGTGCTACGGCTGAAACAATGCCTTGCGTTACGGTTTGCCCCACCCCGAACGGGTTTCCTATTGCAAGCACCAAATCACCCACATTAAGTGCATCCGAGTTTGCAAATTCAACAAACGGGAACTGTGTGCCATCACCGTCAATTTTCAAAACGGCCAAATCGGTGCGTTCGTCCTTCAATAATATTTTGGCATCATATTCACGTCGATCCGCCAAAACCACCCGCACCGCATCCGCATCCTTAATCACGTGGTGGTTGGTAATTATTATCCCCTCTTTGGAAATAATAACACCAGAGCCAAGGGAGCTTTTCACCCGCTCACGGGTCCGCGGGCTGCCAAACGGGCTGCGTCCGCCAAAAAACTGCTGAAAGAACGGATCATTTCCAAATGGCGAATAAGCCCGCTCGCGCACCCGGCGGCTGGCATAAACATTCACCACAGCGGGGGCAACTTTCTTCACAATCGGCGCAAAGGTAAGCTTCACCTCACCAGCACTTTGCGGCACCATGGCTTGTGCACTTTGTAAATAGGGAGCGCTGCTAAATATGGCCAGCCCCATAAACAAGGCGCTAACAACAGCGCCACTTTGAACAATACCCTTAATTCTTCGCAGCATTCAATTTTCGCCTTTCATTCCTGATCGCACCCCTAAAAGCCTGCATCATGCAGCTTAAGCATATTAAGATATATTTCACTTCTCTAGAGCGTATTCCCGAAAAGTGGAAGCCGGTTTTCGGGTAAGAATACGCGTCAAAATAATAGGTGAAAGAAGTTTGAGCGTTGCCATGAACGAGCAAACTTC
Organism: Polycladidibacter stylochi; assembly: GCF_001562055.1. Lineage (GTDB taxonomy): Bacteria > Pseudomonadota > Alphaproteobacteria > Rhizobiales > Stappiaceae > Pseudovibrio > Pseudovibrio stylochi. The sequence continues at coordinate 41,747 of NZ_LLWE01000018.1, read as the reverse complement.
TTGAAGGTGTATTAAACAACAATTGACCCCGTCTCCAAGTTCGTTATCCACCCCCAAAAACACCTAATCAATTACACAGGTAAAAATGGCCGCGTCGCGAAACGCCCGAACGATTTAAACCAACCGGTTTGAACCAGGCTCTGCGAGCAAACAACCACCATTTTAAAAATGTGCAACCACATCTATATTTGCACCAAACTTCATCACATCTTGAGCACTAATTGGTATGTTTTGAACACAACATGCACCAGTATTCGCACCCTATACCAACTGCAAACAAGCAAGAAACCGCCTTTTTTATCCCCTAGCGTTTTAAAGCCCGCGCAATCTCAATAGTTAAGAATCACAGTTTCACATCCACAAGTCTCTGATATTGCGCCACAAAAAGGCAGCAATAAGTCAAAGCGTCAACGCAAAAAAAAGGGTTGGAAATCAATCCAACCCTTTTACTTGCAGAATCTAAACGCCTCAAAAACCACGTAAAAAAGATCGCAGTTTAAAGCATCTCTACACTTTTCTTACTTTTGCCAAGTAGCTTTCAACCATTTTAGAAAGCGTTTCCGATTGATACGAAAGCTGCTCGGCTGCTGTTAATACGCTTTGCGCCTCAGAACCCGTGCTTTGCGCAATCTCGCTTACCCGCGTAATTGCCGCAGCAACCTCGGTAGATCCTGCTGTAACCTGCTGAATATTACCAGAAATTTCGGTCGCCGTTACCGATTGCTCCTCAGCGGCACCGGCTACAGCCGTTGACACTTCGTTAATACGGGCAATCACTTTGGTAATCTCGTCAATGGCCGCAACAGCTCGGTTGGTTTCGCTCTGAACTGATTGAATTTGCTGGGAAATTTCTCCAGTTGCATTCCCGGTCTGGTTGGCCAGCTCTTTCACCTCAGAAGCCACAACAGCAAACCCACGCCCCGCGTCACCGGCACGCGCCGCCTCAATAGTCGCATTCAGCGCCAACAGGTTTGTTTGTTCGGCAATATCGTTAATAAGTGAAACAACTTCGCCAATACGAGCAGCAGCATCTTGCAAACCATGTACAGTCTTCGACGCACTCTCGGCCGTTACCTCAGCTTCCTTCGAAATATCCGAGGATAACCTGATTTCCCGGTCAATTTCGCCTACGGTAGCAGACAGCTCTTCTGTAGCACCTGCAACAGCTTGCAAGTTCATAAGCGATTGCTCCGAGGCAGAGGATACAGTTTGTGCTTCACTGTTAGTTTGCTCGGACATTTCTGCCATACTGCGCGCGGTGCTATCCAGTGTATCGCCAGCTTGTTCAACAAGATCAAGCACTTCGCGCACACCGCGGTCAAAATCATTATTCAAGATTTCAAGCTGTTTCGCCCGTTCATTTCTTTCCATCTGTTCACGGGCACGCACATCCCGCATTTCCCGTTCAGAAGTCAGCCTTTGTTTAAATTCTTCAACGGCCTTGGCGATATCTCCAATCTCATCTTTACGGTCTAAATCGGTGATATTCTCTTCAAAGTTGCCTTTTGAAATACGATCTATAGAACCATTGAGCGCACTAAGCGGAGTTGAAAAATATCGAGCGATCGCAATACCAAGCAAAAGAACAACCAACTGCACGCCAAGACTGGAATAAATCATCGACCATCGCACATCTGAAACTTGTGCCGTTGCTTCCTCAACAGTTATTTCCGAGACAATTGCATTCAAACTACCAAAGAAATTTATGGCTGTTACTGCAAAAAGTTTATTCTCGTTCTTATATATATTCCTAGCACCAAGGCTAAGCTTCATATTTTTCAAGAAAGGTGCAGCATTATCAAATAGTTTAACATCAGTACTTTTCGGTGGTAAAGACTGTAAATGCCCCATAGTATCAGACATATAAGTTTGATTAGTTTTGCCAATCAAGGATTCTTTATTCAAAACATTTTCAGCAAATTGGTTTGTCAAGCGGCCAATCAAAACTGCCTTAATCTGCTCACCTTCTTTTGCCGGCGTCGCCACAAATAAGCTAGATTGATTATTAGCAAAAGGATATGGAGCTAACTTTGAAGCGTGAATATGCCCAGTCTCACCAATGAGGCTTTTTTCAAATAATGTCAGCAAAGGTGTATTTTTGAATTCATCGCTATGAATATTCTTTAAAAATTCAGGCCCTTTGGTAACGCTATAGACAATAAAACCATTTTTATCGATAATATACATATCTTCAAAAACGCCTTGGAACCACAACCGGTAAAAAGCGCTATGAATTTTTTGGTGTTTATAGCCATAAAAAGTGGTATTGTCGCCCGTGTAGTCAGCGCGGTCAACTGCGTCACTGTCTTCAGCCTGAAAGCTCTCCTTAACCTTTTTGACTGCCTCTTCATTAGTTTTCATCATTTCAATTGCTTGAAACAACTCTTTAAAAACCGTGGCCATAACAGGGCCATTAGCCAAAGAAATCAAAGACTCACTTGTTATGTCGGTTGCATTTCTAAGTGCATCTCTACGGCTCTCTGTAACGAGCTCAAGCTGGCTTTCTACTTCTTCTAAGATTGCATTCCGTGCTGTTCTTTCAGCAAAAACACCAACCAAACTGGTTGAAATCATAGCCAATCCCACAATCACAAGCGGTAACAAAAAGCTAATACGCCAAAAGCTGAATGTTCTACCATTCCCTATACTTGCATTTTCATCCTGTGAAATAGACATCTTGCTCTCCAGAAAATGTAAAATACCACAATAGTGGTTACATATAGTTTTAAACTTGCGCGAAGTATACTTATTACTATTTAGTAATTCTAATTCACTTAGAGATCAACTAAAAGAATTCCTCAATAAAAACTATACTCATATTTTATTTTTGCAATAAAAATATAATTAATTAAATGAAGAAAATTCAATTTTTGTAATTTTACTTACATTGCGAATATTTTATCTGAACAAATAGTAAGTGAAATTATTACACCTAATTCTCAGTAGAAGCATAAAAAAAGGGCCGGTTCTGATCCGGCCCTTTCACTTACATCTTAAGCATCTTGTATTTTTATGAGATAATCTTCAACGATCTTCTTAAGCTGTTCAGATTGCTCGTTCAAATTACCTGCAGCCGACAGTACCTTTTCCGCTTCATGCCCCGCATCACCTGATATGACCGATACTCGTGTGATCGCCTGCGCAATCTCGGAGGAACCTGCCGTAACCTGCTGAATATTGCTGGAAATGTCCGTCGCTGTTACAGCCTGCTCTTGTATCGCACCAGCTATAGCCGTTGAAGCATCGTTTATTTTTCCAATAACTTCGGCAATATCTTTAATGGCAACTACAGCTTTTTCTGTTTCAGCCTGCACCGCCTGAATCTGAATGCTAATCTCGCCAGTGGCTCGGCCTGTCTGATTAGCAAGCCCCTTGACTTCACTAGCAACAACAGCAAATCCCTTACCGGCCTCACCAGCTCTGGCAGCTTCAATAGTCGCATTCAGTGCCAATAGGTTTGTTTGATCTGCAATGTCGTTAATAAGTGAAACAACTTCACCAATTTTGTGCGCAGCTTCCAACAACCCATTAACAGAGCCTTCAGCCACTTTGGCCATATCAGTCGCCTGATTTGAAATATCTGCTGAACGTCTGACTTCGCGATCAATCTCTCCTACTGTCGCGGATAACTCTTCAGCAGCACCAGCAACTGCCTGCAAGCTCATGAGCGACTGCTCGGAAGCTGAAGAAACTGTTTGCGCTTCGCTATTTGTCTGCTCAGAAATTGAAGCCATACTCTCCGCGGTAACACCCAAGTTACCACCAGCCTCTGTAACCTGATCCAAAACCGATCTGACACCCTTGTCGAAGTTCTCATTCAACGCAACAACGCGTTTAACTCGCTCTTCACGTGCCAACTGTTCATCTTTGCTTTGTCGATCAAGCTCACGAACACGCTTAAGTCCCTCTTTAAAACTTAAAACCGCGCGTCCGATCTCACCAATCTCATCTTTCCGTACTGCAGAAGGTATCTCGACCTCTAAATTACCACCCTCTATCTGTTGTAGGTTTCCAGCAAGCGTACTCAGTGGTTTTGAAATTCGACGAGCAAAGAAATAACCGGCAAAGCCTGCAATAATAATAACGATCAGACCACTAATGATGATAGATCTTTGCATATTGTGGACAGCTGCCAGCGACTCCTCAACAGAAGACTCAGTAACAATAAATGCCGGGAAGTGTTTACTTCCTAACTTGATGGCATAATAAAACTTACCATCTACTTCATTGAATTTTTCATTGATAGCGCCACTTGAAAGTCGATTAAACTCAAGCGCCTTCATAACTTCTGGGCTGAGCTTTTCTTTCAGCGCTGTTTTCGTTTTTGAAAGTGGCTTATTGGAAATAAGCTGTCCCGCATAATTGACAAGATAAGCCTGCCCGGTATTACCTAGACCTTGACGTGAATTGAGCAAACTATCAAAGAAACTAGCATTTAACCGGACAATCAATGTGCCCTTACGAACACTTTTCTTAAATTCCTGCACATATATCGGTGTCCCTAGTATCACCGACATCTCGCCACCAGCTGGTTTATATGCATGAGCTGGTGAAATTGACACAACACCATCCGCCGCGTCCTTGAGCTCATCCACAATTGAAGCAACATAAGTTTGTGATAAAACAGGATCGTGTAGCTTCTTCAAAAATTCCGATGATTTATTCGCAGAGTAAATTACCATACCCTTTGAATCGAGAACAAGTATATCTTCGTAACCACCTAATTTAAGATTAACCAAATAATCGTTATGTATTGAAGAATGTCGCCAAGAGTATACCGATGACTGACCTTCACCGGTCAGTTCCCTTCTCTCTTTTATGCTACTACCATCAGGTTGGTAGTAATTCACGACTTCTTGGTATTCGTTATCGATACCACGAACAGCCTGAGCAAGTTCACCCATTGTAATCCGCATGGTATTGCTATGGGAAATTCGCTGAATATCCTGTTGGATAAATTCCATCTCGTCAGCCAGGCTATCTTTACGCGCAGTAGCCAAGAGCCTCAACTGTGACTTAGCAGATTCAGTTAGCGCTTTCTCACCTTCGTTAAAAGCAAGAAATGCAGCTATAGAGCTAGCAACAATCGCCAACCCCACAATAATAAGAGGCAGCTTAAAACCTATCTGGCTAAGCTTATGCCCTTTTTGAACGCCAGAACCGACATGCTTACTATTATTGATTTCTTCCATTAAAGCTGTCCCTATTACCCTCTACCAATTCAAAGGTTATAATTGTGAAAATCTAAATTACGCAGCCTACACAGGTATACCTGATAACATCACTTAAGTTGTATTACTTAGCTCGATTCATGAAAATTGAAAATATCCCAATCCAACCAATACCAAAATTTCATCACATAATTCAATTAGTTACAAATAGTAATGCAATGATATGTTGTAAACACAGTTTATTTGTAACCATACAACATGAAAAATATACTGGGTGCAACTCTAAAAGGCACAACTTTGCATAAAAAAGGGCACCCAAGGGTGCCCTTTCATAATACAGATTCTATCAGCTTTTATTATGCTGCTTCTTCTGTTGCCTCTTCAGCTTCAACACGTGCGCGATCAGCAGCACCACGTGCATTCACATCGCGGTCAACGAGCTCGATAACAGCCATTGGTGCATTATCACCAAAGCGGAAACCAGCTTTAAGAACGCGAGCATAGCCACCTTGGCGCTCTTTGTAACGTTCACCGAGAACGTCAAAAAGTTTACGCACCATAACAACATCACGGATCTGTGAAATCGCTTGGCGACGTGCATGCAAATCACCACGCTTACCAAGTGTGATGAGTTTTTCAATAATTGGACGAAGCTCTTTTGCTTTCGGTAGCGTCGTCACAATCTGCTCATGCTCGATAAGAGCAGCTGCCATGTTAGCAAACATGGCTTTACGATGGCTAGACGTCCGATTGAGCTTGCGGCCGGATTTACCGTGGCGCATGGCCCTCTCCTTTTTGTCTTTAAAGGCGGTTAAGCCTTCGAGCCGTAAACGGCCCTGTTCCTATCAATACTGGTGGTCTTCGTAGCGCTTGGCAAGATCATCGATATTTTCTGGTGGCCAGTTTGCCACTTCCATACCGAGATGCAGTCCCATCTGCGCCAGAACTTCTTTGATCTCATTCAATGACTTACGACCAAAGTTCGGAGTGCGGAGCATCTCGGCTTCGGTCTTTTGAATTAGATCGCCAATATAGACAATATTATCGTTCTTCAGGCAGTTTGCAGAACGAACGGACAGTTCAAGCTCATCAACCTTCTTCAGCAATGCTGGGTTAAAGGCCAATTCAGCAACAACATCCTCTTGAACTTCACGCTTAGGCTCATCAAAGTTCACAAAGATAGAGAGCTGATCCTGCAAAATACGTGCAGCAAACGCCACAGCATCTTCAGGAATAACAGAGCCGTCAGTCTCCACAGTCAAAGTCAGCTTGTCATAGTCAAGAACCTGACCTTCACGGGTGTTTTCCACCTTATAGGAAACTTTTTTAACTGGCGAGTATAAACTATCGACTGGAATCAGGCCAATTGGCGCATCTTCCGGACGGTTTGCCGCTGCAGTAACATAGCCCTTACCTTTGTTTACGGTAAATTCAATGCGTACTTCAGCACCATCATCGAGGTTACACAGCAGCAAATCAGGGTTCAGAACCTCGATATCACCAACTGTGCTGATATCACCAGCATATACTGCACCAGGACCCTGCTTACGCAGTACCATACGCTTTGGGCCATCCCCATCCATGCGCAGTGCAATTTCCTTAATGTTCAAGATGATGTCTGTAACATCTTCACGAACACCGGGAATGGATGAAAACTCGTGTAAAACACCGTCGATCTGAACAGCGGTGACAGCTGCACCTTGCAGTGAGCTAATCAGTACGCGACGCAGCGCGTTACCCAATGTCAAACCATAGCCACGCTCAAGCGGCTCGGCCACAATAGAAGCCTTAAAGCGGGTATCATCACCACCACGAACATCGAGTTGCGTTGGCTTGATAAGTTCCTGCCAGTTTTTTTGAATTGTCACGTTTAAACCCTTCTGGCTATCCCGTTGGCACATAGGCCAACCATACTTGGCCAAGAGTAAAGAAACTTGCCCTTGAATAAATTAGACGCGGCGACGCTTGCGCGGGCGACATCCATTGTGTGGAATTGGAGTTACATCACGGATCGATGTAATCACAAAACCTGCAGCCTGCAGTGCGCGCAGAGCAGATTCACGGCCAGAACCTGGACCACGAACTTCCACTTCCAATGTACGCATGCCATGCTCAGCAGCTTTCTTACCAGCCTCCTCGGCAGCAACCTGTGCAGCGTAAGGAGTGGACTTACGAGACCCCTTAAAGCCGAGTGCGCCTGCTGAAGACCAGGAAATTGTATTACCCTGAGCATCAGTAATGGTGATCATGGTGTTGTTGAACGTAGAGTTCACATGCGCGATACCAGAACTAATGTTCTTCCGTTCGCGACGACGCACACGCGTCGAATCTTTAGCCATTTTGTTTCCTATCTTTCGATATCTGCACCGCCGTATGTCGTCTTCAACTCCGGCGGCTCCACCAAGCGATTAAGCTGGTATCTTATTTCTTCTTACCAGCAATCGCTTTCGCAGGACCCTTGCGGGTACGTGCGTTGGTATGTGTGCGCTGACCACGAACCGGCAGACCACGACGGTGGCGCAGGCCACGGTAGCAGCCAAGGTCCATAAGACGCTTGATGTTCATTGCAGTTTCACGGCGCAGATCACCTTCAACAAGGTAGTCAGCATCGATTGTTTCACGGATCTTCAAAACTTCCTGGTCAGAAAGTTCATTGACACGACGTTCTGCAGCAATACCCACTTTTTCAGTGATTTCTGCAGCAAACTTCGGGCCGATACCATGAATGTACTGCAGCGCGATAACTACGCGCTTGTTCGTCGGAATATTGACGCCAGCAATACGGGCCACGTTTTCTCTCCTTTTCGAGGGAACCTCATTGTCCCCTCTCCCATTTCCTGCAGGGAATCGGCATGATTCCAAGCAGCAAAAAGATTGACCTCGGTTTCCCAAGGAAAACCGGCGCCAATCGAATATGGTACGATGTGCGCCGGCTATACTTTATTTAGAAGCTAAGTGCAAGCACTGCTTTGCATTAGGCATGATTATAGGGTTCAAGAACTGCATCAATTTGAGCAGCAACGTCTTCAACACTCTTCATGCCGTCAACAGCCTTCAAAGAACCTTTGTCCTTATAATAGCTGATCAAAGGTGCTGTCTGCTCGTTATAAACAGACAAACGCTTTTTCAAAGCTTCGGCATTGTCGTCAGAACGGACTTCTTCACTTTCACGAGCACGCTGTTCAATACGCGCCAGCAAAATTTTCTCGTCCACCTCAAGCTGTACAACACTGTCCAGATTGAGATTCTTTTTTTCAAGCAACTCAGCCAGGGCATCTGCCTGGGCAAGTGTGCGCGGAAAGCCATCAAGAATAAAGCCGTTTTTACAATCGTCTTGATCAACGCGATCCGCAATGATCGAAACAATCAGCTCATCTGAAACAAGCTCACCACGCTCAAGAACACCTTTCACTTTCTGGCCAATTTCACTTCCTGCTGCCACAGCGGCGCGAAGCATGTCACCAGTAGAAAGCTGCACGATTTTGTATTTCTCAACAAGCCGTGCAGCCTGTGTTCCCTTGCCGGCACCTGGAGGGCCGAGAAGAATAAGTCTCATCGACGCTTACCTCTCAGTTTCGTCTTCTTCACCAGCCCCTCATATTGATGGGCAAGCAAGTGCCCTTGAATTTGAGAGACGGTATCCATCGTCACGCTCACCACAATCAGCAATGAGGTGCCGCCAAAATAGAACGGTACGCCTGTCGCTGATATGAGAAATTCGGGTAAGAGACAGATCAAGGTTATATAGATCGCGCCTACTACCGTAATGCGTGTCAATACGAAGTCGATGTACTGAGCTGTGCGCTCTCCAGGACGGATCCCTGGAATAAAACCACCGTGCTTCTTAAGGTTATCTGCCGTTTCAGTCGGATTGAAAACAATCGCTGTGTAGAAGAAGCAGAAGAAAATAATCAACGCGGAATACAATAAAATGTAGCCCGGCTGACCATGCCCTAATAGCGCGGTAATTGTTGTTAGCCACTCCATAGCTGTGGATGTTTCTTCACCACTACCTTGAAAACTCGCAATAGTAGCCGGAACCATCAGCAATGAACTAGCAAAAATAGGTGGAATCACACCAGCTGTATTAAGCTTCAACGGCAAGAACGAAGAATTACCCTCGTACAGCTTATTACCGTGTTGTCGCCTTGGATACTGAATCAGCAACCGTCGCTGCGCCCGCTCCATAAAGACGATCACAGCAATCACAACAACAGCAACCAGCAATATAGCAATGATAATCCAGGTTGCCAGAGCACCTTGACGACCAAGCTCAAGAGTAGAAGCTAAAGCTGTTGGTAGACCCGCAACAATACCTGCAAAGATAATTAGTGAAATACCATTACCAATGCCGCGAGAAGTGATCTGCTCCCCAAGCCACATCAAGAACATTGTTCCGCCAACCAGTGTAACAACAGTGCTTAAACGGAAAAACATACCAGGATCCAGCACAACATTGGCACTGGACTCCAAACCGACAGAAATACCGTAGGCTTGGAAAGTAGCTAGGATAACAGTACCATATCGCGTGTACTGATTGATTTTTTTACGCCCGGTCTCGCCCTCTTTCTTCAATTGCTCCAACGAAGGAACAACCGAAGTCATCAACTGGATAATAATCGAGGCTGAAATGTACGGCATAATGCCAAGTGCAAAAATAGCCATGCGCTCCACAGCGCCCCCGGCAAACATATTAAACAGGCCAATAATGCCGGTTTGTACGTTGCCAAAGGCCTGCGCGAGCGCATCAGGATTAATTCCAGGCAGAGGGATATAAGTACCGAACCGGTAAACTAAAAGAGCACCCAGTGTAAACCAGATCCGCTTCTTTAGTTCCTCTGCCTTCGCAAAGGCAGAAAAGTTCATGTTAGAAGCAAGTTGCTCGGCAGCTGAAGCCATTCTGCGCTCCGGTCGTTGAAATATCCCAAAAAAAGAGCAAAGGCTTATTCAGCCTTTGCCCCCTTGATATCGACCTTACCGCCAGCTTTTTCAACTGCTTCAACAGCAGTTTTCGAAGCGCCGGCAATTTCAAAGGTCACAGCTGCTTTAAGCTCACCACCTGCGAGAAGACGTACACCGTCTTTTACGCGGCGGATAACGCCTGCAGCTTTTAGGGCTTCAGCTGTAACTGTTGCAGAAGCATCCAGTTTACCTGCGTCAATAGCAGTTTGGATACGACCAACGTTAACAGCAGTAAAGTCCTTAGCAAAGATGTTGGTAAAGCCGCGTTTTGGCAGACGGCGATGCAATGGCATCTGACCACCTTCAAAACCCTTGATCGCAACACCTGAACGGGACTTTTGACCCTTTACACCACGACCACCGGTTTTACCTTTACCGGAACCGATACCGCGGCCTACACGGGTACGAGTGCTTACTGCACCCGGATTGTCCTGAAGTTCATTGAGCTTCATTTGTTTATCTCCCGGCACCTATTACGCTTCATCGACGACGCGAACGAGATGCTGGACCTTACGGATCATGCCGCGCACTTCAGGAGTATCCTTCAGTGTAGAGCGACGGTGCATCTTGTTCAAGCCAAGGCCGACCAGCGTAGCGCGCTGATCTTTTGGTCGACGAAGTGGGCTGCCGACCTGTTCGACCGTAACGGTCTTTTCTGTATTAGCCATGACACTAACCCTTGTTCATTCAACAGCGGTGAGTGCGAAACTTAAGCTTCGCTCTTAACCACGACCGCATCATCATTGTCACGACGACGAGCCTGTAAAGCAGATACTTTCAGACCACGACGCGCTGCAACTGAACGCGGGCTATCTTCTTTCGACAATGCGTCAAAGGTTGCGCGAACCATGTTGTATGGGTTCGAGCTGCCCAGAGATTTTGCAACAACGTCCTGAACACCAAGTGTTTCGAACACTGCACGCATTGGACCACCTGCGATAATACCAGTACCGGATGGTGCTGCACGTAGCAACACTTTACCTGCACCATGACGGCCTTCTACATCGTGATGTAGAGTACGACCCTCACGCAGAGGAACACGAATCATTGTACGTTTTGCAGCTTCAGTTGCCTTACGAATTGCTTCAGGCACCTCACGCGCTTTACCGTGACCAAAGCCTACACGGCCCTTCTGATCACCGACAACAACGAGAGCTGCAAAGCCAAAGCGACGACCGCCTTTAACAACTTTTGCGACACGGTTGATGTGAACGAGCTTATCGACAAATTCGCTGTCGCGCTCTTCACGATCCCGGTTGTCCTGTCTTGCCATTTTAATGTCTTCCGTTTCTTAGGAGCACCTAAAGGCGCTGATCAGAAATTCAGTCCGCCTTCACGCGCGGCATCAGCCAAAGCCTTTACGCGGCCGTGGTAGATGTAACCGCCGCGATCAAACACGACTTCTTTAACGCCAGCAGAGATTGCACGCTCAGCAATGAGCTTACCAACAGCAGCAGCTGCGGATTTATCAGCACCAGTTTTCAAGGTGCCCTTCACATCGGCTTCGATTGTGGAGGCCGCCACCAGGGTAACACCCTTGGCGTCGTCGATAATTTGAGCATAAATCTGCTTGGACGAGCGGAAAACGGACAACCGAGGACGTCCATTTGCTACTTTTTTGATCGAACGACGCACACGTGCGCGACGACGTTCGAAAGAATTGCCATTCGCCATTGTCCGACCTATTACTTCTTCTTGCCTTCCTTACGGATGATGTATTCATCCGCATAACGAATACCCTTGCCTTTGTATGGCTCAGGCGGACGGTATTCGCGAATGTTCGCTGCTACCTGTCCGATTTGCTGCTTGTTAATACCGTTGATAACAATTTCAGTCGGCTTTGGGCAAGCAATCTGGACGCCCTGCGGGATGTCGAATTTGACATCATGCGAGAAACCCAGAGCAAGATTCAAAGTGCTACCTTGCACTTGTGCGCGGTAACCCACACCGGTAACCAGCAGCTTTTTCTCAAAGCCAGCAGTCACACCAGTGATAAGGTTTGCAATCATTGTCCGGCACATACCCCACATAGAGCGGGACAGCTTGGTTTGATTGCGAGGATCAACACGAATGCCATCATCCGTCATTTCGACCTGAACAGCGTCGTGGGCCACGAAGGAGAGTTCTCCCTTCGGACCCTTGACGACAACTTCCTGGCCGTTGATCGTTGCCGTTACCCCGCTAGGCACGGGGACTGGCTTCTTGCCAATACGAGACATAAGATCAACCTGTCTGTTGTTGTTTTAATAATCTGGACTATGCCGCATCAGAAGACGCGACACAGAACCTCACCACCCACATTTTGCTCACGAGCCTGGTGGTCTGCCATCACGCCACGTGGAGTGGATAGAATGGAAACACCGAGGCCATTGGCAACGTGTGGAATGTTCTTGACTGAAGAGTAAACGCGACGTCCAGGCTTGGAAACGCGTTCAATGGTACGGATTACAGGTGCACCATCAAAGTACTTCAGTTCAATCTCTAATTCGGACTTGCCTGCAGAGTATTCAACTGCGGTGTAACCACGGATGAAACCCTCAGAAACCAAAACGTCCAAAATACGTGCGCGAAGCTTGGAGGCAGGTGTAGATACCTTGCCTTTGCGACGCATCTGCGCATTACGAATGCGCGTGATCATATCCCCGACTGGATCGGAAATCGACATTGCAGTAACTCCTTACCAGCTCGACTTCACGAGACCCGGGATCTTACCCAGGGAACCCAACTCACGAAGTGCCACACGTGACATCTTGAGTTTGCGGTAGAAACCGCGTGGGCGACCTGTGACTTCACACCGGTTACGTACCCGTATAGGCGCGGAATTGCGCGGCAGCTTCGCAAGCTTAAGCCGTGCATTAAACCGCTCTTCCAGGGACAGGCTCTCGTCCTTGGCCATAGCCTTCAGGGCTGCGCGTTTATCAGCGTACTTTGCTACAAGACGCACGCGCCGCTTGTTTTTTTCGACCGCGCTTTTCTTCGCCATCGTCTGTCCTCGTTCCTTTCCCGTATACCGCTACTATTTAGTGCGGAACGGGAAGTTGAACGCGCGCAGTAGTTCACGCGCTTCGTCATCGGTTTTAGCGCTCGTACAGACCACAATGTCCATACCCAGCATGTGATCTACTTTATCGTAGTCAATTTCTGGGAACACAATGTGTTCTTTGAGGCCCATTGCATAGTTACCACGTCCGTCAAAGCTCTTTGCGTTGAGACCACGAAAGTCACGAACGCGTGGCAGAGCGATTGTGATCAAACGGTCGAGGAATTCGAACATTTGAGCACGACGCAATGTAACCTTGGCACCGAGCGGCATATCTTCACGAACTTTAAAGGTCGCAATAGATTTGCGTGCACGGGTAATAACCGCCTTTTGACCAGCAATCAAGGAAAGATCTGCAGCTGCAGTCTTTACTCGCTTACTGTCACCAACTGCTTCCCCAACGCCCATATTAAGAACTACTTTCTCAATACGAGGAATCATCATTGGGTTGGAGTAGTTAAACTTCTCCTGAAGCTGTTTACGCACTACTTCATCGTAATGCGTCTTCAGCCGTGGTGTGTTGTTAGCCTCAGCCATCGATAACATCTCCCGAACGCTTTGCAAAGCGCACCAAGGTACCGTCTTCGCTTGCTTTGAAACCAACGCGAGTTGGTTTACCGTCCTTTGGATCTGCGATCGCCAAGTTAGAAAGCTGAATTGGCGCTTCCTTCGAGATGATACCACCTTCGCTCTGTTGGGTCTGGCGTTGGTGACGCTGCACCATGTTTACGCCACGCACGACAGCGCGGTTTTCGTCGGTGATCATCCGGATAACTTCGCCGGTCTTCCCTTTATCACGACCAGCGATCACAACAACGGTGTCGCCTTTTTTAATTTTCGCGGGCATCAGAGCACCTCCGGCGCAAGCGAAATGATCTTCATGTGATTCTTAGCACGCAGTTCGCGAGGAACTGGGCCAAAAATACGCGTTCCGATCGGTTCTTTGTTGTTGTTGATCAGTACGGCCGCATTGCGGTCGAAACGGATCACACTGCCGTCAGGACGGCGGATATCCTTCGCCGTACGCACGACAACAGCCTTCATCACGTCGCCCTTTTTAACACGACCCCGGGGAATTGCCTCTTTAACGGAGACGACAATAATGTCGCCTACGCCAGCATATTTCCGCTTGGAGCCGCCGAGCACTTTGATGCACATTACACGACGCGCACCGGAGTTATCCGCCACGTCGAGGTTTGTTTGCATCTGAATCATGACTCGTCGCCTTATTCTTTAATCAGGCCCTCAACAAGAGAGCTACTGGATGCGTAATTAGCTCGCTGCCTCAGTAGAGACGACGACCCATTTCTTATTCTTAGAGATAGGTGCACACTCTTCAATACTGACAGTGTCACCAACCTTGTAAGAATTTTCTTCGTCGTGTGCACGATACTTCTTCGTACGGCGCACAGTTTTTTTCAGCAGCGGATGGGTAAAGCGACGCTCTACCTTCACCGTGACTGTCTTGTCATTCGCATCGCTGACAACGACGCCCTGCAATATACGCTTTGGCATTTAGAGCTCCTTAAGCGTTATCAGACATGCGCTTTTCACGCAGTATTGTCTGAATCCGCGCGATGTCACGACGAATTTGCCGTACACGTGCGGTGTTTTCGAGCTGACCGGTAGCCCTTTGGAAACGCAGGTTGAACTGTTCTTTTTTCAGTCCCTCCAGGTCTTCCCGCAGTTGGTCTTCGGTCTTAGCCCGTACATCGCTAGCCTTCATGGCCTGTTCCTTTCGATGTTCGATTACTCACCGATTCGCTGCACGAAGCGGCATTTAATCGGGAGCTTGGCTGCTGCCAGACGCATTGCTTCACGAGCAATTTCCTCTGACACACCATCAATTTCAAACATGATCCGGCCAGGCTTTACCCGGCATGCCCAATATTCTGGGCTACCTTTACCTTTACCCATGCGGACTTCAGCCGGCTTGGAGGATACAGGTACATCCGGGAAAATTCGGATCCACACACGACCCGCACGTTTCATGTAACGGGTCATTGCACGACGGGCCGCCTCAATTTGACGAGCGGTTACCCGCTCTGGCTCCAGCGCTTTCAATCCGAAAGCGCCGAAATTGAGGTCAGTGCCGCCTTTGGCGTTGCCATGAATGCGGCCCTTGTGCTGCTTGCGGAACTTAGTTCGCTTTGGTTGCAGCATCGCTAATCTCTCGTTTAACTAGATCTATCGTGAAGAGGTGCTGCTTAAGCAGCACGCTCACGTCGACCGCCACCTTGGCGCTCATTTTTACCACCACCTTCGGTAGCACGGCGTTCAGAAGCCATTGGATCATGCTCAAGGATTTCGCCCTTGAAGATCCAGACTTTAACACCACAAGCACCATAAGCGGTATGCGCAGTAGCTGTACCATAGTCGATATCCGCACGCAGAGTATGCAGCGGCACACGACCTTCACGATACCATTCCACACGTGCGATTTCCGCACCACCAAGACGACCACCGCAGTTAATACGGATGCCTTGGGCACCAAGACGCATTGCAGATTGAACTGCACGCTTCATGGCACGACGGAAAGCAACACGACGCTCCAGCTGCTGGGCAATAGAAGCCGCAACCAGTTGCGCATCAGTTTCTGGCTTGCGCACTTCAACAATGTTGAGGTGCACTTCAGAGTTGGTCATCGCAGACAACTTCTTGCGAAGCCGTTCGATGTCAGCACCCTTTTTACCAATAACAACACCTGGACGACCAGAGTGGATTGTTACACGGCATTTACGGTGCGGACGCTCGATAACCACCTTGGAGATAGCAGCCTGCTTGAGTTCCTTCATCAGGTACTCACGGATGCGGAAATCTTCATGCAGAAGATCGCCGTATTCGTTTTTGCTGGCAAACCAACGTGAATCCCATGTCCGGTTGATACCAAGGCGGAAACCGATTGGATTAATCTTCTGACCCATCAGGCTGCCTCCTCAACTTCACGAACAACGATGGTCAGGTTGGAATATGGCTTCATAATCCGACCCACACGACCACGGGCACGTGGCTGGAAGCGCTTCATAACAAGCGCCTTACCAACATAAGCCTCGGCGACAACAAGACTGTCGACGTCGAGATCATGGTTGTTTTCTGCGTTTGCAACAGCAGACATCAAGGTTTTCTTGACATCGCCAGCAATACGTTTGCGAGAGAATGTTAGATCAGCCAAAGCCTTACCAACTTTCTTACCGCGGATCGATGCTGCAACGAGGTTTAGCTTTTGCGGAGAAATCCGCAGCATGCGGCATACTGCCTTTGCCTCGTTGTCGGCGAGCGTCCGCTCAAGCTTCTGCTTGCCCATCGTTATTTCCTCTTCGCCTTTTTATCAGCACCGTGACCGTAGTAGGTACGAGTTGGGGAATATTCACCCAACTTCTGACCAACCATGTCTTCGGAGATCAAAACAGGAATGTGCTTTTGACCGTTATAAACGCCAAAGGTCAACCCCACGAAGTGCGGTAGTATTGTGGAACGACGGCTCCAAGTCTTGATGACCTCATTACGGCCAGACTCGCGAACCTTTTCCGCCTTCTTCAGGAGGTAACCGTCGATGAACGGCCCTTTCCAGATCGAACGTGCCACGATCCGTTCCCCTTACTTCTTACGTGCGTGACGTGAACGAACGATATACTTATCGCTCGACTTGTTACGCCGCGTACGTTTACCTTTAGTCGGCTTACCCCAAGGGGTAACCGGATGACGACCGCCGGATGTACGACCTTCACCACCACCATGTGGGTGATCGATCGGGTTCATCGCAACACCGCGAACATGCGGGCGGCGACCAAGCCAACGGGAACGACCTGCCTTACCAAGATTAATATTGGCATGATCAGGGTTGGAAACCGCACCAACGGTTGCCATGCAAGTACCAAGAACGCGGCGCTGTTCACCAGACAGAAGACGGATAAGGGTGTAACCCGCATCACGACCAACGATCTGAGCATACGCACCAGCAGAACGTGCCACCTGTGCACCTTTACCAGGCTTCAGCTCGATGTTGTGCACAATTGTACCAACTGGAATGGAAGCCAAAGGCATCGCATTACCTGGTTTAACGTCCACATGTTCACCAGCTACAACCTTATCACCAGCAGCCAGACGCTGCGGCGCAAGGATATAAGCCTGCTCACCGTCCTCATAGGAAATGAGAGCAATGAATGCTGTGCGGTTAGGGTCATATTCAAGACGCTCAACGGTACCGACAACGTCGAACTTGCGACGCTTGAAGTCTACTACACGATAAGTGCGCTTATGACCACCACCAATGTTGTTTGCGGTCTTGCGGCCGTAGTTGTTACGACCACCGGACTTGGTCAGACCTTCAGTCAATTTCTTGACTGGCTTGCCTTTCCACAATTCTGAACGATCAACTTGAACAAGCTGACGACGACCAGGAGATGTGGGATTAAATGTCTTAAGTGCCATTTTTCCTAAATCTCCCTTAAAGACCGGTTGTCACGTCGATGGCTTGACCATCTTCAAGTGTAACAACTGCCTTTTTAAAGTCAGACTGTTGACCGATAACACCGCGAAAGCGCTTTGTCTTACCCTTGCGAATAAGAGTGTTAACCGCTTTAACCTTCACACCAAAGAGCGCTTCAACAGCAGCTTTGATTTCAGGCTTGGTCGCGTCCTTAGCCACCTTGAAAACAACTTTGTTCTCTTCAGAAGCAATAGTTGCCTTTTCAGTGATCACAGGAGCAACGATTTTATCATAGTGAGCAATTTTACTCATTAGAACCGTTCCTCCAGAGCTGCGACTGCCGCTTTCGTCAGAACCAACTTTTCACGACGCAGAATGTCGTAAACGTTGATACCTTGAATTGGCAGAACATCGACCAATGGAATGTTGCGAGATGCGAGACCGAGGTTTGCATCCACTTCCTTGCCATCAACAATCAAGGCACTGTCAAGACCAAGACCAGAAAGAGAAGCTTTAAGAGCTTTTGTCTTTGCTTCAGCGGCCTTCGCATCTTCAACAATGATAAGATTACCAGCAGCTGCTTTAGCGGAAAGCGCGTGCTTCAGACCAAGAGCCCGAACCTTTTTCGGCAAGTCGAACGCATGGGAGCGAACAACTGGACCAAATGCTTTACCACCACCACGGAACTGAGGAACCTTACGGTTACCGTGACGTGCACCGCCAGAACCTTTCTGACGAACAAATTTCTTGGTGGTACCTGTAACTTCGGAGCGATCCAAAGTCTTATGTGTACCAGCCTGACGCTTAGCGAGCTGCCAGCGTACAACGCGTTGGATCAGGTCCTTACGTGGCTCGAGACCAAAGATCTCGTCAGACACGGTGATCGAACCGGCTGCGCTGCCGCCGAGGGTCTTAACCTCGAGTTCCATCACTCACCTTCCTTCCCGGTTTCGGTCGCTGCAGCTTCAACTGCACGGAAGGCACCAGGTACTGGTGCAGCTTCAGGCAGCGCCTTTTTAACTGCATCACGAACCAGGATCCAACCGCCTTTAGAACCAGGTACAGAACCCTCAACCAAGATCAGACCGCGCTCAACGTCGGTACGAACAATCTTGAGGTTCTGAGTGGTAACGCGCTCGCTACCCATGTGTCCGGCCATTTTCTTGCCTTTGAACACTTTACCTGGATCCTGACACTGACCCGTAGAACCATGCGCACGGTGTGAGATAGAAACACCGTGTGAAGCACGACCACCACCGAAGTTGTGACGCTTCATAGCACCGGCAAAGCCTTTACCGATTGATGTACCGGTAACATCAACAAACTGGCCATTGACGAAGTGATCTGCAGTGATTTCTGCACCAACTTCAATCAGGTTGTCTGCGGTTACGCGGAACTCGGCCACTTTGCGCTTTGGTTCCACCTTCGCTGCTGCGAAGTGGCCGCGCATTGCGCGATCCGTATTTTTTACTTTTGCTGCACCAACGCCAAGCTGTAGCGCTGTGTAGCCATTCTTTTCTTCCGTCCGATGAGAAACAACTTGGCACTTATCCAAGCTCAGCACGGTTACAGGCACGTGTTCACCTGCCTCATTGTATACCCGTGTCATTCCCACCTTCTGGGCGATCACTCCAGAACGCATCGGTGTGTCCCCTTATGGCCGCCTAGAGTTTGATCTCGACGTCAACACCAGCAGCCAGGTCGAGCTTCATCAAAGCGTCAACTGTTTGTGGTGTTGGTTCGACGATGTCGAGCAAGCGCTTATGTGTGCGCATCTCGAACTGATCACGACTCTTTTTGTCAATATGCGGCCCACGAAGTACGGTGTACTTCTCGATCCGCGTTGGCAACGGAACCGGTCCACGCACTTGTGCGCCAGTCCGTTTCGCCGTGTTAACGATCTCCTTAGTGGAGGCGTCAAGAACACGGTGATCGAACGCCTTTAGGCGGATCCGAATATTCTGACCGTTCATAACTTATCCCTACTGAGTAAGATTGGCAGCCTCATAGCAGAGACTGCCAACTAACTCAATTATTTTATTCGATGATTTCAGCTACAACGCCCGCACCAACGGTACGACCGCCTTCGCGGATAGCGAAACGCAGACCATCTTCCATAGCGATCGGCACGATCAACTCAACAGAAGCAGAGATCTTATCGCCTGGCATCACCATTTCTGTACCCTCTGGGAGAGTAACCACACCTGTCACGTCAGTAGTACGGAAGTAGAACTGTGGACGGTAGTTAGTGAAGAATGGGGTATGACGACCACCTTCTTCTTTGGTGAGGATATAAGCCTCAGCCTTAAACTTGGTGTGTGGAGTAACAGAACCTGGCTTACAAAGAACCTGACCACGTTCTACTTCTTCACGGCCAACACCGCGAATAAGCGCACCGATGTTATCCCCAGCTTCACCCTGATCGAGCAGCTTACGGAACATTTCCACACCGGTTACTGTGGTTTTTGCAGTTTCTTTAATACCAACGATTTCAACTTCGTCGCCAACGTGAATGATACCGCGCTCAACACGACCGGTTACAACTGTACCGCGGCCGGAGATAGAGAACACGTCTTCGATTGGCATCAGGAAGTCCTGATCGCGCGGACGGTCTGGAGTAGGGATATACTCGTCAACAGCAGCCATCAGTTCAGCGATTTTCTCGGAACCGATGTTTGCATCACGATCTTCCAGTGCTGCAAGAGCAGAACCAGCAATGATCGGAATATCGTCACCTGGGAACTCGTAGGAAGAAAGAAGTTCACGAACTTCCATTTCAAC
This sequence comes from Polycladidibacter stylochi, assembly GCF_001562055.1. Classification (GTDB taxonomy): domain Bacteria; phylum Pseudomonadota; class Alphaproteobacteria; order Rhizobiales; family Stappiaceae; genus Pseudovibrio; species Pseudovibrio stylochi. The sequence goes on along the minus strand of NZ_LLWE01000018.1, from coordinate 21,364 downwards.
CAACTCGAGCAGTTCTTCGTCGTCTACCTGGTCAACTTTGTTCATGAAGACAACCAGAGCAGGCACACCAACCTGACGGGCAAGCAGGATGTGCTCACGTGTCTGTGGCATTGGGCCATCAGCAGCGTTCACAACCAGGATAGCGCCATCCATCTGAGCCGCACCGGTGATCATGTTCTTTACGTAGTCAGCGTGACCTGGACAGTCAACGTGAGCGTAGTGACGTGCATCGGTTTCGTACTCAACGTGCGCTGTGGAAATGGTAATACCACGCGCGCGCTCTTCAGGAGCACCATCAATCTCGTCGTATGCTTTAAAGTCACCGAATTGCTTGGTGATTGCAGCAGTCAGAGTTGTTTTACCGTGGTCAACGTGGCCGATTGTGCCGATGTTGACGTGCGGCTTCGTACGTTCAAATTTTTCTTTAGCCATCGGATTACTCCGTTCTCTCTGTGATCCTGTGGACTGTCTTAAAAAGCTTAAGCGTATTTCGCTTTAACTTCGTCAGCTACAGCCTGAGGGACCTGATCGTAATGATCGAACACCATGGAATACTGCGCACGTCCTTGGGACATGGAACGCAAGTTATTTACGTAACCAAACATGTTGGCCAGCGGAACCATAGCAGTGATAACGGTGACGACACCGCGGTTTTCAGTACCAGCAATCTGACCACGACGTGAATTCAGATCACCAATAACGTCACCCATGTAGTCTTCAGGGGTAACAACTTCAACCTTCATGATTGGTTCCAGAAGCTTTGGTTTTGCTTTCGCAATAGCTTCACGGAAACCAGCACGACCTGCGATCTCAAACGCCAGGACCGAGGAGTCAACATCGTGGTAAGCACCATCGGTAAGCTTAGCCTTGATATCAACCATCGGGAAGCCTGCCAGCGGACCGGAAGACATGACCGATTCAATACCCTTAGAAACACCTGGGATGTATTCTTTAGGTACGTTACCGCCCACAATGGTGTCGGAGAACTCAAAACCGGCGCCAATTTCATTTGGCTCGATTGAGAGTTTAATGCGAGCAAACTGACCAGTACCACCGGACTGCTTCTTGTGAGTGTAGTCGACATCTGCAGGAGCAGTAATCGTCTCACGGTAAGCAACCTGAGGTGCACCGATGTTTGCCTCAACCTTGAATTCACGCTTCATGCGATCCACAAGGATGTCCAGGTGAAGTTCACCCATACCAGCAATAATTGTCTGGCCGGATTCTTCATCTGTTTTCACGCGGAAGGATGGATCTTCTGCAGCCAAGCGGTTCAGGGCAAGACCCATCTTCTCTTGGTCACCTTTGGTTTTAGGCTCAACAGCGATCTCGATAACCGGATCCGGGAACTCCATGCGCTCCAGAATAACAGGCTTCAAAGGATCGCAGAGCGTATCACCAGTAGTGGTATCCTTCAGACCAGCAATAGCAACGATATCACCTGCGTAAGCAACATCAATGTCATCACGGCTGTTGGAGTGCATCTGCATCATACGACCAACGCGTTCGCGCTTACCCTTAACTGTATTCAATACAGACGAGCCTTTATTCAGCACACCTGAGTAAATACGGGCAAAGGTCAAAGAACCCACGAATGGGTCATTCATGATTTTGAAGGCGAGCATGCCGAGCGGCTCTTCATCAGAAGATTCGCGAACGGTTTCTTCCTCGGTCTTCGCATCAATACCTTTAATCGCTGGAACTTCTACCGGGCTTGGCAAATAGTCCACAACGGCATCAAGAAGCGGCTGAACACCTTTGTTCTTGAACGCTGTACCACACAGAACTGGAACGAATTCACCAGCAATGGTACCTTTACGGATCAGCTCCTGAAGCTTTTCAAAGGAAGGTTCGTTACCTTCCAGATATGCTTCCATTGCTTCTTCGTCAATCTCAACAGCTGTTTCGATGAGCTTATCGCGGTACTCAGCTGCTTGATCGGCAAGATCTGCAGGAATATCCAACTCATCCCAGCTAGCGCCAAGACTTTCACCATTCCAAACAAGTGCTTTCATCTTCAAAAGATCAACAACACCTTGGAATTCGCTTTCAGCGCCAATTGGCAGCTGCAAGCAGAGCGGAGTAGCACCAAGACGCTTCTCGATCATTTCTACACAGCGGAAGAAATCAGCACCGAGCTTATCCATCTTGTTAACGAAGATCATCCGCGGAACATTGTACTTGTCGGCCTGACGCCAAACAGTTTCAGTCTGCGGTTCAACGCCAGCGTTGGCGTCAAGAAGGGCTACCGCACCATCAAGCACACGCAAGGAACGCTCAACTTCAATAGTGAAGTCAACGTGACCAGGGGTGTCAATGATGTTAAGACGCTTACCGTTCCAGTGGGCTGTTGTTGCAGCAGAAGTAATGGTAATACCACGCTCCTGCTCTTGCTCCATCCAGTCCATAGTAGCTGCACCGTCGTGAACCTCACCAATCTTGTGAGATTTACCAGTGTAGTAGAGGATACGTTCCGTTGTAGTCGTCTTACCAGCATCAATGTGAGCCATGATGCCGAAGTTACGGTAGTCCTCGATATTATGCGTGCGGGACATAGCGCCAGCCTCTTTCCGGGGAGATTACCAACGATAGTGCGAGAACGCGCGGTTGGCTTCAGCCATACGGTGCGTATCTTCGCGCTTTTTAACTGAGTTACCACGGTTGTTAGCCGCATCCAGCAGTTCGCCTGCCAAACGCTCAACCATAGTGGTCTCGTTACGGCCACGTGCAGCAGAGATTGCCCAACGAATAGCCAGAGCCTGACGACGCTCGGAACGAACTTCAACAGGAACCTGGTATGTTGCACCACCTACACGGCGTGAACGTACTTCAACTTGCGGCATAACATTCTCAAGCGCTTCATGAAACACTTCGAGAGGGCTATTGCCGGTTTTCTTTTCCATGATGTCGAAAGCACCATAAACAATGCGTTCGGCAACAGATTTTTTACCATCGAGCATTACCGCATTCATAAATTTGGTAACGACGATATCTCCGAACTTAGGGTCCGGAAGAACTTTACGCTTCTCAGCGGCGTGACGGCGTGACATAAGCTATATCCTATTATTTCGGACGCTTAGCGCCATACTTGGAACGACGCTGTTTACGGTCTTTAACACCCTGGGTATCAAGCACACCACGAATAATGTGGTAGCGCACACCCGGCAAATCCTTTACACGACCGCCGCGGATCATCACGACAGAGTGCTCTTGCAGGTTGTGACCTTCACCCGGAATATATCCGATAACTTCAAAACCATTTGTAAGGCGGATTTTTGCCACTTTACGCAGAGCCGAGTTCGGCTTCTTTGGTGTAGTGGTATAAACACGCGTACAAACGCCCCGCTTTTGCGGGCAAGCTTCCATAGCAGGAACCTTGTTCCGCTTGGCAGAGTCTTTCCGCGGCTTGCGGATCAACTGGTTAATAGTCGGCATAATTTGCCCTTTTACCTTTTGCTTTTTGACCGGACGCAGCAACTGGTAGACATACGCAAGCGCCCCTATCCCAACTCGGAAATTCTCCAAGCCAGAAAAGCGCTGCGACAAACCAGAGGATCACGGATAACCGTGATCGTGCATTCGACTTTTATTCGCCTATAAACCTGGTACCGTTTAAGCTTTAGCATTCTGGGACGTAGCGTCACCGGAAACGGTCATTGCTTACCGCATACCATGAGGTTGCGCGGAACCTACTCACATGTTGCTCTCTCGTCAAGTGCTTATCAGTAAAAACTGAGATTCATTGACCTGTGATTGACTCTTGCGTCATTGCAGGAAGCAACTTTTGCTCTATTGAGAATATTATTACTCAGCAAGTGAGATTTGAGCAACTTAGTTAACCACACTTTAACACACAAGCCCAAGCTGATTAGAAATGCTGGCAAGAGCCCCTATGAACTTGAAAGAATGATTCTGTTAGATTTCTAGGTTTTCGGCCTTACTCATTGAAACAAATGATAGCAACAATTCCTTGTTGGGCATCATTATAAGCACTAACAAAAGGCTCTTGTTCGGGAACTTCTGTTAAAACACCAATTTTTGCCAGCTCTGCTTCAGCATAACCATCATCAGACAATGCTTCCAATGTTTTCGTTACCGCATCGTCATCATCTACTGCTCTACAGATAACATTTACTTCATGCGCATCTTCTTGTGTCAAAGCATCAGCATTCCACGCACGTCCCATAAGAATATATGTGGTGGAACCTGCCTCTTGTTCCTGCTCTCTTTCCATAACCATCCCCTTCAATACTTCATAAGTGCACTTCTAAAGTCGAGAACCCTCGTCACTATTGCGGTGCAATTACGAAAATAAAAGCCAAAAAATAAAAGGCCACCCGAAGGCGGCCTTTCATTTACTCTCTTCAAAACACCCTAGTGACCGCCGCCACTAAAGTCTTCTAGCATATTATCAGCATTACCGGCAGTCGAAGCCGCACGGCGTGCATCCATGATCAGGTCATCACGCTTCATAGCTACTTTGCGGATCCGGTTCATCGCCCCGCCAGTACCGGCAGGGATCAAGCGACCCACAATCACGTTTTCTTTCAAGCCATCAAGCGGATCACGCTTACCGGCAACCGCAGCTTCGGTAAGAACGCGTGTTGTCTCCTGGAACGATGCCGCAGAGAAGAACGAACGGGTCTGCAAGCTCGCCTTGGTAATACCCAGCAGAACCGGGTTTGCCTTGGCAGGGTCACGTGCATTGTCGATCGCTCGTTGGTTAGCTTCCTCAAAGTCGATCTTGTCAACCTGCTCACCAGCAAAGAACTCGGTCTCGCCTGGATCGGTGATTTCAACTTTCTGCAACATCTGGCGAACGATAACCTCGATGTGCTTATCGTTGATGCCCACACCTTGCAGACGGTAAACCTCTTGAATCTCGTTGACCAAGAACGCAGCCAGAGCTTCCACACCCTTAATAGCAAGGATGTCATGCGGTGCTGGGTTACCGTCGATCAGGTATTCACCTTTCTCGATGGTATCACCTTCCTGCAAGTGGAAGTGTTTGTTCTTCGGAATCAGGTATTCAACCGGCTCCAGACCTTCTTCGTGTGGCTCAATCACAATACGACGCTTGTTCTTGTAGTCACGACCGAAGCGGATAGTACCGTCAATCTCTGCAATAACCGCGTGATCCTTCGGACGGCGGGCTTCGAACAGTTCCGCAACCCGTGGCAGACCACCGGTAATATCTTTCGTCTTCGCGCTTTCCATAGGAATACGCGCAAGCACGTCACCAGCCTGAACATGATCGCCTGGCTGAACAGAAAGAATTGCATCAACTGACAGCAACGAGCGAGCATCGCCACCACGTTGCAGCTTTTTCACCTTACCGCTCTCGTCTTGAATCGAGATCGAAGGCTTCAAATCAGCACCGCGCGGTGTTGAGCGCCAGTCAATAACCACACGCTTGGTAATACCGGTGGTTTCATCGGTGTTTTCCTGAACGGATGCACCATCAACCAAGTCCTCGAAGTTCACACGACCGGAAACTTCAGTCAGAATTGGACGGGTGTATGGATCCCATTCAGCAATACGATCACCACGTTTGATTGTATCACCTTCATCGGCAAACAGTTTGGAACCATATGTCAAGCGGTGTACAGAGCGCTCATTGCCTTCATCATCAACAATGATAATGGACATGTTACGCGCCATCACAATCAACGCACCAGCACTATCACGTACCACATTGCGGTTGCGGGTCTTGATTGTACCGTCGTAGTTTGCTTCGATGAATGAGCTGTCAACAACCTGCGCTGTACCACCAATGTGGAACGTACGCATGGTCAGCTGCGTGCCCGGCTCACCAATAGACTGCGCAGCAATAACACCAACCGCTTCACCAATGTTCACAGGTGTACCACGGGCAAGGTCACGGCCGTAACACGCGCCACACACACCTGTCTTGGTTTCACAAGTCAGCACCGAGCGAATTTTGACGGTTTGGACTTTGGCAGCTTCAATAGCTTCCACGTCTTTTTCATCAATGAGCGTTCCCATTGGAACAATCACTTCGCCAGTAGCGTTATTGATAATATCCTCAGCCGTTGTACGACCCAGAATTCGCATACCAAGTGTTGCAATCACGTTACCCGCATCGACAATTGGTGCAACAGTAATACCATTGGTTGAGCCACAATCGTGCTCAAGGATAATGCTGTCCTGCGCCACATCAACCAGACGGCGTGTAAGGTAACCAGAGTTCGCAGTCTTGAGCGCCGTATCCGCCAGACCCTTACGGGCACCGTGGGTGGAGTTAAAGTACTCAAGAACCGAGAGGCCCTCTTTAAAGTTCGCGATAATCGGGTTCTCGATGATGCCGCCATCCGGCTTCGCCATCAAACCACGCATACCACCCAGCTGTTTCATCTGTGCTGGTGAACCACGCGCACCGGAATGCGCCATCATCCAAACAGAGTTCATCGGCTTTTCACGGCCGCTTTCCTCGTCATGCTCGGTCGAGGAGATGCGTTTCATCATCTCGTCAGCAACTTTGTCGGTACACTTCGCCCAGGCGTCAACAACCTTGTTGTATTTCTCGCCCTGGGTGATCAGACCGTCATTGTACTGCTGTTCGTATTCAGCAACCATTTTGGCAGTCTCATCAACCAAGCCAGCTTTGGTATTTGGAATAACCATGTCATCCATACCAAACGAAATACCGGCAAGACACGCATTTTTAAAGCCAAGCTGCATAACGCGGTCACAGAAGATGACTGTCTCTTTCTGACCAGCTGCACGATACACAGCATCGATCATTTTGGAGATTTCTTTTTTCGTCATCAACTTGTTGGCAATGTCAAAGCCCACTTCAAAATGCTTTGGCAACAAGTCAGCAATCATCATACGGCCAGGTGTTGTTTCGTGAATTTCCGAAACTTCCATACCGTGTTCGTCAACTGTACGGAAACGACCGCGAATCTTCGAGTGCAGCGTAATAACACCGTTATCCAGTGCATGTTGCAATTCACCCAGATTACCAAATGTCATGCCCTCGCCTGGCTCGTTCTCCGCCATGATAGACAGATAGTAAAGACCAAGCACAATATCCTGTGAAGGCACGATGATAGGACCACCGTTCGCAGGGTGCAAAATGTTGTTGGTAGACATCATCAGCGTACGCGCTTCAAGCTGGGCCTCCAGCGAAAGCGGTACGTGAACAGCCATCTGGTCACCATCAAAGTCAGCGTTAAACGCCGAACATACGAGCGGGTGCAGCTGAATAGCCTTACCTTCAATCAAGGTAGGTTCAAATGCCTGAATACCAAGACGGTGCAGCGTTGGCGCACGGTTCAACAGAACCGGGTGCTCGCGGATCACCTCGTCAAGAATATCCCAAACCTCTGGACGCTCTTTTTCAACCAGCTTCTTCGCCTGCTTAACAGTTGAAGAGTAACCTTTGGCATCCAGACGCGAATAAATAAACGGCTTGAACAGCTCAAGCGCCATCTTCTTCGGCAAACCACACTGGTGCAGCTTTAGGTTTGGACCCACAGTAATAACGGAACGACCCGAGTAGTCCACGCGCTTACCGAGCAAGTTCTGACGGAAGCGACCTTGCTTACCCTTCAGCATGTCGGAGAGCGACTTCAATGGACGCTTGTTGGCACCTTGAATCACACGGCCACGACGACCATTGTCAAACAACGCATCAACAGATTCTTGCAGCATACGCTTTTCGTTACGGATAATGATATCCGGTGCACGCAGCTCAATAAGACGCTTCAAGCGGTTGTTACGGTTGATAACACGGCGGTACAGATCGTTCAAATCCGACGTCGCGAAACGACCACCATCCAGCGGCACCAATGGGCGCAAATCTGGCGGAATGACTGGCACAACGGTCAGGATCATCCATTCAGGACGGTTACCGGATTCGATAAACGCTTCCACAACCTTCAAACGCTTGGCCAGTTTCTTCGGCTTCAGCTCGGTTGTTGCCTCGGCAATCTCGCGGCGAATCTTTTCAGACTCAGCCACCAAGTCCATGCTGGCAAGAATTTCGCGGATAGCTTCCGCACCGATCATCGCGGTAAAGGCGTCTTCACCATATTCGTCCTGAGCAGCCACATGCTCTTCTTCAGAAAGCAACTGGTGCTGCTTCAGCGGCGTTAGGCCCGGCTCAATAACAATATAGTTTTCAAAGTAGAGAACGCGTTCCAGATCCTTCAAGGTCATGTCAAGCAACTGACCGATGCGGGATGGAAGCGATTTCAAGAACCAGATGTGAGCGACAGGTGCTGCCAGCTCAATATGGCCCATGCGTTCACGGCGCACGCGTGACAAGGTGACCTCAACGCCACACTTTTCACAGATAACGCCTTTGTATTTCATGCGCTTGTATTTACCACACAAGCACTCATAATCCTTGATAGGACCAAAGATACGGGCGCAGAACAAACCTTCACGTTCTGGCTTGAACGTACGGTAGTTGATCGTCTCCGGCTTTTTAATCTCACCAAATGACCAAGAAAGAATTTTTTCAGGGCTGGCGATTGAGATGCGGATATGATCGAAGGTCTGGACGGGAGCCTGCTGGTTGAACAGGTTCATGACCTCTTGCGACATCGCTCTCTCCTTAGATGCGCGGCAAGGAAGCACGTATAAAACGTGCCTCCTTATTGTACCGGCTAATTAAAAATCTTGCGGCAAAACAGTTAGTAATAACTATTCCGCAGCATCCACGGCTTCTGCATCATCATTCTTAGGCTGATGCACTTCTTTGTCTTTCAGCTCCACATTCAGACAAAGTGAACGCATTTCCTTAACAAGCACGTTAAAGCTCTCAGGAATACCGGCCTCAAAGGTATCATCACCACGAACAATCGCTTCGTAAACCTTTGTACGCCCTGCCACGTCATCTGACTTAACAGTGAGCATTTCTTGTAGGGTATAGGCAGCACCGTATGCTTCCAGCGCCCACACTTCCATCTCACCGAAGCGCTGACCACCAAACTGGGCCTTACCGCCAAGCGGCTGCTGGGTAACCAGCGAGTAAGGACCAATGGAGCGCGCGTGGATTTTGTCGTCCACCAAGTGGTGCAGCTTCAACATATAGATGTAGCCCACAGTCACCTGTCGGTCGAATTGCTCACCGGTACGGCCATCAAACAGTGTTGACTGACCCGATGGCTTCAATCCAGCGGTAGAAAGCATATGCGAGATGTCCGGCTCACGTGCACCGTCAAACACCGGGGTCGCAATAGCAACACCTTTTGTTTTCAGCTGCTGTGCAAGCTCGACAACCCCTTCATCATCGAAGGACTTGACCGCATCACCCTTAATATTTTCGCCGTAGAGTTCTACAATCTCCGTACGCATGGCTTCAATCTCGCCATTCTTACGGTACTCATCGTAGAGCTCGCCGATTTTCTTGGCCATACCGGCACACGCCCAACCAAGGTGCGTTTCCAGAATCTGGCCAACGTTCATACGCGAAGGCACGCCGAGCGGGTTCAACACGATGTCCACGTGGGTACCATCCTCAAGGAACGGCATATCTTCACATGGGTTAATCTTGGAAACCACACCCTTGTTACCGTGACGACCGGCCATTTTATCGCCCGGCTGAATTTTACGCTTCACGGCAACGAAGACTTTAACCATCTTCATAACGCCCGGTGGCAACTCATCACCACGTTGAAGCTTTTCAACCTTGTCGATAAAGCGCTGCTCAAGGCGTTTGCGGCTCTCGTCGTAAGAACCACGCAACGCTTCCAGCTCGCCCATCAACTGTTCGTCTTCAACAGCAAACTGCCACCACTGCGAACGCGGGAACTCGTTCAGCACATCGCCATTGATTTCAACACCCTTACGGAAGTTCTTCGGACCACCAACAGCAATCTGACCCATAATCATCTCGGCCAAACGGCCATAGACGTTGCGGTCAAGAATAGCTTGTTCGTCATCACGGTCTTTCGCGAGAGTTTCAATCTCTTCACGCTCAAGCGCCATGGCACGTTCATCTTTTTCCACCCCGTGGCGGTTAAAGACGCGCACTTCAACAACTGTACCGGAAACACCTGGTGACAAACGCAGGGAAGTATCACGCACGTCAGAAGCTTTTTCACCGAAGATAGCACGCAGTAGTTTTTCTTCCGGTGTCATTGGGCTTTCGCCCTTCGGTGTGATTTTACCCACGAGAATATCGCCGGGCTTCACTTCTGCACCCACATACACAATACCCGCTTCATCAAGGTTCTTCAGAGCCTCTTCAGAAACATTTGGAATATCGCGTGTGATTTCCTCAGGACCAAGACGGGTGTCGCGAGCCATGACTTCAAATTCTTCCAAGTGGATAGATGTGAACACATCGTCACGCACAATCCGCTCGGAAAGCAGGATGGAATCCTCGAAGTTATAACCGTTCCATGGCATAAACGCCACGAGCACGTTCCGGCCAAGCGCCAGATCACCAAGATCAGTCGAAGGACCATCTGCAATGATATCGCCTTTGGAAATACGGTCACCCACATTCACCAATGGACGTTGGTTGATACAAGTATCTTGGTTGGAGCGTTGGAACTTCAACAGACGATAGATATCAACACCGGACTTGGAAGGATCAAGATCCTCAGTCGCACGAATAACGATACGTGTCGCATCAACCTGGTCGACCACGCCGCCGCGTCTAGCAACAATTGCCGCACCAGAATCGCGTGCAACCACAGGCTCCATACCAGTACCAACGAATGGGGCTTCAGCACGTACGAGTGGCACGGCCTGACGCATCATGTTGGAACCCATCAAGGCACGGTTCGCATCATCGTTTTCAAGGAACGGAATCAAAGCCGAAGCAACCGAAACCAGCTGTTTTGGCGAAACATCCATCAAATCAACGCGATCAGGTGAAATCAGAATGTTTTCACCAGCATGACGACACTGAACCAGATCAGAAGAAAACTTGTTATCTTCGGTAAGCTCGGCGTTTGCCTGTGAAACGTAGTACTTACTCTCTTCCATAGCAGAGAGATACACCACCTCGTTGGTAACAACACCGTCTTTCACAGTACGATAAGGGCTCTCGATAAAGCCATACTTATTCACACGTGCAAATGTTGCCAGCGAGTTGATCAAACCAATGTTCGGGCCTTCAGGTGTTTCAATCGGACAGATACGACCATAGTGGGTCGGATGCACGTCGCGCACCTCAAAGCCGGCACGTTCACGGGTCAAACCACCAGGACCCAGCGCAGAAAGACGACGCTTGTGCGTTACTTCTGAAAGCGGGTTGGTCTGGTCCATAAATTGCGACAGCTGGGAAGAGCCGAAGAATTCACGTACAGCAGCAGCAGCCGGTTTCGCGTTGATCAAGTCCTGCGGCATAACAGTGTCGATCTCGACAGAACTCATACGCTCCTTGATCGCACGCTCCATGCGCAACAAACCAACACGATACTGGTTTTCCATCAATTCGCCTACAGAGCGAACGCGGCGGTTGCCAAGGTTATCAATATCATCGATCTCGCCGCGACCGTCACGCAGATCAAGAAGAACTTTCATCACTGAAAGAATGTCTTCCTTGCGCAAGGTCCGCACAGTATCTTCACAGTCAAGGTCCAGACGCATGTTCATTTTCACGCGGCCAACCGCAGAAAGATCATAGCGTTCGGCATCGAAGAACAATGACTGGAACATTGCTTCGGCAGTCTCGATAGTGGGTGGCTCACCTGGGCGCATCACACGGTAGATGTCAAAGAGCGCACCTTCGCGGGTGTCATTCTTATCAGCAGCTAGTGTATTGCGAATGTAAGCACCAACATTGACGTGATCGATATCGAGAACAGGAATTTCGCCAAATCCACGATCAACCAATTCGGCAAGCATTTTCTCGCCAATTTCATCACCGGCTTCATAGTAAATTTCACCGGTTTGCATGTTGACCATATCTTCAGCCAGATACTGACCAAAAATGTCTTCTTCTTCGACCTTAAGCGCTTCAACACCTTTTTCGTTCAATTGACGAATGGTACGCGCTGTAATCTTCTTACCTTCTTCAACAAGCTCTTCACCTGTAGAAGCATCGATAAGCGCACGAATAGCTTTAGTGCCTTTCAGGCGACCACCATCAAATGGCATCGACCAGCCATCATTGGTAAGCTTGTATTCAATACGGTTATAGAAAGTATTTAGAATATCTTCGCAAGACAAGCCCAAAGCCATCAGCAAGGAAGTGACTGGGAGCTTCCTGCGACGGTCAATACGGGCATAAACGATATCCTTGGCATCAAACTCGATATCAAGCCAAGAACCACGATAAGGTATAACTCTTGCTGCAAACAAAAGTTTACCTGACGAATGTGTCTTACCCTTGTCATGATCAAAGAATACACCGGGCGAGCGCTGCATCTGAGAAACGATAACGCGTTCTGTACCATTAATAATAAAGGTACCGTTATCAGTCATGAAAGGAATATCACCCATATAGACATCTTGCTCTTTGATGTCTTTAACGGACTTTGCTTCGGTATCTTCATCGATATCAAATACAATGAGTCGCAACGTCAACTTAAGTGGCGCTGCAAAAGTAATGTCGCGCTGGCGACATTCATCAACATCATATTTAGGTGCTTCAAATTCGTAGGACACGAATTCTAGAAGTGATGCTCCAGCAAAATCCGAGATTGGGAACACGGATTTAAAGACGGCCTCGAGGCCCTCGTCAACGCGGCCACCCTGTGGCTTCTCGACTTGCAGAAATTGGTCATAGGACGCTTTCTGCACTTCAATCAGGTTTGGCATAGCCGCTACATCGCGGATGGATCCGAAATACTTACGAACCCTCTTGCGACCGTTGAACGTTTGCGTCATTGTCGCTCCTCGTATCACTCAAAGGTGACGGTTTAGCGAAATTGTACATGCCCTAGAGTACAATTTCACAAAACCGCCCCCGCGGGGACTTCCCCAATAGCCCAGCCCCAATTGGGACAATTACCCCGGCAAGCAAGCCCGCCAGGGTATGAAAGTGGCCCCAGTTTACACCGGGACCAATATAGTAAAACCCAAGATTACTTGAGTTCAACCTTTGCGCCAGCTTCTTCAAGCTTCTTCTTAAGCTCTTCAGCTTCGTCTTTAGCAACGCCTTCTTTAACTGGCTTAGGAGCACCTTCAACCAGTTCTTTAGCTTCTTTAAGACCAAGACCAGTGATCGCACGTACTTCTTTAATCACGTTGATCTTCTTCGCACCAGCGTCAGCCAGGATTACGTCGAATTCAGTCTTTTCTTCAGCAGCTTCAGCAGCAGGACCAGCAGCAGCAACAGCTACAGGAGCAGCAGCAGAAACGCCCCATTTTTCTTCAAGCATTTTGGAAAGCTCAGCAGCTTCCATAACTGTCAAAGCGGAGAGTTCTTCTACGATCTTTTCGAGATCTGCCATTTTCTTAGTACCTTAGTTTTCGAACCGTAAACGGTATTAGTTAAGATTGAGTGGTTCCGCCTTATGCGGCTTGATCCTTCTCGGCGTACGCATTGAAGACGCGAGCAAGCTGCCCGGCCGGTGCGCTTGTAACCTGAGCAATACGAGAAGCTGGGGTCTGAATCATACCCACCAACTTGCCGCGGAGCTCGTCCAGAGACGGCATTGTTGCAAGAGCGTTAACACCAGCAACATCCAGGTTAGTTGAACCAAGAGCACCACCGAGGATTTTGAAGTCTTCATTATCCTTGGCAAATTTTGCAGAGACCTTAGGAGCTGCAACCGGATCATCGGAAAATACGATGACAGTTGGGCCCTTAAACAGATCACTGATATGCTCAAGTTCAGTGCCTTGAAGGGCAAGCTTGACAAGACGGTTCTTTGCAACTTTCACAGTTCCGCCAGCTTCCCGAGCTTCAGCACGCAGCTGAGTCATCTGGGAAACTGAAAGACCTGCATAGTGCGCAACAACAGCAACGCCAGCGCTAGACAGCACTTCGTTGAAGTCAGATACGAACTTTTGCTTTTCCGATCTTTCCACTTGCCTTCTCCATTTGACGATAACTTATCATTATCGCCGGTTAGCCTTTGCCGTTAGAGGGAAACCCTCACACGACGCTTAGGGTTCCTGTCCCCTCGCCTGTACATAACGACATTGGCAAGGCAGTACGGTTCGAATCAAAGCACTGCTTCCTATTAGGAATCAACACGATGAATCATCTCCATCTATGCAGGCCTGTAACGATTAAACCTCAAAGAGGCACCTGCAGTCTCGGACAGGGGTCAACCTTATAGATATAATGGTTGACAAAAAACCTCCCGTTTACACGGGAGGTAATTCTATAGGTTCCGTTCCTTACTCGGTAACGGAAGCCAAATCAAGCTTTACACCCGGTCCCATTGTGGACGAAAGTGCTACACGCTTAACGTAGGTGCCTTTTGCGCCTGCTGGCTTTGCTTTCACAACAGCATCAACAAAGGATTTGATGTTTTCTTCAAGCTTGGCAGAATCAAAAGAAACTTTACCAACACCTGCATGTACAATACCGGCTTTTTCAACGCGGAACTGTACAGAGCCACCTTTAGCGTCTTTAACAGCCTTAGTCACATCAGGAGTAACGGTGCCAACCTTAGGGTTTGGCATCATACCACGAGGACCAAGAACTTTACCAAGGCGACCAACCAATGGCATCATGTCAGGAGTTGCAATAACGGTATCAAAGTCGATTTTACCGCCTTGCACTTCTTTCACCAGCTCTTCAGCACCAACAATATCAGCACCTGCCGCTTGTGCTTCTTCTGCCTTTGCATCACGAGCAAAAACAGCAACACGTACAGTTTTACCAGTACCGTTAGGCAGAACACATGCACCACGAACCATCTGATCAGCGTGACGTGGATCAACACCAAGGTTGATAGCAACTTCTACAGTCTCGTCAAACTTGGCTTTACCATTACCTTTAATCAAAGCAACAGCTTCAGAAAGACCATAGTCCTTATTGCGATCAACACCCTCACGAGCAGCTTTAATACGCTTACCTACTTTAGCCATGATCTTAACCCTTCACTTCCAGACCCATAGAACGGGCAGAGCCTTCAACCATCAGCATAGCTGCATCGATATCGTTGGCATTAAGGTCTTTCATTTTTGCTTCTGCAATTTCGCGAACCTGATCGCGTGTTACAGATGCAACAAAACCCTTACCAGGAGTCTGGGAACCAGACTTGATTTTAGCAGCTTTCTTCAAGAAGAAAGAAACTGGAGCAGTCTTCACTTCAAATGTGAAAGACTTATCCGAATAGTAAGTAATCACGGTTGGGCAAGGTGCACCCTTCTCGACATCCTGCGTTTTCGCATTGAATGCCTTACAGAATTCCATGATGTTCAGACCGCGCTGACCCAGCGCAGGACCGATTGGCGGGGATGGTGTAGCAGAACCCGCAGGTACCTGAAGCTTCAAGTAGCCTTCAATTTTCTTCGCCATTTAAGACTCTCCAAAGAGTTTGAGGGTATCCCCTCTTGTTAAGAGAGAGGGCGGTCTGGCAACAGCACACCGGCGAAGCGCACCTAACCTGCCGCCCGGCAAAATACAGTCAATTAACCGCCGATTTTCTCGACTTGACCATATTCCAACTCGACCGGCGTAGCCCGGCCAAAAATGGACACAGTTACTTTCAACCGCGCCCGCTCCTCGTCGACTTCCTCGACAAGACCTGAGAAAGAAGCAAATGGTCCATCAGAAACCTTAATTTGCTCCCCAACCTCAAAACTGACAGAAGGCTTCGGCGCCTCAACACCATCTTGAACCTGATTCAAAATGCGTTGCGCTTCAGCCTCGGAAATTGGCATAGGCTTCTTGTCATTCCCAAGAAAACCGGAAACTTTCGGCGTATCATTGATTAAGTGATACGTATCGTCGGAAAGCTCCATCTTTACCAAAACATAACCTGGGAAAAATTTACGCTCTGAGTCCACTTTGCGCCCACGGCGCACCTCAACTACCTTTTCAGTAGGAACCAGGACCTCATCAAACGCCTCTTCCAGACCATTTTGAGCAGCTCGCTCCCTAATGGATTCAGCTACTTTCCTCTCAAAATTTGAGTAAGCCTGAACGATATACCAGCGCTTTGCCATATTTAATTGTGCTCCAAGCGTGTGGCTAAACCACTCTTAAAATCCCAGCAACAAGCTCAGCAAGTAGCTCATCAACTGATCCGCAGCCAGAAAAAACATAGATGCAAGAAAAACCATTATGAAAACCATAAGGGTTGTCACACCTGTTTCTTTACGCGTTGGCCATGTAACCTTCGCAGTTTCAGAACGCACTTCCTGGAAAAATTTCAAAGGGTTGGTTTTTGCCATCCGTTCCCGGCCCATCTCACGACAGCTGGGCCCGTGAATTATTTCACGCGCCCTGCTGAGAAACCTCTATAGGCCATTCACTCCATGAAAACAAGAGAAAATGGCAGGGGCAGCAGGGTTCGAACCCGCGACCTACGGTTTTGGAGACCGTCGCTCTACCAACTGAGCTATACCCCTTCATGACACCCTCAACTCGCAAGGGCCAATTCTTTCCTAGTTTTTAAGTCCTTAGGAAGACTGCTGCACCGCATTTAAAGCCTGCGGCGCAGCTTGTAAAGTCAAAAAAATGACTTATTCGATGATTTCAGCTACAACGCCCGCACCAACGGTACGACCGCCTTCGCGGATAGCGAAACGCAGACCATCTTCCATAGCGATCGGCACGATCAACTCAACAGAAGCAGAGATCTTATCGCCTGGCATCACCATTTCTGTACCCTCTGGGAGAGTAACCACACCTGTCACGTCAGTAGTACGGAAGTAGAACTGTGGACGGTAGTTAGTGAAGAATGGGGTATGACGACCACCTTCTTCTTTGGTGAGGATATAAGCCTCAGCCTTAAACTTGGTGTGTGGAGTAACAGAACCTGGCTTACAAAGAACCTGACCACGTTCTACTTCTTCACGGCCAACACCGCGAATAAGCGCACCGATGTTATCCCCAGCTTCACCCTGATCGAGCAGCTTACGGAACATTTCCACACCGGTTACTGTGGTTTTTGCAGTTTCTTTAATACCAACGATTTCAACTTCGTCGCCAACGTGAATGATACCGCGCTCAACACGACCGGTTACAACTGTACCGCGGCCGGAGATAGAGAACACGTCTTCGATTGGCATCAGGAAGTCCTGATCGCGCGGACGGTCTGGAGTAGGGATATACTCGTCAACAGCAGCCATCAGTTCAGCGATTTTCTCGGAACCGATGTTTGCATCACGATCTTCCAGTGCTGCAAGAGCAGAACCAGCAATGATCGGAATATCGTCACCTGGGAACTCGTAGGAAGAAAGAAGTTCACGAACTTCCATTTCAACCAACTCGAGCAGTTCTTCGTCGTCTACCTGGTCAACTTTGTTCATGAAGACAACCAGAGCAGGCACACCAACCTGACGGGCAAGCAGGATGTGCTCACGTGTCTGTGGCATTGGGCCATCAGCAGCGTTCACAACCAGGATAGCGCCATCCATCTGAGCCGCACCGGTGATCATGTTCTTTACGTAGTCAGCGTGACCTGGACAGTCAACGTGAGCGTAGTGACGTGCATCGGTTTCGTACTCAACGTGCGCTGTGGAAATGGTAATACCACGCGCGCGCTCTTCAGGCGCACCGTCGATTTCGTCATATGCCTTGAAGTCACCGAACTGCTTGGTGATTGCAGCGGTAAGAGTGGTTTTGCCGTGGTCAACGTGGCCGATTGTGCCGATGTTGACGTGCGGCTTCGTACGTTCAAATTTTTCCTTCGCCATTGGCGTAGCTCTCTGTCCGTTCGCAGCCCAGTTACTCTATGCGCCACTTCGCAGCATACATAAAGACCGACTTCACAAGATCAACAATGATTAAGTAATTGGAGCGGGTGAAGGGAATCGAACCCTCGTATTCAGCTTGGAAGGCTGCTGCTCTACCATTGAGCTACACCCGCACAACAATTTCAATGGTGGAGGAGGTTGGATTCGAACCAACGTAGGCATAGCCAGCGGATTTACAGTCCGCCCCCTTTAGCCACTCGGGCACTCCTCCGAATATTGAAATTAAGCGACTTAATCACATCTTCGGTTCAAAAACTCGACCCCTTGTTTCCAAAGGTGTCGCGTCCCTGTGGCGCGGTTTATGCAGGGACGAACGCCAACTGTCAACGCCTGTTTTAAGTTTGCACCAGAAAATTAACAGGCTCTTGCAAAAAAAACTCTAAAAAGGCTTGCGAGCTAAAAAAATCTATACAGCAAACAAACTATAGCACCGCTTTATCCACCTCTTTGCCTAGCCTTAACCGCTTTGGTCATTTAAGAAAACCAAAGACAATACGACTAAGTGCACTCAGCATGCGGCCATTCATATGAGAAGCCCGCCCTGCCCGGCACTCGAAGACAACTACTCATATAGGCCCCCACGAAGGCCAGAGCGTCACAAGAAAGACAATTGCAACATGAGCCAGCAGGATAAGCCCCCCTTTAAGCATAAAAACAATAAAAGACCCCATAAGGATGGTAGTTTTAAAAGAGCTGGCACCCGCCCCCATCAAAAACCTGAGTACCGCCGAAAATCCGAACCCTCAGACGAGCCCATGCACCTTTATGGTCTCCACACGCTAGAAGCCGCCTTCAACAACAAAGAGCGCAAGCGCCACAAATTGTTCGTCACCACCAACGCCCTCAACCGCCTCAAAGAGCGCGACATCACCATCGATGTTCCCATTGAAGAGATGTCACCACGCCAAATCGACAAGCTGGTTTCCAAAGACGCCGTACACCAAGGTGCCGTTCTACTGTGTGACCCCCTGCCCCATTATGGCGCTGCCCATCTAAAACACGGCAAACTGGTTTTGGCACTGGATCAAGTCACCGACCCGCACAATGTGGGCGCGATTTTGCGTAGCGCCCTCGCCCTTGGTGCCGATGCCGTTGTCACCACCCGCCGCCATGCGCCCGAAGAAGGTCCGGTACTGGCCAAAACCGCCAGCGGTGCCTTGGACATGATCAAACACGTACGCGTGCAAAACATGGCCCGCTTTGTGGAAGAAATGCAGGACGCTGGCTTTCAAGCCATAGCTCTCGATAGCGAAGGCCCGACCTCACTGGAAGAAACCCGGTTTACCGACAAAACGCTATTAGTGCTCGGATCGGAAGGCAAAGGCGTGCGTCAAGGCATCCGCGAAACCTGCGGCACCCTCGCTCGCCTAGATATGCCCGGCCCGATAAAATCCTTAAATGTTTCCAACGCAGCTGTGCTTTCTCTCTATGTTGCACGGGTAAAAATGGGCCTTGTAAAGCTGTAATCACACCGCAAAGCACTGATAACCAATAAAAATTGCTCATTTTTGCAAAAAACATGCAGCTTACTGTGCAAAAGCAAATCTTTTTTAAAAAGGGAGTTTACAAGCACCGCTGCAACCGCTAAATAGCCGCTCAGCAACAACGGGAAGCCGGTATAGCTCAGATGGTAGAGCACCTGACTTGTAATCAGGGGGTCGCGAGTTCGATCCTTGCTGCCGGCACCAGTTGCTAAAATTTGAATATGATGCCGGTATAGCTCAGATGGTAGAGCACCTGACTTGTAATCAGGGGGTCGCGAGTTCGATCCTTGCTGCCGGCACCATTTCAATGCAGGCCTAACGGCCTACAAAGCCTCCCTCGGGAGGCTTTTTGCTTTTCTGCCCTTTATCAGCACATGGTAAGCAAACGGGCGTTTTGGTGAGGCCAACAGAGCGTATTCTCGAAAAGTGTCTACCGGTTTTTGGGGAAGAATACGCGTCAAAATAAAAAAGTAGCAGTTTGAGTGCTTCTATTTAATAGCAAACTGTTTTAAAATTAACATTCACAACACACTTCACTTCATTTTTAGCGCCGTTTATCTTCTACTAATTTGCAGCTACTAAAACTTGCTTATCCTAATAATAAGATTTCATGATACGCAAACGCTTTAAAAAACTATGGATTCATCAATGCGATTATTTATCTTACTAACTTTCGCCTGGTTAATGCAAAGCAACCATACCGTTGCCTTTGAAGTTGTAAAACCGCTCGATTTAATGGATGCAACGATATGGATAAAGCCCTCCAAGCCGGTCGAGGGACCTATTTTACATATAAGCTGTCGCCGTGCCATATATCCTGAGTTCAGAATTGGCCTACTCTATCATGATGGTTTTACGACAAAAGATCGCTATGCTCTTCAAACACCACAATTTAAAATAGATCAAAAGCCAAGCCGGATGCTGTTTGCTACCCTGCATAATTACAATGGTAAGTTTTCCATTATTGCAAAAGAAGGTCAAGAAACGATCAATCTTATCATGCAGGATCTGCAAAAAATTCAATCTAGCCTATCTATTTCAGATATTGACATCCCACTAGTATTCCAAGCTGAAAGCTTGAAAGGCGCTGAGCAGTATCTATAGCAGCAATGTCCACCAAAAGAATTTCATGAATACACTTTAGCAGATAAATATAACGATATCGTATCAGCAAATTTAGTACCGGTAGAACTCGTTGATGTTTTCGGGATTGACACCAAAGCCACGAGCATCTCGCTGCTCCTATCAGAAGTTGCTATAACCCCCTGGACAGCAGAACAACGCATTCAAACAGCGGCAAATATTGCCACAACATTAAATAAGAGATTGAAGCTTCTAAATACTAATGTAACCATCAACCCTGCCGGTTTGGACTATCCCGGTTCCCTAGTCTCCAAACAATCAGAAGCCGGCGTTACTCAAGCTATGTACTATGAGGCACTCTCCGTGAGTTAATGCCTGAAGGCACAATCGATGAAGAGGGTTTCTTTCTTATTGGCACAAACGCTAATGTATTTAACCAGAAAATATTCGAGTACTATCAAGCATTCTACAAATATAAATGGATAGCTGCCGACAGCGCTCTTGGTGAGGTCTCTAAAACACCAAGGAGCGATGCAGCCATGAATATTGTTTACCAAGCCATGAGCAAGGATCTTGGCTATGATGCGGAAAACTATTATCCATTCAAAAATAGCGATGGTGCAATCTCTAAATATAAAAACAAAAAGTTACCACCATCTCTTGAGAGAATTGTCGATCAAGCAGTTAATATATTCTGTACGCATGAACCATCATATTGCTATTTAAGAAACATAAGCCGCAAACAAAAGTAACAAAGTCACGACCTTCCACCGAAGGTGGAGGTTTTTTGCTTTTAAGAGCTTAGAAAAAAATGGGCGTTTTGGTAAGTAGGATTTCGCCCCTTCCTACCCCCTCTAAATACCCTTTCAGCTTAATACTGGACTGGCTTAAGAATAGTGGAGAGCCTCTGTCTCAATTTTTCTACGTTGTCTCTCGAACGTAATTGGCGATTGGTAGTCTAACGCCGAGTGTCGCCGGGTTGGATT
>NZ_LLWE01000010.1 GCF_001562055.1 Polycladidibacter stylochi | reverse complement strand
AACTGGATTACCCATAAACCTGATAGAGCATCTAAGGCATGGCGAAAAAACTGCCCCAAGCGCTCAATAAACTAAAGAGTCGTGTACTGTGCTCTCGCACATACAAAACCTAAAAGACACCTATAATATCAAACACTTTCATTTTGAGGACGATAACTTAACACTCAACCCTAAAAGAACTCGAGAGCTCCTCAAGGGGTTAACCGAGTTGCAGATTACTTGGGACACCCCCAACGGAGTTCGGGCCGATACGATAAACGAAGAGGTCGCCGGCTTGATGGCTGAGAGTGGTGCAAAGTCCATAACAATAGCCGTAGAATCCGGGGATGAGAATATCCTTAACTCGGTAATCAATAAGAGGCTGGATCTCAAAAAGGTCCGTAATGCCGCCAGAAATCTCTACATGGCTGACATTCCAACCATTGCTTTCTTTATCATTGGTTTTCCAGGGGAAGACAAACAAGCCATCCTTTCAACACTGCAATTTGCCAAGAACCTGACAATTGATTACGGCACACTCAATCTACTTTTTGTCGCAACTCCTCTCGTCGGCACGCCATTGTACCAGCAATGTATGGATGAAGAGCTCCTTGTAGCGCCCTTAAACAATACGACGCTTCTTTCGGCTATTCGGCTCAATCAAACGCCGCTAATTCAAACTCCAGAATTCACGAAAGCAGACCTTCTTAAGTGGACAAAAATAGAACTCGAAACCCCTGATATAATCTGTAAGGGATCAACAGTCCCCATATTCTGGTCCAATAAAAATGGAGAAAGAATGGCTCGCAAATTATTCGGCAATACAACTGATGGCAGCGCATACAATTTCCAAATGACTGGGAATATTGATGCGTCCTGCTCTATCCCAGTCATGGCCAAGCCTACTTAATAAACCAATTATCCAATAGGCCTCACACCAACGATTGCATCCATTGACGTGATTGCACCCGTTTAAATGCGAAAACTAACTTCAAAAACTCTTCGGTAAGAGAAGCCAAATAAACCCACTGCATTGACAATTCGAATACGAGCGCAAAGATTATAGTTATCGGTAGGCTCATCAACCATGTGGTTGCACTATCTAGCTTCAAGACGAATGCATTATCGCCCCCGGCCCGTAAAATCCCGTTAATCAGTACTACATTGACACACCTAACCCACATAAAGAGTGCTGCAATATCATAAGTGGGTTTTAAGACCCCTATTGTTTCCTCGGATATTGAGCTGTATATTTGCGGCAGAAAATCAGCAAATAAAATTCCTATCGCAGATATTGTTAGTCCCATAAGTAGTGTAACGGTAATAGCCAACTGGGTCTCAAGCCAAGCATATTTTAGCTTTCTACGGCCTAAGAGCTGCCCTATGCGAGCACTTGCCCCTGTTGCCAAGCCATTAAAAGCAACCATGGAAAGGGTAACAATTGGAGCAATCAAGGCAATTGTGGTCAGGCCAACAGACCCAAGCCGGCTAAATATAATATGGTAGGCAAATAAACCAGCTGCCCAAAGCCCGCCATTCAAGGCCAACGGAGCAGACTTGGCGACGAGCTTATTTACGGCTGAACGCGAAAACTGTTGACTTATCTCTTTATAGTAAAACTTGAAGGGATGTTCCGCTATCACGAATAAATACAGGTAGAGCATTAAAAATACTGCATTTGTCACAAGCGTACCCAACGCCGCGCCCGCTACCCCCATGGCGGGTAATAGGCCGACACCAAAAATAAATAGGTAATTCAAAAATATCGAACAAAAGACAAAGCACAGACTAATAATCATACTTAGCCTACCCTGCCCAATCATATTTAGCGCCATACCTAGGCTTACCGTAATTGGAAAAGCTAAAATACTCCAACCGGCAATTCTAAGATATTCGGCCCCTTTATCTTTGACAGCGACAACATCGGGGCCTAGCGCCATTAGTAATTCTGGAAAGAGTACCAATATGAGCACAATTGGCACCACAACGACCATGGAACCGCCAATACTCATGTAAAGATAGAGACGCATTCCCGATAGCTTCTGCGCCCCCCAATGCTGTGCAATAAAAGCACTTGTAGCAAGAATAATACCGTAAACCACAGAGGTGAACACCATGATAGCAGAGCCACAAAAGGACAATGCCGCCACAGCAGCGTCATCAAGCTGCGCTACCATAACTGTATCCAGTACCTGCTGGGCAGAGAATGCAAGGTTTTGTAGAGCAGGCGGAATGGAACTCCAAAATAAGCCTCTCACAAGTCTGTAATAGCGATTAGCCTTGACCATAATACACGCATAAGCAAAATAGAGTTATCTAAATAATAAAATATAATGCGCTCTATAATTGAATAGCACAACAGTAAATGTTTTATTAATTTGTATTGGGTGCCTTGCTAAAATAATGCAATTGATATTCAAAACAATACTACTTAACCATTATAAAAGCAGCTTCTTAATTACTTTATATTAATAACAATAGTCACCGCAAATACCTCATTCTCCCATTTTTTACAGACTAGAAATTACAATTATGATAAAAGATGCAAGAAACCCATCAACTTTTTTTGTTTTTGGTGCTAAACACAAAAGCCCTGCTTATTTTATTCTGCAGGTCTATTTCTATAATAGATATATAATGAAGATTCTTTGGTTGCGGGGGTAGGATTTGAACCTACGACCTTCAGGTTATGAGCCTGACGAGCTACCGGGCTGCTCCACCCCGCGTTAATTTTGTGTGCAGGGGCTTGTTGTGCCCTGCGCGGGCTTTGTGGTGCCCGGT
>NZ_LLWE01000033.1 GCF_001562055.1 Polycladidibacter stylochi | reverse complement strand
TTCCTGACCAGGGTAATTGTAATAGCGCGCATGTATGCGCGGTATAACAATTACACATCCTGTCCTGTCAGCAAGTTCGAATTACCGACAAAGGCACGGCAGTTTTTTGGCAGTGACAGTATTGTCAGGCAGAAATGCCCGTCAAAGAGTCAGACGGCAGAATACCGGCGGCAAAACTGTCGAAAAGTGGTACGCGATATAATCACACGACGCAGATGACAGACAGAACGGAGAAAACAGAAAGATGAACAAGCAGCAGCAAACCACACTTAACATGGCAAAATTCATAAAAAGCCAGAGCCTGACGCTGCTCGAAAAACTGGACTCACTCGATGCTGATGCACAGGCCGCCATGTGTGAGAAACTGCACGAACTCGCAGAAGAACTCCAGAACAGCATACAGACACGCTTTGAATCGGAAAGTGGCACCGGGGTATAACAGTGTATCCTGCTCCAGACAGGATGCAGAACGGTATACCGGTGCGTAAGGAGAAAATGCCACATAAGGCGCTCTTCCGCTTCCTCGCTCACTGACTCGCTACGCTCGGTCGTTCGGCTGCGGCGAGCGGTATCAGCTCACTCAAAGACGGTAATGCGGTTATCCACAGAATCAGGGGATAAAGCCAAAAGAAACATGTGAGCAAAAAACAAGAACCCGAAAAAGGCCGCGCCGGTGGCGTTTTTCCATAGGCTCCGCCCCCCTGACGAGCATCACAAAAATCGACGCTCAAGCCAGAGGTGGCGAAACCCGACAGGACTATAAAGATACCAGGCGTTTCCCCCTGGAAGCTCCCTCGTGCGCTCTCCTGTTCCGACCCTGCCGTTTACCGGATACCTGTCCGCCTTTCTCCCTTCGGGAAGCGTGGCGCTTTCTCATAGCTCACGCTGTTGGTATCTCGGCCCGGTGTAGGTCGTTCGCTCCAAGCTGGGCTGTGTGCACGAACCCCCCGTTCAGCCCGACCGCTGCGCCTTATCCGGTAACTATCGTCTTGAGTCCAACCCGAAAAGACACGACTTATCGCCACTGGCAGCAGCCACTGGTAACTGGAATAGCAGAGCGATGATAATGCGGTCCGTACTACAGAGTTCTTGAAGTGATGCCCCAACTACGGCTACACTTAAAGGACAGGATTTGGTATCTGCGCTCTGCTGAAGCCAGTTACCTAGGTTAGGTAATCTGCCAGGATTAACTAACCTTCGAAAAACCACCTTGCCGGGTGGTTTTTTCGTTTCATGGAGGAAGATACGCTTTTCAAGCCGTCATCGTCAAGAAATGCAGAGACTAGAAAACGTCATTCTATAAGTCAAAATCGGGTATTTGCCCTTTTTTATAATCTGGCGAAATGACTTTCCTATATAAATTAAACACTTGTTTTTTTTGGTAGAAAAAATCATCCAAAGACTGACCAAATAAATAATCAACATCAATCTTCTTATTATTACATTTAAACTCGTCCAATCGGTTTATATCTTTAGGATATATATTCCCCGTAACCCACAAACGATGATGTATATTTTTGTTATCAGGGTTATTTGATTTGTAGTAGGAATTTATAATTGGCACTCTTGTTTTCATCCAAAGACTAACCTCCATCGAAGGTAAAGTCTTAACATTTTTGCACTCAACGATATAAATATCATCGTTAGTTTCCAATACAACATCAGCTTCGGCATGTTTACCGTTTATTTTATATTCTTTATTAATACGAACATTTCCATAACCATAGAAATTACAAATTTGAGAGGAAACAAAAAGCTCAAAAATATACCCCCTTAAATTTCCATTCTCTCCAGAGATAGACTCCAGATCTTTTACCATTTGAAGTAACTCATCAGGATGTCTTTCAATAGATAAAGTTCCCTGAATCACCTTCGATAGTCTGGCCAAGCTCTCATCGACCTTATTACCAAACGCATTAGCTATAGTTATAGCCAGAACCCCTTCACTCCTTAGCTTGTTGAAGGCATTCTTCTCAAAACGTCTAGCAAAAAGAACAAACATAATCCTCTGGTTTGTCCTAGAGGACTTGGTCATCTGAACTTTTCTTATGAAGGTATCAGCAGCATCGGTGGTAATTTCATTTCGATTAAACCCTAGAGCAAAATCACAGACAACAAAACCTGGGATGAGTCCATCGCTGGAATATTCAGCAAGAGGGGACACATAACTTGGCGCTGTTATATCCCACTCGAAAGAACCAACCACAGGATTGTTCTCTCCATCATATTTTGTTTTTATTTGATTAAAAGCCACAATACCTAAATTTCGCAACCATGCCTTAATCAGTTCAAATATTGGCTTATCAAAAAAAGACTCGCAATTTGCCATATTAAAGATGCTGATATCATTAGCTATATTATTATTTATCAAAACACAATCACCAATACCATCAATATACACAGATCTAAGTATTTTAGCTGAAAGCAGATTTTTTAGAACAGATTCATAACTTAAATGCTTGGCCTGCTTTATCGGAGAGCCAGACACAATCCCAAAATCCTTTACCTTCAAGTATCCGCCATTATTAATTACGGAAAGTATAGCGTGAGAATACGCCGAATTTGCCTCACGCATACATTTTTTGAGCGCCCGCCAAAATTTGAAGCTACCAAAGTCATCTTTTAGATAAATGAATCTCCTGTTATGACTAAATCTTAAAAATGGCAACTTACCAATATCAGTGCTTCGAGAGATCATTTTACGTATTGCATCAGATGACATAGAAGGATTCTGACGCTTAATCCTCTCAGCAAGTTCAGAAGATATGCACGGACCATAACTCTCAAGCACTTGTCTAACAATGTTTTTTTTCATAAATTCATCTTATTTTTGTCACACTACGCTATTTATAAAATTACACTACGTGTAATATCTATAGATCCCAAAAAAAACACAAAGAAAAAAATCATAAAAATCAAACATTTAACAAAAGCAACATATCACAAAAAACACACCTGCGAGATTTATCCTTAAAAATCAAGATGTTACGTTTGTGACATTTCATCATCATATATCAACCGCCCTATTTACCATAATCCCTTAATTACGCGCACCGCTAAAACGCGCTGAACGCGATTCTGCCGCAAACACCGCAAAAAGAGATGTTTTACCCAGTGAAAACCGGAAAAATGCGTCAGGACCGTTTTCAGCTCACTGCATAGCTATGCATGAAAGTGAATGGCGATCGGTTTGGGGCCTTACGGCGTTCATACCGTCTGTTTTCGACAGTTTCTCTCCGGGAAGCTAATCTGCCATAAGCCTGGATAACAGGGCCCGGTGATACTCCGTAATAGCGATCAGCACCTCCGCATACTCTCTGTCCCCGACACGCTTGCCGTCGATAAAGAGTTTTTTCTGTAACGCCCCCAGTCTCATAACTTCTTTCAGTACCCGATCATCAGTCAGTGAGTTAACTTTCTTACCGAGAGCTGCCGCCCGTAAAAAACCGGAAACGGTCTTGCCGCATTCAGCAGCCCTTTTTCTGATTTCCTGGTCTCCTTCTGCCGTCAGACGAACAGGGCGACTGATAGCCCGCCTGCGCGTATTA
>NZ_LLWE01000031.1 GCF_001562055.1 Polycladidibacter stylochi | reverse complement strand
CAACCCCGTGGGGCCCGTCCGTTTGGCGTGGAGCGGTTTATAGGCACTCAAACCCAACCCGTCAACACCACAAGCATAAAAAATAACAAAAAACATCGGAAATGAGGAAAACCCTTCGACGCCACCCTTGGAAAACTCCAAAACATACTAGATTCCCCCTAGAACCCGCTGCTTTTTACACAGGCATGATTACAGTTTGGGTACAATCCAGCTATATTAAACAAAATACCGCCCAACTCCTTAACGATAGTGTAGGGCTAAGCGAAATGAATCACTTTTGGGTACAAGGGCATTCTTATAAATGTATTTGAGTAGTCACGGCAGCAGTGGACGCCCTAATATAGAGTTAGGCCATGAGCCTCCTTTGCATATAGAAGGCGTATCTACGAAAACGCCTCATAACAGCTCGCTTAATGCCCGCTGGCTAATTGGCACGATCCTCACCGGAGTGACATCCATTGCGTTGATGGGCGGCGCACTAACAGCAGCGCTCGACGGCCAATACTCTTACACAACAGCCATATTAAGCTCAGACAAGAATAGCGAAAATGGCTTAATCGCCAGCACATCAGGAAAAGGCGACCGTCTGGCACCGCTCAATCCCACGAAATCAAATCGCACAATCATCAATGTGAATACAGTCACAAGAACTGGCAATAGGGATCATATTAAAGAAAAACCCTATGCTCTGGTTAAAGCAAATTTCGATCTGCATCGAAGCAAGGCATTGGCAGACCAGATACCAACTTTTGATCCTATTGCAATGTATCAAGGAGAAGCCGTTGGACCTGCCATCATTGCCTCAGATGGCATTTACGGTGCAAATATTGAAGGCGAAATCTCTATTTCACAAAGCGATTTTCCAACAGATGCCCTAGGTTACGCGCCTGTAAAACCGCTGGAAGATGCAGAAATACAAAAGCAGGTTAAACTTGCCGCACGCTTTATGAGCGACAACCACACTGATATCGCAGCAAATCCAGAAATGGATAGCGATACCTATGATGTCACATCATTTGAAAACCAGGATTTGAAGAATCTGGAAGTTCGCATCACACAAGAAAACGTATCCTTTCAGCCCAAGTCACAAAAAAAGCAGTTACATTCGCGTGTTGAAGAGCGCTTCATGCCCGTAAACGAGGGCAGTGTACTACTGGATATGCTTTTGGATAACGAAGCCAGTGAGGAACAAGCCCAAGCCATAATGGCGGTACTTAAACAAAACTACGGCATATCCAACGTACAGCCTGGCCAGCTGCTTCGCTTTGGTCTTGAGCCCTCACAAGATGATGACAATGAAGCTGAATTGGTTCGGGTAAGCATCTACGACAATCAACAGCATCTCGCCACTATCGCCCTGTCAGACCAAGGGACCTACATTGCCTCAGCACCACCAGTAGATGACATCGTACCAGATCAATTCGCGCTCAATCAGCCCGGAGAAGACAAAGGGCCAACGCCGACTTACTACACCAGCCTCTATCAAACGGCACTGGAAAATCAGATCCCCAATACCGTCGTCGAAGAGTTGATACGCATCTACTCATTTGATCTTGATTACAACTCCACGGTCAAACCTGACGATACTTTTACAGTGCTATACGATAATGAAAAGCAGCAGAAAGAAGGTATTCAGGAAATCTTGTATACCTCAGTCTATGCCAACGGACGTGAACACTACTTTTACCGCTTTAGAAGCCCTGACGATGGTGAAGTCGATTTCTATGATCGACGCGGCAAAAGTGCTAAGAAATTCCTGTTGCGCAAGCCAATTGCCTCTGGCCGCTTTACCTCGGGCTTTGGCATGCGCCGCCACCCCATACGCAAGAAAAGGGTCCTTCACACCGGTGTTGACTGGGCAGCCCCGCGTGGCACCCCGATTTTGGCAGCTGGTAAGGGCGAAGTCATCAAAGCAGGTTGGGGTGGTGGATATGGCCGTCGCGTGCTCATTCGCCACGCCAACGGTTACGTGACCACTTACAACCACATGAGCAAAATCGCAGATGATTTGAAACGCGGCGATCAAGTCTATCAAGGGCAGGTAATTGGTTACGTTGGCACCACTGGTCTTTCTACTGGCAACCACCTGCACTACGAGGTGAAAGTAAATGGCCGCTTTGTTAACCCGCTCAAGATCAAGCTCCCTAAGGGGCGTACACTCACAGGACCGCTTCTAACAGCCTTTGAACGTGAACGTGATAGGATTGACGCACTAATTCAAGACGATAGTAGCAAAGCCATGAGCGCACTACCAAATTAAAGCTCAGAGTAATAATATGTGGCGGCCTAAAAAACATGGAGGTTTTTTTGATAAATAGAAATCAGGATACCTTCATGGCTCTACAAAATTATACAAAAGAGTTTGAGGCTGTCCCAGATAATCCGACTAAGGGTTTATCATCCTGGGTATGCGGAAGAAAGTTACTTCGGCGATCAACGCAAAGGTAAGCGTGGTCGTGGAGCGGCAGGAAAAGTCTATACAAAGGTCATTCCTGACGCTTCCAGAGCCACGTTGGTACCGATCATCGAGCAAATAGTTACCCCTGACAGCATCGTTTATACTGACTGTTGCAGGGGATATACTGCTCTGGAGCTATCCGATTTCAAGCACTTTCATATAAATCATTCAGAGCTGTTTGCTGATAAGCGCAATCATATTAATGGCATTGAAAATTTCTGGAACCAGGCCAAATGGACTGGCCGGGGAAAAGTGGAGGGACTTCTGATAAGTTAAGATCAGGAGGATTTCATGGGGCGACCAAATTATACAGAAGAGTTTAAGCGGGAAGCTGTGCGGCTTGTTGAGGTGAGTGGACGGGGAATTAAAGAAATTGCGGAGGATTTAGGTGTAGCGCGTTCAAGCTTGCAGCGTTGGGTTCGGGAGTTCCGGGACCAGGATCTGCTTTCTGGCCCGCATGAGGATGCCAGCAAGGAACTTGCCCGGTTACGCAAACAGAATGAACTGCTTCGTCAAGAAAGAGACCTTTTAAAGTGTAGCTGGCAAAACAAACAGTAGAGCTGTTTGCCAAGCGCAACGCGGCAGCGTTCTTCGCCAAGGAGACAAGTCGATGAGGTTCCGGTTCATCGATGCGCAGAGCGCCTCCATGCCTGTTGCTAGGTTGTGTGCTTTTATGGGCGTTAGTTGCAGTGGCTATTATGCCTGGAGGAAACGCTCTGCAAGCGCTAGGCAACGTGAGGACATGGCGCTGCTTGCCCATGTTAAAGACCGGTTTGGTGACAAACGCCCTCAATCGGGCGCTGGCGACACGCACTTGTCTTGACGGGCTCATACATCATTCCGACCGTGGTTCTCAATATTGCTCCGATGCTTATCAGCGGCTCTTATCAAGGCACCATATCATTCCTTCCATGAGCGGCAAGGGAAATTGATACGACAACGCTATGGTGGAAACCGTGTTCAAGACCATCAAATCAGAAATGTTGTGGCGAACTGCCTTTCTGACACGGCAAGAGGCAAAAAAGGCACTTGGCCTTTACATTGAAGGCTTTTACAATCCAACCCGGCGACACTCGGCGTTAGACTACCAATCGCCAATTACGTTCGAGAGACAACGTAGAAAAATTGAGACAATGTCTCTCCACTTTTATTAAGCCAGTCCAATTTGCCAGAGCTTTGGAAATTGGTGCAGCGTTTTCTAAAAAAACTGGCGTACAGTATATCGTAACTCTTAACTCCGATGAATTAGAACGTGCAGAAAGAGAAGGGGGAAAACAATTTACACAATATGTTTTAGACACAGTCCTAAGTGACGAAAGAGACGGTGGACTATTCGGTTTTAGATTTAATTGATACATTATCAATCGACAGATCCCTTACAAAAGGAATCTGTCAGAGGGCTTCACCTCGAAACTAAAAAAGCTCTGATCTTGCTTCCGCATAGCTTCCATGGTTGATTGTGTTTTGGGGAAAGATGATTTCTCTATCCAAATAAACTGTTGATTTTTAGTATTTTATTTGGTTGCGGGGGTAGGATTTGAACCTACGACCTTCAGGTTATGAGCCTGACGAGCTACCGGGCTGCTCCACCCCGCGTTAATTTTGTGTGCAGGGGCTTGTTGTGCCCTGCGCGGGCTTTGTGGTGCCCGGT
>NZ_LLWE01000006.1 GCF_001562055.1 Polycladidibacter stylochi | reverse complement strand
CGGTTAAAGCAAGAATGCATAGGGCAACACAATGCCCCGCACGCCCACAGCCACCAAGGCGAGGACGGGCAAAACAAAGAAAACCGGGCACCACAAAGCCCGCGCAGGGCACAACAAACCCCTGCACACAAAACTAACGCGGGGTGGAGCAGCCCGGCACGCCCACAGCCACCACTGGCGAGGACGGGCAAAACAAAGAACACCGGGCACCACAAAGCCCGCGCAGGGCACAACAAGCCCCTGCACACAAAATTAACGCGGGGTGGAGCAGCCCGGCACGCCCACAGCCACCACTGGCGAGGACGGGCAAAACAAAGAACACCGGGCACCACAAAGCCCGCGCAGGGCACAACAAGCCCCTGCACACAAAATTAACGCGGGGTGGAGCAGCCCGGTAGCTCGTCAGGCTCATAACCTGAAGGTCGTAGGTTCAAATCCTACCCCCGCAACCAAAATATAAACTGTTAAATCAATGACATAACAGGATTTTTGTTTTCGTCACTGCAATCTCATAATCAACTCTGGAAGCATTATGGAAGCAAGTGGCTGTAACGCGCAAGTTCGTAATGGAAACTAGAAAAGTTTACGGGAATAAGTGGGATTAGGCGGGAATATACGGTTTTTCAATGGCTTAAGTTGAACTAGCTGTCACTCTCTTAGAAAACGCCGCGCAACTTCGAAATGGAAAAATCCTGTAATTTTGTGAGAATGTAATTATTAGAAGTCCCAGATTTCTGCGATTTAGAATCATGAACTTTTCCATTTTGTAGAGCGGGTGGAAAAGTATAAGTGGCAGAAAACCGCCACTTTTAGATTTCAACTTTTCCACCTGATTTGCTTAGTATTTCCGCGCCGCTAAATGTATTGAATCAATTCTTTTCAGAGTTTGCGTTGCACTAGTTGATTGGGTCTCAAGTCCTGTCAGCCCACCGAACACTATATTGCGCTGGCTCTGCAGGTCTCGGTCTTCATTAAAGCCCTCCAGCGCATGCTTGGCTCTATTCGTGACGTCCTCCATTTGTTTGACAAGCGCTTCAAGTGTTGTCTTAACTGCAGTGTTGGCTATTAGGCAATCTCTTTATTATTATATCTGGAAGACGGTAAAGTTGTTATGCTGAAATGCGTCTGAATTAACAATTCCATTTTAGAATCTTAGTGTTTACATTTGATGCATATTAGAATTGATTTGAGAGGCAGTTCCTAAATGGCACAAACTCATTTCCGCGTACAAGTTGAAGGCGACCATCTACAAAAACAGACTGGCGCTAAGCCACTACAAGCACTCTCGGAACTAATCTGGAATTCACTTGATGCGGATGCGAGCCGGGTGGATGTTGAGCTCGGAAGTGATGAATTAGCTATGCGCTCGATTACCGTGCGAGACAATGGACACGGTATACCACATTGCGACGTAGAGGGCCTATTTGGCAAACTTGGGGGCTCTTGGAAGCGGCATGGAAATCGATCCAAAGGAAAAGGGCGGCTCCTTCATGGAAAAGAAGGTAAAGGTCGACTGAAAGCGTTGGCATTAGGCCGGGTCGCAGAGTGGGCTGTGCGCTATCGCGATGGTAAAAGACTTCTAAGTTACAAAATATTACTTATGCGTGACGATCTGATTGATGTGCGCGTGACCGATCCGGAAGAAGTTGATGCGGCCCTAGGAACAGGCGTGGAAGTGAGTGTATCGGAGCTCGACCGTACATATCGTTCTCTGGAGCCGAGAACTTCAGTACAGTCACTCTCAGAGATTTTCGCGTTATATCTCACTGATTACAAGGATGTGTCCGTTTTCATAGAAACTGAGAGGCTGGACCCGAGCTCAGTTATCGAAGAAATTACGAGTTTCTGCCTAGAGCCAATTACCGAGGACAATGTTACGAGTAGGGCTGTGCATACAGTCAAAGTGGATCTTATCGAGTGGAAATCTGCGTCTGATCGATGGTTTTTTCTGTGCGGTCCACAAGGATTTCCATTTCAACGAGTGCCCCCGCGCTTTCATACACCAGGTTTTAAGTTCTCAGCATATTTGAAGTCCAGTTACGTCGAAACACTTCAAGAACGGGGAGAGCTCGAATTTGCGGAGATGAATGCTGCCTTGCTAGATGCATATGACGAAGCATCCGAGATGATCAAAGAACATTTTAAGA
This sequence comes from Polycladidibacter stylochi, assembly GCF_001562055.1. Classification (GTDB taxonomy): domain Bacteria; phylum Pseudomonadota; class Alphaproteobacteria; order Rhizobiales; family Stappiaceae; genus Pseudovibrio; species Pseudovibrio stylochi. The sequence continues at coordinate 2,089 of NZ_LLWE01000006.1, read as the reverse complement.
ACAAAGAAGTTGAGGTTGCGCAGACTGAAATTAAGCAATGGAAAGACGAAGAGGTGTATCCTTTTCGCACCGATCCGCAAACGCCAGTCGAAGAGGCCGAGCGAAAAGTATTTGATATTGTTGCACTCAACGTCAACAAACATCTTCCTGATTTTAAGGAGCAGAGTTCGAAAAGCAGGGCATTTCAGATGCGGATGTTGCGACAGGCCATCGAACGCGGACCCGATGAGCTTCAGCACATACTAACTGAAGTACTAGATCTTCCTGAACGCACCCAAAAGGAAATGTCAAAGCTGCTAGAAGAAGCTGATTTGGCTAACGTGATTAGCGCCTCACGCTTGGTTGCCGACCGCCTCAAGTTCGTTCATGGCTTGGAAGCATTGCTTTTTGGTGCCGAGAGTAAAAAGCTATTGAAAGAGCGTAGCCAACTTCACCGAATGATTGCAGAAAACAATACTTGGATTTTCGGCGAAGAGTTCAACCTGACAGTAGACGATCAGTCGCTAACAGAGGTTCTTCGTAAACACCAGAGGATCATCGGCAAAGAAACCATGATCGACCGTCCTGTAACTCGAATTGACGGCAAGAAAGGAATTGTTGATCTTATGCTTTCTCGGTCGGTCCCTCAGAGCCGAGTTGACGAAAGGGAACATTTGGTTGTTGAGTTGAAAAGGCCAGACTGCAAGATTGGAGCTGATGAGATAAGTCAGGTTGAGAAATATGCCTTCACAATTGCGGATGATGAGAGGTTCCGGCACCTCAAAACCCGATGGAGCTTTTGGGTAATTTCGAACGATCTTGATGGTTACGCAAAGCGAAAGACGCGCCACAAAGACAGTCCGCCTGGAAGGGTTTATCTTTCGGATGATGGTAATGTAGAAGTGTGGGTCAAAAGTTGGGCTGAAGTGTTAAGCGCCTGTAAAGCCCGCTTACACTTTGTCCAAGAGCAATTAAAGGCAAATGTCGATAAGGATACTGCATTGCAGTATCTGAAGAAGACTTATGACAAGTACCTTATAGGCGTGGCTGAGGAATATTCGGAGAAACTTGAACCAGCTGAAACAGAGGCATAGTGCTTGAACCCGACATCTTGAAGCTCAATCATCCGTGTCTCTCGCCTCAATTTTTTGGCTCACATTCAGCTGTCGTTGTATATCCATCCGTCTCTGCATTGTACTCATGGGTAACGGTTACAGGCGTCAAGATGCCATCGATGTCAGGGGCGATGCCTATCAGGTGCAGGTCAATCTGCTCCAGTAAGTCGGGATCGCCTTGGCGGGTTTTTATCGAGATTCGCATCTCAGCACGTTTGAGCTGTTTGGCTTTACTAGCTGCTGCTTTTTCGGCAACTTTTTTATCCGGGAACAAGCGCCTGATTTCATAGTAAGGATCGTCTTTATTCAGCTCCTTCACGGCGCTGATCCGTTTTCCTTTTTTCGGGTCGACAGCCACCGCTTTGACACCACCATATTGCGCCTTAAAATCCTTGGTGAATGATAGAGATTGAATATCGGCACGCGTTAGCCGATGCTGTAGCTCTCGCCCAATGATATCCTTGCCACCACCTATTGGCAGAACGACTATTTTCTTGCCAGAGTACTTTTCAATGGCATCATGGACATCAGCCAAATCACCAATCATCTGATAGAGGGACTGGCTATCGCGAGAAAAATGGCTGTATTGAAAGGCCCCTAATGCCGGATCAATCTCCACCTGATAGCCGTCTCGTTCTGCTTCACGCCTGATTATGTCACCCAGACTTGTGTTTTCATAACTCGCGCTGCGCCGCTCCTTTCCCTTGCCGTTAAAGTCTGCCGAGGTACAGGTGATGACCATAATGTCACCTTCTTCCGCCTCCACCTCACGTGTGTACTGGTCCACCTTGAATGGCCCGAAACGGCGCTGATTTCCCTCATGATATCCAAGAGTAACAATCAGCTCGGCTTTTTCTCTTGGTGCAGGTAGTTGCAAGAACGGGTCAGCCAGCACAACATGGATTGGCCGGGGAAAAGTGGAGGGACTTCTGATAAGTTAAGATCAGGAGGACTTCATGGGGCGACCAAATTATACAGAAGAGTTTAAGCGGGAA
>NZ_LLWE01000008.1 GCF_001562055.1 Polycladidibacter stylochi | reverse complement strand
CACCAGACTATTTTGATTGTTTAATTCCAGAAAAACATGCCGCAGAATTTTTAGGCTATACAGCGCGGGCCTTGCAAAACTGGCGCTTGCGCGGTGGCGGTCCTGCCTACGTGATAATATCCGCAAGGGCCATTCGCTACCGCCGCAAAGACCTGATTGCTTGGGCTGAAGCGCTCACCGTTCGCCACAGTTCAGAGCACGCCCTCACCTAGCTTCACACGCACAAGCAGCGCTTTTACTCACACGCTGCGGCAATCTCTAGCCCGGTTTGCCGGGCTTTTCTTCCAAAGCCATTGGGCAGTGCCACACGCACAAATTGCCCTGCTTTTTCTCCCACTTTCCTATTTCAATAGAGCACCAGCGGTGCGCAATGGGGGGTTTTTGTAACACCCCCCTCTAGAAATACAAAAACGAAGACCAGCGTAAACCATGCAGATTAAACTTGTTCATGCCGGATTTGACAGTATCGAGGTGGCCTTTATCGGCTGCCTGCCAGAAGAAACCCTAGGACAGAGTAACATATTCAGTCAGACAACGTTTAACACATAACCCGTTCGCGTTGAAACTTTCTAATCGTATAGCTATTTGACGTGAACCATTTTAGATAAATCTGAAGTCATCCTGATGAAAATCATTCGTCATTACATTGCTAAAACCGTTACTCAAAAGAGTAGTTTCAGTAATTTCAGCATCATCTAGATCAAAAGAACTCTTCAAATCACCTTCATATTCATGGTCAACCACTGCATTCACATCAAATCCATTACTAAGAAATGTAAAAGCGTCGTCAGTTATATCCTTGCTTGCATCTCCCTGACTATCAGTGATGGTATCTGGAATGCTAACATCATCACGATCCTCTAATGTCGCAAAAGCTGGACTATAACTTTCGTCGGTTCCTTCCGGAGCGTTCAGCAAATTGATGCCAAAGTGTCCACTTTCAAAATCTTCAATTACAAATAGTGCTTGTAATCCAAGCCAATCAGCCCAGATACCAGAACCACACTCTGAAAAAATCCAATCGAAAAATCCATACAAATCGCCATTATGCTTGTAAAAAAGCAAATCGGACGAAGGAGTATAGAATAGCTCTACTCCATTAAAATCTGTCGTTTCAAGTTTCTCCAAATACACATTATCTTTAGAAGAGAACTTAACATACAAATTGGTAGAAGGACGAAAAGAGTGCTTATAGTCTAAATCATTTGTCTTTTGCAATACAATTTCACCAGATCCATCGGAATCTCGAATACGATCTACATGAGAAAAGTCATTTACATTAAATTTTTGTCTAACTTGTTCGTAACCGTAATCATACATAATGTAGATCGCATCAAAAAAGCTATAAGGGACAGCTCCTGAGTCAGTATCTTCCCAAGAAGTTGTATCAGTTATGTATTTTTCATCATGATAAACGTAGTACTTATCATAACCTTTTCCACCATCAAGTATATCTGAAATGTTATCATCGTAATATTGAAAAGTATTCATAGAATCAAAAAACGTATTGGCATCATCTGGCATAAGGTCACTCCTAACCCCGCCGTCTAGAGTATCGTCCCCATATCCGCCATAAACAACATCAGCACCATCGCCCCCAGTTAAAAAATTAACACTATTCGTTCCGATAAGTAGATCATTACCAGCACCGCCACTGACCATATCAGCGGTATCATTGTTAACACCATTGGCAATGATGACTTCATCAGCCGAACTGCCTAGTATTGTGTCTGCCGAAGAAGAGCCGATAAACACCACTTTCTTATCACCGTAGCTCTCAAGTCGAATTTCAGAGCCTAAACCGGTATCCTCAACTTGGAATGTAAGCACATCAATTTCTCGCAAAGATCCGGAAATGCCTTGTTTTTCAAGAAGTTCAAATAATTCTTGAGTTTCCTGTTCTTTAACGGCTTGCATTAACGCCTTAACGCCAAATAACTCTTCTGGTGGCTTTGAGAAGGTGCTCCAAAATGCTTTTGAGCAATTGATCGCAAGTACCTTGTTTGCGCTATCATAGCGAAGCAACTCTAGGTTATTGGTTTCAGCATTTGCATCAGCAAGCATCGCCACAAATTGCGCAACGGCCCCACTAGCAGCTGTTGCAAAGAGCGCTTTCAAGTTATCATCATACTGTAAGATAGTACCTAACCCATCCTCAATCGCCTCGGCAAGTATTTCGATGTTTTTGTAAAGTGCGTGGCGTGCGCCGCTACTATAGTCTTTGTCCAACAAAGAGAATGCTATCTTGTCTCTTAAGTTATCAATGGCTTTTTTTTCGGTGTTTCTTTTGATCCCTGAAACTTCCGCTAATTTTTCGTCGAATAGATGAGGAAGCAGATACGAACTCACTACGTCCCAATCGTCTTTGGAAGGGCCTTTCCACATACCGGCTGTAGGCCCTTCTGAGAAATGCATGACGATTGATAATAAACTCATTGAGTGTTTTTGAATTGGCCATAATCCGGCCTGGTCAGCAACGGAGTATTCGTCGCTGCTGTTCCCCCTAGCAGTATTATCTAGGAATTCGCCATCTATGTGCGCAGCCTGCGATAGATTAAACTGAGGCTTCGCTAGCATGTCGCTTTTGTGGACGTCTTCTCCGTAATACTTTTCCAGGTGCGCACCGATTGCCTGATGTAAGTCGGGGTCGTCAACTTTATAGGTTTCGTTATAGTAATCTAAGTATAATTCCCATAAATTTTCTACCGCTCCGGTATATCTCATATTGTCAAAGACATAGGATTTTTTTTGATAGATCGCCCCTAGGAATCCTGCTAATCCGCCGCCAAGTGAGTGCCCTGTGAAAACAATTTCTTTATTGGGGTGCTTACTGACAGTCTCGTGGTAAAACTCGATGGCAGCTAGTAGTTGCGGCGATGTTACGCTTCCGACTCCAACTCCCCAACCACTCCATGCATCAGCTGGTACCTTGTCAGTACCGCGAAACGCGATTACAACTTTATCCTCGAACTTGTAAGAGCGGGCAAAGAAGTTGCTTTCTTCTCTATTTTTGTGAGAGTATATTAGCAAAGATGAATCGTAGTATACATCCGAAGAAAATAAAGCATACAAACTATATTTATCCATAACAACCTCACTAGTAAATAAAATAGTCCATAAATATGTCATCTAAAGTGTTTTTATTGACATATCTTGAGTAATAATTATCTTCACTTCTACGATATTGTGGCAATAATTGAATTATTGATAGTTGTTTTTCAATTTTTTTACTAATAGGATCGTTGGTTAACTCGATTTTAGCACTGATAAAATCTATTTTCTTGCCTGCATATTTTCCAAGATCATTTACAAAAACTCTGCGACCACTTTGCGGGTCGGTTTCATCTTCGAACCACACAAATACAGGCAAAATTTGCTTAGGAACCGCGCAAGGGCCTTGTATATTTCTCAGGGCTTCTACTGATATCTGTGATCGATAGTTACTCGAAGCATTCTTGGGGTGACAGGCATCCCATATGAGGTTCCGGTCAGGAACTTCGATCTTAACTTCTTCATTTTCTGGATCACGCCCTGCCTCCCTAATGATGAGTGCGTAGATATGCTGGCCATCACCGATAGGAATTGCTAGGGCCTCTCCTTTAAAAGTGACATCTGTGTAGCCAGTTGCAAAAGACACAGGGGGCCCAGATTCAATTGTTACTTGATGTACAGCGGAGCCGGACATGAGCACGCCGTCAACACTGACTTGGATCGTATAGCGGTAGCGTCTCGTCAGCGTCTCGCTTAGGAGATACTGATAAGCACCTGCGGCAAATATATAGATAACCGGGGTTGCTAGTACTAATACGATTATAACAACAATAATAATAATTAATTTTCTCATTAGCTTATCACCAAAATAATGAGAGCACTAAACGATGAGCTATAAATCATCTACGAAAAAAGAATCAATCTAATTATAATAAAAATAACATACTGTTATAATTAATTATATTAATATACATTTCATATTATAGGCATAACAATCTGAATATAGCAGCTGTTTTACATTGCCTCATTATATAGTGTCAGAAAACTATCAGAGCTACATCAGCCAAACAACAAGATCTCTTAAATGCAGGCATAACCGCGCAGTCTACGGCCAGACTGCCAAGATTAATCTATACCTAGCGGTATCTTTACAGATCGAATTGGTTACCTGTGAAATTGAAAGCGAAACTATCCTAAGTAAGGCCGTGCATCAGCCACCTCTATGAATATTGCAAAGACAAACGCGAATGCAGTTCCGATAAAAAGACGCTTATGCTCATCCACGATAACATCTCGTATTACGTCAACTAGAGTGTTATATTGCGCTTTTCAAAAGCTCATTCAAACATTTCCGCAAAATAACTCCAAGCTTCTACTGTGGGTCATAATCATACAATGGATTGAGAGTATTTTGCACATTGCCTAGCAGTCTTTGTGCGGAAATTGCAATGTACCAATTGCCTGATTCCGTCTATTTTTGAAAGAACAAGTTAGCTGTCTAGAACAATCTCTAATTAAATAAGAGGCAGATTTTTAAGAGCGTGTCGCGTTTAATTGGTTTGATATCCTGTATCTCTGAAGAAGTTGTGACACTTTTCATCTGTGAAACGATCTTCCCATATGATCCCCCAAATCATCTAGGGACCAATGAATCATAATATACACACAAAGGAAACACGAAACTAATTAACAAAGACACGCTGTAATTCTATTGCTCATCTACTATAAAGATAAAATGCCACTATAAGTTATTATATTTAATCGACTTCATGACCATCTATATTCAAAGGTTGAATAACTCTTCTTCCAAAATGCAAAGCCACTTGCTTCCATAATGCTTCCATAATGCTTCCAGAGTTGATTATGAGATTGCAGTGACGAAAACAAAAATCCTGTTATGTCATTGATTTAACAGTTTATATTTTGGTTGCGGGGGTAGGATTTGAACCTACGACCTTCAGGTTATGAGCCTGACGAGCTACCGGGCTGCTCCACCCCGCGTTAATTTTGTGTGCAGGGGCTTGTTGTGCCCTGCGCGGGCTTTGTGGTGCCCGGT
>NZ_LLWE01000003.1 GCF_001562055.1 Polycladidibacter stylochi | reverse complement strand
CACCAGACTATTTTGATTGTTTAATTCCAGAAAAACATGCCGCAGAATTTTTAGGCTATACAGCGCGGGCCTTGCAAAACTGGCGCTTGCGTGGTGGCGGTCCTGCTTACGTGAAAATATCCGCAAGGGCCATTCGCTACCGTCGCAAAGACCTGATTGCTTGGGCTGAAGCGCTCACCGTTCGCCACAGTTCAGAGCACGCCCTCACCTAGCTTCACACGCACCCGCAGCGCTTTTACTCACACGCTGCGGCAATCTCTAGCCCGGCTTGCCGGGCTTTTCTTCCAAAGCCATTGGGCAGTGCCACACGCACAAGTCGCCCTGCTTTTTCTCCTCACTTTCCAATTTCAATAAAGCACCAGCGGTGCGCAATGGGGGGTTTTTGTAACACCCCCCTCTAGAAATACAAAAACGAAGACCAGCGTAAACCATGCATATTAAACTTGTTCATGCCGGATTTGATAGTATCGAGGTAGCATTTATTGGCTGCCTGCCAGAAGAAACCCTTGTTCAACTGCGCCAAGCTAAAGAGGCGGCGCAACAAGAGCAGCAAGACCAAAGCGTCAGCTTGAATAATGGCCGTGTGCGTGGCTGTGTACGCCAAACAGGCCTGAAGGGCGGCTATGCCTTCCTATTGGATACCGGAGCCGATGGTGAGTTGTGGAGCATAAAAGACAGCAGCAATACAACCGAATGGAACCTAGCGGTGAAGCTGCATGCCAGTGCGCTTGCCTGCATGAATTTTGAACAGGCCCGCCGCCAAATCTATCAGCGCCTGCATGATCTGGACGCCACATTCGGCCAAGAGAGCATAAGGCGAGTAGATTTTGCCTTCGACTTTCTATTGCCGCAAAGCTTTACGCTCAACTATCAGCATTTTGTCGCCCATTACAAAACCAAGGTGCGCCCGCATTTTGAAAAGAAAACGTCGCACAAAAAGATATCCCAAACCAGTGAAGGCGATAGCTTTGTGTTTTGTGGCAGAAGAATTGAATCTGTTACACTTGGTAAAATGCCCGGTCGCCAAATCTGCGTTTACGATAAGCGCCTTGAAGCCCTAACCAAGAAGAAGCCCTTCTGGTTCAAGCTATGGGGCATTGACCCCAAGGATACGACCAAGAGCATTTGGCGGGTAGAGCTACGCGCGGGCAAGAAAGAACTGAAGGATAATTGGGGCTTGCGCACCTTTGCCGATATCGAACATGGCATTGGCGATGTTTACAGCGAGGCAATCAGCACCACCCGCTATGTGACGCCCTTGAAGGGGGATAGCAACCTTTCCCGTTGGCCTAACCATCCCCTATGGGATGCCGTGGGCATAGCAATGCAAACGAAGCTCTCCAGCTATCAGGCGGGCTTAACCCGCGACCAGCTGAAACAGACGATTAAAGAACAGCAGAAGGAAATCTATATTCAGCAAATCACCGGCAATGCTGCCAGCCTAGCCGCCCTGCTTGATTTGAGTGCAACCGAAATCCGCGAGGACTTCGCCGACCAAATAGCCCAGACCCTGCAAAACAAAATCGACCACCCCGATGAAGCATTCTGGAAGAGCCTACAACGAGCAGAAAAGAGAATGGGAGCGATATGAAATAACACCGATATCACGACGTCAAGCAATAATACAACACTGTAAACTCAACCATTCTGAAATTAATATAGCAAATCCTAAATTAAGGTGATTTTCCTACATTTCCTGAAATGGAAATGAATTCCGAACATGTGCATTAAAATACCGGCCAACCGAATCAGCCCCTATTAATTCCTCATGTGTTTTCTGCGGAACATCGTAGTATTGGTATATGCGCCCAGAGTTAAATTCCACCTCTAGCACAGACGTTTCTTCCTCATATCCAACCGAAGCCAGATTCGATGAGCTTACTGCTTCCCGTTCCATTACTTTATCCTTTAAATATTTACTCCAAATTACTCTATTATCTGTTTCCGCCAACGGGAAACCATTTGTTCATAATCTTCCGCACCTCGAGAAGACGACCACGCCCGAAACACTTTCGGATCAGAGCTTCGAGGTCTCTTCTCCTCCGAGGGTTCCGCAAACCGACACCGCGCAGGAAGGTTGATAGCTTCTCCTAATACAATAGCTTCACCAGTTCGTAGTACAGAAAGAAGATCAGATAAGCTGCCCAAGTTGTCAGGTAAGACTGCTTTCACATGAGATCGATCTTGCGTATTCGTCAATCGTAGAGATATCAGGGTACCAGCTTGAGACAGTATTGTTTCATCTATTTCCGAAGGACGCTGGGATACAACCATGGAGCCGATCCCATATTTACGGCCCTCTTTTGCAATTCTTTGAACGATATCCAACGATGTAGCATCGCCTCCTTTGGCCAGATATCGATGAGCTTCCTCCATTACGACTAACAGTGGTCGCTGGGTTCCACCTTCAGGTGAACGGCGACTCCAATACAAAGCTTCATAAATGATTTGCAGCACACAACCTACCAAGTGCGCTAACATATTTGATGGAGCACCAGAAAGATCAAGAATCGTAACAGCTTTCTCATGCCCCAACCAATCTTGGAGCAACTCGCCGAGATCTTTCTCGACCCTACCGTTAGTAGTGTCAGGCTCCCACGGCCCCGGCCTCAATAAGAAATCATACCGACGGTCGAGAAGCCGCGATCTAATCAAATCAAGTGGCTTAAGAAGTCCTTTCGCCTTCTTTCCTTTATTTGGAAACGAGCCACCAATACCAGGAGGTTGGAATTTGGGCGCCCTCAAGGCTCCAACGTCTCCGCCGTCCTCCCTCGAACCATCATCCTTCAGCACATACGCCTCTTCTGTCTGTTCTCTATTGGAGTACGTAGCCAATTCATCAAAAACCAAATCGAACCAAAGCTTTTTGAGGCGAAATGGGAATGGAGCATCAACGCTCAATGAATCAAGGTTTATGTCATCAAAATGACGGTGCCCGAGAGCCTTCTCATTCTCGATATAGGACAATTTCATTTGCATCGCAGATTCAGCGATTGGGCTTTTCTGCGTTTCTGTTAATGAGCCCGAGAGCAGTCTAAACAAATCATCAAACCCTAGCGCCCAGTAAGGAATGAATAGATTTTTCTCATGCTCTCGCGGCGTACAACTATACACAGCAGCTACATCAGCCATTGCCTCGGAATATTCGCCGTGCACGTCAATCACTAAAATCCGCGTCTTATTGGTCCTGTCTTCGATATTTGCAGCATCCAACATCGCCCTAAGCAAACTAGATACGGCTGTCGACTTTCCTGATCCTGTTGAGCCCAATACTGCTGAATGCCTAGTCAGCAGTTTATCTAATGATAGAGAGACATCAATGTTAGACGAACTAGCATGTTTGCCTATAGCAAAAAAACCGGGTCCATCATTTTGATAAATTTCCCGCAGCTTGTCTTCGGTAACGACATGAACAGGATCATCAACGTTTGGATGTTGGCTTATTCCACGCTCAAACTGCCCAGCTATAGCCTCACCAGCAAGTTCAACTTTGATAGACCGTTCAAACCCATCAGTGCCTTCTTGCTCTTTAGCGACAGAGGTAACCTCAGTTATTATTCCGAATAAATCTTGGTAGCCTTGAGGAATTCTGACAAAGCTACCCACCTGAGCAACTCGATATGTCCTGCCTTCAATAATAGCTAACCCTGAGTCTAATGATGGGGAGAGTTTGACCATAACTGATGAGCCAGAGACACCGCAGACATTTCCCAAAAAAGTAGGATCAAAATTCTGTTGTGTCATGCTTCAACCTCTGCAGCATCTGCAGTTTCACCTTTAGAAGGGCCTCCTCTATCCTCTGGCGCAGCCTTAGCAGTAGCATCGGCATTAGTCTCACCGGTGTTTCGAGCATCTGAAAGATCTGTAGCCTTTGCCTGCAAACAGAACCCAGCGAGCTTCGAATAGTCCCCCAGTATGAAGCAATGAGGTAATCCCGACTTTAACTCCCCCCAGTAAGTAGGTCTGATTTGCTCCCAGTTTTTTGGCATTTCACCGGGCTTCCATTGACCCTGAACGGAATTGATAACCGCTCCGTCCCACGCATAAACTGAGAGATTTGGGTGATCAACAGCCATTTTAACTGCCGGTTCCTCATGATCAAGGAGGCCAAACTGAAAGGCTACTACAGCCGAATTTGCATTCTTAGAGAGCGCCTCCCCAAGAACTGCGCAAATATGTGCATCACGAAAAGAAAAACCCGTTGTTATGAGCACACTATCTGGAGTCAACAGAAAATTCTTTAGCCGCTCAAACAACGCGGCGTATGGCTGTTTCTGAGTAAGGTCGTACTTCAGATGGTCTGGATACACTAACTCACTACAAGCCATGTTCCCTGTCCTTACTATACCATGATCAGCGCTTTCCCAACCAAGTGACCCATGCATTTTCCAAAGACGCGCCCACCTTGACGGTAGGTCGTCGGTAGCCACTGATACGGGGTCAAAGAACGGTTCATGTGCGCCTGTAAACCCGTCAAAATACGACGTCCTCGACCTTTCAAAAGCGGCTTCAAAAAGAAGATCGTAGTTTGTAGTAAAAATCTCGATAGGGTGTTTTCTGCTGGTTCCACCAATCCATGTAACCAAGTCATTGTAGGCGTTACGATCTGAAGGGAGGCTCACCCCAACTATTTTGCCAATTTGCTCACATATATCCTTGCCTAACTCACCGTACCAATTCCCACTCTTCCCGTTTACTTCGAGAGGTCCAAGCGCTTCAAAAAGAAGACGAACTTTGGACAAAATGGTTTCTATGTTTGCGCTCTTCCCTAGCTCCTCTCTAATTCGGTTTGCCTCATCTTTCTTCGTGTGATCCTCTAGCCCTTCTATCGCCTGTCTTGTCAACTCATCCACGCCGGGTATTAAAGGCCTTGAATCATTAGCACCGCTTATTCGTTGGTTTTCATCGACCCAAATCGACAGCGGAGCACCTGCACCGACAAGAAAGCCGATACGTTTTCTTCCTTGAGAAAGGACCTGACGAAAGTCGGCCATATAAGTATCAGGATTATAAACGGTAGGCACGGTAACATCCTCGGGCAGCCAGATATAATTTATTACTTGCTTTTACCGTAAATAACTTTTTAGGATATACAACTATTGAACAGTAAATTAACTATTCAATCTACTAAATGCAGTTTATTTTATACTCTTGGGCAGTCTATCTAATTGATGTATGTTATTGTTCTCAAAAAGTTATCATTCTGCTTCCGCAATGCTTCCATGACTGATTATATCGTTGGGAGTACGGAATGCTTCATCCAAATAAACTGTTGTTTTTCAGTTAGTTATTTGGTTGCGGGGGTAGGATTTGAACCTACGACCTTCAGGTTATGAGCCTGACGAGCTACCGGGCTGCTCCACCCCGCGTTAATTTTGTGTGCAGGGGCTTGTTGTGCCCTGCGCGGGCTTTGTGGTGCCCGGT
>NZ_LLWE01000026.1:2500-5710 GCF_001562055.1 Polycladidibacter stylochi | reverse complement strand
GTGCCCGGTTTTCTTTGTTTAGCCCGTCCTCGCCTTGGTGGCTGTGGGCGTGCGGGGCATTGTGTTGCCCTATGCATTCTTGCTTTAACCGATTGGATTGACGTGTATTCTTATTCGAATACGTGCATCCACTTTCCGGGAACAGGCTTTAGATACGACAAAAGAGCCTTACGGCTCTTTGTTTGTTTTTGGGTTTGTATGTTATGTTTGTTTTTGATGAGGATGTGAGGTTATCATGCCCGGCGGCGCCCTACTCTCCCGCGTCTTAAGACGAAGTACCATTGGCGCAGGGGCGTTTCACTTCCGAGTTCGGGATGGGATCGGGTGGGGGCGCCCCGCCATAGCCACCGGGCAGGATAACCTCACTGAACTGGTCTTTTTGTTAGTCTTATACAAGCATGTATTTTGTTTTTCTGTGATTATAGCTTAATGGGAGTGATCAAGCCGAACGAGCTATTAGTAAGGCTTAGCTTCGCATGTTGCCATGCTTCCACATGCCTCCTATCGACGTGGTGGTCTTCCACGGCTCTTCAGGGAATACTTGTTTTGAGGTGGGTTTCCCGCTTAGATGCCTTCAGCGGTTATCCCTTCCGTACATAGCTACCCTGCAATGCGGCTGGCGCCACAACAGGTCCACCAGAGGTACGTCCATCCCGGTCCTCTCGTACTAGGGACAGATCCTCTCAATATTCCTACACCCACGGCAGATAGGGACCGAACTGTCTCGCGACGTTCTGAACCCAGCTCACGTACCACTTTAATTGGCGAACAGCCAAACCCTTGGGACCTGCTCCAGCCCCAGGATGTGATGAGCCGACATCGAGGTGCCAAACAATGCCGTCGATATGGACTCTTGGGCATCATCAGCCTGTTATCCCCGGCGTACCTTTTATCCGTTGAGCGATGGCCCTTCCACGAGGGACCACCGGATCACTATGACCGACTTTCGTCTCTGCTCGAGTTGTCACTCTCGCAGTCAGGCGGGCTTATGCCATTGCACTCGACGAGCGATTTCCGACCGCTCTGAGCCCACCTTCGCGCGCCTCCGTTACTATTTGGGAGGCGACCGCCCCAGTCAAACTACCCGCCACACACGGTCCCGGATATTGTAGTACCGCGGTTAGATATCCATGAGGACAAGGGTGGTATTTCAAGGATGGCTCCACGTGAGCTGGCGCCCACGTTTCAACGCCTACCACCTATCCTACACATGTCATCACGAATACCAGTGTGAAGCTGTAGTAAAGGTGCACGGGGTCTTTCCGTCTGACCGCAGGAACCCCGCATCTTCACGGGGAATTCAATTTCACTGAGTCTGTGCTGGAGACAGCGGGGAAGTCGTTACGCCATTCGTGCAGGTCGGAACTTACCCGACAAGGAATTTCGCTACCTTAGGACCGTTATAGTTACGGCCGCCGTTTACTGGGGCTTCAATTCGATGCTTGCACATCTCCTCTTAACCTTCCAGCACCGGGCAGGCGTCAGACCCTATACGTCGCCTTGCGGCTTCGCAGAGCCCTGTGTTTTTGATAAACAGTCGCAACCCCCAATTCTGTGCCACCCATAACTGGTTGCCCAATTACAGGTCTCCCTTCTCGCGAACTTACGGGAGCATTTTGCCGAGTTCCTTCAGCACAGTTCTCTCAAGCGCCTTGGTATACTCTACCTGTCCACCTGTGTCGGTTTCGGGTACGGTCTAGCGTGGGAGCTATTTCCTGGAACACCTTCACCGCATCCCCAATCCAATAAGGGGATACGATACACGGCATCCGTCACTACCCACTGGCCCACGAATATTAACGTGGTTCCCATCGACTACGCCTTTCGGCCTCGCCTTAGGGGCCGGCTAACCCTGCGCTGATTAGCATTGCGCAGGAACCCTTGGACTTTCGGCGAGAGGGTCTCTCACCCTCTTTATCGTTACTCATGTCAGCATTCGCACTTCTGATACTTCCAAGATCTCTCACGAGTATCCCTTCATCAGCTTACAGAACGCTCCGCTACCGCGCACTTACGTGCACCCGCAGTTTCGGTGTATGGCTTGAGCCCCGGTACATTTTCGGCGCAAAGACCCTTATTTAGACCAGTGAGCTGTTACGCTTTCTTTAAATGATGGCTGCTTCTAAGCCAACATCCTGGTTGTTTTGGGATCTTCACATCCTTTCCCACTTAGCCATAACTTAGGGACCTTAACTGGCGGTCAGGGTTGTTTCCCTCTCCACAATGGACGTTAGCACCCACTGTGTGTCTGCCGAGCAGTACTTCCTGGTATTCGGAGTTTGGTTAGGATCAGTAAGGCGGTGAGCCCCCATAGCCCATCCAGTGCTCTACCCCCAGGAGTATTCACTCGACGCTCTACCTAAATAGATTTCGCGGAGAACCAGCTATTTCCGAGTTTGATTGGCCTTTCACCCCTAGCCACAAGTCATCCCCGAATTTTTCAACATTCGTGGGTTCGGTCCTCCAGTGCGTGTTACCGCACCTTCAACCTGCTCATGGCTAGATCACTCGGTTTCGGGTCTAATCCAACGAACTAAAGCGCCCTATTAAGACTCGCTTTCGCTGCGCCTACACCTATCGGCTTAAGCTTGCTCGTTAAATTAAGTCGCTGACCCATTATACAAAAGGTACGCTGTCACCCTCAAAAGGGCTCCAACTGTTTGTAGGCATTCGGTTTCAGGTACTATTTCACTCCCCTCGTCGGGGTACTTTTCACCTTTCCCTCACGGTACTGGTGCGCTATCGGTCGACTAGGAGTACTTAGGCTTGGAGGGTGGTCCCCCCATGTTCAGACAGGATTTCACGTGTCCCGCCCTACTCAAGGATCATATCTCTTTCTACCCGTACGGGGCTATCACCCATTTCGCCAAGCTTCCCAACTTGTTCCGGTTCTTAAAATATGACCACTGGCCTGGTCCGCGTTCGCTCGCCACTACTAGCGGAGTCTCGGTTGATGTCCTTTCCTCCGGGTACTTAGATGTTTCAGTTCCCCGGGTTTGCCCCCTTGCGGGTACTCCATACGGAGTGGGTTGCCCCATTCAGAAATCGTCGGATCAAAGCTTATTCGCAGCTAACCGACGCTTATCGCAGCGTATCACGTCTTTCATCGCCTCTAGTCGCCAAGGCATCCACCAAATGCCCTTAAGACACTTGATCACTCTCATTAGCAATAATCACAATCACTAACAAAAGCATGCTTGTTTAACTGTA
>NZ_LLWE01000002.1 GCF_001562055.1 Polycladidibacter stylochi | reverse complement strand
ACCGGTAACCTTTAAGAGCGGGAAAGACATCAAATTTAAGCATGGCAAATAACTACGCTATCTCAGAGCAGTAAACAACCTGACAGAGCCCGTTCAACACCGCAACCTTGGCACATTGCGATGCCGTCTGGATAGGACGGCAACCACACCATTCGATAACGCTTGTTACTGAATAATAATCAGCTCAGGTTCGGCGCGTTCAGTCAACCATTCTGCTCCGTCTTCTGTGATTACTATGTTTTCCTCATGCAACATCATCTTATCAGGAGCATAGGTCATACCCGGCTCCAATGTCATAACCATTCCTGGAACCAGAACAGAATTATCTGATGATGTGTTAGAAGGGCGCTCTGTCAGCTCCATTCCCAGTCCATGACCAATACGGCCAATGTCATTCCCAAGAGCACCTGCTAGCTCCAGCACGCCCCACATTGCATTGTAGATATCGGTCGTTGTGTTGCCAGGCTTTGCCGCTTCAAAGCCCTTGGTTGTCGCCTCATAAGTGGCGCGATAAGCGGCTTTGGTTTGCTCGCTGGCATGACCGAATGCCCAGTTCCGGTCAAAATCTGAAAAGTAACCATCCCAAACGGCGCCGGTGTCGATCATCAACAAGTCACCTTCCTGCATTGCCCGATCGCTGGGTCCTGTGAGGATCTCACCGATAGCATCTGGCCCAGAACCGGCAATAATGAATGGTGTCTCATCAGCACCGGCCTCTAACATATCCATGCTGAAGCGTTTACAGATTTCCCGCTCGGTCATTCCAATGCGTGCATATTGTGGAATTTTGCTGAACCCTACATTCGTGATCCGGCAAATTTCACGTGTCTTCGCGATCTCTGCAGGGGACTTGATCTGACGTAGCGCATGCATCTCTAACGAAAAATCGACGAACTCTGAGTTGACCATCTCACGCAGCTGGCTGAAGTTGGCATTTGGCATGCGCAGCTGGGATTCAATTCCCAAGGTTGCTCCGACCCGCCCGTGCTTTTTAGGCAACTCATTGATTGTTGCTGCAAGTAAGCTAATGCCATCATCTTCAGGGCAAGGGGCAGCCCAACTGCGAACATCATCGATCCATGTCTGCTTCAGGCTGTTAACACCAATCCCCGGAATTACAGCTATTGGCTTGCCTTTAGCTGGTACAACGACGAACCACGGACGAGTTGGGCTATGCCAGAACTGAGACCTAAACCCTGTAAAATAACGGAAATTTGGTTCGGTCGTTAGCATGATTGCATCTAGTTTCTTCTCATACATCATGCGTTGTGCCCGCTCGACCCGTTCTTCAAACTCAGAGACTTCAAAACCACGCTTTACCAGTTTTGACATTTCGCGCTCCCATTACTTTTCTTTGTTTTACTTACTAATATCTTCATCAGTAATTTTATTTCTAGTTTTCTCATGTACAATCAACACAACTAATAAACAGCCTTAATATTATGCGATAATTGAAAATAGTAATGATGTGTTGATTGGGCTGGTCTATTGGCCATGTGAGAATTTCATCTACACCCACATGGCCAATTATTTTTATTAAGTTGCGTTAATTACTTATGCAACATCAAGTACAGGACTCGTTACTGAATCACTCTTTTCTTTCATGATGGCATACAGAATGCCGACACCGAACGCGATCCCTGTTACAACAACAATGTAGAGCTTGATTGAAGCAATTGAGTTGTAAATCAGGATGCCTTGAACAACACCTGCAAGACCGACAAAGATATAGAATACCCATGTAGGCAACTTCCTGCAGAACTCTCGGTTTGCCCATGCCACAGGATACTTGTTTGGTATCAGAGCGATTGAAACCATCATGAAGATACCCAACACGATGTCAGTCAGGATGTAAGCGTTTGCAATCGTGCTAATGTCCCAGCCAAGCAAGATAGGCAACATGGAAGCAAGCCAGATTAGGGTTAGAATCTTCCAAGGGCTACCCATTTTGTTGGTGGCACCAAAGCTCTTTGGGAACCAACCATCGGCTGTCGCTGTCTGGATTGGCTGAACATAGGATGCATACACACTGTTAATGGTGGTTGTCAGCGCCATGAAAGGTCCACAAATCATAAAGAATATGAAGAGTGGAGATGAAAGAATTTTACGGGCCACCAGAGTTAGCGGCTTGTTGGCAACCATTTCGATAGGAAGTACACCAGAAGCGACCACAGAGACGCCAAGGTACACAACAATAATAACTAATGTGGTACCAACCATTCCGAATGTAATGTCCTTTTTGGGTCTTTTTGCATACTTACTGAAGTACATCAGGTAGTACTGGCAGTAGGTAGCGAACGAAAGCAGACAAGCCGCTTTGAAGATACCCATTCCACCTTCAGAGGCAAAATTAGGATTTGTCGTAGGTGACAACAAAGCAAAATCAACTTGCCCAAAACCCATCACAATGAAGGTCGCGATACCAACCATAAGCAAGGTTGTCATCAAGTTCTGGAACTTAGAGAGTGCATCTAATCCGAACAAGTTTACGACGTAGAACACTGTCAGGCCTGCGATAGCACCAGCTGACGGTGTCACAGAAGGCATCAAAGAGTTGATGTAATACCCGAGAGAGAGCGCGTAGATTGCTACTGTTGGATAGTACAAGAAGAAGCTAACAACATACATGCCTGCATATTTTCTGCCCAAAATTGTACTGGTAAGTGCGTAAGGCCCGCCATCCAAAACGAGTGTACCACTCGCAAAAAACATCGGCGTATTGTAGAAAATACCGAATACAAGTGCGAGCGCAAAAGCAAGCCACAAACTATGCCCGGTAAGACCAATACCTGCGCCAACGAGTGAAAACAGCCCGGCCCCAACCGTTAGGCCAACACCCATTGCTAGCAGGGTCCATTTGCCAAGGACACCACTACCTACATTACCATTTGACATTCTAACTTCCTCCCTGAGAAATTTGGAGCGGATATGCCCCGTCTCTTACGATTTTGTTATAGATTTCAGGATCGGTATCACCCTCAGTGCTGATAAAGAGAAGCACAGATCTCTCGTCTATTTTCATCTGCTCCCTGATGTTGACGAGAGCTTCATTCGTGCAAATGGCATGAGTTACTCCCAACCCAACCGCACCAGACTCGCCGGAGACGACTTTGTCATCACCTTCAAGCGGATTAGCTAGAATGCGCATTCCATTTGCCGAAAACTCATTCGGGCACGTGATATAGTAATCTACGATATCCTTAAGTATATCGTAGGCAACAATATTTGGTTCCCCAACTGAAAGACCTGCCATGATTGTGGCCAAGTCGCCCCCAACTTGAGAATACTTGCCATTCATCGCAGATTTCATGAAGCAGCCAGCGTTATCTGGCTCAACAATTGTCATATGAGGCTTATTCTCTCCCATAAGTTTTGAGAAATAAGCCATTATGCCGACAGCAAAAGAACCAGCGCCAGCCTGCAATACGATGTGCGTTGGCTGTACGCCTTCAAGCTGCAGTCGAATTTCATCTGCAATGGCTGTGTAACCTTGCGAAATGAAATTTGTTGTTTCAGTGTAACCTTCCCAAGCCTGGTCCTGCACATGGCACCAGCCCATCTCAGCGGCTTTGGCGATGACCATCTTCAATGTGCCATCGTAGTTATGTTCTGTGACGATGACGGAAGCGCCCAGATCTTCAATAGCCTTCACACGACTTGGTACTGTCTGCGACGGCATGTAGATGTGACACTGACAACCGAGAATGCTTGCCGCGTAGGCCAAGCCCTTGCCATGATTGCCATCGGTTGCTGCAATCAGAACGATGTCTCTGATTTTCTCGTTTATCTCTGGCTTTAAGAAGTATTCGAAATCGATATCGTCAATCGAAACGCCAAGTATTTTGCAGATTACTTTGGAAACACCATAAATAACACCGATTGACTTGAATGCGTTTAAACCCATACGGAAGGACTCATCCTTCACGTATACATTCTTCACACCCATTTCATTTGCAAGACTGTCCAAGCTTACAAGCGGGGTTTTACTGTATTCTTTCAATGTTTTGGAATACCGAATGACCTTTTCCGCGACTTCTGGCGTAAACAGGTCACAATCAGTATTTCCTTTACAAGGGTATTCCAGAAATTCGCAGCCGAATTTTTCAATCTTTTGATCAGACATTTTTCTTACTCATTCTTAGTGTGAACACTTAACGATGTCCCAAGGTGTTTTACTTGCGATAATTGCCCGATCTTCATAGAAAACAAGCGTATCGATCACCCAGAAACCAGTTTCGAAGTTTACAGCCGTACCAGGCACAAACCGCTGGTCCCCTTTGTCCATGTCAGCATCGTAAACCATTGATCCGCCGCAACAATCTCCGGGCCAGAGGATGCCCATGTCGTAGCCGCCCAACCAGAATTGCTGCCCCCAGATCCCGAGTTCTTGATAGAACTCCTTGAGCTGGCCGGTGAACTCATTGATAAGCATATTGGTCTTCAATATACTTTCAACTTTCTCACGTATTATTGGATGATATTTCTCTGCCATCTTTACGAAGGCAGATTTTTCTTCCGAATACCTACTGTAATCTACATCGCCTACTGTAAATACACGCGACAGATCAGAACTATAGCGTTGATGTGATGCAAATAGATCAGCAACAACAACATCGCCGCGCTCTAACTTCTCATGTGAGGGGTAGTTGTGCCCCCGAAGTACTCGCTGCCCACCGTGAATGAACGAACAACCCGCTGGCTCACCGCCAGCTAAGGCCATTTTGTAAGTTGCA
Source organism: Polycladidibacter stylochi (assembly GCF_001562055.1). Taxonomy (GTDB): domain Bacteria; phylum Pseudomonadota; class Alphaproteobacteria; order Rhizobiales; family Stappiaceae; genus Pseudovibrio; species Pseudovibrio stylochi. The sequence continues at coordinate 3,624 of NZ_LLWE01000002.1, read as the reverse complement.
TATCCTAATAGTTCATTCTCAGTGACGCCTGGCTTCAAATATTCTTTGATAGCCTGCATGGACACATCAGCAATTTCAGCTGATCTCACAATATAGTCTAGTTCTTCTTTCGACTTTACTTTGCGAATTTCATCAAACAGGTCTGAAGCATTTGTTGTCTTAACGCCGTACTCACCAAATGCATTAGATACAAGCTTCGTAATGTGGTTTCCATGCTTATCGGATTCGATGCCAACCTTGCTGGTAAGCCAACCTGTTTCCTTAAGGTTTTTTGCGATAGCTCTCATCAGTGTGCCGCCATGTGGAATTGTGCCGGCGTTGCCACTTATTCCATATGTCGGGCGAGCAGCATGGGTGAATATGCGGATATCCTTAGTGACAGTGTCTTCTCGGACATCTTCTTCTTCACCAGCCACATCCATGAAGGCAAATTCTTCATGATCTACATGAATTGCAATGCTTGCAGGTACGTAGTAATTCCACTGCTTCTTTGAGTTTACGCGATACCAGCCAAGCTTGTAGCCGGAGAAGTAATAGAGTGCTTCTGGAGAGGTCAGGAATAATACCTCTAGATCATTTTCTCTCATGACCCTTTTTGCACACGCCAAGCGAGCATCGTATTCACCTTGAGAAAAAGGAACGTTCCTCATTGTTCCGTTTACTTCATAATACATAATTCAACTCCCCTTTACTTTGAAAACAGGCTTATGAAATGCGCATAAATTTCTGTCGCGTCGTAGATATCTTGAACAACACAGTTCTCATCTCTCATGTGACAGAGTTTCATGGTTCCAGGCCCGTAACCAATTGTTGGGATGCCGCGTGCTGTGGAAGCAAAACCGTTGGTGCTAAAATTCCATGTAAATAGGGTAGGATCTTCGTCTGTTGCACTTTCAAATGCGGAAGTCATTGCAAGAGTAATTGGGTCACTCTCTTCCATCTTCCAGGATTCCATAAAGCTATGCATGGTAAACTCTTTACCTGTATAGCTCGTACCCTCAGCTTGAAATACATTCCACGTTGCAGTTGTATTCTCAATTAACTTATTCATTTCCTGGGTAATATGATCGAAATCCTCACCCGTTGCTAAGCGCCTATCCAAGTATATTGAGCATTTATCCGGTATTGCGTTGAGAGAAACTGTTCTACAATCAATTTTACTTAGAGCTACTGAACCGTGTTCGCCTTTAACCTTGGAAAGTTTATTATTAAGCTCGTTTACGCGATTGATAATGTCAGCCATCTCATAAACAGCATTCACACCGTTCTCTGGGGCACTTCCGTGACTGGACACGCCTTCGGTATTTATTTCCAGCAGTGCGCGACCTCTGTGACCCAATGCAATCTGCCGGTCACTAGGTTCACAAATAACAACTGCATCGGGTTTTTGCGGTAAGTTCTCCAGAACATTGTCAAGGGCGAAAAAATCAAAATCTTCTTCCATCACGGATGCTGAGACATAAACCGTCTTGTTATCAAGCAGGCCTAGTTCTTTGGCGAAATAGCCAGCATAGACTGTGGCGGCAATCGCGCTTTTCATATCGGATGTACCGCGACCATAAATTTTGCCATCAACGATATTTCCGGCAAACGGATCTTGTGACCACAACTCACGGTCATTTACGACAACTGTGTCCATGTGGGAATCAAACAGGATTGCGGTTTCACCACTTCCCATAACACCCACGACATCGCCATACTCTGTTTTTATAATGCTGTCGTAACCAAGCGCGATCATCTTCTCTTCAACGCACTTAGCGACAGCCTCCTCCTGACCTGTATAGCTTTCTATTGAGATGAGCTTTTTAAGAAATTCGGTAATATCAGTCTGATGCGCCAGACATAACTCTTTAGTACTTCCCATTTTCTTACTCCCTGAAAGAAAATCGCAGTATGCAATATATCAATGAATATAAAGCAATATGCGATATATTGGATATTGCTATGAATACATACTCGGGAATTTACCTATCGAGACGGTATTGCAAACTTATTTTTATTGAGTTGCAAAAGCCCAATTTTTATAGATTTTACGCAGCCATTTTATCCGTATAGCCAGTCCAACCCACGAATGGGGTTGTGGATGTGGATGGTGGACCTTGGAACATGAGTTAAAGTGGCTGACACCTCACACACCGGCAACAAGATCAGACTGCTTTATCGCAGCTGCCCCACACTTTTAAATGCTCTCCTTATAAGAAAGTCATCGAGCCCACATTGCAGTTCCGTAAGTTGGAAAACCAGAAGACGGAGGCTAAAATCAATGTCTCCATCTTGAATAGAATGACCGCACTCGGACGCCCGATGTTTGAGCGTGTCACTGTGGCCTGAGGGTAAACGGGTAAGGGCAAGCTGTGAGTTGATTTCGGTTTATGCAACACGGCCGTTCAAGACCATCAAATCAGAAATGTTGTGGCGAACTGCCTTTCTGACACGGCAAGAGGTAAAAAAGGCACTTGGCCTTTACAATCCAACCCGGCGACACTCGGCGTTAGACTACCAATCGCCAATTACGTTCGAGAGACAACGTAGAAAAATTGAGACAGAGGCTCTCCACTTTTATTAAGCCAGTCCACCTTCATCGCGTCAACGCTTTCTCACAATGGAAACAGGCTGCAACGCTTGTCACCTAAAAGCGGATGCAGAAATTGAGTGCGGCCAAATTCAGGTTAAGTTGACGGCACCATCAAAACTAACATAGTCACTTCTTAAGGATGCATACACATTTGATTGAGTTGAGACATTTATCTTAGAACGGGAAGACTACCATATTGACTTGTAGCCAGTTTTGATTCACGTCATAACTCAAATTGAGAAGTAGTATGTGAGGGCAGCTTGTGCCGATACCTAAAGAACAGAGTGCCTTAGAGAGAAAACCAACAAAGAATATCGTTTATGATACACTACGTGACTGGATCGTTGTCGGGACGCTAAAGCCGGGTGAAAAAGTAATTGATATTGAGGTATCAAGTTATTTTTCGGTAAGCAGAACACCAGTGCGAGAAGCACTGCAGATGCTTTCTGAGCAGAATCTTGTTAAAGTCATCCCTAACAAAGGGACATATGTTACAGAACTCAACAAAGAAGACATGAATAACGTCTATCATGCTCTTTGTGCTGTCCATAGTTCTGTTTTGGCTCTTGCCTTTCCCAAAATTACCCCAAGCATTATCCAAGAGTTGAGAGAAATAAACTCCAAGCTGGCTGAAATGCAAAAGGGGGGCAACTACTTTCAAATGAAGGAGTTTGATGCTGCATTCCATGGTGTGTTTTTTGAGTTGGCAAACAATCCTTACCTGACTGAATTTAATGAACAGCTCAAAATCCACTCTGCCCGGGCTGAGCATGTCTATTTCCTTGCCAATACAGCTGAACTAAAGAGTGCAGAGGAACATGAGGCAATTATTGCTGCTATCGAAGCAGGTGATATGCATCTGGCGCAAAAATGCATGGCAGAAAATTGGCTGCGATTTGTGCGGAGCGTGAATTGATCAATGTTGCCGGACTGGTCAAAATCTGAAGTTAGGCGTCTTGGTCACTGTCAGGTTATTTCGAAGTAAATGCAAAACCGCGTTATCGCCCTTTTCATGCACGCAATTCGGCTGTGTAGTCGTTCCATAAGCT
>NZ_LLWE01000037.1 GCF_001562055.1 Polycladidibacter stylochi | reverse complement strand
CGGTTAAAGCAAGAATGCATAGGGCAACACAATGCCCCGCACGCCCACAGCCACCAAGGCGAGGACGGGCTAAACAAAGAAAACCGGGCACAAAATATCGAAATTCTTCAAAAGTTGTAGGGCAGATAAGATGTGTATTTCACAGTTGCCATACCTCGAGTTTCAGCTTTCATGCTGGGATACTACTGCTCGAACTTAAGTCTGAGCGTTTCGTTAAAGTGGACTAAAAAAAGCGATTAAATCCAGAAATTAACAGTTCATACGTTTATGATTGGCTTTTTGGATAGCCATGACAGCCAGAATTGCCATTGACGGCAAAACGCTACGCCGTTCATTTGATCGACGTAAAGGGCAATCACCGCTTCATGTTGTCAGCGCTTTTTCAACAGGCAGCGGCGTGACATAGGTGCCAAGAGCGGAGAAACAACTGTTCTAGCAGAGCTTTTAGAAGGTTTGGAGTTGCAGGGGAGCCTACTATCGCTGGACGCACTCCACTGTAACAGGACAACAGTGGAGATCATTCTGGCCCAAGGAGCAGACTACCTGCTTGCCTTGAAAGGCCATCAGAAAAAGGCGTATCGCCAAGTTCAGGGCTATTGTAAACAAAATGCGTTTGATGTGCTTGCAAATATGTGTGCTATAGTCGACGCCTTTGATGTAATGCGTGGACGGGTAATTCCCCCATTCATGGAGGAGTTGTTTTGTAGAGTTACGCCGCCAGTTTTAGGATTGTGGCAGGTGTTATGCCGCTCCCTTGACAGAAACGACGGCCATATTTGGCCGCTCATTGTTGTAAGTCCAGAGGCAATTTGTGGCTTCTGTTTGCGCCTGTTCAATACTTTCAAAGCACCTTTGGTCCAGTCATTCCTACCTCACTGTTCAGTTATAGCGTTCCACTTAGGCATTTTGAGCCGGCTTTCTTAGTTGGATGAGCAGGATTTGATTACCTTGCGTTTTGCCAAAAAACAGCAAATGCACTGGTCGAAATCGGACGCACACTTCCTGCCGCAAACCCGTACGCGGGCGCTCGACAGAACACTCAGACATAAGTTCGAGCAGTAGTATCCCAGCATGAAAGCTGAAACGCGAGGCACGGCAACTGACAAAAACGCAGCTTAACTGTCCCACACTTTTGGGTAGTCTCCAATATCCTCAATTTTCCGCGTTTTCTTTTAAAACCACCGGTATGAAAAAGACCGCATAAAACGCGAAGGAGAGTGCAAAAAGTACCCATGAAAGGCCAATAAGGTCATAACTCTCTATCCATATGGGTAAAATGGCGCGGCAAATGACGGACAGCAGCAAACAGCCTATTGCCGCTTTCAGCGCGAAGTGCAGGCGTAATTCACGCCCAGAATGGCGCAGACCGGCAATTATCATCACCATGAGTGTGGCCAAGCATAAAGAGCCAATGAAAATAACGTGTTCACCTGCAATCACGGTTATGGTGTCTACCAACTCTAAATAGCCGGCACCTTGAAAAGCAAAACCAGCTGCCATAAACCAATAAACACAATAGAGGGCCTTGGAAAAAGGGCTTGCCAAAGCATAGCGCAATTGCCAATCCTGCAAAATGCCGAGAACCGCAAAAGCTGCAGCAAATGCGAGCCAGCCTTGCAGAGCTTCCGAGCCGCCCAGTATGCGCGCACTAATGTACAGGACAATGGCAAGCATGGCAAAACGGCGTAAGGGTGGGCGTGCAAGAAAAGTGATTTCGGCGTCTTTTCTACTTAGTGCATCGTTGACAATAACGGTAGAGACTGGTGCTAAAGCCGTAAGCACCATAATCGATAAAGCCGCTTCGGCCAAAATCATGGCATTTTCAAAGGTTTCAAGCCATATGAGCTCATAGGCCGCATAGGCTTGCGCCGCACATAAAAGAGCAATGGGCCACACCAAATGGCGCATTCTCACCTGCCAAAGCCGCCCCCCCATCTTCCATAGAACCAACAGTAGAAACGAAAGATGCAACACAAGGACAATGGACAATGGCACGATAGCGATCAACCAGAAAGCAACGCGCCCCAACAACCACAAGATAGCAAGTGACAACAGCTCGATGCCGGCAACTCTAGGGGTCTTGGACCATTCCGGTGCAGCCGTGGTGATGAAGCCGGCCATTGCGGCGGTTAAAAAGCCAAAGAACATTTCATAGCGGTGAAATAAGAAGGCATCTTGCCCAAAGGGAAGCTCAAAAACCCCAGAAAGTGCCCCACCCCAAACCATGATAGAAAACACACCATACAGCGCTGTGAGTGGGAAAAACACCCGAAACCCTTCGCTAAAGAGCGGTTGAGCGCGACAATAGTTTGCAAGACTATTAATAACTGCAATTTTGCTCATTGGAGTTGCTGCCAATTCTCCAACTCAAATAGTTGGTGCATCATGGGATCGCTCATAAAGTCATCTTCCATCGCGCTTACGGCTTGCCGGTCTCGTTTTTCTCTTGGAATATCGGGCTGGTAAACTTTAACTATTCGACCCGGCTCTGGTGCCATCACCAAAATGCGATCGCTTAACGCCAACGCCTCGCTAATATCATGGGTAATCAAAAGCATTGTAGTAAGCTGGCTATCAACCTCACTAAGCAGCAAACGGTAGAGCGCCCGGCGGCGGCCAATGTCCAATGCACTAAAGGGCTCATCTAAAAACAACAGCTCAGGCGCAAGTGCCAAGGCTCGCCCTAGGGCCGCCCGCTGCTTCATTCCGCCAGAAAGCTCATGGGGAAGCTTGGAATAGTCGTCACTGTTAAAGCCAAGTTTTTGTGCAATATCGAGGCTACGTGTTTGTCTTTTTCGGGGCGATAGACCCTTTACGCCTTTCAAACCAAAGCCGATATTGGCCAGCAAATCTTTCCAGGGGAGCAATCGGGGTTCTTGAAATAACACCGCCTTTGTGGAGGCATGGCAAACAACTGCGCCTGATGTGGCTTCTATCAAATCAGCGGCAACGCGCAGCAATGTAGACTTGCCGCAACCCGATGGCCCGATAAGGCTGACAATTTCACCACGTTGAACAGCAAACTGGCACGCAGCGAGTGTTTGCTTTAGTGGGTGGTAGCGGTGCTCTGCAACATCAACCCGAAGAAGTGGTGTGTTATGCGGCATGTTTCCATCCTTCCACTTTATCTTTAATCGGGTTGAGGACAAGGCCTTCGATTAAAAGCAGCAGGCCTACTATTATTGCAATCCACGCCATGGTGGCTTCACTATCAATATTAACTCTTGCCTCAGAAAGCCCGGCACCAATGCCAACGCTGCTGGAGAGTAGTTCGGCCATCACCACCACTTTCCAGCTCACCCCAAAGGCCGTGGCCCATGCAGGAAACAAGTAGGCAACTATTTGCGGGAGTTGCACATGCCAAAAGCTGGTAAGCCAACCGATGCGGTAGCTCTTTGCCATTTCGTCCAGATCCACATCGCGCATGCGTACGCCTTGCAAGGTACCTGCGAAAATGATAGGCGCGGTCGCAATGAATACGGTAAAAATAGGCGTGCCATCGCGAGCACCAAACCACAACATGGCCAATACGATCCACGCAATAGGCGGAACACCCAGGCTAACGGTAATAACGGGGCGACACAACAACGATAAAGTGTTTGACCACCCGGCACATAAGCCGAGGGCAATGCCGGCAAATGAGGCCAGTAAAAAACCAACTACCGCGCGCTTTAGTGTTGCGAGTGTATAGGCATAGCCCGCGTTATCGCCTAAAAAAATGATAGCCCTGTTAAAGGCAGCCAGTGGTTCGGGCAATATAAGTGTGCCAAAAAGCTCGAAGCCAATTTGCCACAGAGCGATAAGCATACAAACAACAGATAGTGTACGCCAACCAGCCCAAAGGCGACCCTGTAATTCTATTAGTTTTTTCAGTTCCATTCACACCAGCAGGAACGGAGCACCTGTCGCACCCCGTTCAACCTTCAAAACCTATTAATAGTAAAACGCGGTATCTGGCAGCTTACCACCAATTATTGCCGGATTATCCTCGGCCAGAATGGTATAAAACTGTTCAATCTCTTCACGAACTGTCGAAGCACGCGTTGCTGTTAAATTGCTGTTTGGCAGTGACTTCATAATAATCGGCGCAGGTAGCTTTAAGTGTGCGCTGGCGATTTTGGCAGCTTCTTGAGGGTTTTGCGCAATTGCATCCACGCTGGTTTCACAGGCATTCTGGAATGCTTCAACCACATCTGCATGTTGGTTCACGAGGTCATTATGCACCATCATGCCTGCCATCGGGAAGCGAGCAGGTCCACCAGTTACCGCAGCCCACTGATCGGAGAGACTAAAGGCTTTATAGATTTTTTTGCCTAGCTTTTTGGATTTTACCAAAGCACCGGTAACCGCAGGCTCTGAAAGTACACAGTGTTGAATACGGCCCGTCAATAACAGCTGCAATGCTTCAAAGGGGGTGCTGACATATTGCACCTTATAATCTTTATCCTTGGTGAGGCCCTTTTCTTTCATAATGCGAGTGAACACCAAGTCCGGCATGTCGTTTTTAAAGAACATGCCAATAGTTTGTCCCGCCAAATCTTCTGGGCGTTTAACCTTTTCATCATAGCTGAGTACATTGAGCATGCCCCATGTCATGATATTCAATAGTTTCACAGGCAAACCTTTATTGGCAAGATTAGCGGCCACATATGAGGGCGTACCGGCAAGCTGCCACTCACCAGATAAAAAGCCGGCCCGTAAAGAATCCGGTGATTTGTAAGTCGCAAAATCAACCTTGCCGACTGCATTGGACATCAATTGTTTTTGCGCAATATAGGAAAGAATGGCAGATGGCCCAGCAGGAGGCCCATAAAGCTTGAGCTGTGCCAGTTTTTCACTGGCAAAGACATTTGTGCTGCCCAAAAGGCCGTAGGTTGCAGTAAATGCTGCTGAATGGGTTAAAAAGCTGCGCCGTGTATGCATTTGGTTTTCCCGTAATATGGAGAGCGGAATCATTGCAAATGATTTGCATTTGTATCTGAAACAATTTTTAGACGAGAAGCTTGTCCTAGATCAATAAGCTGACAAAAATATTCACCTTTAAATTTGGGCAGGCCTAAGTATAGAGTTTCCGACATCTGCTGGATGGACTGGCTTAAAAAAAGTGGAGGGACTTTGTCTCACTTTTTCTATGCTGCCTCTCGAACGTAATTGGCGATTGGTAGTCTAACGCCGAATGATGCTGGGTTGGATTGTAGAAGCCCTCGATGTAAAGGCCAAGTGCCTTTTCCGCTTGTCTACGTGTTTGAAAGGCAGCTCGCCACAACATTTCAACAGGTGGTCGTGAACTGGGGCTCCACCATGGAGTTATCGAAGCAGTTTCCTTTTCCACTCATAGAAGGGGTAATTTTGTGCCTCGATAAGAGCCGTTGATAAGTATCAGAACAATACTGGCTCCCCCTCACTGAGTGATGTATGAGCCCGTCAAGTGAAGTTCGTGTCGCCAGAGCTCGCTTAAATGCCGTTGCCACTAGGTCGGTCTTCATCCGCTTAGCTGCCGCAAAGCCAACAATACGCCTTGAGAACAAGTCTACGACGATTGCCAAATACAACCAGCCTTTTGTCGTCTATAGCTAATTGATATAAGCACCCCATTTCTGGTTGGGACCGGTGCAAGTGAAATCCTGTTCCAGCAGATTGTGGGCGAAAGGCTTTTTATGATGACTGTCCGAATTGACCTAATCGTTTCTTCGTAGCGCCCATTTACCACCCTGTGTATTTTGGCTTATGAAATTTATGTTTGTCAGATTCGGTCCACCGAAAACCAAGTTTTGATCTGGGTAGAGACAATAGTATTTGCCGCATGTTTGGTGTCTAGCATTACCGTTTTTTTGATTAGTTTATTAAGGGATAATTAGAATAAATGCTTGGTCGGGATGTAAGTTGGGACGATATTCGCATATTTTTGGAGTACTTGCGCAGTGGCTCGGTCTCCCATGCTGCCAAAGCGCTGAAAATCAGCTCGCCTACCGTTAGTCGACGTATAAATGCACTGCAAGAGGCATTGGGTTTTCCACTGTTGAACCGCTCAGCCCAAGGTCTGGAATTGGCTGAAAGTGCGCGCACGCTTGTCGAGATTTGGCAGGATGCTGAGAAATTGCTGATAAATGCGCCTAAACTTGCAAGCAGGATGCAATCTCACGAGATAGAGTTGAGGTTTTCAACGACGCCCGCACTTGCAAGTGCGCTTATTTTTCCTAACATACATAAATACTTTGAACGCTGGCCAAACATAAAGTTCGACATCGATACTTCCTTTAGATTGATTGATATAGGAGCTGGGCAGGGCGATATTGCGTTGCGTTTTGTTGAACCAGAACGTGGTGCGGTCATTCGCCAACGGGTTGGAACGATTACCTTCAATGTATTTTGTTCGGAAGCAATCTTGCCGGATGGGATCGGCTCGATCTCGGATTGGCAAGGCTTGTGTCAGACTGGGGTCAGAGCGATAACATGGGTGCCTGAGGCGTGCGTGAGTATGCCACAAAAGAAGTTGCAGGACGTACTTGGTTCGAACCGTACCGGAATAGCAATTTCCGAATACTCCGGATTGATAGATGCGATCAGAAATGGGCTAGGTGCCGGGATCTTACCAGATATCGTGGGTCGCCGGCTCACTGGTGTGCGTGCAATGATGACCCCAGGTGTTGTGGGAGAAACGCCACTTTGGTTGGTTACAGCTGATAGATTATCAGGGTATCGCCACGTTTCAGAGTTCCGTGTATTTATACGTGAAGCAATCCAGCGGGAAACTGCTGCTATTGCCAAAATGCAAGATGCCGCGGACTAGCGGCACCTTGCTTGTAAAAATCAGGCAGTCTTAAGCGACTTGCCTGTGGTGTAGCGATCTCCCGAAATTGCGTCGGGGGAAAAAGCTTCGGAAAGACGACGGATTTGGTCAACTGTTAGGCTGCGATCCACTGCCGCCACATTCTGCTCGAGATGCGCAATTTTACGCGCCCCTGGAATTGGAATGATATCGCCACCTTGAGCCAATAGCCAGCACAGCATGACTTGAGGAACAGACATTTCTGCCTCCAACGCAACTGCATCGAGTAGGTTAAAAAGAGCCGCGTTGGCATCAAAACTTGTTTTCGAGAAGCGAGGTAAAGTCCGGCGAAAATCATCAGCATCCAGTTTTGGTGGCTGGCCCGCTTGTCGCAACATACCGCGTCCAAGAGGTGAGTAGCAAACTAGAGTTGCCCCAGTGCGCCGGATATATGGAAGCAACTCACTCTCGACTGACCTGCTCCCCAAGTTCCCTCCATGTTTTAAGAGGATCCTTGTTTTCTATTTAAGCCTCATGCTGCCATTTTTTCCAGTCGGTTTTGCCGCGCAAATTCGGCTGGGGTTAGGTTGTCCAAAGACGAATGCGGTCTTTGGGTGTTATAGTCGTATTGCCAGCGCTTGATTGCGGTTCTGGCCTCATCCAGTGATGAAAATAGGGTTTCGTTTAAGCACTCATCGCGAAAGCTGCCGTTAAAGCTCTCAATAAAGGCGTTTTGCATAGGCTTTCCCGGAGCAATGTAATGCCAGTTAACCTTTGTGTCCTGGCAGAATCTGAGCACCGCAGAACTGGTCATCTCGGTACCATTATCCGAAACTATGGTTGTTGGCATACCGCGCTGTGCGATCACAGCTTTGACCTCGCGCACAAGGCGAGCGCCCGATATGGAGGTATCGGGAACAAGCGCTAGGCATTCGCGGCTATAATCATCAACCACCGCTAGAATTCTAAACCGCCGACCATCGGTGAACGCATCACTCACAAAGTCCAGGCTCCAGCGCTCATTGGCTCTCGAAGGCACGATCATTGGCCTGCGGGTTCCAAGTGCGCGTTTGCGGCCACCACGCTTGCGTACTTGCAATCCTGCCTCGCGATATAAACGACGCAGCTTTTTCAGGTTCATATTGAGCCCTTGGCGCTTTAAAAGGATATGGATCCTGCGATACCCAAAACGCCGCCGCTCATGGGCGACTTGCTTCATGGCTTCGCGCAAAGGTTTATCGTCTGGACGCACGCTTTTGTAACGCATGCTGGATCGATCAACCTGCAACACGGAACAGGCCCGCCGCTCGCTCACACCAAAGCTCTGACATAAAAAGGCAACTGCTTGGCAGGCAGCAGCGGGCCCTACCACTTTTTTGCATTCACATCTCGCAGCATAGCGTTATCCAGCATGGCTTCGGCAAGCAGCTTCTTAAGCTTGGTATTCTCGTCCTCTAAAGCCTTAAGTTTACACGCGTCGGACACATCCATGCCGCCATACTTCGCATTCGCTGCTGACCTTGAACCAATGGCGGTCTAGCAGCTCATTAATTGTAGAATGATGCTTTACTGACCCCGTGTAGGCGACAAACCTCTGCCGTCGGCACGCCACTTTCTTGTTCCTTGATCATTCCGATGATCTGTTCTTCCGTAAAACGTGAACGCTTCATATCCAACCTCAATGTTATGATGTGCTCCCTGAAAAGTCCCTCGATTTGAGTTAGAATTTTCTGTGACGAATTTCCTGGCTGGGAAGGAGCAGAATATGAAAGCATCGA
>NZ_LLWE01000007.1 GCF_001562055.1 Polycladidibacter stylochi | reverse complement strand
AATCCAACCCGGCGACACTCGGCGTTAGACTACCAATCGCCAATTACGTTCGAGAGACAACGTAGAAAAATTGAGACAGAGGCTCTCCACTTTTATTAAGCCAGTCCATTAATTAGCACCTGCGCAAAGTCTACTCAAAGATTGAAAATGGAAATGCAGCCACCGCTATATCTGCAGCTGCACGACTGGGCATTGTTTGATGTCACCCTACCCAAACTTATAGAAACCGACTTTAGTGCCTCAAGATACGAGAGGTACCATGAAGGTCATTATAACAAATTGGAAGCAGGTGAGTTCTGGTTGTAAGGCGTGGCCTGCCCAGCATATGCTTAGGGCCGAAAGCTTCATTGACAGACTGGCATACGATCAAAAATCCATGGGACAGGTCCGTACGCACCAAGGTTGGGAATATGATCAATATGACACGCCAGAGGCTGATTATGTGGTCGTATTGAAAGATAGTGTAGCTATTGCCTGCTGCCGTCTAATTAACTGAACTTCAGCAACAATGGTCTATGATTACTGGATTGAGCAAGCCTCAACAATAACCATAAAACCAACTAGATTAATTGAGGCCAGCAGAATATGCACGGCAAAAAACCTGCAAAATCGAGAGCGACAAAAAGCGTTGGACCTGCTTATTGAAAACGTACTAAAGCGTGCCAGTGAACAAGCCGCAACCCATTTACTAGGCGTCATGCATCCAGTAATCATGAGATCACTTTTAGCGCCTCGAGGCGTACCATTCAGCGTGGCTACACAATGGATGGTAGATCAGCAGCGTTGCATTATTGGATTGATTAATACGAATGATGCTCTTGGTAAATTTAAGCCGATATTTGAAGATATGTGAACTGGAATAACTTATCGGCTGTTATTTTCTTGAAATGCGCGGTGCATTATTTTCCATTACGAAGTTGCGCGCTACATCAGAACAAGTCGAGACTTAAACACACTAGATAGTTTCTGGTTTCAATTTCTCATTAACCGACTTCCTGAATACTCATAACTACCCCGATGACAAGTATTCATTGTTGAAGAACTGCTAACAAGGGCTATGTACCTCGTGTAGTTGTTGATTTATGCTCGTTTATGATAGCTGGCTCTTTACTGACCTAATGCACTTTTCAAATTGGAAAAGACTTGTGCAATTATTCAGTAAGTTACTGGATGCAACATTTGCAATGCCATTGACACTTAATACATGAGTTACTGAAGTATGTCTGTTGCGCTACAATCCGTTGATGAACTTATTGACCACTGGAAGCCCTCTGGGGGCAATGAGATGGCTAACTTTCCCATTTTCGCTGCGGAACAACTAACCCAGCTGATAGGGGTTGTGCCACCAAATCCTGCTGCTAGCGATAGGCAAATTAATGACAACCGTTTTGAACGTATTGTTACATTTACACATACAAGCAAACCTATAAATGGTCGAATCGACCTTAATCGAAAGAGTTGCCTCATCCTTGAGACAAAGCAGGGTTCTGACAAGGGTAATGCGATTTCCAAAGACCTTTTAAGCTACTGAAGACGGGCAAATGTACAGGTCCGAAAACTGTTTCACCACTTTTAGAAAGTCTGGCAGCTCTTTGGCAGGCTGAAAAATTGGCGTCGGATCGATAGGTAGCTTAAAGGTTGCACTAGTTTTTTGAATTGGATGATTTTAATGAGTAAGGTTTGGGGCCTCCATATGCCGGAGGAAATTGGTAGCGCAGCTCTTGATGGAAATTATGTTGCAATCGGGTGGCCAGATTTAAAAAGCCTTGAAAAAGTAGAAGGTGGCAGGGAAGCTTTTAAAGAGGCCATCTTAACTGCCTATCCATCGCGAAAGCCGGGAGCCGTGCCTGTTGAAGCTGGCATTCTCTACCGCTTTTCAAATGAAGTTAGAGCTGGGGATTGGGTCATTTACCCTTCAAAACATAATCGGGAAGTCAATATTGGCCGCTTTCAAGGCCAATACAGCTATGTTCCAACAGTTAATGGAGAATGCAACAACTATCCAAACCGTCATGCTGTTGATTGGCTAAATAGATTTTCAAGAAGTGAATTCTCTCAAGCAGCGCTGAACGAAATTGGCTCGTTTATCACGCTGTTTAGCGTGAGGAAGCACGCTACCGAGTTCCTGAACAAGGTCACCCCGCAAGGGGAACTGCCAACCGAAAGCGAGGATGACCAAACTCCAGATGATGACAGCGTAACAAGTATTGTTTCGCGCCAAGCGCAAGAGACCACCCAAGATTACGTCATTCGCAAGATATATGATGCTCTAAGCGGTTATGAGTTCGAAGAATTCACCGCGCATTTACTCGAGTGTATGGGGTACACGGCAAGGGTGACAACAAAATCAGGTGATGGCGGGGTTGATGTTATCGCGCATAGTGATGAGCTTGGTTTTGAGCCTCCGATCATCAAAGTGCAATGTAAACGCATGACTTCTCAGATTGGTGAGCCGGAGGTTAATCAGCTTCTCGGCACCCTTGGCGAAGGCGAATGCGCACTCTTCATATCCTTGGGATCTTATAGCAGACCTGCGCGCTTACTTGAACGTAATCGGCCCAAACTGCGGCTCATTGATGGTGAACAACTCGTCGAACTAGTCTTGGAGCATTATGATAAGCTCTCTGCAAGATTTCGTACAATGATCCCCCTGAAGCAGATATACGTTCCTGATATTATGATATCTCAAGATTGAGCGTCATTTTTGTTAGAGGATTTTCTCAAAGTAGCGATCTTCTCATTCGTGCATGCCCATTCTCCTCTCAGCCCGTTGTAGGCTCTTCCAGAAAGCTTCATCGGGGTGGTTGATTTTGTTTTGCAAGGTCTGGGCTATTTGGTCGGCAAAGTCCTCACGAATTTCACTTGCACTTAAATCAAGTAAGGCGGCTAGGCTGGCAGCGTTGCCGGTGATTTGCCGAATATAGATTTCTTGCTGCTGTTCTTTAAGCGCGTACATGGCTGGTCACATGCGGGGATAGGCTTGCAACCATACTGGTAACCGGCTTCATTAAAATTCTGTCGCTCAAAACAGCGTCACAACCTCTTAGCCAATATTCCAATGAGGATACTGATATTTTTTTGTCTGCGGTGCTTTGCCGCGCCAACATAAAGATATACAAGTTGTGGCAACAACCAATTGTTAGCACCACAATTTGAGATAAAAAATGCCAGAGACCTCCGCACCAGAATACATCCATACCTCACTATTTCCGGTTGGCCACGATAAAACCAAATACCGTAAACTCACCAGCGAATTTGTGAGCGAGGTTACCTTTGAAAAAACAACTATGCTTAAAGTGGAAGCAGAAGGGCTACGCCTGCTTGCCGACCAAGCCTTTGAAGACATCAACCATTACCTAAGAACCGACCACCTCGCTCAGCTTCGCAAAATAATTGACGACCCAGAAGCAACCGAAAACGACAAGTTTGTTGCCTATGACTTGCTGAAAAATGCCAATATTTCCGCAGCGGGTGTTTTGCCCATGTGCCAAGACACAGGTACAGCAATTATTATGGGCAAACGAGGGCGTCGTATCTGGACGGATGGTCAGGATGAAGCTGCACTTGGTGAAGGTGCACGCGATGCGTACTTTAAAAAGAACTTGCGTTACTCGCAACTTGCACCGCTCTCTATGTTTGAAGAGAAAAACACCCGTAACAATATGCCCGCGCAAATCGAGATCTATAGCGAGGGTGAAGATGCCTACAAGTTTTTGTTTATGGCCAAGGGTGGGGGCTCGGCTAACAAAACTTTCCTGTTTCAAGGCACCCCAAGCCTGCTAACACCCGAGCGCTTGCTTGAGTTCATCAAGGAAAAAATCCTTACCCTTGGCACCTCTGCCTGCCCACCCTACCACCTTGCTGTGGTTATTGGCGGTACATCGGCAGAGCTCAATTTAAAGACCGTCAAACTGGCCTCCGCAAGATATCTCGATGAACTGCCAGAACAGGGCTCTGAGTTGGGCCATGCTTTCCGTGATCATGCAATGGAAGAGCAAATACACAAGCTCACCCAGGCAACCGGTATCGGGGCACAATTTGGCGGTAAATACTTCTGTCATGATGTCCGCGTTATTCGCCTACCTCGCCACGGTGCCTCATTGCCCATTGGCATTGGTGTTTCTTGCTCGGCTGACCGTCAGGCAGTAGGCAAAATTACGCGCGACGGTATTTTCCTGGAAGAGCTGGAACGCGAACCGGAAAAGTATCTGCCTGAGATCAATAGTGAAGACCTTTCTGATCACGTTGTTAAAATCGATCTCACCCGCCCAATGCCTGAGATATTGGCAGAGCTTTCCAGGCACCCAATCAAGACCCGCCTGTCACTGACCGGCCCATTGATAGTGGCACGTGATTTAGCGCACTCTAAACTGCGTGATCGATTAGAAGCCGGCGAGCCATTGCCGGATTATATCAAAAACCATCCGGTCTATTATGCAGGGCCTGCCAAAACGCCTGAAGGCATGCCATCAGGCTCGTTCGGCCCCACAACTGCAGGGCGTATGGACGCCTATGTTGACCAGTTCCAAGCCGCTGGCGGTTCAATGGTAATGCTGGCCAAAGGCAACCGTTCTGCGCAGGTGCGCCGCGCATGTCAGGCTCATGGCGGCTTTTATCTCGGTTCGATAGGAGGTCCGGCTGCGCGTTTGGCACAAGACTGTATTAAGAAGGTTGAAGTTGTCGAATTCGAAGAACTGGGCATGGAAGCAGTTTGGCGGATTGAAGTGGAAGACTTCCCGGCTTTCATAGTGATTGACAATAAAGGGAATGACTTCTTCAAGGAATTGAACCTGAGCTAAAGTAAATGGGGCGCTGCCAGATGGTAGCGTCCTTTCTTAATCGTAAAAAACATAATTAGACTTCATTTTTCTTTTTTCTAACCTAAGTATACTTCCATTAAATATAGAATAAACGATAATATAAATCGATATGAAATTTAATCTCACTACTATTGTATTTAATAAATAAGCAATTTTTCCCTGACACGTTGCTTGTGTTGATTGTTTATCTCAAAAGAACAATAAGAACAGGGATTACCAATGCAAAGAAAAATATCATTATTTTTGGTTGCACTTGCAGCATTACTTGCCGTGGGTTTTTCACCTGCGCAAGCATCTCGTGCTGGTAGCTTTTTTGACCCGGTTACCAAAGAGTGGGTCAAATACGGCAATGCCCGCCATGGCAAATCACCTATCAAGCGCAAGCTCATCAGCTATTATGGCCCTCATACACCTGGCACAATACTGGTAAATACCAGTGAACGTCGCCTCTATCATGTATTAGGCGGTGGTAAAGCGATGGTGTATGGTGTTGGCGTTGGCCGCGATGGCTTTCAGTGGTCTGGCGCACACCGTGTAACCCGCAAAGCCGAATGGCCAAGCTGGACACCGCCCAAGGTCATGATAGAACGCGAGCGTCGTAACGGGCGTATTATTCCAAGCTTTATGGAAGGCGGGCCGCAAAACCCAATGGGAGCGCGCGCACTCTATATCGGCAGCACGATCTACCGTATTCATGGCTCTAACGAACCATGGACCATAGGTTCAGCAGTGTCATCGGGCTGCATTCGCATGGCGAATGAAGATGTTATTCATCTCTATGAAAATGTGAGTGTGGGTGCAAAAATTATAGTCATGCGTTAAAGCTGGCACTTAAGTAATAAACAGCAAAAACCTAGTATTGGAAAAGTACTGTAATCCGCAGTTGAGTACTTTGAAATGCCTGTGGTTTTTATGGCAGCCTGTGCCGGTAAAACCGGCACAGGCTCATTCGTTAAACAATCATCATCGAGTTTTGTTGTAAATCAATTGAGCTGCCATCTTCATCAAGAATTATTCTCAAGCTATCGGTTGCCAAATAATCATCGATAACTGCAACAGCCTGCCAATCACCATCTTGGCCATCAACATCAACGTAAAGGGTTTGGTTTTCTATCTTCACAAAACTTTCCACTTCTGCAAGTGTTGGGTTGTCCCCAAACGCCTGCTGCAACAAAGCCGAAATGTCGAGTTGGTCCCCTTCCTCAAAGCTATAATCATGGATGGTATCGACACCGCTGATGCTTCCATCCGCTTCTAACCCTCGGAAAATAAATGTATCAGCGCCAGTGCCGCCATATACATTATCAAACCCACGGCCGCTGATGAGGCTATCATCCCCTTGGCCGCCACGGATAGTATCATCACCATCACCTCCGTAAATCAGGTCCTTGCCTTGGCCGCCAAAGATTTGGTCATTACCCTGTTGTCCGTGTAATTCGTCGTCTCCTCTCCGGCCTTTAATGATGTCATCACCTTGTTGACCCAAAATAATATCATCGGTTTCTGTGTTACTAGCGACCAACTTGTCGTTGCCATCAGAGCCTGCGGGGTTGTCACTGCCAATGTTGCTGTGTCCGCCGACGCCTGCCGCCTTATAGCCATCGAAGTTGAACTCAACATCAACTGGAGCGCTCGTATTATCTTTTTCATCACTCACTGTAATGCTTAAGCTTGCCTGTTGGTTTGAGCTTGCATTGTCTGCTACAAAGAAGACAGCTTCGAGTGCAGCCTCAAAGTCCTCAGCTGGTGCCGCACTGCCATCAATGGCGGTTAGAGTGTAAACTCCATTGGCAAGAGATAGCTGGAAAGCACCAGCGCCGCGATATTCAAGAGTGCCAGCACCACTATTGACTTTAAGTTGAACTGACTTGATCGCATCACCATCCGGATCGGTGATATTGGCATCTGTAGTAATCGCCACACCACCATCCACATAGTTGATCTGATCGCCCACCTGGCCTTTATGTCCCCACTCAATATCAATATTGTCAAGTGTTAAGCTTTCACCACCTTGGCCATGTTCAACAATGCGAATGTATAGATTATCGCCTTGGAAATTTTTGAACATGTCGGGAGTGATATCAAGCGTAAAGTGCTTAAGGCCATTGCCCGTATAAGCCGGTAGCTTGATGACGAAGTCACCGGCATTTGCGCCAGGGTTATTATTCGCATCATAGTTGGCATGTTTTGAAAGGCGGATCTCAAACGAGCTGTCAGTACCATTATGTGCATAATCAAAGCTAAGTTGAGCACCATCACGTACACTAGTTGGTGCCAGTCTATGGGTAAATAGCGTGGTACTTGGACCATCACCATCCATAGCATCTACTTTCAAATAGCCATCATCAATACGAATGTTACCAGTACTATTGCTGTGCCAGTTGTCATCGCCCTGGCCGTCTTTACTCCAGTTCTTACTCCCGTCATGGCGTTTTGCCGGATCAACATATTCTTGCCAGTTGTTAAACTCTTTCGAATTAAACTCATCGCGGATATTTTCGATTTGGTTGCTACCAGCAAGGGTTAATTGTGGTGGTTTATTATCAACGACAACTGGCTCAATGTTGAAGCTTAGGCTTGCCTCACTAATATCGCCATCCTTATCGATAATACGATAGCTGATTTGTTGTGAGGTACTACTATCAACATCTGGTGCGGTGTAGTGCAACTGGCCATTAACCAGCTGTGCACCATTGGGGGCATCTATCAGCTCAATGCGTTCAAGCCCGTCTGCACCAAACTCATCATTATCAAGCAGGTTGATAACATGCGTTTGTCCGCTGGTGATAGCGTGCGTTCCATCATCATGAGCCATTGGTACATCATCGACCACATCCACCTTGATAGCAGTGCGAGCGGTACCCCCGTCACTGTCGGTAGCAATGACAGTGAAATTAAGCCCTATAAGATTTTCGCCTTGCGCATCAGAATGGTCTAACGAACCAAATTGCTGGAATGTGAAAGCTCCACTACCTGTACTGTCAAGCTCAAGTGTAAAGATGGTTGCACCACCATCCCCAGCCGTTGCCGTTAATAAGGCACCGTCATCAGAAATGACGTAATACACAGGTACACCACCAGAGCTGAGACCGTTTTGTTCACCGTCGACAACATCAAACACAAGTGGCTTGATAGCTGCAGGGCCATCTTGCCCCCAATCTATGGAAAGCGCTTTGCTAACAGTGGTTGCATCGCTATCAGGGCTGCTGCCATCTGGCAGGTTATCCTCATCTACCACAATGCAAACCGGTTTTCCTCCAGTTGGCCCGTCATCTTGAATGTTGAAAGTAATGCACTGCGATGCGCAGTCACCATCTCCATCATGGGTATTGTAAAAGAGTGTTAAGTGTAAGCTATCCGCCCCCCCATGTTCCAGCGGGCGAATTTGCATCAGCTCATAAGCACCACTGACCGGATCAAGTGTTGCGGTAAGCACATGTACTCCATGCTGCGAGATATGCATATTTCCAAATTCATCAAGCCTATAGCTCCAGCCTTGTGAAGGGCTTGTTTCACTCCAGCTAAAAGCAATATCACCCTTACCATCGGCACCGAAGTCGCCGTTAAGCGAGCCCTCCGCGATAGCATAAGCTGCAGTATCCTCCTTAGCATCAACAAGAGTGTTATAAGCACGAATAGGTGTGTCGTCGTCAAAGTCAATCGAGATATAACCGGCATCACAATCCTGATCACCATCTTGTACAAAGTACTTCAGTTTAACGACCAGGTTATTTTCTTGCCCGCCAGCTTCATGTTGTAGAGGCGCAAGCTGCTTAAAGTTATACTGCCCATCTTGGTTGAGTGACGCTTCAAGTACAGCAACACCATTTTGATAAAGCGTATAGATCTGCCCTTCAAGTTTACCGGTAAAACCCTCCGGCAAATCTTGGTGGGAGGCAAACAGTAGTTGCCCCTTGCCATCTACCCCGTAATCCACGAGCAAATGCCCGGTTAAAGCGGAGGCATAATCATCGCCAAACCCTCCCGGGTTGCCATCAGCACCACTCACATCATCATCATCAAATGTCAGCAAAATGTTCTCGGCTGTAGGACCATCATCTTTAAAGCGAATACATGCCCCAATATTTGCACTGGCTTTTGCAACATCGTCATCACCGTCAGTAATGTGGTAAACAAGGTTGACCTTGCCCGCCAGATTAAGAACGTCATCAGGATCGGATGCATCATTATGCTTGAGTGATAAGTATTGTGCGACCACAACACGGTTATCTACAAACCGCAGTGCAAAAGCGGCGTCCCCTTGCATTTCACCTGCAAGCGCGTCATCAACCCTGCCAACAATCATTCCGTTCTCTTCAACAAGAGAAATGGAATAGCCTTCAGTTGTAAACAGGCCACTTGATAATGCGTTACCGGCAATTTCCAGCTTTAACTCGGGAGCATGCTTAAACCCGTCAGCTCCGGCAAGCGCGTCCTTTGTAAGTGCAAAGGTGCCGCGTCCGTAAATCGGGCCATCGTCAAAGTCCTCGTCCTTTCCTTTATTGGTCACATACCGGTTAAAGTAGCTGATTTCCTGTGCACTTGGTGTTCCTGCTTGCACACCGCCGCTTTCGTCGACAATGACCCGCCCTCCATAAACTTTTAGATCGGCCACGGGCACATCATCAACCACGTTGATGTTTATGGTAGCCCGTGCCTGGTCGCCATCGCCATCGGTTGCGATGATGTCAAAGCCAAGGCCAAGCACATCTTCCCCCGCAGCCCCGTGATCAAGCGGCCCGTGCAGCGTGAATG
>NZ_LLWE01000025.1 GCF_001562055.1 Polycladidibacter stylochi | reverse complement strand
GTGATAAAGCCCCGTTTGGGCGTTGGCACAGCCAGACATTTATCGCTGGCCTCACTTGTGACGCGCTGATTGCTCCCTGGGTGATTGAAGGCGCTATGGATGGGGATGCCTTCACAACTTACATCGAAACTCAACTGGCACCCCAATTGCCGCCACGCACTACTGTTATTCTGGATAATCTATCCACGCACAAAGTCGCTGGTGCTGCCGAGCTACTCAAACGTCATCAATGCTGGTTTCTATTCCTGCCGCCATATTCTCCAGATCTTAATCCAATCGAAATGGCATTCTCGAAGCTCAAAAGCCACTTGCGGCGCATGCGAGCATGCACTTTTGATGCGTTAATCGACGCCCTTGGCCAGATATGCGACCTCTTTACACCAAAAGAATGCTGGAACTACTTCAAAGCTACCGGATATGTCTCAACATAAAAGCTCAATGCTTTATAACTCATGTCGTGGAATTGGCAACAATCAGATTGGCCTCACTTTCGGTGGCACAAAGATGCTTTTGAAGCACTGGAAGCAAAGTTTTTGCACCAGTCGGGCATCCTGCTTGGCACGCTCAAACATTTGGATCAGGAGCAACAGCAAGGCTTAAAAATTGGTGTTGTCGCGTTAACCTGATCTTGATCGCAAAAGCCTTCCTCCAGGCACAATTCTGACGTCGATCATTGCGGCCTGCTTCCACTTGCAAAACTGTTGAGGCGGTGCTTTCGGATGTTGTTTGCACACCGTTGCTCGCGGGGCACGACGTAGAGGTTACGCATGCCAGAAAAGCCGGTGAGAAATCTTTGCAGTTGGCCCGCAGATTTGAACTTTTGCATCGTTCGCTCGCGTTTTCGCAAGGGCAAATGCGAGTTCTCTGCACGGTTGTTAAGGCCTTTGTGTGACCAGTGCTCCACATCAGGCATGACCTTGCGTTTCGCTGCGCCGTAAGACCCGAGTTTGTCGGTGATCATTCGTTTAGGAGCAACACCTTGCCTTTTCAAGAGACGGGTCAGCAAACGCTTCGCAGCCTTGGTGTTGCACCGTTTTTGAAGAATCTCATCGAGAATATAGCCATCATGGTCGACGGCACGCCAAAGGTAATAGCGCTGACCACGGATCACGATCACCATTTCATCCAAGTGCCAGACATCAGTAGCGCTGGCTTTCTTACGCCGCAATTGACGACTGTAAGCCGACCCAAACTTATTGCACCATCGGCGAACGGTTTCATAGGAGACATCAATACCGCGCTCCAGCAGCATTTCCTCCACTTCACGCAGGCTCAGGGAAAAGCGATGGTAGAGCCAAACAACATGAGCAATAATCTGCGGTGGGAAATGGTGGCGTTTGTAACTGATCGGGGAAGATGTCATATTTCGTTGCTAGGAGCTGAAACTTGGTTCAAACTTAACGTGACAACACCGTCGCGGAAGACCCATAAAGCAGGCCTCAAAATGCTCCGCATCAATAAGCATAAACACACGTCGAAAAGTATCGTGTGAGGGAATACCGTTGGGCAGAGAGAGAAACTGTCCCAACCATTCGCGTTTACAATCGCCATAATCGGCAATATCTTCGTAGCTTTCCGCTCCTGCCAACACAGCGCATACTGCTATGGCGAGTATATCCTCAAGGCGATATTCCGTTTTACGAACCTGGCGCGGGTCATCAATTTAACCAAAGCTTGTAAGTAGATCTTTAAATATAATCCCACCCTCCTAAACAGAGGAAGATTCTAACCCACTCGATTCATGGAGTGAATCCCTATAGCGCCTTCATGCGTTTGCCCTGTATGCAAGCCTAGATGAATGAAAAGGGCATTGCTTGCTTTGTGTAGCTTGCTTCAAGCACAGGTGCTATCAAAGCCGCCGGTTTGGCGCATGGCCTCGCCAAGTACCATGCCGGTTGTGACAGCCATATTGAGTGATCGCATACCATTTTTCATTGGGATGAGCAGCCGCGCGTCGGCAAGATCGTGAATCTCATCGGGTACGCCTGAACTTTCGCGCCCCATGAGTAGTAAATCATCCGGCTGATAAGTGAATTCGGTGTAGGTGTGGCTTGCCTTGGTGGAGAGCAAAAGCAGGCGGCGGCCTGTGCCCAATTGCCAGTCGCGGAAGGCTTGCCAGCTGATGTGGCGGGTGAGCTTGGCGCGCTCGATATAGTCCATACCAGCTCGCTTAAGCGCATGGTCCGAGAGTGGAAAGCCGGCGGGTTCGATAAGGTGGACGGTGACATCCATACACGCAGCCAGGCGCAGAATTGTTCCGGTGTTTTGTGGAATGTCAGGTTGGTAGAGCACAATATCTGGCATGTGTTGCTCCTGTTTTAAGTAGTTCACAGCTTCGGGCGTAAATAAATAAGTTTTTAAAAACAACCCGTTTGATGGAATGAATATGTAAATCATTGGAAAAGAAATAGAACTATGGGAAGCGGTATGTGGTGAATGCAAGCTCTTAGAAGTTTTATGCACAGTGTTGTGTTTTTTTAGACACAGTGAGAACGAAACTAAAACCCCCATATTTTTCGAGCTAGTATTTCAACTCTGGGCTGTTTATATGTTTTTCGGCGGCTTGGATGGACCTCTTGATGACAAGAGCCTCACATCCTTCACGGTATCTTCACCGGATACCAGATATTGAATGCGAGAATTAAGGAGCGACATATGACAAAGATGTTAAATGTGCATTTTGGCAATGTTATTTGTGCGCTCAGCAGCATTGCTCCGCGACGCTAACTCCTAGCGTTTTTCTTACCTTTATTATTACTAGGACCTAGTGCATTCGTGCGCGGTTTTTCTTAAGGGCACAGTTGTGTTCCTGCCTATTACGGACTGCGGCTTGCGGTCTGTCCCCATTTTGACTCTGCTGGAGAATATTATGATTACGGCATTCTTATTTGCGCCTGTTGTGCGTGATATGGAAAAAGTTGAAGATGAACCTGACATATATCAGGATGCGGGGCGTGTTGTGCGCCGTCCTGTTAGCTTTTTGCTTGCACTAGC
This sequence comes from Polycladidibacter stylochi, assembly GCF_001562055.1. Lineage (GTDB taxonomy): Bacteria > Pseudomonadota > Alphaproteobacteria > Rhizobiales > Stappiaceae > Pseudovibrio > Pseudovibrio stylochi. Next base: position 456,189 of record NZ_LLWE01000025.1, on the reverse strand, counting down.
GCAATTTGCATTTTTTATTGGCTTGGTGCTGGTTGTTGCCGCTTTATGTGTGCTGATTGCGGTTGGGTTCCATTTCGTGACTATGGAAGAAATCACAATAGGTACAAGAACTTACAGTGCTGCAGCTTTTTATGATGAGCTGTTTTACAACTTTGTTGGCGGTGTGGCTGTTGGGGTTGGCGTTGTACCGATGTTTTATCGTGGTGCTGCTAGTTCGTTTTATAAAATAACGGGCATGTACCATAGACAACGCAGCTCATTATAATACCCTACTCGGTTCCCGGGCTACATGATGCATGTGGCCCGGTTTGAAGGCGAGGGGCTTTGATGGGGTTGCGAGTTAAGAGGATAGGTGATGTTTAGTTTTTTTGAGCGGCTGGTTGATCCTTTTGAGATTGCGCCGCTTGAGCAACCGCCAGCCAAGTACTGGTCGTTTATTTGGTTTTATACCAAGCCATTGGCACCTTTGTTGGCGCTCGTTTCTGTTTTTGCTGCTATGATTGCTATTCTGGAAGTCTGGATTTTCTCTTTTATGGGTGATCTAGTGAACTGGCTGGAAGCAGGGAACAAAGAGACATTCTGGCAAGACAACAGTGCTAGCCTTTGGGGAATGGGGGTGGTTATACTGGTTGCTATTCCTGTTCTATCCGCAATTTGGGAAATGATTTTTCACCAAAGCGTGGTGGGCAATTATCCAATGTTGATACGTTGGCGGGCGCACCGTTATTTGTTGCGCCAGTCTATGGAGTTCTTCAATAACGATTTTGCAGGACGTATTGCCAATAAGGTGATGCAATCGGCGATTGCTGTTCGTGAAGTGGTGACGCGGATTGTGGACCTGCTTGTATATGTGGTGGTGTACTTTGGTAGCGCCATTGCACTGCTTGCCATGTCGGAGTGGGCACTGGCATTGCCCATGGTGTTATGGCTGGTCTCCTATGGTTTGGTTATGTGGTATTTTATTCCACGCCTTAAAGATATTTCTAAAGAGCAAGCCGATGCCCGCTCTATAATGACCGGGCACGTCGTGGATGCTTACACGAATATTTCCACTGTTAAACTGTTTTCACTCGCCCATGATGAAGAAAGCTATGCCAAGGGCTCTATGGATGGCTTTATGGATACGGTTTACCGGCAAATGCGTTTGGTGACCAAGCTCAATGTTGCCTTAACAGTTATTAATAGCTTGTTATTGGCGGGGCTTGGCATTACGGCCATTTTGCTGTGGCAAAATTCACTGGTCACCACGGGTGCGATTGCTGTTGCTATTGGGCTTGCACTGCGCTTTCAAGGTATGTCGCAATGGATTCTTTGGGAAGTTGCGGGTCTATTTGAAAACATCGGTACTGTGCAAGATGGCCTTGGGATGCTTTCCAAGCCAATTAGTGTGAAAGATGTTCCCGATGCCAAGCCTTTGCAAGTAACGGGAGCGGCGATTGAGTTTGACAATCTGCGTTTTCATTATGGCAAAGATAGTGGTGTGCTCGAGAACTTGAGTTTACAGGTGCAAAACGGTGAAAAAATCGGGTTAGTGGGGCGTTCCGGCGCCGGAAAATCCACCTTGATGAATTTGCTGCTGCGTTTCTATGAGCTTGAGGGTGGGGCCATTCGTATTGATGGTAATGATATCAAGAGTGTAACGCAGGAATCTTTGCGCGAACATATTGGCGTTGTGACACAAGATACCTCTTTGTTACACCGTTCTATTTACGAAAACATTGTATATGGCAGCGATGAGACTGATATGGATAAGGTGCGCGATGCGGCCAGAAGGGCGCATGCACTCGAATTCATTGAGGGCCTAGAAGATAAAGAGGGCCGCAAAGGTTTTGATACGCTGGTTGGTGAGCGTGGTGTTAAGCTTTCTGGCGGGCAGCGCCAACGGATCGCTATTGCACGCGTATTGCTGAAAAATGCACCAATTCTGGTGTTGGATGAAGCAACATCAGCTTTGGATTCTGAAGTCGAGGCAGCAATACAAGAAAGCTTCAGCAGTTTGATGGAGGGGAAGACTGTTATTGCTATCGCCCATCGTCTGTCGACCATTGCTGCAATGGACCGTTTGGTTGTGATGGATAAAGGCGAAATTGTGGAAATGGGCAGCCATGACGAACTACTTGGGTATGGCGGTATTTATGCCTCACTTTGGCAACGCCAGTCTGGAGGTTTTTTGGCTGACGTTGCCGCAGAATAAAAGTGTTTTTGAACGGTAGAGTTAAGTGGGGCCGGCATTTCTTCGTTGGCCCCATGTTATTTTACAAGGGTTTTCTTAGTAAATAGCTATCTGAAGGTAAGAAACTTCCAGCTTAATAGAATCAGTTGTTTTTTACGGGTTATGCAAATTTAAACAGACGATAAGTCACATACATCAAAGGTTGTAGAGTTTTTGTTGTAAACGCAATAGAATGTTTCTAATCCACCGATTTTTACGCGGTTTTCCCTAGTTTCCTGCGACAATAAGTCCTGAAAAAAGTTGATATACTGGACAACTGCGACCATTGGTGTCATTCAGGCGATACTCATAAAACTGCGTAGTTTGCGTAGTTTCACCAGAGCCGTTGCTTGTTGGGCGGTTTACCCTATTTACAGTTGGGTAGACGCGGGGGACGGGCTCGGTAGGTGAATCCAGTTCAATCATGTTTCGAGAGGACGCGACCTTGGAACACACGAACACGGCAGAACCGTCTCGCCGCGATTTTCTATACCTTGCAACAGGCGCTGTAGGCGCTGTTGGCGTTGGCGCTGTTGCTTGGCCCTTTATTGACCAAATGAATCCAGATGCTTCGGCACTGGCTTTGGCATCGATTGAGGTTGACATCTCTGCCATTGAAGTTGGGCAGTCCATCACTGTGAAGTGGCGTGGTAAGCCGGTTTTCATTCGTCAACGTACTGAAAAAGAAGTTTCAGAAGCGAAGGCTGTAAAACCTGAAGACTTGCCAGACCCCATTGCACGCAACCTGAACCTTGAAGCGAATGCGGCTGCTACGGATGTGAACCGCTCGGCAGTTGGCAAGGAAGCTTGGTTGGTTATGGTTGGTGTTTGTACACACCTTGGCTGTGTGCCACTTGGTGAAGAAGGTGACTTTGGTGGCTGGTTCTGCCCTTGTCATGGTTCGCACTATGATACAGCAGGGCGTATTCGTAAGGGTCCTGCCCCTGAGAATATGCTGATTCCACCATTCCAGTTCGTCAGCGACGAAACCATCAAAATCGGCTAGGCCGGTCATTACAGGAGGCTATTATGTCTGGGCATTCCCAATATGTACCACAAAGCGCACCTGCCAAATGGCTTGAAGCCCGTTTGCCGGTGATCTCGCTTATTCGCGGGAGCTTTGTTGATTTTCCGACCCCAAAGAACCTCAATTACTGGTGGACCTTTGGTGGTATCGCTTTTGCTGTGCTGGTTGCACAGATTATCACCGGTATTGTACTGGTGATGCACTACACACCGCATGAGACATTGGCATTTGCCTCTGTTGAGCATATCATGCGTGATGTGAATTACGGGTGGTTGGTCCGTTACCTGCACGCCAATGGTGCATCGTTCTTCTTTATTGCTGTCTACATCCACATTCTGCGTGGTTTGTATTATGGCTCGTATAAAGCGCCACGTGAAATCTCATGGATTTTGGGTGTTTTGATCTTCCTGGTTATGATGGCAACAGCCTTTATGGGCTACGTGCTGCCATGGGGGCAAATGTCCTTGTGGGGTGCGACTGTTATTACCAACCTGTTCTCAGCACTACCTGTTGTTGGTGAGCATATAACAACATGGCTGTGGGGTGGTTTCTCTGTTGGTAACCCGACCTTGAACCGTTTCTTCTCGTTGCACTATTTGCTGCCATTTGTGTTAATTGGCATTATTTTGCTGCATATCTGGGCATTCCACACCACAGGTAATAACAACCCAGCTGGTGTTGATCCGAAGAGTGAAAAAGATACTGTTCCTTTCCACCCGTATTATACGGTTAAGGATTTGTTCGCGATCATCGTGTTCTTCATCTTCTTTGCCTGGTTCACATTCTACCTTCCAAACTTTATGGGTCACCCTGATAACTACATCGAGGCGAACCCGATGGTAACCCCAGCGCACATTGTGCCTGAATGGTACTTCTTGCCGTTCTATGCAATTTTGCGTGCGGTTCCGGATAAGCTTGGTGGCGTGTTGGCGATGTTTGGTGCGATTGCTATTTTGTTTGTACTGCCATGGCTCGATACATCCAAGGTCCGTTCTGCCAAGTTCCGCCCGATTTATCGCTGGTTCGTGTTCCTGTTTGCAGTCAACGTGTTCTTCCTTGGTTGGCTTGGTGGTCAACCGGCTGAAGGCTGGTTTGTTACTGCATCTCGTATTTGTACAGTTTTGTACTTTGCGCATTTCCTAGTGGTTTTGCCATTGCTTGGCAAAATGGAAAAAACGCGGCCATTACCGGCTTCCATTAACGACGATGTACTTGCCTCGGGCAAGGCGCACTAAGGGCGGAGAAGAGACAATGACTTTTAAATTGTTTAAAACTGCCGGAATTGCTGCGCTGGCTTGTGGTGTGCTTGCAGGTTCACCTGCTCTAGCATCTGGCGATGCGCCTCATATTGATGAGCAAAGCTGGTCGTTCTCCGGTCCGTTTGGTCAGTATGACAAAGCGCAGTTGCAACGTGGCTTTAAGATTTACCAGGAAGTTTGTTCTTCTTGTCACTCCATGCACTATCTTTCGTTCCGTAACCTTGCTGAAGAAGGTGGTCCGGGCTTTAGTGTTGATGAAGTGAAAGCTTTGGCTGCCGAATATGAAGTGACGGACGGGCCAAATAGTGATGGCGAAATGTTCGAGCGTCCTGCTAAGCCGTTTGACCGTTTTCCTTCGCCTTTTGCTAATGTGGAAGAAGCAAAGGTTTCTAATGGCGGGGCATACCCACCTGACCTTTCTTTGATCGCTAAAGCACGTGGTACCGGCCGTGGCTGGAAGATTCTCAGCGACGTGTTCACACAGTATCAAGAGGGCGGACCAGACTATATTTATAATCTTTTGACAGGTTATAAAGAAGAGTTTCCTGCCTGTGCCGGTGAACAAGACAACTACTACAATCCGAAGTTTATTGGTGGTTCGCTACCAGCTGAATGTAACGGCGGACACCTAACAGGTGGCGGTATTGCTATGGCACCACCGCTTTCCGACGAGATTGTGGAGTATACTGACGGCACTCCAATGACTGTGGATCAATATGCACGCGATGTTTCTGCATTCTTGATGTGGACAGCGGAACCAAAGCTTGAGCAGCGTAAGAGAATGGGACTTGGTGTCCTGAGCTTCCTGGTCATCTTTGCCAGCTTGCTCTATTTCTCCAAGCGGAAAATTTGGAAAAATGTTGATCATTGATCGACAACTGTGAATAGTAAAAGGGTCGCTTTGGCGGCCCTTTTTTTATGCTTATATTTGGTAAGGATGGTTGGAATATGGAAACGGTACTGGGTATTATCGGTGGCTCGGGTCTTTATAATATTGCTGTGCTTAAAGAAGCGCAGTGGGTGCATATCGATAGCCCATGGGGTGAACCATCTGATGCCGTGAAAATCGGTTATGCTAATGATTTGAAAGTGGTGTTTATGCCCCGTCATGGGCGTGGACATGTGCACAGCCCGTCCTCCATTAATTACCGGGCGAATATTGATGTGATGAAACGTGCCGGTGTTACGGACCTTATATCCATATCTGCGGTCGGTTCGCTAAAAGAAGAATTGGATCCTGGCACATTTGTGCTGGTTGACCAGTTTATTGACCGCACCATTAACCGAGAGAAAAGCTTTTTTGGTAAGGGCTGTGTGGCGCATGTATCGGTTGCTGATCCGGTTTCGCCCAAACTATTGGACTTGGTTGAAGACGTTTGCCAGAAACAAGCATTGCGGTATTCGCGTGGAGGGACCTATTTAGCAATGGAGGGGCCACAGTTCTCATCGCTTGCGGAAAGTTTGATGTATCGCCAGTGGGGTTGTGATGTGATTGGCATGACCAATATGCCGGAGGCAAAATTGGCGCGGGAGGCTGAAATTGCCTACGCTAGTATCGCTATGGTAACCGACTACGATAGTTGGCATCCTGCGCATGGCTCTGTTGATATAAATAGTATTATTCAAGTGCTGCATGATAATGTGGCGCACGCGCAAGCTCTTGTAGACGGGGTGGTAAATAGTATTTCGCGGTTGTTTGTGCCATGTCCTATCGGTAGTGAATTGGCACTAGATTTTGCCATCATGACAGCAGAGGAGAAGCGGTGTCCTGAATTATTGGCAAAACTGGATGCTGTGGCCGGAAGAGTGCTGTAGGTGCTGCATGAACTATGATGATAATTGCGGCTATTTGCACTCATCGTTCTTTTGCGGGTTCGCCTTTTGAGAAAAAAATGATAGGAAACTTGTAAATGTGCCATAAGATAGCTGTTTATATTAGCTGGTCTGTGTGCAAGAGATGAAAATCAAGTGACGCTGCGTTTATAGGCGTCCTTTTTTTTGAGTAAAAGGTGATAACGTGAGTGCACAAAATATCTCCGCGAAACTTGCTAGAGTTATTCGCAGTATTCCAGACTTTCCTAAGGAGGGTATTATCTTTCGCGATATTACCACTTTATTACTGGATGCAGAGGGTTTGCGGGATACAATTGATGCACTTGTTGCCCCTTGGGTGAATGAGCCGATTGATTTGGTTGCCGGTATAGAAGCCCGCGGCTTTATTTTGGGCGGCGCTTTGGCGCATCAGATTGATGCGGGTTTTTTGCCAGTACGGAAAAAAGGTAAGCTGCCTTGTGAAACCATGCAAATGGAATACGAGCTTGAGTACGGCACCGATATTATCGAGATCCATCGTGACGCGGTAAAGCCCGGCCAGAAAGTTGTTGTTGTTGATGATTTAATTGCCACGGGTGGTACTGCCGAAGCGGCTGTGAAGTTGTTGCAGCAAGCGGGTGCAGAAGTTGTTGCTGCCTGTTTTGTGATTGATCTGCCTGAGCTTAGAGGCAAAGATAAGATTACAGCGTTGGGAGTGCCAGTACGTACCTTGGTGGAGTTCGACGGCCATTGAGCATTGATCCAAAACACAGGATGCCAAAATTTGATGATACGTTTATCGAGCAGTTTCATGAGCTGCTCGCTTGGCGCCGGGATGTGAGGCACTTTAAAACCACTCCTGTTGATCGGCAAATATTGGAGCAAATATGCAAGTTCGCCGATATGGCTCCCTCGGTTGGTAACAGCCAGCCTTGGCGTTTTGTGCAGGTGAGTGATGCGCAAAAGCGCGTGCAAATACAGCAGAGCTTCTTAAAGTCCAATGAACAAGCGTTGCAAGGCTATGAAGGTGAGCAGGCAGCATTATATGCCAAGCTCAAGCTATCAGGATTAAAAGAAGCGCCTGAGCATTTTGCTGTTTTTTGCGATGAGGCATGCAGCCAAGGTGCAGGTTTAGGGCGGCAAACCATGCCCGAAACACTGGCGTATTCATGTGTTATGGCTATTTACAATTTTTGGCTTGCTGCGCGTGCTTTTGAAATTGGTGTTGGATGGGTTTCTATTTTGGATCCTGTGGAGGTACAGGAAGCTTTACAAGTGCCAGATTCATGGAAGTTGGTTGCCTACTTATGCGTGGGAAAAGATGCTCGTCCTCATGACACACCGGAGCTGGAACGGGTGGGCTGGCAAGCACGAACTGAAGCACAAAAGCGTTTTTTACTCGATTGATTGTGATAGGTTGCTTATGCACTATCAAAAAACTGAGGAATTTTCATGGCTGTAACATTACGGGAAATTGAAAGCTCAGATCATAGAGCTGTAACAGATTTGTTGGTTCGCCGTTGGACCAGTCCGCAAATATTGATTGAAGACGAGATGGTTGATGCATCGACACTGCCGGGTTATCTGGCATTTGATGGGAATGATGTTGTCGGTATGGTCACTGTTATCAAGCGAGATAATGAGTGGGAGATACTCACGCTAGACAGCCTGCAGCGCTGGGGGGGGATTGGCAGTAAGCTACTCGATCGCGTAAGTGATTCTGCGTTAAAGCGCGGTATCAAGCGGTTAATGGTACGCACTTCTAACGATAATCTTGATGCTTTCCGGTTTTATCAGCGTCGCGGTTTCAGGTTAGAGAAAGTTGTGCAAGGTGTTATTGACAGAGAGCGTTTACTTAAGCCAGAAATTCCGGCAACAGGATTGCATGGCATACCAATTCACGATGAAATAATTTTTGCCAAAGCGCTTTAGTTCGCATTTTGTGTCCTGAAAGAAATTACTATTTCATATAACGGATGAAATTATTTAATTTATTTATCATTTTGGGGCTGACTCCAGTGTTAGGCAAGGTTCGCGGGCCTTATAATTGGTCTGATCTGCGAATTGTTGCGCGCACTTATTTGGGCTTTGACGAGCCGGTAATTATGAAGCTGTGATACTTCAGCTCTAAGTTGTAATCGTTCTGCAGATCTGCTGTGTTGTCTATCTACACCCGTGAGTGAATGCTCATCATTTGTCGTTATTATAGGTGATCATCGCCAATTTATGGGTCTATAGTTATTAATATAAGTGAGCTGTAAGCATTATGGTAACTGGAAAAAGAATAACAGACTTACCAGAAGCTGTTGAGCTTGCAAAACTCGTGGAACGCCTTAGCAAAGTACCTATTGAATTTGCAGCGGAATTGCTCGAAACCCCAGAGGAAAATATCCTCGCGCTTTCACAGGAGCTGGCAAAAGGGGGTGATATTAAGATCATCGATCGGGTGATGTTTCATCATAGCCCGAGAGTTGAGCAAGGCTATCTGCAAAGGATGCGCTCACATCATTTGGAAAAATTCAATATAGCGCGCGAAGCAATGCAGCATATTCAAGCCGGTATGAAAGTCGGTATTGAGGCAGGCAGTACGCTTACATTATTTGCCGAAAGACTTGCTAGTATTAGTCCATTGGAAGTGCACACGAATTTTTATCCCGTTGGTGCTGCACTGATGCGCAACAGTTCTGGTATATCTGTTCACATGAGCGGTGGTACAATGCTATGCGATGGGGCCGGTGTGGTTGGCCTGCAAGCATTGGCGCATTTTGAAAGCCGTGATCTTGATGTTGTCGTGCTATCGCCGACTGCCATTAATGCAGAAGGGGAACTCATGTACTATCGGGAAGAGAGCGCACAGCTTGTTAAAGTCATGATGCAGTGCGCCAAGCAAACTATTGTTCTTTGTCATGCTGCCAAGATAGGTTCTCAGAGCTGGTTTTGTGCCGGGCATGTGCGGGATGCTAGCGTATTGGTTACAGATTGTAGTTTGGGCGCTCAAGCTGAGGCATTATTAAAAAAGAACGGGCTCCAGTCCTTAGAGGTCGCGGTACTGGAAGAGGATGTGCCAAGTGAGTTGGTGGTGTTGGATATATAGCTGAGAGACTTATATTCGCTTATCTTCGTTTTGCTGTATCAACGAAAAAGCCCCCGCAGTTTGCGAGGGCTTTTGTGTTTTTAGATGAAATTGCTTAGGTATTGAACTTGAACAGCATGATGTCGCCATCTTGTACAATGTATTCTTTGCCTTCATCGCGAGCTTTACCGGCGTCTTTAGCGGCAACTTCACCGCCCAAGGTGACGTAATCATCATAGGCAATAGTTTGGGCGCGGATAAAGCCGCGTTCAAAATCACTATGGATAACACCTGCCGCTTGTGGTGCTTTGGTGCCTTTGGTGATGGTCCAAGCGCGGGTTTCTTTAGGGCCAGCGGTGAAATAGGTGATCAGCTCGAGCAGGTTGTAACCGGCGCGGATCAAGCGATCGAGGCCCGGCTCCTCCAGCCCCATGTCGGCCATGTATTCTTGTGCTTCTTCAGCGTCCAGCTGGGCGATTTCTGCTTCGATTGCAGCTGAGATAACCACATGGGCGTTGCCTTGCTCGGCGGCCATTTCTGCCACTTTTTGAGAGAGCTCGTTGCCTGTGCCTGCCGCGTCTTCTTCCACGTTACAAACATAGAGAACCGGTTTGGAGGTGAGAAGGTTGAGCAGGCGCAATTGGCGGAGTTCTTCTTCATCGGCCAGTTCCAGCATGCGTACCGGCTTGCCTTCTTGCAAAATCGCCAGTGCCGCTTCCATGATCGGTAATTGGGCCTTGGCTTCCTTGTCGCCTGATTTCGCTTTCTTTTGCAACGGGGAGATGCGTTTTTCCAAGCTTTCCATATCGGAAACCATCAGCTCGGTTTCAACGGTCTCGGCATCGGCAATCGGGTCGACCTTACCGTCCACGTGGGTGATGTCGCTATCTTCAAAGCAACGCAGTACGTGAGCAATGGCGTCTACTTCGCGGATGTTGGCCAAGAACTGGTTGCCAAGACCTTCACCTTTTGAAGCGCCGCGAACAAGACCAGCGATGTCAACGAAGGTCAGGCGGGTCGGGATGATTTCCTTAGAGCCTGCAATACCGGCAATTTTGTTTTGGCGCGGGTCTGGAACAGCCACATCACCAGTGTTGGGTTCAATGGTACAAAACGGGTAGTTGGCCGCTTGTGCAGCTGCTGTTTTGGTAAGGGCGTTAAACAGTGTTGATTTACCAACATTGGGCAAGCCAACGATGCCACATTGAAAACCCATGGGTGATTATCCTTTCGAGCCGAATAACCGCTCAAGCCCTGAGGCGAGCGGACCTTTGTTTGAAGTTGCTTCTTGTTTTGCAGCCTTTGCGGCGGTGGAATCTGTCGGTTTTACAGCAGATTCGGTTTCTTTGTCTTTATGGGGCGTTTTGCCTGTCTGTTTGGATTTTTGTGGAGCTTCGCCGCGAATGGTGAGTGTCACCTTGTTCGCAAACTGGCTGTCCATCCCTTTGGCAAGCAGCTCTACATGCTGGGCAATAGCCTCAAGCAAAGGGGCAGACCATGCATAGTCAGCCTTAGCAAAGTCACCAAGTACCCAACGATGAACGGCATCCTTGTGACCGGGGTGACCGATGCCCAAACGCAGCCTTTTGTACTGGTCGCCAATATGGGCGGTTGTCGAGCGCAAGCCATTGTGGCCGCCATGACCGCCACCTGCTTTAACCTTGAACTTACCGGGAACCAAATCGAGATCGTCGTAGAGGACGTAGATATCTTGCGGTTGCTGCTTGTAAAAGCGCATGGCTTCGCCAATGGCGCGGCCGGATTCGTTCATGAATGTTTGCGGTTTAACAAGCAGCACTTTTTCGCCGCCCAAGACACCTTCAGATATTTGTGCCTGAAAGCGGGCGCGCCAAGGGCTAAAGCAGCTATGGCGGCGATGAATTTCATCTACCGCCATAAAGCCAATATTGTGTCTGTTGTTTTCGTATTTCGAGCCCGGGTTCCCAAGGCCGACAAATAGCTTCATCTTCCGGTCTCCCAGACCCGATTTACGTCAGCAACAAATCTTATTCTTCGCCTTCAGCTTCTTCTTCAGTCGCTTGTGCGCCACCAGGTGTTGCAATGGTGGAGATGGTGAAGTCGCGGTCAGTGATGGTTGGCTTACAGCCTTCTGGCAGGGTTACTGCAGAAATGTGCTGGGAAGAACCAAGACCGGCTTCTGCCAGATCAACAACAATTGCTTCTGGGATTGCGTTTGCAGGCACAATCATTTCAACTGTGTGACGAACGATGTTCAAAGTACCGCCAAGCTTCAGGCCTGGGCAGGTTGCTTCGTTTTCGAACTTCACTGGGATCTCAACAGTCAGTTGAGCATCAGCTGCAACGCGCATGAAGTCAACGTGCATCAAGAAGTCTTTTACAGGGTGCAGGTGGTAATCTTTAGCGATTACGGATACCTTTTCGCCGTCCAGATCGATTGTACCGATTTGGGACAGGAAACCGCCTTTATGAAGGGTCAGGCTGGCTTCTTTTGCAGGCAGGTTTATTGCAACTGCAGGCTTCTTGTCACCGTAGATTACGGCTGGAACAAGGTTTTCGCGGCGTGCAGCACGAGCGGCCCCCTTGCCGACTCGTTCACGTAGAGATGCTTTCAGCTCATAGCTCTTTGCCATGGTGCGTACTCCTAAAACATATAATTAAGGCCGCTGGCGCGATGGTATCCATCGGCGTTTCGAGCGGCCAGTGTGGCACGCCTCCTCCAAGGGTGACGACGTGCGAGGCCGATATAACTGATAAAGGGTGTCAGGGCAAGCGGGGAAGGCGGGAAATCGATAGTGAACTGCGGTTTTTATCAGCAGGGCGTGAGAAGCCGAAGCTACAAACCGTTTTATGTAGGCAGGCTTGGGTGTGCGCCTAACAAAAAGCCGGACAAAATGCCCGGCCTTGAATGATTATTGCAGCGTGTCCTAGAAGAACAGGCTGGAAACCGAGCGCTCTTGCGCGATGCGGTTGATAGCTTCACCTAACAACGGGGCTACAGAAAGTGTGCGGATATTTGGTGCTGCGTTAATTGCTGCTGTTGGCTCGATGGAATCGGTGATGACCAATTCCTTGAGTTTGGAGGCCGAAATACGGGCAACGGCACCACCAGAAAGCACGCCGTGAGTGATGTAGGCGGTTACCGACTTTGCACCTGACTTAAGCAGCGCTTCAGCCGCGTTACATAAGGTACCACCGGAATCAACGATGTCGTCAACCAGGATACAATCAAAGCCATTTACATCGCCAATGATGTTCATAACTTCCGACTCACCAGGTTTGTCGCGGCGTTTGTCGACGATAGCCAAAGGTGCTTCAATACGCTTGGCGAGGGCACGGGCGCGGACAACGCCACCGACGTCAGGCGAAACAACCATAACATTACCAGAGGAGAAGCGCTCTTTGATATCGCGTGTCATGACCGGCGCCCCATAGAGGTTATCGGTTGGGATATCGAAGAAGCCTTGAATCTGGCCGGCGTGCAGGTCCATGGTGAGTACGCGGTCTGCACCGGCATTGGTGATGAGGTTTGCGACCAATTTAGCAGAAATTGGTGTTCTGGGGCCAGGCTTACGGTCTTGCCTTGCATAACCAAAATAGGGAACAACCGCCGTAATACGTCGTGCAGATGAACGGCGCAGGGCATCGATCAAAATCAATAGTTCCATTAAATGGTCATTGGCTGGGTAGCTGGTTGGCTGAACCACAAATACGTCTTCACCGCGTACGTTTTCCTGAATCTCAATATAGATTTCTTGATCAGCAAAACGACGGACCTGGCACTTGGCCAGCGGTACATCTAGATATTTGGAAATTTCTTCAGCCAGCGCGCGATTGGAGTTACCCGCGATGATTTTCATGACCCACAAGTCCTTCTTGGGCTACGATATCTGCCTATGGCAGAGCTGGGACAACGTTCCTTATGACGGAACCTGATTATTGAATAGAAGCACTAGGTGCAGCTTTCGAGCGCGTTGTAGCAACCTGAGCCATGAGGGACAATAGCTTGAACACAGGTTTCTTAATGTTATGGATTTTTTTAGCCGGGAATATTATTTCTGGCGGTTGAAATATAGGCATTTTCACCGCCAGTTTAGGCAAAAGTCTAAGAGCTGTGGAGCCATGCTCTAAGAGAAGCCATTGACCTGGTTGCAATACGTTTAAGTGAGTCGCTAGATACTCCCGCCCAAGGGTCGCCTGTTGCGGTGCCGCCTGCTGGCTCTAACCCTTCAATGCGGTGTACACGTTTGCCATTGTTGTCATAGATATCGAAAACATAAAATACAGTTGTGTTGGCTTTTGAACCCGTGGAAGTGAGGTGGCCTTTGATTCTGTAGCTTGATGGTGCGCCCATACGGCGAACCAGTTTAATGTGATTAAAGGCAGCGCGTTCAGCAACATAGCCAGCTAATTCATCTCCCATAAACCCAGGGATTCCCATGAATTGGTCAAATGCGAAAGTCGCTTGGTCTGGTGCAATTTTGGGCGGAATTGACTGGTTTTCAATTGTCCCGCTTAAAGTTGCCGTGGGCAGTTTATTGTCAGCGCATGAAGCCAAGAAAATGGCAGTGAGACAAAGGAAAAAAAAATGGCGTGTTTTTTGAGTAAACATTGCAGCTTTTTACCGTGTTTAGCCGTCATCTGGCTTCATTTAAATACTTAACTATTAGCTTTAGCCTGCTTTGACCGGCAGGTCGAGGGAAAGCTTTGATAGTGATTGTGGCCCATCCTCTGTAATCAGGTAGGTTTGGCCTATGGTCATCGCTGTTTCACTGTCGGAATCCATTAGCATTATCGGGACAAATAGAACCATATTGGCTACGAGCTCCTGTGTATTCCCCTTATAAGCTAGGTACGGCGCATCCATCCAGCTGGGTGCGAACCTGGCACCTAAGGAATACGCACATACGCTGATACGATGAGCTGTTAGTCCTTTGCTGTCGAGCACTTGGGCGTTGGCATCAAAAAGATCACCCATTGTTTTGCCTAGGTACATGTTTTGCTCAATGGCAGAAATAGCAGCCCTTGCTGCGTCGTGTAGTTCTTGGTGGCGCGGTGTTGGCTTGCCAATGATGACTGTGCGCATGAGGGCTGCATGATAACGTCGATAGACGCCTGCGAACTCCAAAGTAAGTTGATCGTTTGCTGATAGCTGTCGCCGTCCGGACTTGGGACGGCATAATAGTGCATCACGCCCGGAACCTAAAACAAACTCATTTGCTGCATAATCGCCACCACCTTCGAACATGACAGCATGCATTTTGGCAAGTATGTGTCCCTCTTCGACATCGGGGGCGATGATATCCAGGCCCGCAGTGAAGGCTTCATCTGCAAGACTTGCGGCTTTATGTATGTAGTTGAGCTCTTCGGCAGACTTAATCACTCTGAGTGAGGGTATCAGATTTGAGCTGTCTTCCAGATCGGCAAAAGAGCGTAGCGAACTATCTAGTTCACGCCCTTGGGCGGCATTCAGGCCGTGGCTGTTGTATTCGATGCCAATTTTGGCCCCCAGCAAATCAAGTTCGAACAGCATGTCTTTGACCTGACTAACCGCTGATTTTCCAGCAACATCAACCCAAACACGGATGTCTTTGATGTTAGAGGTATGTCGGGCCTGCCTTAAGTCGGGTGAACGCGTTAAGAGAATTGGCTCCTCACCCGGCCGGTAAATCAGAGATTGGAAAAAGCAAAAGCCAAAGCTATCGTAACCAGTCAACCAATACATGCTTTCTTGCGCAAAGATTAAAAGGCAATCAAGCTTTTGTTCTTTTAGCTTGGCATCCAGTGCGTTACGCCTGTTTTCAAACTCTTGCTCACTGAAGTGCAGGGCCATTTTTTATTCCTTAACTCTTCTTGTCACGCTCTCATAAGCCGTTTGTTATGGTTGCAGAGCGATGGCAGAAATTTGCCTACCATAATCTGGCTGTTTTTGGTGCGTTGACCGTCGATAAGAGAAGAATTGCTGTTCTTCTTCATATGTGCAACGGTTAATGTTGGTTGCGCTTGCAATATCTGTGGCTTCTAGCTGTTCTATTATGTAGGCTGGTAAATCAAACATGAAATGACCAGCGTTATTTGATTGATTGAAAAAACGCTTATTATGAGAGGAGGCAGCAACGAATTTTTGTTGGAACTCCGGTCCGACCTCATAATTCCTACCTGAAATTGTGGGGCCCAGGGTTGCAATAATATTGTGCCTATGTGCGCCGAGTTGTTGCATTTTCTCGATTGTTGCTTGCAAAATTCCGCCGAGTGCTCCTTTCCAGCCAGCATGGGCGGCAGCAATGACCCCTGCTTTAGGGTCGGCAAAAAGCACTGGCCCACAATCAGCGGTTAAAACACCTAGTGCAATACCCGGTGTGTTGGTAGCAAGTGCATCCAGTTTGGGAGGCTCATTTGTAAATGGCGTTGAAACAATAGCGACATCACTGGAGTGAACTTGATAGCTTGTAAGCAGATGGTTGGCGGAAACGCCCAGATAGGTCGCGATTCGAGCACGGTTTGCCTCAACGTTTTCAGAGTTATCGTGCGAACCTCTTCCTACATTCAGGCTTTCATATATACCGGTTGACACGCCGCCTTGCCTTGTAAAGAAGCCATGGCGGATTTGTGGAGATCTGGAAAACTTTTCTTCGCATATAACAGGTAGTGACACATGATCCTCTTTTGAATATCTGACCGCTACGCCATTTAAAGCAGCTTAATATAAAGCAGAAGCAATCAACTGCATTAATTCTTGTTTTAGCCAATCTTTACATTAATTGGCGGTACCTGATTTGCATCGTGTGTTTGGAATTGGCCTTACATATTTGGCAGCGGTTTTCCTTCTGTCAATTGTGCAAAGCCAGTAGCCCAACAGCTTTTTGTTTCGTGCAATAAGTAAAGCGCATTAAAGCCAATAGTTTTTTATGTTTTGTGATGCGCGGTCTATTCCGGAAAGGGAAGGGGAGGCTTGTTACTTTGGGTGAAAGCCAATACCTTGAAAAGGTCGCCCATTTCATTGTCTGCCGCTAGTCTTTCGACAGCTTGGCGGATGGTCGTTTGCTCGGCAATCGTTTTACCTGCACCCAGTTGGCCAGCACGTTGCAAGAGGCCTAGGTTCAGCAGAAAATTGGCCTGAGTTATGGGGCCATGACAATGCACAGATTGGGCCGTGCCGCTATTTCGCAAGCTTTCAAAGTTGACATGTGCTGTTAGGTCGGCTTCTCCTGGTGCCTCAAGTGGGGAGACATATTGATGTTGTTTCAAGGCCTGAAATGTGTCGCCGCAAGCGGTTTTGGTGTAGCCGTAATCAATCAACAGAGCTGCGCCTCCGGATTGGTGAATTCTACTGGCTATTTTTGCAGCGATAGCTTGGCTTTGTGGAGAAACTTCAAGGACTTCTCCATCTACTGCTGATTGTAAGTGTGAAGGTAATTGTTGGCTTGGCAAGGTTTTTGTACCTAAACCAAAGCAAAGCTCACCTTCAGCATTCAACCCCACAGCACGTTCGAGCCATTGTGATCCTTGCTTGATATATTGCTCGATGGGTAGAGCGTCGAACAGTTCGTTGGCAACCAAATACAAAGGTTGTTGCGGAAGCTCATCAATATGCTGGCACCACTTGATACGAGCGGTTTGCAGGCGGTTTTTCTGAACCTGTTGTAGTTTGGGGCTGGTTTCTACCAGATGGATATTGGAGGCCGCCATAAAATCGGGACGCAGTTTGAAAACACGCAGCATATCCTTCATGAGTGTGCCGCGGCCTGGACCAATTTCTGCTACGCAGACTTGCTGCGGGCTGCCATCATCCAGCCATTGTTGCAATATCCAAGCACCGATGATTTCGCCAAATAACTGGGAGACTTCAGGGGCCGTGATAAAATCCCCAGCCGTACCAAATGGTGTGGCTTGCATGTAGTAGCCGTGTTCGGGGTCTGACAGACAAATTTCCATGTAAGTTGCAATGGAAATTGGGCCTTCTAGTGCAATTCGTTGCTGCAACTTCTTTAGGAGCGGCTGGGTGGCGGGCATTCCGATAAAATATCCTTAGTTATTATTAGTGGAAGCTTTTTGGGATGCGTATATCACTGTGACTACGCCCACAAGAATCATTGGCAGGCTTAGTGCCATGCCCATGGTTAAAAAGCCACTTAAGTAGCCAATTTGTGCATCTGGCACCCGGAAAAACTCCACAAACGTTCTGGCCATGCCATAACCTATGACAAAGCTACCGGCGATAACGCCCGGTTTTTGAAGCAGTTTATAGCGATGGGAGAGTAGCCAAAGGACGACAAACAACAGAAGCCCCTCCAGAGCTGCCTCATAAAGTTGGCTGGGATGGCGTGGCAGCGGGCCGCCATTTGGAAATATAACGCCCCAAGCGAGTGTTGTTGGTTTGCCCCAAAGCTCAGAATTGATGAAGTTGGCTATGCGGCCGAAAAATAGACCTATAGGGGCGGCCAGTGCGACGAGGTCAAACATTGTCCAAACAGAGAAGTTACGTTTTCGGGAAAATAGCATTACAGCTATGATCATGCCTAGAAGACCACCATGGAAAGCCATACCGCCATGCCAGACAGCCAAGAGTTCTAGCGGGTTTTCAATGTAATAGGGCAGATTATAAAACAGCACATAGCCAAACCGGCCACCCAGCACAATTCCCAGTGTTGCCCATATGACAAAATCGTCAATTTCCTTAGATGTCGGCTTGGGTATTTGCTGCCATATTGTGTCCTTTGTTAAAATACTGTTTATGTAACGCCATGCCAGCATAATGCCTGCAATATAAGCAAGGGCATACCAACGAATTGCAAAAGGTCCAAAGCTAATGAGTATAGGATCTATTTCAGGAAACGGTATGGCAAACAAAGGCATGAATGGTTTTTCGCTTTCCAATTAAGTCAGGGCAATTAAATGCCTGAAAAAAATGTTATCAGGGTTGTATCGTATGTGTGTGGACTATAGCTGCATCTTGCGTCAATAATTAAACGTCAACTATGTCGTTTTCTTTGTTGGTGAAGCACTTTCCACCTGATTGTCTTTTCACAGGACTTTTGTTTTGCGCCGTTATAATGGATTGATCACTTGAACTTGGACGTATCAGCCCATAGGTCTAGTTAAAAGAGTAATTGGAGATAATTATGAACCAGTCACCCAACCGCCTGTTTGATGAATTTGCCAAGCTGATGAATGATGCTGCTGGTATGGCACAAGGGGCCAAGCGTGAAGTTGAGACCGCATTCCAAGCTCAGCTTGAGCGGTTTATTTCTGATATGGATTTAATTCATCGTGATGAGTTTGATGCGATGAAAGAGCTTGCAGTCAAAGCAATGGATCGGGCTGATGAGCTTGAACAGCGTGTGGCTGCCTTGGAAAAATCTTTGAGCAACAGCGAGCCTAAAGAGGATTAACGCCGCGCTTACGGGCCAGAGGTTATTGGTTTGAAAATTCTGTGGGCGATTGGCTGTCGTCCACATAAATCGTGCTGTTTGCCTTGCCTGCTGTGTATCACGAGCACCTTGGTTCGCTTTATATTGAACGCAAAACAAGGATTCGGGTTGCAGCTTACGGCTTAGTTTTTGTTTTGCTGTGGTAGTGCCTACAAGAGCACGGTTAGTGTCTGGTTCCGCAAATGTCTGAGTTATGCTGTCTGCAGCATTTTGGTTTGCATCATCATTGAGAGAGGACCGGCGATGAGCCTCATTGATTTAGAACTAGAGCAGTCTTCCTTGAACCCGGTGGATACCATTGAAAGTATTGCCGCTGTTAACGACTGGTCGTTCGAGCGCTTTAGCGATGATGAAATTTCAATAAGTGTTTCCGGTAAGTGGTGTGATTACCATGTAACCTTTTCTTGGCTGGAAGAGCTAGAAGCGTTACATATGTCCAGTGCGTTTGACTTGAAGGTGCCTAGTGCCCGTAAAATGGAAATCCTGACGCTTATTGCTGCTATTAACGAGCAGCTATGGATGGGGCACTTTGATTTATGGACGCGTGATGGTGCGGTACTTTTTCGCCAATCGCTGCTTTTGGCGGGCGGGGCTGAGGCAACAGGCCAGCAAATCGAAGTCTTGTTTTCTAATTCACTCGACACTTGTGAACGTTACTACCAAGCCTTTCAGTTTGTTGTCTGGGCAGGGAAAACTGCATCAGAGGCAATGGAAACGGCATTATTCGAGACTGCAGGCGAAGCATGAATTTAACTGAAGAAAAACCGTTGGTGCTTGTTGGCGCTGGCAAAATGGGCGGTGCAATGCTGTCGGGCTGGCTGGCTGATGGATTGAGCAACAATGCGGTTATTGTGCAAGATCCGAATTTGAGCCCTGAAATGGCAGAGCTGGTAGAGCGGTACCAGTTGCGTCATGCCTGTGAACCACTTGCTCATGTGAAAGCTGGTGTGTTGTTAGTGGCCGTAAAACCACAAATGATGGCTACGGTTTTGAATGGTCTTAAGCCTTATGTAGATGAAGAAACACTTATCGTTTCTATTGCTGCTGGGACATCAATAGCAACTTTTAAAGATGTCTTTGGTGCGGAACAGCCGGTTGTTCGCGCCATGCCGAATACACCTGCGCAAGTTGGGCGCGGGGTGACCGGTGGTTTCGCCAGTTCGCAAGTGAGCGCGGAACAAAAGGCATTGAGCGAAACACTTTTACAAGCTGTTGGTTCGTTTCATTGGGTTGATCTGGAAGAACAGATTGACTTCGTCACTGCCGTGAGTGGTTCTGGACCTGCATATTTGTTTTATATGTGTGAGTGCCTGGCAAAAGCGGGAGAACAGCTTGGTTTGCCTCCTGAGTTGGCGGCAGAATTAGCCCGCGGAACGGTGAGTGGTGCTGGTGAGTTGTTACACCAATCAGAGCTCAGCGCCGAGACATTGCGCAAAAATGTGACGTCACCAGGTGGAACAACGGCTGCTGCACTTGCTGCGCTTATGGCTGAAGATGGTATGCAGCCATTGATGAATGCAGCCGTTGCAGCTGCTGCCCAACGCGCAAAAGAGTTGGCGTAGAGGTTTTGTTTTTCTCGTGCATAATGATTGTTATGCCGATTTATGAATATGTTAAGGGGAAGGGGATGCCTTCCCCTTTTTGCACTTTTGATTGTACTGATACTTCTTATTGATTGATTTAGAGATTATTGGGTTTAGTTAGTCTTAGATTTATTGTAGCCTAGAATAATTCATACTGCGCAAGCTTAAGGAGGAATGCCAATGCCCACCGAAAAGACCAAGCAGAAAGTTCTTAATCACTTTATAAATGTGATGGGCGAAGTGAATTATACTGAAATACAATTTAGCGATATTGCGCAGCGCTGCGAGATGAGCTTAGCTGAAGTACATACCTGTTATCGTAGTCGTGATGAGTTACTTAGTGCATTCTTACATAAAGTGGATCAAGAGGTTCTCGCGAATATTGATAGTGATATGGCAGAGGAGCCTGCAAGAGAACGTTTGTTTGATGTTTTGATGACACGGCTTGATATTATGGAGAAATATCGCAAGGCATTTGCCAATATTTGTAGGGAAGCTCGATGCGAACCTTTTCTTGCTTGTCGTCTGATGAGTTTACAAAGTAGCTCGATGTTTTGGATGATGGCAGGGGCCGGTATCGAGGTGTCTGGTTTTCGGCGGCAAGCAATGGCACGAGCGCTGATGGTCGGTTTCAACCGCGTCGTACGGCAATGGTTGAAGGAGGAGGACGGGAATAATGCAAAATCCATGGCGGAAATGGACCGTATGTTGCGAGAGGGTGGCGTTTGGTTGTCTCGTGCTGATAAGCTAGAAAAACAAATTGGACCGCTGGCAAAGCGGGTTGATTGTTTCGTTCGCCAGTCACCCCTTGCGGCTTTCAAAAGGTGTCGGCGATCGCGCACTGCCTAATTGAGATGCAATGGCTTGATGAGAGGTGGTCAATATGCATCCTGACTGCCTTAGAGATGTTTTGAGATGTGGTGTTTGAATGAGTGCAACTATTGAAGATTTTTTAAAGCTTGATATTCGCCTTGGAAAAATAATTGAAGTGAATGCGTTTCCAGAAGCGCGTAAACCCGCTTATAAATTGCTCATTGATTTTGGTGCTGAAATCGGGCTGAAAAAGTCTTCGGCGCAAATTACAGGTAATTACAGTATGGAAGCGCTTGTGGGGCAGCAGGTGCTCGCAGTCGTTAATTTTCCACCCCGCCAAATAGGCAGTTTTATGTCAGAGGTACTGGTATTAGGTGTTCGCGATGAAGGTGGGGAGATTGTGCTTGCCGGAGTCGCAAAAGACGCACCCTTAGGCGCTCGCCTGCACTAAGCGGTTGCAATAATTGCCCTATTGCTAAATTGGGATACGTACGCGGACCCGCAGTCCCCCCATTGGGCTTTCGCGTAGGAAAATTTCTCCGCCATGGCCGCGCACAACATCTCTTGCAATGGATAGACCAAGCCCAGAACCGGAACTGTCTTGGTTCCTTGAGCTGTCTATGCGGTAAAAGGGGCGGAAAACATTTTCGCGTTCTTCGGGAGAAATTCCCGGACCATCGTCGTCAATCGTGACCACTAGCCAATCTGGGGTTCTATTGCCCATCATTCTAACTGTTTTGCCATGCCGGGCGGCATTTGAGATCAAGTTGAGTAAGCAGCGGCGAAATGATTGGCCTTTCAACATGACAAGTGGGTCACCTTCGAATTTTGAGGAGACGTCCGCGCCAACAACTTCGGCCTCTACTTCCAGGTCCTCTAGCAATAAAGAAACGTCAACCATTTGAGGGATTTCTTGTTTATCCCCTTTGCTGAAGGATAAGTAGTCCTCTAACATCCGGCTCATTTCATCAACATCACGGCGTAATGCTGCCACCTCCGGTGAATCGTCAAATAACGCAAGTTGAAGTCGAAAACGGGTGAGGATTGTGCGTAAATCGTGACTAACGCCAGCTAACATTGTTGTGCGTTGTTCTACATGTCGTTCAATACGCCGCCGCATATCTAAAAATGCGAGTGTTGCTCGTCTAACCTCTCTTGCTCCATGAGGGCGAAATTCTTTGACAATGCGCCCTTTACCATAGCTTTCGGCAGCATCGGCAAGCTCAATGACAGGGCGGATTTGATTGCGCAGAAACAATATGGCGATAGTAACCAACACCGTTGAGGTTGCTACCATCCAGACGATAAAGATATGAGAGTTGGAGGCGTGTGCTTGAGAGCGTCTAGCAATAAATTTGAGTGTGTGATTTTTGAGCTGTATGCGAATTTCAACAAAGCGCGAGTTGCCAATCGTGTCAATCCAGAATGGTTTCTTGATTGTGACTGCGATTTGGGAACTCATATAACGGTCTACCAAGTCAAAAAAAGGTTTTGGCTTTGGCGGTGGCAATGGCTCTTTCGGCAATACCGAGACTGTGAGATTTAAAGCCTGCGAGGCAAGTGTACGGAGTTGTTTAAAATCGGCATCTTGCGGATAGGTTTCGGCAACCTCGACGATAGCTCTTATTTCTCTTACAACAGCCTCTGATAGCCTTCGGGTGACTAGATCGTAGTGGCGCTCCAAAAAGGCGAAGGCCAAAAACGACTGCAGTAACACCATAGGTATTATGATAATAAGCAAAGATCGCGAATAAAGACCTTTGGGTAGGTGGGCGTGCAACCATTTTGTTGCACTATGGTAAGGCTTTAATAAGAGGCTAAGTATAGGTTCTATTTTTGAGTGGATTGCATTTAAGGGCGGGAGAATACTTTTCCAAAGCCGCTTGAGACTATTATGCATCCTTTCAAAAAATTTAGGGGAGCGTATCTGATGGGGCATTATATCTTCCCTAAGTCACCTTGTGCCTGCTTTGCAATTAATTATCGGTAATTAAGCGATATCCGATACCACGGACTGTTTGTAGATAAAGCGGGTTGCTCGGGTCATCTTCCAGCTTTCGACGCAGGCGGTTGACCTGTACATCGACTGTGCGTTCGCCTTGGGTGTTATCTGCACCCACCAAGTCTTCTCTGGCAACTGTTTGTCCCATGTTTTGAGCGAACAGGTTCAGGATTTGCTTTTCCCTATCCGTAAGGCGAATGTGCTCTTCATCCTTTTTTAGCTCGCCGCGCTCTGGGTTATAACGAAAGGGCCCGAAATTCATTGCTTGGGGTTTAGCTGTTGAGCGAGGGCCGCCACGGCGGAGAATTGCCGATATGCGTAGGAGCAGTTCTCGGGGCTCAAAAGGTTTGGCAACATAGTCATCGACACCGGCTTCCAGGCCGCTGATTCTATCTTCTGTTTCAGAGCGGGCTGTGAGCATGAGTATGGGTATTGCACTTTTTTGTCTTAAATCCTTGGCAAGTTCTAAACCGCTTTCTCCCGGCATCATAACGTCTAAAATAAGAAGGTCGAACTCCAAGCCTTTCATGCGGCGCCGTGCTTCTGCTGCATCTGCCGCAGCTGTAACCCGAAAACCATTTTCGCCCAGAAATCGCTTTAGAAGGTCGCGGATGCGGCTGTCGTCGTCAATCAATAGGAGATGCGGGGCATTATCTTCAGGTGGTGTTGCTGCATTCACTTTAATTCTCCCCCGCTGTGCTACTTGCAATCATTTTAGCAACCAAATTGCGTTGGTCCTCATTAATCATGAGATATAGAAATTGCTTTATGGTTTCATCGCTGCCTTCTGGCATTAACGCTATGGTTTCATTGATGCGCTGTGTTTGCAACTTTGATAAGCCGGTACAAAGCCCGTTTCCTTTATCTGTTGTGTATAGTAAGCGCTCTCTTCGATCTAACTGGCCAGGTTCTTGCGTGATATAGCCATCATCAACCAGTTGCTTGAGGACCCTTCCTAAGCTTTGCTTGGTGATTCCCAAAATATTGAGCAAATCTGAAACACGTAAACCGGGGTTACGATGCACAAAGTGCAAAATTCTGTGATGTGCACGGCCGTACCCTATTTTATCGAGCAGTATATCTGGGTCACTTGTGAAGTCGCGATAAGCAAAGAACAGCAATTCAATGAGATCAAATCGAGGCTTTTCACTTTCGGCCTTTACCATGCCCATGGGTTCTCCAGTTTATGCCACAAAACTATCCCTCAAAAAATGGGTAAGCTATGTTGACTTATTTTTGCAAAGTTGTTACCTATATGGTGTTAACGGCGCAATGAAACAATAATTATTACAGATTAGGTTTTCGATTATTACCATTCTGTACTCTGCTTCATTTGCACT
Organism: Polycladidibacter stylochi; assembly: GCF_001562055.1. GTDB lineage: Bacteria > Pseudomonadota > Alphaproteobacteria > Rhizobiales > Stappiaceae > Pseudovibrio > Pseudovibrio stylochi. The sequence goes on along the minus strand of NZ_LLWE01000025.1, from coordinate 431,658 downwards.
GTTGGGTTTGTGTCTCTTGCCGATTTATTAGGACAGTGACACTGACTATCTATTATCAGTTTTCAGTTGAACAGGCCATGTTTGTCGGCTCATGCTTGATAGACACTGTGAATTGTTCGCCATTTTTGGAAAGAGACAGGTTATGGCGGGTATCCCTTTTGACCAGCGCGATGGTGTAATTTGGTATGATGGAAAGTTGGTTCCTTGGGCTGAGGCGAAGGTGCATGTGCTTTCGCACGGCCTTCATTATGCCAGCTCGGTATTTGAGGGACAGCGCGCATATGGTGGGAAAATTTATAGGCTGCAAGAGCATACAGAGCGATTGTTGTTCTCTGCAAGAGAGTTGGGCTTTGAAATTCCCTACAGCGTTGAAGAAATAAATAGCGCTTGTGAGTTGCTCATGAAAGAGCAGGGACTTGTGGATGCCTATTTCCGCCCTGTGGCTTGGCGCGGTAGTGAAGCAATGGGTATTGCCGCGCAGAAAAACACAATTCATCTGGCAATTGCTGCTTGGGAGTGGCCTAGCTATTTCTCTCCGGAAGAAAAGCTAAAAGGTATTCGTCTGGATATGGCAACCTACCGCCGTCCAGACCCGGCAACTATACCATTTCGGGCAAAAGCGGCCGGCCTATATATGATTTGTACGATTTCCAAACATGCGGCTGAGGCTAAAGGCTATACCGACGCATTGATGTTGGATTACAAAGGCGATGTTGCTGAAGCGACAGGTGCCAATGTGTTTTTTGTCAAGGATGGCAAAATCCACACGCCTAAACCTGACTGTTTCCTTGACGGTATCACACGGCGCTCTGTTATCGGGCTTGCGAAAGCACGCGGCATTGAAGTGATTGAACGTGTGATTAAACCTGAAGAGCTCGCCGACTTTGAGCAGTGTTTCTTAACGGGTACGGCTGCTGAAGTGACACCAGTGAGCGAAATTGGACCTTATAATTTTGTTGTTGGTGACATTGTTAAACAGCTGGTTGAAGATTACGCTGTTGAAGTACAACCTAAAAATGCGGCTCAAGCTGCAGAGTAAGTCCAAGTGAAATTCACATACGAGACTTTCAATAATTGGGGGCAGTTGCCCCCTTTTTGCGTTAGTCGTCGTCGTGTTTTGGTGTGAAGAGGCGTTGTCCTTCTGTGAAGTAAACGACAATCACAGCAAGAGAGCCAAGCACAGCGCTGCCTAATGTTAACGGAATTGTGGTGTCATTGAAACTTGCACCGATAGCAGCGCCAATTAATGCGCCAACAAGTGTGGTGAAGAATACAATTAGCGAAGAGGCTGTGCCGGCGATATCGCCAATTGGATCCATAGCCATGGCATTACAGTTACTCCCCACAAAACCAAAGAAGAACATTGTGAGTGCTTGAAGGATAACAAAAGTTACTATGGTTTGATGGCCACTGTAGGCTAGGAAACTGTTGATCAATGCGCAGAGCGTGAACATTAATAGGGCACCGTGGGCAAGCTTTCGCATACCAATTTTCCGAACTAAGGTGGCATTTAGATAAGCGGCCAGAGACATAGTCACCGCGATGCCCGCAAAGATAATTGGAAATGCTTTTCCCATATCGAATATATCGACCATGATCTGCTGAATTGAATTAATAAAGCCAAACAAAGCTCCCATGATTAGGGAAATGGCGAGCATGTAACCAAAGCTAATTGGTGTTACAATCACCTTTTTATAGGCATAATATATAGTTTTAAGGTTGAATTTATTACGCTTTTCAGGTGGTAGACTTTCTGGTAGGCGGAATTGCAGCCATATAAGTAAAAGAACACCAAACGAAGTTAGGACGATGAAGATTGCGCGCCATGGGGCCATTAGCAATATTAACTGCCCAATTGAGGGGGCAATTATGGGAACTGCCATAAAAATCATCATTGCTAATGACATAACCCTGCCCATATCACGGCCAGAATACCAATCGCGTACCATGGATATTGTTAGAACGCGTGGTGAAGCTGCACCTATACCTTGAAGCACTCGCGCTGCCAGCATATGCTCGTAGTCTGTGGCAAAAATAGATAGAATTCCTCCCAAGCTATAGATAAGCAAGCCAATAATCAGCAGTTTTCTGCGGCCAACGGCATCTGATAGTGGTCCGAACAGTAGTGATGCAGCTGCCATACCAATGAGATATGCAGTGATAATGAGCTGTCGGTCATTCTCGTGTATTACGTTTAATGCTTCGCCCATCTGGGGAAGTGCAGGCAACATGGTATCAATTGCTAGGGCGTTAAGTGCCATCAAGGCAGCAACAATTAATATAAACTCGATAAAAGAAAGAGCGTTAGATGAATTTTTATCATTAGGCGCAGATGGAGCCATGTTTAAACCTGCTGTGTTGTTGGTGCACAGTTCATACTAGAAAAAGTGTGATAATTCGTTGAAACCGTATGGGAAGGTTAGGAAACAATTAGGAGAAAATAAGAAAACAAGTCAAGGCAATAAAGTGGTTAATGTGTTAACATTCTTATTTGCAAGGGGCGGCTCTCCAAAAAACACACAACCGTCTAATTATTGCCAACGCTTGGTGTCTTCTTCATCTTCTTGTTTTGCCTCAACCCAGCCGCCAGTCTGGCCGTCTAGAAAATGCTCTTTTTTCCAGAATGGCGCTTTTGTTTTGAGGAAGTCCATTAAGAAATCAGCCGCTTCAAATGCTGCCCTGCGGTGTGCTGAACAGGCAATAACCAGTACAATTTGCTCGCCAGCGGGGATTTTTCCAAAGCGGTGTATCACGGTAAGCCCTGTTAATGGCCATCGTTCTACGGCTTGCTGGCAATAAAAGCTGATCTGTTTTTCTGCCATACCAGGAAAGTGTTCGAGCTCAAGGGCTGCTAAGGTTTGATTTTCATCACGGCATAACCCTGTAAAGCTGACAATTGCGCCAATGTCTTTACGATTTGCGCTGAGGGACTTTGTTTCCTCTTCGCAATTGAAATTCTCTTCTTGAACGCGGACTTTAAATGCAGACATATCTTTTCCCCTCGCTAAATGAAATCGTACTAGCCGCCAGTCATCGGGGGAAAAAAGGCGATTTCTTTTGCATCTAACAAGGGCTGCGTTATTTCAACATGCTCTTGGTTTATGGCAACGCGAATAGTCTCCGGTTGCTCGAAAGCGTAAGCATATCCTTCGTCAATTCGGCTTAACCAAGCAATTAAATCTGCTACAGTAACTAAGTTTTCCGGGAGATCGCGCTCTTCTTCGGCGGTACCAATACGTTCGCGTAACCAAGCGAAATAGCGAATTTTCATTGTTCTTACTCCTGCTTGTTTAACGCAGTTTATGTTTGTTCTTCATTTACCAAGTGGCCAATGCTGGCTTTGAAATAATCGTAGCCGGTATAGATGGTCAATATAGCCGAGATCCACAAAAGGGTTATACCGATTTCAGTTGTTTTCGGCAGGATAATATTACCTGCAGGACCTACAAGAAGAAAGCCGAGGGCAAGTAATTGTGTTGTGGTTTTCCACTTTGCAAGTTTTGTAACGGGTACAGAAACTTGTAGTGCAGCTAGGAATTCTCTCAGTCCAGAAACAAGAATTTCACGGCAAAGAATGATTAGAGCTGCAATTACTGATACGCTGCCTATTGTACCTTTCCATGTCAATATGAGAAGGCAAACAGAGACCAACAGCTTATCTGCAATCGGGTCAAGCATTTTTCCGAGTGAAGATTGTTGCTTCCAGGCTCTGGCAAGATATCCGTCAAAAAAGTCTGTTATAGCTGCAAATGCAAATATGAAAAAGGCGACCCATCTGGCTGTATGCCCTGGGAAGTAGAAGGCAATGACTACCGCCGGAACTGCAAGAATTCTCAGGTAGGTAAGTACGTTGGGGAGTGCAAAAAGTGTTTGGCGTGACATATTACCCTAACTGACTTGCCGTTGAATGCTCAGATCATGTTTAAATATTATGGTAATGACTACATAAACATAGATAGCCCTTGATACAACGATGAATTTATGCAGCCTTTGTATATCGTGTATGACATGCCTTCTATTTTGGTGGGTTTGTTAAGGGCTGGGTTGGAGAAACGCAACTTCATGCTTGATTGAAAATATCTTCTCCGAGTTCATCAATTATTTGCTTTGCTTTTCGTAGGCTGTGGGCTTGAGCCTCTTCTTTTGTGGCATGAGTATCGGCACGAATGAACTCATGCTGCTTGTTTTCGCCATCAATTTGTTTGGTTATTATGCCCTGTGTTTGCCAAGTACCCCCACGCTTTGCCGGGTTGGGTTGTATTTCGAAGCCCTTGTAGACTTCTTTTTGTTTTTTTTCTGGTTGTTGTTTGCCGGCGAATAAACGAGAGAATAAAGACATGTCACTATCCTTTTTTCGAATTATGCGGGAAGGCATTTGAGGTCCTGTATTGGGGGCTCTTCGCCAAGCTGAGAACTTAACTGGCGCTTTGACCAGTGGGAGCGACATAGTGAAATGTATGTTTGCTCGCCGCCAATCACAACTTGGTCGCCTTCTTCCAAGATCTTCCCTTGCTCGTCCAATCTGGCGACCATTGTTGCTTTACGTCCGCACCAGCATATGGTTCTGACTTCGCGCAGGATGTCCGCAATAGCTAATAGCGCTTCGCTACCAGGAAATAGCTTCCCTTGAAAATCAGTCCGTAAACCATAGCACATAACTGGTATTTTTAAATCGTCTGCCACACGAGCCAGTTGCCAAACTTGCTGCTTAGACAGAAACTGTGCTTCATCCACAAATACTGCACTAAGTTTTTCTAATTTATGCTGTTTTTGGACTGTTTGGAAGAGGTCAAGATTGTCATCATAGATTTGGGCCTGAGCGTTCAGGCCAATACGGGAAGAGATTTCACCCACACTTGTTCTGTCATCAATTGCAGCTGTAAAAAGCAATGTCTGCATTCCCCGCTCCTGGTAGTTGTAGGAGGCTTGGAGAAGCAAGGTCGACTTACCTGCATTCATAGCAGAGAAATTAAAGTATAGCTTTGCCATATGCGGATCTTGATGGTCCCTAGGTTAGATGCTGTTTGATGCTTTCTTACAGAGATTCGCTGCCGGGTGTGGCACATCACAATGTTACTAACAGGCAATGCACGATAGTAGGGGTTGTCGCCGACTATTCATGAAAATGATTGTAGATTATGCGAGCGATTTTAGCCGAAATACCCTCAACGGCTTCCAGGTCCCCCAAGCCTGCTCTCGAAACAGCTTTTGCAGAGCCAAAGTGGCGTAACAGAGCTCGTTTTCTTGCCGGACCTATGCCTGTAACTTCATCAAGCGGGTTGGCAAGGTTTTCTTTTTTTCGCTTACTTCTATGTGTGCCAATTGCAAAGCGGTGTGCTTCATCGCGTAAGCGCTGAACAAAGTACAGAACTGGATCTCGCTCCTTGAACATAAAGCTTGGCTTGCCATGAATGAAGAACTTTTCTTTGCCTGCGTCTCTGTCGGGGCCTTTAGCAATACCAACAAGCGGGATATGCGTTATACCGATTTCTTCCAGAGCAGTGCGCACAGCCTGGAGCTGACCCTGGCCACCGTCGATTAGTACCAGGTCTGGCCATTGGGGGATATCGGTCGTTTCCGATTGCGAGAGCTGCTCTTGGTCTCGTTCTTGGTGGTTGTTGGTTGTATTCGCAGCTGCATCTCGAAAGCGTGCCGTTGAATTGATTTCGTCTGGGGCCTCTTTCAACAAGCGCTTAAATCTTCTTGTTAGGACTTCGCGCATCATGGCGTAATCATCGCCTGGAGTTGTCTCGCTGGCGTTGATATTGAATTTGCGATATTGCTTTTTTGCAAAACCTTCTGAGCCAGTAACGATCATGGCACCAACAGCGTGGGCACCTTGGATATGCGAGTTATCATAGACATCTATACGACGAGGTGGACGGTCTAGATTAAATGCCTCGCCAACTCCTTTGAGCAAGCGCGTTTGGCTGGAGGTCTCGGCCAGTTTTCTACCCAATGCTCCCTTAGCATTGCTTAAAGCGTGATCAAGCAGCTCTTTCTTTTCGCCTCGTTTGGGTTGGATTACCTCAATTTTTCTGTTCGTGCTGGCAGATAAAGCTTGTTCTAGCAAGCTTTGCTCTGGCAATTGATGTGAGATCAAAACCAGTTTGGGTACCGGTTTGTCCCCATAAAACTGGGTTATAAAGCTTTGCAGTATCTCTTCTGCTTCATAGCTTTTATCGGCCTTTGGAAAATAGGAGCGATTGCCCCAGTTTTGCCAAGTCCTGAAGAAAAATACCTGAATGCACGACTGACCACCTTCATTATGAAGCGCAAAGACATCTGCCTCCTCTGTATTTTGAGGGTTAATGCCTTGGTGTGATTGCACATGGGATAGGGCCGAGATGCGGTCGCGAAAAACGGCGGCTGTTTCATAGTCCCGTTGTTCGGCTGCCTCTTCCATTGCTGTTGCCATGTCTTTTTTAATTTGATGAGAACGGCCGGAAAGAAAGGCCTTGGCTTCTTTCACCAGTTGATTATAGCCATCCTTAGATATTTCGTTTGTGCAAGGGGCTGCACAACGTTTGATTTGATATTGCAGGCAAGGACGTGAGCGATTGGCAAAGTAACTATCAGTACAGTTTCGAAGCAAAAATGCTTTTTGCATTGCGGTTATTGTGTCGTTAACTGCGCTGGCATTGGCGAAAGGACCAAAGTAGTCGCCTTTTCGTGTACGTGCGCCACGGTGCTTAATAAGTGCTGGGGAGGGATGATCGGAGCTGACCAGAATATAGGGAAAGGACTTGTCGTCTCGCAACAAAACGTTAAAGCGTGGTCGTAGCTGCTTGATAAGGTTTGCTTCAAGAAGAAGGGCTTCTGGCTCAGTTTCCGTTTCGATAAATTCCATGGAACTTGTTGCCATTATCATACGCATGGTGCGGTTGGGCTGCCCTTGCAAACGCGTATAGCTGGAGACCCGCTTTTTTAGAGAACGCGCTTTACCAACGTAAAGGACGTTTTCTTGCGCATCCAGCATACGGTAAACGCCAGGCCCCATTGGTAATCGCTTCACGAAATCTTTAATGACTTCAACGCCGACCTTGACAGGTTCTGTTTTCGTGGAGGTGTCGCTATTTGCTATTGTATCTGAATTATCGCTATCAAAATTTGTTGTTTTATTAGGAACTTGCGGGTCTGGTTTGTTCATCATCTAATCATTGCTGGTAGGAGCGAAGCCTAATGATAATTTAGTTATGTGTTGTGTTGCCCATATTGTAGCATGGAAAACACAACAAGAACAAACCGGCTGTATTGTTGCGTAATCTATTGGAGGAGGAAGGGTTAAGCCTTTCCGAGAATAAATACCGCATAAGTGTACGCAATATAGCTTATGGTTAGAAAAAGCCCCCATCGGCGCCCAAGCTGCTTGCCATGTGTTGCAAAATACAGGACCAGACCCGCGCACGAGAGCATAACCCAAACATCAAAGTCTATTAACTGTTGCGGTATTGGAACGGGCGTTATGATACTTGTTATGCCCATAATGGCGAGAATATTAAAGATGTTCGAGCCGATGACATTTCCAAGCGCGACTGCTGAGTGGTTACGCATAGCGGCCATTAATGTCGTTGATAATTCGGGCAAGGATGTGCCGAGAGCTACAACAGTTAGGCCTATTACCGCATCTGTGACGCCCCAAGAACGTGCTAAGACGGTCGCCCCGTCAATCGCAAACTTGGCGCTGATGGGTAAGCCGATTAGACCAACAATAATAAAAGCAACAGAAACCCATGTTTTGCTTGGTATGGATTCTGGGTCTATGTCCTCCACGTCCAACTCATCTTTCTCTTCGTTTTGTATCGCCTTGTTGAGATCACGATGTTGTTTGGTTTCGAGGAAAGATTCGTAAAGGAAGTAGCCTAGAAATGTGAGAAGGATGAAGCCTGCTTTTAATCCAAGAGTTCCTTGCATCATTAGGATTACAAAAACAAATGATATAAATATCATGAATTTGGCGCTTTTGAGCGCACCGTTTTCATTGCAAGAAGTTGAAAATAAAAGCGCTGGAAGACCTAGCACCATTAGAACGTTGGCAATATTTGAACCAACGATATTTCCTATGGCAATGCCACTATTGCCGTTTAAGGACGCCTTAATGGAAACCATGAGCTCTGGTGCTGAAGTGCCAAACGCCACAATTGTTAAACCGATAATCATCGAGGGGATGCCCAGCTTCTGGGCGATACCAACAGCGCCGCGTACCAGCAAATCGCCGGTAAAAATGAGTGCTGTCATGCCCCCTATGAGGTAAATATATCCATGTGGCATTATTGTTTCCGATTTTACCTTTGCAGCCGTAGCCGATGCCATTATCTTAGCATTTTAATTAATTGTTATAGCACTCGTTCTCATGGGAATGCCTTATACCTATACATGTAATAGTGTTGTGCGCTTACACCCTTTTGCGCCTTCAAGCTATTACACTTGGCTATATAGGCATTGAAGGTGCTTGCTTGAAGGGGCATATGTGAAAATGAATAGATATCTGTTGGATATTCAACAGATGAAATAAACTGTAACCGTGTGTGAAGGCTTATCTACAGCGCTTGTGTGCACGTAGTGCTATAAAAATCAATTAGTTAAAACCAATGACATAAACTTACCTAGATTTGTCTCAATTTTTCCTTTTTTTGCCTCAGGTTGTAACACATTGGGCTCCCATATCTTAAGCATCTTCAAGGCCCGGGGCATCTAGGGTCTTGGTTGTTAGATGATAAAGAGATACTTTGGAGCTGAGTAATGCTGCGTACAACCACTTTAACTGCTATTACCTTGGGTTTGCTTTCTACCAGTGCTTTTGCTGCGGATTTACCGCAGGAACAAGCGCCGGTAGCTTATGACCAAGCAGTAACCTATGATACATATGACTGGACCGGTGCTTATGTTGGTGGGAATGTAGGTTGGGGTTTTGCTGGTGTCGACGGCAAAGGAACCTCAGTTGGTGCCCTGGATGATAATAATAACGGTGCTAGTGTCGGTGTTCATGGTGGTTATAACTTTATGGTGACACCAAACATCGTTGTCGGTGCTGAGGCTGACATTCAATACAATGATATCAATAATAAGGTTGGCGATTCCCGGTTTTCTTCCAGCTGGAATAGCTCCGTTCGAGGCCGCGCCGGTTATGCTGTTGATCGCACATTGTTTTACGGTACAGCGGGTGTTGCGATTGCCGAGTTCGAAGCGAAAGATGCTGGCGTAAAAGATAGTAAAACCGCAACCGGTTATACATTAGGTGCTGGCGTTGAGCACGCTCTTACGGATCAGCTGGTTACACGTGTTGAATACTCTTACCAAGATTTTGGTACACAAAAGTTTGATTTGGGTTCAGGGCCAGAAAAAGCCGACCTTAAAGAGAACCTCGTTCGTGCCGGTTTGAGCTATCGCTTCTAAGCTTAATACATAATTGGCAAAGAGGGGTGTGAATGCGCCCCTTTTTGTTTGATGAATATTAAAGTAGTTTGTGATTTCATAGAAGCAATCAAACTGCTTTAACCATTATTTTACAGGTACTCTTACCCGAAAAACGATAGGAATTTTCGGAAATACGCTCTATCCCTTATAAAGCGTGGAAGAGTTTTGACCCACCCTATTATATTTCCTCGCTACTATACGCATTTTGTCGCATTAAATTCAGGTATATTAGCGGCAAAATCTTCTAGCCACTCTACGAGTTGCGGATAATCGTTACGCCAAAAACCTTCCATTCTCAAATCTAAATAGCCTAGTGCACAAGCAAGTGCAATTTGCGCTCCATTTGGGGAACTGTGCTTTATTTTTTGAAGAGGGTTGGTTGAGAAAGCATCTAATGCACGTATAATCTTTTGTTTTTGATAGGAAATGAGTTCTTCATTTTGCTTTTGTTCTTCATGGAACCGTTTTTCATAAACGATTTGAATTGCTGCATCACAAATACCATCAGCTAGGGCCTGTTTCGTCAGGACTTCAAATCGCGCTGCACCTGCAGGATAGAGCTTTTCGCCGCCTGCCAGAAAATCCAAATACTCGGTTATTACCCTGCTATCGTACAGTGTTGTTGCGTCTTCAAGGATAAGTACGGGTATCTTTCCTAAAGGATTTTGTTGCCGCAAACTGTCGGTTTCTGAGGTGTAATCTGCCTGTTCTACAGTGATTTTATCTTTAAATCCTAAAACGGCGGCAGCGATAACTACTTTTCGCCCAAATGGAGAAGGGGGGGCACTTCTTAAAACCAGCATACTACGACCTCTTAGGGTATATGTTTAAAAATTGCAGTGAGTAATATTTTAAGCAGATCTTTAAAGAGCTTGCAAATTTTTGTTTTGACCCCGCACCCAATACGTTGTTCTCCCTTAGAACGGTTTATGGATTGCTGCAAAGCCAATGTTTAATGAAGTAATCATTTTGTAGTTTTCAAAACTAAATGAGAGCGCGTTTATGTTTTGCTGTCTTGGGCCAGTGCGATAAGTCTTTTGCGAAGCTTTTGACTTTTCGCCAGTCTGTAAAAACGTGGTTTTGGGAGGTATCTGTGGGACCTTTTGTCAGTTTCATTATTGCAAGGAGTGCGATTTTACTCATTAGTCCCAGTTTGGGGTAGTTTACCGCGCCTGCAAATACCTCTGTAATACTAGGGCGAAATTGCTGATGTTTTAAGAATTTTTGGAGATAGATATTGGTATTTGGTGTGCTCTTTTCTTTATGACGCGCTAATAGATTGACTGAAAAGAAAGCAGTTTGGTGGCAATGAAGCTTTGCTTTGTTTAAATTTATGAACTTACTTACTGCACAATGATGATAACCAAAGTGAATTGGTGCCCCAATGATGATTTTTGTTTCTTTAGGAAGTGCCGGTATCGATTCTGAACCTGTAATGAGAGGCAAGTAGTGGCATGTGTGCCCTTCGCTTTCGAGTACTGAAGAAATAGTTTTTATTATTTCCCGTGTTTGGCCTTCTCGTGTGGCGTAAACTAATAAGTATGTATAGCTTTCCGATGTCTCTTGCCCTAAGTGGGTGTTTGTAGGTGTTGTGAGTTGTTTCATAGTAAACCGGATCTCTCAAATAGCTTGGTAAAATTTAATTCTTATTAATATCAAATAAAATTGAAATAAAATCAAAGGTATATACACGTAGATAATGCCGGTTGCGCATAGGCGTTAAGGGTCCAAACTATGAAGCGAAATAAACGCCCTGTTTAGTGGTAGGAGGGGCTTAGTGGTAGGAGGGGGGTCTTACAACCCTGCATTTGCCGCCGTAAACATGGTATTTATCCAAGCCTAATATGCAAACTTCAACATCCCAAGTGACACCGAAGAGCCCCAAATCCTCTACGATACTGAAATATAGCTGGTAGTTTTGACCGTCGGAAAGTGTTGCAGCTGCTTGACAATAGCGCCTTGCTAATGGGCTTGGGTTATCAATGCGATAGCCTGTTTCTTGTATCAAGTGTAGTGCCTCAAGCTCTCTACCTTCATAGTAGTCGTAGAAAGCCTTTGCAATACGGCTGGCAACAGCGGATTGTGACGATGTGGCATCGCAATAGGGTATGCGATCGTTGGGTGTGGTGTAAGCCGTTGGGTTTTTATGGTTATAGTCGGCGGCTTGTGCACTTTGCGTTAAGCTCGCTATTGAGAGTGTTGCCAGTGCTATAGCCAAACTCCCTAGGATGATCTTCATGATCTTGTGCAAACTATTTCGCAAAACACGCTCCTTTGTTTTACCGAAACCCTATTGTACGCCCAAGAATATTTTGCGTCTCGTATTTATTGAGATGCGAACCACACCGGCTAAGCTAGCAAATTGATAAAGGTCAACATTTGCAGCCTTTTTCACCCAGTCGATAAAACGATTTATTTGTCCCAACAATAAAACATGAGCATCGGCTTTATAACTACCTGCGAGATTGGCTTAAAATGCCAGTTTATGCAATTTCTCAATTCTCGCAGGTAAATTGCCAGTACTTACTCGGGTATGAGTTGCTCGAGTTTAAAATAGGCTTCGTTTGATTGGGCGAGGCACTTGGTGAGCCAAGGCAAGGCGCAATCAAGTTGTTGCTTAAGTGTGTATGGCGGATTGATAATAAACATGCCACTGGAGCGCATGGGTTGATCAGGAGAGATGCGACCAGCTGATAATTCAACACTTAAGAGATTTTTGACACCCTTTGCTTTTAAGCCCTGCGATAACCTTTTAACCGATCTCGGGTCTTTCACCGGAAACCAGAGTGCGTAAACACCGGTTGCCCACTTTTTGTAGGCTTTTGCGGTGGCTTGTTCCAAGCGTTCGAATTCGTCTTCAACCTCATAGGCTGGGTCAACCAAAACCAAACCGCGGCGTTCACGGGGAGGAAGGAAGCTACCGAGCGCCAACCAGGCATCAAGTTGTATTAGTTTTGTTTTTTTATCACCACCGAAGTTGTGCTTTAACTGCTCAAAATCATTTGGGTGTAGTTCAGTCAATGTCAGGCGATCTTGTTTTCTTAGCAGACGACGGCTGATTTCTGGTGATCCAGGATAGCAGGTAATTGTCCCTTGTTCGTTCATATCGGTAATAGTTGTAAGCCAAGGGGCTAACACGGCTTCAACAGATGCTGGTATTTTCTTTTCTTGTTTTGCTGTTAAGACCTTGCCGACCCCAGCTTGCCACTCGCCTGTTTTCTGGGCTTCTTCGCTGGTTAAATCGTATAGGCCTATACCTGCATGGGTATCGAAGACACGAAATGGGGCTTCCTTCTTCTGCAAATACCGAATGATGTTGGCTTGAACAATGTGTTTAAGTACGTCGCCTATGTTTCCTGCATGGTAAATGTGGCGATAATTCATAGGCGTTATTTCCTGTTTCAAGTGCTGAAATGGATAAAACGATATTCCGATGAATTGTCAAGTTACTCTAAACAAGAACCGTTTTTGAACGCAGTACGGGTATTGCGCTTTGCCAGCACATTGTAAGCAAAGCAAAACATATAATGGCAGATGCCAGTGGTAAAAGTAGTGTAGGCAGCAATGTGACCACACTACTTAATTGCTATCTAGTCTACTTCGTCGGGCATGGGCTGGTCCCAAACCACCTCAGGCTGTTCACTGCTATGATGATTGTTAGCTTGCGGTGCGTTTTGCGGCGTTTGCTGTTGCTGGCTTGCACCTTGAGCTGGAGCTTGGGAAGCTTCTTCTAGCCGCAGTTCGACAGCTTTGGGGCCTTTGCCGCGTCTGTCGGGTTCGGTTTCAAATGAAATTCTTTGCCCGCTAAACAAGTTATTGAGCCCTGATCTTTCAACCGCTGAAATGTGGACAAAAACATCATTGGGGCCTTCATCCGGTGTGATGAAACCAAAGCCTTTATCAAGCTTGAAAAATTTTACTATTCCATACTGCCTTGGACCACGCTCAACAGGGGGATAGGAGCGCCTCGGCCCACCACTATTACCGCCGCCATGATTGTTACCATGGTCGCCGCCAAAACCACCGCGCTCATTATTATTGCCATAGCCGCTGGCTTGATAAGCTGGTGATGGTTGTTGGGCGTAAGGCTGGGAGCGGTTTGCACCGCGTTGTGAATTGGCATTATAGCCACCTGCACCAAAACCTCTATCTGCCATATTGTTATTTGAAGATCTGGAGTTATCAGGGGTGTTGTACTGGGAATTATTTGCGTTTCCCCATGAATCCCTTGAGTAATCTCTTGGGGATTCCTGCAAAAATTCTGGGGGAGCAAACTCTGTACCAAATTCCTGTTCAGCACCAAATTCGCGCTTGCCGCCCCGTTTGTTGCGAGTGCGACGACCCGAATTCCCATTATGCATTACAATATCGCCTTTCCTGCGGGTACTTCCTTCTCGCCCGCAACTCAAAAAGCCACTATCAAAAATAAGGACATACAAGTCCATCCAAAGAGAATTATGGCGAATTCCTTAGGACCCGATTTGCCAACTAATAATTAGCAAGGACGGTGCTCTACGTAAGAGATAGTCTATCATAAGTGGCAGTTGGGTCTTTGAGCAAGTATTTATAGTGAAAATATAGCTGTCACCCCTGTAAATTTATGGGTATTATCATTTTTATACTTTTTCTTTCAAATTGTATTGTGTTTTAAAGATATGATTACAGAGTATAACAATTAATTTGTTTCAGGTAATTCGTGATAAGAGTGAATTTTCATTGTTAATGATGCTTATAGTAGGATCGGGATAGGCGGAAAATTAGGCCGTGGTCGTTAGTCGCTGTCATCATTTCTAAAATGAAAGTGGTTCTTCGAAAAATATATTGATAAGTAATAGCCAGCAAAAAGAGATTTTCGATCATTCAAATCAATTACAGGAGATGCGTATGTCGCATGAGGCTGATAGAACTCAAGAGATGGGCGATGAATTGCCTAAGCTACAGATTACTGTTTTAACAGTGACGGCTTTTCAGCAAAATTGTAGTGTTTTATGGTCACCTGCAACCTTAAAAGGAGTTGTGGTCGATCCCGGTGGGGATGTGGATATGATCTGCCAAGCACTTGACGAGATGGGTGTGCAAATAGAGCGTATATTAATTACGCACGGGCATGCTGATCATGTTGGTGGTGCTACCGAGCTTGCTAAAAAACTTGCTGTACCGATTGAAGGCCCGCATTTGGACGATAAGTTTTTGCTTGAGAGTGTTGTGGAACAAGCAGAACGCTTTGGCTTGCCAGGGACTGAGAATGTTGTAACGGACCGCTGGCTGTCAGAAGGTGATGTTGTTCTTGCCGCTGGTTTGGAATTTAATGTTTTGCATTGCCCCGGCCATACGCCTGGTCATGTAGTTTTTTATCAAAGTGATATGAAAGTTGCGATTAGCGGTGACGTGTTATTCCAAGGTTCAATAGGTAGAACGGATTTGCCCGGTGGTAACCATGGGCATTTGATCGCTTCGATAAAGGAAAAGCTGTTGCCTTTGGGGGATGATGTTGCATTTTTGCCAGGCCACGGTGAGGCATCGACCTTTGGTGAAGAGCGGTTGCACAACCCTTTCTTGAAATAGTTTATTTATAGAATTAATGGCTGGTTTGCTCAAAAAGAGCCGTGATTTCTCGCTGTTTTACGTTGATAAGCCAGCCATAGTAATTTTCTTGCGGAAGAAGACCCGGGTGTTTTATCCGCTTTTTTAAGTGCTGTCTTGCCCGTTCCCAAGGGTTGCCTAGGTTGTAAAGCGTTGCGGTTATGCCAAGGTTATTGGTAATGTCTGTTCGAGCTGTTTCCTTATAGGCAGTAATTGCATCTTTAATCACGGCAGCAGAGTAATGTAGCGATGTTTTGGGATCCATTATTTTGCGGTACAGGTCTTTAGGATTGTTGATATCAAGCGGTTGCAGATGACCGAGTTGTACAGTGATGTCGTCCATTTTGAGGGCTGTAAGCGGTGTGATTTGACCAATGCCAAAGCTTTGTCCGGCAAAAAGTGGATGCAAGAAAGCCTTTGAGAAAGATATATTGGGAAATGATTCATTTCCAATGCCTTTCCCTTGAAATTTGTTCTTCCAGGTTTGCTCGATACAGCGCCACTTCTTCGCGCTGGATTGAGGTAGGCAACCAGAAAACTGGGGGCGTTTTATAAAGCTAATAAGTGCCTCGCCATTATATTGAAATACGATTGGGATGCCGGCGTATTCAAGGGCTTTGAGGTAGTAGCTTTGTGCAGTATCAAGACTGTCGTAGTTGTAGGTGTGCTCACCAATTATAGCACCTGCCAAATGGGATGGCGGGATATCATAGGTTTTGGCAACAGAGCTAATCATATGGTGTAGCGATTTATCCCGCTTCAATAAAGCTAGGATACGTTGATACTTACGTTCGAACGAAGTTTTGCGCGCTTTCGTTCTTTGGTGTGATGCTCCGGGTATGGTGGGTTGCTTCTCATTTCGGTTGCCTCCGGGCACGACTTGTAAGGGCAGTTTATCTGCAGCATATAGGGGGGGGCTAACGAGTGAAAAGCATAGGAAATAAGCTATTGTTGTTATACAAATTTGTTTTACAATCGGGCTGAAAAACGGTCGCTTTTTACTCTCTCGTGCTGCCCTGCGCATTGCTGCTACCTTTGTTTCTTTGCTATTCCTAGCACAAGAATTGGCGCTAATCTCGCTTCAGGGCAACACCGCGATTTCAGGGGGCTACTGGCACCTATTGCCACGTAGGCTTGCCGTATTACCATTAACAACATGCATATGCAGTATTGCTTGGCCTTGCTGTAAAAAGCCCAATTCGCGGGCAGCACGGCGGGTTACATCAATTGTTCGTTGCTTGGCATAGGGACCACGATCATTAATACGTACAATGACTTTACGGTGTGTTTTGGGATTGACTAATTCAACTAAAGTGCCGAACGGGAGTGTTCGGTGAGCCGCAGATAAACTCTCTGGGTTTGCCATTTCTCCGCTTGCGGTTCGTGACGTTAATTCATACCAAGATGCCTTGGCGCAAATGTAATCCTTTTCTTTTTTGGGGGGGGCTTTTTTTGCCGGGCTGCTTTGAGTGGCATTTACCGGTATGGCCTGTATCAGGTGATTGTACTCAGCAGGTGCGATCGTTTGCGGCGTGCACGCTACACTAATAAGAGTAATGACTGTCAGGGCGCTTACAATAAGGGCATTGCGCTTAACCTTAAATGTTAGCGGAGCAGGTTTGTAAGGCTGCGTGTTATCTTGCTTAAACATTTTTCCTGATAATTATCAAAACTTGTTTTTTCTAGGGCATTCAATATGCGACAAGCTATTGGTTCCGATTATTCGAAGTAAATTGCGTTATGGTATTGGATTGCGTAAGTATGCTCTTGCCAACTTGTGGGATACTGGATTGAAACATAATATTGAGATACTAGATAAATCGAAGGGAGCACGGCTTGTTTGGCTTGATCGTGCTAGGGGTATCGCACTGTTATTAATGGTGGTTTACCATTTCACCTGGGATTTGTCGTATTACCATATTATTTCGGTTGATATTATGGCCGTGCCGCAATGGCAGTGGTTTGCCCGTTTCGTTGCTGGCAGCTTTATATTTCTTTCTGGTGTTAGCCTGCAAATTTTTGCGCTTAACAGTTGGAGTTGGCGGCGTTTTTTACGCCGTGAAGTGAAGTTGCTTATCGCAGCTCTGCTCGTCAGTCTTGCAAGTTTTTACTTAATGGGCGATGGGTTTGTAAGGTTCGGCATCTTGCATGCTATTTTCTTTTTCTCGTTCATCGCGCTGTTGTTTTTGTCGGCCCCGGCACTTATCAGCCTTATTGGTATTTCCCTCGTATTGCTTCTCTGGTGGTACTTGCCGCCACTGGAATACGGAGGCCGTTGGTTGTTTTGGACTGGGCTTACTTCACATGCACCCAGGTCGGTTGACTTTGTTCCTGTTTTTCCTTGGTTCGCCGTAATGCTTGCGGGTATTGTTTGTGCCAAGGTTTTAAATGCGCGCCGCATGTTGTTTGCTACAAATACTGTAAAGCCTAAAAGTGGTCCACTTTCCTGGGCGGGGCGACAGTCCCTTTTAATCTATCTCGTGCATCAGCCGGTACTCATTGTCGCGATTAACTTGAGTTTAATCGTATTTCCAGTTCAGCGACTACAAGAGCAAGCATTTGTAAATAGCTGCGTAAACAATTGTGTCGTTGGACAAGAAAAAACGCTATGCCAGCAAGTATGCAGCTGTAGTTTGCGTGAGCTGCAAAAGCATGACGCATGGAATATGGTTTTAAGTAACGATAATAGTGATCGCTTGCGGTCAACATTGCAGCAAGCCTATGAAAGTTGCCGTGGTTTCTAATAGTCCTACGCGATATCGTATTAAAGATTCCAGTTGGCACAATGTCATAAATTTGTTGTAAATATGACACTGTTCTTTTTATATATTTATATTTACTTGGCAAACTTGAAATTAATGCCAGGATTAAATTAAGAAAAATTCACCTATATCAGAATGTAGATACTGAAATATTAGTGCAAATGAACCTTTTGTCGGCATTTTGATTATTAATATTGCTCAATACGATATTTACAACCCTGTTATCCCAGAAAATTGCATCAATTGTATGTATTGACCCTTATATTTTTATACCTATGATTTCAATCAATGACAAATTTTACATATCTTCAAGTAACTAATAGTTGATGGTGATAGCCACAGCTGAAAAATTCTAACTTTTTGTAACGACCTTTTGTTGGTTGGGGGGATATATGATTTCTGGGGTATTTAAGAAAAGTGTGGTTGCCACTTTGTTTGTTGCCGGTTCGACTTCGGCTATGGCTGGTGGCTACGACACTCAAGGATTAGGCTCATTTGATATTTTATTTGCAAAAGAGAAATACGTCTTTGAGCTGGGCGCAACGGTTGTTAATCGAAATGTTGAAGTGAAAAACACCAAAGCAAAGCGGTTAGGTTTTACCCCCCCTACAACAGTTGCTGCCATTGATGTTAGTGATGGCTCAACAACATCTCCTCTAACCCCTAATGTGTGGCGTTATGGTTTTGCCGCTAAGTTCCGTGTGGTTGATAATTTGGATTGTATGGCTAAAGTCCATAACCCTTGGGAGATAAGCGAGCAATTCTCCGAAAATTGGATAGGGCGTTACCAAATTGACTCAACTGATGCTACGAGCTTAGCCATTGATGGTATGTGTGCCTATAAGTTTCAACTGAGTGAAAACGATAATATTCGTATCTTTGGCGGTGCACGCGCTATGGATCTTTCCTATTATTCCACGACATATGCGCATGGCTCAATTATTACAGCTAGTTTGGCAAAGCAGGGCGTTTCTTTACCTACATCGGTTTTGGACCCGCGGAAGGATTATAAGGCCATATTGGACTTTAATTCCAACTCGGTAGGTGTTGGCTGGCGCGTCGGGGCGGCCTATGAATTGCCGGAATATGCATTGCGGGCTGTTGTTAGTTATGATTCAAAAACGACTGTTGATTTAGAAGGTAACAGAACCATTGAGGGGTTAGGCATGATACCAGCTCGCCCTGGTACGGCCTCTGTTACATTGCCGCAATCAGTTGAGGTAGCATTGCAATCCGGCGTTGCGCCAGGGTGGCTAGTTGGCTTAGGTGCCAAGTGGATGGACTGGAGTACACTAGATGAACTTCGTGTTGACTTTGCAGATAAGTCATTCCGCACACGTGTGCTCGGATATAGTGACGGGTGGACAGTACGCGGCTTTGTTAAGCACCAGTTGACCGATAAGCTGGGTGTGGGCACAAGCTTAACATGGGATAAAGGTATTGGAGGAAGCTACTCTGACACTTACAATTTGGGTGTCGGGTTTTCCTACGACGTAAATGACAATGTGAAGTTCTCACTTGGTACAGCTGCGATTTATAAGAGCGCAAGTGAGGATGAAGAAATCCGCATTTTGGACAGCAATGTACCTACAGGGCTTGCCGCAACATATGACTATGATTCTTCATGGAACTTCGCAGTAAGTTCGAAAATACGGCTGGCATTCTAAATTGTATTAGGTTTTCACTGATCTGGCGCATCCTTGTTGGTGCGCCTTTTTATTTGATTATTCCAAGCGGCTTTGAGCCAAGATAACATTGACTTGTAGCGTTTAACTGTAATTGCAAATGCAAAAGGGGCTGGCTTGTTCCCTGCGGTAAAACAAAGATGATGTGCCTTAGGCCTTGGCTATGTAGATTTTCAGGTAGCCTCGTGGTGAAGAAAGCACTTAATTGTGTAATCTTCATTTTCTCGAGCTTTATGGTTGTGTTTAAATAACTCATTATCACTATAGGATTTGGTTTTGAGTTATATGTAGCAATTGCTTTTGGTCCGATGAATTGGCTGTAGCGCTTAAGACAGGCTGTTTTGAACTCTGGTGCTGGTCTCCCATCAAGATGAATGCCTTGGGCATGCTTTACTTGTGCCGTGAAACGGCTGGATATGGGGGGGCTACCAGCAGCATGGACATAACCGCCTCTAGCCACTAAAAGAAATAGTGGTAAAGTTAAGATAAATATTATTTCTATAATTTTATTTGGCACTTGGATGGTCTTTTCTGATTTTTTTATGATGCTAAAACAAAAGTGGTTTTGAATTTGTTTTTTATCTAATAATTGTTTGTTTTTATCTGGTTATACTAAATTAAATACTAACTGACTTCATCGAAGTCGGCGTATTATGTTCATTGAACAAAAGATGAACAATGCTTGATTTTGGTGAGCCTTTAGAAGATAGTGTGGCCATTGATTAGCGGAGTGCGCCATGAAAAAGCCAACGTCATCTCGAAATCAAGTCAATGATGAAATTAATGAGGAGGGCTTTGCAGAAGCGCCTCAAGCGGCATTTATTGCTGAATTGCCTGATGGTGGAATTGAACGTTGGGCCGAAGCGATTGGCGACGAACAGCTAAACGAGACTATAAGCAAACTAGAAAAAGAACAGGCATCACAAAACAAGAAAAAGTCTGTATCAGCTCGTTCAACCTCTAAAAAGAGTGCAGCTAATAAAAAGCAAGATGCTCAAGCCAACCGAACTGTACGTGGCACTTCTCTTGGTGCCGGGCAAACGCCACGCGAACGTGTTGAGGGCGGTTTAAGCGCTGTTGCTGGTGTTGATATGTCTCTTGAAGAGGCCGAGGTGCTTCTAGAAAAACATAGAAAAGACAATAAGCGGAAAAAGAAAAAAGCCAAAGAACCAGCTGTTACCGGAGCAACTGCCACGGTACAAGCCTTGGCTGATCGTATTGAACGAGGATTGGCTGATAGCGAAGAATCATGGGTACCTCACCGGCCAGAGCGCCCCGAAAAGTCCGAGGGTGGGGTCTCTTTTCGACTGGATTCCCCGTTTGAGCCGAAAGGTGACCAACCAACTGCGATTGCTGAATTGGTTTCGGGTGTTCAAACTGATGATAAAACCCAGGTTCTATTAGGGGTTACTGGATCTGGTAAGACATTCAGTATGGCGCAGGTTATAGCGCAAACACAGCGACCAGCCTTGATTTTAGCACCCAATAAGACACTTGCAGCCCAACTGTATGGGGAGTTTAAAGCTTTTTTCCCCGACAATGCTGTTGAGTATTTTGTTTCCTACTATGATTACTATCAGCCTGAAGCCTATGTGCCACGCTCGGATACATTCATTGAAAAAGAGAGCTCGGTAAACGAGCAAATTGACCGGATGCGCCACGCGGCAACACGTGCACTATTGGAGCGTGATGATGTAATTATTGTGGCTTCGGTTTCGTGTATTTACGGTATTGGTTCGGTAGAAACCTATACTGAAATGACCTTTTCAATGAAGGTGGGCGAGCGGATAGAGCAACGCCAGTTACTAGCTGACTTGGTTGCTCTACAATACAAGCGAAATGATGCGGCTTTCCAGCGTGGCACATTTCGGGTTCGTGGCGATACGATAGAAGTTTTTCCAGCGCACTATGAAGACCGCGCCTGGCGTATTTCGTTATGGGGTGACGAGATCGAGGCCATAACTGAATTTGACCCATTGACCGGTCAAAAATCGGGGGAGCTTCAAGAAGTTAAAATCTATGCCAACTCGCACTATGTGACTCCTAAGCCCACGCTAAATCAGGCTGTTAAGAAAATTAAAGCCGAGCTTAAGGCGCGACTGCAAGAGTTGAATGACCATGGGCGCTTACTTGAAGCTCAGAGATTGGATCAGCGCTGTACTTTTGATATTGAGATGATTGAGGCAACCGGCGCATGCGCTGGTATTGAAAACTATTCCCGTTACCTGACCGGGCGTGCTCCGGGGGAACCACCCCCAACGCTCTTTGAGTATTTACCTGATAATGCACTTGTTTTTATCGATGAAAGTCATGTTACGGTTCCGCAGATTGGTGCGATGTATCGTGGTGACTTTCGTCGTAAAGCAACGCTGGCTGAATATGGGTTCCGCTTGCCATCTTGTATGGACAATCGGCCATTACGATTTGAAGAGTGGGATGCGATGCGGCCGCAAACTATTGCGGTTTCTGCCACACCGGGGTCTTGGGAAATGGATGAGTCTGGCGGTACTTTTGCCGAGCAGGTTATTCGCCCTACAGGATTAACTGATCCTGATATTGAAATTCGTCCCGCTAAAACGCAAGTTGATGATCTTTTGGGTGAAGTGCAGCAGCAAGCGCTGCGTGGAAACCGTAGCCTTGTCACAACACTGACCAAACGGATGGCAGAGGATTTAACCGAGTATCTACACGATAACGGTGTTCGCGTCCGTTATATGCACTCGGATATAGATACGTTAGAACGTATTGAAATTATTAGAGACTTACGGCTTGGCGTGTTTGATGTCCTTATCGGTATTAACTTGTTGCGTGAGGGGCTCGATATTCCCGAGTGCTCTTTAGTTGCTATACTTGATGCTGATAAGGAGGGCTTTTTGCGCTCGGAAACATCACTTATTCAGACAATTGGTCGTGCAGCTCGTAATGTTGATGGGCGGGTCATTCTATATGCGGATCGAATGACCGGCTCCATGGAGCGGGCAATAGGTGAGACCAATCGCCGACGTGAGAAGCAAGAAGCTTACAATCTTGATAATGGTATTACCCCTGAAAGTGTCCGCAAGAACATTGGGGATATTCTTGAAAGTGTCTACGAGCAAGATCATGTGAGTGTTGATTCTGGCTTTGCAGAGGAGGGAGCTACTATTGGCCATAACCTAAAGGCACATATAGAGGACCTTGAAAAGCAAATGCTTGAAGCAGCGGCAAATCTTGAATTTGAAACAGCTGCGCGCTTACGTGATGAAGTGAAACGTTTGCAAGAAACCGAAATGGTACTTAGTGATGATCCGATGGCGCGCCAACGGGATGTGGAGCAAAAATCCGGTGGTTTTGAGGGACAGAAAAAATATGGCGCAAAGGGAAATATCCCTCAGAAAAGCCGGGCTCATAAACCTAGTTTAGATGAAATGGGTGCTCATGTGGCGATACCATTGAGCGATGCGACAACAGGGAAGCAACGTGGGCGTAGCACCGCTGGACGCCCCGGTACGCGCGGTCATCCTAAAAAATAGTCGTTAAAGCTTGGGTGAGATGAAGATGAAAGTTCCTGATTTATCCTTACGTCATTCAAGCTTATTTTAACGGGCTTTGCAAAGCTTGCCTCATTCCTTCTGTTTACATTGTTGCCTGCAACAACAATGTAATTGTAGAGGCATGCATGGAACAGGCGTCGTTAGGTTTAACCAGCAGTGCGCGTGAGCAAACCGCGAAAGTTTTGAATAGTCTTCTTGCCGATGAATTTGTCTTACTGGTTAAGACATGGAACTGTCATTGGAATATTCGTGGGAACTCGTTTCTCAGTCAGCATATGTTGCTTGATGAGCAGTATCACTCACTTATTGAAATTGTTGATGACGTCGCCGAGCGAATGCGTGCACTTGGTTGCCACCCTCTTGGTTCGATGCACGCATTTCATGAGCATACGCGGCTTAAGGAAATACCTCATAGCAAGCCTTTGCCAGATGCACAGGAGATGGTGAGTGCGCTTGTACAGGACCATGAGGCAATTGTACGTGAATTACGTTTGTACCACGACAGTATTGAGCAGCGGCAACATGATGTGGGTACGATTAGCCTAATGGAGGATCTAATTCTTAAACATGAGAAAATGGCCTGGTTCCTACGCGCTCATTTGGCCGGTGGGGAGGGCTAAACATGAGTAAGGTGCTTGTCTGGCTGGAGCATTAAACTGCGCAGATTACTTGAACCCGGTTATAACTCAACACGTGTAATATTTAATTGTCAAAATGAACTTATAGGCTATTGAAGCTGGGCGCTTTGCCCAGCCTCACAATTGAGCTAGCTTGTGTAACCTGCTTGAGCCTTTTTCTTAATAAGATGAGGTAATACCTCCACCATTAAGATCGCGAGGAAGATAAGTGCACAGCCAATGAGACCAATTGGCGGAATGCGCTCGCCTAGTAACAGCGCAGCAAATAGAGCCGCGAAGAGTGCCTCGGATGAAAGCATAATGGCAGCATCTGCGGGCTTTGTGTATTGCTGGGCAAAAGCTTGCAGCGTGAATGCAATACCACCAGAACAAACACCGGCAAAGAAAAGCTCAACCCAACCAGACTTGAGTACTGCAATAGAGATTGGTTCAGTGAACAAACTTATCGTTGTTGCAAAACAGCCAACCATGAGAAATTGGATGAAGGCAATGGCAATTGGGCGGCCTGTTTGAGCACCGAGCTTCCCGACAAGAATTACTTGAAGTGCCCAGAATACAGCACCTATCAGCATATAGGCATCGCCCATATTCAAGCTGGTTAGGCTTCCCCCCCCGAGCAAATAAACGCCTGCTAGCGTTATAAGGCTGGCTACCCAAACTAAGGGGTGCGGGTGTTGGCGAAACATCAGTAAGGCGAGTATTGGTGTTAGCACAACATAAACTGCCGTCAAAAAGCCGGAGTTGGTCACCGATGTAAGGATGATACCATATTGCTGCAACAAGCTACCCAGCAAAAAGCAAAGACCGACAGCTAGCATACTGGGTAAGGTGTTCTTTTTTAAAATCGACTTATTACTACGTTTTGCCTCCCAAAACAGTAACGGCAAAATAACGAATGCTGCTAGTAAAAAGCGAAGACCGACGAATTGGAGGGGACCCATAGATTCCATAGCGGTTGATTGTGCTATGAATGCCATGCCCCAAATCAGGCCGGTACAGAGAAGGAGAAGGTTTGCGACAGGTCTAGACATAGTGGCAAATTATTTCAGAGACCTGTTTAATACAAGACAGTTCTACTCAGTTGTTCGTTACAGAAGCTAAATTTATAACAGAAACTAATGGTGGTTAGTTATTTTACATATAAATTGCATAGCGCATAATCAAGATTTCGCCATAATTTGCTCTCTCGTAGTTGCACGTCGTCGGGTAACAACGTTGTGTAATCGCGAGTAAATGTATTTAAGATATAAAATCAATTGATTAGGAAGTAAATACCAGCTGACTTATGAGTATCAGGGAAATAGCAGCAGCGGCAGTTACAAGTGCTGTCGGCCAAGGTGATTTTTGTGAATCTCGGTCAGACAATGTGTACTCGTTCTTCTTTTTATAATTATAGAGCGGGCTATTCTTTTTTGAAAGTGTCATAACTTGTCTCAAAGCTCCCTAGTATCCCAATGATTCATGGAATGAAGTAGAGATTATATATTTTTACTTTGCTGTCTATGGGTATGTTTACAAATATACGTAGAGATAGTCAGGGAAATTTCAGTAGATTAGCCATTCCTTTGCTAAATACACTACTATAGTTGCAACTCATTTAAGCCATTTTCCAAGTGATCGGGCAAATGAGGAAGCCCAAGTAAATAGGTTGCAGTGGAATTAGTGGCCCGCTCCTTAGCCTCAATAACCGCCTGATCAAAATCTGCTGGGTCAAAATCGCCACGTCCTATCCAAGTTATTGCAACCAACTCTGCTGCTTCGTCAACATTGAGATCTGCGATTAACTCGCGTAATTCATCGTCCAGCAGGTCGTCATTTTCTTCCTCTGCGAGCCCTTCGGCAGAACGGTTGAGCTTTAGCGAGACCGGATTGAAGTTCATATCGCCTTCGTGGCCGTCCTCGTAAGTATCTGGAATTGAGGTTGATAGAGCGCGTGCTTTTTGGGCAATCATGCGTATTGACGCAGCGGACAGGTTGAGGTCGACCATATTCTCTCCTCCGCAATATTATTTGGTTGCTATAACTATCCTACTTTCTTCAATAGCTCGCAAGTAGAAGTTTTTGTTATATGTGTATAGGATAAATTTTCTATTTGTTTTGTCGGGGATGTTAGAGGAAGGCCGACAGGGTTATGGCTGCCGGCCTGTAATGCTCACTTGTTGTTTGTGCTTGGAAATATAACTCATAGCTAGTTTGTTAAATACATTGCAATGTAGGCAAACAGTGGTAGTGCAGCGGCAATGCTTGCATAGCTTACCGGTGACCAGTTTGGCCATGTGCTGGTTAGGGCTACTATTCTTTGTAATTTGGTTGTTTGCATATCAATCCTCCTTAAATCAATAGGTAGAGTGTGTCGCTGAATGCGCGATGAAGAATTATATGCGTTGCATTAAGACCAAAAACATACGCCAGTAAGGCAATACAAAGGCAATGCTGGGGTATCATTTTGAGCGGTTATCTATACGTTAATGAGATAAATTGCCTTTATTCTAATTACTCCTAAAGGCAAAAGCCTTTGAGCCGAGATAATTAAACGCTAGTGAAGCAAACGTAGCGATAGCAACTGCTAAGGTTGGTGGAAGCTGCACAAAAGAAATGAGTAAGAGCGAATAAGCTGCATAGTTGATGCATGCGCCTAGTGTATTAACCATTACAAAGCGCAGGTACTGGCTTGTGATATGGCGCCATCGGGTTGAGTGCCTAGTGGATTGAAATGTAAATACCCGATTTAGAAACCAGTTGTTGGACATGGCGGCCCAAATGGAAAGAACACGTGCTTCAAACGGGTTAAGGTTTGTCCAAGCCAATAGAATATAGAGTACCAGAATATCAACGAGCAGTCCGGTTGTGCCAACAATGCAAAAGCGAATGAAGCTGCTGTTATAGAGCTTTTCGATAAAAATACGGATTTGTGGAGAGCGGATCATTTGCCTGTGACGATTCTTTGAAGATTGTTTCCCTGATAGAAGGGCGTTTACTGCTTACTTGAGCTCACTACAAGAGTTGCTTGATGAGGTAGCAAGATTGTTCATGCAGAAATTAACAGCAGATGCAATATTTTACTAGGGGAGACGGGATAAGCCGAGGAATCTTCGAGTGACTGCGTGTTTTCTCTTGCCAGTGTTGCTGGTGCATCTTAGGTTCTTTTGCGCTGCATTTTCGCGCACAAAACGCTTCCATGGAGGGCAATATGGGCTTTATCGCCGACGCGCTTTCACGTGTAAAACCATCTGCAACTATTGCAGTTACAAATAAGGCACGTGAACTCCGCGCTGCTGGCCGAGACGTTATTGGTCTTGGAGCCGGCGAGCCAGACTTTGATACACCTGAAAATATTAAGCAAGCTGCTATTCAAGCAATCAGCGAAGGTAAAACCAAATACACAGCTGTTGATGGTATTCCCGAGCTGAAGCAAGCAATTTGCGAAAAATTCAAGCGCGATAACAGCCTAACATATGAAACCAGCCAAATTACCGTTGGAACTGGTGGTAAGCAAGTACTTTACAATGCACTTGTTGCGACCATTAATCCTGGTGATGAAGTGCTTATTCCGACACCCTATTGGGTTTCTTATCCGGATATGGTGCTCTTAGCTGGTGGTGAGCCGGTATTTGTGCATGCTGACCCAAAGACCTTCAAGATCACTCCTGAAGCTCTGGACAAGGCTATTACCCCGAAAACAAAATGGTTTATTTTCAATTCACCATCTAATCCATCGGGTGCCGGATATACACGTGACGAGTTGAAAGCGTTGACGGATGTGTTGTTAAAGCACCCGCATGTGTGGATCATGACCGATGATATGTACGAGCATCTGGTCTATGATGATTACGAGTTCACAACACCTGCACAGGTTGAGCCGCAGCTTTATGAACGCACACTCACTTGTAATGGTGTTTCCAAAGCTTATTCCATGACCGGTTGGCGTATTGGTTATGCGGGTGGCCCGCAGAACCTGATCAAGGCAATGGCAAAAATCCAATCGCAGTCCACGTCGAACCCATGTTCGATTTCCCAATGGGCAGCGGTTGAAGCCTTGAACGGTACACAAGAGTTTATCGCGCCAAATAACGAGACCTTTAAAGGTCGCCGTGATTTGGTTGTTTCTATGTTGAACCAAGCGGCTGGCTTGGAATGTCCGGTTCCGGAAGGGGCGTTTTATGTGTTCCCATCCTGTGCTGCCTTGATGGGTAAAACCACACCAAGCGGCAAAGTTCTGGAGACTGATACTGATTTTGCTTCTGAGCTGCTTGAGGCGGAAGGTGTGGCAGTTGTGCCCGGCTCTGCTTTTGGTTTGGGACCAAACTTCCGCGTTTCCTACGCAACGTCGACCGAAGCGTTGACCAAGGCTTGTGAACGTATTCAGCGTTTTTGTGCCAGCTTGAAATAATCAATATAGTCAGCGAATAGAATAACTGAGCGCCCCGAAAACTCCGGGGCGTTTTTCGTTCACAGCACTTGTTTTGAAGCGTCTTGCAAACAGAGGGGAGGCGTACTCCCACAACTCGACGTTTTAGCAAGGAGAAAACTGTGGCCCCTATTATTATTTATGGTCAAGCTGTTCAAGAGGCACGAAATGTGCTGCGTTCTGCGCAAATTTCGACCATGTTTGATGTGCTGCGTACGGTTTTATATAGCGGTGAGAAACCGGATAATTCGTATTTTGGCAGTGCATTTTCAAATCTGTTCACCAAATGGGTATTGAAACTGCAAGCTGATGCGGAGGGTTCGGCGCGTGCTGTTACGCAAATCAATCGGGCTGCGGCTTTTGTGAAACAGTTTAATACCGGCAATCAGGTGGATGATGTTTTTGCAGTGGGTGATGCGCTGCGGGCTGTTGGCGAGTATTTCGAGCTGGGGGGCGGCGGTGATTATGGCACGCAAATAGAAGCTTTTCGCAAAGGACTGCGCAACAAAATTGCTTTTAATACGGCGAGTAGGGCGCGGCAACCGATTTTAGACTTCGCCATTAACGAGTGGCCGGATTTGGGTATTTTCAAAAACCACCTTTTGGACCGCAGTACAGTTAAATTTATGGAGCGGTTTTACGGCCCCTATATCGGGGCGGATATCTCTGGCACCACAACTGACAGCCTGGCGGTTTTGGCGGCATTCAATATGAGCGTCCTAGGCTATAAAGACTTAAAGAATAATGCCGAGGCTGCTATTGCCGCGGGTGAAGAACTGGTGCCTATTTCAACGATGGTTTTGCAGTATCATCATAGCCTGATGGAAACTGGTCTGGCACTTTCTCTCAGCAGCGATGCGATGGATGATGCAAGCGCAATCAAGAATTACAACTTTTACAATTTCGTTGATTTGGGTGGTGTGCACCCCAATAAAACTATCAAGCCGGTGCTGGAGCACGGTAATTTAGTTTTGGAGCGTGATCTTGGGGGACGTGGATTGGTGGTCCTACGTGATCTTATTGATATCCAAGGAAACCCCTATGCGGATGTAGAAATCGGCTTGCTAATGGAAACCCCCCGATCAAGCGATATCTTCAATTTGAAAGAAAAATATGGTGTCTTTTATCATGAACGGAAAGACCAAGCGTTAGATAACTATCAGTTTAATCATGATAACCCCAGCCTTGCCGGTGTGGCCCATGACATGCCCGGCATGAATGTTGGTGATGATGTGACATTTAATGAACTGATTGCAATGAATAGTGTTGAACTTGGAGTTTTGGCTTCGGAGTCTAAGGCCTTCAATAGTTTGCTGGAAGCTATCAAAAGTGTGGGTGATGGTGCTGTAAGGCAAAGTCAGGTTGAACATAGCCAAGCTAATGCAAGTCAAGCTACTGCGGGAGCGAGCCAACAAAAAGTTGTTCAGGGTCAAGCGGCGACTGATGCGCAGGTTAAAGATAGCAAGCAGAACGATGCAAAGAAGAACGAAAGCGGTAAACCCAAGATTGATCTTGACAAGTTACAGGAGGCGTTGAGGTTGCTTTCGCAAGTGCAGCGTTAATTGTCAAAAAGTTGGGGCCTCTGCTTTGAGAGGCCCTAACACATCGGCTATTTCACCGTCAGTTGATCTAATAGGTAATCGCTTGACAAGAAACGATTACGATTCTCATCCAGTAAAGACCTATAGGCATCAAATGTGATTTTCGCGCCGCCAATGACGGTTATGTTGCGAATATCGTCTGTGGCCGCGCGGGCGTCAGCGAAGAATGTGACATTGCTGCCATTAAATTGTGAAGGGCGAAATTCTATACCAGCGGCGTAGAGGTTCTGCTCACGTACATAATGATATCCGCCGTATACGCGCAGATCAGGATTAAAATAATAGGATATGTCGGCTCCACCCATTATTGAGCCGCTACGTTCAATTATATTAAAGCCAATCTTACTATCAACTGTAACAGGGCCATAGTTGAGTTGGGCTTCTGCTCCAGCGTGGCCGATTGATCCATTCTCTCTGTTTATATATGAGGCTGAACCAAAAAAGCCGAAGTACCCAACACCTAACTTGCGAAAACCAACATGGGCAGTACCTTTTAGAAAGCCGTAGTTGTTTAAGCCGCCGCCTGAGATATCGTATTGGCTTATAAGCCCTTCGCCCACATCATAACGGAAATTCGCGCCACCCATTCCCATAACATAGCCGTCAACGCGGCCTAATCCTGCGGAAACACGTGTGACCGCTTGCTCTGCGCGGGCTGTGCAATTCAGCGCTACCACCAGTGATAGGGACAGCAGCCCAAGTGCTGTTTTCTTCTGCACTGACATAACTAGCGATTCTCCATGGTAATAATTAACCATATTTTGAATTGTAGTATTCAATAAATCAAATTCATTTATCGAGATATGAAACACTAATTAAGTATTTTGAATATATGCTTAATTTTTTATTAAAGATAAAATTTGTCGTAATTTATATAGTAAATGCCTATCGGTTGCATCGTATAATTATTATAAGTATGCAAAGTTTACGGCTTTTGTATTTTTCTGGTTTACCAGTAACTTGAAGATTGTTTGACAATACTAACTTTGAGTGAGCCTCTGTTGCTGTAATCATGGAGGTCAATCGATGAATTATTCAAAGTCACTTCTTCTTGCCAGCTTATTTGGTTTTTCAGTTATCAGCTCATCAAGTGTCCTTGGGCAAAGTAATTCTACGCTCACTCACGTGCACGGGGTTAGTTGGCAAGTTGCGGAAAACAAGGCTACGCCCAAAGCAGCGCCTAAATCTACATCTGAGCCCAAAAAAGGGGGTGAGAAGAAAGGTGGAGCAGGTGTTGAGGTTGGCCGCTTGGTTTGTGAAATTACGAAAGCCTCAACCTTTATTATTGGATCCAAGCATGAGCTTGGGTGTACTTTCAAGCAAGCAACAAGTGGCCGGAGTGAAAAGTATTTAGGAACAATCACCGGGTTTGGAATAGATATTGGTCCGGTTAAATCTGGTACAATTGTTTGGGGAGTTCTTGCCCCTTCTGTTAATATGAAGCCTGGTGCCTTGGAAGGTTCTTATGGAGGTGTTTCTGCTGGGTTTGCTTTAGGTGCCGGGGTTCAGTCCAACATTCTTATTGGCGGTTCACTTGATGCTTTCACCTTGCAACCGGTTAGTTTGCAAAGCCAGACGGGTGCGAATATCCGTGCTGGTATTACCGGATTAACATTAACGGCAACCAAGTAAGGTGCCAGCGGATTGAAAAATGGTGTGGGGTGGAGGAATACTTGCTTTACCCCGCTCGCTTGAATGAAAGTGCGTTTATACGTTGATGTACCTATATTTCATCTGTGATATTGCACAGTATGCGGCGGACTGTCACATTTTTCTCTCTCAAATATATTTGCTTGTTTTTTTACTTGCCAGAAAGGGCTTTCTCCTGCGACCATCAAATTCCGCTAAAGCGGAGAAAGGCGCGTCGTTCTTGAGCGCCTCCTGATAGGCGCCCGGACAACGTGTCGACTTCACACGAACGATACGGAGTGACGGTCATGGGAGAAAAAAAATCTGGAGCTGCCGGAGGCAGGGAACGCAGCCCTCGTTGTGTTGCCATTATGGGGCCTTTTGCAAGCGGCAAAACCAGCTTGCTGGAAGCACTTCTGGCACGAACGGGGGCCATTCCAAGACAGGGCCAAGTGGGAGCTGGCTCTACGTTGGGAGATAGCTCAGCAGAAGCACGAAATCATTCCATGAGTGTTGAGCTCAATATTGCTGATTGTGAATATAAGGGAGATCGTTACACTTTTATTGACTGTCCTGGCTCTATCGAATTTTTAACCGAAGGCGCAAACGTTCTTGATGGTGTTGATATGGCCATCGTGGTTGCCGAGCCGGATGAAAAGAAAATTCCATCTTTGCAAGTGATATTAAAGCAGCTGGAAGACAAGAATATCCCACGGGTTCTTTTCTTAAACAAAATTGACCGTGCCAATCACCGCGTTCGAGAAACGCTTGCTGCTTTGCAGCCCGCTTCAACCGTGCCGCTATTGCTTCGGCAAATTCCTATTTGGAAAGACGGAGTTGCAACCGGTTTTATTGACCTGGCACTGGAGCGTGCCTTTGTTTATCACGAAAATGGACCAAGCGAAGCCATTGCATTACCTGATGAGGAGCTGAACAGGGAGCTTGAAGCTCGTTACCAGATGCTTGAAACACTAGCGGATCACGACGATGCGTTAATGGAGCAGCTCTTGGAAGATGAAGCCCCTGACACACATCATGTTTTTGAAGATTTGGTGCTTGAGCTCCAGCGCGGTGAAGTTTGCCCTGTGTTTATCGGTTCAGCCGAGAATGGCAATGGTATTCGGCGCCTACTTAAAGCTTTACGACATGAAGCCCCTGGTGTGACACAGCTTTGTGAGCGACTTGGAGTTGAAGCTGAGGGTAATGGTTTATTGCAAGTCGTTAAGACCTTGCAAACGGCCCATGGCGGCAAGATGTCGGTAGCGCGATTGCTGCGCGGTAATTTGAAAGAGACTACAACGCTTTATGATGCAAAGGGCAACGAGGTCCGCGCTTCTTCTCTCTCCAAGGTTATGGGAGATAAAGTGAATAAGTGTACTCGTGCAGAAGCGGGTGAACTGGTGGCGCTTGGCAAGCTGGAAAGCGTGCAAACCGGAGATACGCTGGGCGTTGATGCTTGTGCTGAAGTGCAGCTTGGTGAGCAAGTTGTGGCTAAGCCTGTGCTTTCTGTGGCTATTAAGGTTGAAGAACGCAAAGACGAGGTGAAGCTGTCTGCTGCTCTGGGTAAATTATGTGAGGAAGACCCATCTCTCAAAATTAGTCATGTACAAGGGAGCGGCGAAACCTTGCTGGAAGGGCAGGGGGAAATGCACTTGCGGGTGGCCTTCGAGCGCTTGAAAAGCCGCTTTGGTTTGAACGCTATGCGGCGAACACCGACCATTGATTATCGAGAAACCATTCGTGGAACTATTGAGCTGCGCGGGCGGCATAAAAAACAAAGTGGCGGTCATGGCCAGTTTGGTGATGTGGTTCTTGAAATCAAACCCTTGAGCCGTGGTGAAGGGCATGCATTTAGCGACAGCATTACTGGTGGCGTGGTGCCAAAACAATATATTCCTTCCGTTGGCGAGGGAGTGAAAGAAGCCTTGCAGCAAGGACCACTTGGTTTTCCTGTGGTTGATGTGGCGGTGGAGTTGAAAGACGGCTCTTATCACAACGTGGATAGCTCAGATCAAGCCTTTAGAATGGCCGCTATTTTGGCCATGCGCGATGGTTTGAAGCAGTGTAAGCCAGTATTACTGGAACCCATAGCCAAAGTTGCCGTTCAGTGCCCTTCCGATACTACTGCGCGGATTAATGCGATTATTTCTGGTCGGCGTGGGCAAATCCTTGGCTTTGATGCGCGTGATGGCTGGGAAGGCTGGGATCAGGTCGAAGCTATGATGCCAGAGAGTGAATTGGACGACATGATCGTCGAATTGCGCTCGGCAACTGCCGGTGTCGCCGGTTTTCAAAAGCAGTTTGACCATTTAGCGGAGTTGACTGGCAAGGCTGCGGAAGATGTTGTTAGCAAGAAAGCTGCTGAAGCTGCCTAATAAGCATTGGTAGTGTGTCTATAAGGGGTGTCCCGGTATCGGGGCACCCTCTTTCATGGTTCTGTCGCAAACTTTTATTGGAGCCAATTCCTACGGTTTGGATGAGCCCAAACCGACGAACGCGCTCTAACTTTGAAAAGCGAAATTAGTCATGGATACATCGAAGAGTAATTACGAAATCGAGGCTGTGTCTGAGGAGGATGCAGCGGCTATCGCAAAAGTACATGTAAACTCTTGGCGCGAAACCTATGGCGGTCTTCTTCCGAATCCCATGCTTGATGCCTTGTCAGTCGCGGACCGTACAGCGCGGTGGCATGCCATGCTTAAAAAACCGCATGCCTATGACGACATTAAAGTTTACAAGGCCGTTGTTGACGGCAGGCTTGTCGGGTTTTGCGCCTGCAACAAACAGCGCGACGATGATCTCCAGAAAAACGGATACGACAGCGAAATTTCAGCAATCTATGTCCTGCAATCTTTTCAACGGGCCGGCATCGGCCTTGCGCTTGTCAAAGCCGCTGCGCAGCATCTAAAAAATGAGAGATATCGCGGTACGGCTCTTTGGGTGTTGGAAGGGAATTCGAACGCGGTGCTGTTTTACGATCACCTGAAAGGTGCCGTCGTCGCGACTAGAAAGGATGAACGCGCGGACGTTGTCTTGAATGAAATTGCCTATGGCTGGCGCAACTTGGAGAAATTGACATGAAAGATGGTTTCACTTTCGACGTTGTGAAAAGCAACCCTCTTTCATTTCTCATCACAACAGTTTTATTTGGGGGTGAGTGCCAATGGCGCTATCTTGGGTTTTAAGGAGAGACCCATGTATAAAAACAACACCCCAAACAATGCAGGAAAACCATGGCAGCTTTCGGAAGCACAGGTGACAGATGAAAAGCATTTTTTGAACCGCCGCCAGA
The DNA here is from genome assembly GCF_001562055.1 of Polycladidibacter stylochi. GTDB lineage: Bacteria > Pseudomonadota > Alphaproteobacteria > Rhizobiales > Stappiaceae > Pseudovibrio > Pseudovibrio stylochi. The sequence goes on along the minus strand of NZ_LLWE01000025.1, from coordinate 397,110 downwards.
TTTTAAAATCCCTAGGATTTGCAGGAGCCATTGGTGTTACTGCAACTGGAGTTAACCCAGTATTGGCGCAAAAGCGTACAGAACAAAGTCAGTCACAAGTGGCCATAGGTGGACGACGGCTGACCCCATATGATGAAGCGGTCAACTACAATAATTATTTTGAGTTTGGTTCGCATAAATACATTGCCAAAGCGGCACAAGCATTGCCGCTTGACGCGTGGGTGATAACAATTGATGGCTTGGTGGAGACACCGAAAAAGTTTGCAATGGATGAATTGCTGGCAGCCGTGCCCGTTGAAGAGCGTATATACCGCCACCGCTGTGTTGAGGCTTGGTCCATGGTGGTACCTTGGCAAGGAATACCTTTAGCAGCGTTACTGGATAAGGCTGGACCATTAAGTACTGCAAAATATGTACGGTTTGAGAGCTTTTCGATGCCTGAAGTTGCTAGCGGACAACGGCAACCTTGGTACCCCTGGCCTTATGTGGAGGCCCTTAGCATTGCAGAGGCGCGAAACGAACTGGCGTTTTTGGCAACTGGATTTTATGGCAAGCCACTTGCCAAGCAATCTGGAGCTCCTTTGCGTTTGGTTGTGCCATGGAAATATGGTTTTAAGTCGATCAAGGGAATAACGCGCATTGAATTGGTTGAAGAACGTCCCATTAGTTTTTGGGAGCAAGTTGCTGCGGACGAATATGGCTTTTGGGCGAATGTGAACCCAGATGTGCCTCACCCCAGATGGTCGCAGGCAAGTGAACGCCCTCTAGGTTTGAGCAAGGAGGTACCAACGCTACTCTTTAACGGGTATGGAGAGCAGGTTGCCTACTTATATAAAGATTTACAGAATGAAACGCTTTATAGATAAGTCGTTATAAGGGCCACGAATTTGCCTCGCCTATTGCGATCAGAGCGAGGCATAGAATAAGTACGACCAAAGCTATCCATTTATTTGACATGCTGTGAACTCGAAGTGTGCCAGAGCACTGGTTTCAAAGAGAGCTTTTGTGAGCATAGGAGATAAGATATTAGCAATGCATTAATTAAAGGCGATCGCGTAAATGAGAGAGTAACGGTGTATATTGTTACAATCTATGGCAACTTTTAAGAAATGTCGTTTGTCAATAGCCTTTGGTAATATTTGTTTTTCAAGTTTTCATGATAGCTGTCCATGACCTACCGAATTGATGAAAGTTTCATCAATAGTGCTTAATCTATAAGCCTCACAAGTTATTGATGATTGGAGAAGCTGCCGTGCTTTTTTAAACTAATTGTATAAGCTGATATTGCTAAGATATTTTTATCTCTTACCCATTTAATTGTAATGGGATGTAAGAATAAGTAACATTATTACAATGATTTAGGCAAAAAAAAGCCGGGCCAAAGGCCCGGCAGTTAGTTTGATTTAACACCAAAGTTTTGGTGCAATCACCTTCCAGAGGGGAACAGCTAGCTGAAATTGAACGTCACAGGGAGGAGAGTTGTGATGAACATCAGCTAACAGCTGCTGCATATATGCAGTGCATTTATTGATCTTCAATGAACAATATTGCATTGCAGATATGCAATTACTGTATATCTTGGTGAGCTAGTTTTCGATAGGTCATGACGTCGCAGATAATTTGTAGTAACTGGCTGTAATTATTTATAAAAATATATTTTACGGTTAAGCTAAAAGTGCTGTAGCAGCCTTTTGAGGGGCTGTGTATAAAATTTAGGTTCCCTTTCTTTCCTCTGCAAAAGCAGTTCATGCCAATTTTAGTTTTTCCTATAGAACAAGGAAAAGCGAATCTCTCTCGATTTGGCAACTCCCGTTCCCAAAGGGTTGTAAGACGCAATTATCTACTTTTGTCTTGAGGTGTTTTATATTGGGAGGATGCGCGAATCGGTTTTACTTAAGAGCAATCTGGAGCGCAGAGTGCTCTTAAGTCTCCTCGTATAAAGTTTAGTGTGTCCAACGCTCAGCATACGAAACGAGGAAGTCTCTAAAAGCTGTCACCCTTGCGGTGTTTTTCAGCTCTGAGGGGTAAACATAATAAGTGTCATAGGAGGGAAGGTCTTCGCGCCGCGTACTCATGATTTTAACCATACCTGCATCGGCTTCGACCATGTAATCGGGCAGGATTGCCAACCCAATGCCCTTTTGGACAGCACGTTTAATACCCACAAGGTTGTTGACCTTTAATGTGATGTCTCGGGTTTCGCCCGGTGGTAGACCTGTGGTTTCCAGCCAGTTCATTCCGCGTAAATATGACGGTGTAACATCCCCCATGGTAACAATGCGATGGTTATCAAGATCCGCTGCCGAGTTTGGGGTGCCGAAGCGCTCCAAGTATGAGGGAACTGCATAAACATGAAAATGCACTGTGAATAGCTTACGCTGGATCAAGTCTGGTTGCGTTGGTTGACGTAGTCTGATGGCTACATCAGCCTGACGCATGCCTAAATCCAGCTCATTATCCATACAGATAATTTCAAGGCGCATGTCTGGGTATAAGTCGACGAATTCATTAACACGCGAGGTGAGCCACGTTGATCCCAATCCGACTGTGGTTGTTACACGTAGTAAGCCTGAAGGCTTTTCCTTACTATCTGTGAGCCGCGTTTGTACGGATTCCAACTTCATCAGGACTTCACGCGAAGTGCGATAAAGTAGTTCGCCCTGCTCTGTGGGGATCAAGCCACGGGCGTGACGGTGAAATAGGGAGACACCCAAGTCGGCCTCTAGGGCACTGACTTGGCGGCTTACAGCAGATTGGCTCATATTGAGTGCTTCACCTGCATGGGTGAAGCTTCCCGCTTGCGCCGCTGCATGAAAAATTCTCAGCTTATCCCAATCCATTTTGATTCCGCCGAATGGGCGGCTCCCTATCACAGTCTTGTGTTTATTGTGCAGCCTGTGGCGTGGCAGCTTCCTGCTCTGCCAAATGCCGCTCTGCTTCTAAAGCGGCCATGCAGCCCATTCCCGCCGCTGTTACCGCTTGACGATATTTGTCATCTGTTACATCGCCAGCCGCGTAAACTCCTGCTATGGAAGTTTGCGTGGAATCTGGCTTAGTCCAGATATAACCCGTTTCGGTCATTTCCAACTGGTCTTTGAATAAAGCAACAGCTGGAGAGTGACCAATGGCAACAAAGACACCGTCTGTCTCAAGTGTGGAGACGGCATTGGTTTGTGTGTCGCGTAATCTAACGCCTGTCACAAATGCCGGTTCTTCCGTACCAGTTATTTCCTCAATAGCTTGGTTCCAGAGGATCTCAACCTTTTCATTGTTGAAAAGGCGGTCTTGTAGGATCTTTTCCGCACGCAAACTGTCGCGGCGGTGAACGAGAGTTACTTTCTCAGCAATATTGGCTAGATACAGTGCTTCCTCGACTGCGGAATTGCCGCCTCCGACCACAACCACTTTCTTGCCGCGATAGAAAAATCCATCGCATGTGGCGCATGCTGAGACGCCGCCGGACTGGTATTTTTCTTCGGAGGGTAGACCAAGCCACTTTGCCTGGGCACCTGTCGCTATGACGAGCGTGTCGGCGGTATAGGTGGTGCCGCTGTCTCCGGTGAGTTTGATTGGCCTTGCGTTTAGATCAGCATTAACGATTGTATCGTATTCGATTTTGGTGCCAACATTTTCGGCCTGCTTGCGCATTTCTTCAACCAGCCAAGGTCCCTGTATGGGATCGGCAAAACCTGGGTAATTTTCAACCTCGGTGGTTATGGTCAATTGACCACCAGTTTGTATGCCTGTGACCAGTGTTGGTTCCAACATAGCTCGTGCGCCATATATGGCTGCTGTATAACCGGCTGGACCGGAACCAATGATGAGCATTTTGGAATGCTTGGTGCTCATGGATTGTACCTTTTTTGGAAGCTGCCCTTTAGAGTGGGTCTAGCCTTTATTGTTGCGTTGGTCTAGTTGCTTGCGAATCCAATTTGCAATAATTGGGGTTGCATTAATGGGTTCGTAGTTTGTAGCTGTCGTTTCATATGGAAAATCAGTTAGGGCTCCCAGCCGTTTGAGCTCGTTTGTTAATTGCTCGAATTTAGGGTGGCCGCCACTTGGTTGAAAACCATAGATTGGTTTTCCAGTTACGGCAGCTTCACCTAGCATATTTGCAGAATCGGTCGTGACGATTATGTTATCCGAGAGCGCCAAGAAGGGAAGCAAGGGATTATCGCCGCTGCCATCCCAAAGGTAATTGTTTTCTTTTTCTCCAAGAGTTGCGAGTATTTGGGCAAGTTTTGCAGGAGTTCGCCTTGAGGCAGTAATCATGAGGCTGTGTGTTTTATTGTGCTGTTTGAGGGCCTGAGCAAAGCTTTGAATGTCGCTTTCGGAAAAAAAGTGATGTCTAGAATTACCACCTACCAAAACTGCGGTTCTAGGTTGTTTCAGTGATCTTAAGTGGCTTGGTGCATTCTTAGCGGCCATCTCCAGTTTTCGTTCTGTAATTCTGTGGGGGCCGGTAGAGGTGACTAAAACATTTTTACCGCGCAGTTTGTCGTGCGAATTCACCCAAATAAGATCGGCAGCTTTGCAACCAACTCTTGGGTCTTTAAGGAAAACGGTTAGTGTTTTATTGTTAGATTTCTTTTTTAGGTATCGTAAATACGGCACGGCCCGCCTTCCCGAGGCAATGGCAATATCCGGAAAAGGCCCAAGGAAGAACTGGGAAGCGTTGTTGAGGGCCTTGTGGTCTACTGGTCCCCATGGGCTTAATAGCGAATAGAGCTTTCTAGGGGATACAATAAACTGGTGGATATGCCCGCCAAGTGCTTCTGCAATGCCAAGGCATTGGTTTACGTCCCCAATTTTCCCATCTGTTATTACCCACAGTTTTTGATTGGATTTTGCCATATATTTTCTAATCTGTCGGATCTGGTTGCATTTTTGGTATAGAATGTCGCATAACAGTAATAAAGCATAACATTCCAATTGGTTTTCTGCACTGTTTCGTTATTCGTGAGGCAGCAGTAGTCATGCTCATTGGCACTTATTGATCATAATGCAAAGGAGACGAGCTTGAAAGCGCGTCTGGACAGTATTGATTGGCAAATCCTGAAAGAATTGCAGGAGGATGGCCGTATAACTAATGTGGAGCTTGCACGACGGGTGGGTATTTCTGCTCCGCCATGCTTGCGACGTGTGCGTGCGCTGGAAGAGGCGGGGTTAATTCGCGGCTACCGGACTTTGCTTGATGAAAAGCAGCTGGGGCATGAAGTGACTGCTTTTGCCATGGTCGGTTTACATAATCAGACCGAAGCCGATTTGGTTGCTTTTGATGCCAAAATACAGTCTTGGGAAATTGTTCGTGAAAGCTATATGCTTTCAGGTGAGGTTGACTTTATTTTAAAATGCGTTGCCACTGACCTTGAAGCATTCCAGCGGTTTATTATTAGCGAACTGACATCTACTCCAAATGTAGATAATGTGCGGACTGCGCTTACAATTCGTAGGGTAAAAGACGAGCCAAGCGTGCCTATTGCTGCTATGGTTTAATGATTTTTTGGCACTGGATTTTGCTTAATTTACTCCAGTGCCAACATTCAATTTGAGCTAGAGGCTTTTCACAAGAGTTAGAAATTCCTGGATTTCTCTTGTAATTGCGCTGTTTGTCGACTGTAATTGTGCCGCAGATTTATTCGAGGCAGTAACAGCAACATTAGCGCTGAGTGCATGGTCTAGAATATCGCCAATTTCATTTTTTACGCTTGCAGCATTCTCCGAAGCACTTTGTATCGAGCGAGAAATTTCGTTGGTTGCAGCAGCTTGCTGCTCAACAGCACCGGCAATCGCTGTGGAGGTATGGCTGACTTCTTGAATCCTATGGGAGATATTCGTAATATCTGAAACACAGCGATGCGTTTCATTCTGAATTGCCTGGATTTTTTCTGCAATTTCCTCTGTTGCTTTACCGGTTTGTTCAGCCAGATTTTTAACTTCACTTGCGACAACCGCAAAGCCTCGGCCTGCTTCTCCAGCTCTTGCGGCTTCAATGGTAGCGTTAAGTGCTAGTAGGTTGGTTTGCTCGGCGATATCTCGGATTAGTTCGGTAACTTTACCAATTTCATCGGTTGCAGCTTGTAAACCCAGAACAGTTTGTGTGGTGTTTTCTGCATCATCGGATACCGATTTGGCTGCGCCGGCTGAACGGGTGATTTGCTCACCTATTTCGGAGACGCTAACAGACATTTGCTCAACGGATGCTGCACCACTTTGCACATCTAGTGCGGTATTGGATACAGATTGTGAAGCCGCATGAGCTGACGCCTGACTGGCCTGCGAAGTTTGTGCTAAAGATACTGCACATTCTTGCATGCTTGTTTCTGCATTTTGTGCGGTTTTGATATGATTATTAATAGCTTGATCAAATTCAATAATTGCACTGTCGATTTCTTTGGAGTGCTTTTGGATTTGTTCATCATATAGGTCGTGATATGTCTGTACAGCGCAGCTCATATCAAGCAAGAGCGCTTTTTGTACCAAGCTAAGCTGAGTTATGTAATTTGCCCGTGAAAACTTGTTGGCTTTTGAGAGAGCAGTTGTCAGTTCGCTAAGAAAGAATGTGTAACCGCCAATATACCAATCTGGTTCAAGGCCCACTTTCACATGCGCACGACCAATACTTTCAACACGTTCAAAGTATGTAGAGCTGAAGCCATCAGTAAATAAGCACTGCCAATGCTTCATTTGAGCTTCTTTGAGTTGCGGTACAACGCCTGCAACTTTAGAGGCCAAATTCGGCGTACTTTCGATTTTATTATAAAAGCGGTCTAAAATAGAAGGAAGCAACTCTTTTATTTTTTGCCATAGCTGTTGTAGTTGCTGAATTGCATTAGTGTCCAAGTCGAAAAATTGGACTTGCAATTTATACTCTGCTTTTAACTGGCCAGACATTAACTCGTAACCTACTGCGAATTATAATTATTTGAATTCTTAGCAGGGTTATATTTCACTTAGTCCTACTGTCAATTAGTTATTGCTGTAAAGCTAATATGTATAAAAGTTGAGTAAAATTACAATTAATACATTCGTTATTTTACTAATGATTACAGTCATTCGCAAAATATTATCGATTTTTATGGCGTCGAAAAAAAGTGTTATGCTGTTAATAAATTTACTAGGATTGAATAATTTTACTCATTAAAAAATAAAAAAGGGTCGATTTATATCGACCCTGATTCATTAATACGTACTTTTGTATATGTTAAATAAACTCGACTTTAAGAATTTCGAAAGCACGAGCGCCGCCAGGTGCCGCAACTTCAACACTATCGCCGACTTCTTTGCCAATCAAAGCGCGTGCAATGGGCGAAGAAATTGAGATACGGCCATTTTTTGCATCGGCCTCGACATCGCCAACGATCATGTACTTTTTCTCTTCATCTGTATCTTCGTCGACAAGAGAAACTGTTGCTCCGAACTTGACGGTGTCGCCACTCAGTTTTGTTAGGTCGATAACTTCCGCTCTACCTAATTTTTCTTCAAGTTCGTGAATCCGGCCTTCGTTGAGGCTCTGCTGTTCTTTTGCAGCATGATACTCGGCGTTCTCTGAGAGGTCGCCATGGGCACGGGCTTCAGAAATAGCGTCAATGATACGTGGCCGCTCAATTGAGGTGCGCTGCTTTAGCTCGTCGTTGAGCTGTGCGAACCCCTGAGCTGTCATTGGTATCTTTTCCATGACACGTTTACCTTTCTAAGGTTGACCGAGCACCCAAACCCGGTTCAACAAAAAGTGACCGGGCTGGGATGACTATTCCCTGCCCGGGCATTGACTAGTTTATGAGAAGTAGGACTGGAGAGACCTGACTTCAAGATTACCTGCTTTTGATGCCTCAACCCCTTTAGCGGCTGCAATCGCACCTGCAAGTGTGGTGTAGTAGGGTACTTTATGCATTAATGCAGCTTGACGCAACGACCGACTGTCTGACAAGGCTTGTGCGCCCTCTGTGGTGTTGAAGACAAGTGCAATCTCATCGTTCTTGATAGCATCAACGATATGCGGTCGCCCTTCAAGCACCTTATTGACCTTTGAACAAGGTATCCCTTGTTTTTCCAAGTATCTTTGGGTTCCGCTTGTTGCCAAAATGGTCATACCCAGATTGTGGAGCCTTTGAGCGGCTTCTACTATTTTCGGTTTATCGGCATCTTTTACAGCAATAAATACTGAGCCACTTGTGGGTAAAGTTACGCCAGCACCTAGTTGCGACTTAGCAAAAGCGACGGCGAAGTCTTTATCGAGGCCCATGACTTCACCAGTTGAGCGCATCTCCGGACCTAAAATAGTGTCGACACCCGGGAAGCGTGCAAACGGGAACACTGCTTCTTTAACTGCAATGTGCTCTAGTTCGGCAGCTTTGAGATCGAAATTGGCCAGTTTTTCTCCAGCCATGAGGCGAGAAGCAATCTTGGCAAGAGGCTCACCAATGGTCTTGGCCACAAATGGCACAGTACGCGATGCCCTAGGGTTCACTTCGAGAACATAAATTTCGTCGTCTTTAATCGCGTATTGTACGTTCATTAAGCCGCCGACATTTAGCTCAAGGGCCAAGCGTCTTGTTTGCTCTTCCAGTTGAGCAATTAATTTCGTGTCAAGCGAGTATGCAGGTAAAGAGCAAGCACTATCACCGGAGTGAATGCCTGCTTCTTCAATATGCTGCATGATACCACAAACGAAGACATCCTCTCCATCGCAAAGTGCATCAACATCTACTTCAATAGCGCCTTCCAGATAACGGTCGAACAACAGCGGATTGGTGCCCAGCAGAGTGTTGATCTGTCCGGTTTTATCGTTTGGATATTTGGCACGGATATCGTGTGGAACCAGCTCTGGCAGAGTGCCAAGCAGGTAATTATTCAGTGCTTCTTCGTCACGAATAATCTGCATGGCGCGGCCGCCCAGAACATAAGAAGGACGAACAACCAGAGGCAGACCCAGCTGACCGGCAATCAAGCGACCTTGCTCGACAGAATAGGCAATGCCGTTTTCCGGCTGCTTGAGACCGATTCTATGTAGCAGCTTCTGGAAGCGATCGCGGTCTTCTGCAAGGTCGATCATGTCTGGCGAGGTACCAAGGATCGGGATACCTGCTTCCACAAGAGACTGGGCAAGTTTGAGCGGTGTTTGGCCGCCAAACTGAACAATGACACCTTTCAAGTTGCCTTTGGATTGCTCGAGCTTGAGGATTTCCAAGGTATCCTCAGAGGTTAGTGGCTCGAAATAGAGGCGATCAGATGTGTCGTAGTCTGTCGAGACGGTCTCTGGGTTACAGTTGACCATGATAGCTTCGTAGCCTGCATCTTTCAGGGCGAAAGCTGCGTGACAGCAACAGTAGTCGAACTCGATACCTTGACCAATGCGGTTCGGACCACCACCCAGAATAACGACCTTCTCGCGCTCGCTCGGGTTTGCTTCACAAGCCAAAGAGCCAGCTAAAGGTGTTTCGTAGGTGGAGTACATGTAAGCGGTTGGTGAAGCAAACTCGGCAGCACAGGTATCAATGCGCTTAAAGGCTGGCTTTACAGCAAGCTTGTTTCGCATGTCTGCGACAGCTCGTTCCGTGGTGTTTGCCAGCTGAGCAATGCGCTGGTCGGAAAAGCCCATGGCTTTGATTTGGCGCAGGGCTGTTGCGTTTTCTGGCAGGCCAAGCTCGGAGATTTTCTGTTCCATAGCGATTACATCGGCAATCTGTTCCAAGAACCATAGGTCGATTTTACAGATTTGATGGATCTCTTCTGTCCCCATGCCATGGCGCATGGCTTGGGCAACGTTGAGCAAGCGTGTTGGGGTTGGGATTGCCAGCGCTTTACGGATCGCGTTTTCGTCGTCTCCTTGACCGAGGCCATCAATTTCAATCGGGTCGAGACCAGACAAACCTGTTTCCAAGCCGCGTAGGGCTTTTTGCATGCTCTCATTGAAAGTACGGCCGATGGCCATAACTTCACCTACCGACTTCATTGCTGTTGTCAGTGTGGGTTCGGAACCTGGGAACTTCTCGAAGGCAAAACGCGGAATTTTGGTGACGACATAGTCAATTGTCGGCTCGAAGGATGCTGGTGTTGCTCCGCCTGTGATGTCGTTTTCCAGCTCATCCAGTGTGTAACCAACGGCCAGCTTGGCTGCGATCTTGGCAATCGGGAAGCCTGTTGCTTTCGAAGCCAGTGCAGAAGAGCGGGACACGCGTGGGTTCATTTCGATAACCACCAAGCGGCCGTTATCAGGGTTAACTGCAAACTGAACGTTCGAACCGCCGGTTTCAACGCCGATTTCACGCAAAACAGCCAAAGAGGCGTCGCGCATGATTTGGTATTCTTTATCGGTCAATGTGAGGGCCGGAGCAACGGTAATGGAATCACCGGTGTGAACACCCATGGGATCGATGTTCTCGATGGAACAGATAATGATACAGTTGTCCGCAGTATCGCGAACGACTTCCATCTCGTACTCTTTCCAGCCGAGTAAGCTCTCGTCAATCAAGACCTGACCATTCGGGGAGGCATCGATACCTGAACGAACTATTTGCTCATACTCTTCGCGGTTATATGCAACGCCGCCGCCAGTGCCACCTAGTGTGAAGGCAGGGCGAATAATGGCTGGCAAGCCGATGGAATCGAGGTGCTTCATGGCTTCCGCCACACCGGCTGCGCGATCATAACCAACAATAGTGCCATTTTCGTTTTTAATGGCAGGGGAGGATGCAATTGCCGCCCTGGGGTTTTCCAGGCCAATTTTGTCCATGGCCGCGCGGAATTTTTCGCGGTCTTCTGCCTTATCGATAACATCGGCGCGTGCGCCAATCATTTCGACATTGTATTTTTGCAAAACGCCGCGTTGGTCCAGTTCAAGGGCACAGTTCAGGGCTGTTTGGCCACCCATCGTAGGAAGCAGTGCATCCGGCTTTTCCTTGGCAATGATTTTCTCGACGATATCGGGCGTGATTGGCTCGATGTATGTGGCATCGGCAAGATCTGGATCCGTCATAATAGTTGCCGGATTAGAGTTCACCAGAATAATTCGGTAGCCCTCATCTCGCAGCGCTTTACAAGCCTGAGTTCCCGAGTAGTCGAATTCGCAGGCTTGACCAATGACAATAGGTCCGGCCCCGATAATGAGAATAGACTGGATATCGTTGCGTTTAGGCATGATGGCTCACATGTGCTCGTGTTGACGGCCTTTGCCAGATGTATTTTTGGCAAAGCTGTTTGGGTCATCTAAAATTTTATGGCTGAGCGCGTGTTATAAGAATAAACGTCTTAGCTGGGAAGGGCTAAAATGATAATTATTGAGTCTCGCGATGGTTTTTTTCTACAATATTGTTGAGAATATCGGATTTGTTGTCTGATGAAGGCATGATGAGTGGTTCTATCTGCTCACCATTAAAATCCCCTATACCTTGCAAGAGGGCAAAGCAGGCTAAACGTACTGACTTGGGAATTTCTACAGGGCGGCCATCTCGGTCACCTTTTTCGTAGTATTGGATCATGCGTTTTTTAAGGCCCAAAACCTCGGCTGCGTCTTTTTGTTTTAGGCCTAGAGAGCGGCGCCAAGCTTTGAATTGATCTGGTTGCATTTAACTATCCTAGAGCCGTTATCACTCTGCCAATTGTGTAGGCAACTCCTTTAGTAATAACTGGATATATCATGCTTAGCGGTTCGATATAAAGAGGCTCCCCCTAAAAAAGCGCAATCAGTGCACTGCTGCCTTGAAAAGTGCACAATGTGCGCCTATATTTATTGTTGAGGCGGATTGGTCTCGAGGCGGTAATGTAGGAGGGAAAGATGCTGAACGAAATGATATTGTATCGGAGTGCTTTACACTTTGAAAAAGTAGATGTGCACCGATTCGCACAATTTCGCTTAGGAGTCGCAAAAATTTTCAAAAAAATAATAGCCTTAAACAGGTAATAACTACCCCCTCATAAGTATAGATATGAGGGGGTGTTAAACTAAAAGTGTATCTTAGTTGAAGTTTAAATATTATTAATTTAAATTAAAATTTTATTCAACGACTTATGCTGAACTAGATAATAGAAATGTTTTCAGTTTCTGAATTTATTTGAATGGTACCAATTACATTATTATGTATTATTTCAAGGATAATATTTGATCGACCAATAGGTCTATAAAAATGTAATTGGTTTCTGTGGAATTCTTTTCCTCACCCTTGGTTAATTGATCACTGCAAAATACCTCGGTTTAATAGTAGATTCATTCAAAATGTAATTTTACATTGATATATATAGCATGTGCGATAGGTTAGTTTTGAAAATGACAGGCTGCTTACTAGAGTAGATTTTTTTTGACGCAGCAACAATTGTGGCAATTTTTAAGCTGACGCAAAGAGAATATTGATTATTACATATAAATACATTCTTATTATGTGTAAAGGTAAATATTATATATATTATACTTTGTTTATTGTACGGCCATTAATGTATACGTTTGCTGCTATCGAGGGTTTTTTTTACGTTAGGCTATATTTTTGACGAATGGTTGTGTAATTTAGTGAATATCAACTCATGCAATGGTTGTGTGAGATGATAAATACAACCCATGTTTGTGCTGTGGGGCCTATATGCCTTTAATAAGGCATCCATATTAATATTTTTAATACTCAGCACGAGCATTTATCGAAGAAGTGCAAAAGAAAAGGGGATAGCTGAATTTCTTGGGTGGGAAGCCGATTTAGCTAACTTTTGTATGGATTCAAAAAATGAAACAGAGAACCACCGGGCAAATGGTAATGAATACAATTCCAAACAGTATAGAGCTAATTCCTGATATCGCTGGACCAATATCTGAAGGGGATGGTGAGAGCCAACTGCTGGCAATCTCCGAAATGTCAGAGCTTTTCAATGTTACATTGCGTACATTGCGCTTTTATGAAGAAAAAGGTCTTCTAAACCCTGTACGGCGTGGGGCCCGCCGCTTTTATCGTCCTAAAGACATTGGCCGCATGAAAGTAATTTTACAGGCGAAGAAGATTGGTCTGACACTTGCGGAAGTGCGGCGCATCATTAAGCTTGTGGAGAGCAATAGCCCGCGTAAAGATCAGCTGGTTGAGCTTCAAGAAATCTGCGTATCACAAGAAAAACTGCTCTCAGAGCAAGAGATTGCACTCAAAGAACAGATTGCGGAAGTCAACGGCGTCATGTCTGCTCTGGGTGTTATGATTGAGGCAGAGAGCTAATTTTATTTGCTTTTTGGTTAAAAACCCCGCGACTTTATCGTCGCGGGGTTTTTTTTTCATATTAATCTTGAAAATATATTGGCTGGTCGCCCTGAAGCAGTTTGCTGTTTCATAGAAGCACTTAAACTGCTTTAACCTATTCTATTGAAGCGTCTTCTTACGCGAAAACTGGTAGGCAATTTTCGGGAATACGCTCTAGTGATTGTCTATATGTTTGACAAAACGGTCAAACAAGTAGTGACTGTCTTGTGGTCCTGGGGAGGCCTCAGGATGGTATTGAACGGAGAAGACAGGTTTACCCTTTACAGCCAAGCCACAGTTTGTGCCATCAAACAATGAAACGTGTGTTTCTTCAACGTTTTCTGGCAATGTTGCAGCGTCAACAGCAAAGCCGTGGTTCATGGAAGTTATTTCCACTTTGCCTGTTGTGTGGTCATGAACCGGGTGGTTTGCCCCATGGTGACCTTGGTGCATTTTGAGTGTTTTCGCCCCAAGCGCTAACGCGAGCATTTGGTGCCCTAAACAGATACCGAAAATAGGTGTGTCTGTTTCAAGTAGTTTTTGGATGGTTGGTACTGCATAAACACCGGTGGCTGCCGGATCGCCTGGGCCGTTTGACAGGAATATACCATCGGGTTTGAGTGCCAAAACCTCTTCAGGAGAAGTGGTTGCAGGGACAACAGTCACTTTACAGCCGGCATTTACCAATAGGCGCAGTATGTTACGCTTGACACCAAAGTCGAGCGCGACAACATGACGTTCACCGCTTTGAGATTCGCTGTAACCTTCGTCCCACTGCCAAACGGTTTCTTTCCACTCATAGGTCTTGTCGGTGGTGACTTCTTTTGCAAGGTCCATACCTTCAAGGCCAGCCCAAGCTTTTGCTTCAGCTTTGAGAGCGTCAAGATCGAATTCGGCGGATTCATTGTGTGCGATGACGGCATTTGGCATGCCTTTTTCACGTATTAATGCCGTGAGTGCACGGGTATCAATACCACATAGCCCGATAATGCCGCGCTGCTTGAGCCATTCATCTAGGTGACGTGTGGCGCGATAGTTTGACGGATTTGTTATATCTGCACGAATGATAACGCCGCGGGCTGCTTTGATCGCATCCATATTTACGGTTTCAACATCGTCCTCGTTGGTACCTGTGTTACCAATGTGTGGGAATGTGAATGTTATTATTTGTCCAGCATAGGAAGGATCGGTGAGGATCTCCTCGTATCCTGTGATTGCTGTATTAAAGCAAACTTCGCCTGTTGCGGTGCCAACGGCACCAAGGCCATGCCCTTCAATGACAGTTCCATCTGAGAGCACCAGTCTTGCTGTTGCTGGCTTGGCTGTCCACCCATCTGCTGGTTTCATAACTTGCTTTCTTGATCCGGTTGATGACAACATGCGTTCACCCTTATCGGCGCCAGGGGTTGACAATGGCGCGTTTCGGCCGCATCAAGGCTGGCAACTTAGGAGAATGGTCCGACATGGTCAATATCAGGGTTTAAAATAGTCTGTTGAATTGATCACATCTATTAGGCTTGCGGCATTAAATTGTCAGTTTATAGTTCGGATTTGGATTGTTTTCAGTTTAGGGATCGTTGTTGATGCTTCGTGAAAAAATCAACTGTGCTTTAAAAAACGCGCAGGAAAATGGTCAAAAAAAGCGTGTCGCCACATTGAGGCTCATTAACGCTGCTATACATGATCGTGATGTTTCTGCGCGTGAGTTGGGACGCGATGGCCTGAGCGATGATGAGTTACAACAACTCTTATACACGATGTTGGCGCAGCGATTGAAGCAATCGGATGATTGTGCGGGCACGAACTTGCCTGAAGGCGAGCGTGAAGAAGTCGCGCTCATTAAAGAGCTTTTACCGCCACAATTGAGCGACTACGAGATGAAACTGGTATGTTCAACACTTGTAGATTCTATTGAAGCCAAGGGCTTACGTGATATGGGGCGTTGTATGAGCGAGTTGAAATCGCGTTACCCGGGGCAAATGGATTTTGCTCGTGCCAGCTGCCTTGTGAAAGAAATTCTGAGTGGCAATCCGCAGGCACACTAAGTTATTCACCTAGCTGGTATTAATTTGTTTGTACGTCAATGAATTACGTAGGTTGACCACACTCCTTAAAGGGTGGTTTTGCGGGTTTTTCGTTGTTTGTTGATTACACTTGCCGGTACGGGTGGCAAATGATTATGCTGGCTTGTGTATTTGTTGTACCTTCGTGCGAAATCTGAAAGCTATTCATGCGTTTTACTCCGCAATTCCTTGAGGAAATCAAAAATCGTTTGCCGCTTTCACAAGTGGTGGCGCGGCGGGTTACGTGGGATCAGCGAAAGTCGCAACCAGGTAAGGGTGATTATTGGGCATGTTGCCCTTTCCACTCTGAAAAAACACCTAGTTTTCATGTGGATGACCGTCGTAATCGCTACAAATGTTTCGGTTGTGGCGAATCAGGCGACCATTTTAAGTTTGTTTGCGATACGGAAGGTTTGAATTTCCCTGAAGCCGTTGAGCAGCTCGCAGGGGAAGCAGGAATTGCTATACCAGCACCTGACCCGCAAGCGGCGAAGCGTCAAGCTCAACGAACCAGCCTTTCGGATGTTTGCGGGTTGGCAAGCGAGTTTTTTAGAAAGCAATTTTGGGGGCCAAACGGGGACAGTGCTGTGCGCTATGCGCGCCAGCGGGGACTTAGCGACGCCACATTGCGCGAGTTTCAATTCGGTTTTGCGCCTGCCGGTCGAGACACCTTAAAACGGGCTCTGATGGAGCTAGGTGTTGAAGAACGCTTGTTGATTGAAGCTGGTTTGGTGATACAGCCCGATGATGGTCGGCCCAGTTATGACCGGTTTCGTAACCGGATGATGATTCCCATTCATGATGAGCGTGGCCGTCCTGTTGCTTTTGGTGGACGGACCTTGGACCCGAAAGGGCAACCGAAATACCTCAATTCCCCGGAAACGCCGATTTTTCATAAGGGAACGATGCTGTTTAATGCCCATCGTGCACGCCAGCCAGCTTATGAAAGCGGTCAGGCGTTGGTGGTGGAAGGCTATATGGATGCGGTAGCCCTTTGGCAAGCAGGGTTTAGAGGCGTTGTTGCCAGTTTGGGAACAGCGTTTACAGAAGACCAGATTATGCGCTTGTGGCGCTTTGCCGATGAGCCCATAGTATGTTTTGATGGGGATACGGCGGGAACACAAGCAGCACAACGGGCGGTCGACCGGATTTTGCCGGTTTTGACTGCTGGCAAGTCGTTCCAGTTTGTGTTTTTGCCTGAAGGAAAAGATCCGGACGATTTATTGCAGGCAGGCGGTGCGCCGGCTTTACAGGCAGAGCTGGATAAAGCCATGCCACTTTCGCAAGTGGTATGGGAGCGTGAGAGTGGCTCTGCCCGACTGGATACACCCGAGCGCCGCGCCGCTCTAGAAAAAGCAATTGATGATCTGGTTGAAACCATACGTGATGAACGGATCAAAAAGCGTTATCGTATGGATTTACGGTTGCGCCTATCCAACTTATTTTGGGAAAGTAGCCGGCAACAACGGGGCAGCGGTAGCGGTTCACGTCGAGGCTCTCAAGAATCGTCAGGACGTTTTAGCAAGGAACGCGGCGGTGGATTGGCGGCGCGTGTTGAAGCTCCCAAAACAAGTAACTTTGGGGTAGAGCGTACGCTTTGTGCAATGTCGCTCAAGTACCCAGAGTTATTTGAGCGATACTTTGAGCGTTTAATCGCATTGAAATTCTCTGATAAATTACATGCCGATTTTATTCACTCGCTTTGTCAACTTGCCGATGCTGATGCAGGGGAAAGCATTGCCGATAGCTTTCAGGAACTGGGCGATAGGTTTTTCCTGATTTTGCAAGAAGTACAAGAGAGCACAGCGGTAGAAGGTACTCACAGGGTAGCCAAAGGCGTGCGGCATTGGAGTGCGCTGCAAGACCGTGTGCCGATTTTGCAGGTGGAACCACCTGAAGATTTTATCGAACAGATGTTTGTATTGAATATGGACCTTATTGAGCTTACAGGCCTAGAGGCTGAAATGGCCCGTGAGCTGGAGCGTGTTGAAAATGATTTGGATGAAAACAGTTGGCTGAGACTGCAAGCATTGACACAGGATTTATCGCGACGCCGCGAAGAGTGTAGCCGACAGGAGCAGGAACTTGCCGAGCGCGCAGTGAAAATTCGCAGTAATACGAAATTCCAATAGGGTTATAAGCACTTCATTCCATTATTGGTAGGCATAATGAGTCTTAGCCTTCGAATCAGTTGCAATTGCAATTTATTAATTGGCTTTTGCTAGTGTTATCTTGGGAATTGGAGGCAGCTGGCACGATATTGACGGATAATTAGCGTGAAACACCCCTGTTTTTGCACGAAAACAACAGATCTTGACAGAATCACCCTTGCGAATCGTGTGAAGCAGGCTAAATAAGCATTATTAGACAGCAACTGTCAGCGCTTCATGTGGCTTTATACCACGTTAACGAAGCGAAGTAATCTTAAAAGACGTTGATGCTGTCGTCATCCAGTTCGGCCGGTTTCCGGTGTAGTGGGCACACGTGGGTACCTCGTGGGCCCTATTATATGTTGTGGGTATTGTTATCCACTTTACATATGTCGAGCATCAGGAATGAGGCATGGGGTTCAGTCTGGCTTAACAATGAGCCGACGAATTCCTTATTCAGAGTGAGTGCTTTTGGCTCTCCTGGCAGTATTCCAGGAGGCTGTGAGTTCTTTAAGTGCGGATTTGCGCTGACTTTTTTGTCAGCGGCTTTGGAGCAAAATATGGCGACGAAGGCGACACAAGCTGAACAAACACAGGAACCGGCATCAGGGGAAGGTCAAGACGGACCTTTGCTCGACCTGTCGGTCGCCGCCGTCAAGAAGATGATTAAGGCCGCAAAGAAGCGCGGTTACATCACTTATGACGAACTGAATAAAGTGATGCCACCAGATCAGGTAAGTTCGGAGCAAATTGAAGACACCATGTCATTGCTTTCCGAAATGGGCATCAATGTGGTTGAAGAAGAGGAAGTTGAGGAAGCAGCTGAAGAGCAAGTAGAGGGTGGCGATCTGGTTGTCGCATCTTCCACGGCTGTTACCAAAACGACGACGACGAAAGAGCCTTCTGATCGGACGGACGATCCGGTTCGTATGTATCTGCGCGAGATGGGTTCTGTTGAGCTGTTGTCGCGCGAGGGCGAAATCGCTATTGCCAAGCGCATCGAGGCAGGCCGCGAGGCCATGATCTCCGGTCTTTGCGAAAGCCCTTTAACCTTCCAGGCGATTATCATCTGGGGTGAAGAGCTGGCGGAAGGTACTGTTCTTTTACGCGATATTATTGATCTTGACGCTACCTATGCCGGTCCTGACGGGCGCGGCGGTCCTTCTGATGAAGAGATTGCCGAGCAGGAAGAAGCGGGTGAGGGGCAAGTGCCCGATGCTGTACGCGAAAAAGAGCGCAAGGCAGCAGCCGAGCGCAAGGCAAAAGAAAAACAGCAAGCCAATGGCGAAGCCGCACCTAGCGAAGGTGAGGGCGAAGGTGGTGAAGCAAGCGGTGATGATGACGATGAATTTGAAGCCAACGTTTCACTTTCTGTCATGGAAGCCGAGCTGAAGCCGAAAGTTGTTGAAATTTTCGACCGCATTGCCGAAGACTACAAAAAGCTGCGTAAGTTGCAGGACCAGTTGGTCGAAAACAAGCTGGCCAACAAAAGCTTGTCTCCTTCGCAAGAGCGCCGTTACAAGAAGCTGAAAGACGATATTGTTCTTGAAGTTGAAAGCTTGTCCTTGAACTCGAACCGTATTGAAGCGCTTGTGGGTCAGCTTTATGACATCAACAAGAAGCTGATGGGTTATGAGGGTCGATTGCTGCGCCTTGCAGATAGCAATGGTGTGAACCGCGCCGACTTTATTAAGCAATACCAAGGCAGCGAGCTGGACCCGAACTGGATTCGCAAAATCGCGAACCTTTCCGGGCGTGGCTGGAAGAAATTTGTCGCCAATGAAGGCGATATGATCCGCGAAATTCGTATGGCGATTCAGAACCTTGCCACAGAAACCGGTTTGGAAATCACCGAGTTCCGTAAAATCGTTTCTATGGTGCAAAAGGGTGAGCGCGAAGCGCGTATTGCGAAAAAGGAAATGGTGGAAGCCAACTTGCGTTTGGTTATCTCCATTGCCAAGAAATACACTAACCGTGGTTTGCAGTTCCTCGATTTGATTCAGGAAGGTAACATCGGTCTGATGAAGGCGGTTGATAAATTTGAATATCGCCGTGGTTATAAGTTCTCCACCTATGCTACATGGTGGATTCGTCAGGCGATTACCCGTTCGATTGCTGATCAGGCGCGCACAATCCGTATTCCTGTGCACATGATCGAGACGATCAACAAGATCGTGCGGACTTCGCGCCAGATGTTGCATGAGATTGGCCGTGAACCAACGCCGGAAGAGCTCTCCGAAAAGCTGCAGATGCCGCTTGAGAAGGTTCGTAAGGTGCTGAAAATCGCCAAGGAGCCAATTTCCCTCGAAACGCCGATTGGTGATGAGGAAGACAGCCACTTGGGTGACTTCATCGAGGATAAGAATGCTGTTCTACCAATCGATGCGGCCATTCAGGCGAACCTGCGCGAAACCACAACCCGCGTGTTGGCTTCCTTGACACCGCGTGAAGAGCGCGTTTTGCGGATGCGTTTTGGTATTGGCATGAACACTGACCACACTTTGGAAGAGGTAGGCCAGCAGTTCTCGGTGACACGTGAGCGTATTCGTCAGATCGAGGCGAAAGCATTGCGTAAGCTGAAACATCCAAGCCGTTCGCGCAAACTGCGTTCGTTCCTGGATAGCTAATAGACTGTTACAACTCAGTTGTGTGAGAGGGCCGCCCATTGGGTGGCCCTTTTGCTGTTTGGTGCCTTACTTGCTTTCTAGTTCAGGCGAGATAGGCGAGAAGCGTTCATTGCTGCCAGCAAGGCAAAGCTCGCCATTATCGTAAATACTAGCGGGGCGTGTTCAATAGCGGTTTGTTTGGTTAGCAAAGTGCCGCTACCGTGTTCGGTTAGTCCTGTGAGACGGGCTAGCAGAGAGCTGATTGCTGCGCCAATGGCAATACCGGCGGAGGCAAGGGCGGGTAGAAAGCCGGTCGCGCGGTCTCGGTCTTGCTCATCAGCGGAAAAGATCACCACTTGATTGAGGAACTGGTTGGAAAAACCATAGCCCGCACCGGAAATCGCAAGACCAAGGGCAAATAGCGGCATGCTGGCAGTATTCAGTGCGCCAGCCATGGTGAGCAGACCAAGGGCAATGAGGCGTGTTCCAAATGTGATGCGCTTGAACTGGTTTTCACGGGCGGTATTGCCAGATACATACCAAGCGCTTATGGACCATGCAAAGGCAAGGATTGTGAGCAGGTAAGCGGATTGGCTGATGTTGAGCCCCCACAATTCGCGACCCAGTGCGTTACCGTAGACCATACGTACTGCACTTGCACAAGAATCCAGCAGCAGCACCCACATAATCGCGCCAATCAAGCGCTTGTTGTTAAACGCCGTGCGCGGAATAAGCGGGTTTTCGCTCCTAGTGTCCCATTGGCGGGTAAGGGCGAGCAAAGCAAGACCTGAAATGAAAATGACAGTTGCCAGTGTTACGGATTGGGTTTGCGCAACATAACTTAGCAACAATATGGCGAAGCCCAGTAAACTCAGACGCGCCAGCTTATTCAGGGCTTGAGAGAGATCGGTTTTCAGGTTGTCGCTTTGGTGTTTTGGCATAACGAAAAGTGCCAGTGTAAGCAGAATAAGTGTGAGTGGTAGGTTTACAAGATAAGCGGCACGCCAACTCCAGATTTGAGTTAAGTAGCCTGCTGTAACTGGTCCAACCGCTGCTGCTATGGCCCAGACAGTGGCCAACATGGCGAAAACACTTGCTACTAGTTTTTCTGGAAATAGCTCATAGATTACGGCATAGGAGAGGGCGATAATTATGCCTTCACCAAAACCCTGTAGTGCGCGACCTAAAAGTAGTGCGTTCAGGTTGGAGGCATAGCCCGCTACGAGTGAACCCATAGCCAAGATAAATGTAGCCAATATATAAAGTTGCTTGGCTCCAAAGCGCTGCTTGAGTGAGCCGGTTAATGTGCCGCCTAAGATAGAAGCCACTTGAAACAGGCTGAAGACCCAATATGCCCGTGTTTCACCACCTAGTTGGCTAATTATGTCAGGCAGAACTGCCGAAGATACAAAGCCGTTAATAGCATGGGAACCGACGCCAAGAGCAAGTGTGAGGGCAGCTAAAATGTATTGCCTGTGAAATAGTTTTGGCTGGGTTTGCCTCAGTTTATGCGCTTCAAATGCCGATTTTGTTGGTTGGGTTTCCATGTGCGCCTCTAATAAACTAAGATATATCTTAGTTTATTAATGAGTACTATTTAGAAAGTAAATGCTTATTTTATTAATTAGGCCAGAAAAAGCCCGGCTTGTACCGGGCTTTGCCAAGGGGTAATTGGGATTAGGCTTTTGATGTCATCATACGCCGCATAAGACCGTCCTTGAGCCCATACTGGTGCCAGAGAGCCGCAACCACATGAAGCAGGATTGTGAAAATAAAGACGGGTTTTAGTAAATGGTGCGGACCTGCAAGTTCGCCTAAACCACCATAAACAACGAGTGCGCCTGAAACTGGGGCTGCAATGAGTAGTAGGTAAAACAGCGCATGAAGTGCTTTAGCTACCAAAGCAGCTATGGGTTTTGTTCCAGCTGGTGCTTCTGGTGCGCCATGTGTAAAGCGAAGTACGAGACGGATTATAATGAGGGCTAGTACGGTAAAGCCCGCATATATATGGGCGTCCGCCATGAATGCGGTTGTTGCATCAGGTTGCTGTCTATTTCGAAGCATATGCCCCATTTTTCCCATGGCATCTCCAAATGCAAGTTGAAAGAAAACTAGAGCGGCTACGAGCCAATGCAACCAAATTTGAAGAGAACTGTATGTTTGTGGTGAAGTTTTAGACATTTGAAGACTCACTTAGAACGTTTTGGCGAAATTTATTTATTCAATACATCAGTGAAGTTGCATATGTTTGTCAGAGTTGTCACAAATTGTAACAGGAATATAATTCAACAACTTTATAAATGAGAATTGTGTGCCTGCTTTACTTTTTTATGTGGCAGGCACACTGTTTTAATTGTGAGCTTTCAAACAATGGTTTTTGAGCTATTGTTATTGTGTCAGCAGCTCAAATTTAATGGTGACTGATGTGGTCAGCTGTTCTTCTCCCGCAGCGATTGGCGGCGCAGAATTCATCGCCGCTTTTAGCATGACCATTTCGCCGCGCGGTTGGCGTGGAGCTGAATAGCCGCCTTCAGTAATAGTTATAGCGTTCCCAAGCTTCATATTGAGTGCATTGGCGTAGAGTTGGGCTTTTTTCTTTGCGTCCAAGGCTGCGGCACCGCGGGCTTTGTTAAGTAAAGCGTCTTGGTTAGAAACAAGAAAGCGAATATTAGAAATACGGTTTGAGCCACTTTTGACCAGCTTGTCTAGCAAGGGCCCCAGTGCCTCTACCTTATTCAAGGTAATTTCCAATCCATTTTGTACATTATATCCTACAATACGAGGTGGTTGGTTATTATCGCTATTGCGGTTGTTATAGTCACGCTCTTGATAAACGGGATAAATGCGAAAGCTGGAAGTTTGCACGTTTTTCGGCTCAATGCCTTGCTGTTTTAAAAGCTCCATTATCTTTTGCATCTTAGCAGAGTTTTGTTGCAAGGCTTGCTGGGCGTCTTCGGCCTCTGTGACAACTTCTGAAGTAATTTGAGCGCTATCTGGCGTGGCCATCACTGTACTGTTGCCCGTAATAGTGATTGTGGAGCGTTCTAATGATTTGGCAAAGGCTGTTGTTGTCGCTAACGGAGCCGTAATGATTGCAGCTATTAGCAAGGCGGTCCATTGCTTGGTTATTGAGCGCATGAAGAGTTCCTCTGTTAAGTGCGAAAACGAATAAAAGTTTGTTTATTGAGAATAAAAAACTAGAGCGATTTTCGGGCAAAATGGCGGCTATTGCGGGTTATTTTCTTTATCCACGGACAAAGTTAGTGGCTCCCCTACATTTCCGTTGGCGGAGAGGAGGATGGCAAAAGGGCGTGAGGCAGGGAACTGCGCGCAGATAATCATGATAAGCACGACAAGCGGCACACAAAGAACCATGCCTATAATTCCCCAGATAGAGCCCCAAAGGCTAAGGGAAATCATGATAATCAGCGGCGAAATATTGAGGGAGCTGCCCATTAATTTTGGTTCTATCAAATTTCCTATGCAAAACTGAATAGATCCTAGGCCAATGGAAATGATGAGAAAGTTGGTAAAAGTATCGTAGTAAACAAGCGAGAGAATTGCCGGGAACAATACAGCAGTGAGCGAGCCAACTGTCGGGATGTAATTTAACAGGAAGGCGATAAAACCGAAAAGGGGTGCGTAGGGAAGGCCCACAAGCTCAAGCAATAAGTAAGTTAAAAATCCGGTCGCCAAGCTTACAGCGGTTTTGATACCTAGATAGTGACGCATTCTTTGGGCAACTTCATCACGAATAGCGAGGGCAAGCTGTTGCTTTTGTTGTGTTTCAAAGAGGGCCATAAGTTTGATGTCAAAAGTTGCTGCTTCGAGAATTAAAAACAAGACATAAATAAACACCAATGAGCCAGAACCAGCCAGACTGGTCAACACGCTGGCACCGGTTGATATGGCTTGAGAAAGCGAAAAATTCGGTATGAGGTCAGAAATTGTTATGGGTTCTTTGAGTTTCAGTTTTTGTGATATGAGCTGAAAGACTTCATCAAGCCGCGCTTGATATGTGGGGGCATCTTGCGCCAGTAGTTGTAGGTTACTGGTCACCATATCGAATACAAAGCTGGCTATATAAAAAATCAGAAATAGTGCAAATATTATAGTCACTGGCCTTGGCAGGGTTTTGCCAATATACGGTATGTCGTGAAAGGCATTGGCGAGTGAGTTGATGATGTACCAGACGATGAACGCAATAATAAAGGGTATGAGCAGCGAGCGGCCGATAACCAATAAATAACCAAATAAGCACAGTAGGATTAGAGCTGCTGAAGTTTGGACTAAAGTGTTGCGCATGAGATTTTTCCAAAATGTGCAATGGCGGGATGCATAATTGCGCTCGTATTTTCATATTAAAGCAGTACGTGAATGTCTGTTAACAGCTCATGATTAAAACAGGGTAGTTTGTATTTAGGGTTACACAAAGCATTTTTTTATAAATCCCGGAGCCTTTTATGGAATTGGGTGTTTATAGTTGAAACAAAACTATTTACTCAGGCTAAAAGGTTGGTATAGGAGAGGGATATCGGGCCTGTAGCTCAACTGGTTAGAGCCATCCGCTCATAACGGATTGGTTGGGGGTTCAAGTCCCTCCGGGCCCACCACTTCCTTCACAAAAAATTTCATCTCAAAATGTTGCAATTAATTGTGCCCAACGAATAACTTTATATACTCTTTATGAAACCGATTTTTAAATATTTAAAAAATCAAATGATCGTGTACTTTTTGCTTGATATGTATAGGTAATAGCATGCGATAACCACGCTACCACTTTGAGAATAACTGATAACTTGAAGCAGAAAACGAACTTGATCGCTGTAAATGTAAGCTATTTTGTTAGTTGATAAATTATAATATGCACTATTGGTCATGCTTGTATTTTAGGCAAAGATAGCAACGGTCTCTCAACCCCGATATGGGGTTGAGAGACTTGTATTGATTGAGACTTCTACCTTCAATTACTACCCCATTCGCTGGGATCATAGAAGCAGTAATAATTAAACGGTTGGAGAGTTACCGCTTAGCTCAAGCTACTTGGCACTTCAACCCCGGCCAGTAGCTGAGATCTCACATAGCTTTGCGATGCCTTGGTAAACATTTCATCCCAATTAGAAAAGCCCGTATGCGTTTCGATAATCTCGTTCCAGAGCTCATCAGGAATAAGTTCTACAGTTTGTTCGTTGATTTCCTCTGCGCCAGCTAGGGCGAATAGCTCCTGAGCAGTTGAAAGATTGGTATTTGACTGCATGAAGTCGTCCGTTAGCAAGATGTCGATTGAAACAACCTCTCGAGCGCGCAATTTTTGGGCATTGGCCATAATTGCATCAATATTCCCGTAGATTAAATCTCTTGCTGCTGATCCACTATTCATTTTCTTCCCTCCCACATTTTAAAAGGGGCAGGCAAACAACTTGTATTCACCTGCCCGTAGAGTTAGCGCATCAGCAGACCACCGTTGACATCAATGCTTTCACCATTAATGAAATCATTTTCAATCAAGAACTTAATAGCTGTTGCGATGTTATTAGGGGTTCCGTTGCGCTTTAATGGGTTACCTTCCGCCCAAGCCACCATTTGCTCTGGAGTGGAGACTTTGTCATGGAACGGCGTTACAATAACACCTGGAGAGACGGAGTTAATGCGAATTTCTGGTGCTAATTCCTTGCAAAGGCCGCGCGTGAATGTATCTACAGAGCCTTTGGCTGCGCCATAAATGGTTGCCCCTGGTGCGCCATGGCGTGATGCTATTGACGTTATATTTACGATCGAAGGCTTCTCGCCTTTACGCAAGAAAGGCAGTGCAAGAGATGTAATCTTGAATAAAGAGAAGACGTTAAGATTGAAGATTTCTTGCATAAGCTGCCAGTCTAATGCATCTGCCGCCTGACGCCGGACAAGACCACCTGCATTGTTTACAAGTACATCAAGGCTATCGGTGAGTTCGCCAATTTGGCGAAACAACTCAATGCAAGCAATTTCACTGGTGATATCAGCTTGTAGCAGGTGTACTTTTGCACCTAAATCACCGAGTTCGGCCTCCAGTTGTTTCGCTTTTTCTTCAGAGCGATTGTATACCAAAAATAGCTCATTATTTTCGGCTAAAAGGCGTGAGGTCTCAGCACCAATACCAGTGCTTGCGCCAGTGATAAGAATTTTTGCCATTTTTTTATTCCTTTTGTTCGTTCGTTTATACTTGTGACGTCGCTTGCTCTGATTTTGAAGCCGGAGAGCTGACGAGTTTCCTCAAATAACCCAGAAGGAAGAAAACAGAAACTACGGTCATATACGCCCCGGCCGCAGGCATAGAGACATAGAAGATCTTTCTAGGGATCTGGAAGATCGGCGAAGAGGCCATGGCGCGCTCTACCAAAGAGTAGCTAAAGTACGTAAATGCTGAGAGGAAGAAAATGTTGACCACTTCTATAAGTGCTAGCAGAAAATACTGTAAGCGCTTGCCATCAAACATGTAAACTACCAAATCAATTTGCGGATGCTCTTTTGAGCGCCACAAAACTGCCGCAGTGGTAAATACAAGCCAAGCGAAGGATAGTTCGACGATCTCGTCAAACCAGCCAATTGAGAATACCGGGAAGAACCGCAGTATTACATTTAATGCCATAAGTATAAACAGAATACTTAACAAGCATATTGCGGTGTATCGGAAGATATTGCAGATAACTCTGTCTATTTTTAGAATGAAGTCTAACATGCCCCTACCCTATTAGTTGTGTCATAGTTATTGATAGAGCAGGAATGAATGCGACCAGGAACAGCACCGCAAGTATTCCGAGGATGTATGGAATAACCTCTTTACTTAATACTGTTACACTCACTTGACTGATAGAAGCCACAGCAAACAGGCACATACCTACTGGAGGACTTAAGAGCCCAATCATTGAGGCAAGTATCATAATTACGCCAAACTGAATTGGGTCCATACCCATGATTTGGACAAGAGGCATGAAAATTGGTACGCAAATCAGGATGACTGCAACACCTTCAAGGAACATGCCAAGTATGAGCAAAACACCAATGATAAGCAAAAGCATGAGTGTTGGAGAATCTGTCATACCCGTTACTGCGGTCACAAGAGTTTGCGGAACAGCATTCATTGTCAGCACCCAAGCAAAGAAGCCCGCAGTAGCCATAATGAACATGACCCGCACAGTATGGAGCAGTGTATCTTCCAAAATGTGCAACAGCTTAGCCCACGAGAGCTCTTTGTAAACTAAACCGCTCAGGAACAATGCATAAAGGCAGGCAATGATTGCAGCTTCGGTTGGTGTGAACCAGCCACCTAGAATGCCACCTACAATGATGACCGGGGTTAACAAAGCCAGGAATGCTTCTTTAAAGCTTACCCAACGCTCTTTTATTGATGATTTTTCTCGGCGAGGGTAATTGCGCTTTTTAGAGATAAGATTAACCGCAACAGCCATGGCAATAGCCATCATCAGTCCTGGAACCATACCTGCTAAAAAGAGTTTCCCGACAGAAACACCTGTCATTGATCCGTAAATCACAAAAGGAATACTGGGGGGAATAACCGGACCAATTGTTGAAGATGCTGCGGTAATTGCACCGGCAAAGGGGCGGTCGTAGCCATCATCAACCATGGCTTTCACTTCAATTTTGCCCAAGCCGGCAGCGTCAGCAACTGCAGCCCCGGACATTCCAGAGAAGATTATTGAGGAGAAAATATTAACCTGGCCCAAGCCACCCCAATAATGGCCAACGGATGCTTTCGCAAATCGGAAAATTCTATCTGTAATACCACCAGTATTCATAAGGTTACCAGCAAGTATAAAGAAAGGAATTGCCAGCAATGTAAAGCCAGTTGTGGATGAATACATGCGCTGTGCCATTAAACCTAACGCTGCCACGTTATCGGACATGGCGTAAAGCGAAATCGCACCAAGGGAAATTGCGATGGGGACGCCCATCATAATTAAAAAAATGAGGCCGGTAAAAATAGCTGCGGGTGTCATTCAACCCTCCTTCAAAAGCAAACGCCTGTCCACTAGAAAGCGAACAGGCGCAAGGTTGGATTAGAGCATATCGAGGAACGTTTTCATGTTTTCCTCGCCCGCATATTTAGCGATTGCTTCGTAAGCAGGGCCCATTTGGGCTTTAAACAGCTCACGGTCAGGATAAGTAACTTTCATGCCTTTTTCTTCTAGTTTTGCAATTAGTTCGGCATCTTCCTTTTCCATCATGGAGCGCATCATATTACCAGCAGCAATGCTTTCTTCTTCGAGTATTTTTTGTTGCTCTGGAGTTAGTTTATCAAAACTACGTTTTGAAATGACGCTTACCATAGAACCATAAACATGCTGAGTTATGGCGAGGTTATCTTGAACTTCGTAAAGTTTGTTGTGATAGATTACAGAAAGAGGGTTCTCTTCTCCATCAACAACACCTTGACGCAGTGCCATATATAGCTCGTTAAATGCAAGCTGAGTAACGTTGGCACCTAAAGCGGACATAGCAGATTGTAGCTGCACTTCAGGTGGCGTTCTCAACTTCAGCCCTTTAACATCTTCAGGTGTGTTAATTGGGCGTATTCCATTTGTAATATTGCGGAAACCATAGTCCCAATTCGCTAGGTAAACCAACCCCTTATCTAAAAGATCCGGCGCAGCCCATTTCTTGAAAGGTCCATCAAGAACCTTGTAGACATGCTGACGATCTTTAAAAGCAAAAGGCGTCATTACTGTTGCGAATTTTTTTGAGTACTTATCTAAATGCCCTTGAGTAGGCAGCGACATGTCAACCGCCCCAAGAACATTTTGCTCTAGCACTTCGTTTGGCGACCCAAGCTGGTTTGCAGGAAAGATCACGATGTTCACTTCACCATGTGTACGTTCTTTGACACGCTCTGCCATGTGCATTGCTGCAATATGGCCAGGGTGGTCTGTTTCTACATAGTGACCCAGCTTTAAGGTTATTGCATTGGCACTTCCCATTGCCAATACACCCATTGCCACGCTAGAAGCTGCTATTTTTAGATATTTAAACAAGTTGCCCATGGTTTCCTCCCGTTGCAAGCTTGACCGGTCAACACAACCGGTTTTCAAAACTCTTATTCTTCGATGTTGTTTTTCAAAGGATATGTCCCATCAGGATTTGGCATAGTTCCGTATTGGCGCATTTTTTCTAAATGGGAATCTCTGTATGGCGCAAAGATATCGATTGCTTTCATACCGGTTGTTGTTTTGCCACCATGAGGCACATTGCCCGGATGAACAGCCACATCACCTGCCTTCATCATGATTTTTTGGTCGCCAACAATATGCTCTTCAGAACCTTCGGTCATAATCATGATCTGTTCGCATTCATGAGTATGAATTGGGAAAGTCGCTCCAGGTGGGTTTTCGATAAAGCTAACCATCAAATTATCACCGAGAAGAAAGCGGGTGCTAATGCCTTGGTCTTCGACGATTGGTGTCAGTGGCAAATCTTTAATTGTGTAGACATATTGCTTACGTTCTACGCTCATTTTGTTCTCCCCTTTGAGAAATTTTCGTATTCGCGATACATATAAAATTCATAAATAAATGTATTTCGTCAAGTATGAATATTGAATATTTTTTATCACGGCTTCTTCATAGGTGAGTCGATAAAATAAAAACGGCTAGAAACCGCAATTTCTAGCCGCCCCAAGGAACAACAATACATGTAATGCACATGTGGATATATTACTGATCTTACTATACGTTAGGTTATCACCATACTTAAATATTTTTGATATTTTCTAGTATAAAAAATATATAAATCGTTCAAATAGAGCAAGAGAACCGAATTCATATAATAGATGAAGCATGTATATGTAAGTATTATTCGATAATACTCTGAAAGTACTGGTTATATAAATATGTATTTTATATTATCGAATATAATAGCCCTTAATCAATTTCATTTTCAGGAGCTCGACCACCAATTGCTTTGGTGAGGTTATCCGCCGCTACAGCAACGGCTTTTCTTGAATCTTCAAAGTTGACCACTTGGTGATGTAAACTATCTGAATTCATTGTAAGAAATGGCATGGTTAGAGCAGCTTCTACCTGCTTTTTAGGGTTAAAAACTGGATAGGATATATTGGTGATACCGCTGATTTGCGGACTTGCCCCAACGAAATACCCTTGGCCTTTAACCTTGTTAAGTTGACTTAGCACATTTTCGATCTCTATTGGCGATGTATGCCCTTGTTCTAATAGCTTGCGACGTTGCTCATGTGTTTTATAGGCGAGCACAACAAAACCGGAACCCGAACCATGAATATCAATACGTGCAGATAGCCTAATAGAAAAACCCATTTTATAAGGACTATCTTGCTTTGCCACAACCAGCATGGCCCCATCAAACAATATGCATAAATGGCAAGATTGCTGAGTTTTTTCAGAGAGAAATTGCATTTCGTCGTTAGCAGAATACAACAAGCGTTCGATCGGTGGGTGCTGATTGGAGAGTTCGAAGGTCTTTAAGGTAAGTGCATATTTTCCTGATTCCTCAGAGGTTTGAACATAGCCGCGCGCTTCCAAAATATTCAGCATGCGGAAAAGCTCATTCACAGATCGACCAAGTGATTCTGCAATTTCTTTTTTCGACATTGGTTCTGATTGGCGACTTAAAAGCTCAATAATATCAAGGCCGCGCTCAAGTGCAGGCGCTCTATATTTTGTTATTGTCTCACTCATTCTTTTAATCCGCACTCGGTTTCCATCAATATCGACTGATATTTTCAATCGACTACTAAAAACTAACAAGCCTCGTCAATGGGTTTCAAGCCACCTAAACACTTATATACCAATTTTGTGGGTTTAATATTCATATAGAAATACTATTGACTATATATAAATATTTTGCCATGTTTAAACCGGAGGATTGGAGATAAGGCAGCAAAGCCTTACCTCAATATAACCTAGATAACCTAAGGATAAAAAATGTTCAGTTTGGATGGCAAGGTTGCTGTAGTAACAGGTTGCAACACGGGTTTGGGGCAAGGCATGGCGTTGGCGCTTGCCGAATCTGGTGCAAATATTGTGGGTGTTGGCCATATTGATGCTGTTGAGACAAGAGAAAAGGTCGAAGCACTGGGCCGGAAATTTTGTTTTATCGAGGCCAATCTATTATCTATTGAGCCTGTTCAGCACATCGTAGATACAGCCGTTGCCGAGATGGGGCGTGTCGATATTCTCGTCAATAACGCCGGTATTATTCGTCGCCAAGATTCCATCGAGTTCTCGGAGGAAAACTGGGATGATGTGATGAATATCAATATCAAAGTTCCAATGTTCCTCTCGCAGGCAGTTGCAAAACAGATGATCGCCCAAGGCGAGGGTGGCAAAATAATCAATGTAGCATCCATGCTTTCTTTCCAAGGCGGCATACGTGTACCTTCTTATACTTCAAGTAAGTCTGGCATTATGGGTTTAACGCGCCTGTTGGCTTGCGAATGGGCGCAGCACGGCATTAATGTCAATGCGATTGCACCGGGTTATATGGCTACGGACAATACCCAGCAATTGCGTGAAGATGCTGTTCGCTCCGCTGAAATCCTCGGGCGTATTCCGGCAGCACGATGGGGCACACCACAAGACCTTGCAGGGCCTGCTGTTTTCCTAGCCTCAAAGGCAAGTGATTACGTAAATGGCTACACCATTGCTGTTGATGGCGGCTGGCTCGCGCGCTAACAACGGTTTGTAGGTAATTCAGTTACTAACACGAAAGTGAATAGTATTATTCACTTAAATTTAAATTGACCCAATAGAAAAACGGAAAATGTGGAGATTCAATCCCCACATGAATAATAATAGGGGGAAATATTATGGATGTGCGTCAAAGTATACATAGTGAACACGTAAAACATCTTGATACTGATGAATTAAGAGATGAGTTTTTAGTTAAAGATATTTTCGTCGAAGATAAATTGACGATGACATATAGTCATATAGACCGTATTATATTTGGCGGTGTGGTTCCTGTGTCAACCACATTGGAGTTTGCCGAGGAATATGGCCAGAAAATTGGTACCAGCTATTTTCTTGAACGCCGGGAAATCGGCTTCATCAACTTGGGGGGCGCTGGCATCATCCAGGTTGATAACGCAGAATATGAGATTGGCAACGAAGAAGCCCTTTATGTAAGTAAAGGAACCCGCCGCCTTACTCTTGCTTCCAAGGATAAAAATAATCCAGCAAAGTTCTACTATAATAGTGCTCCTGCACATGCTGCATTACCAACCAAAAAAATCACCAAAGAAGAAGCTGAGAAAGTTTCACTAGGCTCAAAAGAAACATGTAATGAGCGCACGATCTGCAAGTTTATCGTTCCTGATGTTGTTGAAACCTGCCAGTTAACCATGGGTATGACCAGGCTCGCACCTGGTAGCGTGTGGAATACCATGCCTTCTCACACACATGATCGGCGTATGGAAGTGTATATGTACTTCGATATTGAAGGTGACAATGCCGTATTCCATATGATGGGGGAACCAACCCAAACGAGGCACATACTCATCGGTAACGAGCAAGCTGTCATTTCTCCAAGTTGGTCAATTCACTCAGGAGTTGGCACCAAAGCCTATACATTCATTTGGGGCATGGTTGGCGAAAATCAGGTCTTTACTGATATGGACCACTTAAAAATAAGTGATCTGCGCTAATCAGAACACGAAGAGTTTGGAGAGCATCACACCCACATCCTAGTATATTCACTCCCTAGAATGTGGGTTGAAGCCAGATATCTGTGGCGGGTTACCATTGAAAACCTTACATGAAATGACTTTGTGACATTACTTCCTCCTGTAAAGTTTAATCACCCGCCGCATTGCTTAGTAAGCTGCTTCTAAATGCTCTCCATTTTTCATGGTGTTTTTAAAGGACTTAGAAAAATTCTGAGATTTTTGTCCAAACTTCAAATATGTTTGTGGTGCAATTTTGATAAATGATAATTTAG
Source organism: Polycladidibacter stylochi (assembly GCF_001562055.1). Classification (GTDB taxonomy): domain Bacteria; phylum Pseudomonadota; class Alphaproteobacteria; order Rhizobiales; family Stappiaceae; genus Pseudovibrio; species Pseudovibrio stylochi. The sequence goes on along the minus strand of NZ_LLWE01000025.1, from coordinate 364,117 downwards.
TGACAAGTACCTACGAATGGACGCTTAATAGCCTTCGATGTAAAGGCGAAGAGCCTTTCTACTTCCCTAATAAATCAATAGAAAGTGCGTCAAAAATCTTAGTCTTGATGGTTAATTGCCCTTTTATCATGGCATTATCAAAGTAGTTTTCTATTTTTATTGATTGGGGATAGCCTGCTTTTAATAGGCGTCGATTAGCATTGAGCCATCCCAGAACGACCCTACCTTTCGAAGTATACGGTGTAATAGCTTATAACGGCCCCGAAGAACGAGTTACTTGAGGAACTCAGCTTAGGAGTCTCACAATCAGCCTTCAATGCCAACTGAGGTGACATCTACTAATCTTCACCATGGCAAAGGAATAGGGCGTTTCCAGTGTTGCAATATTTAACATTCGTATTAATGCGAATGGTTCTCATGTGCATTTGCATGCATTAATACCTTCAGAAATAACTCAGGTATTAATGAAAATAAATATCACGCAATGGTTGAATTTATAGGCCTATGAAAATAATAAAAAACAAAAGCTTACAAGCATTGGTCTTGCCTTTTCTGCTTATTGCCTTGTGGGAGTTTCTTGCACAAAATAATCTGGTTAATACTTATTTGCTGCCAGCACCCTCGACAATTATTGCAAGTGCTCAAGAATTGATTGCAGATGGTGTTTTATCTCACCACCTATTGGTTTCATTGAAGCGGGTGCTTCTTGGCTTTTGTATCTCGACCATCTCTGCTTTCTTACTGTCCGCTCTTCACTATAAGTTTCCTGGCCTTCAACAGTTTATGGCGCTGATTACTGAGACAGTTCGCGTTATTCCACCGTTGGCACTGGTGCCTGCTCTGATCCTCTGGTTTGGTATTGGTGAAACAGCCAAGCTTGCCGTTATTGTCTTGGCCAGTTTCTTTCCAATTTACTTAAACTGTTTAACCGCATTACGTTCTGTCGAACCAAGGCTGATTGAAATGGGCGTTACCATTCGCCTTACAGCCTTTGAGCGCACGCGTTTTATAATCATACCCGCAGCAACGCCGGGCATTTTAACAGGTCTTCGCCTTGGTTTTGGTTACTCTTGGCGTGCATTGGTCGGGGCTGAGTTAATTGCAGCATCTGCAGGGCTAGGTTATCTAATAATAGATAGCGAGGAGCTTGCCCGAACAGACCGGGTTTTTGTCGGTATCGCTACCATAGCCATTACAGGTGTGCTGCTGGATATGCTGTTAAAACGGCTTCTTTCATATCGCACGCAACCTAAATCCTCTGGCAGCGTATAATGCATATAAAACCACCAGCCAATTCGTATAGTCAACCTTTCATGCAAGGCAAGAGGGCGGCAAACCATGCAAATGGCTCTATCAAGCTGCAGGGCTTAGTTAAATGCTATCACACAACTGGGCAACAAGGCTCTAGTTCGCAGTGTGTACTGGATCATATCAATCTCGATATCGAACAGGGCAAAACTACCGTTATACTCGGCCGTTCCGGCTGCGGAAAAACCACACTCCTACATTGTATGGCTGGCCTAATAGCCCCGGATTCCGGGTTTATTAACCCTGCTTCACTCAGTGAGCAAACTGGCGTTGTTTTTCAAGACCATCGATTGCTGCCTTGGCTCAGCCTAGAGGATAACCTGCTGTTGGCACTACGGAGCAAGCGTAATCTTGATAGGGCACAAAAGCGTGTTCGCCTTAATGAGATGCTCGTGAATCTTGGCTTAGAAGATGCCCGCCATAAGTTGAGTGCTCAACTATCCGGGGGGATGGCGCAAAGGGTTGCCCTGGGCCGCGCCCTGTTATTGCAGCCGCGCGTTTTGCTCATGGATGAACCTTTTGCAGCTCTAGACGCAATGACACGTTTTGAAATGCATCAGTTGCTGGCCAAGTTACAGCAAAAACATCGTTTCACTACTGTATTTGTTACCCATGACTTACGTGAAGCCACACAAATCGCGGACCAAATCGTTGTTATGGACCAAGGAAAAATACTCCATCAAATCTCGCTTCCTCAAACGAGGCCGCGCGAAGAAGACGCAAAAGACCTCAAAGCAGTCCGTCAAACTATTTCAAGTGCACTCGGGTTGCAGTAATACCAACAAAAGGACATGAAATGAAAAAACTATTTAAAGCAATCGGAGCTGCACTAGTTGTAGCCACAATAGCAACACCAGCTACTTCTCAGCCACTCAAACAAATTAATGTCTCCTATGTGACATCACCTTTTAACCTACAGGTTATTGTCACAAAAAAGCATAATTTACTTGAAAAAGAATTCGAAAAAGATGGTATTACCGTCAAATGGCATGGGATCACTTCTGGTGCAAAACAGGCACAAGCCATGGCGGCCGGCTCGCTAGATGTTGGCATGGTCATGAATTCCACATCTGTTTTAATGGCCAATGCTGCTGGTAATCCGATTAAAATTATTGCTGGTGTTTCACGTCCATCCGAGACATTTGCCCTTGTTTCCAATAACCCTGCGGTTACGAGTTTTGCCGATCTCAAGGGGAAAAAAGTAGCAGGCCCCAAAGGTACTGTGCTGCATCAATTCCTTGGTGCAGGTCTTGAAAAAGCTGGCCTGAGTTTCAATGATGTTGACTTTATCTCCATGGGGTTACCAAAAGCGAGATCCGCCATGTTGTCGGGTAATGTAGATGGTGCTCTGTTGGCGGCAAGTTTGGTGATTAAATCGCAAGAACAAGGTGCCCATGTGGTTTCTACTGCAACTGGTTTGGTTACACCGAAACTTGTTGTCGCAGCTGCTGCACCATTTGTGGAAGCAAACCCGCAGGTTGTTGCCCGTGTGGTGAAGGTACATCAGCAAGCGCAAAAATGGATTGATGAAAACTATGAGGCTGCCATTGAACTTGGCGCAAAAGAGAAAAACATTTCTGTTGCCGATGCCAAAAAACTGGCTGCTTGGGCAGGTTTCACAACCAAACTGAATGCCGATGATATTGCGAGTATGAACGATGATAAAGCGTTTTTACTGCGTAACGACTTGATTAAGCAAGATATTGATGTTGCTCCGCTCTTTGCGTCAACTGTTCTAGAAGAAACCAAGTAATAGGCCAAACCATGCAATATTACGACGATAGAAACATCAAGTTGCGTGAGGCCGATCTACCGCTCACATTCAGTCGCAATGATCTGATTTCTTATGCGGGGCCGGACCAGATAATAGCTACGGCACTCATGCTGAATATGTTTCGTTTTGCCCTGTCAAAACTTACGGATGGCAACGAGCTCGCTGAGCGCAATAAAATCAAGGTGCAAGTAGGTTTCCCTGGACCTGGCATCAAAGATTGCATTGAGCTGGTGCTGCGTGGCTTTACCCGCAATGCTGACAATGTCACCATCAAAACTGAAGGTTTACCAGAGGAAGCGCCATTAGCGCTGGTTGGGCGTTTCTACTTTGAATTTGAGTATAATGGTAGACGCATTGGCCTATGGCCGCAGAATGAGATTTTTAACGATGAATTCCGCACCATGGTTAGTACCTTCCAGCCACGTAAGGGCACTGCGGAAGAACAACAAGCATTCCAGAAATTTAAGCAGGATTTCATTGCGAAAGTAATGAATGCTGGTGAAGAAAATCTGTTCCACTGGAAGCAACTTTCTTAGGGCAAACTTCCAAATCATGCCGTATTATCTGGTGGTCTAAGTCATACCACACATGAGTGTAGCGTTTTATTCTGCTACACTCATGTGTGGAATCTTGGGCTTTTGTTCGTATTAAAACACGAGTAACGTAGCTATACGACTACACCCTCCGCTTATTAAATACGCAATGTGTGGTTTTCTTTCATCTATTCGTGTGTGCACGAATTGTAATTGCAGATCCCATAGGTAATCATAGGCTGCCTTACAGTTACAACTCATCGAAGTACTTGTAGGATTCATGTGATACCAAGGGTAGAAAATGTCTAAAAAGAATAGGGATCTACATTATTGGCTTTATCTTTATCACTTAACAAACAAGAGAAAAACTGCTGACTACGATCCTCATCGCAATATGCTTCATAGACTGTCAATTTGGCTGGCAAGTTTTATTGCACGCATGCCTATAATAGTATTTCCTTTGTGCGGAGTTGTTACTGCATTATATTACAATTTTATTGGAATTTCCCCTCATGTTAGATCTGTGGAGGGTACCGTAATTTGCTTTGTTTTAGGGACACTAGTATTGCCGCTCCTAAGACTATTCATGCCACTGTTTGTTTACTTAGTTGTTATTTCCCTTTTTATATTGGTCGTGATGCTTGTTTCATATACCTAGCCGAAATGGGTATAAACCACGATAAATGAACCACTTTCTCATTCAGGAAGGCAATTCATAAACTGATTTAAGTTTCTTTACTTAGATGGAATTACAAAAAAAACGATTGCGCAAACGTTTGCGCGGTGGTTTACTTTTAGGAAATTACGATTCTCTTGCTAATTGGGAGCAGCAAATGAGAAAATGTGTGCTGCAAAATTCTGCCATTGCCGAAGTGGTTTCTCGTATGGGCCACGGCGATAGTTTGTGCGTGGGCGATGCTGGTCTACCTATTCCCCAAAATGTAAAGCGAATTGACCTTGCGGTTCGTGCCGGTTTGCCTGCTATGCTTGATGTTGCCGAGAGCGTCGCCAGTGAATTACAAATCGAGCGGGTGATTTTGGCCGAAGAGCTGAAAAACCAGCAGGGTGTTTACCACCAAGAAGTTTTGTCTCTCATTGATGAAATAGCAGCAGCGCAGTCTAGTGATATCGCCATAGACTATGTAAACCATGGGGAATTTAAAGCGAAGAGTGCTGAATGCCGCGCTGTGGTAAGAACTGGCGAGTTTACACCCTATGCGAACATTATTTTCATAGCAGGAACAACCTTTTAACAAACGCAACCGCGCTAAGTAAGCTTACCTAGTACAAGCTGAAAGCTAGCATTATTAATGGTGAACCTTAATGGTTGATGAGAGGAGGCCAAGTGCCAGCTCTACTGCAACTTAAAAATATCGAAAAATCATTCGGTACTGTTCATGTTTTAAAGTCGGTGAATTTGGAGATCCATCGCGGTCGAGCCGTTGGCCTTGCCGGTGAAAATGGCGCAGGCAAGTCTACCCTCATGAAAATACTTGCCGGTATCTATAGCCGTGATGCTGGCCAAATGATCTACAACGGTGAAACGGTGAAATTTACCAACGCCCGCCAAGCCATTGACGCGGGCATTGCTGTCATTCACCAAGAATTGAACTTGTTGCCCGAGTTAAGCGTGGCCGAGAATATGTTCTTGGGCCGCGAGCCAACAAAGCTTGGTAAAATACAATGGCAGGAAATCTACAGTAAAACACAGTTCTGGCTGGACAAACTCAAACAGAAAATTGACCCGACAACACGTTTGGGCACGCTTTCTATCGCCCAGCAGCAAATGGTAGAGATTGCCCGTGCGCTATCGCTCAATGCGCAAGTTATTGTCATGGATGAGCCAACAGATGCTCTGACTGATATAGAAGCGCAAATTCTCTTTGATGTGATGAAAGATCTCAAAGCGGAGGGTAAGGGCATTGTTTTTATCTCCCACCGGTTAGCAGAAATCTTCACCTCTTGCGAAGATATTGCCATTTTACGCGATGGGCATATGGTGCATCAGGGACATACTGAGGACTTAACCGAGCACGAGTTGATCCACCATATGGTTGGTCGTGAGCTCACGGACCAGTACCCCTATACAGCTGCCCAAACTGGACCCGTTCGCCTTGCTGTGAAAGAGCTGAGCGCAAAGGGCTGCCAAGAAATATCGTTTACAGCTTACTCAGGTGAAGTACTCGGGTTTTCCGGCTTGGTTGGCGCAGGCCGCACCGAGCTTGCGAAAACCATTTTTGGCGCGAATGCGTTGCAGTCCGGCTCCATTGAGATTGACGGGAAGCCGGTTCAAATCAGCTCTCCACGCCAAGGTATTGCCAATGGCATTGGCTATGTGACAGAAGATCGCAAATCCGAAGGGCTGATACAAATTCACTCTGTTGGGACAAATATGACGCTTGCCGGGCTTGCTAGGTTTACGAGCGCCTTGGGTATGGTCAACCGTCAGTCAGAGGAGGTCACGATCAATGAATTTATCAAGGCATTCTCGATTAAGACCCAGGGCGGCGAAAGCTTGGTTCAGAACCTGTCGGGCGGCAACCAGCAAAAGGTATCTATTGCTAAATCAGTGCTGGTTGAGCCAAGGATTTTGATTTTAGACGAGCCAACCCGCGGGGTTGATGTGGGGGCAAAGCGTGAGATCTATACACTCATTAATAAATTGAAGGCCGAGGGGATGTGCATTCTCTTAGTCTCTTCGGACATGCCAGAGTTACTGGGTATTTCCGATCGGATTATGGTGCTTGCCAATGGCAAACTGACTGGCGAGTTCTCCCGCGATGAAGCAACGCAAGAAAAGATTATGCACTGCGCTGTGGCAGGCCAATAACAGGTGTAATGATGAATATCAAACAAGCTGCAATTGACAACAAATCGTTGATTGGATTGATTATTCTTATGGCCGTTGTCTCGGTAATCAATGCCAATTTTCTTGGGGTTGATAACCTGCTGAATATTTTGCGGCAAACCTCGATAAACGCTGTGATTGCCATGGGCATGACCTTTGTTATTATCACATCAGGTATCGATCTATCTGTCGGTTCAATCCTTGCTTTTGCCGGTGCTATTTGTGCAAGCCTTATCGGGCTTGATACACCGCTAACCCTTGCTGTTATTGCAACGCTCCTGGTGGGTGCAGCTCTAGGGGCAACAAGTGGTGTCGTTATCGCCTATGCTGGTGTGCAGCCATTTATCGCCACGCTTGTTGCCATGACTATGATTAGGGGTGCTACGCTGGTGTATACCGGTGGCCGTCCTATTTCTACCGGTATGCACGAGGTGGCAGACCGTTTTTATGATTTTGGCGCAGGCTATACTTTGGGCCTGCCCAATCCTGTTGTGGTTGCAATTCTGGTGTTGCTGATTTGCTGGTTTGTACTCACTCACACCAAATTGGGGCGCTATGTCTATGCCATTGGCGGGAATGAAAATGTTGCTCGCCTGACCGGCGTGAATGTTCGCGCGGTAAAAATAACCGTTTATGCCATTAGCGGTACTCTGGCCGCTTTGGCAGGTATTATCCTGACCGCCCGGTTAGGATCAGCCCAGCCTACCGCAGGTACGGGCTATGAATTGGATGCCATTGCTGCTGTCGTTCTTGGAGGAACCAGCCTTATGGGCGGACGAGGGCGGATTTTTGGCACCATAATAGGCGCACTGATTATCGGTGTGCTGAACAATGCCCTGAATATCATGGATGTTTCCTCATATTACCAAATGATAGCCAAGGGCGCTGTCATCTTGCTTGCCGTGGTTGTCGATAGTCGTGGCAAGTCAAACGAATAGCTTCAATAGACGAGTTAATGGGAGTGAAAAATGAAAAGAATTCTAGGCTTTGCACTTGGAACAGCAATGCTGCTGGGTACGACGGCCCATTCAATGGCTGCTGATTCAATGGCCCTTGTGGTTTCGACACTGAACAACCCGTTTTTCGTGAGCTTGAAAGATGGTGCCGAGGCTAAGGCCAAAGAAATGGGCTATGAGCTGCTGGTACTGGATAGCCAAAATGACCCGGCAAAAGAACTGGCAAATGTGGAAGATGTCCTGAACAAGGATATCAAGGTTCTACTGATAAACCCGACAGATTCTGACGCAGTTTACAGCTCTATTCGCGCAGCAAATAGCAAGAATGTACCTGTTGTGACACTGGACCGTGGTGCAAGCCGCGGTAAAGTAGCCTCTCACGTGGCATCTGATAATGTGCTGGGTGGTGAAATGGCCGGTAAGCTGATTATTGAGAAGCTTGGTGGCAAGGGTAAAATTGTTGAACTGGAAGGCGTTCCTGGAACATCTGCTGCTCGTGACCGCGGCGAGGGTTTCCGTAAAGCTGTACATGGCCATGCAGGCATTGAAGTGGTTGCCAGCCAACCAGCGGACTTTGATCGCACCAAAGGCCTGAACGTGATGGAAAACATCTTGCAGGCTCAGCCGGAAATTGATGCTGTATTTGCGCATAACGATGAAATGGCCTTGGGGGCTATCAAGGCTATTCAGGCGACCAACCGTAAAATCCTGGTTGTTGGTTTTGACGGCACAAACGATGGTGTCGTCGCAGTTGAAAACGGTTCAATGTTGGCAACTGTTGCCCAGCAAGCTGGTAAGATTGGTAGTATTGGCGTAGAAATTGCCGATAAAGTTGCTAAAGGTGAAGCTGTTGATAGTTACACACCTGTGCCATTGAAGCTTGTCGTAAAATAAAAGCATATGTTTTAAAGCAAAGAGCTCCGGCGGCAGTTGCCGGAGCTCAAGAACGGACGAGGACTGATGGTTAGTATTAAAGATGTGGCAAGGCGTGCAGGTGTTTCTCCTTCAACAGTCTCACATGTTATTAATAGAACCCGCTATGTTCGTCCCGAAACAAAGCAAAAAGTACGCGAGGCTATCGATCACCTCGGCTTTCAGCCAAGTACTTTAGCGCGCGCTCTGAAGATGAACCGCAGCAATAATATTGGCATGCTGGTTTCTTCCAGTACCAACCCTTTTTTTGCCGAGGTCGTGCGCGGTGTGGAAGAAGGTTGTTATCAGCATAACTACAGTTTGATCCTGTGTAATTCCGGTAACGAGATCGAGAGGCAACTCTCCTACCTCAACACATTGGTACGTAAGCGCATTGATGCATTGGTTGTGATGACAAATCGCAGTGAGCCACGTTTTAACGAAGCCTTACAACAACTAAAAAATTTGCCCAAGGTGGTTTTGGATTCCGCTCCTCAAACAAATGCTTGTACTTTGCAAGATGATTCTGAGCTTGGCGCGAAACTCGCTGTTGATTTTTTACTTCAACAAGACTTACAAAGAATTGCTTGCCTAACAGGGCCAGAAGGGCACCCTCGATCTAACGAGCGATATCGTGGTTACCGTGAAGCCATGACTACGGCCGGACAAGAAATTGATCCTAACCTATACGCAAGCGAGACACTCAGTGTTGCTGGTGGCTATCGTGCTATGCAAGCCATACTATTGCGCTTCGCACCTCCACATCATCCGCAAGCCGTTTTTGCTTTTAACGATCTTATGGCAATTGGTGCATACCGTGCCATTAACGAAGCAGGGCTCGAGATACCCAAAGACATTTCTGTTATCGGTTATGATGATATTGAATATGCCAGCTATATGAGCCCGCTGCTCACGACTATTCGCCAGCCCAGCTTTGATTTAGGCATGAGCGCTGCACAAACCCTGATAAATCAACTAGATAATAAACAAGAAATGCCTCCAATCATCAAGCTGGTTCCCGAGCTTGTTATTCGTCAATCTGTCAAACTCTAGGAAGACCCCATGACCATTGCAGTAGTTGGCTCGATAAATTTAGATATTGTCACGCGTTCGCCGCGCTTGCCCAAAGCGGGCGAAACCCTGCATGGTAGCAGTTATGCGACATTCCTTGGAGGCAAAGGTTGTAATCAGGCCGTTGCAGCTTCTCGCTTAGGCAGCACAACACATTTTATTGGGCGTGTCGGGCAAGATGGCTTTGGCCAGGAAGCCTTAACACAGCTGGCCTCGTTTGGTGTTTCACGGCAATATGTGCAGATTGATGAAAAAACAGCTACCGGGATCGCGGTGATTGGCGTTGATGCCAATGCAGAAAACGCCATTACTGTGATAGGTGGTGCCAACATGGCACTTGACGAAAGTGACATCCAGCGGGCTTTAGAGCCACTGCAAGCTGCGGATATATTGCTATTGCAATTGGAAATCCCAATGGCTGTTTGTGAAGGGGCGGCAAGACTTGCGCATAACAACGGCGCAACCGTAATATTTGACCCGGCCCCCGCCCCAAAAGAGGGACTACCAGATAGCCTGTTGGGCATGATTGATATCATCACCCCGAATGAGAGTGAAACCTACAGCCTTACTGGTATCTTGCCCACCAATGCTTTGGAAGCCGAAAAGGCAGCCAATGCTCTGCATGATAAAGGCGTAAAAGCTGCCATCATTAAACTGGGGGCTCATGGCGTTTTTTATAGTGGTTATGGCACGCAAGGTTTTGTCAAACCGTTTAAGGTGGAGGCAATTGATAGTGTTGCGGCAGGGGACTGCTTTAACGCTGGCCTTGCCCATTCTCTGGATTGCGCGAAAGCTATTAATAGCGAGAGTTTTGCCGAGGCGGTGCGTTATGCTGCCGCTTGTGGTGCTTTGGCCACAACCAAACACGGCGCGGCCCCTGCTGCACCGTACGCTGAAGAGGTGCATAAGTTACTTGGATGATGTATGAATGCTTAATAAAAGGTTATCTCGGAGGTTTACATCCGAGATAGATATTTCATTGATACTTACGCAAATACGTTTGGCGACTTGATAGCCGCTCCTTCTCACAGAAAGAAAGCAGCTTACGGCGAAACGACTATAAATTGATCATAGAACTTTGTAATGAAATGATGCGACCTTGGTTCTACTTTATCTCATAGTCAGTTTTGTGATTGTACCTTCCAAGGTGGGAGCTGGAGTTAATCAATTGATTTGTAATAGAGGGTAGGGCATCAATTGGCTTAAGCATTACTACTTTTGGTTTAATTAATTTAATTTTATAGGGAGATTATTCTTATTGTTCGCTCATGAGACATGCCGTTTTCAAGTGATGATAGTACAGTTCCCAGTTTGATTCTGAAGCATTGAACATTTGTTAGATCAAATGATCATGGTTGAAATTCATATGTCATGACATATGAGTAAAAGCAATTTTGTCGCACTTTCCTTTATATTATTGAATTTACTACAGAAATATCACCATCCCTTACGGAATCACCTGACAAAGTTCCTGACATATGTCAGATATATGTTGACCGATGTTTTGACGATTGTTATATATGAGTCGTGAACAAGATAACTCGCAAAATTCAAGACTGGGAGAGATTAGCTGGCTTACCAGTTAATTATACTAAGCAATACTACTTTTAATTGTGGTCTTGGAAGGAGGAATTATGGAAAGAAAGTTTCATCACATTGGGATTCCGACCGACTTGGTCCGTGCTGAAGAAAATTACATGGCGGATATTAAGACGTTCGTGAGTGACCCTAGTGCATGTGGGGCAAATATTGAGTGGCTACGTTTTGAAGCTGATAGCCCAATGCCAGAGTTGCTAAAAAAAGAAGCGCATATTGCTTACGTAGTTGCTGATGTGGAAGCAGCTATGGAAGGAAAAGAGTGCCTAATGGAGCCTTTTGATGGTGGGCCAGGGGTTCGTGTTGGATTCATTATTGAAGACGGACAACCTGTCGAACTTATGTCTATTTCCGCGTAAACCCAAGACTAAATAGAAAAATCGGGAGATTACATTTATCTCCCAAGGTATAAGATCATGGCTATGAAGAAATTTATCAATAATCCTGAAACATTAACTACTGAAATGCTTGAGGGTATGGTTGCTGCGTATCCTGATAAAGTTAAGCTTGTTTCAGAAAAATTGCTGTGCCGCGTAGAAGAAAAAAGCGCCGATAAAGTTGCTGTTTTAACTTTGGGTGGTTCTGGTCATGAGCCTGCTCTCCAAGGTTGGGTTGGCAAAGGAATGCTTGATACTTCGGTCGTTGGTGATGTTTTTGCTGCACCTGGTCCCCCCACTGTTGTGGAAGCGATGCGCCTTTTAAAGCGTGATGCAGGTATTTTGTTGGTTACACTTAACCACGCTGGCGATGTAATGAGTGCTGAAATGGCGAAACAAATCGCTAGCGCTGAAGGTATCGTTGTTAAAGAAGTGCTGACCAATGAAGAAATTCGCCCTACTGATGAAGAGGAAGGGCGCGGCCTAGGTGGTTGTTTTGTCGTTTACAAAATGGCTGGTGCGGCAGCTGAGCAAGGTAAAAATCTTGATGAAGTTCACCGCATAGCTGAAAAAACAAACGAGAATACGGCTGCTATTGCAGTGCTCTCTGAAATTGCAACTCATCCGACAACTGGCGGTGACTGTGGTGAGATTGGTGCAGATGAAATGGAAATTTGCGCTGGTCAGCATGGCGAAGGTGGCGGCGTTCGTATGCCAATGAGTTCAGCAAAGGAAACTGCTGAAATTCTGGCGAAGCGCGTTGTTGAAAAATTGCAGCTTAAGTCTGGTGATGAAGTTGTATTGCTTATCAATGGTTCCGGTAAAACGACTATAATGGAGCTTTTGATTACCTTTAAAGACGCTAAGAACTACTTTGAGCAAGCTGGTATTAAAGTAATTCAAGGTGAAGCTGGAGAATTCTTAACTGTTCAAGAAGCAGGTGGTTATCAAATGATCGTTTGTAAGCTGGACGAGGAATTGAAACAGCTATGGGGTGAGCCTTGTGACACACCTTACTATCGCGTTCGATAGTAAAAAATAAATGGTCGGTCGGGTGATTTCAAAGTAGCCTGATCGGCCCCCCCCCGAAAAAATATAGCAACTTGACATTCGCAACGATGTGATCGGAGCGCAATGACGACGTGCGCTTTAAGTTCAATGTGCTAAGGAAGAAAGCAGTCATGTCCGGGAATTATACTAAATCCCAATTTATTGAAATGATTAAAGCTGCAGAAGCGGTAATCGAAGAACAGCACCCATTTCTTTCTAAGTTGGATGAAGCAACTGGTGATGGTGACCATGGTGTTACTATTCATAGAACAATGAAAGCTGCGAAAGAAGCTGTAGAAGAAAATTCCAGTAAGCCATTTGCAGAGCTACTTACTAATACAGCCATGAAAATCATGATGTGTGATGGTGGTTCAACAAGCCCATTACTTGGTTCTTATTTCACTGGTCTTTCAACAGCTGCAAAAAGTGATGAGCTAAGTGCAGAAGAGACAGCTGCTTTATTTGAAGCTGGTTTGAACGGCTTTAAGAAGACAAGTAAAGCGGATCTTGGAAATAAGACAATGATGGATGCCATGCATCCTGCAACTGAAGCACTTGCAGCTGAACTACGCAAATCAGGTGATTTTCCTGCTGCATTCAAACTTGCTGCGGAAGAGGCGGCTAAAGGTGCGGAGAAAACCAAGGACTATGTAGCTAAGTTTGGTCGTGCCAGACTGATGGGTGAACGGGCTATCGGCCATTACGACCCAGGCGCGAAAAGCATTAGCTTTATTTTCCAAGGCTTTGCAAGCGTTATGTAATTTTAGTTGGTCAGTTCCCTTTACTTCGCTGATCTCACTTTCAAACAATCCCAATGTTTTAAGATAAGGATACCTGCAATGGCAGATCTTGACGATATTCGTGATGGCAAGGACTTCGGTCTTGGGCAAGCAGCAGAAAATGACGGCTTTTACCTAAAAGGTAGTAATAATCTCGATTGGGGTATGAAAGACCGCTTGAGCCGCATTTTTAGACCTGAAACAGGTCGTACAGTTATGCTTGCTTTCGATCATGGCTTTATTATGGGGCCAACATCAGGTCTAGAGCGTATTGATTTGAACATTGTGCCTATTGCACAGTATGCAGACTGCCTCATGGGTGCGCGCGGCGTCATTCGCTCATCTATTCCACCAACACTCAAAAAACCAGTTTGTTTGCGTGCAGATGCGGGCTCTTCAATTTTAACTGAACTCAATCATAATGTGATCATTGATATTGAAGATGCTGTACGCATTAATGCTTCTGCTGTTGCAGTTATGGTGGGAATTGGTGACGAAGCAACAGAGGCAAAAACAGTTGCTAACCTTTACCGAGCTGCAGATACTGGCAATAAATACGGTGTGCCTGTGATGGGTGTAACTGCTGTTGGTAAGCAGATGGCTCGTGACTCAAAGTACTTTGGTCTTGCTTCAAGAATTTGTGCAGAGAATGGCGCACATATTGTTAAGACATACTTCTGTGATGGCTTTGAGAAGGTGACTGCATCTTGTCCTGTGCCGATTGTTATTGCTGGTGGTAAAAAACTACCAGAGATGGAAGCGCTTGAGCTTTGCTATAAAGCAATTGACCAAGGCGCTGCCGGTGTCGATATGGGCCGTAACGTGTTCCAATCTGATGCGCCTGCCGCGATGATCCAGGCCGTATCTGGTGTTGTTCACGATGGCCTGAAGCCAGAACAAGCTTTCGAGCTTTATAACACATTAAAATCGCAAAAATAGTCGATTTTAATAGGAGTTACTGTCAGTTTTCCCGTTGTTGCTGACAGTAACACCAAAATGTATTGCCACTAAGTAGAGTAATTTTAGTTTCTAAATATAATGTAATTTAGAAATATTTAATCGAACATTGCTTGTGTCAAAGTTAAGTACTTCAGTAATACTGTGGTGCTTGGTAGTTTAGCTGGCGATAAATTGTTATTGCGAGCTCATTTGCAAAATATATTGCCTGGGAGGCGTATGTGGAGGAAAGAACTATGAAGAAAACACTATTAGCTATGGCTGCTGCTGTAACACTTTCAACAGCACCAGTAAGTGCTGCAGATGGTGAAATTGTTTTGGGCAAGGTCCCATTCACACTTGAGCATGCTTATCATCAGTCTGTAGTGCGTTACTTTGAAGGTTACGCAAAGAAAGAATATGGTGCCAAGACAATTGTTGTCGATGGTCAATCCAGTAGTGAATCTGCTTTAAGTGCTGTTGAGAATTTGATTGCTCAAAAGGTTGACGGCATTGCTTTGCACTCACCTGATATTGCGATGAGTGAAACAGCCGTTACTATGGCTAAAAAAGCCGGCATTCCTATTGTAACGACTTTGATGTTTCCAATGTCTAAGTCGACTCCACACGTGCAACCACGTGAAGACATTTCCTCATTCCGAATGGGGGAAGTGGCCGCGACACAATGGCTGAAAGCACATCCAGATAAAAAACCGCGTGTTGCAATTTTGAATTTTGGCGGCTTTGAGCAAATTGCTTCTCTTCGTACCGATCCATTCTTCAGAGGTGTGCAGTCAGTTTCTGCGGATGCCGAATTGGTTACCGTTCAAAATGGTGGTGGCTCAACCATTACTTCTATGGATGTAACGCTTGATATTTTGCAGGCTAATCCAGATGTAAACATCATTTTTGGTGCAAACGACGATATGGCTCTTGGTGCGCTGGCGGCAACTGAGCAACTGGGTCGTGGTCGCATGGATAATGGTGTGCCATTGACAGAAATCATTGCCGGTGTTGATGCCGGTGAAAACGCAATGGTCAAAATCTTTAATCCGAACTGCTCATTTAAATTGAGCCACGGTCAAGTTCGCGACAATGGTATTGCCGAGGTTGATACTCTGATGGGTATGATCAAAGGCGATATTCCAACGGATGAGTGGTTCCAGGTTGATACTGAAAGCCCAACTTTCGATTACTGGAATAACTCAATTCGTGAAGCTCAAGCCTTCCTTGAAGTCAACTTTAACTTCGATAAAGACTTGAAAGCTATGGTTGCTAAGCAACGCTAAACAATATGGGTGCCGTAGTATAAACGGCACCCAGTAAACTCATAATACTTCACTATAACTAATGGCATAGCGCAAAATAATTAGAAATGTGCCATTATTACATTGCATTTACTTTCTCCTATGCAGCTTAATAATAATAACAGCTCGTATGAAATGAAATGCTTGGAGGTTAAACGTGGATAGGATCCAGCACTTACTGCGGACGGAAACCCAAAAGCTTGTTCTATTAGGTACGCTTTTAATGATCATTGTTGGGTTGTCCTTCGCTTCTTCAACTTTCCTGACCGTGACAAATTTTACCAATGTATTCCTTAAGGTTGCGGTAATCGTCATCATCGCCTCCGCTGCAAATATGCTTATGATTACTGGTCATTTTGACATGTCAGTTGGTAGTGTATTGGCGCTCTCAGGAATTCTTCATGCTTACATGTGCAAACACGGTGTCCCTATTGAGCTATCGATTTTAATTACTTGTGTTGTTGCTATGTGCTGGGGTGCAGTGAATGCACTTACGGTGGCGGTATTAGGAATTAACCCTGTTATTGCTACTGTTGGCGTTCTCTTTATTGCTCGTGGTTTCGCTTTCTTGATTGCACGCTGGGACGGCGGAGCGAACATTATGACCGGCTTGCCAATGGAGTTTGTCGATTTCGGTCGTGAACTTGTTTTTGGAATTTTCCCGCTGGCAATTGTTCTGATGGTGCTCTCTCTGTTGGTCTTTATTTTTGTCGAGAAGAAGACAGCTCTGGGCCGCTTGAGCTACGCAGTTGGTACCAACATCAAGGCTGCAAAATTATCCGGCATCAACACAGTTGGTATCATCGGCTTCCTATATATGATGGTTGCTTTGTTCGCTGGTTTGAGTGGTGTGCTGCAAACATCACGTGTTGGTCTGGCATCACCAAGTGTTGGTAACGGTTTGGAGTTTGACGTTATTGTTGCGATCATCTTGGGCGGTACCAGCATGATGGGTGGCGTAGGCTCTACTGTCGGTATGCTGCTTGGGGCCCTTGTTGTTGGCTTTTCAAGTAACGGTCTGAACCTCCTGGGTATCCCATTCTATTATCAAAGCATTGCTTATGGTGTCATTCTCATTGGTTCACTCATGCTCAATCATCGTTTCACCAATATGGGTCGGGGGTAGTCATGGATCAGAGCAATATTATTGAAATTCGAGATGTTGGTAAAACTTTCCCTGGAGTGACTGCACTTAAGTCGGTTAGTTTTGATATTAAACGCAACTCAGTACACTGTATTGTCGGTGAAAACGGCGCTGGTAAGTCCACATTCATTAAAATCCTTACCGGGGTGATTAAGAGAAGTTCTGGTGAAATCACTCTTAACGGCAAACCTTTCGCTCCAACGCGGGTTAAGGAGGCGATGGCCGACGGCATTTCAGTTCTTTACCAAGAATTGAACGTTGTGGATGAGCTTACTATTGCCGAAAATATTACGCTTGGCCAAGAAGAGCATAAATACGGCTTCCCTCAAAAGAGTGAGATGCTTAAGAGAGCCAAAGAAATACTCGCAACGTTCGATGAGAGTATTTCGCTGGACGATGCTGTGGGCAGCTTAGGGGTTGCACAAAAGCAGCTTGTAGAAATTACCAAGGCGTTGTGTTCGGACTGTTCTGTGCTTGTTATGGATGAGCCGACAGCTGCTCTCAGCCTTGGTGAGACTCGAAAGCTGTTTCAAACCGTGGCAAGGCTTAAGGCAAGCGGTGTCACCATGATCTTCATTTCTCACAAACTAAGTGAGATTTTTGAAATTGGTGATTACGTAAGTGTCTTTAGGGACGGGGAAATGGTGGGCACACGTTCGCTTGAGGGCATGGACCGCGCCGACCTTGTTCGCATGATGCTTGGCAAGATCGTTGTTAACGAATACGTGCCAAGTAAGAAGCGAAGTGATGAAAAACTGCTTGAAGTTAAAAATGTATCAACTCGTAAACTCAAGAATGTAAGCTTTGATCTTCATAAGGGTGAAATTCTTGGTTTTTACGGCTTGGTTGGTGCAGGTAAAACCGAAGTATCTGAAATTCTTTACGGGCATGACAGTGAAGGCGAGATTCGGGTTAAAGGCAAGCGAGTCTGGCTCAATAGTGTACGCCGTGCACTTAAAGCCAGCATTGCCTTGGTGCCAGAAGAGCGTCGGCAAGAGGGTATCTTTGGCTTACTAGGCATTCGTCAGAACGTTCCTTTGATGCGAATGGGTACTGTCTTGAAAGGCGGTTTGATCAGCCGGGCGGCAGAAAACAAACTTGCGGACCATTATCGCGATGCCATGTCAATTGCTTCAAGTAACCGCGAGCACAAAGTGGGCTTGCTAAGCGGTGGTAACCAGCAAAAAGTGGTTATTGGTAAATGCTTGAACCGCGACAGCGACATCATCCTCATGGATGAGCCTAGCCGTGGTGTTGATATTGGCGGCAAGCAAGAAATACACGAAATTGTTCGCGATCTTGCTAACGATGGCAAGAGCATAATCGTCTTCTCCTCTGAGTTACAAGAAGTACTGCAGCTGTGCGACCGTATTGTGCTCATGTATGACGGCGAAGCACGCTGTATTATCCAAAATGGTGATGATGTCGATACAGACTTCATTATGGATGTTGTTGCAGGAAAGGATTTAGGGCAATGACTCTTAGCGAAAAATTCAAATCTATTGCTGGAACACAAACATTCATCCTATTTCTTGTGCTAATCGCGTTGAATGCATACTTTGCATTTTCTTCCGAGCACTTCTTTGAGGTAGGTAACTACTTTAATATGCTTAAGCAATCATCATCATTATTAATTGCTGCTAGTGCAGCAACCATATTGATGATGACTGGTAACTTCGATCTGTCTGCCGGTTCCAATCTGGCATTCAGCGGTGTGCTCTACACCATGCTGGCACTTTCAGGTGTGCCCCTGACTATTGCGTTTGTTTTGACGCTAGCGGCTGGTGCATGCTTTGGTATCCTGAACAGCATACTGGTTACCAAATGGGATATTTCGCCATTCATTGCGACACTTGGCATGATGTTCATGGGTAAAGGTTTCGCGCTGGTAATATGTAATGGTCAGTCCGTGCGTGGTGATTTGCCTGAGGCATTTGGAACACTCATGAACGGTGTTGTATTGGGCATTCCTCTTCCCATCATTCTTGCTGTTATTGGTTGTGTATTCTTCTGGATCGTTGCGAATAAAACGATACTTGGTAAGTATGCAATGTCTATCGGCAGTAATGAAAATGCAGCTTTACTTTCTGGTATCAATGTAAACAAGATTGTGACTGTACTATTTGTTGTTGTTGCTCTTATGGCTTCTTTTGCAGGTATTATGACAGCTTCACGCCTTGGTGCAGGTGACCCACGTGTCTACGAAATGTTCTATATGGATGTTATCGTTTCTATTATGTTGGGTGGTACTGCCTTGACCGGTGGTCGTGGGACAATCGTCGGTACGCTTGTTGCTGCAATGATTATTACTGTGATCGGTAATGGTTTGAGCATGATGAATGTTTTGATCTTTTGGCAAACAATCATCAAAGGCTTAATCCTTGTGGTTGCCATGGCTATCAATGAGCGAGAAAAGATCAAAAGCTACATTACACGCACCTTGAAGCCTTACGCTGCCTCAAGCCGCTAAGTAAGTTCTCTACTAAAATTCAAAGAATAATGAACACCTCTCTATAGACTTAGGAGAATAAAATGACTGCAGAACTTAAGGTTTATCCAAACGAGCACTTCTATGATGCTGATGGCACATTTAAAATGGATGTAGCGCGTGAAGCCTACCTTGAAATGATGCGCTTCTATAACTATCCCATTCCACCACGTTTCGACACCGATGATTTTTGGGTGAAGGATTTCAATATTGGTAACTTTGCCGAGTCAGGCATGGCCGGTATTTTCTGGATTACTGATGCAAAATACAACATTAGTGGTCATGAAATCTTCTTGCTTCCTAACCAAGCAATACCAGAGCATTGGCATGTTGCAACCGATGCAACGAACGAAAAATGCGAAGCTTGGCACGTGCGTCACGGTAGTATATACACCTATGCAGAAGGTCAGCCAACAGAGGGCGTTGCACAGGATATTCCTAGCTCGCATACTGAATGTACGACCGCTTTTAAACGTGAAGAAGTTTTGCCGGGCAATGTAGCAATGCTCTCTGCTCCTGGTGAACGCCATTGGATGCGGGCAGGGCCGCAAGGTGCAATTGTGACCGAGTATGCTACCCATCATGATCATGAAGGCTTGTGCTTCAGCCATCCGAATGGCAAGTTCTTCCTTGATTGATTTAATCGTGCTCACTTCAGGCCTGTTTTTTACAGGCCTGATTGGCATATCATTGTGAATAGCAAAAGTATGGAATCTAGAAGCGATTACTTTGATAAATATGAACTTTGTAAATGTCTAACCTAATTGATTGCAAGGTTTATTCAGATCACTGAGAGTCGTGTTGATAAAGAATATCAGGATTTAATATTTTACGCAGATGTGCGAAGAGTTAGTTTTGTCTATTGGACCAAAACAATAAGTCCATGTGATAAGCCCCGCAAAAGGCCCCAAATTTCTTACAGGTACAGCTCCAATGAAAGTGAACCAAGATACATTAAGAATGGTAGAAATCTGCCGTATGTATTACGAGAAGGAGTTGACGCAGGCAGATATTGCCAAGATGGTCGGAATTTCACGACCGGCTGTGAGCAAAATTCTCGCTGACGCCAAGAAGCAAGGTATTGTGCGAATTGAGGTCGTTTCCCCTATCGGCAGTAATGACGATTTAATGGCTGAAATTTCTGACAAGTTTGGTGTCAGTACCGGTTTAATCGTGCCAACAAACGCTAAGGAAGCTAACTTAACGCATCACCTTCTCATATCTCAGGCGGCTAGCTACATTGATAGCCTTAGCAATCAAATGCAAAACATAGGGTTGGGATGGGGCGAAACTATTGGTGAGCTAATAGAAAAGCTGAGCGATTCTGATAGGGACATTTCGCTTGAACACAAAGTCTGCCCAATTATTGGTAGTGCGCCATTCCCAATTAAGTCTATGCAGGCGAATGAATTAACGCGACTATTTTCTGAAAAAATTGCTTTTACACCGCAGTATTTACATGCGCCGGCTTTTCCAAACTCACAGAGTGATAAGGAGCTTTTTGAAGATACTCACGACTTTAAGAGTATTTTTAATTTGTGGTCGCAGCTCGATACCATTGTTTTGGGTATTAACACCTACCCTGTCATACCAGATCAGGCGACTGCAGCTCGATTTGGAAATAAGCTTCGAACAGGAAAAGCTGTAGGTGTGTTTGCCTCCTACTTTTTTGATATATCTGGACGGATTATTGAAAGTGAAACAGATATTGTTGTTCGAATTCCACTGGAGTTGATTGCCAAGACGAAGCGGGTCATCGTTATTGTTGACGGCGTTGATAAAGCGCAGGCTTTACGAGGCTTGCTGCTCACAGGATACATAACTGATTTAATCGTGGATGAGGCAACTGCCCGTGCCACGTTAAAGCTGCATAGGGAGAGCAGCTAATGTTTGGGCTTTAGATTTATGGTAGATTGCGCGTCATTTGCATAATGATTTAACAGGATGCATAAGTCTTGTTTTTGCGAAAGAGGCTTGCTCATTGCGAAGCAAGCCTCTTTGCTCAGTAGAATTATTGGCTAGCCGTGTTCAGATTGAGCCATAAACTGCCTGACTCTCTCGCCTTCAGGAGCAGTAGCAAGCTCTTGGGATTTTATATTAGCAACCATATTGCCATCTTCCATCATGATGATACGATCGCTTATGCGTGTTGCAAAACGCATTTCGTGGGTCACAATAATCATTGTCATCCCTTCTGAAGCGAGCATTTCAATTACTCGAAGAACTTCTGCTACAAGTTCAGGATCAAGTGCTGATGTCGGCTCGTCAAACAAAATGGCCCGTGGTTCCATTGCTAGTGCGCGGGATATAGCGACACGCTGCTTTTGTCCCCCAGAAAGCTGGTGCGGATACTTATCTGCGTGAGCGGCCATACCTACCTTATGAAGATAGCCTTCTGCTTTTTCTTTCAGTTCTGCATTACTTCCCATTTTATGATAGCGAGGTGCCATCATAATGTTCTCCAGAACTGTTTTATGGGGGAATAGGTTGAATGATTGGAACACCATTCCTAAGTGCACCACATCGTCATGAAAAGTTTTTGCTAACTGGTAGCGCCCATTTCCATCAATCCAATCCTCACCATGGAAGCGTATAGTGCCTGCATCTATATCTTGTAGTGCATTGATTGTACGGATTAGTGTCGTTTTACCTGAACCAGATGGGCCAATAACGCTTACCACTTCACCAGATCGAACTTCAAGTGAGATGTCGTTGAGTACAACTTTTTTACCGAAAGCCTTTCGTACCTTTTTCATATCAACGACAATTTCTTCACCGATTTTTCGAGCTGATCTTACAATCTCTTTTTTCTCAGTGGAAACTGGTACTTCACGTTCAGATGTCTTTCTACGTGTCACATCCATACGACGTTCTAGCCAACTAGCTGCCCATGTAAATACTGTTACTATCATTACATAGTACAAAGATACGGCTACTAAAGTTTCTATGACTAGAAAGTTTCTAGTATAAAGGCGTTGACCAACCAATAGTATTTCAGAGAGTGAAATAACGGAAACCAATGAAGTCAACTTTACAATGGTTATGAATTGGTTGCCCAAGGTTGGCAAAGCCACACGAAATGCTTGTGGTACAATAATCTGCCTGTATTTCCCAAAGGAGCGAATTCCTAGAGCATGGGCTGCTTCATGTTGACCATTATCAATTGATAAAAGTCCACCGCGATGGATTTCCGCAATGTATGCTGTTTCGCTAATGACCAATGCAATCAAACCAGCCCAAAAAGGGTTAGATAGAATTGGGCGCAAGCCAGGCATCAATTGTGGCAAATTGTACACAAAAATTAGTAGAACAAGAAGCGGCAAGCTTCTGAAAAACCAAATGTAGGTGCCAGCCAACTGGCGTAGCCAGAATGGCCCGTTAGTACGAGCTAACGCAACGAAAAAAACCCGTAACTACGCCAATTGTCCATGTCAGGATGCTAAGCCAAGCTACCAACAGACTTGCTGTCCAAAAGTCTTTGAAACTGGCTAGACTGAACAGATAGTTCCAGTCGAATTGCATCGTGTTCTCCTCCGAAAGAAAAAGCGACACACCAATATAGTGCGTCGCCTAAATATGTAGTTATGGGTACAAACTACTGACCTACTGCTTTGAGGAACTCTTCCTCACTTGGCTTCGCCAGATTGTATTTTTTGAGAAGATCAGTGTATGTTCCATCCTCCTCTAGGCCCTTCAGTGCAACGCGTAAGTCGTTTACCAAGGCCTCATTATTCTTTTTAACACCCAAGCCTACGATTACTGGATAGAATTGCTCTTTGGATGAGATTACCAAACGTCCATTCAGTTTATCGACTGCAGCGCCGAGTACAGCCGAGTCTTCTACTTGTGCATCAACTCCGCCCGATAGTAGTGCTTGGGTGGCTTCAGGGGAGGTTGGAAACTCGCGGCTGTCTATTGGGTTTTTGGCGCAAATACCAGTATTCATTTCCTCAAATGCTTCTAACCAAGCTGCACCTTTAATGGAGCCTACCACTTGGCCACATAGATCATTTAATGTAGCAAATGATTTACCGCTACTAGAAGCTACTGCTATTGAAACGCCAGTCTTCATATATGGAACGTAATCAATTTTCTTGGCACGCTCAGGTTTAACATAGAGAGTGGAAGCAATCACATCAAATTGTTGACCATTGACACCCAAAATGAGGTTCTCAAATTTTGTATCAAGGAAAGTTATATTTAATTCTGTTCTCTTAGCTAATGCGGTCATCAGCTCAACATCGAAACCAGCTGGAGCGCCATTCTCATCAATATAGTTGTATGGTGGGTAACTTAAATCGGTACCAACTAAAATTGAACCGTCAGTGATTGTGCTACCTGCTAAAGCACTGGCTGAGATTGTAGTTGATAGTAAAACAGAAGTAGTTATAGACTTTATATTTAGCATATTGCTTCCCCTCATTTTTAACATTGGAAAACTATTTCTGACCTTTAGTAATGGTAAGAATGTTGATGCCATTAAAGTATCTATACTTATTTTTAAGTGAAAATACTTGAGTTGCATTAATAATAGAAGATGTAACCAATCTCTCCTTTGAGTTACAAAATCAGTATTTATGCAATTAACATCAATAGTCTTCTTTTTGCCGTAATATATATGCGTAGCGCATACTTATCCTCTACTGT
This sequence comes from Polycladidibacter stylochi, assembly GCF_001562055.1. Lineage (GTDB taxonomy): Bacteria > Pseudomonadota > Alphaproteobacteria > Rhizobiales > Stappiaceae > Pseudovibrio > Pseudovibrio stylochi. Next base: position 340,391 of record NZ_LLWE01000025.1, on the reverse strand, counting down.
TTCTTCAAAACAGTAGAACTAGTAGCTTCGAGTGACAAAATTAGTAGGCTGATCCATCGGGATTGTTGAGGTTGTGACGTTCTTTGCCTGTTAACGGTGGATTGAACACACTTACCAAGATTAAATCCTCGTTTTTACCACCACGAAGAAAGTGCCGATCATGCTTATCAAGTACATAAATATCACCTTTTTTGATCGGATAGATTTTACCTTCCATGTCTTCGACTTCACCTTCACCATCAATGCAGTAGCATGCTTCCAGGTGATTTCGGTAATGCAACTCTGAAACGGTATTGGCTCGCACTACAGTATGACAGACAGTAAAACCCATTTGGTCTTGTTCTGTTAGCAAACGATGGCTGGTCCCATTTCCCCATTCGACAAAGAAATCAGTCTTTTCAACATCAGCTAATGAGCGTACGAACATTTAGATCTCCACAGTTTACAAACTTAATCAAACCACTCTATCGCTACAGTGGAAGGAACTTTTCTAGGCAGCAGTTCCTATTGTCTTGTTGTGCTTTTAGTTTATGTGTGGAGAGTGAATGCAATTTAGCTAAATGACAAATGATCCTTTTTTATCAGGTGTGAGAAATACTTACATAAAACTACCTAAATTAACCGCAATTAGGGTCTTTGAGGCTGCCGCAAGAAATCTATCTTTCTCCAAGGCTGGGGATGAACTTTGTGTTACTTATGCTGCTGTAAGTCATCAAATTAAGAATTTGGAGACTTGGTTTGGTACCGACCTATTTAAACGCAAGGTAAGAGGCGTTGAGCTAACACATGCAGGTGAAACCTTATATCGGAAATTGGCACCTGCTTTAGCTGAAATAGATGAAGCATGCAGAGAAGTAAGAGCTTTGGATGGTAAAGAGGTACTTACAGTAGGTTGTATTCCGTCCATTGCGAGCAGGTTACTCGTTCCTAATTTGAACGACTTTACCACTACTCACCCTGAACTAGATGTTAGAGTAGTTTATGCGACAGCAAATCAGAAATTGTTGAGTGGTGGTATCGATGTTTTGGTTACGCTAGGAACAGAGGACAGCAGTCATGTTCGCTCAAATTGGTTAATCTCACGGGCAACCAAACCCGTTTGTAGTCCTTCATTTCTCAATAAATACAGTAACCTTACTTTTCCAGGAGATATCTCAATAGTTCCATTACTGCATGATGAAAACAGGGATGGTTGGCGTAACTGGTTTCAAGCTGCTGGTATTAAATGGGTTGGAGGGGATAACTGGCCAGTTTATCAAGATTTTAATCTTCTTGTTACCGCAGCAATTGCTGGGCACGGTATCGCACTTTGCCCTGTCGAAACATTTAAGGCGGAAATAGAAAGGGGAGATCTGGTCGTTCTTTCGGATACAGCAATTAATGAAGATGCGGCTTATTATGCACGACACCGTGAACAGGCGAGGCCAGCAGTTTCCCAGTTTGTTGACTGGTGCACGAGTATTATTGGAATGGGGGCTAAATAGGGGTGCGTGTAATGATATAGCTAAAAGTATTAGAAATCATCATCGATGACATCCAACTTGGAACAATTAACGTCAAGCATCTACGGATTTTAGTGACTTAATCGTAACAATCCCTAATTACTCTTTATCATAATCCAATTAGTAGGTTGTAACTATTTATCTGCAACCTATCCTAAGAGAACATCGATATTTACTCGAAAAACGGAATAACAATGGATAGTATTCTTGTTCTCAATGCGGGCTCGTCATCAATAAAATTTCAACTATTTCAGCATGAAACTGCTGTACTAACTGGTTTGGTTGATGGCATCGGGTCGCCGCGTGCACATTTAAAATCAAAAACGGATAGGGGCGATGTAATTTGCGATAGTCCTTTGAGTGCGGAAGGTAAGTGTGACCATGATACTGCACTTGACGGTATTCTTGACCTGTTAGACGCGCATTCGCCAACGCGTGCAGTTGATGCAATTGGTCACCGTGTTGCGCATGGCTATGATTTGTTTAGCAAACCGGTACTTGTTTGCGAGAATATCGAAGCGCAGTTAGAAACTCTTAACTGGATTGCTCCTTTACATAACCCGCATAATCTTGCTGGTATCCGCGGCGCTAAGCGAGCGTTTGGAGACAAGCCAAATGTCGCCTGCTTTGATACAGCTTTTCATAGATCACAAAAATTTGTCAACGAAGCTTTTGCGTTACCACTCGAATACTATGAGGGTGGTGTACGCCGCTTTGGTTTTCATGGACAGTCGTATCATTATATTGCTGAGGAACTGAAACAGGTATCACCTGATTTAGCTGAGGGTAGAGTTGTTATTGCTCACCTTGGCAATGGTGCCTCTTTATGTGCGCTAAAAGATGGTAAATCAGTTGCAACAACTATGGGCTTTTCACCGCTTGATGGGTTGGTAATGGGCACTCGGTGTGGTTTGCTTGATCCTGGTGTTGTGCTTTATTTGATTGAGAAAAAGGGTATGACACCCAAACAGGTCTCTGATTTGCTCACGAAAGAATCTGGCTTGAAAGGTCTTTCCGGTATCTCGCAGGATATGCGTGATCTAGAGGCTTCAAAGGAACAATCAGCTTTACAGGCTCTTGAGTATTACGATAACCGTATTCGCCGCGAGCTTGCCTCACTCACCGCTACAATTGGCGGGTTGGATGCTTTGGTGTTTACAGGTGGTGTCGGTGAGAATTCGGCAAGAACGCGCGAAAGCGTTTGTTCTGGGCTCGAGTATCTCGGGCTGGAAATTGATCGCGAGGCTAATAGTGGTTGTAATTCTACTTTCGCATGCCTTTCAAAGCCGTCCGCAAAGGCCACGATTTTTGCTATCGCAACAAATGAGGAAAAAATGATAGCGCGCCAAACCAGAGAATTATGCTTAATGCAATAAGAACTAAAATATATGTTTAGTGTAACTGGTTTAATTAAAGTTCTTATAGGATATAGTATGATGCTTGTATAATGGGGCGCATGAGCCATTTATACACTTATTCAATAGCAATGATTCCAGTGCGCATCTTGTAAGTGGTAGCGATATTTTGCGCAGACATAATTGTGTGAACTGGTACAAACAATGGACCGTGCGCACTGCGCATTAATTAACTCAGTAACTAGGCCGTGTTACCTGTTATAAAACTGAAGTCTTTGTGGGCCATTGTCGCAATGGCCCATTTGTTGGAAATGCTGGTCTTGCTATTGAGCTATTAGCTCCTTTACGTCAATATTCTCTGGTTTTGCGCCGCTGTTATAGCGATTTATGACTTCTTCGAAGGCTCTTTCTAAATGGCGGGTAAAGCCCTCACTGTCATATAGCGGTGCCGTGTGTCGGTTTTGTTGGAGTTTTTGCTTGATCGCGCGTAATTCTTCCGGATGGGTTGCCAGGTGGAGGGCTAGGGCGGCATATTCTTCTTGCGAATGTGTAATCAGCTCGGGCAATCCAATCGCCGTTAGCAAACTTGCTGCCACGCGTGCTGCAAAGCTTTCACCTGCTTTGGTAATTACAGGAAGGCCGCCCCATAGGGCATCCGAGGCAGTTGTGTGGGCGTTTACGTTGAAAGTGTCGAGGAATAAATCGGCATGTTTTTGTCTTTCGAGATGCTCGCTTTGGGGCATTTTCGGTGCAAAGATCAATCGATCGGTGCTGACCCCGTGTTTTTGTGCCTCTTTTTGCAGGTTTTTCTCGGCAGCCTCATTTGCTTGATAGAGCCAGAGCACACTGCCTTCGACCTGTTTGACGAGCTGCATCCATATCGTAAATTCGTGCGGTGAAATTTTGTAGGAGTTGTTAAAGCAGCAAAATACAAAGGTATCTTCAGGCAAATTATGCTGTGCGCGGCTTGTGGGGTTGTCTGCTATGCTTCTTTGGTTATCGTTTACCTGATAACTGTTTGGCATATAGATGATTTTTTCTGAGTAAAATTGATCATAGCCACTAGGAATTGTCACAGGGTCGGCGATCATGTAATCCATGAACGGTGCACCTGTTGTGCCTGGGTAGCCAAGATAACTGATTTGAATTGGTGCAACACGATGGGCAAAGATTTCAAATCGACTGTTATGTGTATAGCCTTTTAAATCGATGGCAATATTGATACCCAGTTTATCCGATAGGGCAGCAATATCTACATTATTCATTCGGCTAATATCGTGATAGTGCTGTGTATTTTGTTTCAGTTTACGACTGACATGATCATCGACTTGCTTCCCATAGGAGAAAATGTGTATTTCGAAGTGTTGTTTGTCGTGCAGCTCAAACAGCTGTGCTATTAAGTGCATGGTTGCGTGGTCGTAGAAATCGCAGGAGTAGTATCCAACTTTGATTTTACCATTTACTGGAGTAGTGAGCTCATTTGCTTCTCTGCTGTTATCTAAATAGTTGAATTGATAGTATTTTTTTGAAATCAACAGTTGTTTATCGGCTTTGTCTGTAAATCTCAGCGTTGAAAAAGGGTTTATTGATGATTTACTGTTCCCTTGATCTTTGGAACTACTATCTACGAGTTTATCTAGCTGATTTTCGAGAGACCAATCACAGGTATGTGTTAAGCTACTAATTAATAAGGAATTAGCATTTAGATCGTTCGGCTGAATATTGAGTGATCGGGCTGCCAGCTGAGCGCTTTTCTCAAACTCTCCTAAATCAAATAGGAACTCTGAAGCGGTTTTTAATGTAAACAGGTCTTGTGATCCGAGTTGAATGGCTTTTTCAAAGTATGTGCCAGCCTGTTGCAGGTCATCTATCGAATTATAATGCTCTGCAATTTTACTATAAACTGTTGCGTTCTCCGGTTGCAATTTTTGGGCTTTTTCCAATATTGCTAGAGCCCTTTGTTTATCTCCAAATTTATTATAGAAATTATTTATTTGTAAATACTGTTCGAATTGATAATCTCTATCTTTTTCGTATTCTTCAATTACCTTTTGAATATTATTGACAAGTTCGGTTTCTGAGATTTCTTCAAAATCTAAGCGTGTAAAATCTGCATCTCTTATAATTTGTGCTGCTGCTTGCAAAGTAGTTATTGCAGCTGAGCGCTCACCTAAAGATAATTGCTTTATTGCTAGGTCTAATAGGTTTTGCAGGTTTTGAGGCTCAATCGCGACTAATTTTTGCATCAGCTGCAGCGCTTTACGATATTTACCATTGTAATGCGCTGTTTGTGCATAGTGTTTTAAAATGCGTGCATTGGTGGGGCTGTATCTATACGCTGTCTCTAAGTAATCTTCGGCTTCTTCCCATTGTTGTAATAGAGATTTGGTTGCTGCGAACAAGTAGTTGAGCTCCCATGATTTATTATGCGTATCATAATGGCTAGCAGCAGCTGTAATTACTTCATTAAATTGATTAGCCTTATAAAGGCTATACAAGCTATCCATAACATCTTCCGTGGGAGCTTGCTTTTCAATTTCTAAAAGCCCAGTCAGTGCGCGTTGATTGTTGGGAAACTTGTTCAAAATTTCACGGTAGTGCCCAGCAGCTATGTCGTATTGTTGTTTCTTAATGGCAGACTTAGCTTTACGTAGATTTTGATCAACAGACATTTATGATAGGACCCTAGTTGATAGATGTTAACTAATCACTTTTTAGTTGTATTTTGCATACTGATAGGGTCGGTTGCTGAACCGAGGCTGGATTATTCATAGGTCCTGAACTGAGAATCTTGCTAATATATTGTATTTATTGATGTAATGTGGATCCCCAATAGGTAAAAAAATAATAAAATATGAAGATGATAATGTATGTTGTAGGTTTCGTGTTTTTAGCTGGGCTTCAGTAATGTACGGAATAATTTATCTAGGTGTGCTGAGGCGTCAACAAACCAGTGTTGTTTGTTTTGTGCCAGCACCGCTTCAACCTGTATAGAAAAGTCTGCATAATGCTGGGTTGTTGCCCATATGGAGAACAGTAAGTGATAGGGGTCAACTGGGTTAATGTAGCCAGCTTTTGCCCAATGTTCTATAAGCATTGCCTTTTCGTCGACCAGTGTTTTCAACGGGCCGGTGAGCTCACTCATTATGTTGGGAGCTCCTTGTAAAACCTCAGAGCAAAACAGTCGGCTTTGTAATGGAAAGTCGCGTGCCATTTCTAACTTACGTTGCACATAGGCGCATATTTCTTCCACTGGTTCTCCCGTTGCTGAAAACTGACGCAATGGATCAAGCCAGATAACAAGTATACGCTCGATAAGCTGGTGGTGCATGTCCTCTTTATTTTTGAAATAATAGAGCAAATTTGGCTTTGATAGCCCAGCCTCATCGGCAATCTGATCAATTGTCGCGCCACGAAAACCGTAGTTTGCAAATACTTTTAATGCAGCGGCGAGGATGGCCTCTGATTTTTCTTTTTGTATTCGTGTTTGACCGCGCGAATTCGATGCATGCGCCATGGTTTATTGCTACCAGATAGAATATAAGTGTGCTCTTGAAGGTGTAACTAACGAGTAAACACTCGAAAGTCCATTGAAATAAAGAATTTCAATTTTTCTATTATTGTTCTTTATAGTTTATATTAGTAGTAATAATTATTTTCGTTTTAACTTGAGTAATATATTGCATAATAAATTATTTCTACACTATCAAAGTAGTTTATTGTTTCTGATTCCCTTTGGGTAATAAATTTGACTTTGTAGTAAAAATATAGACGAATTTGTGGATATATATACCTGATGATGACTGGTTATATAAATATATTTCCTGTTTTTTGTGTAAACTAGCAAAAAGTGATGACATAGACCCTCTATATGATAAAAGCCCGTCAATTTGCTTGGGTTTAGCGAATTTCCTTGAAAAGTAGCTTGAATAAATTGAGGCGCGAATGACGAATACAGGAAAAATGACTGATAATAACGCAGTGCCTGATGAGTTCGGTGTGATGCATAGTCAATTAAACGGGATTGATGAAGCACTCTATAACGAAGATCAGCTACCTGTGAGTGCTTCGGCCCGTACATGGAACTGGATTTCAATTGCGGCACTTTGGGTTGGAATGGTTGTTAGTATTCCAGCATATATGTTGGCATCCTTTTTGATTAGTGATGGCATGAGTTGGGATCAAGCTGTTATCGTGATTTTGCTCGCCAATGTCATTGTCTTGGTGCCCATGGTTTTGGTGGGGCATGCGGGTACTAAATACGGGATTCCTTTTCCTGTATTGCTACGCTCTTCCTTTGGTCCTGCCGGGGCAAAATTACCAGCGGTCGCCCGGGGTATTGTGGCCTGTGGTTGGTTTGGTATTCAAACATGGGTCGGTGGCTCTGCAATTTACGTGATACTTAATAGGCTAACTGGCGATGCTTTAATTGGAGACCCATTGCCAATACTTGGTATCAATGGCGGTGAATTCATCAGCTTCCTGGCTTTTTGGGGATTGCATTTATACTTCATTCGCAATGGAACCGAGTCCATTCGCTGGCTAGAAATTTACGCTGCACCGTTTCTTCTAGTTATGGGCATCGCATTGCTGGTTTGGGCCTATGTGCAAGCCGGGGGATTTGGGCAAATGCTATCGACGCCCTCTCTGTTTGATGCCGGGCAGCCTAAAGAAGGGCAATTCTGGTCTGCCTTTTGGCCGGGTTTAACGGGTATGATTGGCTATTGGGCAACATTGGCGCTGAATATTCCAGATTTTACACGTTATGCTAGCTCGCAAAAAGACCAGTTGGTTGGGCAAGCTTTGGGGCTGCCGATACCTATGGCATTATTTGCTTTTATTGCGGCTGCTGTGACATCTGCCACTGTTGTGATTTATGGGGAAGCTATTTGGGACCCTGTGCAACTGGCAGAGCGTATGGGGGGAATGGGCATTATACTGGCACTCGTTGTCCTTATTGTTGCAACATTAACGACAAACCTGGCTGCGAACGTGGTTGCTCCTGCGCACGGTTTTTCCAATTTAGCACCTAGATCGATAAATCTTCGCCGTGGTGGCTATATTACTGCAGGCATTGGTTTGGTCATGTTCCCCTGGGTGCTTGTGAACCACATTATCGGTTGGCTGGTTGCCTATTCGGCACTTTTAGGGCCAATTGCTGGAATTATGTTGGCAGATTACTATCTCCTTCGCCAGACGAAACTCAATGTGGAAGATTTGTTCCGCATGGAAGGTTGTTATACTGGTTGTAAGGGCTGGAATCTTGCTGGTTTGGGGGCATTGATAATTGGTATTTTGCCCAACCTTCCAGGCTTTATGGTTGCTGTAGGACTAAGTGAAACAGCACCACAGTTCTTTTTGGACCTTTATACTTATGCTTGGTTTGTGGGGCTTTTTGTTGCTGGCCTTGCGTATTTAGTATTGGCTCAATTCAACAAGCGTTAAATCCTAGCTCGCGTACACAAGCAGGCATTCTTTTGGTCTAGTGTTTATAGATCTTGCTTGTGTGCGCGCCTAGATGATTTCATTGGGTTAATTTGGCATCTAATTAATTTGCAACTTATTTTTGCATTCCCACGAAGCGTTATTTTATATGATAATTGTGTATACACTTTTTGGTTGTAATAAGTTGTATCTGTAATAAAACTACTAATATTCAAATTTTACAAGCTTCGGACAAGGCAAAGGCTTCATGTTTTAAGGTAAATTATACTTTGGAGATTCTTCGCAATGTTGGATACAGCACTTCGATACAGACTGGTTACTCGCGATATGGCGAAAACATTGGAGACGACCTCCAAAGATCCGCAGGTAAAGCGAGAAAGTGCTCACTTTCTTGAGCGTATGAAGAATATTACCTCTGTAGACGAATTTGTTAATGACTTTCAAGTTTTTAACTATGCCATGCGAGCGATGGGCCTGAATGATATGGCCTATGCCAAGGGGTTTATGAAAAAGGCCCTTAATGAGGGTGTTGATGACCCTAAGTCATTTGCGAATAAGCTAACTGATAAACGCTTTAAGCACTTTGTTGAAGAGTTTAGTTATTTACGGACCGGTGGTATTAAAGGGCAAACATCTCTCGTTACAGAGGCGACGCACACTCAAGAGCAAGTGACTGCGCAAAAGAACAAAGATAACTATTTTGTTTCTGTGTTGAAAATGTTTATTCCGAATAATTATAGCATCGGTTCTACAGAGTTTGATTATGCTAAGAAAACGAAAATCTGGAGCAACATCCTAGGTGATCCGGTTTTAAAGCAGAATATACAAGATATTGCGCGCATGCCTGCAGAAATGCGGAGGCAGAGCCTCGATAAGCAAATTGACTTTTTGGATAAGAAACTCAACCTCAATGACCTTACAAAATCATTTAAGGTTGAAGATATGCTTCAGTCGATGCGAGCTGAAAAAACCAAAGCGATACAAGATAAGCTGATTGCCGGTCAGCAAAAAGTCGTCGATAAGTACCTGAAGCAAACTTTAGAGCTTAACGAGGGTGCCGAGAACGAAGGTGTGCGGTTGGCGCTGTACTTCAAACGTAAGATCCCCGAGTTACTTCCTTCGCAAAAAACTCTTGATGATCCCAAGATATCACAAAAGGTTAAGGATAACTGGGCCTATGAAATACTAGCGGATCCTGCACTCTATAAGTTCGTTCGTACTACCATTAATATGCCAGATAAAATGGTTGGCGGTAACGTTGACAAGCAAGCGGCGCATATTTTGAAAAAGTTAAAGGTAGAGGACTTAATTACGCCTAAGGCTCTGGAAAAAACAATTACCAGATTTACCAGTATGTTTGACATCAATAATAATATTGGTGTTGCACCTACAGTTTCCTTGTTCTCGAATCCGGGCTTTGGCATTAATCCGAGTACTTTGGCTCAGTTCAATAGCCTAAAGCTTGGTGGTTAATCCTGAAGTGAAAACGGTGATCAGAGTAGGCTATTTAAGCATATTGCATTTGTGCTCGTGCCTTAGCCGCTCATTTTAACGGTTTCATCTAGTTAGCTTGAGCTCTATCAAGCAGAACACGCCTAAAAGTGAATTATTTAAACGGCCTTGCTGTCTTTGTTGGCGCAGGGCCGTTTTGTATTTGCTGGTAATAATATACCGCACTTGCTATGGGCATTTGCGTGTATATGCGTTTTCATCACCTCTTTTATTCGCTTGCTATTTGCACGAGTCCTCAAAGGATTAAAGCACTTATCAGGTATAAGGGGCGTCACTGCCCAACTAAGAGATATGTATTGCTAAATTTATTTAGTAAAAAGTTGTGTTGTAGTTTTATTGCAATTAATATGAGAAATACTCAATCTTAGTAGGCTAAATGGCTATTTAATCTGCATAAATACAAATAATGTGCAGTTAACTGATTAAATATTTAGTTTATTTTGGTTGTGATTGGTAGCATATAAAGTGTTTTTAAAATTACTTTATTGACAAAATAGCGATAATTTTTCATCGTTAGGGAGAGGCAATAAGAAATACTTCGAGAGGTTTGGGCTTGATTAATACTATAGGAGAAGTCGCTACTGATGCTCACCGGGGGCCAGTACTGCGCGTTCAAGATCTTTCAATTGAATTTGGTGATCCACGGGCGCCATTTTGCGCAGTCCAAAAGCTATCCTATAGCCTTGATCAAGGGAAAACACTTGCCATAGTTGGGGAATCTGGATCTGGTAAATCGGTTTCCTCGCTCGCTCTTCTTGGTTTAATACCGCATGTGGGGGGGCGTATAAGCCAGGGAACTGTGCTGTTTGACAGCCCGCATTACGGGCATGAGGTTAATATCAACGACTTGCCAGAGAAGGCGCTTCGTATTTTGCGTGGTAATGAAATTGCCATGATTTTCCAAGAGCCGATGACCTCGCTCAACCCCGTTTATACCGTTGGATCGCAGATCATTGAAGCGATCAAACTTCATAGTCAGAAGACTACAATTGAAGCAAGGCGTGAAGCGCTGGAATGGCTTGAGAGAGTTCGCTTGCCTCATGCCAAGCGTATAATCGATTCCTATCCGCATCAGCTTTCCGGTGGTATGCGTCAACGTGCGATGATAGCCATGGCGCTTTCGTGCCGTCCTAAAATACTGATTGCTGATGAGCCAACAACCGCTCTTGATGTAACTATTCAAGCGCAAATCTTGCACATTATCCGCGAGCTGCAGAGCGAGCTTGATATGGCTGTTGTTTTCATAAGCCATGATATGGGCGTTGTTTCGGAAATGGCCGATGATGTTCTGGTAATGCGCCAAGGACTCAAGGTTGAATATGGCGATGTAAAAGATGTTCTGGTCAAGCCGCAACACCCATATACCAAAAGCTTGTTGGCTGCTGTGCCCCGTATCGGTTCTATGGAGAATAAAACACTTCCCGAGCGCTTTGATATTGTCGAAGATAAACAACAGCGCACAGATGGGCCTATTTACACGGCTGTAGCGCCAAAATACGAGAATGCCCCTTTGCTAGAAGTTGCGGGGCTTACAACTCGTTTTAATATTCGTTCCGGGCTGTTGAATAAAGTCACGCATCATGTGCATGCGGCGGAGAGTGTTGGTTTCCAGCTGTTTAAAGGCGAGACGCTCGGGCTGGTGGGCGAATCAGGCTCTGGGAAATCAACAGTTGGAAAAACCATTCAGCAGCTTATCGACCCTGTTGGTGGTACAGTCCGGTTTCGCGGGCAGGATGTTTTTCAACTCCCAAAAGCACAACGGAAAAAGTTTCGCCAAGAGATTCAATACATATTCCAAGATCCTTATGGATCGCTCAACCCGCGAAAAAAGATTGGCGAGAGTATTGCCGAGCCTATCCGTACCCATGGCCTTTTGGAAAGTAAGAGTGCGATTGAAAAACGGGTAAAGGAATTACTCGAGCGGGTTGGTTTGCAATCCATGCATTATGATCGCTACCCCCATGAATTTTCGGGGGGGCAGCGGCAGCGCATTTGTATTGCACGTGCTTTGGCTTGTGAGCCAAGCTTGATTATTGCAGATGAAGCCGTTTCAGCCTTGGATGTATCCGTTCAGGCACAGGTATTGAACTTGATGATGGATCTTCAAGCAGAAAAAGGGTTGTCCTATTTGTTTATTTCCCACGATATGGCGGTGATTGAGCGGGTATGTCACCGCGTTGCCGTTATGTATCTTGGGCAATTGGTAGAGCTGGGGCCTCGAGAGCAAATATTTAAAAATCCTCAGCATCCTTATACGCGCAGGCTTTTGTCTGCGGTTCCGGAGCTTAATCCTTCAAAAAAACGTGAAAGTGTACCGTTAGAAGGGGAAATACCCAGTGCGGTGCGGGCCGTAGGAGACGCGCCTTTTGTTCATGGTTTTGACGAAGTAAGCCCCGGACATTTCCTTGCACAAAATGCAGGGAACTTTCGCTGGGTTTAACCAGCTTGTTGCACGGTTGTGCAACGTTACCAGAGAGGAACATCAATGACTTTTAATGGTAAATGCAATTTTGGCAAGAACTACAACTCAAGGTCGCGGAAAGCAAATTTAAAACGTGGCGTTGGGGTGGTGACAGCACTTTCCCTCATGGCATTAAGCTCTGTTGCACAGGCGGGCGGCAAGCTGACAGTGGCACAAGTACGTGACCCTGGTAGCTGGGACCCGATTGACACCTTTACACTGGCGTGGGGCTCTGTTGCCTCGAATTTGTTTGATGGCTTGGTGTATCGTGGACCAGACCTTAAACTGGTGCCTGGGCTGGCCACATCCTGGGAGTTTTTGGATAACGAAAGCCGTATCCGCTTTAAGCTGCGTGAAGGTGTGCAATTTCATAACGGTGAGCCATTTAACGCTGAAGCGGTGAAGTTTACCTTTGAACGTTTGTTGGGCGATGAAGGGGCCAAGGGACCGCAACGCTCCAATTATACTTCTATCGAGCAGATTAAAATCGTTGATGATTATACTGTCGATTTTATTATGAAGCGGCCTGACCCGGTTTTGATTACAAAATTGGCGGGCTATGGTGCGATGATCGTACCGCCAAAATATACTGCGAAAATGGGTGAGGAGTTTAACTTAAAGCCGGTTGGTACCGGGCCTTTCAAGTTTACATCCTACACACCGTCCGTAAAGATCACGTTTGAAAAATTTGAGGATCACTGGCGCGGTGCGCCGAAGCTGGACGAGCTTGTCTACCGCTTTATTCCTGAAGCTTCTACGCGTATGGCCGAGCTACAATCTGGTGGTGTGGATGTGATTTACAAAGTGCCGTTAGGCTCTTTGTCTGTGTTTGATACACACGATAACATCGAGCTTGCACCAGTTGCCAGCCCAACCATTGATTCTTTGCGTCTTAAAACGACAGAAGGGGCACTCACCAGCGATATTCGGGTGCGTAAAGCACTCAATATGGCGATTGATCGTAATGCGATTATTGAATCATTACTGGGCGGGCAGGGCAAACCGATTTCCTCACTTCAAGGGGCTGGCTCTTTTGGTTATGACGCTTCGCTTGAGACTTACGAATATGACCCCAAGAAGGCGAAAGCCTTGCTTGCTGAAGCCGGTGTCAAGCCTGGTACAAAGATGACCATTGACTACCGTTCGGCGGATTCAGATTTTCGTGAAGTTGCACTGGCCATTACATCCTATCTTCGTATGGTGGGACTGGAGGTTAAAATCAATCCGGTTGAAAACAGTGTGATGAGTAAGGATGTTATTCCAAACGGGAAGACCCACGAAATGTACCAGTTCGGTTGGGGTGGTTGGACGTTTGATTTTGATAACACCGCCTATCTGTTGTATCACAGTGGAGAGCGCTATAATCCATACATCAAAAGCGCGAAAATGGATGCACTCCTTGAAAAGCAACGGTTAACTTATGACCGCGAATTGCGTGAAGAGGCATTGCAGGAAGTTGCGCGTATGGCGCATGAGCAAGCGCTGGATATTCCACTTTACAATCTGAATACGGTTTACGGGATCAGCAGCCGGGTGAAAAACTTTGAACCGGCACCAGATGATCGCTTGTTCTTCCTCAATACCTCCGTTGAATAACAAGTCCTGACGGTGGAACCGGAATACCGGTTCCACTGCTTCTTCCAGAAAGTTTTCTTGTCATGCCCATTGCCAAGTTTGCCATTCAACGTCTGTTACAGGCGGTGTTTGTTGTTTTTGTTGTCACGATCTTTGTGGCTTTTGCTATTCGTCTTACAGGTGATCCTGCAATTATGCTGGTGCAAGAATCCAGCAATGTTACGGAAGCCGACTTGGAGCGCATACGCGCTGCTATGGGTTTGAACAAACCTTTCCTCGTCCAATATAAGGACTTTATTTTGGGCTTCTTCAATGGGGATATGGGGACGAGCTTTTTTAGGGGGCCGGTATCTAATTTAGTTGCGGTTGCCTTGCCCGCCACGTTGGCTCTGGCTGTGGCATCCATGGTTGTGTCGATGCTGATTTCCATTCCGCTGGGTATTCGTGCCGCATTGCACAAGGGAGGGCTGTCAGACCAGATCATTCGCATTGGCTCTTTGGTTGGGCTCTCATTTCCCAACTTCTGGTTGGGTTTGATGTTGATGATGGTTTTTTCCATCAAGATACCGATCTTTAATAGTAGCGGTTATGAGGGGCCAGCTTCCATTGTTCTGCCCGCTGTGACGATTGGCATTATTTTAACCGCAACCAATGTGCGTTTGGTGCGTACTGCGATGCTGGAAACTTTGGGTGCTCAATATATCATGGTGGCCCGGAGTAAGGGGCTACGCGAACGCATTGTTGTTTATAAGCACGCTCTGCGGAATTCGGCGATCACAATCGTTACGTATATGGGCCTGCAATTCGGTAATCTCGTTGGCGGTCTTGTGGTGGTTGAAATGGTTTTCAATTGGCCGGGTATGGGCTCGCTCGCACTTGATGCGATTTATCAACGTGACTATCCGGTTTTACAAGCAAGTATTACCCTCTTGGCCCTCATGATTGTTGCGGTCAATTTTACAGTCGATTTGGTCTACGGCCTGTTAGACCCTAGAATACGGGTGGAATAACCATGTCACTTTCCGAAGAAAATATTATTCTGCCTGAAGCGGCTAAAAAGAAACGTTCTCTAGCAAAATACTGGAGCTTTGAGCTTTTATTTGGCGCATTTTTGACTTGCAGCCTTGGTGTCCTCGTCCTTTGCTCCGGTTTATTGTTTCCCGATGGCGGTGAGGCGATCGACTTGCGGGCACGGCTCATGGAACCTTTTGTTTCGTGGCAGCATATTCTCGGTACCGATTCTCTGGGTCGGGATATTTTGGCCCGTGTTATTACTGGGGGAAAAATCTCATATCTCGTGGGTGTCGCCTCCACACTTGGCGCTTTAGTTCTTGGTACGCTCGTTGGCTTGGTGGCAGGGTATTATCGCGGGTTCTGGGATGTTTTGTTAATGCGCTTTGCCGATATTCAGTTGGCACTACCGTTTATTCTGCTGGCGATAACGGTTATGGCAATTGCAGGTCCGGGGCTTGACCGGGTCATTGGTCTTATGATTATTTCGCAATGGGTTCAATATGCAAGACTCGTGCGTAGTGGGGTTTTATCTTTACGCGAACGGGAGTTTGTGCAAGCGGCGCGCTCCTACGGGTTGCCGGATGCTAAAATTATATTCGGGCATATTCTACCCAATACGCTGGGTCCGATCATCATTTTGATGACTTTGAATGTTGCCAACAATATTCTGCTGGAAAGCAGTTTGACCTTTCTTGGTTTGGGAGTAGATCCGCAAATTCCAAGTTGGGGCGGGATGTTGGCCGATGGACGTAACTATGTACAGGTTGCCTGGTGGATTATGGTCTTCCCAGGGCTAGCGATTATGTTGACGGTGCTTGGTCTCAATCTGATGGGTGATTGGCTTCGTGATCATCTTGATCCTTTAGGGCAAACTGCGAAATGACAATTTTATTTGAAAAAAGCTTTACACCGGTGTTGGAACAATTGCGCCAACGATTGCCTAGTATTTTACGTGCCGGGCAAGCGTGCCGTCTGTGGAGTTTTGACAGTTTCGAGCGGCGACAAGAGTTTACCAAAGAAATGCAGGGGCTGGGTTACTCAGTCTCTGCTCTTTCAGCTTATAAGCCGCTGGTTGCCGCTTTTGTTGAAAACATTGCGCTTGAGAATATGCGTGCGGTAATCGTTCGCTATCCTGTGATTGAAGGCCAGCATGTGGCGCGTTTTCGCCTTGAGGCTTACCCGCTTAAGGAGCTTTTGGCACCTGTTCGTTTGGCGTTCGAACCCATGGAAGCTACGAGTGCCGAGCAAATGCCGGTGTATGAGGTGGAAATCGAACGTCATGGCGGTACTTTCGAACATCACTCCATTGTTGCGCCGAATTTGCTGAAAAAGGATGTCTGTGGGGACGAAGTATTTGGTGCCAGCGGATATCTGGAGGTTCTGGACGAAGCGAGCCTTGAGGTCTGCCACAGCGAAGTACTGGAGAGCGATCAAGAGCGTGCTTATTGGGCTTTGATGGATGCTTTAAAGGCGCAGCAATGGCCTGAGCAAGAGCCTTACTTTCCACGCTTGGAGATGGAAGTTCAGGCGCCTTTCTATGATTTTGATTTGCTGATTGGCAATGAATGCATCAGCACCAGTGAGGCAATGCATGAAGAGCTGTATTTTTCTGCTCTTGAATATTTCCAGAAACTGGGTGCTCACGGTGCGGGGAGCCGTCGTCTGCAGCCGGGTCAACTTGTACCTGTGGTGAAGCACAATACGGCGCAGGTTGTAGCACGGCTTAGATTACGTGACGCGGCCGACGTTGAAGCGCTGGTGGCTCAAGACAAAGGTGCTGGTGACGTTGCGGAAAAGAGTGATCTGGCTGATGCACAAAACTGGCTGGCGCCTGCAAGTATTGCGCAAGCGTTAAATAAGCTGGGGGGCGAGGCTTTTTCCTGGCACTCGCAGCAAGGGCGAGATATTGAAGCCCGCTACTTTGAAGGGGGGCAGCCTGGGGTTATCATCTCTGCCGGTCAACATGCTAACGAAAGTACCGGTCCTATCGGGGCACTTCGGGCTGCTGCGGCATTAAAAGGCAAAACCAAACTTGGCTTTACTGTTTCGCCTATGGAAAACCCTGATGGTTATGCCTTGTTCCGAGCCTATTGCGCTGAAAATCCCAAGCATATGCACCATGCTGCACGTTACACGGCGGGTGGCAATGATTTGGAATATGGCAGTGACCAACAGGAGCGCAATATTCGAGTGCAGGCGCAAACTTTGACACAAGCACTTTTGCATGTGAATTTGCATGGCTACCCTTCGCACGAGTGGACACGCCCCTTTACCGGTTATTTGCCGAAGGGGTTTGAGGGCTGGAGCCTGCCCAAAGGCTTTATGCTGATTTTGCGTTATAAGCCAGGTTATGCCGATTTGGCGCATCATGTTTTAGAGCAGGTTCTTCAAGAGCTAAGTAAGGATGACGCGTTGATGACCCTTAACGGGGAGCAGTTGGCGCGTTATGTGAACTATGCCGGTGATCCGAGTTTTGAATTTCGCCGTGGTATTCCTATTTTCATCAGTGAGCACGAAGGCGGTGTTTGCCCTGTTACGCTGGTGAGTGAAGCGCCGGATGAAACTGTGAGCGGGGAAGAGTTTCGGCTTTTACAACAAGCGCAATGCAATACGACAATAGCTGCTGTCGAGGCCTTGGAAGATTGGCTGAAGCTCAATGGCGATAGGAATGCTTAAAACTACGGCTTGAAGTTTCATGTTGTCTTGAAACTTGAGTATTGTTGTCATAATAAAATCGAGCTGTTTCGAAGACATTTAGGCAATAAGATGCTGGTAAGCTGAGAGTGGAAGTGTTTGGTAAGGGCAGGAGATATCATGTCTTGGCGTATCGTTTCTTCATTACAAATGTTGGTTCAGCGTTTTCTGTTTTGGTGCGTTGTTATTGCTGTGGTTCATTTATATGTGCCATTTAGTCGTTCTGCAGCTGCGCAAGAGGTTGCAAAAGAAAACCTTTTGCTGAAAAATCACCCGCTGGTTGAAACGATCTGGGATGTAAAATCCGGCAAGCAGATTACGCAATCGCAACTTTGGCAAGCGCTTGCAAAAGGGCATTATGTCCTTTTGGGTGAAAAGCACGATAATCCACGTCATCATGAAATTCAGGCGCAGGCTGTTGGAGCGCTGGTTGGCGCTGGCAAAAGGCCGGCACTGGTCTTTGAAATGCTTGATGAAACTGCTTCGCCTATCTTGGCTATTGCGAGAGAGAATGAGCTAGCTCAGTTAGGCAAAGAGTTGAAATGGGAAGCGCGTGGTTGGCCTGCCTTTTCCATGTATGCACCAATATTCAAGCAGGGGCTTGCAGCGGGTCTGCCACTTATTGCTGGCGGGCCAAGTCGTGAAAAACTCAAGCGGGTGGCAAGTGGTGCACTGCCTTTTGAGGCGGATAAGCTATTGTGGGATAAGGCGTTAACAACGCCCTTGCAGCAAAGTCTTGTTGATGAGCTGGTTTCCTCCCATTGTCATTTAATGAAAGCTGAACAAATGGCACCGATGGTGGCTATGCAGCGGCTGAAAGATGCGAGTATGGCGCGGGCCATGCGCGAAACTACGCCTCGACAAGGGGCAATTTTAATTGCTGGCAATGGGCATATCCGTGTGGATCGCGGCGTACCCTATTATCTTACTGGCGGGGGGCAATTCTTGACTTTAGCGCCTGTCGAAGTGCAGCGCGGTGCTTTTAAAGCGCAAGACTATAAGATGTTCGATGCAAAGCTCTATGATTATATCTGGTTTACAGCGCGTGTTGACGAGGTGGATCCCTGCGAAAAATATAAGGGCTCATTACAACGGCTAAAATCCAAAGGAGATTTGAAAACTTTGAATAAAGCGGCAGAGAAGTGATGGTGAGCAAAAAAGCTTGGAGTGGCGCGATAAACAAAGGGTAGGGCTGATGTGCCAGTCCTACCCTTGTTGCGCTTTTTATTATCGGGCCGGGGAGGTCGGTGGTCCGTTTTTTTGCGCTAGTATTGTTGTTTACCGTCAATCCATACGGCGTTCACATCCAGATCACGGCTCAAAAGCACCATATTGGCTTGTGTTCCTGGTGTGAACTGGCCCATTTTGTCGGCAACGCCGGCGGCTTGTGCCGGGTACAGAGCTGCCATGCGTAGAGCTTCTTCCTTATCAACGCCCAACATTGTTATGGCGTTACGCACGGCGCTGATGAAGTCGAGATCAGCCCCGGCCAGAGTGCCGTCCGGGGTGGTCAGGCGGCCGCCAGAGCGGGTGATGGTCTCGCCATTGAGTACAAAGCTTTGCAGTTCTGTACCCATGGGGGCCATGGCATCGGTGACGAGGAAAATCTTGCCCGGTCCCTGTTTGGCGCGTAGGGCGATTTTCATCATTTCCGGGTGGGCATGATAGCCATCACAAATCAGACCGGCCCATGCCTCTTTTGAGCTAAGGGCTGCGCCAACCACACCGGGTTCGCGGTGCGACATGGGGCTCATGGCATTGAACAGGTGGGTGAAGCCAGTGGCTCCAGCGGCTAATGCCGCTTGGGCACGTTCGAATTTTGCATTTGTGTGGCCAAGGCAAACGAAAACACCGGCATCACGCAGGGCGGTAATGTTGGCATCTGGCTCGTTTTCCGGTGCCAGCGTTACCAACAGCACTGGCAGGTCTTTTTTAAGGGCGACCAGAGCTTCAAGGTCTTCTGTATCCATGGGGCGGACCAGATCGGCTGAGTGACAGCCGCGCTTTTCAACCGATAGGTGTGGTCCTTCCAGATGCAGCCCCAGAAAACCGGGGGTTTTCGCGGCAATGGCGGCGCGAGCGGCATCGCGCAATTGGGCGTTGACCTGCTTGTTATCGGTGATCAGTGTTGGCAGTATTGCAGTGGTACCAAACGGGATCAGCGATTTACAGATGGTTTGCAGCCCTTCAAGGGTTGGTTGGTCGTTGAGTTGAACGCCGCCGCCGCCGTTTACTTGCAGATCGATAAAGCCGGGGGCCAGCAGATCACCATCCAGCTGGACCTTTTCATAGTCCTCGGGAACTTCGCCTGCAGGTACTGTGGCAATGATTTTATCGTCCTGCACCAAGAGGGCATGATCTTTAAGTGTTTGTGAGCCGGTGAAAATGTCGGCTCCGGTATAAGCGCGATTGTGGGTCATTAGCGTGTCACCGTAACTTTTTTAAGGTGTTTTGGTGTATCGGGATTAAAGCCGCTGTGGCGGGCAAAGCCCTCGATAAAGCTGTAGAAGGATACAATCAGGCTGAGCGGGTCGGTGAGCGGGTGTCCGGTAGCAACAAATGGCAGTTTGATGCCTGCGACTTCAATATCTGATGTGGCAAATACGCTTGCCTGCTGGCTCGCAATGCGCCCCATCGTTTCCATAAGGGAGGCCTCAGCTGCATCGCGTGCAGCGAGCGCAAGCACCGGGAAGCTGGCATCAGCGATAGAAACAGGCCCGTGGAGCACTTCGGCTGAAGAATAGGCTTCAGCGTGTTTGGACGATGTTTCTTTAAACTTCAAAGCGGCTTCGTGCGCAATGGCAAAACCGGGTCCTCGACCGATGATAAATAGGGATGGTGCCTTGCTGACAGGGGCAATAAGCGGGCTCCAGTCGCAGTTAATCGCTTTTTCCAGTTGCTCTGGCAGTGCCTTCAGCGCTTGTTGCAGTTTTACGTCATCTGTGTAGGCGGCGAGCATGCCCAAGCCGGCAATAATGGAGTTAACAAAGGTTTTCGTGGCAGCAACGGAGATTTCGGGACCGGCAAGAATGTCCAGTGTGGCGCTGCATGTGTTGGCCAAATCGGACTTGGCATTGTTGGTGATGGCAATTGCAGGGGCACCGCTGTCACGGGCGGCCTTGGCAAGCGCTACGATGTCGGTGCTGGCACCGGATTGTGAAATGGCAATACAGCCGGCATCTTTTAGTTTTAAAGGTGCCTCGTAGATGGATGCAACCGAGGGACCGATAGAGGCGACGGGCAGGCCGGCCATCAGTTCAAACGCATATTTTAGGTAGAGCGCGGCATGGTCGGAAGAGCCCCTTGCAATGGAGACAAGGAACTTGGGATCGGCTCGTTTGAAGTTTTCAGCGGCAATGTTTATGGCGTCACTGCCCTTGTCTAACAGTTCCGCAACCTTTGCTGGAATTTGCTCAACTTCTAGTCTCATATGTGTTTTATCGGTCATGGTCGGTTCTTTCCTTTCCAGCGAGGGGCTAATTGAGGATATCTTGATGGTCGAGTTCTAGCTCGGCGATAAAATCGTAGGCTCCGGCTCGGTAAATTGTTTTTGTGGCTTCCAGTATGCGCCCGTCGGGTAGGTATGAGAGACGGTCGATCTGCAAGGCTGCTTTTCCGGTTGCGACCTCCAAAAGGTGTGCCATCTCGGGATCAACATTAATTGCTGTTATTTTTTGTACAGCGCGTTCGGGCGGATAGCCCAGTTTATGCAGGGTTTGGTAAAGCGAATGTGTCACTCGTTCAGGATCTGGCAGAAAGCGATTGCTAATTGTTGCGTGCTCATAGGCAAGCGGCACATTATCTGCCAAACGCAAGCGTGAAAGTCTGGCAACACGATCTGTTGAGCTCAGGCCAAGGCGCATGGTTTCATCTGGTGAAGGCAGGCTTATGGTTCTATCGAGCCATTGGCTGCTAACCTGTTTTCCCCGGCTGGACATTTCTTGCGTGAAGGAGGTGAGCGTGCGAAGTGTTTGTTCCATACGCTCGATTTTCGGGGCGATGTAGGTGCCAGAGCCTTGACGCTGAATGAGTATACCTTGTGTTACCAGCTCACCTATAGCGCGGCGCACAGTAACGCGCGAAACGTTTGTTAGCTCAGCTAGCTCGCGCTCGGTTGGCAGTGCGCTTGCGGGGCTTAGCCGGCCGCTTTCAATACCTTCAATAATAACTTGTTGGAGTTGGCGGTAAAGCGGCCCCTTATGCTGCTGCATTTGCGAGAGTTGTATTAGCTCGTTAAACTCTTGGTCAATCATGGGTGCACTGCTCTTTATTACCGCTTGTTTTGGCTTATTGGTTACGTGTTTTGGTTGTGTACATTGCTTGTTGTTGTCGTTTGTACATTACCAATTAAATACCAATAGGCAAGTGGTATATGCAATGGTAGTATGAATTTAAAAGGCTAATATAGTTAATTTATTGATATTATTTATGTTATATGTTTGTAGTCATTTGTTGGTAACTTATTGGTCTTGTATAGGTGTTGTTATTCATGGGGTAGGTAGCAATTATTCCGCTGAAGGTAATACCTGATATACCCTAGTGCTACTCCAAAAGGATGGTACTAGACAGATTTTGCGTATGTTTGGATTTGAAAAAGGTAAAAGAATAGCAAGCCAAAGTAGTTCGTGACGACTATGCTTTGGTTTGTATCAATGAAAAAAATCAAGCAGAACCATTGTAAGGGCAATGGTGAATACACAAAGCCCTGCCAGACGGGTCATTATTTTACCATGCCTATGATTTATAAGTAGTTGGCGACCTTTATTGGCGGCCAATGCCCCAACTGATGAATAAATGAGGAAACACAGAAGACTGGTAAGACTGCCATATATGAGGGCATAGATCCAAAAGGGCATGGTATCTATAATATAAAACTGAGGGAGCAGGGCGAAGTAAAATACCAACCCCTTGGGGTTAAGTAGGCTGGTTAAAAAGCCGTATTTGAGTTCGTTTGGCTGTTTTTGTTCCTGCTTTGAAGTCTTTGAAAAACTAGTGATATCTGAAATAAATAATTGGTAGGCGAGGAACATGAGATAAATCGCCCCCAGTATCTTCATAATTAGAAAAATATTGGGATTTGCAAGAAATAGCGCCCCTAGCCCCATGGCAACCAAAAGCGTGAAGACAAGATAGCCGGTTGAGATACCGATTGCTGCCTTAATACCGGACTCCTTGCCGCTGGCGAGAGCCCTGCTGGTGACATAAAGCATATCGGGGCCAGGAACGATAATAAGGCTAATAACAGTTGCGAGAAACAAAATGGTGTTGGTGAACATGATAGCGGCACCTCAAGCTAGGCGTAACTATAAATACCATTCATCATTGAATGGTGAGCAGCAGGATCAATTTTCATTATGGTTTCAATTCGATTTATGAATAACTCTTCGGCTGTTAAATGAGTACCGTTGTATATTGGAAAATGGAAATTCCACCCTTCTGGAAAGTCATCTACGCTACGCAATGTTTTCATAGACCGATGTAATGCTATCGGTATTAAATGAAAAATTGAAAATCTGCTTTTAGTGTACTTATTTTCGTTAAGTATTTTCTTTATTTCTTTGTAGCCGTTATGAATTGCATCAAATGTGCTTTGCTTTGCGTTAGGTGGTAGAACAACGCCAAAATTAATTTCTGGTATATTGTGTGTTATAATTTCTTTAATTACTGCGTTTTGTTCATTAACTGGTTTCAGTTTCTTGTAATTTGCTCTTTTCTCGAAGGTTTCGACTGGTATAAAAGCTCTATATGCACCAATATGTTGACCAGTTAGGTGGTCTTTATAATTAGAGAATAATAGAGAAATCAGCTCCCTATCAACTTCTCCATTACGTATAAAACGACCGACTTCTAAACCATTAGGAAATTCCCAGGCAAACTTCAGTCTCCGCATATGGGTTAATAAGGTTTCAATGTATGGACGTTTTAATAGTAAAAAATTGTCATCTGAAAAATTAATAGTTTTTATGCCATGATTCGAATAATGAGTTAGCATTTCTAATGCGTGGTCGATGGGTAGTGCTTCAAATTTTGTACGTCTGCTTTCGCAAAAATCGCATTCTCGTGGGCAGCCTCTTGTGAAGTAGGTAAACCCTACAGGAGTTGTAACACCTTGAGGTACTGGACCATCGTGGCTATCAGTATAGATTTTTAAATCCGATAGCTTGTTAAAATCTGGTTTATTAAGTTTTTCAATGGGGTATCTATAGGACTGTATAATTTTTGGTTTGGACCAATCAGCTTCTAAAATAGCATTTGGATTAATGTCCCCAAGAAAGGCAAGGTCGGCACCGCACTCTAAATAGTAATTAGGCCGAGCTTTAACATCAGCGCCACCAACTAACACTTTTATTTTAGGATTGTGCTTACGGCAAAAATGGATAATTTCTTTTACTATGCCACTTTCAAAAGTAAAATGATTAGATAAACCAACCGCATCATATTTTGTTATGTGATCTAACAGTATGTCCATATCTAATCCAACTCGATGTAAAGTTGCCGTCATTTGATTAAATTTGACTTTTCGATAGTTAACTTCCTTTGCAAAATAAGAGGCTTTCATATCGAGTATTTCTGTTTTAACTCCTAAGTCATTTTCTAATATAGTGGCAACTCTTACAAGACTTATAGGCATTGTGTATCTATAGGTATTACCCAGTTGTATATCATCTCTCTTTGCGATATGACGTATGGAAAATTTAACTGTTGGATGGTTGATCAATAGTATGGATTTCAAATTATCCTCAATCGATTAAATAATACTAGATAAAGTTGTATAGTTTATTGTTGTTGGTATTTTATATTGTAATTGAGATGAGTTATCGGGATTGTTTACTGAATATGTCAGAAAATATGGTTCTTGACCGTAAAGATTACTTAATAATGCAGTTTTTGCAGGAAAATGGCTGGTTGCAAACGAAAGAGCTTTCGGCGCGTATTGGTCTGTCTAATTCGGCAACGGCACAACGCGTTAAGCTTTTGAAAGAAGCAGGTTATATAGAATCAGCGCATGCGGTGGTTCAGCGCGATATCATGGGCGCGCATTTGGAGGCTTTGTTTTTGATGGAGCTGGATAAGCACGACGAAGAGATTGTCGAGGAGTTTATGCGCGAAATTGTCCAGTTACCCGAGGTTCTATCAGCTTTTTTGGTAACTGGACGTCATGATGTGGTGGTGAATGTGGTGGCGCAAGATATGTTGCATCTGAAAAAACTGGCATTCGAGCAATTCACAAACCGGCCTTTTATCACCCGCATCGAAACCTCTATGGTGTATGCCTCGCGCCACTCTCGGGTTTTACAACCATTGATGTAGATGAGCGAGGCATTCAAATAGCATTAACTTCTTAACGGCGTTGACTGCTAATAGGACCGCATTTCACCGCGGGCAGGATTGCGCTGCGCCCTTAATGCAGTTTTGCAGAAGGTGTGGCTATACCTCCTATATAGAGCGTTGGTTAACGCGTTTGGAAAGCTCTTCTGCCGTTTCCTTGCGCTCGGAGTAGCGGTCTACCAAGTACGGGGCGCGGTCACGGGTTAGCAGCGTGAACTTCACCAGCTCTTCCATGACATCTACCATGCGGTCGTAGAGCGAAGAGGGCTTCATGCGGCCGTCTTCCTCAAACTCCAAAAATGCTTTGGGCACTGATGACTGGTTGGGAATGGTGATCATGCGCATCCAGCGGCCTAGTACCCGCATTTGGTTGAGGGCATTAAAGCTTTGCGAGCCGCCGGAAACCTGCATCAAAGCCAGTGTTTTGCCTTGCGAGGGGCGTACGGCACCGGCTGAAAGCGGTATCCAGTCTACCATTGTTTTCATAATACCGGTCATGGCACCGTGACGCTCGGGCGAGCACCACACCTGCCCTTCAGACCACATCACCAACTCACGCAGCTCTTTCACCTTGGGGTGGTCGGCGTCGGCATCATCCGGCAATGGCAGGCCGGAAGGGTTGAAGGTTTTGGTTTCCGCGCCCAGTGCCGTCAGCACACGGGCCGCCTCTTCGGTTAACAGGCGGCTGTAGGAGCGCTCACGCAAGGAGCCATAGAGCAGCAGAATCTTTGGTTTATGGCTGCTGATTTGCGGGTGGAGCAGGGCGTTGCTGTCGATATGATGAAAGCACGGCGCTGCAATATTTGGCATGTCATCGGCATTGGCCAGTTTGTCATGCTGCATCTGGTCACTTTGCTTTTTGGGGGTATCTGTCATCTTTACGCTCTAATCACTCGTGCCTGCTGCCAAGGAACTTCGTAGGCGAAGGCATATTTGCTGAAAACGGCAGAATTGTTATTGTTCTTGGGTTTCTGCCGCTTTGTTCCTACGCTTTATTTAAGGTGTGGTGGATTGCGTTAGGCTTTGGGGGCGATTATTTCGCCATCTTCCTTGGTGAAGCTGGTAACGCTGCCTTGCGGGATGATTTCAAACACCACTTCCGAAGGGCGGCACTGGCGGGTGCCCAGCTCGGTTACCACTACCGGGCGGTTCATGAGAACGGGGTTGTCCAGCATGGCATCAATCAGCTGGTCGTCGCTCCATTTGTCTTCTTCAAGCCCCAGTTCTTTAAAGCGGGCTTCCTTGGCACGCATGAACTGGCGCGGGCTCAGGCCACTTTCATTTACCAAGGTTGTTAGGGTGGCGCGGTCCGGCATGTTTTGCAGGTATTCAATCACCGTTACCTCATAGCCAGCCTTGGTTAATATGGCGAGGGTATTGCGTGAGGTGCCGCATTTGGGATTGTGGTAAATCGTTGCTTTCATAGACTTTTCTATCCTTCCATGTTCGTGGGTGGCAGGTGGTGTACAGCCTTCATCAAGCTGGCATTTGCTTTCGGGTTGGTTTTGCGTTTGCGATGGGCAAAGGGAAAGCGCGGAGAGCATGGGGCCGCAAAGGGCGGTATCACCGCCGCAGCAGTCTTGCGTTAAAAATAGCAGCAGGTTCTGCATGGTTTGCGGCGCAAGCGCATAGTATACTTGGCGGCCATGGCGTTTGGTGGCGAGCAGCTCGGCCTGATGCAAGGCGGCAAGGTGGAACGACATGCGGGTGGGGGCAATATTCAGCTGTTGCGCTATAGCGCCAGAGGGCAAACCGGTGGGGCTGTGTTTGAGAACCAGCTTGAACGCGGCCAGGCGGTCTTTATGGGCAAGGGCGCTTAGGGCCTTTATGGCTTCGGTATCTTGCATAAAAGCAATACTACAAATTTTCTTGTAGTATTGCAATGTGGAGCCATTCTAAACTTTATGGCAATCTATTTGGCCATGTGTTTGGAGCACGTGGCTTATGGGGTGTTAAGGCCGTTTTGGGCGCTGCGGGTTGGCAGGCATGATAAACACCAGCAATTCACTGTTTTCCTGTGCGCTGAACTCTAACAAGCCGGGGGCAAGCACCTCTAAGGCATCACCGGATTTTAGCTGCTGGTTGTTGATGTTGATGTTGCCTTGCACCACATGCACATAGGCCACCTTATCTTCCGGCAGTTCCAATTGTTGGCGCATGCCTTTATCGAACAAGGCTGCGTAAACATCACTGTCGCTATGAATAGCAATGGAGCCATCGCGGCCATCGGGAGAGAGGAAAAGGTGAAACGCTCCCTTTTGCTGTTGCAGCGGCAAGCGGCGGTTTTCATAGCGCGGTGTGGTGTTTAGCGAATTGGGCATGAGCCAGATTTGTAGCAGGTGGGTTTGCTCGGTGGTGGAGGGGTTGAATTCGCTGTGTTCTACGCCGCTGCCCGCGCTCATATATTGGATTTCACCCGCGCCAACCTCGCTGCTGTTACCCATGGAGTCCTTATGGGCGATGCGGCCAGAAATCGGATAGGTAAAAATCTCGAAATTCTCGTGGGGGTGGGTTGGGAAGCCCATGTTTGGTGCGATATGGTCTTCGTTAATCACGCGCAGTAACGCAAAATGCATGTTGTTGCGGTTGTAATAACTACCAAAACTGAATGAGTGGGCGGCTTTGAGCCAGCCGTGGTCAACATGGCCGCGCTGGTTTGCCGGGCGAAGGGTTAAGGCCAAGTCGTTAACCTTTGTCGCTTGTGGCTGTGGGGGAATCTTGCTTGTCTGACACATGTTCGCTTCCTGTTATTCGGCCCTATTGATGCAGCTTATGTTGCTTTTTGCTCTGGTGTGGGCGGGTGTTTGTGTTTACCTAAGACTAGCGGTAGCGATGGTGTTGAACAATATCGTTTTCGGTGAATGCATTGTCAGTTTTTGGTGAACAATAAATGGGCTTTCCCGCTTCATACAGGCTCATCAACACACCATCCACACCCGGGGTGGGGATAACAAAAAAGCTGTGTGGCAACTGTGTGTAAACCACTGAATCTGTTGGAAACATTGGTTTTGGTAAGACTCTTTAATCGGGTTGGCGACTAAGCTAGCGGTTTCGGATTGTGGTTTCCCTAGGGTCTTTGGCGAGTCGGCACCTTAATGGCATTCAAAATTCTGCATACGGCGGATTGGCATATTGGCCAAACCCTTAACGGCTGGACACGCAGCTTTGAGCATCGGCAGTTTTTTGCCGAGCTGAAAGAGCTGGTGTGCGCACATAATGTGGATGCCGTTATCGTGGCGGGCGATGTTTTTGATAATCAAAATCCATCGGCACAGGCCAGCCGGATGCTTTATGAGGCCTTGGCGGACTTGCACCATGTCAGGCCGCATTTGCAAGTGGTGCTGGTGGCGGGCAATCACGACCCCGCTGGACGGCTGGAAGCGCCGGGCGTGTTGTTCGAACGAATTGGTGTGCATGTGTGCGGTGGTATTCGCCGCGATGAAACCGGTGTTGATTTATCGCGTCATCTGGTGAGCTTGAAAGATAAAAATGGTGTGGCACGCGCCTGTGTGCTGGCGCTGCCTTTCCCGCGGGCCGCCGATTTGCCGGGGCTGCATTTGGCGCATGAGGGGGAGGAGGGTTCTCCCGTTGTGGCGGCCGTTCGCACTCTTTACGATGACGCCACCCAAAGAGCTTTGCTTGCGGCGAATGGTTTGCCGCTCATTGCTACCGGTCATTTACACGTTGGGGGAGCAGAAGAATCGGAAGGGGCGGAGCGGCGCATTCTGATTGGCGGTGAACATGCCGTGCCGCATAGTATATTTACTGAGGAGCTTGCTTATGTGGCGCTGGGCCATTTGCATAAGCCGCAAAAGGTCGGACGCGAGAACATTCGCTATTCCGGCTCGCCTTTCCCGCTTTCGGTTGCCGAGCAGCATTATAAGCACGGGCTTGATTTAATCTGCTTTGAGGATGGGGCCAGCACGCCCACCCTTGAGCGCTTGCCGCTAAGCCGCTCGGTGCCGTTTTACCGTTTGGGCGGCAGCGAGGGGGCACGGCTTGAGGATGTGCCCAAATTGCTTGAAGAACTGCCGTTGGACGCGGAATTGCCGGTAGAGCAGCGCCCGTTTGTGCATGTGGATTTGTGCCCGCAGGTTTCCAGTCATGGTTTGAAAGCGCAAGTGGAGCAAATGCTGGAAGGCTTTGCCGTACGCGGTGCGGGGGTGGCAATCAAGCGCAAGGTGCGGGCGCGGGCAGCGCAGGCCGATGTGAGCGAGGCGGATAGCATGGCGGCACTTGCGCAAATGAACCCGCGTGATTTGTTTTTACAAGTATTTGAAGAAGTGCATGGCGAAGCCGCCTCAAGCGTGCATCAAGAGCTGTTTACGAAGGCCGTAGCGGAGAACGAACAATGAGAATCTTAGCGGTGCGTGGTCAAAATCTGGCGAGCCTTGCTGCGGCATTTGAAGTGAACCTAGAAGCTGAACCCTTAAAAAGTGCAGGGCTGTTTGCCATTGTTGGTGAAACCGGCGCGGGGAAATCTACCTTGTTGGATGCGTTGTGCTTGGCGCTTTATGGCCGCTGTCCGCGTTTAACGGCAGAAGGTTCGGACGAAAAAGTACCCGATGTGGCCAGCGAAGTGTTTAACGAAAAAGACGCCCGCTCTGTGCTCACCCGTGGGGCTAGCGACGGTTTTGCGCAGGTGGACTTTATCGGTGTTGATGGCAAGTCCTATCGCGCCCATTGGGCGGCGCGGCGGGCACGGGGCAAGGCGGAGGGGCGCTTGCAGCCGGTGGAGCGCTTTATCGAGCGGCTGGAAGACCATGTGGTGCTGGCGAATAAACTGCGTGATGTTGATAGCGCGGTCGAGACGCAGCTTGGCCTTTCCTACGACCAGTTCCGGCGTACCGTACTCTTGGCACAGGGGGATTTCGACGCCTTCTTGCGGGCCAATGATAATGCGCGGGCTGAGCTGCTGGAGAAAATCACCGGCACCGAGGTTTATAGCGAAATATCGCAGCGGGTGCATTTGATGCATCAAAGCGCACAAAGCGATGTGGCGGCTTTACAAGCACAGTGCGATGCGGTGGGGGTGCTGGATGAGACCGCACGTGGCGAGTTAATCGCCACGCAAAGCAGCTTGCAAACCCAAAGCCAGCAGGGGGAAGAGGCTTTGGCGAAGCTGGGTAAGGCGCTTTCCCACCTTGAACAGGTTGAAAAAGCGCGAACGCAGTTACAACAAGCGCAAGATGCTTATGTGCAGCTGCAACAACAAGAAACGCAGAGTGCGCAAAAGCAGCAATTGCGGGCGCAATTGCAACGGTTGAAAGCAGTACAGCCGGTGCATACGCGGCAAGAACAACTAAAGGCGCAGCAGGAAAAAAACAGCGCTGAGCTGGCGCAATTGGCTACACAAATGCAACAGGCGCTGCAAGAGTGTGCAGCAGGGACCGCGCAGCTAAATGACGGGCAAAAGGCATTCGAGACGCAAGAACAGCGTTTGCCCAAAGCACAACAAGATTGGGAAAAAGCCGGCCAGCTGGATGAAGCCTTACGCCAGTGCGACACGCAGCTTAAATCATTGCAGTTGCAGCATGAGCGC
The DNA here is from genome assembly GCF_001562055.1 of Polycladidibacter stylochi. GTDB lineage: Bacteria > Pseudomonadota > Alphaproteobacteria > Rhizobiales > Stappiaceae > Pseudovibrio > Pseudovibrio stylochi. The sequence continues at coordinate 309,962 of NZ_LLWE01000025.1, read as the reverse complement.
AGCTTGAATGAGACCCAAAAAAGTGAAGCGGCATTAGCGCAAAACACCGAGCAACAAAGCGAGCGGGCAGCATTAAAAGAAAAGCTCAAGGGGCAAATGGCCCGCCTTGGGAACAAGCAAGAGCTGATTGAACGGGCGAGCGAGTTCCAAGGGGATATGGACGAGCTGGCGGGTTTGGATGCGCAAAGAGCTAAGGCGGAGCAAGAGGCGAAAGCGCGAGAGCTGCAACAAAGCGAGCTGGAACAAATTTCTGCCAAGCTACGCGCAAAACTGGTTATCATGGCGCAAGACATGGCTGGGCAAGAACAAAACCTTGCGCAATTACGCCAGCAATCGGCACAGCTGAACGGGGTGGAGATCGAGCGTCAGCGTACCCCGCTTATCCAGCTGGGGCAGCAAGTGGCGCAATTACAGCGTGAGCGGGTGCGCAGTGCGCAGGTTGGCGAGGAACTCGCCAAGAACAAGCAGCAGCAACAGCAGTTGAACGCTGAGCTCACACAGCTGTCAGTCATCCGGCAGGCGGCAGAAGTGCGCGAGGCGGCCTTACGGGCGCAAAACCGGCAATCTGCATCTTTAGTGGCACTGGCCGATAAGGCCAAGAGTGAACAGGTGGGCTTGTTGCGCTCAGAGCTGGAAGCGGAAACGCCCTGTCCGGTTTGTGGTAGTGAAAGCCATCCGTTTGCCGAGGATAAAGGCGAATTGGCCGCGCTGTTTGCCGGTGTTGAAGCACAAAAACAACAAATTGCTAGCGAGTATGACAAGGCGCGACAGGAGCTTGACGAAGCGCGCGACGGGGCAACACGGACGCAGCAGCACATAAGCACGTTGGCGCAAGGGCAACAAAAAGCCGAGCAGGAGCAGGCCAGCCTCTATAAGCAGGTGCAAGAGAGTATTCCGCGCGTGCAGCAATTAAGTATAGCTGGTGGCCTACAAGGCCCTAAGGATGCGGCAATGGTTTTTGAGCATCCGGCTTTTCTGGAAAAGTTGGCGGAGGATACCGACGTCCGCCTGGGGGAGCTTAACAGCAAAGCGCAGCAATTGGAGGCATTGCGTGGACAAACCGATGATTTAGAGGGTCAGCTGGCTCGTCTACGGGCTTCACAGCAAGAGACAAAATCCAATCTGGAGGTGCAGCAGGGCAAACAAGCTGCACTACGCGAGCAGGCGAGTGCCGCTATGGCCCGCATGGCAGCCAATGAAAGCCGCCAACAGGCTTTACTGGGTAAGCTTATGCCAGCGTTTTCGCCTTACTTAAACGATCTTGCTGCCGCTTTGACAGGAGAGAGCGCTGTTGCCGGTGACATGGTGCGTAACGGGGATAGCGCATTATCTGAAAGCGTACCCCCCGCTTTACTAATGGATAACATTGCCCGCTTGAAAGAACAGCTTCAGCGTGATTGTCAGTCATACATGGCGGCCGAACAAGGGTTGGTTGCGCTTGAAACTGAGGTGGCCGCGCTTGTGCAAGCGGCGGCAGCCTTCAAGGCGCAGCTTGAGGCAAGCCAAGGGCAGTTGGAACAACTGGTGCGGCAGCTGGAAGAGTGTGAACGGCAAAAGGGCGATTTAACGAACAAGCGTCGTCAGTTGCTTGATGGGCAAAGTACACAGGCCCATCGCGAAGCCTTTATGCAGCAATTAGCGCAGTTGCGCGCGCAGCTGACACAGATGCAGAGCAAGGTAGAGGCACAACGTAATAGTGCTACCAGCTTGCAAGCGCGTCATGCTGAGGGGGGCAAGCAACTGCAAGTGCTGAACGAGCAAGTGCAAGCGGCGCAGCAGGCTTTCGAGGCTGCATTACAAGAGCAAGGGCTTGATTTGGCGCTGTTCACACAGTTACAGGGCGAGGGCATGGAGCACTTGGCAGCGCTTGAGGCCGAACTGGATGCCTTGGCGCAGCAGTTGCAACAGGGGCGGCAATTGGTTACCACCCGCGAACAGGACTTGGCTGGGCTGTTAGCTTTACCACAGCCCGAGGAAAACTATGAGCAACTCCAGCAATTGATCGCTACGCAAAAGCAGGCGCATAGCGAGCTGGCGCAACAACTTGGCAGCGTTGGAGAAAAACTACGCCAGGACGATGTTGCACGGGCACAGGCGGCCGCGCTTGTGAGCCAGATCGAGGCCTTACAGCAGATTGCCAAAGATTGGGGTGCGGTCAATATGGCTGTGGGTTCGGCCAATGGCAGCAAGTTTCAACGGGCGGCGCAGCGGGTGACGTTGCAATTGCTGGTGCAGCTGGCCAACAAGCAGCTACGGGCGCTCAAGCCACGTTATTGTTTGCAAGCGGCGCAAAATGGCCTCGGGATTTTTGTCGAGGATAACGAGCTGGGCGGTGCGCCGCGCTCGACCCGCTCGCTCAGTGGTGGTGAGCGGTTCTTGGTGTCACTCTCTTTGGCGCTGGCGCTTTCGGGTATGGAGGGACGGCAATCGTTTGTCGATACCCTGTTTATTGACGAGGGTTTTGGCACGCTGGATGGCGAAACGCTGGATATGGCTATTGATGCGCTTGAGATGTTGCAGGGCCAAGGGCGCAAGGTGGGGGTGATTAGCCATGTGGCTGCCATGCGCGACCGGATACCGGTGCAGGTGCAAGTGATCCGCCAAGGGGGGGGGCGCTCGCAGGTGGTGGTCGCAACTAATAGTGATTGGCAATAAATAGTCGATAACTACTTGGTTGATATTTCCAGTGAGCTATATTAATAAATAATATTTTCTTTTATACATCATTTATTGTTGTAGTTATGATTGTCCTTTCCAGTTTATTTCAATATTTGCTAGGCTTTTGATGTTTAGTATTTTGAAATCCGGGAATGTTGCTAATGTATAGAATATTTCTTTTAGTTTTTTTGTTGTTGTGGAGTATTACAGTATCAAATGGGTATGCCGAGGAAACCAAAGATATAGCCAGGCTTAAAGCAAAGGCTAATGCAGGTGAGCTCGCAGCCATGTCGAGGCTTGGTAATAACTATCTACATGGCGATGGTGTGCCGGTTAATTATAAAAAGGCTCTTTATTGGTATGAAAAAGCCGCAGAGGAGGGTTTTTTAGAAGCACAGTTTAACCTTGCTACAATGTATTACAACGGAGATGGGGTTGGGCAAGATTATGACAAAGCACTTTTGTGGTATTTAAAGTCGGCAGAGCGCGATTTTGGAAGCTCACAGGCTCGGTTGTGCAGCATGTATCGCAAAGGGGAAGGTGTTAAAAAAAACTACGATGAAGCGTTGAGTTGGTGCAATAAAGCGGTCAAACACAATGTATATGAAGCTCTATTTAATCTGGCTCTTATGAATTTATACGGTCAAGGTGTTGAGGCTGACCCCGCAAAATTTAATTACTGGATTGATCGAATTGAAGCAAAGGACGATAGCTTTGAGTTGGGCGCTTTAGGGTGGAGTTATTACAGCGGTTATGATGTTGATAAGGATTATTCAAAAGCCTTTTATTATTTTAAAAAAGCTGCCGAACTCAAATGCCCGCAAGCACAATATAATTTAGCTGGTATGTACTCTTTGGGCCAAGGGGTGGACAAGAACCATCACTCGGCACTTTTGTGGTATTTAAGAGCTGCCGAGCAGGATTATGTTGAAGCCCAGTTCAACCTTGGAGAAATCTATCTCAAGGGCATGGGCGTCCAGACCAGTGAAAAAACAGCCAAGGAGTGGTTCGGCGAAGCCTGTGACAATGGTTTGCAAAAAGGCTGCGCGCAATACCGGGCTTTAAACGAGGCTGGCTATTAGCTTGTTCCGCTTATTCTGGATAAGCGATGTTGCTGGCATGCGGGGCCAGTCGAAAGCAGTTCTTTCAATGTGAGAAAATATAGCGCTCTTCTTTAGCGGAGGCCATGACTTTATCGTGTCGTTTCTTGTTGGCTGCTTATTGATCGTTTTGAGAGCAAGCTCACTACTTTCTAATAGTATTTGCATCAGTTTTGCATCACATACCGACACAGGCGTGAACAGCGATTTGATTTATTGGAAAAATCCGATTCAGAAGACCATTTTTCTTAGTGAGGCAATCTGTCATAAGTAGTTTGGTTTATATCTCAGGTCTATTGTAGTAGTTTGTAGAATAAATTTTTGGACATAGGATTTTTTCTTTAACTTTAGGTTGTAAATAATTAATTTTTGTTTTGCTGTGGTAATTAATTATTTAAGTATACTGATTGTGAAATAAATAACTGGTATATTTCAAGTTGTAAAATTGAGATAGGTCAATGAGAAAACGGTCAGAAGATTTTAAAAGATTATCAGCTTCGGCTGGCACTCAGATGGGGGAGTGTCAACTTTATTCGGGTGCGTTCAGCTATTGTTCGCACCCTTTTTTTATGGTCGCTTAGGGCGTAAAGCCGCTGTGCATTTGATTCTTGCTTGGCGGTTTAATGGTATTGGGAAACGATAGCTGGCCTCCCTTATATACAGTGTTGGTTGCATTTGTTTTGCCGGTTATGTTGCATAAACAAGGCAAGAAACAGAAGTTTCTAAGTGCTTTGGTGTTAATAGGCGTTGCCGTTACCGCCGCCATCCATTAGAAGTCTGTCCAGAGAACAATTCAATCACGTAATACTAGGAGATGTAGGCACCTCATGGCGCGCCAGTTCATCTATCATATGCACGGGGTTTCAAAGTCTTACGGTAGTAAGAAAATCCTCGATAATATCCACCTGTCTTTCTACCCGGATGCGAAAATCGGTATTCTCGGGCCCAACGGTGCTGGTAAATCTACCCTGCTGAAAATTATGGCAGGTCTTGATAAGGAATATTCCGGCGAGGCTTGGGCCGCAGATGGCGCGAAAATTGGCTACTTGCCACAGGAGCCGCATCTGGATCCTGAGAAGACTGTGATGGAAAACGTCATGGAAGGCGTTGCCCACAAGCAGGCCATCGTTGACCGTTACAACGAGTTGATGATGAACTACTCGGACGAGACCGCCGATGAGGGCGCTCAGCTACAGGACGTCATCGACCAGCAAGATCTTTGGAATCTGGAAAGCCAGGTTGAAATGGCAATGGAAGCGCTGCGCTGTCCACCGTCTGATGCTGATGTTACCAACCTTTCCGGTGGTGAGCGTCGTCGTGTGGCATTGTGTAAGCTGTTGCTTTCAGAGCCGGATTTGCTACTGCTTGACGAACCGACCAACCACTTGGACGCTGAAACAGTTCACTGGCTCGAGCGCCATCTGCGCGAGTTCAAGGGTTCTGTGTTGATCATTACCCACGACCGTTACTTCCTTGATAACGTTACCGGCTGGATTCTCGAGCTGGACCGTGGCCAAGGTATTCCATACGAAGGCAACTACTCCGTTTATCTGGAGAAGAAAGAAAAACGTATGGAGCAGGAGGGGCGTGAAAATATGGCCCGCTCCCGCGCTATCAAGCGCGAAAAAGAGTGGATGGGTATGTCGCCGAAAGGGCGTCAGACCAAGTCTAAGGCGCGTATTCGGGCCTATGATGATCTGCTCGCTGCGCAAGAAGAGCGTATGCCAAGCATTGAGCAGATCATGATTCCGGTTGGCGAGCGTCTTGGTAACAACGTTATTGATGTTGAAGGCGTTTCCAAAGGATTTGGAGATCGTCTGCTTATTGAGGACCTCAGCTTCAAGCTGCCACGCGGTGGTATTGTTGGTGTTATCGGGCCAAATGGTGCTGGTAAATCAACACTGTTCAAGCTGTTGACCGGTAAGGAAACTCCGGATTCCGGTCAGGTTACACTGGGTGAGCGCGTTCACCTTGGCTATGTTGACCAGTCCCGCGATAAGCTCGACCCCAACAAAACCGTTTGGGAAGAAATTTCGGATGGTAACGAGATCATTTACCTTGATGGTAAAGAGATCAATTCTCGCGCCTACTGCTCTTCTTTCAACTTTAAAGGCCCAAGCCAGCAGGCGAAAGTCGGCGATCTTTCCGGTGGTCAGCGTAACCGCGTGCACTTGGCTAAGGTTTTGAAGCAAGGGGCTAACGTACTTCTGCTCGATGAGCCGACCAACGATCTGGACACCGAAACACTAGCAGCGCTTGAAGATGCTTTGGAAAGCTATGCCGGTTGTGCCGTAGTCATTTCGCACGATCGTATGTTCCTTGACCGCCTCGCTACACACATGCTGGCGTTTGAAGGCGACAGCCATGTGGAGTGGTTTGAAGGTAACTTTGAGGACTACGAAAAAGACAAAGTGCGCCGTCTTGGTGCCCATGCTGCTGATCCTAGCCGGATCAAGTATAAGCCACTTACTCGATAATAATCGATAATTATCTTCTTGAAAGGCCCTGCAATTGCGGGGCCTTTTTTGTGTCCTTTGTGTATTGTTGGTTCTAGGTGAAGTAAGGTTCTTATAGAATTAGATCAAGTCATCTGTTGTTGTTTATCTATGAAGAATGTTCGTTAATAATAATATTTTTTTATGTTAAATTGAAGTAGTAATTAATGCTTGAGGTGTGATAATTATTATGATTAGGCTATTTGTTGTTGTTTTCTTATTGTTGGTGCAATCTGTATCCGCGGAAGAGGTCGAGAGAGAAGTTAAGAGAAATCAAGTCGGCTGGCTTGATAGTTTTGTCTACTACTACAAGAGTAGTTGTTCTGTTTCAGCATTTCCTGTTCCAAAAATTAAAGCCGAGCCTGAAAATGGAGAGATCATTTTTCAAAAGCGTCCGATGGAGCTGACTGATAAAGCCGGGCGCTGTAAAGGTAAAAAGGTTAAGGGAATGGTTGTGTTTTATAAGCCGAATAAGGGGTTTAAAGGGCAGGATGTTGTACGTGTTAGCTATCGTATCGTTCATGATGGCGGTGTGACCTATGACTATCGCAAGTATGTAATTGATGTGAAGTAGGCTTAGGCCAATGAAAGAGATTTGTATTTGGGCTGATTTGTTCTTCAAGCTCTCCAACAGGAGAGTTTGATGTCAGATTACCTTTTGTGTCTTCGCAAGAACAGTTTGATCAGATAAAGCCCTATCTTTCTTCCAATACACGAGGCAAGCAATTACATTATCATGGCTACGCCCGTTTCAAAGGTTTGAAAGTAGTTAGTGGCAATCAAAAATAAAACCTTATCGCAAAGATGATTAGGTTTATCAGTAGCTTATTGGGCCCGCAATGTGCGGGCCTTTTTTTGTTCGCCTATTTAGGTGTGGTGCGGCCTTATTCCGCTGCGCCTTTCATGGACTAGCTTGTAAGTTGCAGACTTTGGCCAACCTGCTGCACCCAGTTGAGGACAAGAGCATCAGAAGATGGGCTTTCAGCCAGCTGCCACCCCATGGCACCCCCCATCATCGGGAATTGTTGGCGCAAAGGGGCGATAACTTGCGAGCAAAGCTGACTTGTCTCTAGAAAGCCTGAACCGGCATTTTGAATTGTGGTTGGTTTGCCAAGGATTAGTTTTTGCAAGGGAAGTTGCTGCAGCTGGCTAAGGCCAACTATGCTGGTGGGGTAGGGGCTCTCAGGGCCAACTCCGGCGCACTTGTGCGCTTGTTCGGTGCCTGTGTCTCCTACATCACCCGGGTTGTTATAGTACTGGATGTTTAGGTAATCGATGGCATCTCCTGCAGATTTGAGGATGTCTGAGTAAGGGGCCGGCTTTGTTTTTGAGGTGCTTTGATCTGGCCAATTTGGGGATAGGTAAGGGGGCTGCGGGGCATGGGTGATGAGGTACTGGCCTGCCGGAAGGAGTTTGCGCTGTGCTTTTGAAAGCTCCACCAAAAACGTTGCAGCATCATATTTGGGGTTGCTGCTGGTAAAGGCACTTGAATCTTCCCAATCGATGTCAATGCCGTCAAAGTTGTTTTGTTTGACGAAGTCGGCAAGGCACTGCGCGACTGCTTCAACATTCTGGGCGCAATTCGCCCATGTATCCGAGGCAAGGGTTGCGCCGCCTAAGGCCACCAAGACCTTGCGCTTGCCACCTTCTTTTGCATTACTGATGATTTGCTTGTTGTTGATTGCTTGTTGCAAAGGATAATCGGCAAGCGGAACCACTTCCATGCCACTTGCGGTTGGTGTGAAAGTGAGACCGCAGATAAAGCTTTGAATGGCAATGCTGCATGGGGTGCCAATCAGCTTATCGAGGGATGCGTGCGCGTTGTCGGTGTAGATGACCAATTGAGGAGTATGCATAGCGTTTCCTTTCGCTGGTGCTTGCGGCAGCGCGGTGGGGCGTTGCCTGCATCAGGAATGACGCGCCTGTCTGGCCATAGTGATTTTTAAACAGTGCTGTTGCCTAGGGTGAGCTTAATGGCGAACTGCAATTTTTAGCCTTGTTTATTTTGCTAGTGCTATCGCAGCAAAGGATTGTGCGCAATTTACCATTGGCAATGATGCATGTTTGATGTATATCAACTTTGATTTGAATCAAAGAAAGTAGCAGTCATGAGTGACCTAACCCTTACACCTGATAGCCTTGAGCATTCTGGAATAGCTGACACAAAACCAACCGGCTCTTTGCTTGCGCGGGTGTTGTTTGCCGTACCTGTGTTGGGCTGGTTCCTTAAAGACGCTGCCAAGGGCGGTGATAGCGCCAAGTACTTCTTTATTTTCAATGCGCTTGTATTATGGATTGGTGCTATTGCTATCTTTGGTTATCCAGCTTTCATAATAATTGAGCTGTTTATGGTATTTCTTGCTTTTTGTTGGGTAATTGCAGTTTGCCGTTAGCCCTGGTTTCACTTTTGTGTGGCCGGGTTAATACATCCATTGTGATGTACATGCCCCATTCTGCAAGTTTTTCCTTTATATCCTGTGCTACGAGAAAACGGGCTGTGTCTTTATCCAGTCCGTTTGTAAGATGTTGTTCGTAATTGGTGTAATTGTGGCGAATGTAGCTAACGGCTGCCAGCCAACCGGCGTCATTTGCTCTTAGTTTTCTTAGGTTTGGTGAGTTTGCCAAAGTCTTTATTATATTCAGATCATATAAAGATATGCGCGGAAATTGAGAGCTAAGATAGTGCTTGAGATCTTTTTGTCGCTGGGTTTTTGACATTCGGCCTAGCTCCATTTCATATTTTAGGGCTTATGTTAATTGCCGCAATTATCAATTTTGGGGCAGATTTAATAATACCGATAAAACAAGTGGTTTCTTTGCAATTTGGTATCTACGTGTTAAACCTATTTCATGAGCGATACTACCAAAACTAAAATCCTATTTGAGCTAAAAACAGCAGGTCAGCAGACGGCAAGTGAACTGGCCAAGAAAATGAAGGTAACAACAGTTGCAATTCGCCAGCATCTGGACAGCCTGTTAAGTCATGAGTTGGTTCAATATGAAGATGTGCGTGGCAGTGTTGGCAGACCACGTCGTCTCTGGTTTGTCTCCGAAAAAGGAAATCGCTCTTTTCCAAATAGTCATGGGCGCTTAGCTGTTGATATACTGCAAGGGATACTCGGGGAATGCGGAGAGAGCACCTTGCGAACTATTATTGATAGGCGTGAGGAAAAAGCGATATCACACTATGACAGCTTGTGCTGTGGTATTGACGGCCTAGAGCAGCGTTTAGAGTTACTAAAAAAACAACGCTGTGCCGAGGGATATATGGCGGAATGGCGCGCTGAAGGAGATGGGGGATATCTCTTTATAGAAAATCATTGCTCTATTTGTGATGCGGCTCAGATTTGTAATAGCCTATGCCAATCAGAGTTACGGTTATTTCAACATATTGTAGGCAATACTTATGATGTGTGTCGAGTAGAGCATATAATTGCTGGTGATCGTCGTTGCAGTTATAAAATATCCCCTCGATAGTTGAGTATCTAGGATATTCTTGTGATTAACATCGCAAGTTCTACACGTGTTTTTACTTGAAGTTTGGCGTAGATATTTTTTCGGTGTGTTCGTAGTGTGTTTTTAGAAATCTCTAATTTCTCAGCGATTTGAGGTTCGGTACTTGAGCCTGCCAAGTGCTCTAAAACTGCTCCTTCTCTATCTGTTAAAGAGAAAAGGCGTGCAGCTTTTTTTATGCGATGAGAAATACGAAAATCAAGTTCTGTAAAGTAAATAATAAAGTATTTGCTTTCTTGCGCAATGTAATTAATTTCAAAAAGTATTGGCCGCTCTCTCTGGTTCTGTGATTGTATAGTTAAAGTTGTTGATGCGGAAATAGAAGGTGTTCGTCTTACATTTTGCATAAAGGCAGAAACTTTATCTGTCTCAGTGTTTCCTGTAAATTTAATTATTGAACTTTCAATAGTAATTGAACTAATGCTTGCAAGAATTCGCTCTGCTGTGGGGTTTGTATATAGGATTTGATTGCTGCTATCTACAATTAGAAGACCTTGGTCAAGCAGGTCAGCTGCAGAACGAAGGTGTTGCTTTTCAATTTTTACCAGTAGGGGGGATGTAACGGGCATTGGGGTGTGCCTTATAAATTCACTTGTCCAAAGTGGCTTGCCGATAACTTTTAACGAGTGATCACAAATCAATATAATAAATTTCGTTCTTTATACATAATTATGTATTCATTATTTCAATAATAAAAATCAAATACAAAATTGTAAATAGTCTCAGTAAATTAATTAATAGTTATGTGCATATTTATAAGTAATAGTATCTCATTTTTATGAGATTTAAGTAGGGAGTTATGAAAATAATTATTTATATAGTTAGGGTTAATAAATATATTTAGTCATGATGCAAAATTTTGTTTAAACTAATGTCCTTAAGGCGTAAAGCGCTTTGATATTTATCTTTGTGTATTGATGAGTAGATAATCCAGCTTTGATCTGATTTGTAAAAGAGATGAAACTCTATTGGACATGACAGGTATTAGGGGCTGTATCCAGTACTTACATGCTGAATACGTTACGTTATTTTTCTTTTATGCTGCCGTTTATAATTGAATGAATAACGAAAGAATACCGTGAAGATCAAGCGTCAAGGGGAAGCCATCAATCAAAAGCCAATTTAAATTTGAATGCCTAAGATTTTATCTATATAAACCACTCAAGAAACTAGAGTGAAAATTATTTATCGATTCGAGGTTAAGCCAAGTTTTTGTTTGGTTTTGCATGGACGATTTCTCACGATTTTGCAGACATGTTTCTGCCATATTTCGCAGTCTTTTTAAGGCTTGGGAGGCAATTATTCCTCTGGTTATCTCGTGTAAACGGTTGCTGAAATGGTGTTAATTGATGGCTTCCTCTGTATCTTCTGAGATGATTGATTTTCAATCACTTGCTCTGGATGGGGACAATGAGCGTAGAGGTGAGCTTGCCAAGCAAGTGGCGCTTTTGTTTTCTAAAACTTGGGAGCGCTGTTCAGACGAACAGATTGAAATTTACGATAGCGTAATGATACGTCTATCGGAAATGGTTGAGCTTCAGGCACGGGTCTACATGGCTGAGTGCCTTTGTGAGCTGGAGTGTGCACCAAGAGGCACACTACGAAGGCTTGCCGGTGATACAATTGAAGTTGCCGAACCAATCCTAGAAAAATCAAAAGTACTGCATGAGCAAGACCTTATAGAGCTTGCAGATAATTTGGGTGATTTACACCGTCTTGCAATCGCGAAAAGAGATAGTTTGTCGGAGGCGATTACCCAAGTTTTAATTGATAGGGGTAATAAGCATGTCCGGTATCAAGTCGCTTCCAACGGGGGGGCTCTTATCAATCGGCAAAGCCTAGATATTCTCATGCATGATGCGCAATCGGATGAGATAATGCAAACTTATCTTGGGTCACGGGAAGATTTGGCCGATGAGCAAATAGAAGAACTTATTGGTTTTGCTAGTGAAAAAGTCCGTCTTAAACTAATCGAAGAAGGGTGTGTCGATGAGGTTTCGCGGCTTTCGCAGGCAGCGCGTATTGCTGCGCAAAAATTATCCCATGATTATTGGTTGTCCCGCTATGACTTCGAAGGGGCAGCGGACAAAGTGCTATCAATTGCTAGAGAAGGCAAGTTAGATGCATTCGTTATGAGGCAATTTGCGGAAGAGGAGTGTTTTCCTGAAGCCGTTGCTGGTTTTGCATTACTTGCTGAGGTTAGCTACGAGAATGCCAAGCGTTGGATGGTGCAAAATGATACAAAGCAATTTGTGACTGTTTGCCGTGCGCTTGGATTCAATTTGATGACACTTCAGGCTTTGCTTAAAATTGGTCCTTGGCGCTATAAACTCACTCCTCAAGAGCGGCAAAGCGCGATTACTGAATTCCAGCGGCTCGATCTACTACAAGCGCGAGAAGCGCTTAGTAAATGGAAAGATAGCTGAAGATTTGAGGCTTTTTCATAGGATACATAATAGGCGCGGATAGCGCCTTTTTTGCGTCCAAAAGCTTTACGGATAGAAGCTGCCGTTTTTTGAGTTTCTTCCTTGATATGACGAGTTTTGTTCAATGTTGGGATTTATGAAAGGGCTTGCAAAAAATTTGAGAGTTGTCAAAATGGCATATAACGTATAAAGATATCTTTATATGGAATATGGAGTTGGTTTTGATAAAAGGTCTTACACAAATTGAGCTTGCGACAATGCCCCTAGAAGCCGTGGTTGGGGTGTTGCGCGGATGTGGGGAGGCAACGCGCTTACGTTTGCTTGCTCTGCTTATCGCTGGAGAGCTCACAGTTAAAGACCTAACCGGTATACTTGGTCAAAGCCAGCCACGGATTTCCCGACACTTAAAACTACTATGTGATGCTGGTATTGTTGAACGATATCCTGAAGGCGCTTGGGTTTATTATCGGCTTGGCGAAGGACCTGAGGCCTGCATTGCCAAATATGCCATAGAGCACCTATCTAAGCATGATCCGGTCATTTCTGGTGATCTAGAGCGGTTGGAAACCTTGCGACGCACTAAAGCGCAGGAAGCAGCCGAATTCTTTGCCGAACGTGCAAAAACGTGGGATTTGGAACGGAATTTACATGTTCCGGAAGCTGATGTGGAAGCCGCTATGCGTGTGCTTGTAGGACAGCAGAGAATTGGTAATTTCTTAGATTTAGGTACCGGAACAGGGCGGCTTCTCGAGGTTTTTGCCGATCAATATGAACGTGGTGTGGGCCTTGACGCAAGTGGCGACATGCTTTCTGTTGCGCGGGCAAACTTGGAAAATGCCGGTATTTCCCATGCTCAGGTGCGGCAGGGTGATATCTATGCACTGCCGGTGGAACCGAATATGTCTGAATTGACTGTGGTTCATCAGGTCTTGCATTTTCTAGAAGAGCCTGGAAGGGCCATCAGCGAGGCGGCAAGAACTTTGAAGCCGGGTGGCCGTTTGCTTATTGTTGATTTTGCCAGCCACGAACTGGAATTTTTACGTGAAAAATTCGCCCATCGTCGACTTGGGTTTTCCCAGGAGCAAATGCGCCGCTGGTTGGAAGATGCTGGGGTTGAATTACTTGAATATCAGCAGTTAAGCCCAAAGGCTGCTGAAACCAACAAGCTAACAGTGGGACTATGGCTTGCAAAAGACCCGCGCATCGTTAGCGATCTACCCCATGCTAGCTTGAATAAGGAACTTGTTTGATATGTCTAACTCCCCTCATGACCGTCGTTTTCGCTTGAACAGTGCGAGCGATATTGCTGTTTCCTTTGAATTTTTCCCGCCCAAAAATGAACGTATGGAAGAGCAACTGTGGTCATCTATCAAACGGCTGGAACCATTGTCTCCTTCATTTGTGTCTGTGACTTATGGTGCTGGAGGGTCAACACGTGAACGTACGCATGCAACGGTTTCGCGCATTGTGAAAGAAACAAGCCTGAAGCCAGCTGCCCACTTAACCTGTGTTGATGCCAGTAAAGAAGAAGTGGACGAGGTTATTCGTGCTTATTGGGACGCTGGTGTGCGCCATATTGTGGCATTGCGCGGTGACCCTGCAGCCGGTGTCGGTTCGCAATATAGCCCTCATGAGAATGGTTATCAATCAACCGCCGATTTGGTGGCCAGCATTAAGCGCATTGGGGATTTTGAAGTATCAGTTTCTGCCTATCCCGAGCGGCACCCAGAAAGCCGGAGCTGGGATGTGGAAATCGATGTCTTGAAAGCAAAAGTGGATGCTGGTGCCACACGGGCAATTACACAGTTCTTTTTTGATAATTCGGACTACTTTCGGTATGTGGAGCGGGTTCAAGCCGCTGGTATCAACATTCCAATCATACCTGGCATCGTACCTGTTCATTCATTTAAGGGAATTGCCGGTTTTGCACGCAGGACCGGCGCATCGGTTCCCAGCTGGCTTGCCCGCCGTTTTGAAGGGCTGGATGACGACTTGCGTACCCGTGAACTGGTGGCTGCGGCTGTCGCGGCCGAGCAGGTTTTGGACTTGTTCGACCAAGGGGTTGATGCTTTCCACTTTTATACCATGAACAAGGCTGATCTGGTTTATGCCATTTGCCATATGTTGGGGTTACGCCACCAAGAACAACCGGTGAAAAGCACTGTTGCTGCATAATTACAGCCATAATGAACTAAAGATAAAAGAGTACGAGTTTCCATGACAAACGAACAGACCAACAAAGGCCAAGAGGTTTTATCGGCCCTTACAAAAGCTGCCAAAAAGCGCATTCTCGTTCTTGACGGTGCCATGGGAACCATGATCCAGCAGTTGGGGCTGGATGAAGACGGTTATCGTGGTGAACGTTTTAAAAACTGGAATCAGGATGTGAAGGGCAATAACGATTTGCTGATCCTGACCCAACCGGACGCCATTCGCGATATTCATTTGCAGTACTTGCAAGCTGGTGCTGATATTATTGAAACCAACACATTTTCTTCGACCTCCATTGCACAAGCTGATTATGCGATGGAGAGCATTTGCTATGAGCTGAACAAGGAAGGGGCGCGCCTTTGCCGTGAGGCGGTTGAACAAATGCTGGCGCAAGACCCGAGCCGCCCGCGTTTCGTCGCTGGTGGTTTGGGGCCAACCAACCGGACAGCCTCCATTTCTCCAGATGTAAACAATCCGGGATTTCGGGCGGTAACATTTGATCAGCTGAAAGATTCTTATGCAGAGGCCGTGCGTGGGTTGATTGATGGCGGTGTTGACCTCATCTTGGTTGAAACCATTTTTGATACTTTGAATGCGAAGGCTGCACTGTTCGCCTGTGAGGAAGTTTTTGAAGAAAAAGGCATCCAGCTGCCTGTCATGGTTTCCGGTACGATTACCGATTTGTCTGGCCGTATGCTCTCGGGGCAGACACCGGAGGCGTTTTGGAACTCTGTACGCCATACCTCACCATTTTCTATCGGGCTCAACTGTGCGCTTGGTGCGAAAGAAATGCGGGCCCATGTGGACGAGCTGAACCGCGTGGCTGACACGCTGGTTTGTGCCTATCCTAACGCGGGCTTACCGAATGAATTTGGTGAATATGACGAAAGCCCCGAGCAGATGTCGGCTTTGGTTGGCGAGTTTGCGCGTAGTGGTCTTGTCAATATTGTTGGTGGTTGCTGTGGTACTACACCCGCACACATTAAGGCAATTAGTGATGTGGTGACGGGTGTTGCGCCACGCCAGATTCCTGAAGTACCACGTTTGATGCGTTTATCCGGCTTAGAGCCATTTACGCTAACGCCGGAAGTGAATTTCGTTAATGTGGGTGAGCGTACCAATGTTACCGGCTCGGCGCGGTTCCGTAAGCTTATCAAAAATGATGATTATAACAGTGCGTTGGATGTGGCCCGCTCACAGGTGGAGAACGGCGCGCAGATTATTGATATTAACATGGATGAAGGGCTTCTGGATAGTGAAGAAGCCATGGTCACATTTTTGAATCTGATTGCAGCAGAGCCGGATATTGCCCGTGTTCCTGTGATGATCGATAGCTCGAAGTGGTCGGTTATTGAAGCTGGCTTGAAGTGCGTTCAAGGCAAGGCAATTGTGAATTCCATATCTATGAAAGAGGGAATTGAGCCGTTTATTGCGCAAGCCAAGCTTATTCGTCGTTATGGTGCCGCTGTTGTTGTGATGGCATTTGACGATGTGGGGCAGGCGGATAGCTTTGAACGCAAAGTTGAAATCTGTAAGCGTTCCTATGACATTTTGGTCAATCAGGTTGGTTTCCCGCCAGAAGATATCATCTTTGACCCGAACGTTTTTGCGGTAGCGACCGGTATTGAGGAACATGATAATTATGGCGTTGATTTTATCAATGCCACAAAATGGATTGCCGAGAACCTGCCGCATTCGCATATTTCTGGTGGTGTTTCAAACCTGTCGTTTTCCTTCCGCGGGAATGAGCCTGTGCGTGAGGCCATGCACTCTGTATTCTTATACCACGCCATTAAAGTGGGTATGGATATGGGCATTGTGAATGCAGGCCAGTTGGCAGTTTATGATAATTTGCCAGAGGAACTGCGTGACCTTTGTGAGGATGTTGTATTAAATCGGCGCCCGGATTCAACCGACCGGCTGCTTGATGCGGCCGAAAAATACAGAGGTAGCGGCGGTAAAAAACGCGAAGTTGATTTGAAGTGGCGAGAAGGGCCTGTTGCCAAGCGCTTGGAGCATGCGCTCGTTCATGGAATTACTGACTTTATTGAGGCGGACACCGAGGAAGCACGATTACAAGCCAAACGGCCACTACACGTGATTGAAGGTCCGTTGATGGATGGCATGAATGTGGTTGGCGATCTGTTTGGCGAAGGTAAGATGTTCTTGCCGCAGGTTGTGAAATCTGCTCGGGTGATGAAAGCAGCTGTTGCATATTTGATGCCCTTTTTGGAGGCCGAAAAAGCCGAGCTGGGGCTTGAAGAGAGCTCTTCTAACGGTAAAATTCTGATGGCTACCGTTAAAGGTGATGTGCACGATATTGGTAAGAATATTGTTGGTGTTGTTTTGCAATGTAACAACTTTGAGGTCATCGACCTTGGGGTGATGGTGCCGGCAACTGAAATTTTGAAGCAGGCGAGAGAGCATAACGTTGATATCATAGGCCTTTCAGGCCTTATTACGCCATCGTTGGATGAAATGTGCCATATAGCTGCCGAGATGGAACGTGAAAAGATGGATATTCCTCTGCTCATTGGCGGGGCAACGACATCTCGTGTTCATACGGCTGTGAAAATCCATCCGAATTACGATCAAGGTCAAGCTATTTATGTAACCGATGCTGGCCGTGCTGTTGGTGTTGCTTCTAAATTGATGTCAGAAGAGCAGCGGGTTGTGTATTTGGATGAAGTACGAGCGGAATATAAGGATATCGCCGAGAAACATGCACGCGGCCGCGCTAAAAAAAGCCGTGCGAGCCTAGAGCAGGCTCAGGCCAACGGGTATAAGGCAGATTTTACAAAACATCGGCCAATAAAGCCCAGTTTTCTAGGCACCAAGGCATTTACAGATTTCCCATTGGCTGAGTTGGTTCCCTATATTGACTGGACACCTTTCTTTGCCACTTGGGAGATTAAGGGTACTTATCCTGCGGTTTTAACCGATGCCCGCTATGGTGCGGCTGCACAGGCGCTTTTTGATGATGCGCAAGCGATGTTGAAAGAGATTGTTGAAGGTAAATTGCTGACAGCTAATGCAGTGGTTGGCTTTTGGCCGTGCCAACGGGATGGTGACGACTTGGTGTTATATACAAACGAAAGTCGTCAGAGCGAATTGAAGCGATTGCATACATTGCGCCAGCAAATGGATCGTTCAAAATCGGATCGGGGTAATATGGCCTTAGCTGACTTTATTGCACCGATTGATAGCGGCGTTGATGACTATATTGGCGGTTTTGCCGTGACAACTGGTCATGGTGAAGACCTTTTGGCAGCTAAATATGCGGCGCTGGGGGATGACTACAACAAAATTCTCAGTCAGGCGTTAGCTGATCGCCTTGCCGAAGCTTTCGCTGAAAAGATGCATGAAGTGGTGCGCAAAGAGCTTTGGGGCTATGCACCGGATGAGGCTTGTAGCAACGAAGAGCTTATTGCTGAAGGCTATGATGGAATTCGTCCGGCCCCTGGATATCCGGCACAGCCGGACCATACTGAAAAAGGTAGTTTGTTTGAGCTTTTAGACGCGGAAAACCAAGCAGGGATCAAGCTGACAGAAAGTTACGCCATGTGGCCGGGCTCTGCTGTATCCGGTTTATATTTTAGCCATCCTGAGGCCGCGTACTTTGGCATTGGCAAGATCGAGGAAGATCAGGTTGCCGATTATGCCAAGCGAAAAGGTTGGAGTTTGGAGACTGCCGAGCGTTGGCTGGCACCAATTTTGAACTATCAACCAGAACGCCGTGTGACAGCTGCAGAGTAATAGCTGATACATATTCACTATAATGGCGTGAAGAGATCCTTCACGCCATTTTGGGTTGTTTGAAAAACGGAAACGAATTGTTCAAAATTATTGGTCTTATAAAATAAATGCTCAGGAATTACCTTGCTTCCAAGAAACAAACTACGGAGCAATTCCAATGAGAATTTTAAGTGTGCAATCCTCCGCAAAAGGTGCAGATTCCCTCACGCGTTCATTGAGTGAAAAATTAATCAAGCAATTTCAATCTACTGGTAAAGCCAGTTCTGTGATTGAGCGCGACTTAGCTCAAGGCGCCCAACATATTGATGGGGCTTGGGTCGGTGCAGCGTATACACCGGATGAGCATCGTACAGATGAGCAAAAACAGCTACTGGCTACATCCGATACCCTGATTAATGAGCTGAAAGATGCTGATTTAATTGTAATCGGTTCACCTATTTACAACTTTGGGGTTCCTGCCTCGTTGAAAGCTTGGGTCGATCTAGTGGCACGTGTGGGCGTGACTTTCCAATATACCGAGCAAGGGCCGCAAGGCCTTTTAAGCGGTAAGAAAGCAGTGATTGTGACATCTAGTGGCGGTGTTCCTGTTGGTTCGCCAGTTGACTTTAATGTTCCGTTCTTAAAGCAGGTTCTCGGCTTTATTGGTATTACAGATGTTGAAGTTGTTGCGGCTGAGGGTGTTGCAATGGATGCAGAAGGTGCACAGCGAAAGGCTGAAGAACAAATTGCCGCATTAGCTGCTTGAGGTGTGGCTTCCCTGGCAATGTAAGGGCTTTAATCGCCGAAATAGGTTGTTTGTTGTTTGCGAGCTTGGTTCGCTTTATTCCATTAACGCTGACAACACAATTTAGGTGGTGCCCTGATATGAATTAACGGCGTCTCTTTGAACGGTTATGCCGCAAAGAGACGCAAATTTTTAGCTTTAAAAGCAACCCGCATTTTGCTTGCCAGTTTATTTTGTTTTACGAGTTTGGTGCGTCTGTTCCCTTCTAGACCAACCATACATTATCAAGCCATTTATGGTGACTTTACTTACACAATTCCAAGTACTATGGCGCCGATAAAGACGAAGGCACTCATTACAGCAATAACGTTCAGGCTTCGCGTGACAGTCATTATTGTCCCCCTTAACTCATAAACTTTGGAAAGCTTATGTGACAATTAATAAAAAGGGAAGTCATTATTTTTCACAGATAGCTTTAGTTATAGAAAAAAATTGAAAAAAGAATCATATTATTAGTTGGTTTAAAAAAATACTGAACCGTTGTTGAGAAATAATAAATTACAATAAAATACTTTGAAATGAATAGACTAGATATACTTTGCCGACTAAAATTGGCTGTGGTATATCATGCGTCAGAATGTCGCTTGTTGCTGCTATTATTTAATATATTAGTTTTTTACCTTTTGGCGAGTTTGGCATCAGCCTTATGCGCGTATACTTGCCCGGTGTTTAATAGGGTTTGTTTTTTATGAAAAGTCTTGCCAACTTGTTCTCTTTAGCCAGTCTTACGTTGTTTACTTTAGTTGTATATTCTGCATCTTTTAGTGGTTCGCATGCTCAAAACGTCAATACACAAAAAATGACCCAATTCTCTGGGGTGTCGCAAATTGAGACGAGTTTGCGTTTACCTGTGCCTCTTCAAAAGCCTTCCTCTTCTCTGGATCATAATCGGAAAAAGACAGAGAGAAAGCCACAAAATATTATTAGCTATGCTCCCAGCGTTTCTGATAGTGAAACGATGAAAAAAGCACCATTTAAAAAGCTGCTCGAACCTGTTGATGGGATTAAAGAAAGCCTTAACCGGATTTGTGAATTGCCCGATAATTCTGTGTCAATTGGGGAACCTATTGTTGGAGAAGGCGGGTGCGGTATTGAGGATCCTGTAAGCCTAGAACAACTCGATATTGCTGGAGAGAAAATCGGTTTTTCTAGAGTACTCATGATCTCGTGTCAGGCTGCGCAACAGCTTGTTCCGTGGGTCGTGAAGGCCAACAGTGCTGTAAAGGAAAATTTCGAAAATGAGCAGTTGGAAAGCCTACAAATTGCAGCGGGTTACGCTTGCCGAAGGCGAAACAATCTTAAGAGTGGAAAGCTATCAGAGCATGCGAAAGGTAATGCGATTGATGTGGTTGGCTTTAAGCTGAAAAGCGGGCGCATCATAACTGTGCTTAAAGGATGGGAAGATTCGAGTGAGCATGCCTTTTTAAAAACGCTTCATGGCGAGGCTTGCAAACAATTTACAACCGTTTTAGGGCCGATGGCTAATAAGTACCATAAAGACCATTTTCATTTTGATATTGGTTGTCATGGTAAAGATTGTAAATATTTGATTTGTGAGTGAGATTGCATAGAAAAAGAGGGCACCCTAGGATGCCCTCCTTAAGCAGCGGTGTTGTGGGGTGCTGCTTAAACCAGAGTTGCCGGGCATGACAGTTTCTGGTGTTGCTCAGAACTATTAGCGACACAACTTGCGTACACCTGAATAGCTCATAAATGTTCCTGTTTGCGGGTTAAAGCTACGGTATTTTTGTGTGCAATACCGATACCATTGTTGGGTCCAAGGGGCTGGGGCCGATGGGTAAGTATTTATTTGTACATTAACTTGGTGTGGTTGTGGCTGTGGTTGTGGATATGCTGGCACCGCTTGTACGGCAGGGACAGGATAAGCATAAACCGGCTGTGCATACGGATTGACACTCGGTGCGTAAGGGTTGAACGCAGGTGCTGTATAATTATCCTCTTCTACAGCGCTGGCAATTATCAAACCGGCTGCTAAACCTAACACTCCGATCGCTATTGCTTCACCGCTATCTATATCGTCGTGATGACGGTTATCATCGTAGTGGTGATAATGGTGATGCTGATGGTGGTGCTTGTGGTGTTTGCCTTTAGCGTAAGAAATGGAAGGCATCTGAGTAACCATGATTGCGGCAATGACTAGGATAAATGCTTTTTTATGGGCAAACATTTGATAACTCCAATAGTGAACTCGCTGTTGACCCCGTTATTTCATATTGAGAGTGAACTGGTATTGAGAGCGCTATTCATCCTGTATTCAGGTTTATGCCTGAAAAAATTTGTGCATTATGCAATTTTTGATTGAGGCAACTAGGTGTTTCCCTTAGTCAGCGTTGTAGTTCTTTTGCGTGTGGCAGAAGATAATTATATTGATTTTAGGAGACTTTGGCATCAATGAACCAGGAGCAATTGGATAGAGAGGCTGGAGCTGCGGTTTATACCCCTAGGACCCTTGGGATTTACGACTTGGTTGTACACGGGTTTTCCAATCGTTTCCTATGGAAAGTACCCACCACTAGACTGGTAGAATTCTATAATGGCTTGATAAGTGCCAACCATCTAGATGTAGGGGTCGGTAGCGGCTATTTTCTTGAAAAATGCCGGTTTCCGATGCAGCCACGCCTTGCATTAATGGATTTGAACAGGACCTGTCTGCAGTATGCAGCGCAACGGGTTGCTAAGTATCGTCCCAATACTCATCAGGTAGATGTGTTTGAGCCAATTGATTGGGAAGAAAAGGGCTTTAACAGTATTTGCCTTGGTTACTTATTGCATTGCCTGCCAGGTGCAATGAAAGACAAAGCTGTTGTATTTGATAACCTCAAGCCTTTGCTGTTAGCTAACGGTGTTTTGTTCGGAGCCACGATCTTGGGTGAAGACCAGTCACCTAACTGGGGTGCACGGCGATTGATGAAAATTTATAATAAAAAAGGCGTTTTCTCCAATATGGCGGATAACGAAGCTGATCTGCGGGAAATTCTAGCAACGCGTTTTGAAACATACTCAGTGGAAGTTGTTGGTCATGTGGCGCTGTTCTGGGCGCAAGGCAACAAATAAACAAAATGCGCAGTCGTGTGCTGCGCACTGACTTATTTTCTCCTATGGGAATAGGAGAGGGACATCCCCAGGCTGCCACTGGGTCCATTTTGTGGCAAAAGCCGTGGTAAATAGCTCTGTTTCAATCAGGCGGTTCAGCCAAGCACGCACGCGTTCAGGGGCGGACTGTTGAAAGCGTTCTTTATTGGCATTGCAAAACTGGCGTACGAATGGGAACAGCATTTGGTCGGCTAGTGCCGGGCGAGAGCCAAAGAGATAAGGACTATTTTGCAGGCGCTTTTCTAGCCCCTCCAGTTCCTGAATTGCGCTGTTGTAGTGAACTTCAGGGTCGGCGTCTTCATAGCGGCTGGCGTATTTGTAATGATCCAGATGATACTTAAATGCACCATCCAAATGCGCTATTAAATCCAGCATTTGTAGTTTTGTGCCGGTTTCTGGTTCTAGCCAGTTTTGTGGGTCGTTTCGCGAAAGCGCCCACAGTGCGATATCAAGCGATTCATCTATAACTGTTGCATCGGGCAAAATCATAACCGGAACGGTGCCTTTGGGTGAAATCTCCAACATGTGCGCAGGTTTATTGCGCAGGACAATTTCGCGTAGTTCGACTTGAGTATTGCTGCTAATCAGGGCGAGGCGGGCGCGCATGGCATAGGGGCAACGGCGAAAAGAGTAGAGTATGGGCTGCTTTGACATTCTTTAAGCTTCTGGTTTGCGGTCAAAGCGTTTTAGCTGCTCTTCAGCCTCGAGAAAAGCTTTTACATGGGGCTCTAATGGAGGCACTGCACTGGTTAAATTGGCTTGTTCCATCCAGTCATTAATGGCGACAAATTCGCGGGCTTTTTTATTGTACATACCCACACGAACCAGTGAGGTGGCGGCAATGACACCTTTATGTTTTCCTTTGAGCAGGCGAAAGCGTTGCTCCATGACGCCTGTTCCTTCTTCCCAGTAAACAATGCGTGTTTCTAAAAGGAAGGGCTGAAACAGGCCGATTTCGCGGCGAAAACGAATGGAAGCGGACGAGACAACAGGCATCCATTTGTTCTTAAGAACAGGACGCCAAAGACCTGTACGTAGTAGAACATCCATCCGGCCAAGGTCCATCAACGTGAGATACTGACCATTGTTCAAGTGAATGTTTGTGTCAATATCGGTGAGATGGACACGAAAGCGCATGATTGATTTATCAAGCGGTGAGGCAATTTTGCTGCGAAATGGGCTGGTGATAAAGAACCAGAGCAAGCGGAACCAAAGTCTCATTTAAAATCCTAGGCACTAATGCAGTTTACGTAATCGTAATGCATTAGCGCTTGGACATTTGTTTGTAAACCTGTGAAGGTTGCAAAAGTTTGTGACCGTATCAAATGCAGCTTATTGTTGAGTGCATCGATACGGCCACTTTCTTTAGGACTTTAAGGCTTTAGGGCTGACCCCAGCCTCCGCTGGTGGGGGTGTTAACAGTAACTGCTTCGCCAGCTTTGAGCGTGGTTTGATCGCAGGTGCTTAGTTCTTCACTGTTACCATTCAAACGGCGCACGCGTGTCTTACCAACTTGCCCGTTAGCGCCACCTGCCATACCCTTAGGGGCAATGGTACGGTGCGAAGCCAAAATGGCGCATTCCATTTCCTCTAAAAAGCGAATGGTACGAACGGTGCCATCACCGCCATGCCATTTCCCTGTACCGCCCGAGCCTTTGTTGATGTGGAAGTCTTCCAAGACCACAGGATAGCGGAATTCGAGGATTTCCGGATCAGTCAGGCGTGAGTTGGTCATATGAACGTGAACGGCATCACAGCCGTGAAAACCCGGTCCTGCAGGTGCGCCGGAACAAAGCGTCTCATAATATTGGTGGGTTTTGTTGCCAAAGGTCAGGTTGTTCATAGTGCCCTGCGAGTTCGCCATAGCACCAAGGGCTGCAAACAAGGCGTTGGTGACATGTTGCGATGTTTCCACGTTACCGGCCACAACAGCGGCGGGGTAAACAGGTGACAACATGGAGCCCTTGGGAACAATGATATTGAGCGGGCGTAGGCAGCCAGCGTTCATAGGTATGGCAGTGGGTACCATCACCCGGAAGCAATACAAGACGGCGGCGCGGGTAACCGGCTCTGGTGCGTTGAAGTTGTTGTCCAGCATAGGGCTGGTACCGGTGAAATCTATGGTCGCACTGCGTGAGTTTCTATCAACCTTGATGGCAACACGAATAACACCGCCGTGATCGACAGGGTATTCAAAGCTGCTGTCTTTGAGTGCTTCGATAACACGGCGGACGCTTTCTTCGGCGTTGTCTTGTACATGGCGCATGTATGCGATGACGGTATCCAAGCCGAAATGGACAGTCATTTTGCGCAGCTCTTGTATGCCCTTTTCATTGGCGGCTATTTGCGCTTTCAAATCCGCAATATTTTGATTGATATTGCGAACAGGATACGGGTGATTTTCTAAAAGATCGCGAAGGGCCTGCTCCTGGAAGACGCCGCCGTCAACCAATTTAAAATTATCGATAAGAACGCCTTCTTCATCGACGCGGGTGGCTTTGGGCGACATGGAGCCGGGGGCGGTTCCGCCGATATCGGCGTGGTGTCCCCGTGATGCGGCCCAGAACAGAATGCTTTCGTTCTTATCATCGAAAACAGGTGATACAACGGTGATGTCGGGTAGGTGCGTGCCACCGTTATATGGTGCATTCAGTGCAAATACATCGCCGGGTTTGATGGCACTCTTATTATTGGCGATGACGGCTTCCACCGAACGATCCATTGATCCCAGATGCACGGGCATGTGCGGGGCGTTGGCAACCAATGCGCCATTATGGTCGAAGACAGCGCAAGAAAAGTCCAAGCGCTCTTTAATATTGACCGAGTAAGCAGTGTTTTGCAGTGTGACGCCCATTTGCTCGGCAATGGACATAAAGAGGTTATTGAAGACCTCAAGCATTACAGGATCAGCTTTAGTGCCAATAGCCAGTTGGCGCTCAAGCGGAATGATGCGTTTTATAATAAAGTGGTCTTTGCTGTTTAATGTGGCCTGCCAACCTGGCTCCACTACAATTGTGGCGTGGGGCTCAATGATGAGGCAGGGCCCATTTGCACGCATTCCCGGTTTGAAAGTGTCGCGGTGGTAAGTGGCGGCCTGTTGCCATGCGCCGCTGGTAAAAAAACGGGTTTGCTTGGTTGGCTCAGGGTGTGCCGCTGTCAGCACGTGTTCTTGTTCATCGAGTTGGGCACCGCCGCCAATGGCCTCTACTTCCATTGCCTCTATGGTGATGGGTTTATCTTCGTAGGTGAAGCCGTATTGTTTGTTATGGGCTGTTTGAAATTCGTGCCGCATTGCCTCTAGGTTTGAAGCAATGAAACTCACCGGCAAAGACGTATCTGTACCTGCATAGCGCAAATGAGCGCGGATAATGAGTGTCGCATCGCTCGGGGTAACGCCTTGTTGGGTAATTTCCTCAAGGGTTTGATTGGCAAGCTGATCGCCCATTTCTTTGGCTGCTTGCATGCCTTTTGTATCAAGTGGCTGCTCCAGGGCGTGTTGGCGGGTGGCACGAATATCAGCAAGGCCCATGCCATAGGCCGATAGAATGCCTGAGAGCGGATGGGCAATAACGGTGGTCATGCCAAGGGCGTCGGCGACCATACAAGCACTTTGCCCGCCAGCACCGCCAAAGCAGGTGAGGGCGTATTCGGTGACATCGTAGCCCCGTTCAACGGAAATCTTTTTGATTGCGCTTGCCATATTTTCAACGGCAATTTTCTGGAAACCCTCTGCGACTTCTTCCGGACTAAGGGCTGGGTCGACCTCATGCGCTAATTGCTCAAATGCTTTTTCTACAGCGGCGCTGTCCAGCGGTTCATTCTGCCCTGGGCCAAAGATATGCGGGAAATCATCGGGGTTTAGCTTTCCAGTCATAATGTTGGCATCGGTTACGGTGAGCGGGCCGCCGCGACGATATCCTTTTGGCCCAGGGTTTGCTCCTGCTGAGTCCGGTCCAACCTGAAAACGACCATCCTTGAATTGCAACAACGAGCCACCACCGGCTGCAACAGTATGAATGCGCATCATTGGCGCACGCATGCGTACGCCTGCGACCTCGGTTTCAAAAGCACGTTCATAGTTACCGTCAAAGTGGGAAACATCGGTGGAGGTGCCACCCATATCAAAACCAATGATCTTGTCATATCCAGCCATTTTCGAGGTTTCGACTGCTCCAACAACACCACCTGCCGGTCCCGAAAGAATAGCGTCTTTTCCTTGGAAAAGGCTGGCATCTGTTAACCCGCCGGATGATTGCATAAACATCAAACGACAATCAGTATTTTTGATATCTAACTCGCTGGCTACCTGATCAACATAGCGACGCAGGATAGGTGAGAGGTAGGCATCAACTACCGTGGTATCGCCGCGCCCAACCAGCTTCATAAGCGGAGATACTTCGTGGGAAACGGAGATTTGAGTAAAACCAATTTCTTGGGCAAGATCTTTGAGGGCTAACTCATGTTCGGGATAGGCGTAGGCATGCATGAGGACAATAGCAACCGAGCGGATACCATTGTTGTAGGCGTTTTGTAGCGCTTCTTTGGCCTGCTCGTGGCCCAGCTGAATTTCAACATGGCCGTTTGCGAGCACTCTTTCACTTACTTCACAAACGGTTTCGTATAATAACTCTGGTTTTATAATCTCTTTGGCGAAAATATCGGGCCTAGCTTGATAGCCGATTTCAAGTGCATCGCGAAAACCCTTGGTGATGAGAAGAAGGGTGCGATCTCCCTTGCGTTCTAGCAAGGCGTTGGTGGCAACCGTTGTGCCCATTTTAACAGTGGCAATATTTTCAGCGGGAATAGGTTTGCCAGTAGGTATTTCCATGAGGTCGCGAATACCTTGCAGTGCTGCATCGCGGTAAGCCTCTGGATTTTCGGAGAGAACTTTGTGGGCTTTCAGTGTGCCTTGAGGGGTACGGGCTACTAAATCTGTAAAAGTGCCACCACGATCAATCCAAAAGTCCCATTTACCTATTGTCATTCGTATTCCAAATTCTGTTAAAGTGTTTAGCCCGATCTCCAAAAATAAAGACACTTAGTACATGCGCGCTTTTTGGAGAAAATACCATAATGACATTCATTATGATTTAACATTTACAATTTGTCTATATTCTACCAGTAAATTATTATTGTTTGATGTGTGCGGTGGCGGCCCTATTGGTGTGCTCGCGTGGAGAACATCCCATTGAAACCCCTATTACATCCTAGTGGTTGCTGCCTTTCATTGTAAACTGTAGGTTCTTGTAGACATAATTTTTATAAAATAATGGCAAAATGAATATTTGAACTTAAAAGTTATTCTTAGATGAATTAGAATGTGGTTTTGCAGATCTCGGTAAACCGGTGGTCATAATGTTTCCAGATCTTTTGAAGGTTATTTGATAACTAACAAACGGGGTGCTGAGTGTGTCAGAAAAAGAATTATTGAAAGACAGCGGGAGGATTCCTCACACAAGCGGGGCTAGTTTGGAAGTTGGACCAGTTGTTTCGGCAGCTCATCTCGCAGCGGGTGAATTGCCCGCGCTTTCAGAAATCGAATTTGCTGTAACAATGATGGTGAATGCCTATCAACGTTGGATGGTGCGTTGTATGGCCGCCAGTGGCGGCGAGGGACTGTCAGCACTTGAGACGCAAGTTTTGCATTCAGTTAATCACCGTGGACGTGAAAAGAGCTTGGCCGATCTATGTCTTGTTCTTAATATTGAAGATACACATACTGTTTCTTATGCTTTGAAAAAGCTAGAAAAGGCGCAACTTATCATCTCTGGCAAGCGTGGCAAGGAAAAGACAGTTTCGATTACCGAAGAAGGCATTAAAATATGTGACCAGTACCGGTGCCTGCGCGAAGCTCTTTTGGTACGGCCTATTAAAGAACTTGGCCTTGATGAGGTGGAGTTATCACGTTTAGCTTCTGTTTTGCGCAGTGTTTCAGGGCACTATGATCAGGCTGCTAGAGCTGCAGCGGCTATGTAATTA
Organism: Polycladidibacter stylochi; assembly: GCF_001562055.1. GTDB lineage: Bacteria > Pseudomonadota > Alphaproteobacteria > Rhizobiales > Stappiaceae > Pseudovibrio > Pseudovibrio stylochi. Next base: position 281,926 of record NZ_LLWE01000025.1, on the reverse strand, counting down.
CTAGCTTGAAGATTTTTAGTGTTAGGGGAGGCACTCGGCCTCCCTTTTTATTGTAGACCAAATAAACCTCCCCTTTTGGTGGAGGCAATGACTTTATCTAAAATGTTTTGGCAATAGACAGTTTGAAGGTGCGGCCGCGACCATCACGTTGGCTTAATGCACTGCGATACTTGGTGTTGAATATGTTTTCTACACTTGCACGCACTTCTGCATTTTCTAAGAAGCCTTGTGTTGGAGTCCACTCCAGAGAAATGTCATGTAAGTTATAGGCTTTTGCCTTGTTTTTAGGATCGCTGACTTTTGTGAGGGCACCGTAAAAGTCGCTGCGCCATTTGACTTGTAAATCAGCTTCGGGAACCTTGAAACCTAAAGCAATGAAACCGTTCAAAGGCTCAACGCTGTCAATATAGTTATTGGTGTCCAAATTATAGGCTCGGGTGTAGGTAAGCCCTGCATCTGCAAAAATGCTTTGGCTATCGTATGAGGCCTCAAGTTCTAAGCCGCTATATTGCGCTTGATTCACCAGAACCACTTCGGCACGGCCTGTCGTGTGATTATATTGGCGGCTGTAGTGGTTTCTAATTTTATTATAGTAGGTTGTTGCTTTTAGCCGTAGCCCGTCTTCTTCTTGTAAAACACTGTCAAATGAAAGGGCAATACCGCCCTCAATGTTATTGGAAAGCTCTTTTTTGAGCTGTTTCACATGTGGATTGGTGTAGTTATCGCCGCTAAATGCCTCATCAATTGAGGGCAGGCGTTCGGTATGGGCGAGTGAAGCAAATAAGCCAACGTTACTGGTTAGATCATAATACACTGCCAACTTGGGTGAGTATGCTGTATCTGAGGGGCCTTGTGTTGCCTTAACACCTGTGCCTGGCTGCAAGCGGTCGTGATCGATACGAACGCCTGGTGTCAGTACCAGACCTGGCAATAGTTCTGCTTCGGCTTGCGCATATACGCCAAAAGAGGTTTTTGTACCCTCTGGGTGAGAACTGGAGCCGTGGGTTGTGCCGGTTTTTTTGTAGCGGGTGTTTTTACGTTCTTGCCAACTGCCTTCGGCTCCATAGGTGATAAATAGCGGTAGGCCGAGAACTGATTCCAGCTCGCTTTCGTTTTCCAGCTTGTACTGGATTGTGTTGTACGTGAAGTCTGTTTTGTCGCCGTATGGTTTAAAACAAAAACGTGGTCCGTAGCATATGTTTTGCAGCTTATCTTGACTAGTTTCCTCGTTGGAATAGGATAATTGGGCCGTTAGGTTGAGAAAATCGTTACCTAGAAAAGCGTTTTCATAGCGCAAAATGCCCGTTTGATTGTAACCGGTACGATCGGTAAAACCAAAATCTTTACTATGTGATATTTGGTCGAAATACTGGTTTTTGCCAGTGAATTGATAGCGCTCGTAACTTAAAGCAAGTGACTGGTCCTTATCGCTGCCAAAGTTGTATTTCAGCTTTGCAATACCTGAATACATATTGGTGTTGCCTTCAGCATCTTTCACGCCATCACCATTTGTGTAAGGACGTATCTGGCCGAAATTGCCAGCAGCAAACAGTTCCAGATTGTCTGTTAATTTAGCTGCTGTGACCAATGAGCTTGTGAAGTCGTTCGCATTTGATGACCAGGTGCCTTTTAGCCGTACGGCCAGTTTATCGTCACCCTTCAAATAGTCACTTGCGTCTTTTGTTTGCACCGAAATAACACCAGCCATGGCGCCAGAGCCATAAAGAGTGGAACCGGCTGGGCCACGTTGAATGGTGACTGATTTATAGAATTCGGGATCCGAAAAGAAAGAGCCCATACGATACTGCTCGAAGTATTTTTTGACACCGTCAACTTGAAGTATCATACGGTTTTCATCGGAAGAAAGCCCTGTGCCAATACCGCGGATGTTAAAGGATTGGCCAAAAGGCGCTTGTGCATTGCTCACTGACACACCTGGTGTTCGCTCTAACAACTCGCCGAGTGAGTTTGCTTGGGAAGCTTCGATTTGCTGCGGGGCAATAACTGTAACCGCCTGTGGTGTGTCGATGGCGACTTTGGCTTTGCCTGCCGTTGTGACAATCTTATCAAGAGTGATTGAGCTTTGTTGCTCGGCACTGTGTGAAGCGGCACCTAACAACAAAAGTGTTGATGTGCTAACGCCCAATAATAAAAGAGAGTGTGTTTTCATGTTGCCTAAGCCTTGTCAATTGGCTGGCTTGGCAAACAGGCTGGCTAGCTAAGTGTTGTATATTACTAGGCACTTTTTCCAAAGTTGAATTTATTTGTCAAGAATTAGTATCGTAAAACTACTAGTTTCTTTTTAGGATTGGATTACGCGCTTAGAATCCATTCAGGCAGCGTATATTCTCACTGGGGTGTTTGGGGTTCACCGGTTGTGGCTTGCCGTAGTAAAACCCTTGAACGAGATCACAGCCTCCCGCTTTAAGCAGGCGCGCTTGTGTTTCGTTTTCAACCCCTTCTGCGGTGATGAGTAAGTTTAATGATCTTCCTAACCCTATTATGGCGGCAATGACCGCATCGGTATGGGTGTCTTGTCCCAACCGTTGTATGAAGCTGCGGTCAATTTTAATTTTGTTAAACGGGAACTTGGAGAGGTAGCTTAGGCTTGAATAACCGGTGCCAAAATCATCCATGGCAATCGAAACGCCCATTTTGTGTAGGGACTTCAGTGTTTGTATGACTGCTTTTGTATCGGATATGAGGAGGCTTTCCGTTATCTCGATTTCCAGTCGCTCCGGCTTAAGGTTTGCCTCTTTTAATGCATTGCGGACTTTGTTTTCGATGTGACCGCTTTTAAACTGGGCAGGGGATATATTTACTGCCACTCTGAGGTTTTCATCTTCCCAATTTGCAGCGTCTTTACAGGCTTTTTTGAGTACATACTCACCTATTGCTTCGATTTGCCCGCTCTCTTCGGCGATGGGAATGAAAATGTGCGGGCTTATTTGACCATGCACAGGATGCTTCCAGCGTAATAATGCTTCAAAGCCTTTCAGGCGATTATCTTGCAGCCCGACTTGCGCTTGATATTCAACCTGAAACCCTTCGTTTTTAAGAGCGCGATACATTTCGTGCTCTAACGCGCGGCGCTGCTGGAGCTCGTCATCCATACTGGGGTGGTACCAAGTATATGTGGAACGTCCGGTTTGTTTGGCACGGTATAAAGCCAAATCGGCGCAATGGAGAAGCTTGGAAGCACGCCATAAGGAATCGCGTGCGCCTGCTAAGCCAATTGAAAGCGACATCTCCAGTTCTATTCCATCGAGAATACACGGGGCTTTAACAGCGGAGAGAAGGCGCTGCGCGTAACTCGTGGCTTCGCGGTGGCTCATGTCGTTTTCCAGCAGGACAGCGAATTCATCGCCGGACAACCTGGCAACGAGCTGGTTTTCAAATACCAGCCGTAGCCGATCTGCAATCGCTTGGAGGAAAAGATCGCCGATGGCATGACCATGCGTATCATTAATGTTTTTGAACTTATCTACGTCAACTACCATGACGTAGTTATTCCTTAATGAACGGCTGGCTTTCTTAAGGGATTTTGTGAGGGTTTCTGAAAAAACAGCACGGTTGGGCAGGTGCGTGAGGGGATCGTTCTGGGCTAAGAATTCAATGGTGGAGCGTGTTTTCCAGCGCTCACGCATGAAGCGCCAGATGAAATATATGCTCATCGTGTAGATTAATAGTATGACTAGAAAGCCCAAAACCGAGGCTGTTGAGAGGGCCTCTATGAAATACTCATGGGAAACCGCTGTTATGGAGGTGATAACTACAATCAGATCTGGTGTACCATTTAAGGAGAGCAGGTTAACAGTGGTGAAACAAGGGATATCCCAGCTGGTATAAGAAAAATTCGAGCTTACTTGTTGTTGCTGGGTGCTGACTGCTTTTAATAATTGGCGGTAATCTACTTTTGTACCTACAATGCTATTATTGTGATTGTCTGCAATTGCATCGGATTTTACTTCTACGAGCCTGAAACCGGTTAATGTGTAGATACTAATCGCTGTATTTTGTACCCCTTGCAGCGAGCGAACGATTATATTCCTATAATCTGTTGAGGGCAGGTAACTTATGGACTTTGAGGTGTGTTCGTGGCCGTTGTCCAGATTTGTGGCTAGACCGGATTTAAACTTTTCAAGCGCGGTTGAATGCTGTGCGATACTCTCAGAGCGCATCGTTGTGTAAAGCGTATATTTTTCAATGGTATAATAACACAGAGCCAAAACGAATAATGTGAATAGGCTTAGTGCTAGAAATACTATTTTTTTAATAGGTGCTGTTTTATACAAAATGAAATACCTGCAGCCTCGGCTGATTATGAGACAGTGGTTTAATCGATAATTATCTGAGGGTATAATAAATTTAATGCAATTACTAATAAAATTTTATTAATTATTTTTTAGTGTATTTACTAGGAAATGCATGTCAGCGAGAAGGTGTTTATACCTACCATTTTGAGGGCTGCCAGTCATTTGTAGGCAATAAACTGTTTCATTCGTGTTTATTAATCGAAGAGTTTCACGCTCTAAATGCGGAAGCTGGGGAGATCCTGGCAAAAACGTTTGGCAAATACGTTCTTGGGTCGAAAGGTTTGTCTACATCATATAGTCTTGGACTATGAATTTCTGGAGCAAAATATCTACTTTTATCGGCAGTATACAAACTGGGAGCGTTCACCTCATTGATCGTTTGCAAAGTTTTGTGCAAGCGGCAGGTGAGATGCGGCGCTCCGTTGCCTTTACTGTTGCAATGATTGCTTTGTCTGCAAAAATGGCAAAGGCGGATGGCGTGGTAACGCATGATGAAGTGCTCGCATTCCGAGAGTTGTTTGATATTCCGCCGCATGAAGAAGCCAATGTTGCCCGTTTGTTTAATTTGGCCCAACAAGACGTTGCAGGTTACGAAGCCTATGCAAAGAAGTTGGCGGTTTTATTTTTGGACGAAGCTGAAAACAAAATCGATGTGTTGGATGGCTTATTCCATATTGCGAAAGCAGACGGAATTGTTCATAGCGCAGAGCTTGCTTATCTAGAGCGTGTTGCTGAAATATTTAAGGTTGATCCTAACGAGTATAGCCGTTTAAAAGCACGTCATGTGCGTGGTGGTGGCGATCCCTACGAAATTCTTGGCGTTAGCCGGGATTTACCGTTTTCCGAAATTCGGCGGAACTATCTTAACCAAGTTAAGGAAACACACCCCGATCGCCTTGTTGCGCGTGGGGTGCCAGAAGAATTTGTTCGACTTGCCAGTGACCGATTGTCGGCGATTAATGTGGCTTTTGAAAAAATAAGTGCAGAGCATAACCTATGAGTATACGGGCTGAGTGTCTTGTTCCGGCGCGTTTGCGTCCTTCCCCCAATCATAATGAGCGGCAACGAGATATCGATATGTTGCTCTTACACTATACTGCGATGGATAGCGCAGAAAGTGCTGTCAGCTGGTTATGCGATGCAAGGTCGGAAGTCTCGGCTCATTATCTGGTTGACGAGACAGGCGATATTACACAAATGGTGCCTGAAAGTCGCCGTGCCTGGCATGCTGGGCAAGCATTCTGGAAGGGAGAGCGCGATATTAATTCGTGTTCAATTGGAATTGAACTTGCCAATTGCGGAGTACAAGATGGTGCTGTGAGTACCTACCCTGAAGTACAGATAAATGCTGTTATTGCGCTTTGTCAGGATGTGATTAAGCGCCACCAAATTCCGGCGGAGCGGGTTTTGGGCCATTCGGATGTTGCTCCTTCACGTAAGCAGGACCCTGGGAGACATTTTCCTTGGGCTCTTATGCACCAGCATGGTGTGGGGCATTATGTGCCACCAATTGAGATTGAGGGGGCCGGGTATTTTCAAAAGGGAGATCAAGGGCAGCCAATTGAGGCGATACAATCGCTTCTGGCTATTTACGGCTATGAGGTTAACGTAAACGGGGTCTTTGATATTGCAACGGAGAATGCCGTAATGGCATTTCAGCGTCACTACCGGCCCGAACGTGTGGACGGTATTGCTGACCCGCAGAGCGTTGCGACTTTGCACCATCTTTTGAAAGCCTTGCCGCAACTTGCTTGAGATAATTAATTTAAAATGCTGGTGAGTTGTTAATAGTTATGGTGACGCTGCCTTATTTATGACATCTGACGGTTGGTAGGGTGCCACCCTATTGCCATATTATGCTGTAAATGACTAATATACTACATAGATTCTGTAAGATTTCGTGAAGTTATAATTCAAATTTTCGTCTAATAGTGACTTCATACCTTCTGGCCATCGAAACAAAGTGCCTGGAAGGTATACATGAAGTCTATCATAACTAACGATATTAAAGTTGTTGGAGTGATGTTTATTGCAATGCTATTTGGTTATTTTGTTTTAAATGCCACTGAAGCGTTCGCTAAGACCGGTAAATCGTCATATATCCAAATGATTGAGAAAAAGGCCAAGAAACACGGTGTACCTACCGACTTGGCGAAAGCAGTTGTTGAAGTGGAGAGCAACTTTAATGCCAAAGCACGAGGGCGTGCCGGTGAAGTTGGCTTGATGCAGATTAAACCTGCCACTGCGCGTGGTGTCGGTTTTAGAGGGTCAGTTAAAAAACTGTTCCACCCAGAGACCAACATTGAATATGGCATGCGGTACTTGGCGGGTGCACATAAAAAAGCACGCGGTGATGTCTGTGGTACAATTTTGCGATACAACGCGGGTCATGCGGCAAGACGCATGAACAAGACAAGTGCACGTTATTGTAAAAAAGTGAAAACTATCCTCGCACGCAACTAGTATTGATTGTGATCCCTGTTATGCAGGGTGTCTGCAAGGACGAGAGACGGCCGGAGTTATCGTAACTCCGGCCGTTTTTCTATGCGAATTTCTTCTGCGCAGCCCTAATTGATGCCGGCAGTTCTATCGTCTCATCGTGTTTGGCGCTTTGCGCAGGACCTAATGCCGTTGTTATCGGTATGACGCCGGACCACTTTTGCAAGTGCTCATCTTCGGGGTCGTCAACTGGTGGGCCTGATCTGACTTTGGCGGCTGCACTGTCAATTGTTATTGCAAGTACTCCAGTGGCGTTGAGTTCTTTTGCTGTGTCTGGCCGCACTTCAGCATAGCGTCCTGGTAACAGATGCTCTGTAATGGCAATGAGGGCTTGTTGATGTTCTTGTTGGTCTGTGACTTTTTCAGCAGTGCCATGGATAACCACCGAGCGGTAATTGACAGAATGATGCATGGCAGACTTTGCTGCTACGATACCGTCAATATGGGTAAAAGCCATGGAGATTTGAGCGCTTTGTGCGTTTTCCTTAATAATTCGGGCAGCTTTGGCGCCGTGTATATACAGAGTATCCTCTTGTCTGGCGAAGGCCATAGGAATAACCATAGGGCGATCTTCGTGAATAAAGCTGACGTGAGCGACAAGGCTTTGATCAATAATTGCGTAGACTTTACCTGTGTCATACTGGGCGCGTTTGGTGGTTCGGACCCGCGCATATTTGGGTAACTGTTTGGTATCAATTGAAACTGTCATAACTTGCTCTTTTGCTGTGTTGGGATAGCAATAAGGGGAAATCTGGTCTACCTATAGGTCCAGATTGAAAACTAATATTGATCCAGATTGAGATAGCGGTATGGAGCCCAACATTTTCGTTGATCTAATTGAATTGCGTAAAACGAGCGGTGAGGGGCTGGCAAAGCAAATATATCGGCAAATTCGAAGAGCAATTTTAGAAGGGATTTTACCTGCTTCAAGTTTTCTACCCTCAACCCGTCAGCTAGCAATTCAGCTTAAGGTTTCGCGCAGTTCCATCAATGAAGCCTTTGAGCTGCTTGCTGCTGAGGGTCTGATTGAGCTGCGTTTCAAGGCTCGGGCGAAGGTGAATAGTATTGATGTTGCGCCTGTCGGTCGTGTTGGTTTGCATAATGACCTTGCGTTAAAAAATGGCGTGTCTGCGGGTGCCGGTTATGTCTCCAAACGTGGTGAGCAATTGGGTCGCTCTTACCGGTTTGAGCCGCGGGGGATGCGCAGTTCACGAATGGTACCGGGTATGCCATCGGTTAAACTTTTTCCAAAACAGGAATGGGCACGTGCCCTGCGCCAAGCAGGAAACGAGTTATCCCTTCATGATAGCGGATACCTGACATCTAGTGGGCTTGCTTATCTTAAAGAAGTCCTGAGTGGCTATCTCAGCGAGTATCGTGGTGTAAATGCTGATGCGGAACAAATCATCATAGTACCGGGTACTCAAGCAGCACTAACATTAGCTGCCTATTTATACGCGGATTTAGGGGATACAGCCCTTATCGAGGACCCAGGTTATTTAGGGGCAAGGGCAGCTTTCCTGAATAGTGGCCTTTTGTTAAAGGCCAGCAGAGCGAACGATTTAGCTCACAATATACGCCAACTCGCCCAGCAGGAGTGTGCAGCACGGCTGGTTTATGTCACGCCGTCACACCAGTTCCCTCAAGGGGGGGTGCTTGCTCTTAAAGATCGTCTTGCCTTGCTGGAAGCGGCAAGGGCGAGCGGTGCTATGATAATTGAGGATGACTATGATAGTGAGTTTTTGCATTATGGTCGGCCGATCGTTGCCTTGCAAGGGCTCTCTAAAAATGGGGAGGTTACTTATATTGGTACAACTGCAAAAAGCCTAATACCGGCGCTGCGTCTTGCCTATATGGTGGTGCGGCGTGAAGATGTTTGCCGGGTTGCGCATGCACAACGAAACCTTGGTTTGCTTGCTAATGCGCATAGCCAACTTGCATTGGCACACTTTATTGAAGATGGCGCTTTTCGGCGGCATTTGCGGCGCATCACACGCCATTATTCAGCAACTGCAGAAATTTTATGGAAGATGCTGATTGCAAGGTTTCCGGATAAGCTCATCGTTGAAAAGCCAAGTGCGGGTGTCCAAATGTGCCTCTTGTTCACGGGGGAGTGGGCTGTTGTTAACGATAAAGCAATTGCCAATAAACTAAATGATGTTGGCTTTGGAGTGAATCCACTCTCGATTTATTGCTATGAAATAGAACAGTCTGGTTTAATCGTCGGGACTGCGGACACCACTTTATTAGAGTGTGAGCAGTTTTGCGATGCTTTGGCACGTGCTTGCGTGGCTAATTAATGCCTTTGTGAATTCTAAGCTTGACGTTTTGGGTGCAAGCGCATACCTGAGTGCTACCAGTCGGCCGGACGATCGCTGCTGCAAGAGCTGAAAGGCCGCAGGGGAGGAAAGTCCGGGCTCCATGAAGACACGGTGCCGGATAACGTCCGGCGAGGGCGACCTTAGGGAAAGTGCCACAGAGAGCAAACCGCCTGCACATGTGCGGGTAAGGGTGAAAGGGTGAGGTAAGAGCTCACCGCGCGCTTGGCAACAAGGGCGGCAGGGTAAACCCCACCGGGAGCAAAACCGAATAGGGGTGGCGCGGAAGTTACTTCCAGCTTGTCTTCAGGCCAGACCACCCGGGTTGGTTGCTTGAGGCGCTCAGCAATGGGCGTCCCAGATGAATGATCGTCACGTCGTTTGCCTTCGGGCTGCGGCCATACAGAACCCGGCTTACAGGCCGACTGGTGTTTTTTCTATTTTCTTTTGTACGGCTAATCGCCTTTGTTTCAGGCTTTTGATGAAAGCATCATTGTGTGAAGGCGGCTTCGTCCACACGTGTTGCTGCATATGTCAAGCAGCTGACATGAGCGCTCTCTAATAACGCAACTGAGACACTATTTGTTGTATATTGGAGAATAATTATGGTGGGTAAGCCGGTATTAGGTGCTGCTCTAGATGTGAAGCACCTCTCGATACACCGTGATTGGCTGTTTGAGCGTGAGCGCCCTATTGAAATTAGCGATTTTTGTAGTCCCAACACGATCAACGGTGATTGGCAGGGCCTTGCGGATGAATGTCGGCGGATTCTTGAGGGGTTTCAGGGGCCTGTTGGTTTGCACGGACCATTTTATGGAATTGATTTGGCAGCGGTTGAAGCTGATAGCCAGCAACTGACGCGGAAAAAGCTACAGATAGCGCTGGATGCGTGTGCGGCATTTGGTGCAACTCAGATGGTTTTACATAGTCCCTATAGTTATTGGTGCCATCAAAATCTTGATAGTTGGCCGGGCGCGCGGGATAGAATGACGGATGTTACCTGCGAAAATTTGCGGTTGGCTGTGGAGCGTGCCAGTTCAATGGGCGTTGAACTGGTTCTGGAAAATATTGAGGATATTGACCCGAGGTGGCGTGTCGATGTGGTGCAGCAGCTAAATAGTGCTGCTATTGGGGTATCGATCGATACCGGTCACGCACAGCTGGCGCATTCTTCTTATGGTTCGGTACCCGTTGATTACTTTGTGCAGCAAGCGGGGGGATATCTTCGTCATGTGCATTTGCAAGATATTGACGGTTACGCGGATAGGCATTGGCATGCCGGCGAGGGCATTGTGCCGTGGAAAGCCGTGTTTCGTGCAATTGAGTTGAGTGGTGCACAGCCGCGGTTACTGTTGGAAGTTACAGATATGGCGCATGTACAGTATGGAGCGGCATATTTGCAATCATTGGGAATTGCTGAGTAAATTCAAGAGGCGCTTTTGCGTTGCCAAGCCGTAAAAGCGCATATTTTTTGGATAATCACCCTGTGCGTTCATAACTTTCGAGTTTTGTAAATCACGGTAACCGTGCATTAACCATAGATAGTGATAAGTGTTGTAGATGCTAGAAAACCCTAGGGATTGTGCGTGGTTTAATGGTGAGGCCCCATAAAAGCCCATGTTTACCCATATATGCCCATAGTGTAGTCTCTAGATGACTTATAAACCATTTTGTTGAATTACGTGTGTTTGAGCATGGAAAAGCAATTGGTTTTCGCCTGCAACACGATGAGGAAAAGATGGCCGGGTTTGTCTCTCATTACACCAATAAGGTGGATGCCAAGGGGCGTGTTTCTATCCCTGCTGCTTTTCGAAGTGTACTCGCACAAGATGGTTTTGATGGTCTTTACTGTTTTCCATCGCCGTTTCAGCCTGCGATTGATGCGGGCGGGAATAAGCTGCTGGATGAGATAAGTAAGAGACTTGAAGGTTTTACACCGTTGACAGTAGAGCATGATGCTTTGTCTACGGCTTTTTTTGGTGCAAGCGAAACTTTTGGAATAGATCGAGATGGTCGCATTCAATTAAGTGAAACTCTACAAAATCATACAGGAATTGATCGTAGGGTTGTGTTTGTGGGGCAGGGCTTCAAGTTTCAAATCTGGGCTCCAGAAGCTTTTGCAAAACATCAAGATGAAGCCAAAAAGCGGGCTTTAGCTGTATTGCGTTGCCAGAATAATAATAGGGAAATGCCGGAGATGCACAATGGCAACTAATGATTTCAACAAGTCCACGCTTTGCGGTGATTTCGAGCGACACATTCCTGTTTTATTAGAACGGGTTCAGGCGGCTATGCAGGTGCAGCCCGGTGAAGTAATTATCGATGGTACTTTTGGTGCGGGCGGATATTCTGCTGCCTTTTTAGCGCAAGGGGCGCATGTGATTGGGGTCGATCGTGACCCGGATGCGATTCGTGATGGACAAAAGCTTGTTGCTCAGGCTCAAGGCAAGCTTGATTTGGTGCACGGGACATTTGAGGATTTAGAACAACATGCTGAAAACTGCGGGTTTGCGCAGGTTGATGGTGTGGTGTTTGATCTTGGTGTTTCTTCCATGCAGCTGGATCAAGCGGCGCGCGGGTTCTCATTTCGCTTTGATGGCCCGCTTGATATGCGGATGGGGCAAAGTGGCCCTAGTGCTGCCGACGTTGTAAACAAGATGGAGCGCAAGGACTTAACCCGTATTATCGGCCTGCTAGGGGAAGAAAAACGGGCGTCGAGCGTTTCGCATGCAATTTGTCAGGCACGTGAACTCAAGCCTTTTGAGACAACCTTAGAACTTGCGAAAGTTATTGAAAAAGTTGTACGCCGAAACCCGAAAAAGGCGAGCATACACCCTGCAACGCGGACGTTCCAAGCGCTACGGATTTACGTAAATAGTGAATTACATCAAGCAGCTAATGCCATGGCGGCGGCTGAGCGAGTTTTAAAACCCGGTGGCCGATTGGTTATTGTGACATTTCATAGCCTTGAGGACCGATTGGTTAAACGGTTCTTAGCTGACCGGTGTAAAACACGTGCGGGAGGTTCGCGTCATATGCCTGAACAAGCGGTTCCGCCAGCGACCTTTGAGTTTATTGTCAAAGGAAATCAGGATGCTAGCGAAGATGAGGTTGCACAAAATCCTCGTGCACGTTCGGCACGTTTGCGTGCGGGACGACGGCTGAGTTCACCGGCACGGGAGCTGGATATATTCGACTTGGGTGTGCCACATCTGGCGAGCTTCGAAGGGTTAGGGGGATAGGTATATGTTAAGGTATATCAATATGTTCCTGCTTGTTGTTGTCTTGAGTCTTGCTGCATATGTTTACAACATGAAGATGAATAACGAACACTTGGTGGAACGTATTGCGCTGTTACAGCAAGAAATTAAAAAAGAAAAAGAAGATATCCGCTTTTACAAAGCGCAATGGAGTGCTTTGAACCAGCCTTCGCGTTTGCAGGGTATTGTTGAGAGATATAATAGTTACCTGCAATTACAACCACTTACTGGTGACCAGATAACAACTTTGGACGCTCTGCCTGTGCGGCCCGTTATTATGGAGCCTGCTTCTGCACGGGCTATGGGTGGTTATGCTAGTCAATCAATGGCAATTCAATAGGGGGAAAAATGGCTTGGAATTTCTCCTTTTTTAAAAAAACAACAATTGGAAGCGGCCGGGTACGTGGGCCTGCAAAGTCGCGCATATATATATCTATGTTGTTGTTTTTACTGGCTTATGGTGCGATTGCAGGGCGTCTGGTCTGGTTGGGTTGGCAAAGTGAGCCTGACGAGGTGACTTATGTGGCCGAGACGAGGAATAATCGGGCTGCAAGACCGGATATCATTGATCGCAATGGGGAAATTCTGGCGACAGATGTGAAGAGTGCTTCACTTTATGCGGAGCCTAGAAAAATTCCGGATGCGGATGAAGTATTTGAAGGCTTAATTAGTGTATTTCCCGAGTTAAATACGCCTAAAATTGAACGGCGATTAAAAAGTAATGCCGGGTTTATATGGCTTAAACGCGAAATAAGTGTTGCCGAGCGTAATGCCGTGCATAGTTTAGGACTGCCCGGCGTTGGTTTTGTGGGCGAGAGTAAGCGCTTTTACCCTGGAGGCCATACAGCGAGCCATATTGTTGGTACCGTGAATATTGATAATCAGGGTATTTCAGGTATGGAGCGCTATATTGATACTGCTTTTTTAAGTGGTTTGCGCGAAACGGGTTTTACCAATCAGGATGTTTTGAAGCCTTTACAGCTTTCAATTGATTTGCGGGTACAACATGCAATTCGAGACGAGTTGGTGCATGCGCAAAAGCGATATAATGCCAAGGCGGCTGTTGGGATACTAACCAAGGTCGATACGGGTGAAGTGATTGCCATGAGCTCGCTGCCTGATTTTGATCCAAACGATAGAAGCCAAGCTCTTGAACCGAACAGGATGAACCGTGCCACAGCCGGTGTTTATGAAATGGGTTCTGTTTTCAAGGGATTAACGATGGCGATGGCACTTAATAGTGGCAAAGTGCATATGGAAGACAAATTTGATGCCAGTCAGCCAATTCGTGTTTCCGGTAGAACAATTAATGACTTTCATGGGCGCAGGCGCGCTTTAACTGTTCCAGAAATTTTCATCTTTTCGTCAAATATTGGAACGGCGAAAGCGATGCTTGCAACCGGTATTGCCGAGCAAAAGCATTTCCTTGGCGAACTGGGTTTGACAAAGCGTTTAAAAACAGAACTCCCCGAGGAAGCACGGCCCTTATTACCGCCCAAGTGGAACGAGCTTGCAGCTATGACTATTTCATTTGGTCATGGCCTATCGGTTAGTCCGTTACAAATGGTTATTGCCGGGGCTACACTGGTGAATGGCGGCTATTATATTCCACCTACATTTTTACCAAGAACTCCCATTGAAGCGCGGGCCGAGGCGCGGCGCGTGATTTCTAGCAAGACAAGTGATGAGCTTAGATATCTTAATCGTCTCAATGTTTTAAAGGGTTCTGGCCGTAACGCGGCAGTGGCTGGTTATGATGTTGGCGGTAAAACAGGTACGGCACAAAAAGTGGTTGACGGGAAGTATGTAGAAGGATTGTATCGAACCTCTTTCCTTTCAGCTTTCCCCATGTCCAACCCGCAATACGAGTTGCTGGTCATGTTTGACGAACCACACCCAGCGGAAGGACAGCGCAGCGCGGTTGCCGGATATAATGCAACACCAACGAGCGGTGCTATTATCCGGCGTATTGCGCCAATGCTGGGGGTTGTGCCCGATTATAACGAGGGTGCGGAAACCATACCAGTTTCGTATCAATAACGGTTCAAAATCGGTGCAATTGTGTTGCTATGTGCTCATAGCGCATGCGGATTGCTTGATCGGTGTCGCTGCTTTCAGGTAAAGCTGGGAAATGTGATAAATTTTACTGGAAAGCTCGACTTGAATCCACTTTTTACAAGCGGCTGCCATATTCAGGACTCATAGGCCGGAAATATCAATAATATGCTACTTGAAGACCTAATTATACCAGAGACCCTCGAAGGCGAGGGTACTGGCGTTGAGATAACCGGGATCACAGCTGACAGCCGTCAAGTGGAACCGGGTTTTGCATTTATCGCCCTTAAGGGGGAGAAAGTTGATGGTGCCCAATTTATTGGGCAGGCCGTTGCCAACCAAGCTGCCGCGATCATTATTGATGAAAATAATTTAAATGAAGAAGCTATCGAAGCCGCTGGCGATTGCCCTTTAATTGATGTGCGCGATGCACGGGCTTTGTTGCCGTTGATGGCTGCGAAATTACACAGTGGGCAACCCGAGACTATGGTTGCGGTGACGGGTACGTCGGGCAAAACCTCGGTTGCGGTTTTTGTGCGCGAAATATTCGAGTTTGCCGGACAACGAGCGGCCAGCCTTGGCACCATTGGCACTGTTACCAGTGATGGGCAAAGCTATGGCGGTTTGACAACGCCCGATCCGGTTTCGTTGCATAAAGACTTAAGTGCTCTTGCAGGAGACGGCATTACCCATGCGGCGATGGAGGCATCCAGCCATGGGCTAGACCAGCACCGGCTTGACGGTGTTGTGCTTAAAGCGGCTGCCTTTACCAACCTTGGCCGTGACCACATGGATTACCATAGTTCGGTTGAGGACTATTTAGCGGCAAAGTTGCGATTGTTTGGCGAAGTTTTGCCTGCAGACGGCGTTGTTGTGGTGGACCCGAGTGAACCCTACGCCGAGCGGATTGTTGAAATTGCCAAGGCGCGCGGACAGGAAATTTTTAGCGTTGGCCGCGAAGGCAATGGTATCAAGCTTATTAGCAGTGTTAGCGAAGGCTTTGTGCAGCTATTAGAGCTTGAAGTTGCTGGCGAGATGTATTTTGTGCAATTGCCGCTTGCCGGAGCGTTTCAGGTGAGCAACGCATTGCTGGCGGCTGGGCTGGCTATGGCTGTTGGTATTGCGCCTAAAACCGTGCTTGCTGCCCTTGAAGAGTTAAAGGGGGCTTCGGGCCGTTTGGAGCTTGTTGGCAAAAGCAATGGCGGGCTGATTTATATCGATTATGCGCACAAGCCGGATGCGCTTGAAAATGTACTTAAGGCGCTGCGCCCCTATGCCAGTGGCCGCCTCATTTGTGTGATGGGCTGCGGGGGCGACCGTGATACCGGCAAGCGGGCATTAATGGGCGAGATATCCTCGCGCCTTGCCGATGTGACAATTGTTACAGATGATAATCCGCGTAGTGAAGACCCTGCTGCTATTCGCCTGGAAATAATGGCTGCTGCTGTTGGTGCTATCGAAATTGGTGATCGTAGTGATGCGATTGTTAGCGCCGTTGATATGCTTGGGAAAGGTGATGTGCTGGTGGTGGCTGGTAAAGGCCACGAAACCGGGCAGATTGTAAATGGTGAGGTTTTACCGTTCTCTGACCATGAAGCTGTACAGTTTGCCATTGATTTGCAGCAACTGGATGCGCAAGAGAGTGCGGCTGAAATGGCACAAGCAGAGCATGAAAGCGCTGCGGTTGAAGCTGTTGCAGATGATAGCCCTACACAAGAGGCTGAGGACGCCGCTTTACAAAGTCCGCATGGTGATGTGGCGCATGAGGAAAAGCCTAGAGACGCCTTACCGAAAGAGAGTAGGGCTGAAAACGCAGATGCAGGCGATCGTGCAAGCGAGAGCGCTCAAGGTGATGTTGGTGAAGGTGCAAAAGCGGATGTTGTTGGGGGGCAAGCAAGCGGGGATGTGCCCGGCTTGGTGATACCAATGATTGATGTTGCGGATATACCTGTGCTGCCAGCGGGGATGCCGGTGGAAGATGCGCCCTTGTGGACTTTGGAAGAATTTGTTTTCGGGGTTGATGGGCGGATCGCGGGTACACCGGCGGCTGCGATCACCGGCATTTCGATTGATAGCCGTGATATCAAGCAGGGTGAAGCCTATTTTGCCATTTTGGGTGATGTGCATGATGGCCATGCGTTTGCAGGGGCGGCGTTGGAAAATGGCGCTGCATTGGCGGTAGTTGCCGAAGAAAAACTGCCCGAATTGCCCGAAAATGGTGCTTATATCGTTGTTGAGGATGTGTTGGCGTCGCTGCGCCGTCTTGGTGTTTGTGCGCGTGCACGCTCGAAAGCGCGCATTGTTGCTGTTACCGGATCGGTGGGTAAAACCAGTTCCAAAGAAGCGCTGCGTTTGGCGTTAGCTGCGAGCGGTAAGACCCATGCCTCGGTTAAGTCCTTTAATAACCATTGGGGGGTGCCGCTGAGCCTGGCGCGTTTGCCGCGTGATGCAGACTTTGGCGTGTTTGAAATTGGTATGAACCATAGTGGTGAAATTACTCCACTGGTGCAGTTGGTGAGGCCGCATTGTGCGTTGATTACCGGTGTTGAGCCGGTACATATGGCACACTTTGAAAGCATTGAAGATGTGGCACGCGCCAAGGCCGAGATTTTTTGCGGGCTGGAGCCGGGAGGTACGGCAGTACTTAACCGTGATAACAAACAGTATGACTTGCTCCGGTTCCTTGCCGTGGTTGCCAGTGTGCCCAATATTGTCAGCTATGGTTTAAAGCCGGGCGCGGATGTGTGGGCGGATAAGCTGGCACTTTTGCCAGATTGTAGTTGTTTGACTGCAAATTACCACGGGCAAGAGCTTACGTACAAAGTGGGTGCACCGGGCGAACACCACGTGATTAACTCGCTTGGCGTTTTAAGTGTTGCGGGCATACTTGGCGCAGACCTTGCGCTGGCGGCAATGGCCTTGAGTGAGCTTAAAGCACCGCGCGGGCGCGGGGCGCAGGTTGAGCTTAACCTGCCCAATGGCAAGGCTTTGCTTTTGGATGAAAGCTATAATGCCAATCCGGCAAGTATGAAGGCAGCTTTAGAGCTACAGGCAACCCTTGCACGCGAGCGCGGCGGGCGTAGCGTTGCGGTGCTGGGTGATATGCTGGAGTTGGGGCATAACAGCGAGCGTTACCACCGCGGTTTGTCGCGGGTTATTGCGCAATGTGGCACTAGCCAAGTTTACTGTGTTGGCCCTATGATGAAAGCACTTTATGAGCAATTACCCGAACATGTGCGCGGCGGGTATGCCCCTAGCGCTAAAGAAATGAAAGATCAGCTGCTTAGTGCATTGCAAAGCGATGATACACTCATGATTAAAGGGTCTTTGGGCTCTAAAATGGGTGTGCTTGTTAAAGCAATTGGAAAGCGTTTTACGTCATAACTAACCTTAGCGGTTTAAAGGACCTTTGAATGTTGTATTACCTTGGCGAGTTCGCCAACCATTTTTCTGCCCTTAACGTTTTCCGGTATATTACGTTTCGCACTGGCGGCGCGATTATGACCGCGCTGTTGTTTGTGTTTCTTTTTGGCCCCAAAATTATTGCAGCCTTACGACTGCGGCAAGGACATGGCCAGCCAATTCGGGAAGATGGCCCTGCCAGCCATTTGCTGACCAAAAAGGGCACGCCAACCATGGGGGGACTTATGATCCTCTCCGGTATGTTGATGGCGACGCTATTGTGGGCGGATTTGTCGAACCCCTATACCTGGATCGTGGTGCTGGTGACGCTGGGTTTCGGCTTGATTGGTTTTTATGACGATTATTTAAAGGTTTCAAAATCCTCGCACAAAGGGTTTGGCGGCAAGGCCCGGCTGGGGCTGGAATTTGCCATTGCCGGTGGTGCCGCTTATGCGGTGACGCTGCTGGATGGTGCGCCATTTTCGACCTCTATCGGTTTTCCTTTCTTTAAAGAGCTGACCATTAATCTGGGACTGTTTTTCGTGCCCTTTGCCGCCTTTGTTATTGTGGGAGCCGGCAATGCGGTGAACCTGACCGACGGGCTGGATGGTTTGGCCATTGTGCCGGTAATGATTGCCGCCGCTTCGTTTGCCTTGATTGCCTATTTGACCGGTAATGCGGTGTTTGCCGAATACTTGCAAATTCACTATGTGCCGGGCACTGGTGAGCTGGCTGTTATTTGCGGCGCTGTGATTGGGGCAGGGCTTGGCTTTTTGTGGTTTAATGCGCCCCCCGCCGCGATCTTTATGGGGGATACCGGCTCGCTTGCCATGGGCGGTATGCTGGGCTCGATTGCGGTTGCCACCAAGCATGAAATTGTGCTGGCGATTGTGGGCGGTTTGTTTGTGCTGGAAGCGGTTTCTGTGATTGTTCAGGTGGCTTCGTTTAAAATGACCGGCAAGCGGGTGTTTAAAATGGCACCTATTCACCATCATTTCGAGCATTTGGGATGGACCGAGTCACAAGTTGTTATTCGGTTCTGGATTATTGCTGTGGTGTTGGCGCTGGTCGGATTGGCGACATTGAAATTACGCTAAAGCGTTTGAAGTGCAGTAGGAGTTGTGTTGAGATGATCCCGGTGACGACCATGAGCGGCAAAGATGTCGCTGTTTTCGGGCTTGGGGGGTCTGGCTTGGTGACAGCCAAAGCCCTTGTGGCTGGCGGAGCACGGGTGGATGTTTGGGATGATAACCCCGAGCGAACACTGGCCGCCGAAGAAGCCGGGCTGGATGTGATTGATTTGCAAGATGCCGACTTTGGCCGCTACGAAGCGCTTGTATTGGCTCCCGGAGTGCCGCTTACCCACCCCGAACCGCACTGGAGTGTGAAAAAGGCACAGGAAAACGGTGTTGAAGTTATCGGTGATGTGGAGTTGTTTCAACGCGAGCGCGAGGCCAAATGCCCTGATGCCGCTTTTGTTGCCATTACCGGCACCAACGGGAAATCTACCAGTACGGCACTGATTTCGCATTTGTTACGCCATGCGGGGTTTGATGTGCAGATGGGCGGAAATATTGGCCGCCCTGTGCTTGATCTTGATCCTTTGAGCGAAGAGCGGGTTTATGTGGTGGAATGTTCTTCCTACCAGATTGATCTGGCACCATCACTCGCACCGGACATTGGTGTGTTGCTGAACCTCTCGCCCGATCATTTGGATCGCCACGGGGATATGGCACATTATGGCGATGTGAAGTCGCGATTGGTGCGGGCAAGCCGTTTGGCCATTGTGGGGGTGGATGATGATTACTGTGCCACCCTTTATGATCGATTGTTGGAAAATGGTGAACAGAGCGTGGATGCGATATCCTCTCGTGAACCAGTGCAAAACGGCGTTTACTACACACAGGGTACGGTGGTGGAAGCGTGCGATGGCGACGAGATTGTTATGGCCGATCTGGAGGGATGCCGCTCGTTACGCGGGGCGCATAACGGGCAAAACGCTGCGGCTGCGGTGGCTGTAACTTCGGCGCTTGGCTTGTCGCGCGGGGAAATAGCCGAAGGGCTGGAGAGTTTCCCGGGCCTTGAGCACCGTGCGCAAGTGGTGGCGCAAGCTGGACATGTGTTGTTTGTCAATGACAGCAAGGCGACCAATGCGGAAGCGAGCGCGCATGCTCTGGCCAGTTATGACCATATCTTCTGGATTGCCGGGGGGCGGCCCAAAGCGGGCGGGATAAGCTCGCTCAAGCAATATTACCCCAATATGGCAAAAGCCTATTTGATTGGCGAGGCTGCCGAGGAATTTGCGCAAAGCCTGGAAGGGCATGTGGAGACACAGATATTTGCCAGCCTTGAAAGCGCGGTGAGGGCAGCGGCGGATGATGCGCGTGCTTCCAAGCATAACGAAGCGGTGGTGCTGCTTTCGCCCGCGTGTGCCTCGTTCGATATGTTTTCCTCTTTTGAAGAGCGTGGACATGCTTTTTGCGAAGCAGCGCAAGAGGCGGCGGAAGCTATGAACATTAAAGGGGAGAAGTGATGGTATCACGCACCGATCGCAGTGCTTTTTCCGAGTGGTTGTGGACAATAGACCGGTTTATGCTAATGGGTATCTTGTTGCTCATGGGGGCTGGTATTGTGCTTTCATTGGCCGCAAGCCCTCCGGTAGCCGAACGTATTGGTGTGGAGCCATTTCACTTTGTGAAGCGACAAGCCTTTTTTCTTATTCCCAGTATTGCGCTTTTGCTCGGGGTTTCGGCCATGTCGCCACGTATGGTGCGGCGGGTGGCGCTGCTCGGGTTTATTACCGGTATAGCCCTTATGGTGGCGACGCTGTTCGGCGGCTACGAAATTAAAGGGGCGCGGCGCTGGATCAGTATGTTTGGCTATTCGTTGCAGCCTTCGGAATTTGTCAAGCCAACGCTGATAGTGCTGGTGGCATTTTTGCTGGCGGAAGCGCGTAAACGCCACGATGTGCCCGGACGGGTGATTTCTATCCTGTTATACCTCCTGGTTGTCGGGTTGTTGCTGGCTCAGCCCGACTTTGGACAAACGATGTTGATTACCTTTGTGGTGGCGGCGTTGTTCTTCTTAAACGGTTTGTCGTGGTTAGCCATTGTACCACTATCGGTATTGGGCTTGGGCGGTGTGAGTGCGGCGTTTGTGTATTTGCCGCATGTACGCTCGCGCATTATGCGGTTTTTAGACCCGTCTTCCGGTGATACCTATCAAATCGATAAGGCGATTGACAGTTTCATATCTGGTGGCTGGTTTGGCCGCGGGGTTGGCGAGGGAATTGTCAAACGGATATTGCCCGATAGTCACACAGATTTTATTTTTGCTGTTGCCGCTGAGGAATACGGGATTATTGTCAGCTTATTTATTGTTGCTGCTTTCACCTTTGTGGTAATGCGCGGGCTATATATGGCGGGCCGCGAGCAAGATACTTTCAGCAGGCTAGCTGTGAGCGGACTTGTGTGTTTGTTCGGGTTGCAAAGCTGCATTAATTTAGCGGTGAATTTGAACCTTATTCCGCCAAAGGGGATGACGCTTCCATTTATTTCTTATGGGGGGTCATCGTTGTTGGCGGGCGCTTTGATGATGGGGTTTGTGTTGGCGCTGACACGCCGTCGGCCGCAACCGCGAAAAACACCAGGGGTGAGCGTGAGCCGGGTACGGCCTGCGTCCTCTGTTTCCTGAAGATTCTGCTGGAGCGTAGATGAAAACGAAAATAATGCTGTGTGCCGGGGGCACCGGAGGGCACCTTTTTCCTGCCGAAGCACTGGCAGATGAATTGACAAAGCGCGGTTATGCCATTGAGCTGATGAGCGATGAACGAGCTGATAAATATGGCAGTGCTTTTCCGGCGGATCAGATTCATATAATCAAGAGCGATACCTTGCGTGGTCGCAACCCACTAAAGCTGCTGAAAACCGCGGTGAAGCTGGGGCTTGGAACCTTGCAGGCGTGGAAAATCATGCGCACCAAAAAGCCAAAGGTACTGGTGGGATTTGGCGGATACCCAACATTTCCGCCGATGTTTGCAGCGCGGCTTGCTGGTGTGCCGACAATTTTACACGAAGCCAATGCGGTGATGGGGCGGGCCAACAAAATGTTGGCGCAAAATGTGAAAGTAATTGCCAGTAATTTTGAGCTGAAGCAGCTGGATGGTAAGTTGCGCGACAAGATGGTTGTTTGTGGCAATCCGTTACGCACCAAAGTTCTGGCCCAGTGCGGGCAAGCTTATCGTGCGCCTGGCAAAAGTGAACCGCTGCGTTTGTTGGTGTTTGGTGGCAGCCAAGGGGCGCGGGTTTTCTCGAAGCTTTTGCCGCAAGCGTTGACGCTATTGAGTGCCGAAGAGCGCCGGAATATCAAACTGGTGCAACAGTGCCGCCCTGAAGACATTGAGGCTGTGCAAGCGTGCTACGCTGAATTGGGCATTGAGGCAGAGCTGGCGAGCTTTTTTCAAGATTTACCTGCAAAGATGGCAGGAGCGCATTTGGTGGTTTCGCGCTCGGGAGCCATGACGGTGAGCGAATTGGCAGCGCTTGGCCGTCCTGCCATGCTGGTACCGCTGCCGGGGGCACTGGATAATGACCAGAAGCTGAACGCACAGGCTTTAGCGGATGCAGGCGGGGCGCTGATGGTGGAACAAAAGAACCTTGACGGGGCACAATTGGCCACACATTTGCGCCGGTTTATGCAAAGCCCAGCCGAGCTGGAGAGAATGGCCGCTGCCGCCCTTGAACAAGGGCATTTGGATGCGGTGGACCAGCTTGCCAATATTGTTGAAGATGTTGCCGGTTTACGCCGGCCTAAAAATTAAGAGGGCAAACCCTATGAAAATGCCGGTGGAACTGGGGCCAGTACATTTTGTTGGAATTGGCGGGATTGGTATGAGCGGCATTGCCGAGGTGCTGCATAATCTGGGCTACACGGTACAAGGCTCTGATATTGCCGATAATGCGAATGTGCAGCGTTTACGCGCCAAAGGCATTAAGGTGATGGTTGGCCAGCGGGCAGAGAACCTCAAAGATGCTGAAGTCTGCGTGATTTCATCGGCGATTAAAGGGGATAACCCAGAGCTTAAAGCAGCGCGTGAAGCGAAACTACCGGTGGTACGGCGCGCGGAAATGTTGGCAGAGCTAATGCGCTTCAAGCAGGCGGTGGCTATTGGGGGCACCCATGGCAAGACCACCACGACCTCTATGGTGGCGGCACTGTTGGAAGCGGGGGAGATGGACCCGACAGTCATTAACGGCGGAATTATTAATGCCTATGGCACCAATGCGCGTATGGGCGGTGGTGAGTGGATGGTGGTTGAGGCGGACGAGTCTGACGGGACTTTTGTCAAACTGCCCGCTGACATTGCCGTGGTGACCAATATTGACCCTGAGCACCTTGACCATTACGGCGATTTTGATGGCGTACGGCGAGCGTTTGCGCAGTTTGTTGAAAATGTACCGTTCTACGGTTTTGCCGTGATGTGTCTTGACCACGCTGAAGTGCAATCGTTGGTGGGGCAAATTGAAGACCGGCGCATTGTCACCTATGGGCAGAACCCACAATCGGACGTGCGGTTTTTTGATGTGCAGATGGGTAACGGCAAATCGGTGTTCTCGGTGAAAATCCGTGACCGACGTTCCGGTGATGAAGTGTTGATGGAAGATTTGATCTTGCCGATGCCGGGCTTGCACAACGTTTCCAATGCAACAGCAGCCATTGCTCTTGCGCATCAACTGGGTATCAGTGCGCAAGATATTCGCCGTGGCCTTGCGGAATTTGGCGGGGTCAAGCGGCGCTTTACCTATACAGGCCAAGGGGCGGGCATTGATGTTTATGATGATTACGCGCACCATCCGGTAGAGATTAAGGCGGTACTGCATGCGGCGCGTGAGGCGACCAATGGCAAGGTGGTGGCGGTGATGCAGCCACACAGATACTCGCGTTTGCAGTCGTTGTTTGATGATTTTTGTGCCTGTTTTAACGACGCGGACGTTGTGTTGGTATCGCCCGTTTATGCGGCGGGTGAGCAACCTATTCAAGGGGCATTGCAAGAAGACCTTGTTTCCGGCCTGAAGGCTGGCGGCCACCGCAATGCCTATGCTTTTGAAGCGCCCGAAGTTTTGGCGCAGGCTGTACTTGAGCATGCAGACGCTGGTGATACGGTTATTTGCCTTGGTGCGGGTACCGTTACACATTGGGCACAAAAGCTACCTGATGAATTGGCAGCTGTGAAGGGGAATGCATAATGAGCGTTTCTCCTGTTGAGCAGTGGCTTGGCGCACGGGCTGGCGAAATTCGAGGGCGGTTAATTCCTGGTCAACTGCTTGCGTCGGTGACTTGGTTTCGTGTTGGCGGGCCTGCGGAACTTATGTTCCAGCCGCAAGATGCCGATGATTTGGCTTTGTTCTTCCAGCTATTGCCCGCTGAGGTGCCGGTTACTGTAGTCGGGCTTGGCTCGAACCTTTTGGTGCGCGATGGCGGTATTGACGGTGTTGTTATTCGCTTGCCCATGAAGGGATTTGGGCAAGTGAGCCACCTTGGTGGAACGCGTTTATTGGCTGGAGCCAGCGTGCCTGACAAGAAGCTGGCGGAGTTTGCCGCAAAACACGCGATAGCCGGTTTCAGCTTTTTAACCGGCATACCCGGTGCGCTGGGCGGTGCGTTGCGCATGAACGCCGGGGCGCATGGCGGCGAGTTGAAGGACCTGGTGCGCAAGGTGTTTGCTGTGAACCGGCAGGGGGTGCAACTTGAGCTCTCGCTTGAGGATATGGGCTATGCCTACAGGCACAGTTCTGCCGGTGCTGATTTGATTTTTACTGGTGCCGAACTTGAGGGCACGGCGGGCGATGAGGACGACATTCGCGCGCAAATGGCCGAGGTGGTGGCACACCGCGAAAAAGCTCAGCCGATACGCGAAAAAACCGGTGGTTCGACCTTTAAAAACCCTGAAGGCACGAGTGCCTGGAAAGTGGTGGATGCGGCCGGTTGTCGTGGTTTTTGCGTGGGCGGCGCAAAAATGTCGGATTTGCACTGCAACTTTATGTTGAACACGGGCGATGCCAGTGCACATGACCTTGAAACCCTTGGGGAAAGTGTGCGTGCTAAAGCGCTGGCTGCAACCGGTATTAAGCTTGAATGGGAAATCAAACGGCTTGGCAAGTTTGTTGACGCACCGATTGAGCCATTTTTAGGAAAAGAAAGTTAGTATTCGATGGAAAAGCATGTTGCCGTACTCATGGGGGGATGGGCCAACGAGCGCCCGGTGTCTTTAAGCTCTGGTGAAGCGTGTGCAACGGCTTTGGAGGCGGCGGGCTACCGCGTGAGCCGCGTTGATGTGGGACGTGATTTGGTTGCTGTGTTGCAAGAGCTGCAGCCGGACGTGGCTTTCAACGCGTTGCATGGCCCATTTGGTGAAGATGGCTGCGTGCAGGGGGTGCTGGAGCTTTTACAAATTCCCTACACCCACTCGGGGGTGAGTGCCTCTGCCCTTGCTATGAATAAGGTAAAAGCCAAGGCGGTAATGAAAGCGGCCGGTGTACCGGTTGCCGAACATAAGGTTGTGCGGCGTGAAGAGGCGGCAACAGCCCACGTGATGACGCCGCCCTATGTGGTGAAACCGATTTGCGAAGGCTCTAGTTTCGGGGTGCTGATAGTGGGGGAAGAGCATGCCCACCCACCGCAAGAACTGACCCGAAGTGACTGGGGGTTTGCCGAAGAGTTAATGGTGGAGCGCTACATCCCAGGGCGTGAATTGACATGTGCAGTGATGGGAAACATGGCGCTGGGAGTTATTGACATTATTCCACAGGGGCAAAAATTCTATGATTTTGATAGTAAATATGCACCTGGCGGTTCACAACACGTACTTCCTGCAAAAATTTTACCCTCTGTTTACCAAGAAATACAAAAACTAAGCTTACAGGCACATCAAGCGCTCGGGTGTCGAGGAATTTCAAGAGCCGATTTCAGGTTCTTTGAAAAAGAAAACGGACTGGGTGAATTGATTTGTCTTGAGGTGAATACACAACCAGGCATGACGCCAACTTCGTTGCTGCCAGAAATTGCCGCCCATGCCGGGCACGATTTCACTAAGCTGGTAAGTTGGATCGTGGAGGACGCAAGTTGCGGAAGATAAAGGCAAAATTTAAAACGTGGCTGTTGCGCCGACGTGATTGGGGACGGCTTATCCTCCCTCGCGGCGTGTCACGTTTGCACCAGCGCCCCACTTGGGGGGTGACGGGTGTTTTTGCCTATGTACCGCGCTGGGCGGGCTCTGTGGGGGCGGTGAGCTTCCTTGGAGCTGCTGCTATTTATGGCATCGTTTTGGGTGGTCATGGGCGGATTGTTGCCGAATCACTTACCACCGCACTGGGATTTTCGATTAATTCCATCGAAATTGACGGATTAAAGCAAGTTGCCGAATTTCAGGTTCTTGAAACTTTGGAAATGGGCGAAAAACCCTCTTTGGTCATGTTTGATGCCGAAGCTGCACGCGCGCGTATTCAAAAACTCAACTGGGTGCGGGATGCCAGTATTCAAAAGCTTTATCCCGGTACGCTGAAAATCGATATCGCCGAGCAAAAGCCCTATGCCTTGTGGCAGCGGGGCGATATTGTTTCGGTTATCAATCGCGATGGCGCGGTTATCACCGATCAGGTGGATGGGCGATATGCCAATTTGTTGCGGGTGGTGAACCACGGGGCGCAGTTCCGAGCTAGCGAGATTATGCAGGCACTTGCCGATTACCCCGAGTTACGCGGGCGGGTGCGGGCGGCGAACCTGCGCTCTGAACGGCGCTGGGATTTGAATTTGGAAAACGGAATTGTGGTGCGTTTGCCTGAAAACGGGCTGGCGCACGCGCTTTCTGAGCTGGTGAAGATGGACCGGCAAAGCGGCTTGCTAAACCGGGACATTGTTGCGGTGGATTTGCGGCTTAAGGACCGTGTTGTTGTGCGCCTTTCGAAAGAAGCCGCCATACGGCGGCGGGCGGCCCTTGAAAAAAGAAGAAAAAATGGACATCAGGGGGCAGAGACATGAGTGAACCGCGCAACGTTATCTTTTTACCGCGGCGGATGCGACCGCTGCATGCGCGGCGCTCTAGCGTGGTTTCTGTGCTCGATGTGGGCTCGACCAAAGTTTGTTGTATGATTGCCAAGCTTATACCGCAAGAGGACGGCGAGTTGATGCCCGGGCGTAGCCATGCCATTCAGATTATGGGCTATGGCTATCAGGTTTCGCGCGGGATCAAGTCTGGCGTTGTAGTGGATATGGACCTGGCCGAGCAGGCGATCCGACGGGCGGTGGACAAGGCCGAGCGCATGGCCGGGGTGATGGTTGAATCGCTTTTGGTGAATGTGAGCTGCGGGCGGTTGAACAGCGAAATTCTCTCTGCCAAGGTGAATGTTAATGGCGAGAGTGTTAGCGAGGCCGATATTCAGCGGGTTTTGGCGGCTGGTTCTGCCCATAATGCCCAAGACGGGCGGGCTGTGTTGCACGCGCTGCCGATTTCTTATGGCCTTGATGGCAGCCCGGGTATTCGCGATCCGCGCGGGATGATGGGGCGACAACTGAGCGTGGATATGCAGGTGGTGGGTGCAGAAGTGCCTCCGGTGCGTAATCTGGAGCTTTGTATCGAGCGCGGCCATTTGCAGGTGGAAGCTATGGTGGCAACGCCTTATGCTGCTGGATTATCAACCCTTGTGGGCGATGAAACCGAGCTGGGGGTTGCGTGTATCGATTTTGGCGGGGGGACAACGACCCTTTCGATCTTTTTCGGTGGCCATATGGTGCATCTGGATGCTGTGGCTGTGGGCGGAAACCACGTAACAATGGACATTGCGCGCGGACTTTCCACAAGAATGCACGAGGCAGAGCGGATTAAAACGCTGCATGGTTCGGCTTTGCCTAGCGCGGCAGATGAACAGGAAATTATGAGCGTACCGCCGGTAGATGCCGAAGGGGATTTGCCGCATCAGGTTTCTAAAGCGGATTTAACACGGGTTATCCGGCCACGTGTTGAAGAGATTTTGGAGTTGGTACGCGACCGGCTGGTGGCCTCGGGTTTTGCCGGTCGGGTTGGAAAACGTGTTGTTTTAACAGGCGGTGGCAGTCAGCTTACCGGGCTGAGTGAAACGGCAAGGCGGATTTTGGGGCGCAATGTGCGTCTTGGGCGGCCGCTTGGTATTTCGGGTTTACCATCGCAAGCCAAGGGGCCAGCCTTTTCGACGGCGGCGGGCTTGTTGATTTACCCGCAAGTTGCGCAGATTGAGCAATTTGAACCACAAGTCCACAGAACACCCTGGGGTGGTACGGGCAATTATCTTGCACGTGTTGGGCAGTGGCTTAGAGAGAGTTTCTGACTCATTAGTCAGAGTAAAGTTTCGCTGGCAACAGCGAAGGCATGAGAGGAAGAATGACATGCCCGGTTCGGGCATGTAGGTCGCGAGGACACTATGACAATTAACCTGCAGATGCCTGATATTCAGGAATTGAAGCCACGGATTACCGTTTTCGGTGTTGGTGGTGCTGGCGGGAACGCAGTCAATAACATGATTACCTGTGGTTTGCAGGGTTGTGACTTTGTTGTTGCCAATACAGATGCACAAGCGTTGGCCCTTAACCAGGCCGAGCGCGTGATACAAATGGGTGTTGCTGTTACCGAAGGTTTGGGTGCGGGATCGCAGCCGGAAGTGGGTAACGCTGCTGCCGAAGAGGTCATTGACGAGATCAACGACCATCTTTCCGGCGCTCATATGGTATTTATTACCGGCGGTATGGGCGGGGGTACCGGTACGGGTGCTGCACCTGTGATTGCCCGCGCGGCGCGTGAACAAGGTATTTTGACCGTTGGTGTGGTGACCAAGCCATTCCAATTTGAAGGTTCGCGGCGCATGCGGGTTGCTGAAGCCGGTATAGAGGAATTGCAGCGTAACGTAGATACGTTGATTGTTATTCCAAACCAGAACCTTTTCCGTGTTGCCAATGCGCAGACCACGTTTGCCGATGCGTTTGCCATGGCTGACCAGGTTTTATACTCCGGTGTGGCCTGTATTACGGACTTGATGGTCAAGGAAGGTTTGATCAACCTCGACTTTGCGGATGTGCGCTCGATTATGCGCGGCATGGGTAAAGCGATGATGGGGACGGGTGAAGCCTCTGGCGATAACCGCGCCATGCAGGCGGCGGAAGCTGCCATTGCCAATCCACTGCTCGATGAAACCTCAATGAAAGGTGCGCAAGGGCTGCTGATTTCTATCACCGGTGGTAATGATCTGACCTTATTTGAAGTTGATGAAGCGGCCACGCGTATTCGTGAGGAAGTGGACCCTGACGCCAACATTATTTTGGGTGCAACCTTCGATGAGTCGCTCGACGGTGTTATTCGTGTTTCTGTGGTGGCAACTGGCATTGATAAAGCATTGCGTGAGGATGTCAGTCCTGCGGAAGTGCGTATGGCCGAGCTGACACAGCGGCTGCAAAGTGCAAGCGCAGCGCCAAAAGCTGATACGACCAGCATGATTGCACAGCCAGCGCCGCAAATTGAGCGGGTGCTGCAGCCTGTTGTTTCCAGTGCTGATCCTGAAGTTGAAATTGCGCCCTATCAAATGAGCGAGTTTGACCATGGCGGGATGATTGACGAGCTTGAGCCACAAGCACATGCTCCAGAAGCCGCGCCAATTCCAGAACCATTTATTCCGCCCGTTGCTGAAGAAGTGAACGTAAATACACGGATGCCGCGGGTTGAAGATTTTCCTGAAGTTGCCCAAAAGGAAATGCGTGCCGCCAGCCCGCAAACATCACCGCGGATGGCCCAGCCAGCTCTGCAGCAGGCGCAACCAATGCAACACATTGAAGAGCCGATGATGCCTGCACCTGTGATGCCAGCGCCAGCACAGCCCGAGGTGGAAGCTTTTGAAACTGCACCAGCAGGCCGTTATGACGAGCACCATGGGCATGAAGAAGAGCATAAACCTATGGGGTTGCTTCGCCGTTTGGCCGGCGGGCTTGGCCGACGTGAGGAAGAGCACTTTGAAGATAGCTTTGAGGTAGAACCTGCCCAAGCTATACCGCAAGCCGCGCCACAGGTTGCCCAGCAACCAGCAGCGCCGCAAAGCCGGCGTGCACCGACTATGAACCCGGCACAAGCCGGTGGGTTAGATACAAATGCACGTGGTGGTCAGACACAGCAGCAAGTTGAGGATGATCAGTTAGAAATTCCTGCTTTCTTGCGTCGGCAAGCCACCTAGGTATTGTTGACTCGCGTTCCTCTTTGCAGCAGTTCAGTTACTGGACTGCTGCCATGCCTTGTTTTTGAGCTCAGGCTTGGCTTTTGAAGCTCGAGCATGGGAGCTGACAGAATTGCCTATTTATAATATTTTAGAGAAAATTATCTCGTAATTTAATCACGTTACAAAACGTAATAAAGCTTTATTTTTATTTTCGAACTCCAGCAGTTATTGTCCCTACAAAACAACAGGGTGGTTTGATTTGCACGTGCATTTCTGTGCTGTAACCACCATTTAGGCATCAAAATACAAGGCTGGATAATCATGACTATGCGTGTCGAAAAACAGACGACGCTCTTTGATAGTGTAACCCTTACAGGTATCGGGGTGCATTCCGGTGGACCAGCCTCCTTAACTTTACATCCAGCAGATGCGAATAGTGGCATTGTATTCCAACGTACCAATGGGGCTAAAGTTGTCGAGACCCGGGCTGACTGGCAATCGGTGAGCGCGACTTCGCTCTGTACTGTTCTGGGGGATCCAAAAGGTGCCGGTGTTTCTACCGTAGAGCATTTAATGGCAGCTCTGCGTGGTATGGGCGTTGATAATGTTACCGTAGAAATTGATGGTCCTGAAACACCTATAATGGATGGTTCTTCCATTGCGTTTGTTGAAGCAATTGACCGTGTTGGGCTTAAGGAATTGTCAGTTCAACGCCGGTTTATTAAAATCAAACGCAGTGTTCGGGTTGTACAAGGTGATCAGTGGTGTGAGTTGAACCCTTTTAATGGTCAACGGTTTAATATTACTATTGATTTTGCCAGTTCCTTGATCGGCCGTCAGGCGTTGGTATTTGATTTGAATGCTGAGACTTTCCGTCGAGAGCTGGCGCGAGCACGCACATTCGGTTCGGTTCAAGACGTTGAAAAACTTTGGAAAATGGGATTTGCAATGGGGTCTTCCCTTGAAAATTCTGTTGCCCTTGATGGTGACCGGGTTTTGAACCCTGAAGGAACGCGTTGGCCAGACGAGTTTGTGCGTCATAAAGCGCTGGATGCGGTGGGAGATCTTGCTTTGGCTGGGTTGCCTATTTGGGGTGAGTATCGCTCTTATAAAGGTGGGCATCGCATGAACCATGCAGTTCTTGTGGAGCTGTTCAAGACACCGGAAGCTTTTGAAATAATTGAAGCGCAAGGTGTGAAAGAGGTTGCCCGCAGCGAAAAAGGCCATGCCGATTTGATTGGTGGATGGCAAGCGGCAGCTTTTGCGCCTGAAGTCTCCTAGGTTTAAAGATTTCGCTTTTAGCTCAATAGGCCCCGCTGGGGCCTGTTTTGGTTTCGCACTTCTTTTTCAATTTCGTAATGGTGATCGCATTTGCGTGAAGACACCGAGGTGTTTTACTTCGAGTTTTCTTATAGTTTATGAAATGGCCAGACTGCTTGGGCTCGATTTTAAAAATGCAAATGAGCTGTAGATTGTAAGTATCTGCCTATTATAATCGTGTTTGCCTAGAATTTGACATAATGATTCAGCATTTGCAGTAAACAAGCGTGACCTACACGGTTTTATGCTTTAAAAGCATGATGTTTCATTGTGGGGGAACCCCGAATCCTGTTGGGGATTAAGGAGAGGAATTGGTGCTGGAGAATAAACCTATGCGCTTTACATTTAATACGTACTCATTTCGCCGGTTGGTTTCAGTAGCGCTAATTACAACTTCGGTGGGGCTTGCTGGTTGCGCATCTAACAAAAGCGAAGAAGAATTTGTTATGGACGATACACCGCCACAACAAATGTTTAACGAAGCTTTGGCGTTACGTGCTGCTGGTAAACTGAGCAAGTCCGAGAAAAAGTTCAGTGAGCTGGACCGCCTGTATCCTTACTCCGAGTTCGCGCGTAAGTCGCTAATAAATATTGCTTATTTGAATTTTACAATGGGTAAATACCCTGAAACCATTGCTGCTTCCAAGCGATTTGTTGCTTTGTATCCAGGGCATAAAGATACTGCTTATGCTTACTTTTTGATTGGGGAATCCTATTTCCGTGAAATACCGGATGTTGGACGTGACCAAAAGGCGACAGGCGAAGCGCTGGATGCGATGAAAGAGGTTGTCGAGCGTTTTCCTGATTCAGAATATGCAGAACAGGCGCGTAAGCGCATTCGGATGGCAGAGGACCAGCTTGCCGGTAAAGAAATGGAAGTTGGGCGTTACTATCTAACGAAACGCAATTATTTGGCAGCGATTAACCGCTTTAAGGTGGTTGTGAGCAACTACCAAACAACGCGCCATGTGGAAGAAGCTTTGTTCCGGTTAGTTGAGAGCTATTACGCGCTTGGTGTGTTGCCTGAGGCGCAAACTGCTGCTGCTGTTTTGGGGCATAACTTCCCGCAGAGTGATTGGTATAAAGAAGCCTACAGCCTTTTGAAAAAGGGTGGTTATTCGCCCGAAGAGAATAAGGGTAGCTGGATTTCCAGAAGCTTTATGGATTTGAAGCTGCTTTAGTCTGTAAAGCTATCGTTTAAGACTTAATAATTGCGAATTTGGACCTTGTTTGTTCTGGGTAAAGCGCTCCGCTAGTTGTGCGGGGCGCTTTTTCCAGTTAATGACAGATATTATCTGTTGGCTGCGCTTTGTTTAAAGCAATACACCGAGGTGCTACAGGGTATGTTATCCGCTTTATCTATTCGAGACATTGTTTTGATTGACAAGCTGGATTTGGCATTCAGCGATGGCATGACTGTTTTAACTGGTGAAACCGGCGCCGGTAAATCTATTTTGCTGGATTCATTGTCTTTGGCGCTTGGAGGGCGCGGTGACGCTTCGCTTGTGCGTCATGGAGAAGAGCGCGGTCAAGTGACAGCGGTTTTTGATGTACCTATGGACCATGCAGCACGTAAAGTTTTGCAAGACAATGAGCTGGAAGCTGATAGCGACATCATTTTGCGTCGGGTACAGGCGGAAGATGGCAGAACGCGTGCATATATTAATGATGCGCCGGTGAGTGCCAGTGTTTTACGCCAAGTTGGGAATTGTCTGGTGGAAGTGCACGGCCAGCACGCGGACAGGGCCTTGGTGGATGTGGAAAGCCACCGCCAGCTAATAGATAGCTTTGGCGGGCTGGAACACGATTTGTCTGAAGTCGGCTTTCATTACCGTCAATTTC
Source organism: Polycladidibacter stylochi (assembly GCF_001562055.1). GTDB lineage: Bacteria > Pseudomonadota > Alphaproteobacteria > Rhizobiales > Stappiaceae > Pseudovibrio > Pseudovibrio stylochi. The sequence goes on along the minus strand of NZ_LLWE01000025.1, from coordinate 248,687 downwards.
ATAAAGCTGAAAAAGAGTTGCGTGCCCACGAGAAGAGGTTGGAAGCGGCGCGACAAGAGGCGGATTACTTACGATCGAGTGTGGATGAGCTAACAGCGCTTGACCCGCAAGTCGATGAGGAGCAGGAGCTTGCCTTACGTCGTCAGGACATGATGCAGGTAGAAAAGATTGCCGGTGATTTGCGCGAGGCCTTTGACACTTTGGATGGTCATGCCTCGCCTATTCCAGAGCTTGCAAGCCTAATGCGCCGACTTGAGCGCAAGGTAGAGCAAGCACCCACGTTTTTAACCGGTGTTGTGGACCAGCTTGGCGGGGCTTTGGACCAGCTGGAAGAAGCACGCGGTGGTTTGGAGCTGGCGCTACGGGCGACAGAATTTGACCGTGGTGAGCTGGAGCAAGTGGAAGAGCGGTTGTTTGCGCTACGTGCAGCATCGCGCAAGTATTCACTCCCCGTGGATGAGCTGGCAGTGCTGCGTGACAATATGGCGGCAGATTTGGCAGATGTGGATGCCGGTGAAGACAAGTTGCAGGCTTTAGCCCAGAAGGTGGAAGAAGCGCGTGCTGCCTATGATGTGCGGGCGACGTCGCTCTCTTTAAAGCGTGGCAATGCAGCGCGGGCACTGGAGGAAGCAGTACAAAGCGAGTTGCCTGCTTTGAAGCTGGAGCGTGCGCGATTGATTATTGAGCAGGAAAGTGATTTGGAACAGCGCAGTGCTGACGGCATTGATAAAGTTGAATTCCATGCTCAAACCAACCCGGGCACACGGCCTGGGCCGCTTTTGAAAGTGGCATCGGGCGGTGAGCTTTCGCGGTTTTTGCTGGCTTTGAAGGTTTCTCTGGCAGATAAAGGTTCGGCACCAACGCTGGTCTTTGACGAGATTGATAGCGGTGTGGGCGGGGCTGTCGCTGAAGCAATTGGTATGCGTTTGGCTCGCCTTGCGCAACGCGTGCAAGTTTTAACTGTGACACATGCACCGCAAGTGGCAGCGCGGTCTGACGGGCATTTTCTTATTCAAAAGGCCGAGACAGATATGGGTACGGTGGCAACTGGGGTTCGCGAGATTTTAGAGGCGGACCGGCGCGAAGAAATCGCGCGGATGCTGGCGGGGGCTACAATAACAGAAGAAGCACGTGCTGCTGCTGACCGCTTGATGGAAGCGCCGTTAGTTTAGGTGAGCCGGAAACATTTTGCCATTTGCTAAATAGCCGCATTAAGCTTTGTAGGCTTGTGGCGTGATAGCCGATTAGTAAGGGCTATACAGTCGTAGTGGCAGAGTGCGCCGACAAAAATGACAAAACCCCTGCTTCTTGATTGTGCCTTTAGCAGGTTCAAGGGAAGCAAGGGCTTTTGAGTTGGAATAAGATATCGGGGAAAATAATCTTGTTTCCAAATATCGCTTTTTACAGCAATCTTGATATTTCTTAGGGCCGCAAATTATAGAATGCTGAGTTTGCTGCCTTGTGCTTGTAGTGTTTTGCGGTCGTAGCCAACAGCTTTCAGCTCTTCGTCAGACAGCTTCAAGAGGTAATGGTTAACCATGAGCTGTGTTTCTTTTTGACGGGCTTCTACGAGGCGATCAAACAAGCGAGCAAAAAAGCCTTTTTGTGCTGGTGCAAAGTCGAATTCGGTTGTCATTGCTGATAGGATCATTTTTCTAATTCCTTGTTTTACTTTATTCTTTTGTCGTTCCTAGCGGTTGTTGCTGCAGCGTTTCCGTTTCGACAAGGAGGTTATGCGCCCGTTTGCTGTGTTTAAAAAGAGCTAAGAAATCGTAGCTGCTATGCATTAAGTGCATGAGTTAGGGGGTAATTAAATTATATATTTAAAATCAATGGTATGTGTAGATTAAATGATTTTTTAAATCGATTTAAAATCACGTTCTGCTGTTTAAAACTAGGAAATAAGGTGAAAGTGACTCATATTTTTGCATGGCTATAAGGATATCTGGGCTTTTTGCTTACGCTGAAATGAGTAGCCACAGGCCAAGTGCAATAAAAATCAGAGCCGAGACGAACTGGATTCGGCCAATAATCTGTGGTGATTTGGTGAGGGTTGATTTGATTGAGCCGGCAATGAGGGCGTAGGTGCTATCGGTTGAAAAGCCAATGACGCAAAAAACGGCTGCAAGTAAAAATGACTGTGCTGTTGCTTGTTGGGTGCTGGTAATGAACTGAGGCAGGAAAGCTGCAAAGAAGATTGTTGTTTTGGGGTTGAGAAGTGCAACAATAAAGCCGTCACGAAAGATTTTGCCAAGAGATGACTGGTTTGGTGTTGGTAAATTGACTGTCGCGGACTTTGCCTTGCGCAGTGCTGTAAGGCCCAGATAGACCATATAGAGCGCACCCAAAAACTTTATGGTGGTAAAGGCTGGCGGATACAAGGCGAACAGGGCGGCAAGACCCAGTATTGCCAGAGCGGCATTGGCGATGTTGCCAATGGCAACGCCAAGGGCTGTCAGCATGCCGAATGTGCGGCCATGGGCGAGTGAGCCGCTGGAGATGTAAATGACAGCGGGACCGGGTGTGAGGCACAAGGTTAAAACGGCGGCCATAAAAGTGAGCATGGCTGTGGTGGGCGGCAATAAATCCAGCATTATTACTCTCAAGTTATTACTTTGAAGTATTGGATAGGGCTAAACGCAAGCAAAGCATAATGTAGATTGCGGCGAGAGAATGGTTGAGAATATTGTTTAGCTTTTGTTGTCCTTTGAGCTTTTTTGTCAGTTGATCGCCCATAAATATGAGAGGTGGTTCGACAAAAGCGGCGGTAATGATGACCAAAAAGCCGTGTACTGCCATTTGCAGTGCATAGGGGCCTTGGGTGGGTTCGATAAATTGCGGTAGAAAGGCCAAAAAGAAAAGTGCCACTTTAGGGTTAAGAAGATTGACCAGAATGCCGTGTCTGTAAATGGTGGCTAGACTGTGTTTGGAAACTTGCAAATCTTGCTGTGGGTCCGCGCCAGCGCGTATGGCTTTGATGGCCAGCCAAAGTAGGTAGAAAACGCCCAGCCACTTAACTAGCTGGAATGCGGCGGCGGAAGCGGCCAGAATGGCGGATACGCCCAGTACTGCCAATAATACGTGGCAGAGCGCCCCGCTCCAGATTCCCAGCATGGCAATAATACCTGCGGTGCGCCCGCTTTTGAGCGTGTGACCCATGATAAAGGCCATATCAGGGCCGGGGGAGAGGTTAAGCAAAAAAGCGGCTGTTAAAAAAGCAAGCCAGTGGGCACTGTCGTAAATGAGCATTGTTTATCCGTTGGAGTTTAATTGAATTACTTGTTGCTTATGGTGTTGTTGTGCGCAGACTAAAACAGAAAGGGCGAAAACTGAAGGCGTGATGTACTTTCTGTTTCTATTGATTTTTGGGAAGGTTCGGGGCGGGATACTTGCTTTTCACAGGAGCAGCGATTAGGCCAAGGGCGAATGATATTTATAGAGCTTTGAACTCTGCCTTTAAAGGTGAATGATAGCGAGGGTGCCTGTGGTTGTTGATGGATCGAGCAAAGATGTTTTGGCGCTAACACAAGACGAAGCCGCACAAGAGCTGGCCATTTTGGCCGTAGAAATTGCCAAGCATGATGACGCATACCACGGCAAAGATGCACCTCTGATTTCTGATGGTGAATATGATGCGCTACGCCAGCGTAACCAAGCCATTGAGGCGCGGTTCCCTGCATTGGTGCGTGCTGACAGCCCCTCGAACCGCGTGGGGGCAGATGTTGCTGAAGGTTTTGGCAAGATTAGCCACGTGGTGCCAATGCTTTCGCTCGATAATGCGTTTAGCGATGGCGATGTACAGGATTTCCTTGGCAAAGTGCGGCGGTTTTTAAAGTATGATCCGCTGATGGGCGCTCTATGGGTGAGTGCGGAGCCGAAAATTGACGGGCTTTCGCTTTCGCTGCGCTATGAGCACGGGCGGCTGGTTTCGGCGGCGACACGCGGTGATGGCGCGGTGGGTGAGAATGTAACCGAGAATGCCCGCACCATTAGCGATATTCCACAGCAGTTGCCAGCGGGTGTGCCAGATGTGGTGGAGGTGCGCGGCGAGGTTTACATGAGTCATGCGGACTTTGAATCCCTGAATGCGCGTATGGTGGCTAATGGCGGCAAGGCCTTTGCCAACCCGCGCAATGCGGCGGCGGGCTCGCTACGGCAATTAAATGCCGAGATTACCAAGACACGTCCATTGAAATTCTTCGCTTATGCGTGGGGTGAGATGAGCGAAATGCCCGCCAGCACGCAAATGGAGATGGTGGCCTGCTTTGGCGCGTGGGGATTTAAGATCAACCCGTTGATGGCGCGTTTTGACAGCGCCGAGGGGTTGATTGCCATGTATCGGCGCATTGAGGAAGATCGCGCGGGGCTTGGCTATGATATTGATGGGGTGGTTTACAAGATTGACAGTCTTGAGCTGCAAAAGCGATTGGGCTTTGTTTCGCGCTCGCCGCGCTGGGCGATTGCACATAAGTTTGCCGCCGAGAAAGCCTTTACCACACTGAATGCCATTGAAATTCAAGTGGGGCGCACGGGCGCGTTAACGCCGGTGGCCAAGCTGGAGCCGATTACGGTGGGCGGTGTGGTGGTTTCTAACGCTACCTTGCACAACGAGGATTACATCAAGGGCATTGGGCAGGATGGTGAGCCGTTGCGCGGGGGCAAGGATATCCGCGTTGGTGATACGGTGATTGTGCAGCGGGCGGGGGATGTTATTCCGCAGATTGTTGATGTGGATCTGGAGCGTCGTCCGGCGGATGCGGTTGCCTTTGAGTTCCCGCAGTCTTGCCCGGCGTGCGGCTCGCATGCGGTGCGCGAAGAAAGCGGCGTGAAGGGCAAGGTGGATGCGGTGCGCCGTTGTACGGGCGGTTTGATTTGTCCGGCGCAGGCGGTGGAGAAGCTGAAGCACTTTGTTTCGCGTAATGCCTTTGACATTGAGGGGATGGGCGAGAAGCAGGTAAGCGCATTCTTCGAGCTGGGGCTTGACGAGGGCGGTATCCGCACACCGGCGGACATTTTCACATTGCGCGAGCGGGATAGTAAATCACTGGTGAAGCTGCGCAGCCGTGAAGGCTGGGGGGCGGTTTCGGCGCGCAATCTGTTTGATGCTATTGATACGCGGCGGGTGATTGATCTTAACCGGTTTATCTTCGCGCTGGGCATGCGCCATGTGGGCGAGGGTAACGCCAAGCTGCTGGCGCGGGCCTATGGCACGTGGGAAGCCTTTTATAGCGCCATGCGAGCGGCCAGTGATAGCCAAAGCGAGGCATGGCGCGAGCTCAAGGATATTGACGGCATTGGCGTGATCGTGGCGCAGGCCTTGGTGGAATTCTTTAGTGAAGCGCATAATATTGAGGCGCTGGAGGCCTTAACGGCGCAAGTGCGGCCAAAGGAAATGGTGGTGGCGGACGCCAGCGGTTCTCCGGTTGCTGGCAAGACGCTGGTATTTACCGGCTCGCTGGAGCGGATGAGCCGTGATGAGGCCAAGGCGCGAGCGGAAGAGTTGGGGGCGAAAGTTTCTGGCTCGGTTTCCAAGAAGACATCGCTGGTGATTGCAGGGCCGAAGGCGGGTTCCAAGCTGAAAAAGGCGAGTGAGCTGGGCATTGAGGTGATTTCCGAGGATGACTGGTTTGCGCTGGTGGAGGGGCATTAAGCGCTTTTCGCAGGCAGGCTGATGTTTTTTGGATGGGAGGGGGCGGAACTGCCCCCTTTTACAGGTTGGTTGAAATGAACTCCCCAAGGGACAACAGGGATAAATCTGTTGTTTTGCTATTCAGTACTTGCCTGCGTTGCTATATTGTTCTGCGAAACTTCAAGATTGGCGCAGGTTGAACTGACGCGCCTATGACAAGATGGCTGTGATTATGACGCAAGACACCGGAAGAAACTTGGGCGCAAACCTGCAAGGTATGCAGGAAGAAGAGGCGAGCCTTGCGGCCCCCCAGCCCAAGGCCGGTGGTATTGCGGCGCGGGCCATGGCAGGGCGTGCGCCAAACGCGCCCTATTTACACGGCCTCAACGGCGAGCAGCGCCAAGCGGTGGAAGCCCTGGACGGACCGGTGTTGGTGCTGGCGGGGGCGGGTACCGGTAAAACCCGCGTACTGACCACGCGCATTGCACATATTATTGCCAGCGGGCGGGCTACGCCCGGTCAGATTTTGGCGGTGACCTTTACCAATAAAGCAGCACGGGAGATGAAGGAGCGGGTTGGCTCTTTCCTTGGTGGCGGTGTGGAAGGCATGGCTTGGCTGGGCACGTTTCACGCGATTTGCGTGAAGATTTTACGCCGCCATGCTGAACTGGTCGGGCTGAAATCCTCGTTCTCGATTTTAGATACAGATGACCAGTTGCGGCTGATTAAGCAGATTATCAAGGCGGAAGGGCTGGATGAAAAACGCTGGACAGCACGGGCCTTCGCCGGTTTGATGGACAGCTGGAAAAACCGCGCCATTACGCCCGATAAAGTGCCAATGGGCGAGGCGCAGGGGTTTGCTAGTGGCCATTCCAAGCAGCTCTATAAAATCTATCAGGAGCGGTTGGCCATATTAAACGCCTGTGATTTTGGTGATTTGCTACTGCACTGTATTACCATTTTTAAGAATAACCCGGATGTTTTGAAGAGTTTCCAGCATCGGTTCCGCTATATGCTGGTGGACGAATATCAAGATACCAATGTAGCGCAATATTTGTGGCTGCGGTTGCTGGCACAGGGCAACAACAATGTGTGTTGTGTGGGAGATGATGACCAGTCGATTTATGGCTGGCGCGGGGCCGAAGTGGACAATATTTTGCGCTTTGAGCACGATTTTCCTGGGGCCTTGGTGATCCGCCTTGAACGCAATTACCGCTCTACCAGCCATATTCTCACCGCTGCCTCGCACCTGATTGCCCATAACCAGGGTCGGCTTGGTAAAACCCTGTTTACGGACCAGATGGACCCTGAGGCGGAGCTGGTTTCGGTTGCATCCTCATGGGATTCGCAGGAAGAGGCGCGATCTATTGGGGATGAAATCGAGGCGCTGCAAGCCAATGGCCACATGCTTAACGAGATGGCGATTTTGGTGCGTGCTTCCTACCAGATGCGCGAGTTTGAAGACCGGTTTATCACGTTGGGCCTGAATTACCGCGTTATTGGCGGACCACGCTTTTACGAGCGCATGGAAATTCGCGATGCGCTGGCTTATTTCCGCTGCATTGTTCAGCCCGCCGATGATTTGGCATTCGAGCGCATTGTGAATACGCCCAAGCGCGGGTTGGGTGAGGCCACGTTAAGGGTGGTGCATGAATATGCCCGTGCCCAGCAAATTCCTTTAATGGAAGCGGCGAGTATTTTAATTCAGACCGAAGAATTGCGCCCCAAGGCACGTAATACGTTGTTTTCGCTGTTACAGCAGTTTGATCGTTGGCGCGAACAGCTTGAGGTTTTAAGCCACACAGAATTGGCTGAAATGGTGCTGGATGAAAGCGGCTATACGGAGATGTGGCGCAAAGACCGCTCTGCCGAAGCGCCGGGGCGGCTTGATAACTTGAAAGAACTTATCCGCTCAATGGAAGAGTTCGAGAGCATGGCCGGTTTCTTGGAGCATATTTCGCTGGTCATGGACCGTGACGGCGGGGCGGGCGAGGATGCCGTTTCGATTATGACCTTGCACTCTGCCAAGGGTTTGGAATTTGACACTGTCTTTTTGCCGGGCTGGGAAGAAGGGGTTTTTCCCAACCAGCGGGCATTGGACGAGACCGGACTTTCGGGCCTTGAGGAGGAGCGGCGGCTGGCCTATGTGGGGGTGACCCGAGGGCGGTTGCGGGTGAAAATATGGTTTGCTTGTAACCGGCGTATTCATGGCTCATGGCAAAGCTCTATTCCTTCCCGCTTTTTAGAGGAACTGCCTAGCGAATGCGTAGAGGTTGTGGAGCAAAACTCTAATTACGGCGGCTATAACTCGGTTTCCGGCGGGGGATATGGTGCTTCGCGTTTTGACCAACGTGACCCTTTTCAAAATTCTTATGCAACACCGGGCTGGCAACGGGCACAACGTACACAGAATTCTGGCGCGGCATATGGGCGCAAACACGGCGGGACACAAAGCCGACGGGCACAGCGGGCAGGCCCGAAAACGATTGAGGGTGAGCTGGTTGCCAAGTCTGTTGGCGAGGTTGCTTCCAGTTTTACCGAGGGTGAGCGGGTCTTTCATAATAAGTTCGGTTATGGGCATATTGCCAGTATTGAAGGCAACAAGCTGACAGTGGACTTTGACAAGGCAGGCCGAAAGAAAGTGCTGGATAGTTTTGTCGAGAGGCCTTAGGGCTGTTGGCGGTTCGGATCACGCTGCTTTTTTACTGGTGGGCGGTGTGGGATCGCTGTATAGCTTGCGCAAGATAACAAAAACATGACGTATGCTGCACTCGGCGATACATCGTGATAAGCCTTTATGGGCAATGGAGAATTTTATGGCGACCATTCGGGTTCGTGTACCGGCACTTGAGGCCGAGGCGAAGGATGTATCTAACAAGCTTGAGTTTTTGTTTGAGCTGGAAGGATATCCGGTTGCTGTTTTTGAAGCATCGGAAGACGGTAAAATCTGGATTTCCGAGATTTTGGTGCTTGATAGTGATGTGGCCAGTGCGCGGGCGTTGGTGAATGAACGCGCGGGGCATTTGTTTGCTGATGGCGTGTTGCCCGAAGAAGCTGAGGTGGAAGAGCTGCCCGAGATTAACTGGGTGGCCAAATCGCTTGAGGGGCTGAAGCCAGTACGTGCCGGGCGGATTGTGGTGCATGGGGCGCATGACCGGGATGCGGTGCATAGCCATGAAATCGGTATCGAGATTGAAGCGGCGCAGGCATTCGGCACCGGCCACCATGGTACTACCGAGGGCTGTTTGCTGGAATTGGCGCGGCTGTTGAAACGCAATCGTTTCGAGCGTATTTTGGATTTAGGGACTGGCACGGGTGTGTTGGCGATTGCGCTGGCTAAAATGACCCGTCAGGAGATTTTGGCAACCGATATCGATCCAATTGCAACGGAAGCGGCGATTGATAACGCCAAGAAAAACGGTGTGGCTCCTTTGTTCAAGGCCTTTACAGCTGCTGGTGTGGATGATCGCCGTTTTGCTGCCTATGGCCCTTTTGATTTAGCGGTTGCCAATATTCTGGCCAAACCTTTGGAGCAGATGTCGGCAAAGTTTTGTGCGCAAATGGATGACCGCTCGGTACTGGTGCTTTCCGGCTTGCGGGTAGAGCATGGGCCACGGATTATTTCGGCCTATGCGCAGCACGGTTTCCGGCTTGTGCGTTCTAGCGAAATTGATGGCTGGTTGACCTTGACCCTAGTGCGCGGAGCCTGGCAGCCGTAAGGTGCGGTGCAAAAGTTAAAAAACAGCCTGCGTGAGGGAACTTACGTGGGCTTTTTTGTGCGCAAGAGGTTGATTGTGGCGAGAGTGGTTTTACGTGATCTGTCGGCTAAAGGGCTGAAAATAAGAAAGCCTCTGCTTAGGCTGCCATGGTGAAGTGGGAGGAATTCACCGGCGCCTATTGCAGAGGCTCTTATTGGTAAGACGTTTCCTGTGGGAGGGCAGGCTACGTCTTGGTGCCAGTTCCGTGGGAGGGCGGTTCTGGCTATTCAAAGGGCTCAACTAGGGAGGAAATTAGAGCCCTTATGAAACTGGATGCCTGCTCTTAACAGGCATGGCGCTGCTTTAACTTAGTAAGCAGCTGGTGCTGAACGGCGAGCTAAAAGCTCTTTGCGGTCGTAACCTGCAGCGTTCAGTTCTTCATCGGTCAAACGCAAAAGGTAGTGATTTACCTGACGCTGTACACTTTCTTGACGTGCGGCAATGATGCAATCAAATGCGCGGCGCAGGAAAGATGGTTTGCGGTCTTTGATCTGGCCGAAGTCTGTAACAGTAGCAGTCATAGTCATGACTTAACTCCTTGATATTAATGCTTCATTTCTGTTTTGTTTGTTTCGGCGCTTCGTTTGCGTCGTGTTGACAAGAAGGTATATGCGCCTGTTAACTTTAAAAAAAAAGAGGAAATCTCGCATGTCAGTTATGCGTTTTTTGCATAGTGTAAAATACTAGTAAAACATCAATAGTTACAATATGATAAATAATATATTATAGTTATTCTAAGTTATTTAAATCGTTTTAAATTTTGCACATAACGGTTTGAGAGTGGTTATCGTTGCATGGCTAAGCTTTTTTTCGGTACTTTTGATTCACATTAGGGGAGAATACGGACTGGACGAAATGATATTTTAATGCGTCCGGCAATATATAGCTGTTTTTGAATTGCTGTATGGCTCCTATTATTGTGCCTAGATTGATTAGCTTATTGCTTTGGGGGATGAGGCTTTGTAACCTCAAGAAATGTTTCAAAAATATGATGTGAGTAACACAAAGGCTCTTGGGCCATCGCGGGTGGCGATGTTACGAGAGGAACTGGGCCAGCGCGGTCTTGATGGTTTTCTTATTCCACGGGCTGATGCACATCAGGGCGAGTATGTGCCCCCTAATGATTGTCGTTTGGAGTGGATTACAGGCTTTAGTGGCTCGGCCGGTGCAGCTTGTGTGCTGCGTGATGAAGCTGCAATTTTCGTTGACGGGCGTTACACCATACAGGTTCGTGAGCAGGTGGATGGTGATTGCTTTGAATACCGCCATTTACATAATGAGCCAGTTACCGACTACATCTGCACCAAGCTAACGAAGGGTATGAAGCTCGGTTTTGATCCGATGTTGCATACAGTGCAGGAAGTGCGTGGATTGCAAGAGGCCTGCACTAAGGTTGGTGCGGAATTGGTTGGCGTTGAGACTAATCCGATTGATGCCGTTTGGGCGGACCGCCCTGCCGCGCCTTGTGGAGCCGTGCAATTGCATCCAATAGAATATGCCGGTGAGGCTGCTGCGGATAAAATAGCCCGTATGCAGGCGGCTATTGCAGATAAAGGGGCGGATACAGCGCTATTAACACAACCTGATTCAGTCGCTTGGTTGTTCAATATTCGCGGTAGCGATGTTTCGCACACACCTTTGCCATTGTCTTTTGCGCTATTGAACAGCACCGGCAAGCCGGATTTGTTTATTGATGGGCGTAAGCTGAGCGGTCCTGTTCGTGAAGCGCTAGCTGAGCTGGCAGAACTGCATGAAATGGAGGCGCTGGTTGCCTGCTTGCGCCAATGTGGCGCTACTCGCAAGACCGTGATGATTGATTGCGGACTCGCAGGACAAGCGCTGTATGACGCGGTTGCGTTAAACGGTGGCAGTGTGCTTGAAGGTGAAGAGCCGACACTGCTTCCCAAGGCGATTAAAAACCCTCGTGAGATTGCAGGTGCTAAAGCGGCGCATGTGCGCGACGGTGTGGCATTTGTGAAGTTTTTAAACTGGTTTGCCGGAAATGTGCCGCGAGGTGGGCACAGCGAAGTGAGTATTGCGCAAAAGCTTGAACAGTTTCGTGCGGAAACCGGTGTTTTGAAGGATATATCATTCGACAGTATTTCCGGCTTTGGTCCGCATGGTGCGATTTGCCATTATCGGGTTAGCCATGACAGTGATCTTGCTGTTGAAGCCGGTAATTTGTACCTGATTGATTCTGGTGCTCAATATGAAGATGGCACGACAGATATTACCCGTACACTTGCTGTGGGTGATGTGAGCGAAACGCACAAAAAGCACTTTACGCTGGTTCTTAAAGGTCACATTGCGCTGGCTTGTGCGCGTTTTCCTGTTGGCACCAATGGCGCACAGCTTGATACGCTGGCCCGCTATGCACTTTGGCAGGCAGGGTTGGACTTTGACCATGGTACCGGCCATGGTGTTGGTTCGTACTTGAGTGTGCATGAAGGGCCGCAGCGCATTGCGAAAAACAATAGCCGGGTGGCGCTCGAGCCGGGGATGATTCTTTCCAATGAACCGGGTTATTATCGGGCCGGTGAATATGGTATCCGCATTGAAAATCTGGAGCTTGTCACCGAACCGCGCGAAATAGCCGGTGGTGATCTGGCTATGCTCGGGTTTGAGCCGCTGACACTTGCGCCGATTGATTTGGCCTTGGTGGACGTGGCTATGTTGACCGAGGCAGAACGTGCTTGGCTTAATACCTACCATGGTAAAGTGGCCAAGGCTTTGGCTCCGTATTTAGAGGGTGTAGAGCTGGCGTTTTTGCAACATGCAACCCGCACTGTGTGAATAGAGTTATTCGGGTTTAGGGGGGCATCGAAATGGTGCCCCTTTTTTATACCATGAACAGCCTAAGAATAACGACAGAAATAACCCCAGTGGCAATTGCAGCTAATAGCGGTAGCCTTGTGGCGGCAAGAGCTGTAATCCCTGTTGCAAGGGTTTCGGCCGGTCCTGTGGCAATGGCAACTGGTGTTATAACTGCCATAAGGATTGCTGGAGGAACCGCTTGCAATGCTGCTTCCAAGCGACCTTCGATTTTTACAAAGCGCAATAGTAGCAGGCCGGTTATTCGCGCCAGATAAGTAACTCCTGCCATGGCAAGGATGCATAGAAGTGCAGTGCTATCAATTAAATGAAGAGTGTTCATGGTAATGGCTGCTTATCGTTTTTGGGTGGCTCTGGTTTATATTGGATTGCTGCAGAAATAATGCCAGCCAAAGCGCCAGCGATAATATACCATGCACCGGGTACCAGCTTGTAAACGGCAGCCGCGGTGAGTGCGGTTACCAATAATGTGATTCCGGTGGATTTACCTTTCCAAAAACCCATGATTAAGCAGGCGAACATCGCTGTGAAGGCAAAATCCAATCCCCATTTTTCCGGGGTTTCGATTAAAGCGCCGACAGATGCGCCCAAAGCAGAACTGAGTGTCCAGCTTGCGTAAAAGGGAAGGGCTAAACCTAACATGAAACTGTAGGTCAGCGGCTTTTGGGTTACACGTTGCTCGCTTAAGGCCCATGTTTCATCGGTTAAAAAGAAAAAGGTAAGATATTTACGCAGACCCTGCATTTTATGCGCTTTCGGGCCAAGTGAAAAGCTCATCAGAACAAGACGCAGATTGACCAAAAAGGTTGCAAAAGCAATGGTGAAGATCGGTAGGGGATAGTGCCACATATCGAGTGCAACAAATTGGCTGCCACCTGCAAATACAAGTGCGCTCGCTAAAGTAACCTCTAGTACCGACATGCCCTTTTGTGTGGCAACCGCGCCGTATAGAAGGCCTATGGGAATTGCTGCGAAAATTAAAGGAAAAATTGCCTTGATACCAGCGGTGGCTTCGGTTGCAATTCCCTCTACCCTTTTTGTTTTTTTGTTCGTTTTAGGAATCATTTTTTATCTCATAAATCAGATCAATTGGTCACATATACTAGGATGCGTTGGCTTTAAAGGCATAAATGACCGATATATCTGTATTTCTTGGTAGTAAGTGTTAAAGTGTGTATATTGAAAATACACCTTTGATATAGCTAAGTGCAGTTTAAAGTTATTTTTGCCGGACAAATGAGATGTTTTGCTAAACTGATGGGCTTCTTACTTATAGGGATGTTTTGAAGATTTCGTACACTTATAAGTGTATTTACCGTCCGTTTATGTATCTGCGACATTATAATAATAAAAATAGGCTTGATTTTTGAGCTCGCTAGGTTCAGGAGGGTGTCATTACCCTATATCAGGTTCAAATTACTCAAGGTTTGTAAAACATTACTGCCTTGGCTCATCCTGCATATTCTTACCTCATCTCATAGGACCAAGCGGGCATAGGCTTATCATGTCTCAAGAAAATTCAAATATAAACGGTATCAATACCGAGACAGCGCAAACAGCTGAATCTCGCCTAGTTTCGCTCCCTGTACTGTGTTTGTTTGCAATGGCTATTGGTGTTGTTGCTGCCGCTGGTGCGGTTGTTTTTCGCTACCTAATTGCATTTATACATAACCTCTTCTTTTACGGGGTTTTTTCGCTCGAGTATGATGCCAATCAGTTTGGTGATCCGAGCCCTTTTGGCGCATTTATTATTCTAGCGCCCGTTATTGGCGGCCTCATTGTGGTTTATCTGGTGCGCACTTTTGCGCCAGAGGCGAAAGGCCACGGTGTGCCGGAAGTGATGTATGCCATCTACCACAAAAAAGGGAATGTTCGCGGCGTTGTTGCGCTGGTTAAGGCGCTTGCTTCGGCGATCTCTATTGGTAGCGGGGCCTCTGTGGGGCGGGAAGGTCCGATTATTCAAATCGGTGCATCTTTCGGCTCATCAATTGCACGCCAGTTTAATCTATGTCGCTGGCAAAAAATCACATTGCTATCAGCAGGTGCCGGTGCCGGTATTGCCGCCACTTTTAATACGCCTTTCGGCGGGGTGTTGTTTGCTGTCGAGATATTGTTGCCTGAAACCAGTTCGCGGACGTTTTTACCGGTGGTGGTTGCAACGGCAACGGCTACTTATGTGGGGCACTTGGTGCTTGGCCTTGACCCGGCATTTTTGATGCCTTTGGCAGAGGTTGCTCCGATTACAGCGATCGACCCTGTTCAATTGGCAGCTTATGGTGTGCTTGGTGTGCTTGCCGGTTTTGTGGGCTACTCTTTTATTAAAGTGCTCGCTGCTTGTGAGGACTTTTTTCCTTCACTACCGGTGAATGAATACCTTCAAAATGTCATTGGTATGCTGATTGTCGGCAGTATGAGCTATGCATTTTTTGTTACTACAGGGCATTATCACACGGCTGGCGTGGGCTACGGTGTCATTCAGGATATTTTGAATAACAACCCGCAAACATTTTTACTGCTCGGGTGCCTATTGGTTGCCAAAATTCTTGCAACTTCTATTAGCCTTGGCTCCGGCGCCTCGGGTGGTGTTTTCGCGCCATCATTATTCATGGGGGCATGTATTGGCGGTCTAGTGGGGCTTGCTGGTAGCTACCTATTCCCTGAAAACGGCTTTACAGTTGCCGAATTTGCACTTGTGGGCATGGGTGCTGTTGTGGGCGGTGCTACCGGTGCCTCGATGACGGCTATCATGATGATTTTTGAAATGACGCGTGATTACAATGTTATGGTTCCGCTGGTGCTGGCGGTTGCTATTGCTGTTGGTGTGCGCCGTGCGATTTGTGTGCCAAACATTTATACCGTCAAGTTGCGTTCTCGCGGTCGGCCAATACCTGTCAATCGCTTTACGAATATGTATTTGGTGCAACAAGCGCATGATATGATGTCTACAAACTACATAATCTTGCCAATGGAGACAGCGATAAATAGTGCCATAGAGAAAATGGTGGATTCGCAAGCTTCGTATATAATTGTCAGTAACGGACAAAACATATCGGGTTTTGTGTGCTTTGAGCCTGAGCTTTACAAGCTTGCAGCAGCGGGTGAAGTACGAACGCTTGGCGATATTATGAGTAAGGATTTTGTGATTTCTCCTGAGGCCGCACTGTTTAACTCGGTTATTTCGCGAATGAATCAACGGCAGCGTTATTACGGCATTGTTGTTTCTGAAGCACGGCGACAGCCAAAAGTCGAGGATGTGGTTGGCGTGATTGATAACCGTGAAATCGCACGGGCGGTGATATCAAATCACTATGCATAGGGTTGTATAATCTGAATGTGTTTAAAGGTGTCGGATGTATGAGCATTCGGCACCTTTTTGGTATTTGATAACTTGTTATATAAAGGGATTATAGTCGCCACTAAGTAATAATAGTGAGAATACGCATTTAGAAATTTGTCTGTAGGCGTGCTAAAGCTAAATTGATACTGGTTTGTGGGGATGCTTGGTATGTTAGTGCTTGGCGCTCCGGTTATGGTTGTTTATGACTTAATATCAATATCTTTGATTTTTTAAGGCTATTCCACCTTAGTTAAATTGAAAAGAGGAGTGGAGCTTTGAACTCGGTCTATATCACTATTGGCAGCGCTTTAATTCTGGCGCTGGTGACGGCTCTTGTTGGACCGATGTTTATTGACTGGTCTGCTTACCGGGCAACATTTGAAGAGTATGGTGAACGTATGCTTGGGCATGACGTTGCCGTATTGGGCAATGTCGAGGTTCGGTTGCTGCCTGCGCCTTCTGTTTCTTTTAGTGATATTCGTGTGGGTGATAACGAAGCACCCTTGTTAGTGATTGCCAAGTTTGAAAGCGACCTTGACTTACCCTCGCTGTTTCATGGCGAGTTGCGCGTTGTGAACATGAAACTGGAACGGCCGCAATTGCGCATGGGGCTGGATGAGCAAGGCAAGTTGGATATTTTGCGCCGTAGCCCGCGTGATGGTGCCTTAGCGCACATGAACCCAAGCCAGATACAGTTTGATCGTGTTGAAATTACCAATGGTTCTTTTCAGCTTACTGATGCGCGCAGCACTAAGGTTTACCATGGCGATAATGCCAATTTTCTTGTGAGTGCCCGTGGACTTAGCGGCCCCTATAAAGCTGAGGGCAGTTTGGATGTTGAGGGGGCCAAGTATGAGGTGCAACTGGCAACGGGTCGGGCCGAGGGGAAAAACGGTATTCGGGTCAAATCGAAAATACGCCCAGAGCAAGTACCTGTTGAAGTATCTTTAGACGGTTATTTAAAAAATCAAGCGCTGGCATTGTCATATGAAGGTGATGCTTCCTTTGAGCGTGTGGGAGAGCTTGTTGAAGGGCAAGTAGCTTATCATGGTCATGGTCAATTTACTGCTGATAGTGGCCGGGTGGAACTTTCGGCCTTTGATGTTGAGGTGGGAAGTGAGGCTCGCTCGGTTAAGCTTGATTTAAATGGTGTGATTACGCTCGCAGGCACACCGGCCTTTGAGCTTGGGGCCGATTTCAAACAAATTGATATGGACCGACTGCTTGGCGGCGGACCGCAAGAGCCGGTGAATATCAACCATGCGTTTGCCAGTATTATAAGCTACCTTAATAAAATGCCGTTGTTGAATTATCCCGGTTATGTGCGGTCGACAATGCCGAGTATTGTTGTGAATGGCGGCGTGATTGCTGATGTGCAACTGGCGGCCGGTGCGCAGGCGAATGGTTGGACAATTGACGAACTCAAAGCGGACCTGCCGGGGCGGGGGGCTTTTACTACTAACGGTTTTTTAGAGGTTTCCTCACCTTTAAATCAGGGGGCTGGTTATCGCGGTGAATTTAAACTGGTTTCAGGCGATAGCCGACATTTGGCACGCTGGATTTCTGGTCAGAGCGTTATTACGGAAAGCAGGCTGAAGCCTTTTGTGATGCAAGGGCGGCTACGGTCTATGCCGGGCGAAGTGAGCCTTACTGATTTACGACTTGATCTGGATGGCGGGCGAAGTGTTGGGACGCTTTCCTACAAGGACACGAAGGATGGTGTGCCACTGGTTGCTGTTGATATGGATAGTGACCGCATTGATGTGGATATGCTGCGAGGATTTGCTCAAGCATTTGCCGGGGAAGAGCTTACAGCCCTTAGCAATGCCGATTTAAACCTTCGCTTATACGCCGACGAGTTGCTTGCGGGCGGGGTCAGCGCCCGTTCGATGATTGTTCGTGCTGACTTAATGAATGATACGCTGGTTATTGATGAGCTGAGACTCAAGAATTTAGCTGGTGCTTCGGTGCGCGCTCACGGGACTATTCGGAATTTGCGGCAAGCCCCGACCGGAGAAATAGACGCAGACCTTGATGCTTCATCTCTCGTTGGATTGACGCAGTTGTTGCAAAAATATGCTCCTAAAAGTGGCTTTATCAAGCGGCTTGCACTGGCCGCTCCTGCGTTGGCTCCGGCCAAGTTGACGGGGAAACTTGAAGCAACAGGGGAGAGTAATAATACCTCGCTTAATATTGGTCTTAGCGGCAGCCTTGGCGTTAACGAATTTGACTTCAATACTTTGTTCGAGGGGCAGGTGCAGCGCCCTTATGACGGACGGTATATGAGTGAGGTCAGCCTTGGTGGCGGGGATGGCGTGGCTGTTCTACAGCAGTTGGGGTTTGCCGTAGTGCCATTGGCTGAGAATAGCCCAGGTGATGTTCGTTTAAGTTTGGAAGGTGTGCCCTCTGCAGGTATTGACTACACTTTGATGGCTCAATTGGGCGGAGCTGATTTGGTTGTTGAAGGCCAGTCCCGCATGAAAGCAAAAGGTGCTGCGCAATGGACTGCAATGGCTTCTTTACGTGCGGATGATTTAATCCCGCTCGCTATGACATTTGGCCATGTTATGCCAATTGTGGAGGGGGCGCTCTCCACGAACCTTGAAGCATCTCTTAATGGTGTTGGGCGAAAATACACGCTTAGTGAATTACGTGGGCAAATCGATTCTGTTTCTATTGAGGGTGATCTTAAGGGGCAGCTTACGAAAGCCGGTGTTGTGCGCGGCACGGGACACTTGCGAACAAGTGAACTGGATTTGCGATTGCCGATTAATTTATTACTTGGTGTTGATCCATGGGGACTTGCAGAAACCGATAGCTCTGTATGGTCCATTCAAACGCTTGGCGGTTCATCGTTGGCGGGTGTTAATCTGGATGTTGATGTGACCAGTGATAAGCTGTTTCTTGCCAATGCGCTGGAGCTGGATGGCGCTAAAGGTAAATTGAAAGTGCGAGAAAATCAGCTGGCGATGAGTGCCGTTTCTGGCGTTTATGCTGATGGTGCTTTGGAAGGTGCGTTTGACTTAACACGTAATGGCCAAAGTATGTCACTTACAGGCCGGTTACGGGTGGATGATGCTGATGCGTCAAAGCTAATGTGGCGTAAGGCCGGAGAACCGGTTGCAAGTGGCCGCTTGCAGGCGATTGGCGAGTTTGAAGGCATGGGACGCTCCGCCGCTGGATTGATTGCCGGATTGACCGGTGGAGGAACCTTCAGTATCAGCGATGGAGAAATGGCCTTTATGAGTGCCAATGCCTTTGATGAAACCATCAAGGCAGTTGATGAAGGGTTGCCTTTAGAAAAGAGCGCTTTACACGATGTGTTTGTTGAGGCGTTAAATGCAGGCTCTATGCCTTTTGAACAGATCGAGGGTAATATTGGCCTTGATAATGGGCGGTTGCGGTTAAGAAGCGTTCGCGTGCAAAGTGATGGCCTTACTATCTTTGGTGGCGGTGCTTTTGATCTGGAGAACTGGCGGTTAAGCGGCGATGTCGCTATGAAACGTACTGAAGAAGATGACGGGGTGAGTGGCTCTGACCCACAGGCCTCGTTCATGTTCAGTGGTTCGTTGTTTGATCCAGTTCGTGATGTGGATGTAGCCCCTTTTCTTTCCTACCTGAATTTGCGCAGTATTGAGCACAATGTGAAGCGTATAGAAGAAGAGCAAAAACGAATTGCTCTTCAGGAAAAGAAATTACTTGAGTTGAAGCGCAAGCAAGCTGAAGAAGAGCGGTTGCGGCGAGAAGAGCAGGCACGGCATGAAGCGGAGCAGCTTAGACTCGAAAAGTTAGAGCGCGAACGAGCAGCGCAAGAAAAGGCAAAGAAGCTAGAACAGCCGTCTTTAGCTCCTGAAATCAAAGTTGTGCCACTTGATCCGCTTGAACTTGACCCTTCAGTCGGAAATACCGGAGCTCAAGTACCCGCTACACCTTTAAGGCTACCCAGTAATGAAAGCAGGTCGCAAGGGGTTTCGCAAAGCTTTTTAGATAAGGTAAATTCGGCTTTAAAAGGTGATCATACGCCAACCGAGAAAGCTGGGCAGCTCAGCGATGCTCCTCCCCCTTTAGCAGTGCAGCCCCCTCTTGCCAAACCCAGCATTGGCTTGCCTGCTTTAGATGCACCGCAAGTAATTGGTGGCCGGCACGAAGCGCTTGTACCTGGTGATGCGGTAAAGCGGCTAGGCGCGCCTAAAACGTCTGGTGAGCCTAAGATTTTAGTTGCGCCAGGTGACAGTTTGCCTGATGAAGATGCGATCCTCGTTGATCCTTCGTTATTGCCGGGGAGTGGAGAGCAGGGGTATGTGGAGCAAGTGCCTCAAAAGCGGCCAGACAAGCCTTTGCAGCGGCGTATACCCAAATACAGAGAGTTACCCGGTGAGCGGATAATGCCGATTAACTGAGGTCCTGTCGATTATCGTGATAGAACTTTAAAACTGTGACACGTATACAGCTTGAAAGCGAGGCGAGGGGATCGCGGTTATCATCAATCGTTTTTATGAGGGCTGCTAAGCTGAGTCGACGGAGGTTTGCAAGTTCTTCAAGGCCTTGCCAAAACTCTGCTTCTAACGCCACGCTTGTTTTGTGGCCATGCAGGCTGATGGAACGCTTTACCAAACTACCCATTGGGCTTTGTCCTTGGTTTTACAGGGGAAACGGGATCCCCAATAGCGCTTGGCTCGCGCTTATGTGCCAAGTGAGTTTGCTGTTGCCTCTTGTTTTCCTGCTGTAATGCTTTTCTTTGCTGCTTTGTCAGGCCAAAGTAAACACGGTTTTCTTCGGCCTTTTTTTGCGCGAGCTGTTTGTTTTTTTGCTTTCGCACCTGATTAAGATTGACAAGTTTTGTTGTCATGCTTGCCACTTTTGATCCAAAGTAGATACTATCAGACAGATGTGTAGCTTAGGTCTTCTTACGAAAAGCATCAAGTGACACAACTTGCGCTGAAGAGATTTCACTCGTTTCTTCAGTTTCTGTGTTGTGCTCGCTATCATCGCTCTGCTCTGAGGAAGTTATTGTTTCTTCGTCGCTTTGCGATGGTGAAACTTGTGCTGTTTCTGGCTCAGGCGCGGATGCTGGTTCAATGGTTTGGACAGCAGCCAGTTGACTCGTTTGTGGCTTTTCCTCTTTTTCCTCTGTCGAAGGGGCGTGAGAAAAAGCAGCTTCCAAGCCATCAATATGGCTTTGGATGTTTTCGACGGCTTTTGCCTTGGCATCATGGGAGCGGAATTCCTCAGGAATATCTTCCGCTGTTTTGCCCGGCTCAAATTCAAGCGCGAATTGAACGGAGGGATCAAAGAAGCCTTTAATGGCTGCAAATGGCACAAATAAGCGCTCTGGAACGCCGCCAAATGATAGGCCAACCTCGAAAGAATGCTCATTTACCTGCAAATCCCAGAATTGGTGTTGCAAGACAATAGTCATTTCCTGCGGGTAACGCTCTTTCAGCCGATTGGAGATTTTAACACCGGGTGCTGTAGTTTCGAAAGCGATGTAAAAATGATGCTCACCAGGTAAGCCGGTGCGGAGAACTTCGTTCAAGATTTTACGAACTGCGCCACGCAGGGCATCTTGAATGATTATATCGTAACGCATCTCATCTTCTGCCATGCTTGGCACCACGTTCCTAGTGTTTGCAAGTTAGCGCACAGCGCTTTGCATGGGCTGTTTACGCTAGCTATTAAATAAATGTTATTTCCCAGTTCTGTTGGCTGGATATGGTCCGCCAACATTTTTCAAGTGAAGGCTTCTGTTGCCAGGTGCCTTCGAACCCCGCCCAAAGAGCTAAACCTCTGGGACTTGGCGGACTACCGGTACTGCATTACGCAGCAACAGCGTTGTCCATAGCATAGTTGTCGTTTGCAACTATAAAAATAGCCCGATAACGGTGGTACAATGCCGAGCAAAAGCACAACCTTTACGCCCTCGTCGATCCTATTTCGCCCCCGCCGAAACACAGCCGATACTTCTGTGCTTTGGTGGAGGCGCCGGGTACCGCCCCCGGGTCCGATAGGTTTATTGCGTTGACAGTTTATTGCTATAGCCAGACGAGCTGGCAGGGGGAATATATGTCGGAGTGCGCATAAATGGAAGGGCTGTTGTTAGCCACCTGATTGAAACTGTTGACAATCAAAATATGGATTCCTTGTTTTCGGGCTTTAAACGCCGTTTTCCCAAAGGTTCTTGATGTACTCAAGGCGATAACGGAGCTTGAGAGATGTTTTGGATTTTTCTTTTGTCGGGAGTTTGCTATTGAGGGCCCAAGAGAAATAAGGTGCAGGAGGCAGGGGTGCGGCAATATCTAGAGCTGATGCAGCATATCATTGATCATGGTGTTGATCGTGATGACAGAACTGGTACTGGAACACGGTCCGTTTTCGGCTATCAAATGCGTTTTGATTTGAATGATGGCTTTCCTATGGTGACAACGAAGAAGTTGCACTTACGCTCGATTATTCACGAGCTGTTGTGGTTTCTTTCCGGCTCCACCAATATTGCTTATCTAAAAGATAATGGGGTGCGGATTTGGGACGAATGGGCCGATGAAAACGGCGATTTAGGCCCTGTTTATGGCTATCAGTGGCGCTCATGGCCCGCGCCTGACGGGCGTTCGATTGACCAAATAAGCCAAGTCATTGAGCAGATTAAGCGCAATCCAGAGGGGCGACGGCATATTGTTTCTGCCTGGAATCCTGCTTTGGTGGATGAAATGGCTTTGCCGCCGTGCCATGCCATGTTCCAGTTTTATGTGGCCAATGGGCGACTTTCCTGCCAGCTTTACCAGCGTTCGGCTGATGTGTTTTTAGGTGTTCCGTTCAATATCGCCTCCTATGCACTACTGACCATGATGGTGGCACAGGTTTGTGATTTAAAACCGGGTGAGTTTATTCATAGTTTTGGTGATGCGCACTTGTACTCCAACCACTTTGAGCAAGCACGTGAGCAGTTGTCTCGCAGCCCGAAAGCCTTGCCGCAGATGCGTATCAATCCTGAAATGAAAGATATCTTCGGCTTTAGCTTTGATGATTTCAAACTAGAAAATTACGAGGCGCACCCGCATATTAAAGCTGCTGTCGCTGTTTAATTTGTTGTTGTGGCCATTACGATTGGAAGATCGGTGAATATGAAAACACTTATTGTTGTTCCCGCACGGCTTGGTTCGACCCGGTTTCCTGGCAAGCCACTGCATCTTATTGCTGGTAAAACTTTGCTGGCGCGTGTGGCGCAAATTGCAAAAGTTGCTGCGAAACGTACGGGGGCCGATTATGTGGTCGCTGTGGATAGCGAAGAGGTCAGCAACCACTGCCGCGAGCTTGACTTGCCATATGTAATGACAGCACCTGAGTTGCCATCGGGTACCGACCGGGCTTTGGCTGCAGCTCTGGCCATGGGACAGGCGTATGATTTTGTCTTGAACTTGCAAGGAGATGCACCGTTTACGCCAGTTGCGCATGTGGAGCGCCTTATTGTAGCGGCGCAAAGCGGCATTGCGGCCGATGTTTTCACACCGGTTATTCAGCTGGACTGGGAAGCGCTTGATGTATTGCGGGCGCATAAACAAGAACAGCCATTTTCCGGCACAACTTGTGTGCGAGATGCGGCGGGTAGGGCGTTTTGGTTTTCCAAGAATATTCTGCCGGCCATAAGAAAAGAGGAAGTACTGCGCGAAAAATCGTTACTCTCGCCTGTCTTCCGACATATTGGGCTTTATGGCTACACAATGGCTGCCTTAAAGAACTTTACATCCTCTGGCGTGGGGCATTACGAGACGCTTGAAGGTCTTGAACAGCTTCGTTTTTTAGAGAACGGTTTTGCTATTCACGCGGAGCTGGTAGATGCGCCGAAGCTTTCCATGTCTGGGGTTGATACTCCGGCGGATGCTGTAATGGCGGAAAAGCTCATTGGCGAACTTGGTGACCCCTATGAAGAGCTGGAGGCGCTGCTATGAGGCAGGTGTTTATTGCAAGACATGGCAATACCTTTGATAAAGGGGATGTGGTGACCCGGGTGGGCGGGCGCACCGATTTACCGCTTTCTAATTCCGGGCAGGAGCAGGCACAGGCACTTGCAGCGCATTTTGCGCAGCAAGGCGTGGCGTTTACACGGGCTTATTGCTCGCCGTTACAACGTACACGGCAAACCGCTTTGGCTGTGCTTGATGCGCAAGGTGGGGAAATAGAGCTTAGCGCTCTGCCGTTCTTGACCGAAGTTGATTATGGTCCCGACGAAAATCGCCCTGAAGAGGATGTGGTGGCGCGTATCGGCGCGGCTGCATTGAAAGCATGGGAAGAAGAGGCTATTCCCCCACAGGGGTGGTTGATTGATCCGCCGGCTGTCGTGGCCCGTTGGCAAGAGTTTTTTAGCAAGGTTGCAAAAGGACCTGAAGACCAGTGCATTCTTCTGGTGACCAGTAACGGTATTGCACGTTTTGCATTGCAGGCACTTTCTCATGTGCCAAAGGATGTGAACATCAAACTCAAAACCTGTGCCTATGGTTTGGTTGAGATAACTGATGCTGAAAAGATAGAATTGCAGTGTTGGAACCAACGCGCTTAATGCAGCTGGCTAATTCATAGAAGCATTCAAACTGCTTAAATCAATTATATTGATGCGTATTCCCGAAAACCGGCTTCCACTTTTCGGGAACACGCTCTCGTAACTTCAAAAGAAAATAGACAGATGAGGATGGTATGGCGCTGATATCGCTGATTGCTGCGGTGGCTGAAAATGGCGTTATTGGCGCTGCGAATAAAATGCCCTGGTCGATTTCGACGGATTTGAAGTTTTTTCGCTCTATAACCATGGGTAAGGCCATCATAATGGGGCGTAAAACATTTCTTTCGATTGGCAAAGCTTTGCCTGGACGGCGCAATATCATCATTAGCAGGGATACCAGTTTTCAAGCGAATTGCACCGAAGTGGTTGCCAGTGTTGAAGCGGCGCTCGCGCTGTGCCAGTCGGCTTCTCCTGATGGGCATGAATATGCCCGGGATGAAGTCATGGTTATTGGCGGGGGGCAGATTTATCAGTATGCCATGCCGCTTGCCGAGAAACTGTATATCACCCGTGTGCTGGCAACGCCTGAAGGGGATACATATTTTCCTGAAATTTCCTTAGAGAATTGGGATTTAGAAGAAACACGATGCTTTGAGCGTGGGGCAAAAGATAGTGCGGATACGCGCCTTGAAATCTATCGGCGTAAGAATGGGAGCTGATTATGAGTGGCGTGTTTACTTGGCATGCGTTTGATCGTCTGACTGTTCAGCAGTTATATGCGGTTTTGAAATTGCGACAGGATGTTTTTATTGTTGAGCAAGCTTGTCCTTACCCGGATACTGACGGGGAAGATGGTAAGGCTTGGCATTTACTATATACACAAGGTGAGGACGGTGTAGAACTGGCGGGATACCTAAGGGTTTTCCTTGGTGATGCAGCAAAGGGCAAGGCGAGCAAAATTGGCCGCGTGGTGGTTGATAAAGCGGCCCGAGGGCAAGGGGTTGCCCAGAAAATGCTCTCGCTTGCTGTGGAATATTGCCAAAATAAAGCACCGCGATGCCCAATTGAGCTGGAAGCACAAGTTTATGCGCAAGCGCTTTATAAGGCGGCAGGCTTTGAGGCCGTGGGAGAGGTTTTCCTTGAGGATGGCATTGAGCACATATTGATGCGCCGAAGTTTTGCGTGAAGAAAACACGGGATTACAGCTTAATAATCCAGATAGTACGGGCCAATTAGTGCTTTTGTGGTAAAACTGACACTAATTTGCAGTTGTGCAACTTGTTTTATCAAGCATTAGACCCACCTTTCTAGGAAAGCCAATTATGCGGGCAGTTATGGCGGGGTTTTGCGTGTAAACAGCAGGAATACCGTAATTGCAATAATTGGTAAGCAACGGCTAACCTAGAGACAATATCTTGGTGTGAGTCGTATGGTTTTGTCAGGACGCTGGCAGTGTAATTAAGAGGAACTATATATGCCTTGGAGCAATCAGAGTGGCGGGGGCGGAAATGGCGGCCCTTGGGGCAACCCTGGCGGCGGCAATGGTGGCGGTGGCCCATGGGGCGGCGGACCACAGCGCAGCGGTGGAAACAACAATACGCCCCCTGACTTTGACGAGATCTTGAGAAAAGGTCAGGACCACTTGAAAACAATGATCCCAGGTGGTGGCGGTTTTGGCGTCATGGGCGTTATTATTGCTGTACTTGTGGGGCTTTTCTTGTGGGGGCTTACAGGTATTTACCGAGTTGAACCTAGTGAGGTTGGCGTTGAGCTTGTATTCGGTAAGGTTACGGGCCAAACCGGACCGGGTTTGAATTACAACTGGCCATACCCGATTGGCTCCGTTGAAACGCCGGAAGTTTTGCGCGTGCGCGAGATTACCGTTGGCCTGCAAGAAAGCATTAGCCGGAGCCGCGTTTCTACCCGTGATGTGCCTGAAGAAAGCCTAATGCTTACCGGCGATGAAAATATCGTTGATGTGGACTTTAAAGTTCAGTGGCGCATACAAGGCAGCCCAACTGGTGTGAGCGAATTCCTGTTCAATGTGCAGGATCCGACACGCACTGTGAAGGCCGTTGCCGAAAGTGCGATGCGTGAAGTGGTTGGTAATTCCAAAATCGATAGTGTTTTGACCGAAAACAGAGCGCCAATCCAGCAAGCTGTTATGGATTTGATGCAAAAGACATTGGATGATTATCAAGCCGGTGTTCAAATCATTAACGTACAAATGCAAAAGGTTGACCCTCCTGCACAGGTGATTGAAGCATTCCGTGATGTGCAAGCTGCACGGGCCGACCAAGAGCGTATTCAGAACGAAGCGCAAAAATACGCCAATAAAATTGTTCCGGAAGCACGCGGTAACGCGGCGCGGGTAATGGAAGCGGCAAGCGCCTATAAAGACAAGGTTGTGGCTGATGCAACGGGTCAAGCAGCACGCTTTACCAGCGTTCGCGAGCAGTATGAAAAAGCGCCTGATGTAACACGCCAGCGTATTTACCTTGAAACCATGGAAGATGTTTTGGCGAAGAATAAAAAGATCATCATTGATGGTTCTGGCGAGAGCAACGGGGTTGTGCCTTACTTGCCACTTGACCAGCTGAATAAACGCAGCAACGGGAGCAATTAATTATGAAATCTAGTATTTTTGCTGTTGTTCTTGCTGGTGTTGCTGTGGTGCTTTACTGGTGTGTGTTTACTTTAACACCAGCACAGCAGGCGTTGGTGTTGCAATTTGGTGAAGTACGCGGTCAGCACACCAAACCAGGCTTGCAGTTCAAAATGCCTTGGCAATCGGTTGTATATATCGATAAGCGTATTTTGAATCTTGATATGCCGACGCAAGAGGTCATTGCCTCGGATAAAAAACGTCTGGTGGTTGATGCGTTTGCGCGTTATCGTATTGAAGACCCTATCAAGTTTTTCCAGACAGTTAACAATGTGCGCGAAGGGGCTAGCCGTTTGGCCACATTCTTACAGTCCTCCCTACGCGATGAATTGGGTAAAGCGACGTTTACGCAAGTGGTGCGTGATGATCGTGCGGACTTGATGGAAAAAATTCGCCGCTCTGTTGAAATTCAGGCTGCGAATATTGGTATGAATGTGGTTGACGTGAAAATCCGTCGGGCAGATTTGCCTGAAGCCAACTCGCAGGCTGTTTTCCGCCGTATGCAGACTGAACGTCAACGTGAAGCTGAAGAAATCCGCGCTGAGGGTGAAGAGCAATCACGGCGTATTCGTTCCCGCGCTGATCGCGATGCAACTGTGTTGCTGGCGGAAGCACAGCGGGATGCGGAAATTCTACGCGGTGAGGGCGATGCCGAGGCCAACAGAATTTATGCGGAAGCCTATTCTGCCGATCCTGATTTCTTCGAGTTCTATCGCTCTATGCAAGCCTACGAGAAGTCTATGAAGGGCGGGGATACCTCTATGGTGTTGTCACCTGATTCCGACTTCTTCCGCTATTTCGGTAGCCAGAATGGCAAGTTGCCAACGCATTCTGGAGCTTCAGCCCAGTAATGAGTGAATGGATTGTGGCTGTGGGACTGGTGTTTGTTCTGGAAGGGCTGTTATATGCGCTCTTTCCAGAACAGCTTAAACGGTTTTTGTCACAGATACAGGAAATGCCAGCAAGCGCGATGCGGGTTGGCGGTACGGTTTTTTTAGCTATCGGCGTTGCCATTGTATGGCTCGTGCGAGGCTAGAGATACTCATAGAACTTTCAGGCGGGGCCATAGGCCCCGCTTTTTGTATATCGAGCCAATACTTTGCCATGATGTTTTTGGATTAATAACTGTGGGTTTTGTAAGCATTTTGTTTTTAATTCTCTAACTGGAACAGGTGCTTTCTTTAAGAGGCCCTGCGTTTTTCAGGGCAGAATGCCAAGAATAGACAATGCTAAAAACCTGGCGCAATTATTGGTGGCCAAGGCACTTTTCTTAACCAATAATACCCATAGTAGAGCGTAATTGTCATCTGAAGCGATTGCGCAAGTAACAGGAGCCGATTGATGCGTTTTATTCGTAAAGGGAGCAGTGCCCGAATGCATGCTCTAGCGAGTTTGTTGACGATATTAATGCTGTGCCTTGGTGGTTTTGCTCTAAGTGTTGATGCTCAAGCTCAAGGTCCGGTTTCAGTTGCAGATTTGGCCGATGAGTTGGCGGATACTGTTGTGAATATCTCGACGGCGCAAAAGGTAGTTTCGCGTAAAAGCCCTGGTTTGCCTGAAATACCCGAGGGCTCTCCCTTCCAAGAGTTTTTTGAAGATTATTACAATGACGATATTCCTGGCGAGGGACCACGCAAAGTGCAATCGCTTGGCTCGGGTTTTGTTATTGACGGCAAGCAAGGTATTATTGTTACCAATAACCACGTGATTGAAGGCTCTGATGCGATCACGGTGAACTTTAATGATGGCAGCAAACTACAAGCCAAAGTATTGGGTGTGGATGAGAAAACCGATCTTGCGGTTTTAAAGGTGGAGCCTAAGGCGCCGTTAAAAGAAGCAGGATTTGGTAATTCGCAAAAACTACGGGTTGGTGATTGGGTTATGGCCATTGGAAACCCGTTTGGTTTGGGGGGGACGGTCACTGTTGGAATTGTTTCGGCAAGAAACCGCAATATCAATGCGGGTCCCTATGACAACTTCATTCAAACGGATGCCTCGATAAACCGCGGAAACTCTGGTGGTCCATTGTTTAATATGGACGGCGAAGTCGTGGGCATCAACACTGCGATATTTTCGCCCTCCGGTGGGTCGATAGGTATCGGCTTTGCTATACCGGCTGATACGGCGACCAAGATTATCACGCAACTGCGTGAATATGGTGAAGCACGGCGTGGCTGGATTGGTGTGCGTATTCAAGAAGTTAGTGAGGAGATTGCAGAGAGCCTCGGATTGGATCGCGCTCGCGGGGCGTTGGTTGCTAATGTGAGTGCTGAAGGACCTGCCAAAGCCGCAGGCATTATGCCCGGTGATGTAATCCTACGATTTGATACTACCGAGATTAAGAGTATGCGTGACTTGCCACGGCGGGTCGCCGAGACGGCGATTGGTACTACTGTAAAGGTTTTGGTGTTTCGGCGCGGGAAAAAAGTAGAGCTTGAAACCAAAGTGGAGCGCCTGCAAGAAGCTGATGAAAAAAGCACGATAAAACAGGATGATGGTTTGGTGAGCGAGAACACGGACCATATTTTGGGTATGAAGCTTTTGGCGGTAGACAATGAGAGCCGCAAGCAATTTGGCGTTTCCAGTGAGGTTGAAGGGGTTATTGTGACTTCTGTCGTCTCTGGTAGTGTGGCGGATGATAAAGGTATTCGCCGCGGGGATGTGATTGTTGAAATTGCGCAGGAGCCTGTTTTTTCTTCTGAGGATGTGGTGCAAAGCATTCAGCAGCTCAAGAATAATGGCCGTCGCTCGGCATTGCTTCTGGTCTCTAGTGGTGCTGGTGATTTACGCTTTGTCGCACTACGTCTGGAGTAGTGATCATGCGTAGCCCTTGTTGTTTGAGGGCTACGCGATGATTCTGATGGCCGTGTTTCACGAGTTCTTCAAAGGCTGTTTTTACTGCGAAAACTCGCTGCTTGTATAGCCTTGAAGATAGAGCAATGCTGTGAGATCTGAATGGTTGATACAGGCATCTGCCTTGGCAGCAACAGCTGGCTTGGCGTGGAAAGCAACCCCAAGACCGGCTGCTTCGATCATGGCAAGATCGTTGGCACCATCACCCACAGCGAGAGTTTCTTCATCTGCGAGGTTTTGTTCCTGCATGATTTCGTTGAGGCGCTGCAGCTTAGCCTGTTTGCCAAGAATAGGCATGGCGACTTCGCCGCTCAACTGGCCGTCGGTTTCTAGCAGAATGTTGGCTTTATTTTCGTGAAAGCCCAAGATCGTGGCAATTACACTGGTGAAAGCGGTAAAGCCACCAGAAACAAGTGCTGTATAGGCTCCGTTTTGTTTCATGGTGTTGACCAGCGTTTTACCTCCAGGGGTAAGCGTAATGCGATTTTCGATGGTTTGGCCGATAATGTTTGTCGCTAAGCCCTTAAGCAGCGCGACACGCTCTTTCAGCGCCGGTTCAAATTCGATTTCACCGCGCATGGCGCTTTCGGTAATTGCGGCGATTTTTTCTTTTATGCCTAGTTCAGCGGCGAGCTCGTCAATACACTCTTGCTGGATCATGGTGGAATCCATATCGGCGATCAAAAGCTTTTTGCGACGGCCCTCACTTGGTTGCAAATGGCAATCGATTGGTGCATGAGAGAGCTGCTCGCGTATCTTATGCAGCAAGTTGCTATCTGGCATACTATCATGGCAGATTAGGTCTAGGGCAACGCCGGCATGTAGCGTTTTTGCTTGCGTGCTGGCAGGCATGAGCTGTTTAACTGCGGTTGTTATATCGCCGTTAATTGCTGGTGTGGCTGGATTGGAAATGAGCGTGACAACAAAAGGCATAAATGGCTCTCAGATGACTTTGGTAACAGAAGGGGAGAAACCCCCGTTTACGGTGTTGATAGCCGGACCAACGGCCAGCGGCAAGACAGCACTTTCATTAAAAATAGCCGAGGCGCTTGATGCAGTGGTGGTGAATGCTGATTCCATGCAGATTTACCGTGACCTTTCTATTTTGAGCGCACGGCCCAATGCTGATGAAATGGCACAGGCTAAACATGTTTTGTTTGGCCATGTGGGCTGTGATGAGCCTTATAATGTGATGCGATGGGTTGAGGAATTTTCAAGGGAATATGTGCTGGCACAAGAGCAACAGCGGCCGGTTGTTGTGGTCGGCGGCACCGGGCTCTACTTTAAAGCAGCCTGTGAAGGGTTCTCGCTAATGCCCGATATTGATAGTAGGATTCGCCAGTATTGGCGGGATTTCTCGCAGGATTGTACAGAGGGGGCTTTATATGAGGCGCTGCAACAGCGAGATGAAGTCATGGCTGCCAGATTACATGCAGGAGATACGCAAAGGTTGGTACGGGCGCTTGAGGTGATTGATAGTACCGGCCAATCGCTCAGTTATTGGCAACAAACCAAAAGCAAACCTATTTTAAATGTAGAAGAATGCCAACGAGTGATATTGGCTCCAGAACGGTCTGTGTTACATGAGCGTATTCACCAGCGTTTTGACAGTATGTTAGCGCTGGGGGCTGTTGATGAAGCGGTTGCTTTATGGTCACGGCCGATAGCGCGCCATCTACCTATCATGAAAGCTATTGGCGTGGCGCAGTTGGCACAAGCGCATGCTAGGGAGCTGTCGTTTGAGGAGGCAATCACCAAAGCTAAAACAGAAACGCGACGCTATGCCAAACGGCAAATGACCTTTTTTAAGGGGCAACTTTCTGGCTGGCCAATGCTTGATCCCTTAGATAAGGTTGCTGCTGACGGTTTTGTGAAACAAATTCTGGCGCTATACCAAGTGGGCAATCCTTCAGGTTCGCTTTGATAGATCAAGGGTTTGCTCGTTTGGGCAACTTTTGGCAACAATAAAATTGGTGACAAATGCCTTGAAAAGTATTATCACAAGATCTGCTGTTATTGGTTTGTGTAATCTATTGATTTTATTGATTTAAAGTTGCGGCGGAGCTGTTGCTCCTATTGGTTGGAGCCAGTGTGAGAGGTTTTTCTTCACTGGCTCCTACTAGTTTTAGGGCTTCTCGTGTTTGTTTTTCTTTAAAAAATGCGCATTTCCTAAGTGCTACTACAAGCGGTGTAGTCCTGCGACTTTTGGATAAGGTGCGTAATAATATCTCACATGAAATTTCAGGGTACATTCGTCTTGCCTAAAATTAGGAATAGGCTATCTGGGGGCAGTGGCCAACGCCTTGGGTACTCATAGATAAGAACAATGGGCAATAATAAGCGGCAAAGGTCACTAAATATATGATTGGTGAGATTAACCCTCTCTAGTCATTTGATGATGGTAGTTTTGGAGCTGCCCTAGAATATATGGAGTGTACCTTTGAATCGGGATCCAATTGTGCAGACAGAGCGCGTGCGCATTCAGCGCTTAGGCGAGAAAGATTTGCCATGGCTGTATGAGCTGCACGAGAATGCGAGTGTTAACCGCTTTCGCCAACCCGCCACTGTTCACCTTGATCATCAAGCTGTGCGCAAAAAGCTACAAATGAACCTACGTAACGAAGCTCGTCTCGGGTTTGGTATGTGGAAGATGGTTTTGCATAGCGGCGAAGCAATTGGCTGTGCAGGTTTTTCACTTTGTGAGGAAACAAGTGAAGTTGAGCTGGAATTTTATTTGGCAGAGCCTTACTGGGGGCAAAAGTATGCCAGTGAAGTGACCGAGGCTCTTGTAAACTGGTTCTTTGAAAACACCTATTTCACCCATTTAATTGCCAAAGTGCATCCGGACAATATTGGGGCAAGGGTTATTCTTAATCGGTTGGACTTTTACTTTCGCGAAAATCTATTACAGCAAGAACAGCGTTGTGATGTGATGCAGTTGTTAAGCCCCGTCTTCCAAAAAATGACAGCAAGGGCTTAAGCTCTTATGGTCTTCAAATACTAAAGCCCGGTTTTTGACCGGGCTTTAGTATTTTCTGGAAGGTGACACTGCTCATTTATCGGCAGTGCATTGCACCAAAGGGTGCCTTCGCGCAGGTACAATCCGCGCGAAGGCGAATGAACTCAATTAGTTCTTGGTTTTGTCAACCAGTTTGCCAGCGGAAATCCATGGCATCATTTCGCGCAGTTTCGCACCAACTTCTTCAATTGGGTGCTCGTCGTTCAGACGACGGGTTGCTTTGAACTTCGCGCCGCCAGCTTTGTATTCCTGGATCCACTCGGAGGTGAAGGTGCCGTTCTGGATTTCGTCCAGTACGCGCTTCATTTCCGCTTTGGTTTCGGAAGTTACGATGCGTGGGCCTGTCTGATACTCACCCCACTCAGCGGTGTTGGAGATGGAGTAGTTCATGTTGGCGATGCCACCTTCGTAGATCAGGTCAACGATCAGTTTCACTTCGTGCAGACACTCGAAGTAAGCCATTTCCGGTGCGTAACCAGCTTCTGTGAGGGTTTCGAAGCCAGCGCGGATCAGCTCAACCAGACCACCGCAGAGGACAGCTTGCTCACCGAACAGATCGGTTTCACACTCTTCGCGGAAGGAGGTTTCGATGATACCGGAGCGGCCGCCACCAACGCCGGATGCGTATGCAAGACCAAGGTCTTTTGCATTGCCGGTTGCGTCTTGGTGAACTGCGATCAAGCAAGGTACACCGCCGCCTTTCTGGTATTCGCCGCGCACGGTGTGGCCTGGGCCTTTTGGTGCAACCATCAGTACGTCGATAGATGCTTTTGGCTCGATCAGGCCGAAGTGAACGTTCAGACCGTGTGCAAATGCGATTGCAGCGCCGTCACGGATGTTTGCAGCGATTTCGTCTTTCCAGATGTCGGCTTGCAGCTCATCAGGCGTAGCCATCATCATCAGGTCGGCTTCTTTAGCAGCTTCGGCAACTGTTTTACAGATGAAGCCGTCTGCTTCTGCTTTCAGGCGGGTTGTAGAGCCTTCACGAAGAGCAATAACAATGCCTTCTACGCCGCTATCTTTGAGGTTCATTGCGTGGGCGCGGCCTTGAGAGCCGTAACCGATGATGGCAACTTTTTTGCCTTTAAGCAGGTTCAGATCGCAATCGCGGTCGTAGTAAACGCGCATTTTCTTAGGTCCCTTAATAGCGCAGCTTGCGGTGTGCAGGCTTTGCAAGTTAGTTAGTTTGATAGAGCTTTAAGAAGTGGTTTACAGCCACCTCTGCAAGCTGTTTCAGGTTTTGCTCTTCAGGGCGCAAGCTGTCACCAAGCAGCACGCGCAACTGAATGTCTTGCAGGACGAGGCCGTAGAGAACCTGATAGGCCGCTTCGGCGCTGTCAAACTTTAAAAATCCCGCGGCCTCTGCCTGTCGCAGCAAGACGGTGGTCTGCGCGCCAATATGACCGCGGCCACGGTTTAACAATGTTTTTCCCAGTGTGTAATCGCCTTTGCTGGCTTGTGATATGGCCAGCCGGTTGAGAGCAATAGAAACCTCGCTACAGATAACCTGCAGAAGATTATGGGCAAAATCGACCAGAGCTTCGTGTAGTGCCATTTCGGTGAACGAAAGCTTGGGCGCTTGCGGAATTCTGACCTTACTGGCTTGACGGGATATAATGGCAGCTAACAGCGCATCACGATCACCAAACCACTTGTATAAACTTTCTTTCGAGCAACCAGCCTCTTTGGCAATTGCTGCTGTTGTCAGGGCTTTTTCGCCGCCATCTACCAACAGGGACAGAGCAGCATCCAAAACGGCTGTTTGTCTTGTTGTAAACTGTTGTGCGGTGTCGTTCACGAAAAAATCCTTCAATAATCAGTACCGTACGGTACGGTTCCTGTATGGCAAATTTGAGCTTAGGCTGCAAGTGAAAAATACAATTATGTGACGAAATATTTTTGATTATTATAAAAAACAGGTTTTAAGAGCATCATAATTAGTAATTGATTGCTAAACCATTGCTTGAGATTGGATATGTTCTCTTTGTAGGATGGTTTTAGAATCAAGACTTGAGAGGCTAACATCTGGCTGGACTGGTATGTCGCCTGTGATTTGCAAGGCAAGGTAACGACTACAGCAAACGCGTAGGAATGAAGCAAAGTTGGTAAGGTCGTGCCCGGCCTCAAGCGATTCTTGATAGAGGCGGGCAAGTAGCTGGGGCAAAGTGAGATCGTCTCTTTGAGCGATTTCTTGCAGGTGAGACCAGAATGCATTTTCCAGACGTAAGCTGGTCACAACGCCATTGATGCGCAGGGAACGGGTGGTGTTTTGCCATAATTTGCTGTCTGCATTAATAAATAGCTCACACATCACTCGCTCCCCGTCGTTATATATCTGTTATATACGGAGAATCATGTATTTCAAAGTAGGGCGTTAAACTGTTGCAACCACTGCGGATGTGCAGGCCAAGCTGGAGCAGTGACTAGGTTACCGTCAGTTACTGCGCTATCGATAGCAATATCGGCGTACTCTGCCCCAGCGAGTTTTACCTCTGGGCTACAAGCGGGATAAGCCGAACACTTACGCCCACTGATAACATTGGCAGCAGCAAGTAACTGTGCGCCATGGCAGATTGCGGCTACAGGTTTGTTGGTGGCAAAGAAGTGTTGAACCATTTTCAAAACTTGTTCATTGAGGCGTAGGTATTCTGGCGCACGGCCTCCTGGAATTATGAGGGCGTCGTACTCCTCGGCGCTTACTTGGTCAAAGTTTGCATTGAGTGTGAAGTTATGACCGCGTTTTTCAGTATAAGTCTGATCACCTTCAAAGTCATGAATTGATGTGGCGACAGTGTCTCCGGCTTTCTTATCCGGGCAAACAGCATCCACGCTATGGCCCATGGCCTGTAGCGCCTGAAATGGGACCATTGTTTCATAGTCCTCGGTAAAGTCGCCGGTGATCATAAGGATTTTTGACATAGTGTGCTCCTCCCAAAGCAAAAGTGATGTTTGGGAGGTTAGCAAGCAATTCACACCTGAGGGTAATAACGTAATACTACTTATTCAACGATGCGAAAATTGACAGGTTTTACCTCCAGTATTGCATGCTATTTTCTCCATGTTAGTTACTCTGGGAGTTAAGTATGAAATTCGTGAGGGTTTCCAAACAAGATGGCACTTGGCAAGAATTTTCTCGTTGTTGGATTGTGCAAGCTGAAAAGAATAATATTAGTGAAGACGAAGTCTTTGATAACTTAAAAGTACTAGAAGATCTCCTTGAAGATGTTGACCGCAGTGGTACTTTCGTTACAAACGATGATCAGAATTCAATTGCCTGTTTCATCAATTTGGCAAAAATTCCTAATCATACGGGTACGGTCGCTAGAGTCCGCCACATGAAACTGTGTCCTAATATTGACTGTGCTGGCACATTTGATGACTTTGTTGAAGCATTAGTTGCGTTTATGGGTTCACTTATAAAATTTTGTAGAGAGATACCGGATTTGAATTGTGCTAAGGTTCATTTGCGAAGTCCTGCGGACTTAAAGTTTCTTAAAGAGTTTACCAAAGAGCTTGAAAGTAATTCTATATTAGAAAAGAGCTCTTATCATGGTTCTTGGATTGAGATGTATTTTGCAAAAGAGCTCGTTTGAAAGGTGGTCATTATGAAACTTGAAGAAGGCCTAAAGCAATCTGCTGCCGCTGTTTTAACTCGATTGGGCGTAGATGCTTTTAAAAAGACAAGCTGGTTTTGTTTAACCCAGAAGTCAAGCGCTAGCTCGTTAAAAAGAGCAGCTTAAAGCCCCGCATTGCGGGGCTCATAATGGTTAGCCTATTTCGCCCAGAGCTTTACGGTAGCGTTTTACGCTTTCGGCAAAACCAAAGATGAGTGCGTCTGCGGTGAAGCCATGGCCAATGGATACTTCACCGATATATGGGGCACGCTGAATTAGGGCAGGTAGGTTATCTACTGTGAGGTCGTGTCCTGCATTAACAGTTAAGTTACAATCTCTTGCAGCTTCAGCAGTTTTTACCAGTTTTTCCAACTCAAGTAAGGAAGCTGGTGAGGCGACAGGGCAAGCACCATATGGGCCGGTAAATATTTCTATTCGATCACTTCCTGCTTGGGCTGCCAGTTCTGGCTGACTTTCATCAGGGTTAATAAATAATGATGTCCTAACCCCCCAGCTTTTGGCGACCGAGATTACATCTTTTAACAAATCCATGTGAGTCGAAAAGTCCCAGCCATGATCTGAGGTTGTCTGGCTTGGGTCATCTGGAACAAAAAGAACTTGCGAGGGCTTAACCGTTTCGACAAGATCTAAGAAGTTGTTGTCTGGATAACCTTCCAGACACAGCTCTTTGCCTTGGAATTGATTGAAAATAACATTTGCAAGCTCATGAACATCAGTTCTTCTTATATGCCGTTCATCGGGCCTTGGGTGTACGGTAATCCCCTTTGCACCTGCATTTAAAGCAATAGAAGCCAAATTGGTGACGCTTGGCCATGGCAAATCGCGGCGGTTGCGCAGCATAGCGACGGCATTCACGTTAACTGAGAGACGGCTTGTCGATGTCATTGGTTTTCCATAATCACGAATATTATTGCCCCAAAGCTCCTGAACTCCCTGATATCAAGAGCAGATAGTGAAATAACTACCACCTTCATATTTGGAAGAACAATCCCCTAGCTGCTAGTTAAATAGAATATTACCCATTCTATTATAGGGATTATATTTAAAGTATCTCAAGTATAGGTGGAAAGAGGGGTTTGGCCAGTTTGTCACTGGTATGTGAGATAGAATAGGCAAATGCGGGCACGAATTACATGCCCGCATTGTTCGCTGTATTAGTCGCGCATGGCGCTTGGGCCTCGACCTAACGCAGCAACACCGGTTCTGGATGCTTCTACAAGACCGAGAGGCTTGAGAATTTCGATGAACTGGTCAATTTTGCGGGTACGGCCGGTGAGCTCGAAAACAAAGTGCTCTGTGGTGGCATCTATGACTACCGCACGAAATGCCTCACTTAAGCGCAATGCCTCCAAGCGTTTTTCACCTATGCCGCGCACTTTAATAAGGGCCAATTCCCGCTCGAGCGGTTTTTCGTGGCCTTTTCGATGCGCCTCTACGCTGAGATCACGCACTCGGTGTACTGGTACGATGCGGTCTAGCTGATGGCGAATTTGCTCAATGATTTGCGGTGTACCGGTCGTTACGATGGTGATACGCGATAGGTGCTTTTCGTGCTCGGTTTCGGCCACAGATAGCGAATCGATATTGTAACCACGGCC
This sequence comes from Polycladidibacter stylochi, assembly GCF_001562055.1. Classification (GTDB taxonomy): domain Bacteria; phylum Pseudomonadota; class Alphaproteobacteria; order Rhizobiales; family Stappiaceae; genus Pseudovibrio; species Pseudovibrio stylochi. The sequence continues at coordinate 210,870 of NZ_LLWE01000025.1, read as the reverse complement.
AGAGAAAAGACCGATGACACGGGCCAACACACCCGGTTCGTTATCCACGATGATGGAAAGGGTATGTGTTTCCTTGACGTCGCTGACTTCTGCTAGGAAATAGGCCGATAGGGCATCAACATTTTGTGCATTCATAATTAAACTCCTCCCATCCTAAACCAGAAACTTGCCATCTTCATCGATGGCATTGGCAACGGCTTCATCGGTGGCTTCATCCGGCAGCAGCATATCATTGTGAGCTTTGCCCGATGGGATCATTGGGAAACAGTTTGCCAGTTGGGCGACACAGCAGTCAAACAATACCGGACCCGGTGTTGTTATCATCTGTTCAATTGCATCATCCAGTTCGTCCGGTTTGGTTACTCTAATACCTGTGCCGCCATAGGCTTCGGCCAGCTTTACAAAATCAGGCTGACTGTCGGTGTAGGAGTGGGACATGCGGTTGCCATGGAGCAATTGTTGCCATTGGCGCACCATGCCCATGTAACTATTGTTCAAAATAAAGGTTTTGGGAGAGAGCCCATGCTGAACGGCTGTCGACATTTCCTGAATGTTCATCAGGATTGAAGCGTCACCCGCAACGTTGACACATATCGCGTCGGGGTGTGCTACTTGCGCACCAATTGCAGCTGGCAAGCCATAGCCCATGGTACCAAAGCCACCAGAGGTTAACCAGCGATTTGGTTCTTCAAAATGCAAGAATTGAGCAGCCCACATTTGGTGCTGACCCACTTCTGTAGAGATGAAGTAGTCTTTACCTTTCAAAGCGGCGCCTAGACGTTGCAGGGCGAACTGAGGCATGATGACATCGGAACTGTTGGTGTAAGCCAAGCAATTGCGAGCACGCCATTTACTAATTTGCTGCTGCCATTCGCTATTTGCAGGCAGGGCCTGGTAGTTCGAGGCGCGCCAGATGCGGACCATATCTTCCAGCACGTGGGCAACATCGCCAACGATAGGAATATCGACATGAACAATTTTGTTTATTGAAGACGGGTCAATATCGATATGGATTTTTTTGGAGTTAGGTGAAAAGGCATCAAGACGCCCGGTGATGCGATCATCAAAACGGGCACCGATACAGATCATCACGTCACATTCATGCATGGCCATATTGGCCTCATAGGTGCCGTGCATGCCTAACATGCCCAACCATTGCTTGCCAGAAGCTGGGTAAGCACCAAGCCCCATCAAAGTGGAAGTGATTGGGAAACCGGTAACCTCTACCAGTTCACGCAGTAACTGGCTGGCTTGCGGACCGGAGTTGATAACGCCACCACCTGTATAAAACACAGGGTTTTTAGCTTCAGCCATTAATTGCAAAGCAGCGCGAAGAGCATTCATATCGCCCTTAACTTGCGGGTGATAGCTTTTGTGTTGGCTGTGAACCGGTGTCGGTTCCTCATAAATTCCCGTGGCGAATTGGACATCTTTTGGAATATCGACAACGACAGGACCGGGGCGACCAGAGGACGCTACGTGGAACGCCTCGTGCATAATACGTGGCAAATCCTTAACGTCTTTCACCAGCCAGTTGTGCTTGGTGCAAGGGCGGGTGATGCCTACGGTATCGCATTCTTGGAAAGCATCCGTACCAATCAGGTTGGTTGGAACCTGTCCGGTAATACAAACGAGCGGGATTGAGTCCAGCATGGCATCTGTTAGCGCTGTCACCATGTTGGTGGCACCCGGTCCCGAAGTGACCAAAGCCACGCCTGTTTTGCCGGTTGCGCGGGCATAACCTTCTGCAGCATGTCCGGCACCTTGTTCATGACGCACGAGGATATGCTCAATGTCCTCTTGCTGACAGATGGCGTCATAGATAGGAAGCACTGCACCGCCTGGATAGCCAAAAACGTGCTTTGCTCCATTATCACGCAGTGCCTGGAGAACCATCTCCGCGCCTGTCATCTCCCTTGTCATTTTCTCGTCCTTGTTACCTTAGTACTCGTTGAGCATTTGAATGCAATTTGAAAACTAGCCAATAAAAAAGGAGCCATTTGGCTCCTGTGCGCGTCTACCTTATCCGGGTGGTTACTCCACCCAGGCGACGCGCATACCCACCACCACTAGAAGAATAGAAGTTAGCATTTTAATCTATGAGGCTGTTGCCCCATCTCCTTTGAACTATTGGTGGTGTTCACCTGAGAAATAATCAGATGAATCTATAGCGTCGTTGCCATAAGATAAAAATACCTAACCGCCATATGGCTGTCTGGTCAAGTGTTTTTTTAATTGTTGCGTGAAAAAGGCGTAACTTGAAAATTAATGATGCCGATAGCTTCATTCGCACACTAAAGTTGCGATTGATGGTAATTATGTTGCGCGCATTGTATGGATATGTGCTGATGCGTATAGGTGTTACGCTGATTTTCATGTATGGAGAGTTTTCCAACACGGTTAAAATGCTTAGGCTTTTTTCTTGAAGCGGAAATTGTTGAGGTCTATAAACACGCCACAACTTCTTGTTATGGGTGTATAGCTCAGTTGGTAGAGCAGCTGACTCTTAATCAGCCGGTCTAGGGTTCGAATCCCTATGCACCCACCAAACGAAAATTCTTTGTTTTTTGTATATTGTACTCCAGAATAGTCGTAATGGACTACTCTGGAGCGACGTCGTTTTTTAAATCAACTCATTCACTTAAGAGGCTAATTTACAACTTCTCTTTAAAGCGGCTGCTTTAACAGCGTCGTGCTGGCCTTTAAGCTGTGCAATTTGCTCTTTTTCATCATCTGTTACAGCCAATAGGAAGAGCGCGGGCCAGAATATAACAAGGCCTACTGTCAGCGAAACAGTGTCAAGTTTTCTCGCATCTTTCTGCTCTTTAGTAATTGCGAGAAGCTTACTATTTACTTGCGCAAACTCTTCTTTGATGGATGAGCAGCTCATTTTTGAATAGCTGTTAGAAGAGACGTGCGCCGCTGTGATGTTGTCTGGGTTGGTTGCGCAACCGGCAACTGAAATTGCCATGCTTAGTGCTGCAAATGTTGATATTAATTTTTTCATTTTTTGCCCTATCTAGTAAAACAAATGCAATTAATATGGTTGGATTTATTAAGTCAATATACATATATGAAAGTTGCATTTAAGGTTTCTTTATTAAGTAATATTTGCAAATAATATATAATTTATACGTGAGAAAAATTTCCATTTTGCAAAATTAATTACTAATAAATTGAGGTTTTCATTAGGTAAGCACTAAATATACAACAATAAATAGAATATGTTGTATTTCATACAACTAATAGTAGTTATTAGTGTCAATCTTTTGTGTATTGCGTTGGTTGTCGCTGAACTTTGTATGGGTTTTGCGCATGTATACAGCCAATTACAAGCATTTGGAGCGTGCAAAGCAGTGTAATTTGACACCTCTTTGGAGTTCGTGGGTTATGTGCCGCCCGTTACTACTCGGGCGCGCCATGCGGCTTACTGGGGGGGATATGGATGCTGCGCAGGACTTACTTTCTGCTACAATTCTAAAGGCAGCAAACCACTTTGAGGGAAAAGCTTTCTTTTTAAGAGAGCCGCGTGCTTTTTTCCTGTCAGCGCTGCGAAACGAGTTCATAAGCCAATATCGCCGCCGTCGAATTGAATTCAATTTGTTCGAGACCAACCTTGATGTTTACGAGGATCGATTGCCTTTCGCGTTTTGTTACAACGCCCCTCAGGAGCGGCATCTACTTGAACAAGAGGAAATTGGCGAGATTTGTCGGTTTTTATTGTCTATGCCACTGAATTATCAGCAAATTTTTAAACTTAAGTTTCTAGAGGAGCGCAGTTATTCCGATATTGCCTCGGCACTATCGATTTCGCAGGCGCTGGCCCGCAAAAGGGTTCAGTTTTTGCGAGATAAACTAAGATTATCCCTAGGAAGCCAAAGCAATTGGAGCGCAGAATAAAGCTGTTGCTTCACAACCAACTTTGTAATGCGTCTTGTAACCATTGGTTCGAGTGAAAGGTGAGGGTGAATAATGTCAGATGATACGGTGAATTCTCAAATTACTGATGCGGTCACGCAAACAAACGTCAAGGTTGTGGCGGAATCTCCTAGTCAGGCAATTGCCAGTTTGTATCAGGTCGTCAGTCACGCAACGGGGCTTGCGGTGCAAAACGCAACGCAAAACCAGCAGGCTATGAACCAGATTTCTACTGCTGTGGTCTCTAAAGGTGTGCAGCAGATTATGGATATCAAGGGGTAGTGATGTGGTTGACCGGAGGCGGCAATGGCAAGCCAAACAGGTGGGCAGGGTAAGTCTACAAGGCTGTACCAAGCGCTTGCCAAACGAAAAGCGGTTATTCTGGCGGCAGGACAAAAAGCGCAAGCTGTTCAAGGAGGCCGAAGTCGTTTTGATAGAAGAGACAAGTTGCCAAGTTCCCACAGTCGAAAAGCCGAACCAGCAACAGGTGCCGACCCAGTACAGCCTATGGGTAAAGGAGGGGGCGTGAGTGATACTTCAAGCTTGAATAGCCAGATTGTACAGGCGGTTCAGTTCACCAATTCAGAGACCATGTCGAATGAGAATTTGGCAGCCATGGTTAATGTGCCAGCTGATGTGATGGCGTCGCAAACTGCGGGGCATGCGAACCAAAATGCCGAGGTCTACATGAATGGGATTATGCAAATATCAATGGCAGCACAAGCGATGGTTGCCAAAAAGATAGCTGCAAACCCTGCGGAGGCTGCTGTTGATGCGCCAGCGTTATTGGCTTTGCAAGAGATGGTGACTGCAGCAATTGGCGCTTTTGGTACTGCCAGTGAAACTGGGGCGACATCAGCCCAGACGATTATCAGTGACGTTAAAATTTCCTAGTCTATGAGGAGAGTGGGTCATGCAAGGGGCAAATGAAGCGCGTGAAAAGCCGCTTAATAAAGAGCAGTTGCAGCAATGTATGCAAGCCTTAAGCGGGTTGTCGCTGGAAAGCCTTATTGGATTGCTCATGCTCAAGCTTTGGTTGGAGAGGAAGGGTGTGAAGGGTTTGGACTCCCAAAAACTGATAGGAGCCATGCAAACTCTTTCATCGATAACACCTCACGATCTACTGGCTCTACTAATCCTTAAGCGTCTTGGGAAGTGGGACAAGGATGAGAATTGATTATTAACACTTGCAGTAGGGGATTGGTATGGAACGAGATGCCAGTTTTATTTTGGAAGAAATCAATGCTGTTATGCTAGAGCAGCTAAACCATTGTGCCATGCTTATTAAGGACGAACAGGCTGGTACAGGCGATAAAGTGGAGAACAGCCAACAATTGTTTTCCTATTTAAATTGTCTTGATCAGGCACGACTTGCACTGGTGCGTGCAGAGAGTGTGACGATGAAGCGTGTTTCCAGCAATACGTATGTTTCAACCTCTGAAGCGGACTTTGAAACAAGTGAGGTTTCTGAAGAAGAGCTGAGTACTTCACAAATTGCGCAGGCGTTATCACGGCTGCGGGCTTCTGAGCCGCGTGGCCACCGCGCTGATAATTGTGACCGCTTGGGTGGTCGGCCACTTGGGCAACGCACCTCTCGAGATGATTACGAAGCTACTATCGAAGAGAGCCAGGAAAGCTCAGATTTTAATGCGCAATCTGAACAGGACATAGAATGTACAGAAGGGGATGCAGCCCGGCTTTGTGATTGTGAACAACGGGGGCAACGGGGTGAATATTGTAGCTGTGAAGTTCGTGGCCATTATGGGCAAAGTGAAGATGCTCTTGATTATACCGAAGAAGTTGATGTGGAGGTAGCTGCGAGCGAGACAGAATGGCAAGGCTTTGACCGTTGCGAGGAGGCGGAGGATGGCAGGAGCTAGGGGGACTGGTGCTCGTTCAGGCCGTGTCGTTGGCAACAAGAGGGGAGGCGCGCCGGAGGACAGTGCTTCTGTTCCAAACAACCAAGGGCAAGGCAGTCAATTGGCATCTACTGCAAATAGTGCAGCAGAAAAGCTGGAGGCATTGCGGGCTTCGTTACCAGCCTATGAGAAAGCACTTGCGGAGGTTGCAAGCCAAAAAGCGCAGGTTCAAAAAGACTCACAAAAAGTTAGAGATGAAGCCAAGCAGGTGATTTCCAATATCGAAGAAGTTGCACAAAAGGTATTGCAAAATGTGGAAGGGGAAGTCGCGACTTTACGCAATATGATGCAAAGCTCGGAGGCTTTGAATTCAGCGGATAGTAGTCCTCCCAAGGCGGCTGTTTCACCTGATTTGAATGCGCTGCCAGGGCTTTCCGAGCTGAATAAGACTGCTGATAGTGCAGTTGCGCAAGCTTTGGGCCAAGGGGGCCCTGCCACCCAAGTGGCCGTAGCTAAAATGCTTGCCGAGACCATTAGTAATATGATTAGGAATGAAGTTCAAAGTCATGTTAAAGATGTTCTAGATCAAGAAATTCACCCAGTTCTTGATAATATTAAGAAATTCTTAACAAGTAAAATGGGTGGTGTAGAATAAAAGTGATTTTTACATAGTAGTTAGTGAAAATATTCTTTCACAATCGTGTTTTTAGGGCGTCTCTTATTTGTACTTAAAGTAACACGAGCTTCTTGCAGGAGTTAAAACTATGGCGAATCCGACTATTGTAAGTCCTATGATTACTGATGCGGTTACTCAAGCGAATGTGAAAGTGGTGGCTGAGGCCCCCGCGATGGCAATGGGTACTCTGTATCAGAGTATGGCGCATTCTACCGGTATTCTTTTTGAGAATTATGTTTCAGCCTCTCAGCAGCAAAACACTCTTTCTCAAGCTGCTACGAACCAAGGTGTGATGCAAATCTATTCAATGGATACCATGAGTAGTGCATCTGCCACTGAAAAAGTTGGTCAGCTTGGCACTGCAGATCAAATGAGCACACTGCTGACTTTACTTCAATCTTTTAGTTAGGCTTTGCCCCCTCATTAAGTGGGCATTTCAATTTGTCAAAACATAAACAGGCGGGTTGGGTTCGTTTTTAGTGCAAGTATGGCTCGCGTTCCCGCCTTGGTTTTTATGTTTCGACAGTTCACATCAGCAACCTTGAGGAGAAGAAAATGGCTGATCCAACCACTGTAAGCCCCATGATCACAGACGCTGTGACACAGGCAAATGTTAAGGTTGTCGCTGAAGCACCAGCGATGGCAATGGGTTCTTTGTTCCAGTCCTTGGCCCATTCGACCGGCATCTTGTTTGAAAACTCTGTTTCTGCCGCACAACAGCAAAATACGCTGGCGCAAGCGGCCACAAACCAAGGTGTTATCCAGATTTACTCAATGGATACCATGGCAGGTGCTGCAGCTACCGAAAAAGTAGGGCAAGCAGGTACTCCAGATCAAATGGCAACACTGCTAACACTTATGCAAGCTTTTGGTACAGGGCGCTAAGCCTCTACTTGCTTGCTTTAGCTATGAGCCTCTCCTGTATCGCAGGAGGGGCTTATTTGTACCCCTCTTGCGAGCTGTTAAACGCAGGCCCTGCTTAGTGTTGGCTATGAATTGTGTCAGGAACCAAAGCGGTAGGTTGGCAGGCCTTTGGTTTGAGTCTGCATTGCAAACAGGCTCCCCGATTTTGGAAATTGCTCCAGCAATTCAGGCGCATTGGGCGGCCTTAGAGACGTGATTACCAAGGTTGTTAAGTCGGGTCCTGCAAAACAGGGCATGGTTGGGCGGGGAATTGGCAAAGGTATGGATTGCAACAGCTCACCTTCACTGGAAAAACAGTTCAAGTTTCCTGCGGATACACCCGCTGACCAGTAATTGCCCTTTGCATCAACTGTGCCGCCATCAGGACGTCCTACAGTGTTGTCTAATTGCAAGAAGCGGCGTTGGTTGCTGATTTGTCCTGTTTTTGCGTCGAAATCATAGGCGTCTACCCAACCGGGGCTGGTGTCTGAATGGTACATGACTTTGGCATCTGGCGACCAAGCAATGCCATTGGTGCAATGAAGGTCTGAAACTACTTTTGTAACAGTTCCATCTATTGTAACGCGGTATAGGCCCGATATGGGTTCTCGCGGTGAGCGGTCATCCATAGTGCCAACCCAAAAAGCCCCATCTGGTCCCACTTTCCCATCGTTCAGGCGTGTTCGATTGTCATCACCTTCAATGCTGGCGATTTGGTCGTAGAACTTGGTGGTCATGTCAAAAAGTATGATCTCATCTTGCATGGCCACGACAAGACGGCCATCTTTACAAAGACCAAAAGAACCGACTTTTTTGGGAAATGCGTAGGATTGTATGGCTTGGCTTTCCCAGTCCAAGGCGTAAATGTGTCGCCCTAAAATGTCGCAGAAATATAGGCTGGCGGTTTTATCATCCCACACGGCCCCCTCTGCCAATTCATAGCGCCCGTCGTGTAAGCAAGTTATTACCGGTGTCACCTTTTCTACTCCAATTCACTGCGCCAGATATGCTGGCAACCCACCACTTTAAATGTTCGCTGGTACGGCAATACTAAAATGGAATAATGAAAGTTATAGAACGGTGGTGCTGAAGGGTCGATAGGAAACCTTGTCGCGAGATGCCCTATGAACATTAATTGCTAAAAATTGCATTCTGATTATGCAATGGGCAATGCATGTTGATTTTTAATTGATCGAATAGCAAAGGAAGAGCGCATTTTGGCAACACCAGGTAGCCTTGTGAGGTGATCACGGTGAATACGCTCAAAGTCTTCTGGGTTGGCGGCAGCGATACGAAGCAAATAATCGGCATCACCACCCATCAAATGGCACTCAATGATTTCGCTAGAATTTGCCACGGCTTTTTCGAATTTGGCGAGAGCTTCTTCTGATTGAGAGCTCAACGATATTTCTACGAAGACACTCATATTTCGGCCAATTTTTTGAGGGCTTAAAATGGCCGCGTAACGTTCAATAACACCATTATCCTCTAAATTCCGAAGGCGTCGCAGGCATGCGGATGGCGAGAGGCCAACGCAGTTTGCCAGCTCAGCATTTGGCATACGCCCATCTTGTTGTAGTTGTTTTAGAATCTTTTTGTCGATGCGGTCGAGTTTCATTTTGCTTTAGGTGTCGGTGAGTGAAAGTTTGAATAATCAGCGAAATTATAGGAAAATTGTCGCATATTGTTTCATATATTGATGATAGTTGATTGATTATGCAACCACATCGCGTGTTATTTTTTTTAAGATTGGTGCAAATATTTCACGCGATAGGAGGGAATAATGCGTATTGGTGTTCCAAAAGAAATAAAAAACCATGAATACCGCGTTGGGTTGACACCTGATAGCGTGCACGAAGTGGTTGCCCATGGGCATGAGGTGCTCGTTGAAAGCAGCGCTGGGCATGGTATTGGTGTTCTGGATGCCGATTATGTTGCAGCAGGAGCACGTATTGTTGAAAGTGCCGCCCAAGTGTTTGAGCAAGCGGAGATGATTGTTAAGGTTAAAGAGCCACAGGCTGTTGAGCGCAAAATGCTTCGGCCTGACCATTTGCTCTTTACGTATCTGCATTTAGCTCCAGACCCCGAACAAACTAAGGATTTGGTGGAATCGGGCGCTGTTTGTATCGCCTATGAAACAGTACGTGATGGTAACAACCGCTTGCCGTTGCTTGCACCCATGTCGCAAGTGGCGGGGCGTTTGTCTATTCAAGCGGGTGCTAGCGCACTACAAAAAGCCAATGGTGGCAAAGGCGTTCTTTTGGGTGGTGTGCCTGGTGTTCAACCTGCGAAAGTTGTTGTCATTGGTGGCGGTGTTGTGGGTGCACACGCAATTGAAATGGCGTTGGGCCTTGGTGCTGATGTGACTGTGCTGGACCGTAATGTTGATGTGTTGTCACGCTTGTCCGAGCAGTTTGGCTCGCGTTTGAAAACCGTCTTTTCCAGTCGCGCTGCGCTGAGTGAGCAGGTTTGCTCGGCCGACCTTGTCGTTGGTGCTGTGTTGGTGGCCGGCGCCGAAGCTCCCAAACTGGTGAGCTGCGAGCATATTTCCCAAATGCAAGCAGGTAGTGTGGTTGTTGATGTTGCTATCGACCAAGGGGGGTGCTTTGCCACTTCGAAAGCGACAACGCATACAGATCCGACTTACGAAGTAGATGGTGTGGTTCACTACTGTGTGGCCAATATGCCGGGCGCTGTGCCCCGCACTTCAACTTATGCATTGAATAATGTGACATTGCCTTATGTGCTGGCCCTTGCCGATAATGGCTACAAAGCTGCATTACAGGCTGATCATGGGTTTATGCAGGGGCTGAATGTTTACAAAGGGCAGGTAACGGTTGCTGAAGTAGCTGAGACGTTGGGCTATGATTTTGTTGCGCCCGAGGTTGCTCTAAAGGCCTAAGTCTAGTGAATGGATAAACTGTATGGCAGCACGATTTTGATTATATATCGTGCTGCTTGTATCGCTCCCTTATGGGCAAGCAACCTTGTAGGTACGGCCATGCTGGTCTTTCGCGGTACAGTTTTTTGGGGTTGTTTCTCGGCCAACAACACCGCCTGCCAAACCACCTATGGCGGCACCAGCTAATGCGCTGCCCGCGTCGCCTCCAGCAGCTGCGCCAATTGCTGCGCCGGTAGCAGCGCCCAATCCAGCGCCAACTAGTGTGCGATCTTGCTTACTCGTTGCACTACATGCGGCCATAGCGGTTGCAAAGAGCGCAACAATTATGATTTTCTGAATAGGCATAATAGTTCCTTTGATCGTGGTGGAACTATCATAATGCATTGAGGGATTAAAGTTAGGTAAGCCGTGGGAAGTTGGGGGTGGCGTCTGCGTACATAGTTGTTTTTAAGATAAACAAGTTATGTCGTAGAAATGCAAAAAGCCCAGGAATATGTCCAGTGCGAATGAAGCACTCAAAAAAATCCCCCCTGCTTTACGCAGAGGGGTACTGGTGGCTCTTACTTCGTTTAGGTTTAGACTACCGCTGGAATTGATGAATTGAATTCCTATAGCCTGTCGTTCCTAGCTTTTTCTTGCTTTGTGAACATAGCCCAAGAGACCTGCGGTTGAGCTGTCTTTACCTGCACTATCCTTGCTGCCTTCGACCATTGGCAATAGTTGAGTGGCCAGTTCTTTACCCAGCTCAACACCCCATTGGTCATAGGAGTTGATGTTCCAGATTACGCCTTCAACAAATACGCGGTGTTCGTAAAGAGCGATCAAGCGGCCTAGTGTAAATGGGTCGAGTTTTTTGTAAATGATTGTGGTGGAAGGTCGGTTGCCTGGGAAGACCTTTTGAGGTCCGAGCTTGGCAATGTCTTCCTCTGATTTACCCTGGGCCTTGAGAGTAGCCTCTACTTCTTCCAAAGAGCGGCCAGTTAGAAGGGCTTCACTTTGCGCCAAACAGTTGGCAAGCAGCAAGTTGTGATGGTTTTGTAGCTCTGGCTCGTGGCTTTCTACGGCGACGAGGAACTCACAGGGGATAATGCTGGTGCCTTGGTGGATCAGCTGATAAAAAGCGTGCTGGCCGTTGGTGCCGGGCTCACCCCAAACAATTGGGCCTGTATCACGACTGACGGCTTCACCTTGTTTGGTGACACGCTTGCCGTTTGATTCCATATCCAACTGCTGCAAGTAAGCTGCAAAACGGGATAGGCGTTGATCGTAAGGGAGAATGGCACGGGTATCGTAGCCAAGAATATTGCGGTGCCAAACGCCAACCAAACCCATCAATACTGGAAGGTTATCTTGCAGCGGGGTATTTTTAAAGTGCTCGTCCATGGCATAAGCACCGGAGAGGAAGTCGCCATATGCATCTGGACCAATGGCCAACATGAGCGGTAACCCGATGGCAGACCAAATGGAATAACGGCCGCCGACCCAATCCCAGAAACCAAAGACCCGCTGGCTGTCGATGCCAAATGCTGCCACTTTATCAAGAGCTGTGGATACTGCTGCAAAATGAGCGCTAACGGCTTTTTCGCCGCAGTTGTCAGCAATCCACTTACGGGCGGTTGCCGCGTTGGTCATTGTTTCTATGGTCGTGAATGTTTTACTCGCCACAATGACTAGTGTTGTATGCGGGTCTAACTTTTTGAGAGTGTCATTGATGTGAGCACCGTCCACGTTGGAAACAAAATGTAGATTTGGGCCATCATGATAAGGGGCGAGTGCTAGTGTGGCCATCGCCGGGCCTAAGTCCGAGCCACCAATGCCAATATTGATGATATCTGTAAACGGTTTGCCAGTTGCACCTGTTAAATCGCCTGAACGGATTTGTTCCGCGAAATCACCCATGCGCACTAGTACGTCACGCACGTCTGGCATGACGTCCTGGCCGTCAACAATAACAGGATTTTCCGACTGGTTACGCAATGCTGTGTGTAATACTGCGCGATCTTCGGTGGTGTTGATTTTCTCGCCAGAGAACATGGCAGCCCGTTTGGCTTCCAGCCCCTGTTCTTTGGCTAAATCCAACAGCATGGAAACAGTTTCTTCGGTGATCAGATTTTTCGAAAAATCAATCAGCAAGTCATCTTGGTTGCGGGAGAAATGTTCAAAGCGATTTGCGTTATCTGCAAAAAGGCTTTTCAAAGGTTTATCGGCTAAAGAATTGGCATGGTTTGCCAGAGCTTGCCAAGTAGAATCATTATTCGACATGAATTTAGTCCCACAATTGCAAATAGTGATTTGCTGTTAAAATTTGCGCATTGGCGGGGGCCAATGCGCGGTTTGTAAGAGCGGCCTATTCAATGCACTCGGGCCGGTCTGTTCAGTTGGGAGATCGTTGATTTCCCAAAATCTGGTTGTGCTAAAGCGCTGCGGCGTCTTTGGCGCGGGCTTCAATTCCTGCCCAGTCTTCTGCTTCAATCGCTGCTGCGTCAGCAATCCAAGAACCGCCGACACAAAGTACATTCGGTAGTTTCAAGAATTCTTGTGCGTTAGACAGGCTCACGCCACCGGTTGGGCAGAACTTGACGGCCGCGAGTGGCGAGGCCAATCCCTTAAGGAATGGTGCGCCGCCTGCAGGAACAGCTGGGAAAAACTTTTGACGCTGGAAGCCGGCTTCCAATAGGCGCATTGTTTCTGAAGCACTGGATGAACCTGGCAGCAAAGGGACATGCTGGAAATCAGCAGCAGCATTGATGAGTGCATCAGTGGCACCAGGGGAGACTACAAAGGTAGAACCGGCATTTACAGCTGCTTCGTATTGTTTATGGTCTAGTACTGTACCGGCACCAACCATTGCGCCTTCAACCTCATCTGCAACTGCTTTGATGCACTCAAGGGCATTGTTCGTACGCAGTGTTATTTCGATTGCTGGGAGGCCACCTTTTACGAGAGCTTGTGCCATTGGAACGGCTTTTTTCGGATCATCTACGATCAATACCGGCACTACCGGTGCAGCAGTCATAACGGCTTCAATGCGCTCAATGTCTTGGGTCATTTTTTATCCATCTCCAGATCGCCAACTTAGTCAGTTTGCTTTAAGTTATTATTGGCAAAAATTATAGGTTTGTTGACTAACTAATTGTTTCATCTACGTCACTTAATTTTTGCAGGTCGCTTAACATCATATTCAATCTTATCGATCAAAGCATCGCTTATGACCTTGAGTGAACAACAAGTTCTTAAACCTGTTTGATGTTCATTCATACATTCGTATGAAAACACATTTGTGTCGGTATAGTGGTTAGCACAAAACGTCTTGGAAGGTTGAAGCGTTTAACGGTAGCTGCGTCTATCAGTCTCAACTTTACTCCGCATGGTAAACAAAGATGGAGCTAAAACGAATTATCCGATTTCCTGATGTTTCAGTGAGAGCACGTCACAGAGAAGGTATGATGGACCTATTTGCGGCAATGTTATTTCCTGTCTACGTCAAGCATGACTAATCGTTTATTTAATCAAGATAACTAAGGGGCATTGGCAATTGGTTCAAGGCTTTTAATGACGCATAAGACCTTAAATTGTTTCAGTTTGTTAAGGCTCACCCTTAAAGAGGCATAAAGGTGTTAACTGCTTTAGTTATGAAAAAATAGTAATCACTGACTGCTGAAGTATACATGAACAACGCCTAATCAGGATAGTTTATGGGAGTACTTTTGAAGCAAGCTGTTTAAGTGATTTAAGGCTGGATATTTATTCACCCAGCCTTATCTTGTTTTAGCAACACTCGTTTTCATCATCATGCCAAGTGCGGCCATCACGCTCGATCAAGGCAATGGAAGAGGAAGGCCCCCATGTTCCCGCTGTATAGCCTCTTGGAGGACGTGGGTCGCTGGCCCATTGCTCTAGGATCGGATCCACCCAATTCCAAGCGGCTTCAACTTCATCACGGCGCATGAACAGTGTCTGATTGCCGCGAATGATATCGCCCAGTAATCGCTCATAGGCATCTGGATTGCGTACTTGAAATGCCTCGGCAAAGGACATGTCGAGCGGTACTTCTTTTAAACGCATGTTGCCAGGACCTGGCGCTTTAATCATCACTTGCATTTTTACGCCCTCATCAGGCTGCAAACGGATTACCAGTTTGTTAGAGGCCAGTTGTCCGGCCGTTGCCGGGAAAATAGAATGGGGCAATTGCCTGAACTGAATGACGATTTCAGAAACACGCTTTGCCAAACGCTTACCGGTTCGCATGTAAAAAGGTACACCGGCCCAACGCCAATTGGCAATTTCAAGTTTTGCAGCAACAAATGTCTCGGTCTGAGAACTTTTTGCTCCCAAGTCATCCAGATAACTTTTGACGGCTCCCCCTTCAGAGGAGGCACCGGAGCGGTATTGACCGCGAACGGTATTTGTTTCCACGCTGGCCGGGTCTAGAGGCTTTAGCGCTTTTAGTACTTTTAGTTTTTCATCGCGTACGCTATCGGCTGCCATGGATTCTGGAGGTTCCATGGCGACGAGGCAAAGAAGTTGCAGCAAATGGTTTTGAACCATATCGCGCATGGCACCAGCTGTATCGTAGTAGCCGCCTCGCCCTTCTACGCCTAGTGTTTCGGCCACAGAAATTTGAATATGGTCGATATGCGCGGCGTTCCATAAAGGTTCAAACAGTACATTGGCAAAGCGTAGGGCCATTAAATTCTGGACAGTTTCTTTACCCAGATAATGGTCAATGCGAAAGATTTGATCTTCTTTGAAAACTGCACCAATAGTTTCGTTAAGCAGGCGGGCAGTTGTGCCGGATTTGCCAATTGGTTTTTCAATGGTTACACGGCAATTTTCTGTGACCAGATTATGCTCGCCAAGAGCTGCACAAATTGGGCCAAAAAAATCGGGGGAAACGGATAGATAAAAAGCGCGTGTACGATTTTCGAAACCCGCAAGTTTTGCGCTTAGGTCCTGCCAGCCGAGGTTTTCTCGTACATTGACGGAAACATAACAGATTCGGTTAAGAAAACGCTCCAGAATGTGGTCGCAAGGTTCGCTCAGGTGCTCTTTTAGGTTTTCTCTGGCCCAGTCGCGGTATTGTTCGTCACTAAAGGGGCGTCGAGAAACAGCGATAATGCGCGCCCCCTCGGGTATCAAGTTATCTTGTTCACGGTGATATAAAGCGGGCAAGAGTTTACGATGTGCCAGATCACCAGTACCCCCGAAGACAACGAGGTCGAATGGTGCGATATCTTCCAGTTTATCTGGCATTACAGTTCCTTGTCTGTGCTTTTATGTCATAATTTTTATCGTGTTCCTACGAGCATGTTGGCTTGTAGTTAACACCCGGCTGAGCCGAAGAATCCTAGGTGAAGATCTGCGGCATATAGACCTTTAGTTTATGCAGTCTTATTGCTTCTAGATGGAAAGAAATGCAAGTGGAAACCAACATTGAAATGGGAATATTCAAGGATGCATTGGGGTTATTCGTGTGATTTAATTGATTGTATTCACAATTATTAGAAATTTTATCGTTTTCTCAGTGTTTGAGACTTTACGCCTAGTATGTAGCTAACTTGAGCGCTCTACAGAGTACCGTAAAACATAAAGAATATGCGAATATTATTTCTTTATGTGAAAAAGTATCCAGATGCATGATTGTAACCCTTTAAACTATTGAGTGTGGGTTGTTATGTATAATTATTACAACTATAATTATCCTAGGGTAAAGGTCACTCATGCTGAAATTAGCTAAAACGCGGATGCAATAGCAAAGATAGATCCAAAGGTGATGTTGACGTAAAGGTTAACCTTGTGCACGCTCAGCACTAGAAATGACAGTAATAAATATGTAAAAACACTTATACTAAACTTACTTTATGAAGAACTGATAGGTGCTGGTGGGAGGCGTGGTTTCGGTTCTTAGCTCGGGGGAAATGCCATATGCAAGCAGAAGAATGGGTTCAGAAATTTAGTCCGCGTCCCTTATGTTCATACCTGGATGATACAATTTCACGGTTTGCTGATAAGCCTGCAACAGACTTTATGGGCAAAAAGCTTACTTATGGAGAGATCGGCGAGTTGGTGGAGCGTACTGCCCATGGGTTATACGCACAAGGGGTGCGTAAAGGTGATTGTGTCGGGCTTTGCTTACCCAATACGCCCTATTATCCGATCTTCTATTTCGCAATACTACGTCTTGGTGCCATTGTGGTTAATTTCAACCCACTTTATGTGGAGCGGGAAATCGCTTTTCAAGCGCGCGATGCTGGCATCAAACTGATGATCACGATGGACCTGAAAGTCATTTATGATGTGGTCGAAGCTGTGCGGCAAGATAAAGCATTAGAGAAGATTATTGTTTGCCGGTTAGCAGATATTCTACCTCAGCCCAAGAAACTTTTGTTCACGCTACTTAAAGGTAAAGACCGGGCAAAAATCATCTATGATGATAAGCATATTTCGTTTGCCCAGATTACATCGAAAACAGGGACCTACGAGAAAGCACCTATCGACCCACAAAATGATATTGCCGTTTTGCAATATACAGGAGGCACCACAGGTGTTCCCAAAGGGGCGATGCTCACACATGCCAATATTTCTGCCAATATGGAGCAAATGCGTGAGCTTTATTTCGATACCACGCTTGGTGAAGAGAAAACCCTTTGTGTGTTGCCTTTCTTTCATGTTTTTGCCATGACAGTATTGCAGAATCTATCTGTACTGATGGCCGCAGAAATGGTATTGCTTCCCCGTTTTGATTTGAAAATGTTGCTTGATACGGCACAGCGAACGAAGCCGACATTATTTGCCGGTGTGCCGACGATTTACACGGCTATCAATAACTCACCACTTACGCCCCAATATGATCTTTCATCTATACGATATTGCATGTCCGGAGGAGCTCCGCTTCCTGTCGAGGTGAAGCAAGAGTTTGAACGTCTCACTGGCTGTGTATTGGTGGAAGGTTATGGATTAACCGAGACCTCACCTATTGCCTGTGCCAACCCGCTTGATGGTAGTGGCAAGGATGGTTCTATTGGGGTGCCTGTACCTGGAACTTATGTTGAATTTCGTGATCTCGAAGAACCTCGAAAAGTGGTTGAAGAAGGCGAAAAAGGCGAGCTTTGTATTAAGGCACCACAGGTTATGAAAGGTTATTGGCATCGTGCAGAAGAAACTGAGAAAACGCTAGAAGACGGTGTATTGCTTCATACTGGCGATGTGGGGTATCGCGATGAGGATGGCTTTATATACTTGGTAGACCGGATCAAGGATTTGATTTTATGCTCTGGCTATAATGTATACCCCAGAGTGATTGAAGAGGCGATGTATCAGCATCCTGCTGTCGCTGAAGTTATTGTGATTGCCATACCCGATGATTACAGAGGGCAAGCTCCCAAGGCTTTTGTTAAACTACGTGATGGTGAAAGTGTGAGCGAAGCCGATTTAAAGGAATTTTTGAAAGAACATATTTCGAAAATCGAAATGCCAAGATCTATCGAGTTTCGCGAGGAGCTACCCAAAACCCTTGTTGGCAAGCTTTCCAAAAAAGAGCTGGTTGAAGAAGAAGCCATGAAGCAGGCAGATGAAATCACCTAGGCATATCGGCAGCAACCTTGTTTCATGGGCTGTTGGGGTTGCTGCCGGATGATTTTGAAATTTGGTATTAGGGCGCATCCGTTTTGGTTTTGGTGCATGAGGCAACTTTTTTGCCCAAAATAGCCTCTCGGCGCATGGTGTATAGGGAAGCTGCAACGATAATGAAAGCGCCGACATACGTGTTCATTGTCGGCCAGACGCTAAATAGTAAAATGCTGATTATGGTCGCATAAATGAGGCGTGTGTAATCGAACGGGGCGATGGCTGTGGCTTCACCGTTTCGCATGGCCTGAATATTGCACATTTGCGCCATCCAGCTAAAACTACCTAATGCCAGAATTAATAGTGCGCTGTGCATGGTAAGTGGTTGCCAGTTGTAGATAGCAAACGGTGCCATGACCAAACCGACCGAAACGGCCTGAAAAGTCAGTATGGTGATTGGTAGGTCTACTTGGGAGACTTTGCGTAGGATGATGCCCACCATGGCCGCGAGCGCTGCACCGGTTAATGCCATGAGTGAGTAAATATTCAATCCTTCTTGGCCTGCACCTTCAACGATGATGAGTACGCCTATAAACCCTAGAATTGTCGCTGCCCAACGATGAATACCGACACGTTCCCCAAGAAACAGGATTGCAAAAATTGTTAGGAAAAAAGTGCGTGCAAAGCCAATGACGGTGCTATCTGCCAATGGTAAATGGATGATTGCCGTGAAGCCTAGCAGCATGGTGAGTGAGGCGAGCACTGTTCTTGAAAGATGAAGCAGAGGGGCTTTTGTGGTTAGTGATTGCGGGTAAGAGCGAATAATTACCGGCAGAGAAATTAAAAACATAAAGGCTTGGCGCAACATCAGTATTTGCGTTACGTGCATTCCATCGCCCAGTAGTTTGATTGTTGCACTAACGCATGCAAAAATAAAAGTTGCCAGTAAAGCCCACGCAATACCCTTGGAGTTGCCGGGCATTTGCTGCCAGTAGCCTATTAGTTTTTGGGGCAAATAAGTGGCAGTATTTGTCGATGTTTCAACGCCACATTTATCTTCGCTCATTAATTGATGCTTTCTAACCGTTTTTGTTCTTTTAAAGCATGTGTCTGGTTTGAAGGATTATTGCTTTAATGGTTCTGTGTGGTTTGAGGCAATATAGGGGCCGTCAACACTAGGGTCAATTATAATTCAAGAATAGCAATTACTAGTAAAGTGCATTTGTGAATATTGACTGTTTATTTTACTTGCAAATTTTATATTATAAATACTGTATATTTTTATGCATATAGAATGTATCGGGGTGGTGATGAAAAAGATTATCTATGGATTTTTATTAATATTTATTGCCCTGGGGGTTGCTTTTTTTGGGTTTGCTCCTGGCTTCGTTGAGTCAAAAATGAATAGAGTACGTGTGCATCAGCCGTACGTTGTGAGTAAAGCAAGCCAGCAGGTACACGATAAACTGATTGTAGGTGACTGGCATGCCGATACGCTACTTTGGAACCGGGACTTACGTGAGAGGGGCAGTTATGGCCATGTTGACTTGCCAAGATTGCGAGAGGGCAATGTTGCTTTTCAAGTATTCACAGTCGTGACGAAAAGTCCGGCTGGTCAGAATTATCGTGCGAACCCAAGTGATGCCCGCGATCGAATTACACCGTTACTGATCGCCCAGTTATGGCCCCCTAAAACTTGGGGGAGTCTGTTTGAAAGAGCATTGTTTCAAGCCCAAAAGCTTGAAGAAACTGCGCAAAAAGCTCCTGAAGAATTAATAATAGTAGAAACTCGTAAAGATCTGCGTGATGTTCTGGAAATGCGTAGGGAAGGGAAAGAGGTCATTGGCGGTCTTATTGGCCTTGAAGGTGCGCACGCGTTGCTGGCCAATATGGAAAATCTTGATGCTTTGTTTGAGGCAGGGTATCGGGTTATTGGTTTACAACATTTTTTTGATAATGCGCTGGGTGGCTCTTTACATGGTGTGAGTGGCAAGGGGCTGACGCCTTTTGGACGTGCTGTCGTGCAAGGGCTTATGGAGCGCGGGATGGTTATTGATTTGGCCCATTCGAGCCCGCAGGTAGCTAAAGATGTGTTGGCTATGGTGAATGTGCCTGTTGTAAACAGCCATACAGGTATTTACTCGCATTGTAATAGTGCTCGTAATATTTCTGACGAGTTGATGAAAGGAATTGCTCAAACCGGGGGTGTGATTGGTATTGGTTATTGGAAGACTGTTGTGTGCGATGATAGTCCGGCGGGAGTTGCGGCTACGATTAAGGCAGCGGTTGATCTGGTTGGCGTTGATCATGTATCGCTAGGCTCCGATTACGATGGCTCGGTGACGACAAGTTTTGATAGTAGTGAATTGGCGGTTTTGACACACGAGCTGCGTGTTTTGGGCTTTGACGGTGAAGCGCTTGAGAAAATTATGGGTGGGAATATGATTAGGGTGTTAAACCAAGTATTACCGGAGGAATGAAAGGCGATATTACTTTCAATAATTAAGTATTGGGTAGCTTTGCCATTATGGATCAATCGTTACATAATTTACCTCAACTGATACATTCCATTAGGTACCTTGACTTTTATCGAAGTATTTTGAATGAAGCTTTCTTTCTGTAATGCATGATTTTTTGGCGATTATAATAGGCCACCAGCTTTTACGTTATGAAGAATTATCATTTTAGAGATTAGGGTGTGTACTTGAGGGTGACACTGTTAATTGTAACTTAGAAGTAGTTTTATCTTACTTATCAAGGTTCAAGGTAGCTAGTATTATTCAAGAAGTCATTTAAATGGAATGTGTGAACCGAAAAGTTTTTTATGATAACTATAAAAATAAATGATACCTGCTTGTTGTGCCATCAATCTACTATTACTATTAGCATGCTGATCTTTTTTAAAAATTAATAATTACATATTATAATCAATAGGTTATGTATTTATTGATTTATGGGAAACACTATGTATATCATTGGCAAGTTTTGAAATCTGCTTTGGTATTTACAATTAACAATCTTTCAATACTTAGGCAAAAGTGCTTATAAGTGTTTCATTCGGACTTTGTATCTGAATTAAATTCTAAAACATTATATTTTTGCAGGGTTACAGTGTGAGTATAATAAATTTTCATAGGCTAGACATCTTTAAGGTCATATACGAAACAAAAAGTATTTCCGATGCATCGAAAATACTAAAATTAACACAACCAACTGTTTCTCGTCATCTTCGCTATTTTGAGGATACACTTAAGTTCAAACTGTTTACGACACAAAAGGGTAGACTACATCCCACGTGGGAAGCGCATCAACTCTATAGGGAGAGCAAAGTTGCATTTGATCAATTAGAAAGGGTCGAGCAACTTGTTGGGGAGCTCAAGTATGGGGGAAGTGATCCTCTCCGTGTCACATCAACTCCCTCCATTCTAACAAACCTGATTATACCTAGGGTTACCTCTGAGTTGAAAAAGCAATACCCTGACCAAGTTTTCGCTTTTGAACTTGGGTACAGTATGCAGCAATTATCTGCCGTTCGGGCTGGCTATGTCGATATTGGTTTTATCGCTGGACGGGCTGACCTAATGGATTTCAAAGTGGATCATCTAATTTCGGATAAGTTTGTTGCCGTAGTACCTAAAAATCATGATCTTGCAGCGGAGAAAGTGTTTCGGTTGGAGTTTCTTGAAGACTACGAGACGATCATGCCTCCTGAGGCTTTGCCTTTTGGTAGTTATTTTTTTGAAGAACTAAATCGCCGTGAGATAAAGCCAAAAGTAACAATAACGTGCCGTGGTGTTGATACAGCTATGAGGTTCGTTGAAGAGATGGAATGCTGTGCTATTGTAAATGCTGTTTCAGCAGCGCTATTGATAGGTGAACGGCAAAAAATAATGCCGCTGGAAGTTGACTTGACTTTTTCAGTGCAGGCCATACGCCCCTTGCAAGCAGCTCATCGTGAAGTGTCCGAGTCATTTATTGCTAGAGTGAAAAGCCAGCTCCAAGCGCTTGATTACGCCATGCCGTAGGTTTTTAGTGCTTATAACTACAAAGCTGCCAGTTAATACTTATCGTTTTGTGCTTACGTTGACATGTGGAAGGGGATTTTGAGATACCCTCCACAGCGTAATGGCGATCTTAGCGATAGGAAAAGAAACCTTCCATCACATAAAACTGGTACTGGTAAAGCCTTTTATTGTTCGTAAATTTTCTCGTTTAGGTTGTTGTTTTATTGTAATAATTTGCTTAGCTTTATCACTCTGTTACTTGCAAATATTTTACTTGTGGCGGATTATTCCTTTGTATTTAGACGTAGGGTGATTGGCATAGAAATCTAATTAAGTGGTACTAACTTCTTAAATCATTTGTCAGTTTTAAAATGTGTCGGCATATTGAAAAGAAGAGATTTTCTCGCTTACCCTAGACAACCTGAGCGCAGTTCTGCGTTTTTTGTGTCTTCCTCTCAACACATATACCAAGATATTGTATTGGTAGAAAAGTGCAGCTGGACCCATGCGTGCGCCACAACAATTAAAAAAACAAATGGAGCAGAGGGCGGATAAAACTGCGACAACTGCGAATAATCGTCAACAAAGCCAGAGCGTTGCTGCCAACCCTATCTTAGGTATTGGGTTTAAGCTCGCTTCAACACTACTGTTTTTTATCATGGCAAGTGCCGTCAAGTGGGCTTCGGAAACGGTACCGACAACACAAATTGTGTTCTCCCGCAATTTTTTCGCCATGATACCGATTTTAGCTGTGATGGCTTATGGTGGGAATATGCGTGAGCTTGCGTATACCAATAGAGTTGGCGGGCATATTATGCGTGCCATAATTGGTGTAACTGCCATGATTTGTGGCTTTACGGCCTATTCTTTCATGTCCCTGCCTGATGTAACCGCGATCGGTTTTTCTTCTCCTCTAATGGTTGTTGTGCTGGCCGCTCTCATACTTCATGAACAAGTTCGCATTTATCGCTGGAGCGCGGTTGGGGTGGGCTTTATCGGTGTTATGGTCATGCTCTCGCCGCACCTTGGACAAGGCGATGAAACTTCAATGATTGGACTTATAGCTGCTTTTGGATCAGCATTTTTTGGTGCTTGTGCTATGATTACGGTTCGTCAACTGTGTGTTAGCGAGCGGGCTTCAACTATCGTACTTTGGTTTACGGTATGTTCGGCCATCATTGGTCTTATGAGCTTTCCATTGGGATGGATTTTCCCGCAACTTGAATGGGTTATGCCAAATTTAACAGAGCTTTTGCTGTTGGTCACCATGGGAATTGCCGGTGGTATCGGGCAAATATTGCTGACACAAAGCTACCGTTATGCTGATGCCTCAACAATAGCGCCATTTGACTATGTGAATATGATTTGGGCGATTTTGTTCGGTTACATATTATTTGGCGACGAAGTCTCAATTGAGGTGCTTTTGGGAACGGCGATTGTTGTTGCCTCCGGGATTTTTGTGATCTATCGCGAAAAGAAGCGGGGATACAATCGCAATCGACAAGGGCGGGCTTCAACGCCTTCAAAGGCTTGATATGTAAGCGTTAGAAGCTGGCACACGTTCGGGCGCGTCAGCTTCTCGCTCTTGCATTAGATATTAAAATGCTTTGAAAGTGATAATTGTTTTGGTATCTTTTATGCCTTCGATATTATGAATATTCTCGGCAATAAAATGGCCAATATCCTGTTGGTTTTCTACGTAAACTTTCACCAGTAGATCGTAGTCGCCGGAGGTCGAGTAAACTTCCGAGGCAATTTCAGCTGCGGAAATCATGTCGGCAACTTTATAGGTTTTGCCCAGCTCACATTTAATCATTATAAAAAAAGGTGTCATTGCATTTCTTCCAAGCTTGCTTTTGCGTGTTGGCAGGCTTTTCTTGAAGATCAACCTGCGTTTGGATTGCATACAAAACTAAGTGTCTTGCTTTCAATACCTGAGTGTGACTTGCTTTCCACTATAACAGTAAAAAACTGCTTGAGACTCTCAAAATGTTTTGCTAGCAAAACAATACCAATGGGGGTGCTTAAAGCCTGAAGCTTTGAGCTGAGAGACAATATTGTCAACTCCTTGAACCTGATCCGGGTTATTCCGGCGGAGGGAATTGGCTTGCTAGATTTGCTTTACTTGCCTTATGATAAGGGCAATTGCGCAGTGCTTAGCTGTTCGCCGCAATACTTGGGGCGAGGCGCACTGTGAATAATATAATACCCACAATATTAGATAGCCATGCTGTAGCATGTGTTTTGCAAAATGTCCGGCAGCGCTCTGTTAAAGTGCACTGCCTTACCAACCCAGTCGCGCAGAATGTAACAGCCAATATTATCCTGGCTGCGGGTGGCACACCTTCAATGACAAGTGCAGCGAGAGAGATGAATGCATTTGTTGATAGTGTTGATGTTGTTGCCATGAATTTGGGGATGTGGGAAGAGCACAGGGAAGCGGCGATTAATGTTGCCAGTGCAAGGTGCGTTGAAACAGCAAAGCGCTGGATTTTGGACCCGGTTAAAGTGGAGCGTTCAGAACAACGGTGTGCTTATGCGGCCCGGCTCTTGGAGCAGGGTGCAAGCGTGCTTCGGTGTAATTTACCAGAGGCAATGGCGCTAAAACACTATTTGGGGCTGGATCGCTGGCAAGCACTCTTTTTGAGCGGTAAGTCTGTGCTTTGTATCACCGGTGCGCAAGATCGCATCTACTGTGGCGGTACTGTTTACACCATTGATAATGGAAGCCTGCTCATGGACCGCGTAACTGCTATGGGCTGCGCACTCTCCGGGTATATGGGCGTGTTTTTAGCCGCTGAAGAAAACCTGGCGCAAGCGGTTGTAGCTGCTGTTGGCTGCTATAATGTGGCTGGTGAGATAGCTGCAGAACAAGTAAATGGGCCGGGTAGCTTTAGCGGCGCATTTATAGATCAGCTATATAGCCTAACACTCGATGATGTTATGGCGCGATTAAAGGTCGCTAGCCATTCTCTTACTGATTTACCCTTACCTTAAGAAGAAGCAATCCGGTCCTAAGAATAACCAATGAGGGAAACGAGAATTACTATGATTGCAAATGCAGTTACAATTGCTGGCTCAGATTCCGGGGGCGGTGCTGGTATCCAAGCGGATTTAAAAGCGTTTTCGGCGCGCGGTGTATATGGTGCCAGTGTTATCAGTGCACTAACTGCACAAAACACAGTGGGTGTTCAGGGTATCTTTGATGTTTCCGCTGACTTTGTGGGGGCGCAAATCCAGTCGGTTTTTAGTGATCTAAAAATTGGCGCGGTGAAAATCGGCATGCTTTCGCAACCGCTAGTTATCGAGTGCGTTGCCGAGGCGCTACAACAGTATCAAAATGTCCCGGTTGTTCTTGACCCGGTGATGGTGGCGACGAGTGGCGACGTTTTGTTGCAAAGTAGTGCCGTAAATGCCTTGACTGATAAGCTGTTCCCACTTGCCGAGCTGATAACACCTAACTTGCATGAGGCTGCGCACCTCCTTGGCTGTGATGTTGCCGAGAGTAAAGAGGATATGGCCGAGCAAGGTGCACGATTGCTGGCACTTGGGTGTGAAAATGTCCTGATTAAGGGCGGGCATTTTTGTGGGGCAACTAGTGATGATCTATTGATTGGCGCTGTTGGAGAGCAGTGGTTATCCGGTCCACGCCACAAAACTGAGAATACGCACGGGACCGGTTGTACCCTGTCAGCGGCAATTGCGGCAGAACGGGCCAAAGGCAGCAACTTGGTTGAAGCTGTTTGTGTTGCGAAAGATTACGTCAATAACGCTATTTTCCATGCGGATCGGCTGCAAGTTGGGCGCGGGCATGGGCCTGTTCATCATTTTTTTGAGTTGTGGGCGCACAATAACCTTGGTTGATATGAAAGTTATCGAAATGAAAAAGATGTCCCGCCGTGAGGCGATGAAACAATTGGGTAGCAAAGTCGTCGCTAGCGCTGGCATTGCCGGTGGTGCCGGATTGTTGACTAACCAAGCTCACGCTGATGAAGCTGACGCCACAATCGAGTGGAAAATGGTGACATCATGGCCGAAGAATTTACCAGGTCCTGGCATGAGTGCACAGCGGATTTGTGATCGCATTAACACTATGAGCGGTGGGCGGATGCGTGTTCGATTGTACGCGGCCGGTGAACTGGTGCCAGCATTTGAAGTTTTTGATGCTGTTTCCAGCGGAACGGCCCAAATGGGTCATTCTGCTTCTTTGTATTGGCAGGGAAAAATGCCTGCTGCAGCGTTCTTTTGTACGGTGCCATTCGGGCTTACACCAAGTGAGCATGTTACATGGATTGAACAGGGTGGCGGGCAAGAGCTATGGAACAATTTATATGCGCCATTTGGCGTGTTGCCCTTAATGGCTGGAAACACCGGCCCAACAATGGCCGGCTGGTTTAAGGAAGAAATTCATAGCCCCACCGACATGAAGGGCTTGAAAATACGAGCTGTTGGCATTGGTGGGGAAGTTTTGCGGCATCTTGGTGCCAGTGCTGTTTCTATTTCCTCTAGTGAGTTGTTTACCGCTTTTCAGTCTGGTGTTGTTGATGCTGTCGAGTTTTTGGGGCCGTGGACAGATGGCGCGCTAGGGTTTCAAAAAATCGCCAAGAACTATTACGCTCCGGGGTTTAATAAGCCAAACGGTACGGGTGAAGCGCTTTTGAACAAAGTTGCGTTTGAAGGGCTGGACAAGGACCTACAGGAAATTGTGAAAACAGCATGCCGCATTGAGGCTGATATTGCGCTCGCAGAGGCAAATGCTGCCAACGCGTATGCCCTGAGTGAACTCATCAACCACGAAGGCGTTAAACTTAATGGGTTTTCGAATGAGTTGGAAACGGCTTTAAGGGTTGCTGCCGATGATGTAATGGCTGACTTTATTGCAAAAGATAATGGAGCAAAAGAAGTTTATCAAAGTTACAGCAAAGCGAAGTCCGACTATTCTGGCTGGAGCAAGTTATCTCTCGTGAGCTACCTTGGACTGCGTGATAAGGATTAATATATACTGATCTACAAGGTTTTACACACTTGTTTTGGTTATAATTTTACTAGCCCCTGTAATATTTGCAGGGGCTTTTTGCTTAATACTTTAAATAATAGTTGATATAAATATCATGTTTGGCGGCTTTGTTGAATAACCAATATATTTCAAGGGTTTGAATGATATATTTGTTGGTTACTATTGGTATTTAGCGGGTTTTGCTTTTTTGCTTGTGGCAAAACAGTTTGTGCTGCTAAGGGGGGATTACAGTGCATATGTCAACCAGTTTAAAAGCAAAATTGCTGCTTGTTTGTTCTCATGCAACCCTTGGTTTGTTACTTGTTTCCACCCATGCACATGGGGGTGCTTTTGCACTTCGCGAGCAGTCTGCATATTATCAAGGGCTATCATTTGCCGGTAATGCGACAGCCTCTGACAGCTTAAGTTCAATGTTTTGGAACCCGGCTACAATGGTTGAGCATAAAGGCATGAAGTCAGAGCTTGTAAACACTTTGATTAATGTAAATTCTGATGTGAATGTTAATAGTGCGCGATTGGATAGCCGCAATGCTCCTCTCAGTGCTATTCCCGGGGCCGCTAACGAGCAGCCGGGGGATGTTGGGATTCCGGGCTGGGTGGCCGCAAGCTATGGTACATACCAGTTTAATGATAGGATTAGCTTGGGGCTGGGGGTGAATGCGCCTTTCGGGCTCTCAACAAAGCCTAACATTAACTGGAGCGGGCAATCTTACAACCGCTCTTCCAAAGTCCTATCCGTAAATGTGAACCCTGCTGTGGCCTTCAAGTTAACAGATGAGTTGTCTTTAGGAGTTGGTTTACAACTGCAATATTTGCAGGTTCGCCTTAAGCAAGCGGGGGGCGTGTTTACTAATTCTATAAATGTTGAGCTGCGCGGTGAGGACCAAGATTTAGGTTGGGGTGGAACCTTAGGACTGTTGTATAAACCATTTGAAGGTACGCAAATTGGTTTGGGGTATCGCTCTCCGGTCGCACATGATCTGGATGGGTGGCTGTTACGCGGTGACTCAGCCACTTTTATCCATGCAGATTTGGTTCTTCCTGAAATGGTTAGCCTTTCTTTGCAACAGGAAATTAATAGTAAGGCACGGCTGTATGGCACTTTTGAGTGGACCAATTGGAGCCGGTTTAGCGCATTCAAGATCAATAATATCTCTGGTACGCAAATTTCGGCTCTGGAATTCTTTTATGATGATGGGTTTTATGCCGCAATTGGCGGGGAATATGACTTTAATGACCAGTGGACTGTTCGGGCAGGGGTTGCGCGTGAATGGTCGCCTATCAACTCTGGCAATCGTACAGCGCGTTTACCTGATTCCGATCGTACTTGGCTTAGTGGTGGTGTGAGCTACAACTTCAATGAGAAAATTGGCATTGACTTCGGTTATACGCATATCTTCCCCGACGAGAGTAATATTGTATTGGTTCCCGGTCACCATGATTATAACGGGGTATCCATACAAGGGGATGTGAACGCTTCGGTGGATATACTTTCCTTGGCTGCTAGATATACTTTTTGATAAAGGGAGCTTTTAAAAACAGCCCTAGTTGAAACGCTTCATTGGTGAATATTAATCATCAATATACGTAGCGTTTCAGGGTAAAGTTGCAGATGTAATGTGATGCATCAGTGTTTATCTAGCTATGTTTAATTCATATTAATTTATGGTGGTTTGTCTAAGAGTATTTATAGGCTTGGCTAAGATAAATTCCTTATGTGTCACATAAGCTTCTTGTGAATCATGTTTAAGCGCACCTGTATTTTTACTTGTGGAGGTGATGTGGTGAGTGAGCAACCTCAGAACCGGAAGTTTAAAAGCCTATTTTTGTCGGACATACACCTGGGAACACGGGGTTGTCAGGCTCATATACTTCTTGATTTTCTCAAGAATAATGATGCCGATACTATCTATCTTGTTGGTGACATTATTGATGGCTGGCGTTTGAAGCGCTCTTGGTATTGGCCGCAAGCACATAATGATGTTGTACAAAAGGTATTGCGAAAAGCGCGCAAGGGCTCGCGCGTTATATATGTTCCGGGCAATCACGATGAATTTTTACGCGGCTATTTAGGGCTCCAGCTGGGTGGCGTTGAAGTTGTGGACCAGATCATACATGAAGGGGCTAACGGCAAAAACTATCTTGTCATCCATGGCGATCAATTTGATGTGGTGGTGCGCCATGCCAAGTGGTTGGCCCTGCTTGGGGACTGGGCCTATGTCACTGCGCTTAACCTCAACACGGTTTTAAATTACTTCCGGCGTAAATTAGGGTTAACTTACTGGTCGCTTTCTGCATGGGCAAAAATGAAAGTGAAAAATGCAGTTAACTTCATTGGCAAGTTTGAAGAGACATTAGTGGGTGAGGCTCGACGGCAGAAAGTTGATGGTGTGATTTGCGGTCATATTCACCATGCTGCGAGCCACGAGCAATATGGCCTCCACTATTTAAATACCGGTGATTGGGTTGAAAGCTGCACAGCTGTTGCCGAAACTGTAGAGGGAAATTTCGAAGTTATCCATTGGCGGATTTCTGAGGAAGTTGAAACCGCTGAGCGTAAAACCGGTCAAGAAGTTGCTGCATGAGTTCCCTGTTAATAGTCACGGATGCATGGCGCCCGCAAATAAATGGTGTTGTGCGTTCTTTGGAAAAACTGGCGGAAGAGTTGAGTGCTCTTGGGGTTCGGGTTGAGTTTTTAACACCGCTTGAATTTAAAAATATCCCGATGCCTTCATATCCAGAAATACGATTAAGTGTTACTTGGCCAGCAGCAGTACGAAAACGCATTAGCTCGTTTAATTGTAGTCATTTGCATATTGCCACAGAGGGGCCGCTTGGCTTGATGGCGCAGCGGGTTGCGCGGCAAGAGGGGTTGGTTTTTACCACCAGCTATCACACACGTTTCCCAGAGTATTTGAACGCTCGTCTACCTATACCGCTTTCGCTTAGTTATGCGTGGTTACGGCGTTTCCATAATTCGGGTTCTGGCTGCATGGTTGCCACGCAGTCACTCGAAAATGAACTAGCGCAACGCGGTTTTAAGCGGATGATGCGCTGGTCTCGTGGTGTCGATCATGATCGCTTTCGGCCTGATCACGAAAGCGTTTTTAATGGGGGCGTTGAGGGGCCTATTTTTCTCAATGTGGGCCGGGTGGCTATAGAGAAAAATATTGAGGCTTTTTTACAGCTGGATTTACCAGGAACCAAAGTGGTTGTTGGTGATGGGCCGCAATTGGAGTTGCTGAAGCAGAAATATCCCGATGTTCTGTTTACAGGGGCGAAACAGGGTGATGAGCTGGCGCAGTATTATGCGAGCGCGGACGTTTTCGTGTTTCCAAGTCTAACGGATACATTTGGTAATGTGTTACTTGAGGCCATTTCGAGTGGTACTCCGGTCGCCGCGTATCCGGTCATGGGTCCTATTGATGTTATTGGTAATAGCGGTGCCGGTGTATTGGATGATGATTTGCAAAAGGCGGCTCTGGCAGCGCTCGAAATTGATCGTGCCCATTGTAGACAAGTTGCCTTAAAGTATAGTTGGCGCGCGTGCGCTGAGCAGTTTTATCGCAACGCTCTTTCAGCGCAAAAATATGCCGCACAGCTTAAAGAAATGCAGAGATTGGAACACTCTTGAGTGTTCCGCCTCTATTCTCCCAAGCAATGTGCATTTTGCGGCTTTGTAAAGTTGAAGCTAGGAAAATAGCTCCAAGCGCTCACCGGTTGAAAGCGCTTCCAGGGGGTCTTCATTACCTGTGTTTTTGCTAATTGGCTTTCGAATGCGGCGACTGTTGCCATTTACTTGAGAAGATGGGGCTGTGAGCGCAGTGCTTTCAAGCAGGTTATCCGCTGCCTTTATAGGCGTTGGGCTATTATCTTCTGATGTGTTTTGGGTTGCGTCTTTAGTGGTTATTGGCAGAGCGAGCGTGGGCTGTTCCGGCTTTGCCGTGCTGTTACTTTCCAGTAGCTCTGTTACTTCCTCGAATTGAGCTTCTTGTATTGGCGGCTCTTCGGTTTCAATAGTTACCGCCTCGACTTTAATTTCATTGTCGCCGTTTGTATCCATATCAAGCACCATGTCCCATATATCGACCTCTTGTGCCGGCGCTGGAGATGGAGTTTCGATGGTTTGTTTTGGTGGTTGTGGGGTGGTGGCAGCAAGTTCACTTGGGCTGATGATGATATCATCTTCAATGGTGAAGCTGTCCATATCTGTGCTTTCAAAGAGAGCATCAATGGCATCTTGTGCAACACCTTTACCTTCAAGTTGCGGGCCGTTCAGGAGGTGGGCGTCGGGTCGTGTGTCTTCAAATGCACTTGGCTCTTCAATCTCGTCCTCTTCTTTGCTTTTAGGTACGGTAATACCAAATTCGGAGAGATCAACAGCCCAGATACCAATCATCTTATTGATACGCTCTTCCAGATAGTAAAGCGCATTTACAACCTTTTGTATCCGCTGTCCGGTAAGGTCCTGAAAGGAGCAAGCCATCAAAATGTCTGTGGCCTTGTTGTCGATGGTCTCGCACAGATCAGGGTCTGCGTTGGTGTCGCGTAGTGTCCAAATGCTCTCCTGAATAATCTCGGAGGCTTCCAAAATGGTTTGCGTTGCGGTTTCTGTGGAAGAGACAATGGCATCGAGTTCATTAGAGGCGGTTGTAAAGGTGGCTGTCTCGCCGCTTTTTGTCTTTACTTTGGCAATTTCTGCTTTTGTTCGCTCAATCGCCTCGTGCATCTCGTAGATGTATAAGCGGAACGAATCGAGCTCGGAAGGCAGTTCTTTATCTTTTAAAGTGGCCTCAAGGCGGCCCAAGGCCTCGAGTAGCGCCTTGGTGTCTTTCGTCTGAGACTTTTTGACATAGTCGCGTAAAAAGCGTTGGCCGCGTTCTGTTTCTAAAATGGCCGATTGAATTGTTTCATATTCAGCGTCATCCAACTCATATTTTCTAAGGTTTTCAGCCATTATCGACGCCTCATTCTAATTGCCACATTAAATTATATATATGCGACTTGCATTAGACTAAAATATTCCCCGTAAATAAAGCTCCTGGGGGCTGAAAACAGCCGTAGGGGCAAATAACAGGGGAAAACAACAGCTCTTGCAATCACAACCATTTCATATACAGATTACTCAAATAAAACTAGAAGTGTTCCTAGTCAATTCTAACAGTGTTGGAAAACGGTAAATTTTCCCGAAACACGTGTAACCTCAATAAATTTTTAAGTTTGGCTTCTGTCACAACCTGTGATCGAGGTAATCAGACTTTTACCCTAATATGAATGTGACACGCTATGTCGATTGCTCAAGGCCCAGCGGGCACCTTTTATCTTACGGCAGGTATCAGCTTGCTGTTTGCCAGTTTTGGTTTTGTACTTGGGTTGTTTATTCCTTACTTCCCTGTTTACCTAGAGGATCTTATGTATTCTCCGGTACAAATAGCGTTTATTGTTTCATTGCCCAACTTGCTCAAGGTGGTCTCAACGCCTGTTCTAACAATGCTGTCTGATCGGGGGGGACGCCGACGGTTCTCTATTGCACTTTATGCATTGTTTTGCCTGCTTGCGTATGTCTTGCTGGCATATATAACCGGGTATTACCTCGTTGTTCTTGTTGTGGCAGTCATCTCAATTTTTATGGCTCCGATTACGCCGTTAAGTGATGCCTATGCCTTTGAGGCGGTCAATAATCGAGGTCTGGATTATGGCCGAATGCGTTCGGTCGGTTCATTGGCCTTTATTGTGGCGAATATGTTTGGTGGTTGGTATATTGGCTTTTTACCAGCACGCCATTTGTTGTTCTTTATTGCACTTGCTTTTGTTGTGGTTATTGTTTCGGCATTAAGCTTGCCTAGTATGCCCTCGGAAACACGTGGGGAAGCGAAGGCAAACGAGCGTTCCACCTCTAACGAATTGCGGCAAAAGCAACTTCATATGGTTTTGCTTGGTGCCGGTTTGGCCTTAGGAAGCATGGGAGCTCTGTTCAGTTTTGGTAGCCTTTTTTGGCTTGCCAATGGTTTGAGAGACACCGATGTCGGGCTCCTTTGGTCTGTGGGTGTTATTGCTGAAATAACAGTGTTTTTGCTTGGTGGTCGTTTGGTTAAACGTTTTGGCATTATGCCAATTTTATTTATTGGTGTTAGTGGTGCTATTGTGCGCTGGGTATTGTTTCCGTATGCCAATGACTTTCTTAGTGCATTTGCCGTTCAGCTGCTACACGGTTTGAACTTCGGTATGGTTTACTTAGCGCTTATGACCTATCAGTCACGCGTTGTATCCGCTGCACGCCTTGGTACGGCCCAAGGTTTTTTCCAAACCTATACCGGTTTATTTACCGGACTTACCGGCATTGCTAGTGGCTGGCTTTATGAAATCGAACCTGCCTATGCGTTTTTTGCTATGTCGGTTGTTGCAACGGTTGGCTTGCTGGTCATTTTATTGGCGCGCGTGGATCAAACTAAGCTTGAGGTGCGGCTTCGTTCATCATGAGCGAAGCTTTGGTATGGGTGGCGATTTACGCGCTTAAAGTTAAGCGTGGGCATAGTTGGTTCTTCTTACTGCTCATGCTTAGCGATAAATCATGCCGCCCATAATTTGCCGGTCCCTTAGCTCAGCCCCATAATGATGTGGGGGCGGGATATAGCAGGGAGCCTTTGTAAACGAGGGCGGGCTTGCGATCCTCCTTCAACAACAATGGCCCATCCAGATCGACGAAATCACTTTGTTGGGCGATGAGAATTGCTGGAGCCATGGCTAATGATGTCCCGAGCATGCAGCCGGTCATAATTTTGAAATTTAGCTTTCGGGCCTTTTGCGCTAGTGCGAGTGCTTCGGTTAAGCCACCGGTTTTATCCAGCTTAATATTTACTGCGGTATAGCGGTCTTGCAACGCTTCCAGATCATTGGCGGTATGCAAGCTTTCATCCGCACAGATAAGTATTGAGGTCTTGATGGTTGCGAGTGCTGCATCGTTGCCGGCAGGTAACGGCTGTTCAATCAAGCTCACGCCAAATTGCTCGCAGATTGCAATGTTTTCTTCTAATGTTTGTGGTGTCCATGCTTCGTTGGCATCAATAATCAGTTTGCTGTGCGGTGCAGCTTTTCGAACCGCTTGTAGGCGTTCTTTGTCACCAGTGCCTGCGAGCTTTACTTTCAGCAGAGGCCTACTACTGGCCTGTTGTGCGTCCTGTGCCATTTTCTCAGGGGTGCCAACGGAGATTGTAAAGGCTGTTTCAACCGGTGTCGGTGCGGGGAGAGAAAGCAATTGGTGGACCGGTTTGCTATTTGTTTTTGCAGCCAAATCCCAAAGGGCGCAATCAATTGCATTTCGTGCGGCACCTGCGGGCATGGCATCTAACAGTTCAAGAGGCGTTATCCCTGCCTCGATGATCTGTTGATGCTGTTTGATTAAATCTATGGTGCTTTCAAAGCTCTCATCGTATCTTGAATAGGGTATGCATTCGCCTTGTGCGTAAATGCTTGTTGTAGTGCTGGTTTGCTTTTCGAGCTGTACTCTTACCGTTTGTGCATGCGTTTTTGTGCCGCGCGATATGGTAAAGCTGCCGTTAATGGCAAAATCCTCTGCAAATACACTTAGTTTTACGGTCATGGTCAATTGATCTCAGCTGGACGTTTTCATCTTATTTATGGTTAAGTTTCCTGTTCTGTCTATGTAATTCAATTGTTTTTGTGTCGTTTGGCATCGTAAAATACTTATATGGGCACTAATCGTGATCCTTAACACAGGCAAACTACTAGCTTTTGCTAGGTTTGCTTTGCGCTGGTAGGTTGTGTCTTGTATATGTTTGCTAGTCGTGATGAGTAAGGGAGCAGATTCGGAAATATGGGGCGCAATGTTATAGACAATGAAGCATCGCTTATGTTTCTGATCGATGGTCAAACGGGCTATTTGAAAGCCAAAGGTGCTTGGATTGTTTCGCATATCGCTGCTCTTGAAAGCGAGCTTGCAATACAGCTTGCGCAGCGGCCACATGGCGAAATCCAAGTCGATTTTTCACAGATACAACGGTTGGATACTTCTGGAGCCTGGTTGCTATTGCGCACGCGTGCCGAGTTGGAGGCACAAGGGCATAAGGTGCGATTTTTGCAGGTAAAGGACACATTCCAGGTTCTTCTTGATGAGGTGGGGCGTCACCATCCCGAGTTGTTCAAACGACGCGAGGCCAAATCGGTTTGGCTGCGTACTCTTGAATCGACAGGTGAAGTGACGCTGGAAGTTATTGAAGACATTAAGGACCTTACAGGCACTCTGGGCTCTATTGCGCTGAATACAGCAGCAGTTATTGCACAACCAAGGCGGCTTCGCCCTATATCGATTGCGGTACAATTTCAAAAAACGTGCATGGGCGCTGTGCCCATTGTGATGTTGATGAGCTTGCTTATTGGCGGGATTATTGCCCAACAAGGTGGATTTTATCTGCGGCAATTCGGAGCAGATATGTTTGTTGTCAACCTCTCCGGGGTTCTGGTGCTGCGCGAAATTGGCGTTATCCTCACGGCGATTATGGTGGCAGGGCGTTCAGGGTCTGCTTTTACGGCCGAACTTGGCTCGATGAAAATGCGTGAAGAAGTGGATGCCCTCAATGTCATTGGCTTGCGTATTACAGAAGTTCTGGTGATGCCGCGCATTGTGGCTTTAATGTTGGCTATGCCGCTTCTTGTATTTTTATCGGATATTGCGGCGCTGGTTGGTGCGGGATTTGTCTGCTGGGCTTACTTGGATATTTTGCCCAATGCCTACTTCTCGCAGTTGCAGGCTGCGGTGACGGTTGAGACCTTGTTTATTGGTATTATTAAAGCGCCGTTTATGGCGCTTATCATTGGCCTGGTTGCTTGTGTTGAGGGAATGAAAGTGGAGGGCTCCGCTGAATCCCTTGGTTCCAAAACCACGTCATCTGTCGTAAAATCCATTTTTATGGTTATCTTTGTTGATGGTGTGTTTGCCATGTTTTTTGCAGCAATAGGGCTTTAATGGATGATTGCGCATGTAAGCAAAGACAATAAGCCTATGGACTGCATTCTTGATCAAAGCGGCCGCGAAGTGATTTTAAGGGCCGATAAGATCAGTGTCTCTTTTAGCGGCTTTTCGGTTTTACAACACCTGAGCCTTGATTTGTATCGCGGTGAAATTTTGGGGTTTGTTGGCGGTTCCGGTATGGGCAAATCAGTGTTGATGCGCACGATATTAGGGCTTAATCGTAAGCAATCCGGTGCAATTACTGTTTTCGGTCGGCAATTGGAGAAAATCAGCGAGCGGGAACGTAAATACGTTGAACGCCGTTGGGGTGTATTGTTTCAACAAGGCGCGCTCTTTTCCTCGCTCACAGTACGGCAAAACATTCAAGTTCCCATGCGCGAGTATCTCAAGCTACCGCAAAAGCTCATGGATGAGCTCGCGGTTTTAAAAGTCGAGATGGTTGGGTTGCCGCGGGAAGCTGCGGATAAGTATCCGTCGGAGCTTTCTGGCGGTATGATTAAACGGGCAGCTCTTGCCCGCTCGTTAGCACTGGATCCTGAATTGGTGTTTTTGGATGAGCCCACCTCGGGGCTAGACCCGATTGGCGCAGCCGAATTTGACGATTTGATTGCCAAGCTAAGGGAAACACTGGGATTAACGGTTTATATGGTTACGCACGATCTGGATAGTTTGCACAGTATTTGCGATCGTATTGCGGTTCTTGGTGATCGTAGAGTTTTAGTTGACGGTACTCTTGAGGATATGATGGCATTCGACCACCCTTGGGTACAAAATTATTTTTGTGGGGCACGCGCCCTGAAAAGGGTGTGAGGATAGCATATGGAAACCCGGGCCAATACATTGGTTATAGGCAGTTTTGTTCTTGCCGTTATTGCATCAATGTTTATCTTCACTTTTTGGCTTATGAGCTCAAGTGAAGGCACGGAAAAGCGTGATATCAAAGTGGTTTTCCCCGGTGCTGTTACCGGCTTACCCAAGGGGGGGAGTGTCTTATTTAACGGCATCAAAATTGGCGATGTTACCAATTTAACTTTTGACCCGACAAACCCCAAGCTGGTGATTGCAACCGTGCGGGTTGATGTGAGCACACCGCTGCGTAAGGATAGCGTGGCCACTTTGGGCTTTACCGGGCTTACTGGTGTTGCCTATGTGGACTTAACCGGTGGCTCGCAACTTGCTGAGCCTTTGTTTGATGCTGAAGACGACGAAGTTCCAGTTATTTATGCGCAGCGTTCCCAGTTTGAAGACCTTTTGCAAGGGGCCAAGGATATTTTGCGCAAGGCAGACCAAACTTTGGGCAATATTGATGTTTTGGTTGCAGATAGTAAACCCGACATTAAGCGCGGTATACAAAACTTTGCCAAGTTTAGTGATGCATTGGCGGCCAACTCGGATGGTGTGAGAAGCTTCATGGGCAATATTTCCGATACATCCAAGGCGATAACCGATCTCTCAGGTCGTATTGGTAATCTGGTGGACCGTGGTGAGGTCCTGCTTGCCAATGTTCCACCCGATAAGCTGGGTAAAATTGTCGAGAATACAGAAACGCTTACAGCAGATTTGGCAAAATCTGGAACAGGTATTAACGAGGCGGTTACAGATATCAAAAAGGCAACAAAGCAGTTTGACCGGTTTGGTGAAGGGCTCAACAAGAGCTTAAGTGGTGTGGACCAGATTCTTACAGCCGTGAAGCCTGAGCAGGTTCAAGATGTGATGGCAGGTGCTGCTAGCCTTGGCAAGCTTATGAAATCGCGTGAGCGTGAGATGGATGAAATTGTTGTCTCCAGCCGTGATATCACACGTGATGCTGCCGCGGTTACAGCCGAAGTTGCTGGCGAAAAGGGGCGGTTTAAAAACATCTTGAAAAATACAGATGAAGCTGTTGTTAACGTGCGTGATGCTGCAACGAATATTAGCGGTATTAGCCAAGCAGTGGACCAAAACAAACTCTCAAATATTATAGGCGATATTGAGCAGGTTACGGCCTCTCTTGCTGGTAAGAGTGGCAAGGTTGAACAGGCGCTGGATGACTTTGCCAGTGCAGCGCAATCGGTTGATACACTTGCAAGCGGTGTTGCTGAGCGCAAGGGAGATATCGATCAAGTCATAACGGATGCAAAGCATGTTAGTGGCAACCTGAGTAAAGCCTCTGACAAGCTGGACGGTCTGATGACGAGTGTTGATGGCATGGTAAACTCGGAAGGGGGCCAAGGGCTGATTGGCGAGGCTACAAAGGCTTTTGAGGCTATTCGCAAGGTTGCGGAAAAGCTTGATGAAAGCATTGGACCTATAACGACGAATTTACGCCGGTTTAGCGCCAAGGGGCCGAGTGAGTTTTCTGCAGCGATGCAACAGCTCAGTCGAACGCTTAAAGAGATCGAACGTGCAGCTGCCAATTTTGACAGGAATCCAAACCGGGTGATTTTTGGCGGCGAAGACACACCGGTTTTTAACGGTCCAAAACGACGGTGAAACTCTTTGATTTTTACCGTAAGATCTCCTAGAGCTATAAGAGTTAATGAAAATTTATTGAAAGGTTGCCTGTTGTGTCAGGGATAGCCAGTTTTAAAAACTATGTTTCGGGTGTGCTGCTTTTAGGTTTGGCGGCATGTGCTGCTAGCGGGCCTGATGTGCTCTACGGCTTGAGCTCTCCTGACACCTCGCAGTTTAGAGGGAAGGCACGTTCACAGCAAATACTGGTCGCTCAGCCGATTGCTTTGCAAGCACTTGACACCAGCCATATTGCGGTTAGCGAGGTTGGCCCCAGTTACACCTATTACCCTAAGGTGGCTTGGAGTGATAGTTTACCCAAGGTTTTTCAAGCTAATTTGGTTGCTGCTTTGGAAGATACCGGCGGGCTGAACGGTGTTGCCTTACCAGGGCAGGGATTGTTGATTGATTATCAACTGCAGACAACTATTCGCCGTTTTGAAGTGCAGACCCAACCTAAACAAGCTCTTGTTGAAGTGGCGGTGCGCCTGGTGAACGACCATAATGGGAAAACTGTTGCCTACCGCTTATTCCGCAGCCAAGTGCCGGCCAAGACCCTTGCGGTTAATGATGGGGTTGATGCGCTTAATGCTGCGAGTGATCAGGTCCTTCTCGATATGACGGGCTGGGTGCTCACCAGACTTGGTGCATGAGCTTTTGGTATAGCCGATGCTATGTGTAGTGTTGAAGTAATTTGTTGAAATTATTGTCAAGTTTCTACGTGTTTCATTGAGCAAAGACCATCGATTAGTAAATCAATCATCATGTTAATGTGGCGTTTGCTGTCCTCACCTTGCGCGACAGATAAGTTGCCAATTGCGCGTAAAATGTCAAAAGCTGGAATATCGTCGCGCATTTCGCCAGCAAGTGCTGCCTTTGCTAATAGTTCACTTAGGGCAGGCTCGAATTTGGCACGAAAATAGTCCGGCAATGCCTGATAAGCTTGATCACCCGAATGTAGTGCCTCTGCCATCCCTTTTTTTGTTGCAATGAATTCTGCGTATTGCTTTAGCCAATGTGATAGGGCAGCAGTAGGAGAATTGGTGCTCAATAGCTCTTCCGCGCTTTGGGCACATGCATCGACTTCTCTTTTAAATACGGCTGTAATTAGGTCTGAGCGTTTCGGGAACCTTCTATATGTGGTGCCAATACCAACTCCGGCTTGGCTTGCTATTTCTCTTACCGGTACATTGACGCCTTTTTCCATAAAAAGAGATTTTGCAGCTTCTAGTATCGCATCTTCATTTCTGCGAGCGTCTAACCTTAGTGCTTTGGGTTTTGAATTCTGGGTTTGGGAAGCCAAGCTGTTTCCTTTCGAAATAATGAAATAATAGGCTGTGAAATCTTATAGTATTGACAAGTGGAACGTTGATCCGTATTAAATGGATCAGTGTTCCACTTATGAAGTTGGGCCACTCAATTTATCGTTTTGTATTACTTCTTCACTTATCAGGTCCATATCATGAATAATCTTCTAAAAGTTGCGAGCCAAATTCCTTTAGGGGTTCCTAAGCAAACTGTTGTCATTAATCCAGTGATCTTACACCCTGAGTTTCGTAGCGTCCCTTTGGAGTTGAGCATTACAATGCCTGTTCAAGGTCGTGGGCTTCCTATTATCCTGCTATCGCATGGTGATGGACCTTCACTTTATCTTCCTTCTAAGGATGGGTACACACCACTTGCGAATTTTTATGCCGAACAGGGCTTTGTCGTTATTCAGCCAACGCATGCAAACTCCAAGGTTGCCGGATTGGCGCATAGTGAAGCCGGAGCGCCATTATTCTGGCACATGCGGGTTCTGGAGATGAAACATATACTGGATAGCTTGAGCATAATTGAAAGAATAACCCCTTTGCTTGCCGGGCGCTTGGATCATCAGCGTATTGCAGCTGTTGGGCATTCGATGGGAGGTCAGACTATTGGCATGTTGCTTGGCGCAAGGCTGACAAACCCTGCCAATGCTCAAGAAATTGATGTTAATGTTCTTGAACCTAGAGTGAAAGCGGGTGTTTTACTCGCTCCCCCTGGCAATGGGGGCGAAGAGTTGAGTGCATTTGCAAAAGAGAATTTTCCCGAGCTTAACCCTGATTACTCCTATCTAACGACACAATCTCTTTGTGTGGTCGGAAGTGAGGATCTCAATCCCTTTATGACTGTACGTGGCCCTGAGTGGTATCGCGCAGCTTATGAACATGGGCCGGGCTGCGAATACCTTCTGAGTTTAACTGGCGGACAACATGGCCTTGGGGGTATTGCTGGATATGATGCCAAGGAAACAGCAGATGAGGACCCAGATCGCCTTGCTATTGTGCAGCGTTTGACCGCGGCCTATTTGAAAACAGCGCTTTATGAAGATGATCCCTCGTGGCGCGATGCTTGCCAAGTTCTTTTGACAAAAGCTTCACACTTGGCTCGTTTAGAGACCAAGCTATCAAAAGATGTGCTCGAGTTTTCAAATACACAAGAGCCTGCTCGTTAAAAGCTCTGAACTTCGCTTTGATTTCTTCCAAAGAAAAGGGCCACCCAATGGGCGGCCCTTTTAACGTTGTCGGTGCTTGCACGATCAATCAAAACGGCCACTGGCGTGAGCCAGCATGGTGTAAACCTTGCCTGTATCCGAGGTGAGGTAGGTTTGTGCCATTTTGTTGTCTTTATCGTTGCGAGACACTTGGGTTAGCAGTTGTTCGAAATCCTTGATGTACTGTTCAACAGCGCCTCGGAATTCGCCATCTTGCTTGTACTTTTTCTTGATTTCGTCAAATGTCTGCTGGCCTTGTAGCGTGTAAAGGCGGCGTGTGAAGACGTCCCGTTCCCCGCGTTTGTAGCGCTCCCATAGATCAACAAATGTTTCATGATCGACAGAGCGGGCAATATCCATGCTGAGTGAATTTAAGGACTCAACCACATGTTTTGGAGAACGTGTTGGCTGGCTGCTCTGGCGGCCTGCGTTCTTGCGGTTTTCCTCAGCTTCATTTGAAGCACGGCGGAGCAAATCACTCATCCAGCCTTTTTCATCGACTGGTTGAGTGCCTTGTGGCTCTTCTTTTGCCTTTGCCGCTCTGGTTTTCGTTGCCGCAGGTTTTGCCGCTTTTGCCGGAGCTGCTTCTGCTTTTTGTGCGCTGGCCTTACGTGTTGCCGGGCGCGGGGCAGGAGGGGTTGTCGCTCTTGTGTGGGAAGCTTCCGGGTTGGCAAGCGTCCGGGTTTCGCCAGGAGCGGAAACATCAAGCTGTGAAGACTGTTTGGCAACAATCATTGACAGCTCTTCAAGTGCTTTCACCTGGTCTGTGACAACGCGGCGCAATGCGGAGGTAGAGGCTTCAGCTTCTTCTGGCAATGCCAAGAGGCCCGCATTCAGCTCTTGCCTTGTTGCCTCCAGTTCTTGGTGTACCTGGAAAGCGACTTCGCGCATTTGCGTGGTGGTCTGGATAAACTGGCCAGCAGCATCGGAAAGGGTTTTTTGCATATCGCCGATGATTTCATCTTGTGAAGCGCGAATGCTGTCCCTTGCTTTCTGGCTTTCCACACCCGCCGTCATCCGCATGCTTTCAAACTGTTCGGATACGGATTTGGTGGCTGCTTCTGCTGCGGCTTTCAGCATGCCCGCAACCTGACGTGCTTTGTCGTCGGCAGCTTCCAGCACATCGCCAAGGTTTCCGGTGTAGGTGGACATCAATTCCTCAACCCCGGATGTCTTTTCAATCAAGGTCTGGGAAAGGGCCTCAATTGCCAAGCGGCGATCTGTAATGCGGCTTTCAACAGCTGTATTGGCGTCTTCCAGATCAAGAATAGACTTGGCAAGCTGTTGGTTCTGATCATCCATACCCTTGGTGATTTTGGCAGCATCTTCCAGAACGGAAGTTGTGCTTTCTCGCAGCAGCTCAACTTGTGCCTCAATGGTTGAGTTGGCTTGTTCGGTCTGGTTTACAGCCCGATCAATGGCTGTGCGGAACTCTTCGGCGCGTTGAGCCAGGCCACCTTCCACATCGGTCAGGTTACTGCCGGCGGTTGCCAAAATGGTACCAAGCGAGGCGTTTGTACCTTCCAGTTGCTCGATAATTTTCGCAATTTCATTGGAAAGCTGGCCGTTAGTGGTTTGCAACTTGCCAACGGCTTCTTGCGAGTGCTGATCGATAGTTTCTTTAATCTGCGTCACGGCATCGCCCAAAGTACTTGCCGCTTGCTCGCTACTTTGTTGCAGGTTGTTGGTTATTTCAACTCCCTGCTTAGCCGTGGCGGTGAGTAGTTTCGTGACATCTTTTTCCAGACGTTCGCGGGTGTTGACCATGGCTTTTGCTGCCATATCGCCGCGCTCATCCAGTGTTGTTACGAGCTGCTCGACCTGTTTTGCAAAACTATCGTGGGCTGTTTCTAGC
Source organism: Polycladidibacter stylochi (assembly GCF_001562055.1). Classification (GTDB taxonomy): domain Bacteria; phylum Pseudomonadota; class Alphaproteobacteria; order Rhizobiales; family Stappiaceae; genus Pseudovibrio; species Pseudovibrio stylochi. The sequence continues at coordinate 168,173 of NZ_LLWE01000025.1, read as the reverse complement.
GAGCTGGTTGCAGCCAAGGCACGCTCATCAATGGCATTGGTCAGTTTTTCACCAGCTTCAACCATTGTTTTGGTGGCATCAACGCCCGAGCGAGCGAAGTTGTCCACCATCTCTTTGCCCTTCACGTTCACGGCATCAAGGATCGCGCTTTGAACTTTTTCAACGCGCGAGGTGAGACCTTCGGCTCTTTCCTCAATGGCCACGATCAAATCATTACCATCCTTGCTGATAATGCTGGAAAGTTCTGAAGAACGGGTTCCAAAGGCTTCGTTGAGGTTGGTTGCCTTTTGCAACAATTCTTCTGAAACGGCATGGACGCGGTCAGATAGCGTTCCCGCAGCCTCTTCAATAACTGCGAAGACGCGGGTTCTAACTTCGGCGGATTCGCCTGCGAGCAAGTCGCGGATCTTATCAACCGACTCTTCGATGATTTTGGTCGATTTTTCACCTTCGGCGTTTAAGCGACCGGTTACATCTTCAATGGCTGCCAGCATGCCATCACGGGCATCTTGGGTTTCGGTTGCCAGGTTCGTGGACATTTGCGCCAATGTTTGCGCGTAGGCCGCACGGGCATTTTCCGCTTCTACGGTCATGCTCTTGGCAGCTTCTTCAACAGTTGCCAGTACCAAATCGCGAACAGCGGTGCTTTCTCCGGTTAGGCTGCCTTTTGCCGAAGCCATCGTCTCGTTGACAGAGGCAACGGTTTTTTCACCTTCACTAGAAATCGTGCCGGAAAGAGCCAGCATGGTCTCTGTGACAGTTTCTTGTGTTTTGGTGCGTTCCTCATCCAGCGCTTGGGATGCTTTAGCAACGACATCAAGAATGATTTCACGGGCACGTTCACTTTCAGTGTTTAACGAGCCTGTAATTTCGCTAAGGGCTTCAGTTAGAATTGAAGCTGCTTTTTCACTCTCGCCGCCAATTTTGTTGGAAATGGCTTCCACGCGCTCGCTTAGAATGCTTTCCAAAGCGGAAGCCCGGGTATCTAGCGTATCAGCCACATCCGATACCTTGGCCCCTAGTGTGATGTTGATTTCATCCACACGATTGGTAAGAGCGTCAGTCATCTGTTCCGATTGGCGAATAATGACCTTACCAGCTTCTTCCAAGCGCGAATCCAAGGCATCGGTCATCTCTTCCTGACCTTCCTTGAATGCACTGGCAATTTCACGGGTTCTGGCGACAAGTGTTTCACTTATCTGGCGTGCTCGGGCATCCAATGCATGGTCAATTCTCTCGGCACCGTTGGACATGGAGCCAGCCAAGTGTTCTGCCTTATCGGAGATAACGGTTGCTGCTGCTTCCACTTTATCGCCCACTGTTTTGTCAAAGTTTTCCAAAGAGGAAGAAATTGATTGCTCAATGTTGGCGGTGCGGACCGATAGGCCTTCGGTAATTTCTTCGGCCTTGCTGGTCATGGTATCACCAGCTGCCTCTACTTTTGTGGCCAGGTTAACCGCGATTATGTCGGTTTTATCCTCAAGGATTTTGGCAACCGAGACGGTTTGCTCTTCCAAAGTACTGGAAAGAAGCTCAGTACCGGCCTCAATTGCATTCACCACAACGGTTGTTCTGGTTTCCAGCGTTTCGTTCAGCTCGTGGGTGCGGCTTTGCAGGGTGTCAGAGAGAGTTCCTGCGCGGCTGTCCAGCGTGCTTTCAAATGCGCTGGTGCGTTCCTCAAGAGTGTTGTCCAGCGTGTTCAAACGGCTGTCGATTGAGGCTGAAAGGTTTTGCGAGCGTAAATCAAGGGATTGAACCAGCTCATTTCCTTTGTCACCCACCAGCTGATCCATTTCGGTCAGGCGGGCACCAAGGTTGGCAGTCAAGTGACCACCTTTCAAATCCAAGGTGTCGGTAAACTTATCGCTGATCTCGTTCAGCTCGTCCGTCAAGCGTTCAGAGCGGGAGCCGATGAGGCGCGCCAGTTCTGTACCGGTGTCGGCAAGCTTTACCGTTAACTCGTCGGTACGTTGACCCAAGGAGCCGGTGATTTCGCCGCTCACTGTTTCCATAGCAACTTTGAAGTCAACGGCCTTGTTTTCAATCAACAGCGCCAGTTCAGCGCCACGGTTGGCAAGGGTTTCATCTAATGCTGCACCGTTAACAGTAATGCTTTCATGAATACGGGCGGAGATATCGTCAAGACGCTCAACAAATTCGCTGGTATCCGTACTGATGGTCTTGCTGAAGCTGGTGGAAGTATCGCTCAGGCGGCCCACAATTTCCGAACTGCGGAGGGAGAGATCTTCCACAATGCTCTCGCCGGCACCGGAGAGAACTTCGGAAACCTCTTTCGAGCGGTTGGTGAAGGTGTCAATAACCTCGCTACAGTTAACGGCGATATTTTCGTTAATCTCGCGGCCACGCTCGGCGATCCCCTCGGAGACTTTGCTGCCAGTTTCACGCAGGGCAAAATCAAGGTTCTCAAAGCGCTCATCGACATTTGTTATGATGTCGTTGGAGCGTGCTGTTATGGTGGTGATGAGCTGGCCACCGGTTTCGGAAATGTTGGTGTTGATTTCCTCGCCGCTATTGCGCAGTTGCTCGTGCAGTTTTTCGCCTGCACCCATAAAGCGGGTGGTGATGCCTTCAAGCGTATGGGAAAGGTGTGCCTCAAGGCTGGAATTGGCTTCGCCCACACGGTTGGTTAATGCGTTTACAGTGTCGGAAATGCTGACTGTGAGCCTATCACTTTCAGAGCCAAGATGCTCGGAAAGCTCTGTTGTGGTCGCAGAAACCTTGGCATTAATATTCTGTGTTGCGCTTGTAACCGTTTCGTTAATGGAGCTGACACCCGTTGCCAGCGTGTTGTCCAGCTGGGCGTTTGCGCTGGTCAGGGTCTGGTCAATCTGGCCCAGCTTGCTGTTCAAGGTGTCATTCAACTCGCTATGCGCGGTGTTGAGCTCGCCAGCAACTCGGGTCGAGGTATCGTTCAGGCTGACCTGCAAGCGGCTTGAAGCTGTTTCAACGGCTTCATTCATCGCCGATATACCGGTCGACAAGGTGGTGCTGACCGTATTGTTCATGGTGTCAACTTTTTCGCTGACATCATTGAGCGAGGTCGCAACTGTATCGCGCAGGCTGTCACTTGCGTTGTTAAGATCGCTCGATACACGGTCCGTTGTGTTGGTGAGCGTGTTATCCAAACGCTCGGTTGCTGTGTCAACAGCATTGGTTAGCGAGCTGAGACCGGTCGACAACGTGGTATCGACCATTGCATTCATGCTGGTGACTTTTTCAGAAACGTCCTTGAGGGATGAGGAAACGGTCTCAACCAAGGTGTTTCGTGCGCTGCTCATCTGGCTGGTTGCTTGCTCGGTGGAAGCGGTGAGCGCTTCGTCAAGCTGCATGGTGGATTCGCCAAGCGACTGGTTCAAGGTGCTGAGGCCAGAGGCAAGGGTTGCCCCGACTTGACGATTCATGCCATCGACGCTGTTGCTGACGTTTTCCAAAGCTTCGCTGACGCTGGTGTTTAGCGTTCTGCTGGCTGTTGTCAAATTTTCATGCACAGTGGCAGAGGTCTCGTTCAATGTGGTGGTCAAGCGCTCTGTGGTGTCATTAACAGTGCGGTTGATTGTTGTGAGACCGGTTTCAAGCGTGGTGCCAAGCTCGTTGTTAATGCTACCCATTTTACCAGTCATTTCACTGGTGGTCACATTAAGGGTATCTGTGAGCTCGCCACTTGCTGTGCTCATGGCACTGGTTAGGGAGGCAATGCCCGATGCAAGGGCTTGCTCCAGTTCGGCGTTAACTTGCGTTACTTTACCGGTTACGCTGGTCGAGGTTGCCTCAAGGCTATCTTTCAGCTTGCCGGTTGCACTGGAAACACTCTGGTTAACAGCTGTGACGCCGTTTGCCAGTGTTTCGGTTAGCTCTGCGTTTACTGTGACGACTTTATCCGTCACATCACTGCTGGTTTTCTCAAGGTTTTGTTTGAGATCATCGCTGGCAGCGCTGAGTGAGCTGGTTAATGTATTCACACCCGTGGTAACAGTGCTATCAAGGGTATTGGTGGTGTCTTGCAGGGTTTGGTTGATATGGTTGACACCGGAAGTCAGCGTAATGCCGAGTTCTTCGTTCACCGAGCCAATCTTGCCGGCAATTTCGCTCGTAGTGGCTTGCAAACTGTCGGAGAGGCGCTGGTTGGCTCCATCCACCCCTTCACTGAAGGCGGTGAGCGAGGTGGTTAAGGTCTCGCCCATCTGCTCTTGCATTTCGGCCACCTTATCGGTGATGCGGGTGATGCCCACGCCGAGAGTTGCGTTAATCTCTTCGTTTGTTGTTGCGATACTGTCGGTCACATTGGCGGTTGTGGCGTATAGCGTTTCTGCCAATTGTGAGCTGGCGCTGGTGGCGCTGTCGTTAAAGTCCTTCAAGCTCGCGCTCAAGACATTGTTGAGCTGCGAGGTCGATCTGGACACGGTATCGGTAATGTTGGTCATGCCGTAAGACAGGCTGGCCGAGAGTTCTGTTGATGATGCTTCAATGCGCTGCGTCACATCGCTGGTGGTGGCACGCAGGCTTTCGTGCAGTTGCGCACTAACACTGGAAACATTCTCATTAAACTCTTCCAGACCAGTTGTTACAGTGGTGGAAAGCTGGCCCGAGGCACTAACAACGGTTTCGTTAATGTGGGTAACGCCACTGGCAACTGTGGTTTGCAGTGTGGAGTTGGCATCGTGGATACTGTCGGTTACCTCGACTGTGGTGGTAATCAAAGTATCTTTCAGCTGGGTGCTAACGGCACTGACGTTTTCGTTAAACTCTTCCAGACCACTTGAGAGCGTGGTGTTGAGGTCAACGGAGGCGGCATTAAAGCGCTCGGTGACACCGGTGGCGGTGTTGTTGAGTGTGGCGTTGAGCTGCTCACTGGTTTCCACAAAGCGCTTGGTTACGCTGTTGGCGGTACGCTCAATTTCACTGGTAAGGTTATCGCCTTTGTTTTCAAGGGCAATACGCAGCGCTTCGGTGCTGTCGACAACCGTGTCGGCCAGACCTTCACCGGCACGCTTGAGCGACTTGCCAAGCATCTGGCCTTTTTGGGTTAGCAGTTCGCTTACCTGGTTAGAGCGTGCTTCCAGTGCGTCTTCAATTCTGTCGCCGGTAGCCGACAGTGCGTTGTTCATTTCATCTGAGCGGGCGTTTAGCGTATCGACCAGGCTGTCAGAGGTTTCTGCCAGACGGGCATTGAGTTCATCACCGCGGGTGGTCAGGCCATCGACGAATTTGTTGGCTGACTTGGTGAAGGTATCATTTACTTCTTTGCCGCGCTCGGAAAGTGTTGCGGAGAGTTCTTTACCGGAGTTGGTAAGGGTGTCAACAAGCTCGGTACCTGTTGAAGTCAAGCGCTCAACGTAATCATCGGAGCGGCTGGTTAGCGAGGTGAGCATTTCACTACCAGAGCCAACAAAGCTCTCGCGGGCATCGCTCATTTGCTCTTCGATGCGGGCGGTGAGTTTTTCCAGTTCGGCTTCAATGGCGGTGGTCAGGCGTTCCCTGGCACGATCTACGGAGCTGGCGAACTCCTCCGATGTGGAACTTAACTGGCTGGCGAGGCCCTCATGGGTTCCTGAGATCGTTTCCTTAACAAGCGAGGCGTTGAGTTGGATGGCTTCACGTTGAGAGACCAGCTCGTCTACCAAGCGGCGGATTTTGACTTCGTTGTCGTTATAAGAATTTTCTAGGGAAGCAACTTCTTTATGTAAGATCACTTCCAGTTCACCGGCGCGGGCAATGGAGCGCTCGATACCATCGCCCATAGCTTGCACTTCGCGGCGAATGGCTTGACCCACATTCAAAATGCTTTCGCGGGCAAAATCTTCTGGTTCGGCAAGGCGCATAGCCACTTCGCTCATGGAGCGGGCCACATTGCGCATTTCTTGCGCACGCCAAATCATAAAGGCCATCATCCAGAAGAACAGGACAGGTATAACAATGGCGACGGTTGCCAATACCAAGGATGGCGAGGACGCAAATTCGGTAAAGTTTGTAATTGCCGCCCAATTGATATCAAAAGAGGAGCGGGCAAAAACCGCACCTAGTCCCGCCCAAACAACGGTGAGCGCAAATGCAAACCAATAAGGTGCCAGTGACGGCTTTGCCTGCATGGCGATCATGAGCGAGGCCACAGACTGGCGATCATCATTGCTGGCTGCGGGGGGGCGACTACCTCTATTGCGCTTGCGCTCGGGTCTGGTTGATTTGTCGCTCAACTTTTCTTGGAGCTTTTCCTCTGAAAGTTTCGGTTTTTCAGCACTCGCTTCATCCTTAACTTCCTGATCAACCTTTTTGCTGTCGCTCTCAAACAGGGCGTCTTGGTCTTCCATTGCGCCAAAACCAGAGGACAACGCCTCTTCAACTGCTGAGAGGGCAACTTCCGACGGAGCTTTCGCCTTCGGGGTGTTCGCCATTTTTTCGCCTCGTATACATACTCATTACTAATAGCTGTTAGGCACAGTTTTCTCGCCATACTGAGCCGCAGCGCATTTGCAAAGGTTAGCAATAGTTAACTATAATTTGCCTCAGAGTCTTCGAGGATTTTTTATTGTGTAATTGCACGAATGATCCGTAAATTAACTTTAACGATACGTTAATTTAAAACCACCCACCTTGCAGCATGCTTTCATCTAATGGCACAAAGACCTTGCGTGTACAACAAGCGTTTGGCGCCTCTTGTGGATCCGGTGGCAAAACTCATTTGCATTGGATTGTCTGTGTGGATGTTTCTGACTCAAGGAAAGATTCTACCTAGGAATTCTGAGGGATTCCCTTCGTGAAAATTCTCCAATATGAAAAAGTTAAGAAGTTAATGAGATTGAGCTGAAAACGGCTTTTATGGGCTGGTATTGAGGAGAAAGGGTCGACGTGTTTTTTCATTTTTCAACACTCTCGTTGAACATAGGTAACGCCTTACGTTTTACATGGTTTACGAAATAATTAAGGTTAATAGAAATGCTCCTAAAAAATGTTTAGGGTGGATAAAGCACTCAAAAGTTGAGTTTGTGTGTTAACCATTGTGGCAAGGTCGGCACATGTTCGTTGAACAAAAATAGACGATGGTTACACGGTGCTGTAGCGCTTACATTTGTGGCATTAACTACCTGTTAACCATAAAAATAATTTGTGAATTTTTTTCTAGACTCTGATTCTTGAAGGGCAATTCCAATAAAAGCGAGGCGGTTTTTTATCGCCCAATTGTCATAAATGACTGATTTTAGAATCAGTTCTCGTTTGCCATTCATTGCTGCGTCAGCAAGGCGGCGAACATTACATTGAGGACAGACCATGCAAACGCAAACGGACGGTCAGGCGGCCCGCAGCGGGTTTATTGATTTAGAGCACCTGAAAAGTGTTACATTTTCAGACCAAGGTTTTTGTGTCGAAATTTTACAGGTTTATCAACGCCAAGTTCGTGAGCTTGTCGCCAGTTTACGTAAGCCAAATGGCAGCGCACTTGAGCAAGAGAACGACTTACACCGTTTAAAAGGGGCAAGTGTTGGTATTGGTGCCTTTAAGCTTTCTCAAGCAATTGAGATAATACCTGTAGGTAGTGAGAAGCTCCCTGATGATTTACTTGCTGAAGTATTTGATTTAACTGAAAAAACACTTAATGAAATTGAGGGGCTTTTAGAGCGAAGCCTCTAGTTTTTAGCTATTATTTTCCTGGTGGATTGTTGCAAGTAGGCTGCTGCGAGGCTATCTAAGGTCAATGTAAAAATAATAAGCCCAGCAATTCGCGTTTACTATAAGCCATAGTGCCGGGCGTTTTCTGGAAAGATCAAGATGCCCAAAATTACGTTCATTACACATGACGGTACTAGGCAAGAGGTGGAAGCTGCCGCTGGTTCAACCGTTATGGAAGCTGCTATAAAGCATATGGTGCCAGGTATTGAGGCCGAATGCGGCGGCGCATGTGCTTGTGCGACATGCCATGTTTATGTTGACCCGCAATGGGTTGATAAAACTGGCAGCCCCGAGCCAATGGAAGAAGATATGCTGGATTTTGCTCAGGATGTGCGCGATACATCGCGGTTATGCTGCCAAATTAAGCTGGAAGATAATTTGGATGGTTTGATTGTGCATGTTCCAGAGTCTCAAGGCTAAGAGAACACCTTTACTTTAGCTTTTAAAGGGCATGTCCGTGGTGGCATGCCCTTTTCGCATGCTCTTAAGAGCTTTACCCTTATTCAGCAGCTTGCGTTATGGCGCTACTTTGTTTTTCGAGGAAGGCGAACTCATTACCAACTGCGGGCTGGTGGGGCACCAGGCGGGCGAGTACAAGGCTCACAAAGGCCATTGCTGCACCAAGTAGAAATACCAGTGTAGGCGAGTACAGCCAAATCATCCCGAAAAGAACAGGGATAAATACAGCAGCAATGTGATTGATGGTAAAGGAAACGCCAGAGGTCGGGGCAATGTCTGCGGGATCGGCGATCTTTTGGAAGTAGGTTTTGATCGCAATTGCCATAGCAAAGAAGGCGTGGTCGATCACGTATAGCGCACCAGCGACATAAACATTACTCACAAAGGCATAGCTGACAAATACTAGTATTAGTCCAACATATTCTAGGGTAAGAGAGGTTCTCTCGCCAAATTTGCCTATGAAGGCACCGAGTTTTGCTGATAGGAAAACGCTGATAAGTCCGTTGATTAAAAACAGGCTTGCCACCTGATGGACTTCATAGCCAAATTTTTCGACCATCAAGAAGCCGGCGAAGACGGTGAAAATTTGCCGGCGTGCCCCACCCATAAAAGTAAGCGCATAAAACAACCAATAACGCTTACGTAGTACGAGCTTCTTGTTTTGGCGCACTCCGTTTTTGAAATGCGGGAATACAAATGCCGCAATAATCACAAGAAGAGTGCTCACAAGGCCTGCTGTCATGAATGATTGCGCATAGGTGACAGGTAAAAACTGCCAGCTTAAATAAATCAGGCCATAGGTACAAAGCTGAGCAAAGGCGGAAATGGAGAGTATACGCCCCATGTTATGGGCCGCGGTTTGCTTGGGCAGCCATTGCAATGAGAGCGATTGGCGCAGGGTTTCAAAATAATGAAAGCCGATGGACATTATGAATGTGGTTGTAAGAAAACCGATTTTACTGGCAAAAATACCGGTCACTGCAACGCCAATCCCCAGAACGACGAGAGAAATATAAGCAAAGGTTTGCTCGGTGAATAGCAATAGAAAAATAACAATGGAGGCAGCTAATAGACCGGGAATTTCACGTACGGATTGTTGCAGCCCAATCTCCGGGCCGCCAAAGCCCAGCTCATGAACTGCGAAATTGTTCATCAAGTTCCACCAAGCGCCGAAAGAAAGCTGCATGGCAACGGAGAGCAAAACAAGCAGCATTATCGGTGAACGATAGCCGTAGTGTGGGTCCTTTAAAGCGTTAAACATGGGGTTCCTATTCAAATCTTTTATTGTCGTGCTTTCTTTGATTATTAACAGTTGTACTTATTGCGCGTTAGCGGTAATATGCCAAAAAATATTGCTAAGTCGCCAAATTGAAAGTTATTTGCAAAAGCTTGAGGGCCTTGGTGTTGATTACGGGAGTGTCTAGCGATGGATGATGTGCACCCGGATGTTCTGGTGCGGCCCAATCACGATGCGAAGGTTTCTGTGTGGGCGCATGCGGCGGACATTGGCGAAGGTGTGGAAACGCAGGCACACTGTCACCCGGATCATGGTCAGCTGATGCATATCTATAGTGGTGTTATGCGGGTTGATACGAGTTCAGGCTCTTTTGTTATTCCCCCGGAGCGCGCGGTATGGGTGCCAGCGGGAGTGATGCATGCCAGTGCTTATCCGCGTGCAGTGAAGTTTCGCACACTTTATCTCAACACATCATTTTATGAGCATCTGCCGCAGGATTGTGGCGTTGTGCAAGTAACCCCCTTATTGAGAGAGCTTATCAAGGTGATGATGCGCCGTCCGCAGCATTACATGCGTGATAGTGAAACCGGCCGACTAGCTGATGTGATTGCTGATCAGATTTGCGCGCTGCCTGCGGCAACTTTGTCGCTACAGGTTTCTATGGCGCAAGGGCATCGCGGCTTAGAAGAATTTTGTCAGCAGGTGCGTGAAGCGCCAGCCCTGGCACCAAGTATCGATGGGGCCGCGCGTGGTTTGGCGATGTCGGTGCGAAGTTTCGAGCGTCATTTCAAAAAGGCAACGGGTCAAAATTATCGAGTTTGGTGCGCACAGGTAAAAATGTTGGGTGCATTGGAGTTGCTTGCCAGTGGTCTGCGTGTTTCGGAGATATCGCATCAACTGGGTTATGAGGGGGCCAGCGGATTTATCCAGCAATTCAAGAGCACTTTTGGTACCACGCCGGGGCAGTATTACCGCAATGTCCTTAAAGGCGAAAAGCCCTAGGTGCTTTAAGAGCGTTGCGTTTGTGCCCCATTGAACTGATTAAAGGCAGGAGGCAACAAATTGGCGTACGGGGTTGGCGCTACCTTTTAAATTGACATTATATATTTGATGACCGCCGATATTAATTTGCAGCGTGCTTTGCGAAATCAGCTTTTGCCAAAGCGGGTCAGATATTCCCAGTTCCAGCTTTGGCAAAGAAACGCCGAATTCGTTATTGCGGCTGCCGCCTATGGCAATATAGTCTTCGATGTAATCGCCCATTGCAATGCTGAGGCGTACAGAATCGCCCGTATCAAGTGTTGGAACTGTGCTTTGAAAAGTGATCGTTGCTTTTGCCGAGCCCGGTTGACATGAGGCAATGAAATCACGGTCATCGGTTTCCGGCTGTCCATGTACCAACCAGCTTTGTTGTCTCTTGCTTATGTACCATTGCTTTTGGGAGAGACTTAGACCGGCTCTTTCGGAGGGATGCTGGAATTTTTCCCGGTTTTGCAACATATCTGCGGCAATGAGCTCTTTGGTCGCGAGCGAATAGCTCGTGGTGAGTGCGCTTTTATGGGTTCTGTTCAAGCGGCAAATGAACGTGAGTGGAACATAATTGCCATTTTCGGCAATTACACCGCGCCCTGATAAGGTGTTGGCATTGAGCTCAAGTGCCGGTTGCTTGTTTAAGCTGGCATTTTCAAAGCTACCTAAACCCAAAGATAAATCAACACGTTGCGGGTTGTACTCGGAAATTTGTGCCTTTAAGCGGTTTTCGCAGGCAAAACGTGCCCGGCGTAGGGGACCTGCCTGCTGCTTTAAGACTGGCGGCTCCCACCGGGCCGTTGGTTTGTTCGCTACGACAGGCTGTTGTATCATTGGACGAAAATAGCAAGCTTTTTTCTGATGGCTGGCAGGGTCGCCAAATCGGGTCTTTTTGCAGGCAATCTCATCTTGAACCAGTCGTTCATAATAAGCATCAGGGCGGCCGAAGCGTACAACAGTCGGGTAGGGGACTTTGCAAAGCTGACCCGCATAAGCGCATAGAACCCAGCCATCTTTCGTTTTGGTAGGCAGAGGCAGGTTATTTAGCTTTCTGTTCTGCTTTTTGTGTGGCCTATTTGCATTTATTGTGCTGTGGCGCTCTGGCTGGCCGATAAAGAAGATACCGCGACAGCCTCTGTCAACCCAAATACCGGAGATTGTGGTGCCCCAGCTCTTGCCTTTTCGGCAAAGGGCGGCACCTGTTTGCCTTAGCAAGACTATATTGCGAGAGGACATGCTTTTCAGTTTACATATTCTGCGCTTGCCATTTATGGACTCGCAGCGCAGCAAATCCTCGGGGTAGAACTCAACCGGTAGTGTTGTGTTGTAATCCTCATCCACGGAAATAGACCGATCCGGTTTGTGCTCTATTTCTGCCTGGTTCTTGTCGACACCAACTTTGCTGTTAAGGCAGTCAACAAACTCGCTGCTGGTTAAGGTGCCAGATGTTTCGTCCAAGCATTGCTCAAACAATATGGCGGGTACTAGATTGTCATCAAGTAAATTTGCATGAGAGCTAGGCGCGGCTGAGAAGTAAAATAAAATTATAGGCAAATATTTAATAAAATTCGCCAAGTAATTTCTTTGTGTACAATTTAACATTGTTGCCTTCTCACCTGTAATGGCACCTATTGCAATCTAGGGGTTAAATGCTTGTGCTAAGCTTGGCTGAAGCTTAACTTCCTTAACGTACAGGCGAGATATATATTCATTTTTTGTTATCTAACAAACTTGGGTCGTTAACAGGTGTGTAGAACTTTTAGGAGCGGGCCAGTTCTTTCATAGCATTTTCAAGACCTTCTAGCGTTAAGGGGTACATTTTCCCTTTCATAATGTCATTGACTAAAGCAATACTTGGCGTGAAATGCCAGTGGTTTTGCGAAACGGGGTTTAACCATACATTTTTAGAATAAATATCGGTTATCCGCCTTAGCCAAGTTTCACCCGATTCTTCATTCCAATGTTCTACGGCTCCACCTGGATAGATAATCTCGTAGGGGCTCATGGAAGCATCTCCTACAAAAATCAGCTTATAGTCTGCCGGGTATTTGTGCAGTACATCGATTGTATTGATGCGTTCATCATGGCGGCGGGCGTTGTGCTTCCACACAAATTCATAGGGGCAATTGTGGAAGTAAAAATACTCCATCACTTTGAATTCGGTCTTGGCAGCAGAAAAAAGCTCCTCACATGTGCGAATATGGTCGTCCATAGAGCCACCAATATCGAAAAACAACAGCACCTTAACAGTGTTGCGGCGCTCGGGGCGCATTTTGATATCCAGCAGGCCGTTTCTGGCAGTGTGCGAAATTGTGTTATCAAGATCCAGTTCGTCCTCCGCACCTTGCCTTGCAAATTTGCGCAGGCGTTTGAGCGCAACCTTGATGTTACGGGTGCCCAATTCACGCGAACTGTCAAGGTCTTGATATTCGCGGCGGTCCCAGACTTTGACGGCACGGCGATGCCGGCTTTCGTTTTGGCCAATGCGTACCCCTTCCGGGTTGTAGCCATAGGCACCAAAGGGCGACGTTCCTGCTGTACCTATCCACTTGCTGCCGCCCTGGTGGCGTTCACCTTGTTCTTTCAAACGCTGGGCCAAGGTTTCCATGAGCTTTTCAAAGCCGCCCACAGATTTAATCAGGGCCTTGTCCTCTTCACTTAAGTGCTTTTCGGCAAGTTTGGCCAACCACTCACTGGGCAGTTGCTCAATGGGTATTTCACTCAGTAAGTTTAGCCCTTCGAACCTAGTGGCAAACACTCTGTCAAACTTATCGAAATTCGCTTCATCCTTCACGAGCACCATGCGTGAAAGATAATAGAACCTCTCGACATCCTGATTGGAAAGACCAGCATCAAGGGCCTCCATCAAGGTGAGGTATTCGCGCAGGGAAACTGGCAGACCGGCGGTTTTCAGCTCAAGGAAAAATTCAATAAACATGGCTGCACCCTAGGCATAACGAGTTCGGTTTGTCGAGACGCTATTTTTACATCTATAGGCTAATAGCCTTTGTATTTGTTGGCTCTTTCGGTTTTTTCGGCTTTTTCCTTACGCATGATTTCGCTCAGGACCTCGCTTATTTGCGGTCCTTTGGCCTCAATAAAGGGGGCAGGGCGACAGCAATCAATAGCTGCGATACCAACCCGTGATGTTAAAAAGCCATTCACAACCCCTTCACCCATACGGGCGGAGACCTTGGCGGCCAAGCCTTGGCCAATAAACTGCTCTAGCAAACCGTCTCCGGCTGCCAAACCGCCGGTTAAAGCCAAGTGAGTGGCCACGTGTGAAGCGAGACGCCAATAGCCTAATGTGCCGGGTCTTCCACCATAGAGCTGGGCAATGTTTTTAATGAGCTTTAGGCATTCGTAAAACACAATGCCGATATCAACCAGTGCACGCGGCGAAAGGGCGGTGACGATGGATACGCGTTTGGCACTATGGATTACCAGTTGTCTTGCTTGCTGGTCAATGGGCACCAGCAGGTCGCGTTCTGCCAGTATCAACAAGTCCTTCGGGTCGATGACCTCTTGCATGTGGGCATTGAGAATAGCGCGCCCTTTGGCTGTATGGGGGCGGTCTTGGTAAAGTGCTATCAGCTGCTTTAATGCTGCATCGGTTTTATGCTCGTCACTATTTTGTTTTAGTGCGTTGAACTTATTTCTCAAATTGTCGATCTGCTTCAGGCGCGATAGCGAGCGCAATTCGTTGACGCAAATAAAAGCGAGAGCCAGTGCCCCCAAGCATAAAAATGCAACGCCAACCCAGCCCAACCATTCATAGCGGGTAAACAAGTCGCGTATGAGTTGATCAATTGCCAACCCTATTGAAAGCGATAGCAGGCCACCAAAACCCAAAACAAGCAGCTTCATAGCCCTGTTTTTGAAGGAACGCGCTGATGGGTTCTTGTGGTTGGTGTGCCGAGTTTCAGCAGTGCTCACGGGCTCTTGCTGGGCCGTTTCCTCATGGGCTTCGATAGCCACGACTAATGGAGCATTTTGAATAGGTTGTTGCGGCTGCGGTTGCTGCGATTGCTGCTGCTTCGCCGTTGTATCGTCTATGATGAATGATTTTGGCGCCCTGCGCTGCTGCCTACTTGCAGCAGGCGTACTTGCGTTGTTGTTTGGGTTCTTAGAAGGAGGCTTTATCATGCAAGTTTATCTCCCAGTAAAAATTCTATAACGCGGTCCAGCCTGATATGCGGTAAGGACATGGTTATTCCCTCAGCCGTTCTTTGCAGTTCTGGGGGGCGGAAACGGGCATAGCGGACGCCAAAATCATAGTGCTGGTTGGTATTTTCCATGAACTGGGCGATATCCTTTGGTAAGTCACCTGGAAATACAGCGGCTTGTGATGCGCCATCGCAATGGCTGCCATCAATGATTTGTCCAGGTAAGGGAATGCCTATGAGCGCTGGAAAGCTTTCGCCATCGCGCTGCATGATAGCCTGCCTTGTGGCTTTTACCGAGGCTAGGGCAAGCACATCAATTTGTGCCCCAGCCGTTTCGGCGCGGTTGATCGCCGCTTGCAACAGGTGGGCTAAAATTGCCTGCAATTTGTCGTGGTCTTCCCGTTGTACATGGTCTGCCTTTGTGGCGGCAAACAGAATTCGGTCAATACGCCGTGACATGAAGCTGGTCAGCCAACTTGAAGAGCCGGGCCGGAAAGCTTGCAATATTTCCAAGAGTGCGTCCCCAAGATCATGTAGGGCAGCCGGACCTGCGTTGAGCGCTTGCAGTGTATCTACCAGTACAATTTGACGATCGAGTTTGGCAAAGTGGTTTTTAAAGAATGGTTTTATGACATGGCGTTTATAGGCTTCATAACGATGCGCCATCATGGCAGCTAGGCTGTTTTTGGGATACGTTTCGGGTATTGTTGCAACGTCCAGCGGGCAAAAGGTGAGTGCGGGTGAGCCCTCTAAGTCTCCGGGCATGAGAAAACGGCCCGGGGGGAGCATGGATAGTGCGTTTTCTTCGGCGCGGCAATTTGCAAGGTATTTGGTAAACTTGGCAGCCAATTCTTTTGCTATGGTTTCGTTTGCCGGTTGTAAAAGTGCTTTCTGGTGGGTCTGTAAAGCGCTGAGGAAATCCTCAGCCAAGTCAGGACGGGCCTTTAACCTGTCGAATGCTTTGGTGCTGAATTGTTTGAAGTCTTGTTGTAACAGCGGCAAATCCAATAGCCATTCCCCTGGATAATCAATAATATCCAGATGTAGTTGGCCGCTTTTGAATTTGCGGTTGAAGTAGCTGGCACTTTCAAAGGCAATGGTTAAGCGCAACTGCGAAATCTGGCGGGTGGAGTTGGGCCAGAGGCGTTCTTCCAATAATGTGTTCAGGTGCTGCTCGTATTCAAAGCGGGGCACATTATCGTCTGGCTGCGGTTGCAACTGAACCGAAGAAATTCGCCCCGATGCTCCTGCGCTAAATAGCGGCAAGCGGCCGCCATGCAGCAAGTTATGGACAAGTGAGGAAATGAAGACGGTCTTACCAGCCCGAGCCAAACCTGTAACACCAATGCGTAGGCTTGGCGTGGTTAAATCGGTAGCTGTTTGTGAAAGTGACTGTAATGTGCCACGGGTTTCTTCGTATAGGTGATCGATGATACTCAATGTTTTGGTCTCCCCAATTCTATTTGGGGACAAGGGCATGAAATTGCAAATTCTTTTCTGTTAGATGGCGTTTGGCTTATGTTGTTATTGTATCCATTTGCTTGGGGCGAATGAAGGAAACAATACGGCCATCTTGGCGGGCAAGCTCTGACCACCTGGCGCGTTCAAAATCTATAATCGCCATGGCAGCAGTGGGAAAACTATGCTCGATCTCTTCAATAAGTTGCGGGTTGCCCGTGCCACATAAATCCAGTGCGGTTTGCTGTATCGCCGGTAAATGGCCGATGAGCATTAGCGTGCAGGCCAGTCCGCCAAATGCGCCGATGCTTTCAAGGTAGTCGCTTTGCTTGGGATCGTAGAGGTCTTCAAGCAGGCTGATACGGCAACTTTCTTGCAAACACTCAAGCATGGGTTGCAAGGTTTGGCGTGTTCTTAAGGCCGTTGAACAGATAATTTGATCGGGAATCAAATTATGGCTGCGCATGTGGTTTGCCAGTGCCTTTGCCGCCTTGAAGCCCTCTTCATTTAACGGGCGCTTATGATCCTCTAGGCGTGCATCTCCCCAATCAGATTTGGCGTGGCGGATCAGTATGAGTCTCAACATCTTAAGGCTCCTTGGAGAAATGCTGTTATGGCTTTATAGAGGTTTGGCGAGTTGTTAATCAACACCCCTCACATATTTAGTTACCTTACATTATGTGAGGATGATTTTAATAAAAAAGAAAAAGTGGTCAGTTTGCCTTAGATTTACCATAAAGCTTGACGAAGCCTAAGAAAAGTTTTAGCCAATGACGACTTTAGAAAGCAACCTGTAGATACTATTCCTTTGTAATAATATGGCTTGACTGTGGGCAATTTAAGCAACAGGCCTAAGGGTGAATAACTATATTTGCTATTTGAAGTTGTTGGGAATCAAACAATAATATTGACCATCGGGACTAACTTAAGTGCAGTCAACTCACGTTGCTTCATTTTATGCAGCTCACTGCGGGAATTCTCCTCATCAACCAGAACTGGTTGGTAAGTTTCATAGTGATATTTGCATTGTCGGGGGCGGTTTGGCCGGGCTTACTTGCGCCATAGAGCTTTTGAAGCGCGGACGGCATGTGGTTGTTTTAGAGGCCGAGCGTGTTGGCTGGGGCGCGTCCGGGCGCAATGGCGGCTTTGTTTCCTCCGGGTTCTCCGAGCGGTTGTCGCTTATTGAAAAAAAAGTGGGTCTTGATAATGCTCGCACGCTCTACCGCCTTTCACGCGGGGGTGTTAACTATGTGCGGCAAACAATTGTTCAGGAGAACATAAAACATATTGTTGCGGGTACCGGCTGGTTAAAAGTGCAACGGCATGGCAATCAAGACCAGTTACTCAGGCAGCGCGATCACCTTGGGCAGAACTATGGCGTTGAACTGCAATTGTGGGATCAGCCGCAATTGCAAAGTGTTTTATCTACCGAGCGTTACCATTTCGGGCTTTATGACCAAAGTCCATTTCATATCAATCCGCTGTCCTATGTGGAGGCATTAAAGCGCAAGGTTATCCGCCTTGGTGGGCGGATCTTTGAGGCCACTCTTGCGCAACGAGTTAAAGGGGTTGGGGCCGGTTGGCGCGTGCATACGCCTTTAGGGTGTGTGCATTGCGAGAGTGTCATTATGGCAACGAGCGCCTATGGTGTGCTGAACGGTGCCTGCAAAAGCGTTGACCAAAGCATGGTTCCGGTTGCGAGCTATGTTATCACCACGGCAAAACTCGGTGATATGTTGAAAGCGGCTATTCGTTTTCCGGGCTGCATTGCCGATACGCGGCGTGCGGGTGATTATTACCGGGTTGTGGACCAAGACCGCTTGCTGTGGGGTGGGCATATTACCACGCGGCGTGAGGAGCCAGCGCATTTGGCAGAGATGCTGCGCGGCCATATTCAAGATGTATACCCGGCACTTGGTGAGTGCCCGATCGAGTTTTCCTGGTCCGGGTTAATGGGTTATGCACGTCACAAAATGCCCGTTATTGGCGAGGTCAAGCCGGGGCTTTGGGCGCTGACCGGTTTTGGCGGACATGGTTTGAATACAACCGCCATGGGGGGAGCACTGGTTGCTAGTGGCATTGCCGAGGGCGACGAGCGTTGGAAGCTGTTTGCCTCCTACGGGGCCTCCTGGAACGGTGGTATGATGGGGCGGGCCGTTGCACAGATGGAATATTATCGCCTGCAAATGGCTGATCGGCTTGAAGAAGGGGTTATGATGCCGCAATGGCGGCGGGCGAAGCGCTAACCTTCTATTGCTGAGGTTGCCGGCTTTTGGTGTCTATTAATTTGGCCCGATCAAAAAAGGCTTGCAGTATTTTATCGGTTTCTTGCGGAAAAACCGGCGCACGTTGGGCCACCCAAAGGCTGTAATCGTTTGTACTCCCTTCAAAAATCCAAAGAGATTCATAGGTGGAGCTGGTTTTGCTGTGGCCAGTGATAAAAGTAATGCCTTTATAAAGCTTGTTGTCGGCAAGGGCTTTAAAGCCGCTTTGCGCGTAATTCTGGGTCAGGGTTGCCATCATGGGCAGTGCATCGCCCTTGTTATGCTGGCGGAAGATCGCCAGTAAATTGGCGTCATTGCTTTCGTATTTACAGCCGATACCCAAATGGCGGTTGTCCGGTAATATGGCAACCCGTTCCAGCCCCAATAGCCAGTCGGGACAGCTCATGCCGTTAAAATGGGTTAAGGCGTTGAGTTGTTTGCGCCAGCCCGAGCGCAGATCATAGGGGCGGTACAAAACCCCTTCCGAGGCGCGTTCATCGGCTAAAGCGTGGGAAGCTATGAGGTTCAGTGCCATAAATATGCCAAGCGCAAGCAGGAAGTGGCTGACAGTGAGCTGTATTCGCTGCCAGCAGTTGGGGCGTGTGTTGTTGCTTTTTTTTATGATCATTATTTTGGTTATTCTTGGCGGCCTTAATCGGCTATGGGTACAAAGCGTTGCAGGTCCTGCTCGTTTTTTAACAGAGCTCCATTCAAGGGCAGGGCGGTGGTTGTGCTGTTGATTTCTTCCAAGGTCTGCGGATCAATATCTTCGTTTAATAGCAGTTTAATCCAGTCGATGAGCTCAGAAGTTGACGGCTTTTTCTTTAATCCTTGTGTGCTGCGCAGATCGTAGAAGCTTTTTAGGGCGGCCTCTAGTAAACGCTCTTTTATATCGCCGTGGTGAACCTTGACGATTTGTGCCATGGTTTGCGCGTCGGGGAAGCGGATAAAATGAAAGAAGCAGCGGCGCAGGAATGCGTCGGGCAGGTCTTTTTCATTGTTAGAGGTGATAATGACAATCGGGCGTTTTTGGGCTTTGATCGTCTGGCCGGTTTCGTAAACATGAAATTCCATGCGATCAAGCTCTTGCAGCAGATCGTTGGGAAACTCAATATCCGCCTTATCAATCTCGTCGATAAGTAAAACCGGTGGCGTTTCCATTTCAAAGGCTTGCCACAGTCTACCCTTTTTGATGTAGTTTTTGATATCTTCAACGCGAGGGTCACCCAATTGGCTGTCGCGAAGCCTTGATACTGCATCGTACTCGTACAGGCCCTGCTGGGCCTTGGTGGTGGATTTTATGTGCCATTCGAGCAGCTCGCGGCCTAGTGAACTGGCTATTTCCTCGGCAAGGGCTGTTTTGCCTGTCCCCGGTTCGCCCTTGACCAGTAGGGGGCGTCCTAGTGTAATGGCTGCATTAACGGCAATCGAGAGATCTTCGGTTGCGACGTAGCTAGATGTACCTTGAAACTGCATTCTTGTCCTCTGCTCTTCAACGGCTGGCAGACTACTTGAGCATGTGGAAGGCTGCAATTGTTAATCGCGATGTTTGCCGGCTCTCGCCTAGGTCTTTTGACGCATACAGCACTAGGTAGATTCTCCCTAGTGGGCAGATATTGCCCGCTGCGCCGGGTTCCCTACTACAGTCAGCCGCGAAATGTTTTTGTAATTCATTGATTTCACATAATCTATTTATTGGCATGGCAATTGCTTAGCCAAGCCTTAGATAAAATTTGCGATCTATTAGGGGTCACCTATGAGTATTTATGGTGCAATTAATTCGGCGACGACCGGGCTTGATGCCCAATCTAAAGCGCTGGAGAACATTTCAGGTAACGTGGCGAATTCGGCAACGACGGGTTACAAGCGACTGGATACCAGTTTCAGTGATTTGGTGTCGGGTGCAGGTTCCAAACAAAGCCTTCAGGTGGCCGGTACTGTGCTTGCCAGTTCGCAAGCGACCAATGCTCTGCAAGGTGATATTCGCGGTTCCAGTAAAGATACCCATATGGCCATTAATGGTAAGGGTTACTTTGTGGTGACGAACCAATCGGGCCTTAGTCAAACAACACCCGATAAATTTTATACAAGAGCCGGTGATTTTGAACTGAATTTAAGTCGCTACCTTGTCAATACCGGCGGTTATTATTTGCAGGGTTATGAGGTATCCGCGGAGACGGGGGCTACGGGTGATAAACTTGCCCCTATACAAATTGCCGACCTACCCATGCCGGCTAAGCCGTCAGATAAAATCACTTATCAGGCTAACCTGCCTTCAACGCCATCAACGGCGCGCTACAATCAAAAGGTTCCGAACTCGCAGTATATCAACCCAGCTGTTTTTGCGACAACCGTGAGTGATGAAAGTAGTGAGCTGAAAAACGGTACCGGTACTGTGCTCATCACTTCCGATAAGCTTGTTGATTCACCCAGTTTTGTAGCCGGTAATACGATTACAGCTGTCGGTGGTGGTGTGACAAAAACACTTTCCGTGAAAAGCGATACTCTGGTGAAGGAATATATTGATTTTCTCAATCAATTTAACGGTGTTGCCGCCGATATCAAAAGCGATGGTAAGCTGAAGATTGACGCCAATGTTGCTTTTAGTTTGACGAATGACGTTACTGGTGGCGGTGTTAATCCGAACATAACACTCACCCCTGTTTCCAATAAACCGGCGGGTGGTGCAATTACGACCGATGAGGTTTTGGCGCAAAACTCGACGAATTTTTTAAACTCAACGATTACAGGTGGTTCGGTTACTGTATATGACAAGAATGGTACGCCGGTGAATGTGGAGTTGCGCTGGGCGTTAAACCGGGAAGATAACTGGTCGCTTTATTATAACAATACCACAGGTGCCAGTGGGGCAACGGTTGCATGGAAAAAAGTAGGTGATGTAACCTTTGATGCAGCAGGGCGGATGGTTACGCCCGCCGATGGTGCCATTTTAATTTCCGGTCTGGAAGTAAATGGTGTTTCGGCTGGTGACCATGTTTTGAACTTTGGTAAGGACAAGCTGACGCAATATGAGGATAAGGTCGGCTTTGCAACTGGTACCGATATTGCGCAGAACGGTTATCCGGCGGGTGAGCTACGTTCCACCAGCATTAGCAGTGATGGCTTTATTACCGGCAACTATTCTAACGGTAAATCGCAAAAACTTTATAAAGTGCCTATTGCCACTTTTGCTGCTGAGCAAGAACTGCAGCGTATGGATGGCGCGGCATTTTCTAAAACGCCGACCTCTGGCGAGCCGGATTTTCGTAATGGTGGCACCATACGGGCCAAGGCCATTGAAAGCTCGAATGCCGATATCGCCGGTGAGTTCTCAAAGCTGATTATTACGCAACAAGCGTATTCGGCAAATTCCAAAGTTCTATCGACGGCAAATCAGATGTTGGATTCTGTGCTGAATATCGTACGATAGATGAAAATTATTGATTCACTTGCTGGTTGTTGTTTGTTGCCAGCCAGCAGGTAGGCGAGGGTTCTCTCATGAGTTTGGGGTCTGCTATCCATTCGGCTTTTGCGGGGCTTAGGGCTACACAAAGTAAGCTTGCCGTAACCTCTGATAATATTGCCAACGCGAATACGGTTGGTTACACGCGTAAAAGCGTAGAGACTATTGCCAATAATGCGGGTAGCTCGTCCACGTCAACTGTCGTGAGCTCACAGGTGCAACGGCAAGTGGATGAAATGTTGCGCGACAGTTATTGGCAAAAAAGTAGCTCCAACGCTTTTGAGCAGGTGGTTGCCGATTTTACCAAGCGCCTTGATGACTATATGGGCAAGATTGATAGTGAATCCAGCTTACCTAAATTATTGAATAATTTTAATTCGTCTCTCATTAAACTGGCGAGTGATCCAAAATCGCAAAGCAATCAATCGCAAGTGATTTCCAGTGCCCGGACTTTTGCCGCTGAACTAAATGCCAGTTCGGCGCAGGTGCAAAGTTTGCGCGAAGGGGCTGAGGCCGGGGTTACCAGCGAGGTTGAGCGCACGAACCTGTTATTAAAAGATATCGAGGTTTTGGAAAAAGATATTATTGCCGAGCGGGCGAGTGGTCGCTCGGTTGCCGGTATGAATGATGTAATGGACCAAAAGCTTGGAGAGTTATCCAAGTATCTTGATATTGATGTTCACCGCGACGGTGATGGGGAGCTACGTATTTCAACCGTTTCCGGTTTAACTCTGTATGACGTGAAAGCTGCACAATTATCGTTTTCATCTTCCGCGTCTCTAGGGCCGGGTGCGGTGGGGAACCCAGTCGAAGTGGTTTCACCTAGCGGTTCTAGAAGTTCTTTGCAGCCAGCAGATTTTAAGGGCGGTACAATTGGCGGACGCTTGACACTACGTGATAAAGTGTTGCCAGAAGCGCAAGCAAGATTGGATGAGCTTGCCGCTCAATTATCACAATCACTTTCGACCAATACAAAACAAGGAGTAGCTGGCGATGATGGCAATAGCCCGCCTGTGAAACTTGGTTATAAAGTGGATGCCTCTGGCTTTAAAACCAGTGGTGACCGAATTGAAATGTCGTTTACCGATGCGCATGGTAATGCACGCGATGTAACCTTTGTCGCCGTTTCTGACCCATCCTTACTACCACTGGATGGCCGTGCTACGGCCAAAGCTGATGACATTGTTTACGGGATTGATATTTCTGCCGGTGCTGCCAGTTTGCAAAGTCAAGTTGCCAGTGCCTTAGGGGCTAGTTTTGAAGTCAGCGCACCTGCAAGTGGAGAGTTACAAATTTTTGCCGATACGGGCGCAACGTCGGCAAAGTTGACCTCGTTGATGGTTAAATCTACGCAGACGACAGCCCGTCAAAGCGGTTTGGCGCTGCCTGTTTTCTATGATTCAGAAAATGGCGGGACACCCTATAGCGGTGCATTGGAAAATGGTGGTCAAAAGGTTGGGTATGCCAAGCGGATAACTATTAATGATGCGTTATTATCTAATCCCGGGTTGCTTGAAGGGCAAGACCCTAGTGGAAGTGGGGCGGATCAGGCACGGGCGCAATTTTTAACCGAGGCTATTAGCTCTACACGAATTGATTTTGACCCACAGTCGGGTATTGGTGGCCAAGGCGCACCCTACCATGGAACCATCGCCGATTTTGCGAACGAAGTTATTTCCAAGCAAGGGCAGGTGGCGACCAGTGCCAAAAGCGCTTTAACGTCGGCTAAAACCGCACTATCACTTTCGCAAAAAGCATATGAAAGCAGCTACAAAGTTGACGTGGATACCGAGTTGGTGAATCTCATGCAGTTGCAGAATGCATATTCAGCGAATGCACGCGTTTTGAATGCTAGTAACAAATTGTTTGAGCAGCTCATGGCTCTGGTGCGTTAGGTGATGCGTACTGGCAGTTTTGATCGTTAGGTTGAACCGAAGTTGAGCTGAAATTGAACCGTTTTGCATCTGTTTTGCAGCCGTTTTGAATATGGTGGTTCATCGTGGTTTTGAAAGGAGTTTGGGATGTCTGTTGTTGGTTTAAGTGGTTCTGCCAGCTACCTTTCGGCACTTTTGCGCCAGCAAAGGACGCAAATTGAAGATTTATCGGTCCAACTAACCACCGGCAAGAAGACGGAAAGTTTTGGTGGTTTGGGTGCCGATGGCATTACCAGTTTGAAAATGCGTCAAGAGATTTCAACTATTGATGCCTATAAGAGTGTTTCGGAAATTGCGACTACGCATATCACTCAACTTGGTAAGTCGCTGGAGAGAATAGAAAAATTACGTTCTGAAACCGTAAGTGCCATCAATCCCAATGACTATCAATTGACCACAGATGGTGCAACGACCTCGCAAGCGACAACAAAAATTCTCCTCTTGGAAACAATTAGCCAGCTTAATACAAATGTGGCCGGGTATAACTTATATGGCGGCAAAGTAAGCGAAAGTGAGCCTGTTGCCTCTTTCGATCACATCATGAATGGACACGGCGGCAAACTGGGTCTTAAAGATGTTATGGCGCGTTTTAGTTCCGCGCATCTTGGCAGTGATGGCAAAGGCAAGGTCAACACAGCTGCGAGTGATGGAACAGGGGAAAGCACAGTAAAGCTAACTCGCTCAAAAGAAACGCCTTTTGGCTTCAAAATTCATGGCGGAACAGCGAGTTCATCTGTTATTTCGATGAATTATCGCGCGGCGGATTTAACGACAGATCCGGCAAATCCGGTTCCTGCCGGTTTGGATATCAAGCTCACCGGATTGCCGCGTGAGGGAGATCGTGTGCAGGTTGAGCTGTCGTTGCCTGACGGGTCATTTAAAACTTTGGCGTTGAGTGCAAAGACGACAGGGACAGCTACGGCTAGTAATTTTGTTATTTCCAAGAATAGTAATCCTGCAAAAGCGCGGTTTGAAACGGCAAAAAGCCTTGAAACAGCAATTGGTCAAGCTCTTAAGACAGCGGGCCAAACGGATTTAAAAGCGGTGGCAGCCAGTCAGGCCGGTAATGAATTCTTTGGATTATATGAGGACGGGCGCTCTCCTGCTGTGCCGAAACTTCCGGATGCCAGTGGTGAACTGCTTGAAAACGCTAATGGAAAAATTCTGGGATGGTATCGTGGCTATACGCAGGATAGCAAAGTACGTGATGACAAGATCGTTGAGGTGGACCGCGGCTTGAAGGTCGGTTACGGGGTAAGAGCGAATGAAAAGCCTTTTGCCGAGCAAATGAAAAACCTTTCTGTTTTCATTGCAGCCGATTTTAAACCGACAGACGAGGCGGATGCTCAAAGCAAAGCTATTGCTGAATCCTATTACAATGTTCTTGCAGATAAGACCGATCGGGCAATGGCAGTGAATGACTCAAAAATATCGGGCGTTCAATCAATCGCAACTGAAATTAGTGCGGCTAAAACCACTATAAATAACAGTTCGGAAAGGCTTTCTCAGCGATCTAATTCCTATAAAATTCTGAGTGGGAAAATTGAGAATGTTGATCGTACTCAAGTTGCCGTTGAGCTCTCAGAAATGACGAATAACCTTCAGGCTTCTTATCGAATGACATCGTCACTCTTAAACTTAAGCCTGTCAGATTATTTGAAGTTATGATCTGTTAATCTGATTTTGGATAGAATTTCTCATTTAATTTGGTTTTAAGGCTGGTGCGATGACATTGTAACCAGCCTTATACCTTTATGCGGTTTGGCCTCTAAGGCCAGCGGCGATTGCCTTGTTAATGTTGATCAAGGTTTCTAACGTATCTGTTTCTTGGCCAGCCAACAATGCAATTGTTTCATTGAATGTGAAAATGGCTAGATTGCCAATATTTGTTTTTACTTCAATAGGTAACGGGTTATCTTCGGCAGTGGCTTCTGTCGCTAGAATTGTCCAAGCGGTCCGATTGAAGGTCAAAATCTCGTTGCGTTGCTCTTCGCTAAGGTTGTCGCCATTATTTAGTAGAACTGACAGTTTAGCGGCTGCTTTCATGAGCATTTCGGCTTCAAGTTCTCTAGGATCCGTGGTCGTCGTTGCCGCTTTTTGATAGGCTTGTGTCGCTTGCTGATACATGGCCGATCAGTGTCCTTTCATAGGTCATCAGTTCCTTGGCGCGTTTTAAAGCCCCATACAAATCGTCTGCTAATATGGCGTCACTGATGTTCGATAGATATGATAAAGTGCTTGGTGCTGCTTTAACTATTTGGTTTACTTGTTCAAAATATTGGTCTTGTAACTCTTCAATCGAGTTGGACAGGTACATTAGCTGAACAAGTAAATATATGCGCTGCGCAGGAGATGTGGCGTTCTCGGCACGCATTATATCCTTCTCGCGCAATATGGGGGCGTTGCCCTCAATATAGAGCTTGGCACGCGGTCCGCCATTGGTGATTACGGATTCGCCAATGATCACCTGTTCGCCGGGTTTTAACTCTACTTTCAATGCCATTTAACAGCCCTGTGCAACCAAATGGAGTTATTTTCACCAATATACTCCTCTAGTTTGCAGTTTACATTGTTTTATATTTGAGTGAAACATATTCACTTTTTCATCCCCTCATTAATTTAATTGTAGATTTATGAGGTTTTATGAAGAGCACCCAAAAAAGGTAAAATGCACGCGTTTATGATGAGTTTGGATTATAAAATTTAATGATTCGTGCGCCATTGAACTGCTTTGTGTATATCCTATCGATAAAAATTATTAATTTTCATGGGTTTAGTTTAAGTTGTAATTAAATGGTTGCAGAATGCATGCAATATACGATAGATTGAGTGGGTAACGCATAGTCCAGAAGGGCTATGATCTTTCAAAATTAGAAAGAAAATCCTAGAAAGGGATTAATTATGGCTGATATTACATTAACCGCAGCAGTTCGCTCTAACCTTTCAACTTTGCAGTCCACTGCCCAGCTTATCGGTTCAACACAAGAGCGCCTTTCAACTGGTAAAAAGGTAAACTCTGCGCTTGATAATCCGAACTCTTACTTCACTGCAGCTTCTCTTAATAACCGTGCGTCTGATTTGTCTAATCTGCAAGATGATATGGGGCAGTCTGTATCGACTTTGACAGCGGCAGATAAGGGTATCAAGGCGATTTCAAAGCTTGTTGATGCTGCAAAAGGTAAAGCTAATCAAGCTTTGCAAACAGAAGATAAAGCTCAACGCGCCAAGTATTCTAAAGAATTCAACGACTTACGCACGCAAATTGAAACTTTGGCTAAAGATTCAGGCTATAAAGGTAAGAACCTGCTTGGTGGTTCAGGTAACGATCTGACAGTTAAGTTTAATGAGGATGGTAAGTCAAAGCTAGATATTAAAGCAGTTGACTTTACGGACCTAAGTAGCTCAACAAGTGACTTGAAACTTGATAGCGTTCAGCAGCTAGTAAAAGGTAAGTTTGACTCGGGAGCAATTACTTTAGGTACTGGTACCTTTGATTCAAGTACAAAGCTTGCCGATCTTGATAATTACGCAGAAGGCGGCAAGATCAAGATTACTTATGGAACTGGTGATGATGCTACTACTAAAGAAGTAGAGATAACTGCTGATAACACAATTGGTGATTTGACTGCGGCGATGAAAGAGTTATCTGGCACAGACTTTACGGTCAATTCCACAGATAAGAAAATCACCGGTGATGTTGAGGACGAAATTTCGTTTACTTATACTGCTAAAGCGAGTGAAACTGGTGCGGATCTTAACTCGGCTAGTACTGCAGGTTTGGTTAAAAATGGCTGGACTGAAGATAAAGCGATTGAAGATTCAATCAACTCACTGAAGACAGCGCAAGATTCCCTAAGGGCGCAAGCCTCTACCTTCGGTACCAATCTTTCAGTTGTGCAAAACCGCAAAAGTTTTACAGCTGATATGATTAGTACGTTAGAAGTTGGTGCTGGTAAGTTGACACTTGCTGATACCAATAAGGAAGGTGCGAACTTGGCAGCGCTACAAACCCAGCAGCAGTTGGCAACCTCAACCCTTGCGTTGGCTGCGAAAGCTAACCAGAGTGTGCTGCAGCTTATCCGTTAAGTCATACCAAACATTGATGTTTATTGGAGCGCGGCCTTGGGCTGCGCTCTTTTGTATTTAACAGCATTGATTTTTTGAACTAACAAAAAAGGTGCGATGATCGCACCTTGTTTCATACGCCGACTACTGTAATTTTGGGATATCCTTAGGGCTTCATAAGGTCCTGAGGAATTTGAGCATCGGTATATTTATTAGAAGCGGTGCCAAATACACCTTGTTCTTGCAAGTTGATGAGTTTGTCTAGATAGCCACGAATCCTACGGGACGTCTCGGACGGAATTTCAAAGATTACTTCACCACTTGGGTCAGACTTTAATTTGTAAACCATGTCACGGTATTCGTTGTCATAACGATACTCCCGAACGAGTTTAACTTCTTCTTCTTTGATATTGTGGTTGTTGGCTCGCGTGTCTGAAGGATGACTTTTTTCCGAGCTTGCTCTCGTAGCGGTGTTTTCTTTTAGGGCAGTTACAGCCTGTCCAGCCGCAAGCTCGGTTTTGACCTGTTGTTGCTCCTGCTTTGCGCTTGTCGGATCAGCCATTAAAGGATTTTGTGTTAGCGTTGGACGTGGCCCTGTAATTTCCATTTCGCTCAACTCCATGTAATGCGTTTATGCTTGTTTCCAGTAAAAATTTCCACCTCAATGTTATTATAATATAAAAATTCCTTAGTTTAAAGAATTGAATTTAGGTATTTTGAATTACTCTAAGCAACAAAATCATGTTTGCTACTGATAATATTATAGAGATCGGTTACATGCTATACCTCTTGCCTGTTTCGATGGGCTTGTTTTGGTGCCCTTTGAGTTGTAACCAGCTGTTTTTAATTGAGAACCTACAGCTTCTGCTACGGTATCAATGACTGCATCAGTCACAGATTTTGCTGTAGAAACTACTTGTAGATTGGTCATCAATAGAGGTTTTAATTTGCCGTGATTCTCTTTCATTGTGCCAATCATATCGGGTGCCAAATTGCCCAGAGCAATTGCGTTTTGGCCTGCAAGGCGAATCCCGCTCATATAATTCTCAATGGCGTGGGCTTTTTGAGGTTCCATGTTGTTTAAACAATCAAGCTTACCTTCTTTTAGTAATTGTGTTTCTTGCTCAATAACCTCCAGCAGGTCAGCCATAGCTACTTCAAAGCGCTCACAAAACTTTTCGGCTTGATCTTTGGTTGTTATGGATTGGCTTTCATAGAATGCCGCTGCAGTTTGGTTCGCATCCTTGGTCAGGTCACTCATTAACTGTTCTCTTGTATTTCTAGTAGTTGCTGGCGAATAGTCGGGGTTAACCCCAAACCACCATTCTTTGTAAATTGCTCTGCATACTGGTTAACGAGCATAGAGCGCCAAATTTCAGATCCCTTGCCGGCACTCAAAGTAGAATCTTCGCCAAGGTTTTGAAAGATTGACTGCATCATTTGGTTTATGAAAACTGCTTCGAACTCTTTCGCCTTTACTTCAAGCTGCTTATCATCAGGTGTAAGTCTTGATTGCACTTCTTGAAGCTGCAGAGGTGTTTGGAAGGGTATCGATGGTCTAAGCATTTACAGGACCTCAATATCTGCTTGTAAAGCGCCTGAGGCTTTAATGGCTTGCAAAATGGCGATTAGGTCACGAGGGCCAATTCCGAGAGAATTCAGGCCATCAACAAGTTCTTTGAGAGTTATGGTTTCGGGAACGAGAGCGAGGTCGGCTTCATCTTCTGTTACAGCTACGGTGGAACGTGGTAGCACTTCAGTTTCACCTAGAGAAAAAGGATCGGGCTGAGACGCTTGGGGTGTTTCGCTAATGGTAACAGTCAAATTGCCTTGTGCTACAGCTACTGTTGATACCTTCACATCCTTACCCATGACGATGATGCCAGAGCTCTCGTCAATGACAATACGGGCAGGAAGGTCCGGCTCTATGACGAGTTGTTCAATATCGGTGAGTAGATCAACGATATTACCGTCATATTGGCGCGGCAAGGTTAGTTTCACTGTGGCTGGGTCTAATGGTTCAGCTGTTGGTAGGCCGATGAGCTCATTTACGGCCAGGGCAATACGGCGTGAGGTTGTAAGGTCCGGATTTCGTAGGGCAATGCGGACTGTCGACATGCTAGCTAGCTGAAATCCTACCTCTTTTTCTACCAAGCCGCCATTGGCTACCCTGCCGGAGGTCGGCACGCCCTTAACTACGGTTGCTGCTTCACCGCTTGCTTGATAACCGGCAATTGTTACCGGCCCTTGGGCAATAGCGTAGGTTTCTCCATTGGCGCCAATGAGAGGGGTTACAAGCAAAGTGCCACCTTGCAGGCTTTTGGAATCGCCCAAAGCGCTAACGGCAACATCTATTCGGCTGCCTTGTGCGGCAAAGGCAGGGAGGTTGGCTGTAACCATGACGGCTGCGATATTTTTTGTTTTAAGGTCAACCTGTTTTGTATTTATACCAAGCCTTTCCAGCATAGACTGCAAACTTTGCCGGGTGAATGGGCTGTTGGTTAAACTATCGCCGGTACCTTGCAGGCCGACAACCAGACCATAACCAATAAGCTGGTTTTCTCTTATGCCTTCAAAGTCTGCAATGTCTTTAATGCGAGATGCGGCCAATGCTGAAGATAGCATTATCGATGAGAAAAAAATTACCTTCAGAGCAATTCCTATAGATTGTTTTAGTTTCATGAAGATAATCCCCAATACAGCCAGTTAACAGCATTGTTATGCGAAAATCGTGCCAGTTTTTAGTTTCCTGCCATGAGTGCTCGTGCATGAGTAATTTTAACTGTTTTGGGAAGTGTATCAGTGATTAGCTAAAAAGCTGTGCAGCTTGCAAATTAGTTGGTGCGGCAAGAGTTGCCGAGTTGCTAAGCTTGATTGGTGAAGAATCTTATTGCAATTTGCTAAGGGGTAAGCCGTGATCATTCAAAAAACTGGTAAAGCTGTGAATGCAGTGGGCCCTTCCGCAAAAAAGAAGGGGCTTCGTCCTGCCAGCCAGTTTGAGCCGGTTTATGATAGTGTGCAAAGCGAAGGAGCTGCGGCCAGTAGCAGTTCTGTGGCATCATTGGCTGGTGTTGATGGCTTATTAAGCCTGCAAAACTTTGAAGATTCTGGAGAACGTAAGCGCCGGGCCATATTACATGGCCGTAGTTTGTTGGATATGCTTGACGCGCTCAAAGTTGATTTGATTACAGGGCAGGTAAACCCTTCCAATTTAAACAAACTTACTGGACGGCTAAAACTAAGAATTTCCAGCGGGCAATCTCAACTAGATGGCTTGATTGCAGACATCGAAACGCGCGCAAAAGTTGAGCTTGCTAAACTTGGTTACTTTGAATAGTGGTTTCTGCCAATTATGAGGGGGATGCGTTGCTCTTGTGCAACATTTAGCCTGCTCGAGGTTGGTGTTTTTACTCAGGGTATATTTCTTTTACTTACCCCGTTGTTGTTTGGCTCAAGCATCGCTATATTCCAGCCGCCAACACAGGTAGCCGGAGTTACAGATGGCGGTTGAAGTCGCAATTGATTATCGTCCTAGTGAAGACGAACCATTCATGAACGACGTGCAGCGGGAGTATTTTCGCCGCAAGTTGAATGCTTGGAAGGATGACATTCTATTAGAAAGCAAGGAAACCCTTGTTGCTCTACAAGAAGAAAGTCAAAATCACCCGGATATAGCAGATCGGGCCTCTTCGGAAACGGATCGGTCTATTGAGCTGCGTGCCCGGGATCGTCAGCGTAAGCTGATCGCCAAGATAGATGCGGCTCTTGCTCGCATTGAAGATGGCAGCTACGGGTATTGTGAGGAGACGGGTGAGCCGATCTCTGTCAAACGGTTGGATGCCCGACCAATCGCAACACTTTCTATCGAGGCGCAGGAGGCCCACGAGCGCCGAGAAAAGATTTATCGTGATGATTGATTAAATTAGTTTCTAGTCAATTATTGGGAAACTCATTCCTATATTCAATGTATAGTTGGCAATGAAAAATGGCGGATTTGATGTGCTGGGGAGCTATCATCAAATCCGCCTTGCCGTTTGCTTGGGGAGCATGCGGCGGGGAGATTGTTGCTATTTACTTCATCTAATACATGTCTTTTTTAGCCTTCGTACAAAAGCAGTCTATACCTGACTAAAAGGGTAATAAGATATCTAGCGCTTGGGATCCGTATCTAGGCTGTTGAACAGAGGTTATTTGACCGCGTCCCCCATATCCAATACGAGCTTCGGCAATCTTTTTGGAATCAATTGTATTATCTGCGGCAATATCTTGCGGGCGAATAACACCGCCAACTACTAATTCACGTACTTCGTAGTTGACTCTGATTTCCTGGCGGCCCTCCACCACGAGATTGCCGTTGGGTAGAACTTGTGTCACGACTGCAGCCACTGTTGTGCTGAGCTTTTCTTTTCGGTCTATACTGCCAGTTCCAGTGTAATTATTGGTGGAATCTAACGTGGCTAATGAGCTGGCGTTCATACCTGCAGGTAGCGCCAGCGTGTTGATGGCAGCACCTACGGCCCCGCCTGCACCAATGTTTTGCTTATCTGTTCGTCCTTGTTTGGAAGTGTTATCAAAGGCTGCTTGATCTGAAACCGTGACAATGACCGTTAAGATATCGCCTACTTTTTTGGCGCGTTGGTCCTTAAAGAAAGCGCGGTTACCGGAACGCCACAGCGAGTTTGCCGCATAATGATCGCTTTCTTTCATTGGCATCGGCATTTGTACCGGGCGGTAGCCCGGCATTGTTGTCGGGTCTTGAATTGCTGTTAATGCAGGGGTTTTGCCAATTTGCGATAGCTGGTCAGCAGTACCGCAAGCAGACAGAACAATACAAAATGCACATGCAAAAAATGAGTGAAGTTTACGATGCATTACTGTGCTTTCTGTAGCTTGGCAAACTGATTGGTTTTTGTGACGACTGTTGCCTGACCTTGGCCGGTGACCGTTGCAAATAGCCGTTTACGCGTTGTGAGGTTCATCACTTCAATAATATCTTGTAGTCCGCCGGCGTTCATGGCTTTTGCTTGTGCTGTTAATCGCATGCCAGGTATTTGATAGAATAGAGTTATTGCACTGCCGCGCTCAACAAGTGTTGGCTGGGTGATGTCTCTTGCTGTTATTGCTTTGCCTGCTGGTAAGGGGTGCTTTACGGCCATACCGACAATTTGCTCTTGGGTCATAAGTTGGCGAGCTCGATATTGGCGGTACGGTATTTTAATTTCTACCAAATTATTTTTGCTAATTATTTCGCCGGACTTAAGTGTGTGCTTTAATGAAATTGCTGCAATGAGGGCTTGAAAGCTTCCTGCAACCTGGAAGGATTTTATTTCGCCATTTTGCATTAAGCCCATTGTTGCAACGAACCTGTTGGTTGCTGCGTTGGTTTGCAAATCTTGCAGTGTGGTGGGGTTTGTCTCATTCCAGTCTGTATATAAGGGTGTTGGTAGGGGGCTAGAAATAGTTGCTGTTAGTATGGCGTTGCTTTGTTGAGCACGGTTTTGCAATTCAGCAGTAATGGAGGCCTCAATTTCACCGCGCTTGATCAATTTAGCCTTTCGAGTAACACTCACCCAATCCAAGCTATTTTTTTGTGCGACTGTGAAGCCCGCAGCTTTTGCATTTTCAACCACACTGAGTGCGGAAACGCTGCCTGTGGTGCCATAGTCGGGGCTTTGGAACAGCGGTGTTTGCGCATAAATGCCTGCACCTTCAAAAAAATCGCCAATAGTAACAATTGGTGCGGTGACAACTATTGCGGGGCGCAGTCTGACGGGTTCTTGGGCCACAGCTTGATTTTGGGTTGTCAAAAGCAAGCTCATAGCGCCGAAAATGAAGAGGATTATTTTATGCATCTTCAAGCCCTAGCGCATGTTTGTTGTTGTTGAGTACATTTCGTCAGCGGCTTTGACGATTTTACTATTCATTTCGTAGGCACGTTGAGCCGAGATGAGATCGGAAAGCTCTGTAACTGCATCGACATTGGCGGCTTCCAAGTAGCCTTGCAAAATGCTGCCGTAGCTTTGTTGGCCGGGGTTACCAAGCTGGGCCTCGCCGCTTGCTGCGGTTGCAGTGAAAAGGTTATCGCCAACCGCTTGAAGGCCTGCTTTGTTGATAAAGCTGGCAATTTGAATTTGCCCAAGAGTTACAGTTTGCCCCGCTGTATCGATTGCTTGCACAAGGCCTTGCTTATTAATCGTGAGGTCTTTGACGTCTTGTGGGATCGTTATGCCAGGAGAGAGAGTATAGCCATCGGCTGTTACGATTTGGCCGGTTTGCGAGCGGGCGAAAGAGCCATCCCGCGTGTAGGCGTTGGTGCCATCTGGCATATTGATTTGGAAAAATCCTTCGCCGCGCACTGCCAAATCGAGGCTTTTACCAGATTGGGCCACGGTGCCTTGGGTCATGATACGGGTCGTTGCGACAGTGCGTACACCTGATCCAAGTTGAACGCCATTCGGTACCATCGTGCCCGTGTCGGAAGTTTCGGTACCCATTCTGCGTTTGTTTTCGTAGAGTAAGTCTTGAAAGTCTGCCCGTTGACGCTTGTAGCCTGTGGTGCGCATGTTGGCCACGTTATTTGAAATGACTTCAACGTTAAGTTCTTGTGCTTTCATGCCTGTTGCGGCGATATATAGAGCTTTCATGTCTTGTTTCCCTTAGGCATCCAAGCGGCCGAGTTCACGAATGGCGCGTTGTTCAAGTTCTTCTTGTTTGTTGAGAAGCTTGCTCATGCTGGCGTACATGCGGGTGATTTCGATCATTTTCGCCATCTCGGTTACGCTCTCGACATTCGAGCTTTCAAGGGAGCCTTGCAGTACACTGGTATTTTCTGCCGGGATTGGATTGTTACCTTCAAAGAGGTTACTACCTGTTTGGGACAGTTGTTGCGGGTCATCAAATTCAACAATTGTCAGCCGGCCCAACTCGCCTTGAGCACTTGAAACCAAGCCAGACCTATCAATGGTGATTGGTTGATCTTCTTGAGCGATCTGCAGTGCCGCACCTTCTACCAATACCGGGTTGCCGCTATGGGTTATCAATGTGCCATCAGGGTCTAACAGTAAGTTGCCTGCGCGGGTATATTGAGGGCCTTGCACTGTTTCGACAGTTAAAAAGCCCGGGCCTTGGAGTGCGATGTCCAAAGGATTGCCGGTATTGCGCAGTGTGCCATTCGCAAAGTTTGTGCTCGTGCCGTAGTCGTGGGAGTATGACAAATTACGTTCAGTAGCCGGCAAGCTTTTAACGTGCGCGACAGGCATCAAGTATTCTTCAAACAACATCTGCTGGGTTTTAAAACCAGTCGTATTGATGTTAGCCAGATTATTGGCGGTGTTATCGAGCTGACGACGTAGCGATATTTGTCGGGACAGACCGATGAGTTGTGCATTATCCATTTTTTGCTCCCCAGCAAATGCCTGAATGGTGTTCACGCCTCTCCCCAGAGGCGAACCAGTAGGCGTTAACTAATTAGCAAATTGCGTGCCAAACTACTTAACGGCAAAAAATATGGGGTCCTTTACGGTAGTTCGGTAGAAATAAACAGTTTTTGCCTACTAAAAATTGTTAGTAGGTAGGAACTGCCTACTGGTGATTTGCGGTTAAACTGTTAAAAATGGTTAATGAAAAAAATTAAGTTAATGCAAATTAATTTAACGTTGTTGTAGTTGGGGCATTTATGAGTGATGTAACGCAAGAAGATGAAGGCTTAAAGAAAGGCAAGCGCAATGGCTTCGTTCGTTATGGAGCGATAGCGCTTGGTTTGCTGTGTCTTCTTGCTGGGACAGCCTACAGTTTAGGCTGGTTTAGCTCTGATAATCAGCTGATTGAGGGAACAGAAGAGCGAAAACCTGTCGTTTTCTACGATTTGCCGGAGATGCTGGTTAACCTTTCAACAGAAGGGCAACTCACTTACCTTAAAGTTCGCATTGCGCTTGAAATGGAAAGCCGGGAGATGATTGATCAGGTCGAGCCATTTCTGCCTCGTATCATGGATGCTTTCCAGATTTATCTTCGTGAATTACGCCCTGCAGACCTTGAAGGGTCAGCAGGTTTGTTTCGGTTAAAAGAACAGCTTCTTCGGCGCATAAATGTAGCGGTATATCCGGCGCGTGTGGATGGTATTCTTTTTAAAGAAATACTGATTCAGTGAGGTGGCGTAATGTCAGATAATACGCAACCTGAAGAAGATGACGATGACTTGGCTGCTGCCTGGGGTGCTGCCCTCGAAGAACAAGGGGCGGGCAACGCTGAGGATATTGCGGCTCAGTGGGCTGCTCTGGTTGATGAAGACGACGGCGAAAATGAAAATAATGGGCGTGGTGCGGACCGCGTTCTCAATCAGGAAGAAATTGATAATCTTCTTGGCTTTAATATTGATGAAACGCTTAGTGGCAATGAAAGCGGCATTCGGGCACTCATTAATTCGGCAATGGTTTCTTATGAACGCTTGCCGATGCTTGAGATTGTTTTTGACCGTTTGGTGCGTTTGACGACAACTTCTCTGCGCAATTTTACATCAGATAATGTTGAGGTTTCGCTGGATTCAATTAATTCAGTCCGTTTTGGAGACTACCTGAACTCGATTCCTTTGCCTGCGATTCTCGGGGTTTTTAAAGCCAATGAGTGGGATGGCTTTGGCTTGGTTACAGTTGAGTCTTCGCTGATCTACTCTGTTATTGATGTTTTGCTCGGTGGCGGGCGCGGCTCTAGCACCATTCGCGTTGAGGGGCGCCCTTATACGACGATTGAAAGTAATTTGGTGCGTCAGATGATTGAAATCATTCTGGCCGATGCCGAGCATGCTTTTGAGCCATTGTCACCCGTTAAGCTACCGCTTGAGCGCTTGGAGACCAACCCACGTTTTGCGGCAATTTCGCGACCGGCCAATGCGGCAATCCTTGTTGAGCTACGCATTGATATGGAAGATCGTGGCGGTAAAGTCGAGATTTTATTGCCGTATGCCACACTGGAGCCTATCCGCGAGTTACTCCTGCAAATGTTCATGGGCGAAAAACTCGGGCGTGATTCCATTTGGGAAGAGCATTTGGCAAGCGAGGTTTACAGCTCTGAAGTGAATGTGGACGCGGTGCTTTATGAAAGCCAGATTTCACTCAGACGGGTTATGGGGTTTGAAGTTGGGCAAACACTGGTATTTGACGTGGGGCCCAAAGACCCGATTGCAATTAAAAGCGGTGGCATACCACTTACCGAGGGAGTTCCAGGCTCCGTTGGTTCCAATGTATCCGTGGAAATTTCGCGCCGATTACGGCAACCAAAAATGACTCTAGCAGCCTTTGAAAAGTCTATGCGTAGTGATGAGGAGCATACCTAATGCAACTGGGTTTGATTGTTGAAAGTGTTGTTGCCGTGCTTCTGGTTATTACCATTGGCTATTGTTGGACATTGAACAAGCGCTTAAAGGGGCTACGCTCTGATGAGGCTTCTTTGCGGGCGACTATTGGCGAGTTGATAACGGCGACGGAAATTGCCGAGCGTGCCATTATGGGCCTTAAATCAACGGCAGGTAGTGCTGATCGAACACTTGGTGTGCGGCTGGGCGAGGCTGAAGCCGTTTCCAAGAAGCTCTCCGAACAACTGGATGACGGGGAAGAAGTTCTCGGGCGGATTGACCGTGTTGCAGAAAAGGCAAAGGCAAGCGCGAAAAGCCATAGTGAAGCACCAAAGCAGCGCCAAGAGGCTCAGCAGCACAATCGGCAGCAAGAAAAACGAGAGGATGATAATTTACGCGCTCCTTTGGAAACTGCGCCTGAGTTTGAGACATCCTATACACCGCGTAAGCGTGTTACGAGTGATTTGCGCCGGGCTGCTAATGAAACTGCATCGCGCCTGGAACAATACCGGCGTAGGGCAGGGGGTCGCAGCGCGTGAAGATTAGATTGTTACCTATTGTTGCTTTTGCTGGCAGCGCTTTACTTCTACTTAAAATCCTTGGTCTTGTACTTGAAGACAAGTACGAGGTTGGTTTCGCACGTTCTGCGGTGGCGCAGCAAGATATTCGCGAGGCATCTTCGGCGGACGGTGATCTCGTAGCCCAAAGTGAAGCAGCGGGTGAAAATGCTCGGGAGGCTAGCCAAGCGAATGAGCAGGATGTCATTCGCCGTGTCGATGGGCCAAAGAATATGGTGGAAGACATTGGGGCTTCACCTTCTGAGCGAGCTGTGTTGAGCAGTTTGGGTGAACGCCGCGATGAGCTTAACAAGCGGGAGCAGCAGCTGGATTTACGTGAGCAGATGTTGCAGGCAACTGAAGAGCGTTTGAATAAAAAGATGCTTGAGTTGAAAGCGCTTGAAAAAACGGTTGTCACTACGAAAAAGCAAGAAAAAGAAGAGAAAAACCAGCAAATTCTGGATTTGGTGAAAATTTACGAAAGCATGAAAGCCAAGAATGCCGCGCGCATTTTTAATCGGCTTGAAATGTCTATTCTAATTGAAGTGGTTAAAAAAATGCAGCCAAGGAAAATGGCTGATGTATTGGCCGAGATGGACCCGGCTGTAGCGGAGCGGCTAACCATTGCACTGGCTTCTGGTGGGTTGAAGGTTAAAAAAGTGGGAACGGCTATGCTGCCGAAAATTGAAGGCAAATAAGCCACTGGGTTTCTATGTATTTGAACGGGTTAGCTGTTATTAGGCTTGGCGGCTTGTGAAAGAAGTTGGTGTGGTGAACGAGCTGATAAAATCAAATGATTGCGAGAACACACTTCGTGTATGGGGGGCTGTGCAGTTGCGCCATGCCCAAGTCGTGGGCTCTTTGCTTAGATTCGCCATTGTATTATTTGCCATTAGCTTTACTGGCTTTACGTGTGCGTTTGCTGCCATGCCAGCAAAGATACGAGCACAAGAAGAACAAGGTTTTGCACGCATTGTCCTTAGCTTTACCGACCGCACACTTTTGCCAAGCTACGAGGCTTCGATCAACTCAGGTGTGTTGAAGCTGGCTTTTCCGAAGGGCATTGATGTAAATGTTGATGATGTTCCCGGGGCGCTTAAAGACTATATTTCTATTGCCAGACGCGATCCTGATGGCACGGCTTTGCGCTTTGCACTCAAGCAATCTGTTACAATCAACAGTATGGAAGCAGGCGAGAAGCTGTTTATTGACCTCTTGCCATTGAGCTGGACGGGTATGCCGCCAGCACTGCCGAAGGATGTGGTTGCTGATTTAGCGCGGCGTGCTGATGCGGCGTTGAAGCGTGTACATGAGCTTGAAGGCAGTAAAAAGCGGCGTTTACTACCAGAAGTGCGGTTGAACGTGGGTGTTCACCCAACTTTCTCAAGACTGGTTTTTGACTGGAACGTTCCTTTTAAAAGCTCGTTTGTGCGTAATGAAGACATGGCACAGGTTATTTTTAATCACGATGTTAAGTTGGATATTTCGCAGATTGTTGCGGACCCACCTAACGGGATTAAGAAGGTTAGTAGTTTTAACGAGAATAACGAGCTTTTCTTTCGTATGCGTCTGGATCCAACGGCCGATTTACGTGCTTTCAGAGAAGGGCAAAGTTATGTTATTGACGTGACCCCAAAGCGTGTCACACCTCAAGATGAAGCTAACCAAATCATTAATGAGGCCGTTGCTCCTGATGAGAAGCAAATTGAAGAGGCACAGGGGCTTGTCATTTCTTTAGGTGAGCAGCTTCCCTCTGCGCCAGTAAGTGGTGGCGATTTGGCTCAACCTGTGGCACCGCCGGTAGACCCGATACAGAAAAAAGCCCCCCCTGCACCAAAACCGCCAATGAACCTGTTGGGAGCTGAAGGCAATCAGGGGTTGCCAGTTAAGGCAGTGCAAAATTATGGTAATGGGCCGGAATTGACCCCTCCAGAAACATTGCCAGATGCAACACCTAGTGATGAAACTGTTTTGGTGAAACAAAACTTGGATGGTGTACCACAACCAAGACCTAAACAGGATGATTTGATAGGAATAATCTTGGCGGGGAGTGAAGCTCTAAGTGATGAAAACGCGCTTCAGCAGAGTTCTAATCAACTAAACGAAGAGCAAGCAACGACGAGGCAATCGGCCTTGGATATGGCTCAAACTGAAAAAGGTCAACCTATTGAGAAGGTTGATAAAAAAAGTACTCCTGCACCGGAAAAGCCAATTGAGACGAGTAAAGTTGAAACTTCGGCTGCTGTAAATACTGAGCGGCTTGATGTGCCGGAAAATGCTGCAAATACGCCACAGCAGGATGGCCTTAACAAACAGCAGGACAGCCGTAAAGATAAGAGGCTAACCGCCGAGAGCTTGTTGCCGACGAAAAGTAGTTTTATGGCAAACCGAGTGAACGTGGAAGCAAGCCGCATTAATAAAATAGCCCGTCTTGCCTTTGAGTTTAACGAGGCAACTGCTGCTGCTGTGTTTCGTCGTGGTGATATTTTGTGGTTGGTGTTCGATAGTCCGTTGACTGTTAATTTGGGGGCGAGCCGGACAACACTTGGTAGGTTAAGCCATTCGATAAAGAGTTACCGCGAAGGCGATGCGCTTGTTGTGCAATTCGAACTGGTTAAAACGGCCTTGGCGTCATTAAACGAGCAAGGAAATTCTTGGATTTTAAGTGTTGGAGACAAGGTGGTTTCGCCTTCAAAATCAATTGATGTTGAACGGCGTATATCTCAATTAAAAGAAACCCAACTGAAATTCTCTTTCAAAACAAGTGGTAAAATTCATCGCCTTAAGGATATTCGTGTTGGTGACGAAATAATTGTTGCAACTGGTTTGGCACCAGTTCGTGGCATTGCCCATGAATT
The DNA here is from genome assembly GCF_001562055.1 of Polycladidibacter stylochi. Lineage (GTDB taxonomy): Bacteria > Pseudomonadota > Alphaproteobacteria > Rhizobiales > Stappiaceae > Pseudovibrio > Pseudovibrio stylochi. The sequence goes on along the minus strand of NZ_LLWE01000025.1, from coordinate 127,651 downwards.
GTCCATGGTACCGTCTACTGTTTTACGCTCCTTACAAGGTGTTGCAGTGGTGCCCATGGTCGATGGTCTTGCCTTGGTTCATCATAAAGATGGTTTGATATTGAAGAAAGAGGGAGGACTTGCGGTTTCACGGCAAGGTACGTTGGTCGAACTTGTCGATGAGGACCCAAAGGAGGCGTTAAAACGCCCTGGTTTGCTGGAGTTTGCAACTCTTACAACAGCAAATGATGCGGCTTTCCTTGTGAAATTAAGGGCGCTTGAAGTGGCCACGGCTTCAGCTGAAGGAGATCAGCTGACCGGCTTGCGACAGGATATGGCGCGGTTCTATCTTGCCCATGGCTTTGCCGAGGAAGCTATAGGAATGCTCGGGTTGGCAGCGCAGGATTCACCGGAAATAGCGAATGATCCCAGTTATCTTTTAATGCAGGGGGCTGCTCAGGTGCTGGCGCACCGTTCATTAGAGGCTAAAAAAGTTCTTGATGATGAGCGATTGAAAGACAATCCGGATGCTGCTGTTTGGTTGAGCTTGGCTGATGCACAGTTGGAAGATTGGGCCGGTGCTTATTCTGCGCTCAGTCATTCAGAAAAGGCGATTTCCCGGTATCCGCTTTCCTTGCAGGCCGATTACTATCTGGCCGGGGCGCAAACACAGCTGGAACTTGGAAACTATGGCGATGCGCAAAAATTTCTCTCGTTTATTGAACCGCAAAATGTGAGCAAAGATCAATCGATACTCTACGACTTTCTTAGGGCGAAAACGTCAGAGGCGCTAGGGCAAACCAGTGGTGCTTTAGAGGTCTATAATTACATTAGTGGTGAGAGTGATGGCCCCATTGCCGCCAAAGCGGCGTTACGCTCTATACGGCTAAACTATCAAAATGGCAGTTACTCCATTCAAGATGCAATTAAAGCGCTTGAAGGGCTTGCAGCCTCTTGGCGTGGAGATAAAACGGAACTGCGCACACTGCAATACCTGGCGGAGTTACAAACAAATTCAGGTCAGTATCGATCGGGGTTTGAGGCAATGGCGCAGGCAATACAGTCTGACCCAGATTCTGACATTACACGTGATATTCAAAAGCGTATGGCAGAGGTGTTTGCCGATTTATTCCTTCGTGGTGGCGCGGCGCAAATGGATCCGGTAACGGCTTTGGCATTGTTCTATGATTTTCGTGATTTGGTACCAGCTGGACGGCAAGGCGATTTGATGGTGCGCCGGCTTGCCAACCGTTTGGTCGATATGGATTTACTGGACCAAGCGGCGGCGATTTTGCAACATCAAATTGATCACCGGCTGAAAGGTGCCGCCAAAGCGCAGATAGCTGCTGATTTGGCTGTGGTTCACCTACTTAATCGCAAGCCGGAGAAGGCGCTACGCGTGCTTAGCCAAACACGGCAAGGCCAATTGCCAGACCCGCTCTTACATCAGCGAAATATTGTGGAGGCTCGTGCCCTTGCCGAAAGCGGTCGCCCTGATCTCGCGCTTGAGCTCGTACGTAACATGCATGGAACGGATGTAGATCGCTTACGCGCTGATACACTTTGGGAGGTGAAGTCGTGGCGCAAGGCTGGTGAGCAACTGGAAAAAATGCATGGTACGCGCTGGGCCGAACCGACGCCGTTAAACGAAGTTGAACGTCATGATATTTTGCGTGCTGCAGTGGCATATGCGATGGGCGAGGATAGAATTGGTATTCAGCGTTTGACGCAGAAATATGGTCCCAAAATGCTTGATAGCCCCCAAGCCAATGCTTTTGATGTCGCAACTCGTTCTATGGAAGATAAAGGTGTTGAGTTTCTCAAGGTGGCTAAGTCGGTCTCAACCGCTGACAGTCTTGACAGTTTTCTTGACGAGTATCGCCGCCATTATTTGTCGTCTAAATATTGGCGACAGGACGAGGAGCAACCTCAACGCGTGCTCATGGAAAACGATGCAAGTGTCACCTCTGATGACTTGGTTGAGTGATATGCTTTTTTGAAACTAGATTATAGGTGTTTGCCTATGGTTCAAATGAGCGAAAAAGCAATTGTGGTAACTAAAAGTATCGGCTGAGATCGTGCGGAAGACCAGAGTTGCAGCGCGTGCTCTTTATCTTATTTTATTTACTGTAGTTTGAGAACTATCTTCAATAATTGAACCTGAGCGAATGCTTTGTTGTTCTCTATGGCTAAGTGCCAGTGAAGCTGCGTACGAGTGAACCGGCAATGAGTTGCCATCCGTCAATTAGCACGAAGAAAATCAACTTAAAGGGCAAGGAGATGACAACAGGTGGCAGCATCATCATGCCCATAGACATGAGTATTGAAGCGATTACAAGGTCGATGATCAAGAAGGGTAGATAAATCAGGAAGCCGATTTCGAATGCACGGCGAAGCTCACTAATCATAAAGGCTGGTACCAATACCCGCAGGCTTATCTGCTCTGGTGTTTCAGGAGCTGGCTTGCGCGAGAGCGATTGAAAGAGTTGAAGGTCTTCTACTCTCGTTTGGGTTCGCATGAAGATATGAAACGGCTCGACCACACGTTCCATTGCCTGGTCTATTTCGATCGTTCCTTGCGCAAGCGGCTTTAAGCCTACGTCATATGCTTGCTCGAATGTTGGCTCCATAACGAAGGCAGTTAAAAAAAGAGCCAACGAAATCATCACAGCATTGGGCGGCGCTGTTTGTAAACCAATGGCCGAGCGTAATAGCGAGAGCACCACCACAATACGCGTGAAGCTGGTGACCATGATTAAAATGCTTGGTGCCAATGACAGTATGGTCAACATGGCAACCATTTGCATGGCACGCTCGGTTAGGCTATTGGCACCACCAAAATCTATATTGATCGTCTGTGCAAGTGCTGGGGTTATGTAAAGCCCCAGCAATGTGGCAAAGAGACCCAGATAGAGATGCTTTTTCCTAGTTTTTATCTCTGGGTTTATTTGCTTTTCTGGCATTAATGGGGGTTGAGCTCGTTTAGCAAGTCCGCCATTTCACGTTCCATTTCTTTAGCGACTTTGTCTTCATTCTTGTTTTTTGTCGTTTTGACTTCAGCTTGTTCGTCGGCTGTCTTTGTTTCTTGTGTGGAAGCCTTTTCTATATGATCTACAAGGTCCAGTTGTTGGTCCAGATCGGGAGATGATTTTGTGTCGTCTTCTTTGTCTGTTTGCTTTGCGCTGGCAGTGCTTTCCTGCTTGGCAGCACTTTCAGGTTTTGGCTCTGCGTTCGCCTGTACTGGTGCTGTTTTTTCTTCAGTAACATCAAGCTTTAAAGCTTCTTCAAGATCAATGTTAATGTGTTTTTTAGCTTCACTCGCTTTGGATTCTTGTTTTTCATTTGTAGAAGCCGATACCTGCAATTTAGGTAGTTCACTCGCTAGTTTTACAGCATTTTCAACCGGATTACTGTCAGTGGTTTTGGCTGCTGCCTCATCACCTTGTTGCGGGTTGGGCTTTGCGAAAGCACTTGCAGCCCTTGCTGCAGGGCCGGCAGATGGCGGAGTTACGGATGCTCTAGACGCGGCCAATGCCCTTGCTGCAGCTACCTGCTGTGCTTGGCGCTGAGCTTCTGTAAGCTGGGCATCATCAGTATTGCCATGTTTTGTTTTGAGTTCGCCCTTGCGCAAACGTTCTCGGCTGGCAGCTAGGTGACGTTGATACTCAGCTGTAGAGCGCGCTTGGCGCTGAGCTGGTGACATATTAATAGCCGGTTTTAGCGCTTGAGCTTCTGGTGTAAGGGGTACTTTTAGTACTTGAGGCGGCTTTTGTTGTGGCGCTACTGGTAATGGCGTTTCTGCTTTTACGTGCGCTTGTTGTGGCTGCGGTTGCTGCACGGGTCTTGAGACATCATTGGTGTGAGGCGCAGCTTTAGCTTGGGGGGGAGGGGGTGTCTGCGCTGTTGTCTGAGCTGGGGCATAGGCTGGATTTGCTGTAAAATTAGCCGGTTGCTGTGGCGGTGCTTTGACCGTTGCAGCGGGTTGCATAGCACGCACGATGTTTGGCTCAACAACAATGTCTGTTTGTCCGCCAACAAGTATTAAATGCTCAACGTTATCGCGGCGGATCAGAAGAAGACGGCGCCGTGCGTCAACATCAGTGGCGTCCATGATAGCAATGCGTGGTTGGCGATTGCGGTAGCCCTTATAACTGGTTCTGGCGAAGCGTTTCAAAAAAGGCACGATGATTGCAATTAATGCCACAACAAAGGCAAGTGATATGATTGCCGTAAAAACTGTTGCAGTTCCTTCAGAAAGACCAAAGCTGGCCACGAGCCAATCTGACATTCACATCCTCACTAATTGTCAATCCACACGAATTATGCAGATCCATAAAACTACCGGTTTTCGTTGCTCTAGCTTCATTGGCGAGTTTTGGCAGCACACCTTGAAAACCAAATAAAATCTATCTTCTTTCTTTAGGGGGAAGTTGGGGGAATGACAAGCTCTGATAGGTGCCGCTTTTCGCTTCTGTTGACTTGCGCACAAGCCAAGTACAGACGGCTTTGGCTTTACTTGCCTTTTGTGAGCCACTCAGGCTTTGATCTCAATGGATATTTAGATTTTAAATCAGTATTTTACGACAGGATGAAAAATATAAGAGATTAATATTACTAATGATTGGGTAAGAATTGCCCAGTTAAGGAAGTCAGTCACCACTAAAATTACCAAGGGAAAACAATAGGTTTTTTGAAAATCGCTAGACTTTTAAGGTTTCTATGGTTTATATTAACTAATTATTAACCATGGGATGCGGCAAGAAGTGCCGTGTTGTACAGGCGTATTCAATGGTCTTTAGGGGATAGTCATATGTCGCTTGCAAATTTGCCGATACTACAAGCCTTACGTAATAAACTTGACTGGCATCAGCAAAGGCAAGGGATTCTTGCGCAGAATATCGCAAATGCCGATACCCCTGGCTATGAGAGTAAAGATATCGCGCCAATCAGTTTTGATGAGGTTCTGGCCAACAACAGGCACGATGTTGCTTTAAAGCGGACGAATTCGGCTCACCTAGGTGCAGATAAGGTGCAAATGACGGCAAGTTCACGCTCTTATACCTCTACTGGTTATGAGGTGACACCTGATGGGAATAGTGTTGTTTTGGAAGAGCAAATGACAAAGCTTGCTGAGAACCAGATGGAGTATCAGCTCGCCACCAGCCTCTATTCAAAAAGCCTGGGTATTTTGAAAAGCGCACTGCGTAAGTGATTGTGAGTTAAGAGATGGACTTTTATAAATCAATGCAGATTGCTGCTTCAGGCTTGAAAGCACAGACAGGCCGGATGCGGGTGATTGCTGAAAATATTGCCAATGCGGATTCTACAGGGCGTACACCAGGTGCCGACCCTTATCGTAGAAAAATGGTTAGCTTTGAAAACAAATTCGACCGCGAGGTGGGAGCTAATTTAGTTGAGCTTGCCAAAGTGCAAGAAGACAAAAGTGCGTTTGAACTTCGTTACGATCCGCACCACCCGGCGGCAAACACAAAGGGTTATGTGAAAATGCCTAATGTTAGTACGCTTGTAGAGGCGGCAGATATGCGCGAAGCCCAGCGTACTTATGAAGCTAATTTAAATGTGATCAAGGCAAGCCGCTCGATGATGCAGCGCACACTGGATATTCTTAAGGGTTAAGGTGTTTTTGGCGAGGAGTAGGGGTTCCTTGTCTTTAAAGGGGTGAAAGATGGCAAATCCAACAATTGCGGCAAGTGCTTATAGTGCGGCAGCCAATTTGCTGAATCCGGCAGATAGTGCCGAGGGCGGTGCGGGTTCTGACCCTGCTTTTGGGCAGTTGGTGCAATCGGCAATTGAAGAGGTTAAGAAAACAGGGCAAGCGAGTGAGGCACAAACTCTCGACCTTGTTCAGGGAAAGGCAAATGTTGTTGATTTGGTTACCGCTGTTTCTGAAACTGAATTAGCAATGGAAACTGTTGTATCTGTTCGGGATCGGGTTATTTCTGCTTACGAAGAAATAATGCGTATGCCAATTTAGTTGAGATTGCATTGTTATGAATGGTGCGGAAGTTCTTGATATTGCATCTTCGGCGATATGGACGTTAATTTTGGTTGCTGCTCCTGTAATGCTAGTGGGGCTGTTTGTGGGCATTGTTGTTGCTCTATTTCAAGCTCTTACTCAAATACAAGAAGCGACACTGGTTTTTGTTCCTAAAATCCTTTCGATTTTTGTTGCTTTGTTGTTAACACTGCCATTTATGGGGGCAACGATGAGTAGCTTCACCCGTGAAATAACACAGCTCATTATTACAGGTTTTTAAGAGTGGCTCGCCATTAGGGCTTTACTGGTGTGAGAGAAACAGATTTTGCAAAGGTTGCTATGTAAACTATGAGCTTTGATCTGGGGTTTCTTTCGGCCTATACAACTGTTTTTTTTCTAATTTTTGCCCGTATCGGGACTATGGTTATGTTGGTACCTGCTCTAGGAGAGCGGGGCATACCCGTGCGCATTCGGCTAACGCTTGCATTGATGTTATCTTTAGTCCTTTACCCGATTGGACAAGGGGAGTATCCCGCTGAAGATCTTGGCAAGCTACTGCCACTCTTAAAGCTCGTTACAGGTGAGTTGCTTATTGGCTTTTTTGTTGGGTTGGCCATGCGCATACTTGCTTATGCCTTACAAACTGCCGGTGCTTTGATTGCGAACCAAAGCGGGCTTGCCTTTGCTATGGGGGGGGATATTACCAACTCCGGCCAGCAAGGGGCACTGCTGGGTAGTTTTTTAGCACTGCTTGGTACGACTTTAATTTTTGCTAGTAATATGCACCACATTATCATCATGGGTTTGGGGGATAGTTTTTATTTATTTCCTCCAGGTCAAGGTTTACCAACTGGTGATTTGGCAAAAGTTGCTATCATGACCACAACGCATGTCTTTTCCATTGCAGTGCGGTTAGGTGCTCCTTTTATTTTGTTTGGCCTGGTGTTTTACTTTGGACTTGGCTTATTAAACAAGCTCATGCCTCAATTGCAGATTTTCTTTCTGGCAATGCCCGTTAATATCATGATTGGTTTTGGCCTATTAATGCTATTACTGGTTACTATGATGGGCTGGTACATGAGTGAGTTCAGGCAGGCTCTTGAACTGTTTGTGGTGGGGTAATGGTGGTTTATGGCTGATGAAACCGATGATTCAGAAAAAACCGAAGAACCCTCGCAAAAGCGTCTGGATGATGCGCATAAGAAGGGTGATGTCGCCAAATCGCAAGAAGTGAGTACTTGGTTTGCGTTGTTAGGAACTTCGCTGGCTCTTGTGCTATTCTCCAACAGTACAGCTAGTGATTTAAAGCAATTATTATCCTATTTCATTTCGCATGCTGATACGATTGAAGTTGATGGCAGTGGGCTGGTTAACTTATGGGCACAAACAGGCCCCGCACTTTTATTTGTGTTAGCTTTACCATTGTTTTTCATGATCCTTTTTGCTGTTATGGGGAATATTGTCCAGCATAAACCTATAGTTAGTGCCGAGAAGATAATACCGAAATTTGAGAAGGTCTCGCCGTTAAAAGGTATGAAACGGTTGTTCTCACAAGAAAGCCTGGCTAACTTTATACGGGGGCTTGTCAAGATTTGCTTGGTTTCAACCTTGATGTTCTTTGTGTTGTGGCCTGAACGGGATCGGATTGATACCCTTATTTTTCGGGATACTAAGTTACTTCTTATCGAAACTAAAGAGTTGTCACTTAAGCTGGTAGGTGCAATCCTTGCTGTTATGACAGTGTTGGCTGCCGTTGACTATTTATGGCAAAGACAAAGCTGGTTAAAAAAGCAAAGGATGACCAAGCGTGAGGTGAAGGACGAATACAAGCAGCAAGAAGGGGACCCGCAGATTAAAGCAAAAGTTCGGGAGTTGAGAATTATGCGCTCCCGACAGCGGATGATGAGTGACGTTCCAGGAGCAACGGTTGTTATTACCAACCCAACTCACTTTGCTGTAGCGTTGCATTATGAAGAGGGGATGGGAGCGCCTAAGTGTGTTGCAAAAGGGGTTGATAGCTTGGCGCTGCGCATTCGTGAGGTCGCCAAGGATGCCGATGTTCCTATCGTTGAGAATCCACCTTTAGCGCGCTCACTCTATGCTGCGATTGACCTCAATGATTATGTGCCGGAAGATCAATATGAAGCTGTGGCTAAGGTTATTGGTTATGTTTTACAGTTAAAGAAAAATAAATAGCTTTGGTAGAACTAATTGTTTTGCGGGTGGAGTTGGGCAGCGCTGTCTTTACAGGGGCGAATGGATGAGCAGGGTCGATATGAACTTGGGCAGAGGTACGGGGACAACCAATACACCCCAGGTTAATCTTAGTCTTCTTATGGGACTTGGGCTTGTTATGGTCGTTGCTCTGGCCTTGTTTACGCTTTGGGGGCAACAAAGAGCCGCTCCTTACGCCATGGGACTGCTCGGGGTTTTGGCTGTTATTGGTATCTTGGGTATTTTTGCCAGTGCACTTGGCGTTATACGGTTTTCTGCGGTGGCGCGTAATGAGGTGCTCGTTTCTGCTATAATTGAAACGCAAACAGAAGCTTGTTTGGTGTGTGATCAAGACGGCAGCATTTTGTATGCCAATCAGGCTTACATGCATATGTCAGGTACTGACGATTTAGACCAGTTACGGGGTATTGTGCGGGTTTTCTCTTGTGAGCCGGAAGCTGCTGATGCGATTTTCCGTTTAACTCAAGCGGTACGGCAAAAGCAAAGCGGTTTTGAAGAGATCAGATTAAAAAATGCCATCAATGCACAGCAGGCAGGGCCGGCCTGGTACCGTGTTCGTGTTCGTCCATTAAAATCGGTTGAAAGTGTAAGCGCAAAACAAGAGTTATTTGTTTGGCAGGTGAGTGATATAACGCATGAACGACGTGACCAGGAAACGTCTTTCCAGGAGTTGCAGCGCATTATTGACTTCTTGGATCATGCGCCCTGTGGTTTCTTTTCGGTCGATATCGCGGGTAATTTTGTTTATGTAAATGCCACATTAGCTGATTGGTTGGGAATAGACCTTGCCCGCTTTCAGCCCAAGCAATTGCATTTTAGAGATTATGTAAATGGAGAGGCTGGTATTGCACTAGAAAATCTTCATGGTGAAGATGGCGAGATTATTACGGAGCACTATAATCTTGATTTGAAAGATAGTCGTGGCACCATACTTCCTGTTGAGCTGATCCATAGAGTACCTTTTGGACATGATAACAAGGCAGGCGATAGTTTAAGCTTGGTGATGCAGCGTACCGTTGCACAAGGTACTGAGGGTGCCTTGCAGTTATCAGAACTGCGGTTTGAGCGATTTTTTAATAATTCTCCCGTTGCTATTGCTGTTTTAAATAGTGAGGGTGTTATTCGTCGCGGCAATACTGCGTTTTTACGTAGTTTCAGTGGGGCCAATAGTATTGGAGTGAATTTTCCTTTGACACTTCTGGTAAATGAGGTGGAGCGCGATAAGGTTAGTGATGCTTTCCAGCTTGTTTTAAGTGGTCAGGGTAGTGGCACTCCATTGGAGGTATCGCTGAATAGTGATGACGGCTTACGTAGTGCAACCCTTTACTTTTCTCAGATGACTGATGAAGACAACCCCGAGGAAGCGGTTGTTGTTTATGTTGTTGAAACGACGCAACAGCGTGCTTTAGAATTGCAATTTGCACAAAGCCAAAAAATGCAAGCTGTCGGGCAGCTCGCTGGCGGTGTAGCACATGATTTTAACAATGTTCTCACTGCAATAATCGGTTTTTCCGATTTACTTTTGGCCAGCCACCGGCCAACGGATCCGGCTTTTCAAGATATTATGAATATTAAGCAAAACGCCAACCGGGCAGCGGGTTTGGTGCGGCAATTGCTTGCTTTTTCCCGGCGGCAAACGATGCGGCCGAAGGAACTGTATTTGAGTGATGTTCTCGCTGATCTTTCAAACTTACTGGGGCGTCTTGTTGGTGAGAAAGTTGAATTAAAAGTTATTCACGGACGCGATTTATGGCCGGCGATGGCTGATGCCAACCAGCTTGAGCAAGTAATAATGAATTTGGTTGTGAATGCCCGTGATGCAATGACTGATGGCGGGGTCGTGACAATTCGCACTCAAAATGTTGCTGCGGGTGATACGCGTTTTTTTGAAGGCGCTAAAGGTAGTGTTGAAGAAGCTCCTTCAGGTGATTACGTGCTGATTGAAGTGGCTGATGACGGCCATGGAATGAGCCCAGAGATTTTGGAGAAGATATTCGAGCCATTCTTTTCTACCAAGGAGGTTGGAAAAGGAACAGGTCTTGGCCTTTCAACGGTTTATGGGATTGTTAAGCAAACGGGTGGTTATGTTTTTTGCGAAAGTGCGGAGGGAAGTGGGACGACCTTCAGGGTATTTTTGCCGCGATTCATTCGTGAAGAAAAAGAGGAAGACAAAACTCCGGTTGCGGAAAAACAGGAATTGGCCGATTTAACAGGCTCTGCCAAGATTTTACTCGTTGAAGATGAAGAGGCTGTGCGTGCTTTTGCTGCAAGGGCATTAAGCTCGCGCGGATATGAAGTATTTGAGGCTGCAACCGGTGCTGAAGCGCTTGAAGTTATGGAGGAGTGCGAAGGGGCAATCGATCTGGTGGTTTCTGATGTAGTTATGCCTGAAATGGACGGGCCAAGTTTGCTGGTTGAGTTACGTAAGAAGCGTACTGATTTAAAGATTATTTTTGTTTCAGGCTATGCTGAAGAAGCGTTTGAAAAGAATTTACCAGAAGGAGAGAAATTCACCTTCTTACCTAAGCCATTTACGCTAAAGCAATTGGCTATGACCGTAAAAGACGTGCTTGAGAGTTGAGTGTTATAGTAATGAACAGCAGTTCATTCAGTTTTTTGTTAATCCCATGATTTTCAAAGGTGAATAATTATTCATTATTTGGGTACTTAGGGTGGGAGTTTTTTGCCGTTTGATCGGATTTGAACAAACGGCAAGTGTTAACTTCATTGCACCAGAAAAAGAAGTCGATAATTTGGGCATTTGAGCCCTTTAAGCACCTACTGCTTTAAGAGGTTGGGCAAGTTGATTTCTGTTCAGAGTTATTTTTAAGTTGTTGTAGGCTGGCTTGTGTATTGGCATCGCCAGGCAGTTTAAAGGAGCGTTCGTCAACCGTATATGCATTATTAAGCAATGCTAAGTCCTGAACAACGAGTGTTTTGCAGGCATTTCCAGAGAACCGAATACGAATGCGAATGAGCCTTTCACCTTTATCGGATGGTCCAAACTCCTCGTCCAGAACTTCATTTCTTCGACCTATGGCATTTTCCATTATCACCATGTTGCCCTCATTACGGGTGATAATTGTCCCCTTTTCTTCGGCACTGCTGACTAAAGTTGTTCTCACTTGTTCTGGACTTGCGGCAATAACAATTGACTGTGTACCCTCTTCACGACGCTCAGAATTGAGATTGGTTGCACGTTGACTTGTTAATGAGCTACATGAAGCGAGTCCCAAAAGGCAGCCTAAGCTGATTATAGCAATATTCCGCATTATTAACCTCTTCGTATTTGATGCAACCAAGCCATGTTCTTCCATAGTTATAGCTGGTTATGACGGTACAGATTAGAGCGTGCTGTAGGCTCCCGATATCTGGCAGCTATGAACTTTGAATGACAGCTTAGTAATTCGTAACTGACCTGTGACTTGTACCAGAATACGTGCCATTCTATGATTAATCTTTCGTAAGGGATAAAAGCCTGTTTGATACTATCGTTCATTCTAGTGCCTTTAATTTATGGCGAAAAATTTAAAAGCGGTCAAATCTTGATATTTTTTTAGATGAAAAATTATTGTGAATGGTAAATTGAGTGAGCCCTCAATTTACCATCTGTGTTGTTAGGCCGTGTACTCTTTCGCGATTTCAGCAGCGAGGCGGGCATTATTTTTAACAAGTGCGATATTAGTTGTTAAACTGCGCCCTTCGGTGAGTTCAAAGATATAGCTAAGAATAAACGGCGTTACATTTTTAGCTGTAACTTTTTGTTCTTGTGCTGCTTTGAGGGAGCGCTCAATAAAACTGGACATCTCCTCAGCGGGAATTTCGCTTTCAACCGGTACTGGGTTTGCAATAAGCTCACCACCATGATTGCCAAAACATTCTCGTGTTTTCAATAGGTTGGCAATATCTGCTGTTCGATCAAGTCGAGTTGTGAGTTCAAGGCCACTTTTGCGAGACCAAAAGGCGGGCAATTCATCACATTGATAACCAATGGTTGGTACTCCACGGGTTTCGAGTACTTCTAATGTCTTGGGTAAATCTAGTAGTGCTTTGGCACCAGCGGCAACGACACAAACAGGAGTTCGGGCTAGTTCATCTAAATCAGCTGAAATGTCAAAGGTTTGTTCTGCGCCACGATGTACACCACCTATGCCGCCTGTAGCGAAAATTCGAATACCTGCTGCGTGGGCGGCCATCATTGTTGCTGCAACAGTTGTTGAGCCGTAGCGCCCCATGGCTATGGCAAAAGTAAGATCGGCACGTGAGCACTTCATAACATCTTTTGCTAATGCTAATTCCTCAAGTTTTTCATCATCTAAACCCACATGAAGTTCGCCTTTCAATACGGCAATTGTAGCAGGAACTGCACCATTTTGACGTATAATGTTTTCAACCTCACGAGCTGTCTCTAAATTTTGTGGGTAGGGCATACCGTGGGTTATTATTGTGGATTCAAGTGCGACAACAGGGGCTTTGGCGGCGAGGGCGGCTGCGACTTCAGCAGAGCGGTGAATTTTCATTTTCAACTCCAAACTGGGTTAAGGGTTTTTGTTGGTTTTGTTTTAAGTGATACGTTGTTCCAAAGCTTTGACGGTAAGTTTACTTGGCGCAGCCCCTGTCGATCCAACAGTAATGGCCGATGCTGCTAAGCCATAATCCAATGCTTCTAAGGGGTTATTTGTCTTGGTGTAATTGTAAAGAAAACCTGCGATAAAAGCATCTCCTGCGCCGGTAACATCGACAATTTCGCTCGCAAGGACATCTTTTTGTATTACCTTACCTTGGTGGCAGATGTGAACGGGCCTGTTGCTATCTGTGATGATTACTAAATTACATCCTTCCCGATGCATTTTAATTGCCATTTGCGCTGGAGGAGTGTTTGTTGAACATGCCAATAAGCTTGCTGCTTCTAACCGGTTGGTGAATATTATGTCTATGTGGGGTAAAATTACTTTTAACTTCGGTGCTTTAGCAACAGAGACAGTATCGGCACAAAGGAGCTTATTGCCCTTATTGTGCGCCAGCGAAAATAATAGGTCCGATTGCAAATTTGTTTCACATAACCAAATTGTTGCCGCCATCAATTGAGGGGATAAATCGCATTTTTGTTTTGGAATAGGTATGCAGGTGGTAATTTCGCTATCACATACTGCTGCAAATAGGGTGCCGTCCGGTTCATGTAGCGCCAAGTAAGATCCCGTGCGACCATTTTGAACTCTATGTATGCCGTCGGTGTTTATACCAAGCTGTTCTAAGTGGTGTTTCAAAAAATCGCCATCGCTATCACAGCCTAGAGCGCCAATAAGTGTAGGTGGCATATTTAAACGCGCTAATGCTCTGCATATGTTCGTCGCAACACCGCCAGGTCTTGTAATGATTTTACCAGGTGTGGAGGTGTCGTGGTGAATCGCTTGGCTGGCATGCGATATGCGGTCTAGGTGTATTGCGCCTATGACAGCTATTTTTGAGTTTTGAAGATAGCTTGGGCTCTTATTCATAGTGTGAGAGGTAACAGGATGGACTATATGATGCAATAAGTTGTAGTGGTGGCTGAATGCCGCGCTGTAAAATTATGAATTGAGATTGCTAGGTTTTGCTGTGTTCATGGTGCTTACGGAAAAACTCGGAGTAAAGAGCATTACAGGCGGCAGTTTATAATCGCGAATATATGGTACTTCCCACGGAAAATACAAACTAATTACCCTAGATTAAAACTTTGGGATATTAGAGGGGAGATCAAACCGCTGCTTCGAGAGGTGGCTAAAGGTTAAAGCTTTGGCATTCGTTACATATCTATTGTTCCAGCAAGATAAGAATATATTGCATTTTGTTCGGCGTTGTTAGAATTGAATTGCCTCAGGGCGAATCGCATTGGATAGTTATCGCGATTTGACAATGTTGAACTCCCTTTGCTGTCGGAATGTTTTCTACAGGAACATTTGTTGAACATATTGTAAATTCATTATTTATCACAGTATGTTATTTTTAGTTGCTGAATTGGAACAAAAAAGGTACAAATAGCTATCTTTTGAATCTCTTAGTACGACATGGAATAAGGGGCCTGAACCAATGGCACAATCATCACTCCGCCTTGTCGAGGGCACTGAAATGGATAAATCAAAAGCACTGGATGCAGCGCTTTCTCAAATTGAACGGGCTTTCGGTAAAGGCTCAATTATGCGAATGGGTCAAGATCAGGTTGTTGAAGTGCAATCGATCTCTACCGGGTGTTTAGGGCTTGATATTGCTCTGGGTATTGGTGGCTTACCCAAAGGGCGTATTGTAGAAATTTATGGGCCTGAGTCATCAGGTAAAACGACTTTGGCATTACATACTGTTGCTGAGGCGCAGAAAGCGGGGGGGATTTGCGCCTTTGTTGATGCGGAACACGCGCTGGATCCGGTATATGCTCGTAAACTCGGTGTGAAGATTGATGATCTTTTGATTTCGCAACCGGATGCCGGTGAGCAGGCGCTTGAGATTGCCGATACGCTGGTGCGTTCGGGGGCAATTGACGTTTTGGTGGTTGATTCTGTTGCAGCGCTTACGCCCAAGGCCGAACTGGAAGGTGAAATGGGTGATTCTCTACCCGGTTTGCAAGCGCGTTTGATGAGCCAGGCCCTGCGAAAACTCACAGCATCGATTTCCAAATCCAACACCATGGTTATTTTTATTAACCAGATACGTATGAAAATCGGGGTTATGTTCGGCTCACCAGAGACGACTACGGGTGGTAATGCCTTGAAATTTTACGCTTCTGTGCGCCTGGATATTCGCCGCATTGGCGCGATTAAAGACCGTGATGAGGTGATAGGCAACCAGACCCGTATTAAGGTGGTTAAAAACAAGCTTGCACCTCCGTTTAAGCAGGTTGAGTTTGATATTCTTTATGGCGAAGGTGTTTCCAAACTAGGCGAATTGCTTGATCTGGGGGTCAAGGGCGGGATTGTCGAAAAATCCGGAGCTTGGTTCTCGTATAATTCGCAGCGTTTAGGGCAGGGGCGTGAGAACTCGAAACAGTTTCTCCGGGAAAACCCAGAAATTGCAGATGAGATTGAACTTGCTATACGCCAGGGGGCCGGACTTATTGCCAAAACACTTGAGGACCCAAGTGGTGGTGAAGCCGCTCAAAGTGAGGCAAGCATAGAGGTGGTACCTGAAACAAGCGGGACAGCGACAAAAGGGCGGAGAGGTGCGCGAAAGAGTTAGCTTGCTTTCACCGAGCTTAAAAAAGGACTTAGAGAAACGTCCGAATTGCGGTGTTTTGCCTTATAACTGCTCAATGGTTGCCGGGTACTATTCGTATCTTGAGTAACTGAACGGTTTACTTGGTTGGGGAGTGTCTCTTAATCGTTTTGCTTAGGGGGCAAGTGGAGTATTGCTTGCCCTTTTTGTTTGCAAAGCTGTGTATACGGACCGTTTCATGTTACTGCCCATAAAAACTATAGGGTTTTGCGTGGACATCGGCTCTTGGGGTGGATAAAACGAGCACAATGTTTAGGGCAACTCGGGAAGTTTTGCTGCTTTTGAGAGTGCTCTTGGAAAATAGGTTCGGGACCGCATTGCGGACCTTTAAGAAGATGGACAGCTATACCTATGAGTGGCGTTAATGAAATCCGGTCGACTTTTCTCGACTACTTTAAAAAA
Organism: Polycladidibacter stylochi; assembly: GCF_001562055.1. Taxonomy (GTDB): domain Bacteria; phylum Pseudomonadota; class Alphaproteobacteria; order Rhizobiales; family Stappiaceae; genus Pseudovibrio; species Pseudovibrio stylochi. The sequence goes on along the minus strand of NZ_LLWE01000025.1, from coordinate 111,792 downwards.
CACGGTCATGAGGTGGTTCCCTCAAGCTCTTTGGTGCCACGCAATGACCCGACTTTGATGTTTACCAATGCGGGTATGGTTCCTTTTAAGAACGTATTTACTTGTTTGGAAAAACGGGATTATGTACGGGCGACTTCTTCGCAAAAATGTGTGCGTGCTGGCGGTAAGCATAATGATCTTGATAATGTGGGCTACACAGCCCGACACCATACCTTCTTTGAAATGTTAGGTAATTTTTCCTTTGGTGATTATTTCAAGGAGCAGGCGATCGAACATGCATGGAACCTGTTGACCAAAGAATTTTGCCTGCCGAAAGAAAAACTTGTCATTACAGTTTTCTCTGAGGATGATGAGGCTTTTTCTCTTTGGAAAAAACTAACCGGTTTTGCGGATGAAAAAATAATCCGTATTCCAACCTCTGATAATTTCTGGTCTATGGGTGATACTGGCCCTTGTGGCCCGTGTTCTGAAATCTTCTTTGATCATGGTGAGCATATCTGGGGTGGTCCTCCTGGTAGTCCCGAGGAAGATGGCGATCGTTTTATTGAAATTTGGAATCTCGTATTTATGCAATACGAGCAAACGGCAACAGAGCGTTTGAACTTGCCGCGCCCTTCTATTGATACAGGGATGGGTCTTGAGCGATTTGCAGCTCTTATGCAAGGTGTTCACGATAACTACGATATTGACTTGTTCCGTGCCTTGATTGCGGCTTCGGAAAATTTAACGGGAGTTGAGGCCGAAGGAAAAGCGCGTGCAAGTCACCGTGTTATTGCTGACCATTTGCGCTCTACAGCCTTTTTGATAGCTGACGGCGTTTTGCCTTCTAACGAGGGGCGTGGCTATGTATTACGGCGTATTATGCGCCGTGCTATGCGCCATGCCAACCTTTTGGGGGCACGAGATCCGATCATTTATAAAATGCTACCTGTTCTGGTGCGTGAAATGGGTCGGGCGTTTCCTGAGTTGCTTCGCGCCGAAAAATTGATTGAAGAGACAATCCAGCTGGAAGAAAAGCGGTTTATTAAAACGCTTGAGCGTGGCCTTAGCCTTTTGGATACAGCTGTTGATGGCTTTGGTGAGGGGGATGAGCTGGATGGTGAAACGGCCTTTAAGCTTTACGACACCTATGGTTTTCCGCTTGATCTAACACAAGATGCGTTACGTGCTAAAAAGATTAGCGTTGATACCGACGGCTTTAACAGTGCCATGGAGCGGCAAAAAGCCGAAGCCCGCGCCGCTTGGTCGGGTTCTGGTGATGCTGCTACGGATAGCATTTGGTTTGCGATCAAGGACAAGGTGGGTTCAACCGAATTCCTCGGTTATGAGAGCGAGCGGGTTGAAGGTGTTGTGAGCGCACTTGTGGTAGAAGGTGCTGAAGTAACACAAATTACCGAAGGTGCTAACGGGTTTATGGTAGTAAACCAAACCCCGTTTTATGGAGAGTCCGGTGGCCAGGTTGGTGATACGGGCGTACTTTTGGCAGATGGCGTGGAAGCGCGCATTACCAACACGCAAAAGAAGACCGATGGCGTTTTTGTACATAGTGTTGAAGTTGTTAAAGGCACTTTAGCCGTGGACTTGGCTGTTGAACTGGTTGTTGATGGTGTGCGACGTGCGGCTATTCGCTCCAACCACTCGGCAACTCACCTTTTGCATGAGGCATTGCGCGAAACCCTTGGCGAGCATGTGGCGCAAAAAGGGTCGCTGGTTACCAGTGAGCGTTTGCGCTTTGACTTTTCGCACCCTAAGCCTTTAAGTGATGAGGATATTAGCGGTATTGAACATTTGACCAATCAGGTCGTACTGCAAAATACTGCGGTTGAAACCCGCTTGATGGCTGTAGATGACGCTATTGAAAGCGGTGCGATGGCACTGTTTGGCGAAAAATACGGCGATGAAGTGCGCGTTGTTACCATGGGTGACGACTTGAGCGGTAATAAACCTGGTAAGGCTTATTCGGTTGAACTATGCGGTGGCACTCACGTGACGCGCACCGGTGATATTGGCCTTGTGGCTGTTGTGAGTGAAGGTGCTGTGGCTGCCGGTGTGCGCCGCGTAGAAGCACTGACCGGCAATGCGGCACGTGCATACCTTGCCGAGCAGGATGCACATATGAAGGCAGCGGCCAGCCTATTGAAGGTTGCCAGTGCCGATGTTCCTGCTAGGGTTTCAGCGCTATTGGATGAGCGCAAAAAACTAGAGCGCGAGCTGGCTGAGGCAAAGAAAAAAATGGCGATGTCTGGCGGCGCTCAAGGTGAACAACCTGTAACTGAGGCGGGCCGGTTCAAGTTGATGGCACGGGTGACCGAGGGGCTTAATCCAAAAGACCTAAAGGGTCTTGCAGATGAAGCAAAAACATCACTTGGCAGTGGCGTGGTTGTTTTGATCAATAGCGGTGAAGAGGGCAAGGCTGCCATTGTTGTTGGTGTTACCAAGGACCTTGTTGGTGATGTAAGCGCTGTTGATCTGGTGCGTTTGGGCTCTGAAGCACTTGGCGGACGCGGTGGCGGCGGGCGCCCTGATATGGCGCAGGCTGGCGGTCCTGATGCTTCGAAAGCACCAGCAGCGCTTGAAGCTATTACGAGTTTCTTGAGCGGGAAATAAAAATGAAGGCTGAAGAGTTCGTCTCTTCAGCCTCTGCTTTAAGCAGTCAGTTGCTTTCTAGTAATAGTCAATGGCTAATGAGCTAATCTTTTTATACTAGTGCGACTAGTTATGCAGATAACTTCGATTATTGAGGTTTTGAGTTGGTGTGATTTGGGGAGACACCTACTCTGTTGGGCAAATGCCTCAATAATTGACCGCCTAAAACGTAACGGTTGATGGGGCTCGTTTTAGTGGCAGTGGCGTTTACGTGCTAAGCGCAACTCATCGGCCATATCATCTGCTGCCTCTAAGTAATCATCGGCATCCTTGATTTCAAATGCTATGCGCATATCGTCGGCGATATCGATCATACGTTCTGATCCGTATTCTTCTGATATATCCTCCGCGATCTCACTTGATAGATCCAGCACTCTACTAAATTTAGGGGATACCTGATTACCAGTTAAGAATACTTCGTCACCTATATCTTCCATGAGTTCGATTGTATCATCTATTTCGTCACAGGATAGACCATGGGCAAGGGCAGAGGTTGTTAAGGTGGCGTAGATAAAGAAAAGGCATGTTATTTTTTTTAGTGCCATTGTAATACTCCATTTTGTACTTTTACATTAATCACTCGTAATTGTGTGGTAGTGCTGTGCAGCACATAAACCGTGAATTATTTATCGATAAACGATAATTGTTATTATTGCACATGCAAACTTCTTTCAAGTTGTATTTTATAATAGGAACAGAGTTTAATTTGTGGCTCTTAATCATTTGGTTGTATGCACTTGCTACTTATTGCTTGATTGGCACTGAATAATCCAAGGTCTTGATATGACCACTAAAACTGAAGTTTACAGTTTACTTGAAAGAGCGAGCTACGGAAATAAAAGGGCCGTTTTCGTTGAACGGGTTATCATGTTCTTTATTTTTTTGAATGTGACCTTTGCTGTTCTTGAGACCGAGCCTTATTTTGATCGAAATTACCTGCGGATTTTTTTCTACCTTGATTTACTCGCCGGCCTAATATTTCTAACCGAATATATTTTAAGGGTATGGGTGGCGGATTTGCATTCTAAAGCAAGAGGACGCAGTGCGTTTTCTGCACGTATCAACTATATGATGCAACCTATGGCAATTATCGATTTTCTTGCCGTTTTACCGCTATTGCTCTCTTTTGTATTACCGCTTGCAGACTGGAAAGCACTTATTGTTTTACGTTTATTGCGGTTTTTAAAAATTGCGCGATATTCGCCAGCATTACGCTCGTTGTCCAGCGCATTGAGTAGTGAGAGAAAAGCAATTCTGGCCAGCCTCATAATTATATTTGGAAGTGTTTTGATTTCTGCAACACTAATGTTTATTGCGGAGCGGGAAGTGCAGCCCGATAAATTTGGCAGTATACCTTCCTCTATGTGGTGGGCATTTGCGACATTGACAACCGTTGGTTATGGCGATGTCGTACCTGTTACTTCTTTAGGCCGATTTGTAGCCAGCCTTTCTATGTTGGCCGGATATTGCTTATTTGCTTTACCAGTTGGTATTATTAGTAGTGCTTTTGCCCGGGAGATTAAAAGCCGGGATTTTGTCGTTAGCTGGTCGATGGTGGCTGAGGTACCTATGTTTTCCAGCTTAACAGCTGCAGAAATTAAAGATGTTGCGCATTTGTTGCACTCGCACAGCATTGGTACTGGCGAGGCGTTGATTATGCAGGGCGAAGCGGCCAGCAAGCTTTATATTATTGCCAGTGGCAAACTCGCTGTTTTATCGACTGATGGCAGCGAGGAGCAGCAGGTATTTGAAGCCGGTGATAGTTTTGGGGATTTATCGCTTAAGAAAAAACGTAGTCAGCAACAAACGATACGGGCTTTAGAGCCGACACAGCTTTTGGTGCTAGATCGCAGTGATCTTCGTAAACTGATGAAACGAAAACCAGATCTTGCTCATAAACTGCGTGAAGTTACTAAAAGAGAGCCCTAGATTTGAGTTAAAATTAGGGTTTGAAGACTTCGGTTAAATTTTGAGCCTTATTGGTCCAGATGTAACCTGAAAAATTTTCAAGCGGCTTTAGCTCACTCATTTTATCAATGCCTTCGGAGGTGGCCGCTTTATTGCGTGGCCCCATGGCGATAACTTGTGTGTTATTGTGCTTCATTAGTTGAGTGAAACGATGTGGCCAGCCCCAAATATATGCTGTGTAGTTGGAAGGTACAGCTATGATTGTGTTCTGACACATTGGTGAGGCATAGTTAAACCAACCGGTAAGCAGATGCGAAAGCAGGCAGTATTTATTCTCTTTTTTAGTGAAGCTACTTATTTGGGGTAGGTGTTTTTGCAAATAATGGATTGGAATTTCAGCACCGTAAACTGACCAAATTTTTTCTGCGAATTCAGGGTTTTTTTTCAAGAGTCTTATAAGAGCTTCGGCTTCTCGGGTGTGGCTTGATTTGATGTTGACGAGGAATTCACCTTCTACACTCTGGAAAACTTCGGTAAGTGAAGGCATTGCTTCTTTATAGCCACGAAACGGGTAGCTCATGCCACCATCTGCTGTATAACCCCAACCAATATCAAGATTTTTTAATTGTGCCATAGAGTATGAAGCGGTATTGCCTTGTCCGTTTGTGCGACAATCAACCTGCCAATCATGAAAAACGGCCAGTTGATTATCGGTGGTGCGGTGTATGTCCAACTCAACAACTCGTGCGCCGGCTGCAAACGCTGCCTGCATTGAAGATATGGTGTTTTAAAGCAAGTTGTGGGTCGGGGGGGGCAATGAGCCTTGCTGTACAGGTGCTGTTGTCAACTTTCGAGCGGTCAAAGGTTTGATGTATACCCCTATGGGCAATAAGCTGCGGCTTCTCGGTTTTATCGGGGTGATTGTACAAGAAATTGAAAATGAAATTGGTTGAAAAGATAGTGGCAATAATAGCTAAGAGAAACTTAAAAATACGCATTGATTAGAGCCCAAAATGAAATTGGTGATTAGAACCCAAAAAGAAACTGGAACAAATACTGTATTTTGAAATCGGTCGAAATAAGGCGATTGGTGAGATTATATAACGAAAAAGGCACCCCGAAACGAGGTGCCTTTTAACGTAATTTCTAAAGTGGGTTAGGCTACCGTTGTTGCCATAGCCTTTTGCAGGTTCTCGTCGACTTTGTCGAGGAAGCCAGTAGTGGTCAGCCATTTTTGGTCCGGGCCAACCAGCAGCGCCAAATCTTTGGTCATGAAGCCGCTTTCAACGGTTTCGATGCAGACGCGCTCAAGCGTTTCGGCAAAAGCCTTCAGCTCGGCATTGTCATCCAGTTTGGCGCGGTGCGCCAGACCACGGGTCCATGCGAAGATAGAAGCGATGGAGTTGGTGGATGTCTCTTCACCCTTCTGGTGCTGACGGTAGTGACGGGTCACAGTACCGTGTGCAGCTTCTGCCTCAACGGTTTTACCATCTGGTGACATCAGAACGGAGGTCATCAGACCAAGTGAACCAAAGCCCTGTGCAACAGTGTCGGACTGTACGTCGCCGTCGTAGTTCTTACAGGCCCAAACGTAACCACCGGACCACTTCATGGAAGCAGCCACCATGTCATCAATCAAGCGGTGCTCGTACCAGATTTTTTCAGCTTCGAATTTCTCTTTGAATTCGGCGTCGTAGATTTCCTGGAAGATGTCCTTGAAGCGACCATCGTAAGCTTTCAAGATGGTGTTTTTGGTGGACAGGTAGCAAGGTACCTTACGGCCCAGCGCGTAGTTCATGGAAGCACGGGCGAAATCGCGGATGGAATCATCCAGATTGTACATCGCCATGGCAATACCGGAGGACGGCGCATCAAACACCTCGTGTTCGATCTCGGTGCCATCTTCGCCAACGAACTTAACGGTCAGCTTACCCTTGCCCGGGAATTTGAAATCGGTCGCGCGGTACTGATCACCAAAAGCGTGACGGCCAACAATGATTGGCTGGGTCCAGCCCGGAACCAAACGTGGTACGTTGGACATGATGATCGGCTCGCGGAAGATCACACCGCCCAGGATGTTGCGGATTGTGCCGTTTGGCGAGCGGTACATGCGCTTCAAGCCAAATTCTTCAACGCGCGCTTCATCAGGAGTGATCGTCGCACATTTCACGCCCACGCCATGTTCTTTAATGGCGTTTGCAGCATCAACGGTGATCTGGTCATCGGTGGCATCACGTGCTTCAATACCCAAATCGAAATACTTCAGGTCGATGTCCAGATAAGGGTGAATCAGCTTATCCTTGATGAGTTTCCAGATGATGCGTGTCATCTCGTCGCCGTCGAGTTCGACGACAGGATTGGCTACCTTAATCTTCGCCATGATGCTCTCCCTCATGCTTGCGCAATAGAATGGTGGTTAGTCGATTGTAAAAGTTGCTGGTTGTATACAGGTGTGCGCAATTTTTGTCCAGTCTTTAAGGCTGAACTCCCCTATAAACTTGGAGTTTATCGGGTTTAAGAGGGGCTGAACAGAAGCGAATAGAGTTTCAAGGCATTATTTGCAAAGTGGGGCAGGGGAATTCATAGCCTGCCCGCTTTGATTGCCAGTATTAGGGATTGTCATTCTTGGATTGGCTATGAAGCTCTGAGGCTTGATTTTGCCGCCATGGCAATGGCCAGATAGCTAATTCCGTTGAACATTATTGAGCATCCTGTCAGTAAACCGAGGATAAACAGTGAGGAGCTCGGAAAGCCATAGAGAATGCAAAGACCTGCAATTAGTGAAATCAAGCCAGCCCACAGCAGCCAGCCCCAGCCATCGTGCGGTCGCAGTTTCAGGGAGAATAATATTTGTGAAACACCGTAGGCGATGAAGGTTATTGCAATAATAAACGTAATAGTAATGGTGCCGATTAACGGGTTGTAAAGGATAAACAAACCGCCAGCTAGTGAGATGAGGCCGACAATAATTTGCCATGTGATGCCTTTCCAGCCTCTAACATAAAAAGCATGGAAAAGCTGCAGTACGCCAAGGGCGACCAAGCATATGGCAATGATAAACGTGACAGCATAGGTTGAGGCCATGGGCATGGCAATAATCAAGGCTCCACCGAGAATCATAAGAATGCCAAGGGTTAAAAACTTGCTCCATGAATTTTGCAGTGCTGTGCTTATGGTATGCGGTAGGGAGGCCGTTTCAGGTGTTTGTGATGCGGACATGCGCTGTTCCTTTTGAAGTCGCGATTATGTCTTAGTCATGTGTTTATTTGATCTGCTTTTTGTTGTTTTAAGTTTTGTGGTGCACTGGATATCGTTTAATGTTTTTTGCGTATCTTTTAGGAAATGCCTGTCTTCCTTTTAAAAGACACGCTTACTTTTTGAAGATACTCTATGGAAAATCCTATTATCTTTTGCATAGTATGGCTTGCATGAGGGCTTGTATACCCGAGGGATGTAACGCACTAAGTCTATGTTATGTATAGATACTCACTATGATTTTAGCTTTATTTGGGGATGCGGAAAACGCCGTATAATAAAGCTGGCTGTATTGGCGGAATAGTGCGTTATAAGAGGCCAAATGCCCGAGCGCGAAAATGAAATATGGATAGCTTATAAAATGCAAGAACAACAAGCACATGAACTGGAAATAAGTGGCGTAGAGCTTGCCGCACCAGCAGTCATATTGTGTGAACCGCAATTGGGTGAGAATATCGGCATGGTGGCCCGGGCAATGGCCAATTTCGGGCTTATTGATTTGCGACTGGTGAACCCGAGAGATGGTTGGCCTAGTGATAAAGCGCGCTCTGCAGCGTCGCGGGCTTTTCACGTTATTGATAATACCCGCGTGTTTGATGATGTGGAGAGCGCTGTTGCCGATTTGCAATATGTTTTTGCCACGACAGCGCGGAATCGTGACATTCCCAAGCCGGTGATTGATGCAGAACAAGCTGCCCAAGAAGCAATGGCCCAGACAAAGCGCGGGGTGAAGGTGGGGTATATGTTTGGTCGTGAGCGCTGGGGGTTGAATAACGACGAAGTGGCGTTGGCCAACAAGATTGTTACGTTACCGGTCGACCCGACCTATGCTTCGTTAAACATTGCGCAAGCGGTGTTGGTTTGTGCCTATGAATGGCGTAAGGGGGCAACACAAAACAGCCTGCCCTTTACCCTTGAAGATGCAGATGGCGAACCTGCCAGCAAAGACGAGATGAACTATTTCTTCAAGCATATTGAAGAGGCTTTGGAGTTGCGCGGTTTCTTTCGCCCGGCCGAGAAGAAGCCGACAACAGTGCGGCGTTTACGGAACATATTCCAAAAAGCCAACTTAACAGGCCACGAGGTGCGTATTATGCGCGGGGTTGTGGCGTGTTTTGAAAAATACGGGGTGAAGAGAAAAGGTGAATAAAGCACAGGGTGCACCTTACCGTGAGGCACTCGTAGAGCCAGAATTACCCGCGTTTGAAGGGGTGATGCCGCTCGTTTTGCAAAGCTATTTGCGGGCTCGCGATGTGGCGGGGCGCGTTCTGGTGGTTGATAGCGGTGTTGGGGGCTTGAGTGTTCTTAGTGAGCTGCAACGGTTTTTGCCAAGGGAGTGCTTTGTTTATCTTATGGATCAGGCGGCATTTCCCTACGGGGGCTGGAAAGCCAAGGATTTGCAGCGTTATTTGGTTGATTTGATTTGCAAGGTGGCAACACGTTGGCAGGTCCGGGCGGTGGTTGTGGCTTGTAATACGGCCTCTACCCTCGTGCTGCCTGCACTGCGGGCGCGATTGGCTGTGCCTATTGTTGGCACTGTACCGGCGATTAAACCGGCGGCGGCGGCGAGCCAAAGCGGGGTTATTGCGGTATTGGCAACGCCTGGCACTGTGCAGCGTGATTACACGCGCGATTTGATCGCACAGCATGCGCAAGGGGTCCATGTGGAACTGGTTGGTTCGGCAAATCTGGCGGCCATTGCCGAAAACAAGCTATATGGTCGTGGTGTTGATGCTGCACTGCTTTGTGAGGAAATAAGGCCTTGCTTTGTCGAGAGGCTGCAAGGGCGCTGCGACCAAATTGTGCTTGGCTGCACCCATTATCCGTTTTTAATTGAAGAAATGCAGCAAAACTCGCCTTGGAAAGTGCGCTATCATCAGCCGGCCAAGGCAATTGCAAGGCGTTTGCATACTGTGTTGCAAAGCGCTGCGCCGGATGTGGCGCTTAGAGACATTTTTTTAACAACAGCGGTGAGCTGATTGGTCGCTATGTTAAGCTAAGGGCAATTACTAGAGGCAAGAGATATGGGTTGCCTCCATGGCAGTTGCCTTAGTTTGCATTTGCTTTGGTATTAGTACAGTGGCGGATGTGGGTTGCCAGAAGCTCAATCGCCGCTTTTGGATCGTCAGAGTTGAGCAAATCCAGCATTTGATAGTGTTCTTGCAATGCCATATCCTTTTTCACGATATTCTCGCCTAGGTAAGCACTAATTGCGCGATGCTTAGCGGTAATCATGGAATAGCTTTCGCATAAATATTCATTGTCGCAGAATGAGAAGAAAGCGTTGTGGTATTCGGCATCTAGTGCCAAGAAATCTCGAAAGCTTTTGGTTTCGTGTGCTTGCGGCATTTGCGCGGTTATTTGCTCTAGTGTGGTAATGAGCGGCTTCAAATTACGCTTAATAGCCAGATCAAGTGCTGCTTGCTCTAGGATAATTCGATGCTCGGCAAACTTGGGCAGGTCCACGCTATCGAGCGAGAAAACATAAGTGCCCTTTTGCGGGCGGACCTCTACAAGACCTTCAACTTTCATTTGTGCCAAAGCATGACGAACCGGTGTTTTACTGATGCTTAACAAATCAGCCAATTCGTTTTCCGAGAGGTTATCGCCGAGCTTGAAGGTGCCCTCAATAATCGCTTGTCTGAGTTTGTCTGTTGCAATTGTGCTTAGTGAAGGTGGTCGTGTAATTTCTTGCATTATCTTGTGATCTCGTTCCTCTTGCCAAGCCTGTCGCGTAAAACCTATGCCTGTATTTGCAAACAGGTATGCTCATTGGCAAGATGATGCTTACTCCCTAACCTAGCGGTGTTGCAACTCTAGTATCTGAAATACCAGATATTGTACACTATATTCATTAGGCTACTATAAAGCTATATATAACGCTAAGTTATTTTTTACGCAATCCTAGATTGAGATTAGTTTTGCGAACTAATTGATGCTTAATTGCAAGCAGGAACAATGTAGGTAAGTTACGGGGTAGGGGTCCGGAGTGCTATGTTTTTTCTGGTAACAAGACCCCGGGCTCTATTTGCTCTGCTTTAATGCATTCAAGAACTCATCAATGAAGGTTCATATGCCTCGTCACAGCGAAACGGCTCCATTTTCTATGGTAAGTGCCAGAATATCCGCAATAGCAACGTCACGAGAGTACTTCCCTTGTTTGACAGCGAGTGCTGCTGCTGCTCCTACTGCTTGGCCCATCGCCATACACGTGCATTGAGCGCGAATACCTGCTAAAGATTTTCTGTCTGCGGATAGAATCCGGCCTGCGACGAGTAGGCGATTGGTGCCTTTGGGAATTAGGGCGCGGAAAGGGACTTTGGGAATAAGCTCTTCGGACTCATGAAAGATCTCATCGCAACCGTTGTCCTCGTTATGAAGATCTATATAATTGAAAGCGTTACAAATACTGTCTTCATAATCTGTTGCTGCCATGAATTCATCCAGAGTGACGATGTGCTCTCCAACAACACGGGCACCTTCGCGCGATAATGCTCTGGTGTACATTTGCTTAAGGACAGCACGTTCTGCTCCAGGGATTTTTTCGCGCACCCATTGATAGACGCGCAGCATTCGCTTGCGACCTTCAATGTTCGCGGCAGTTTGACCGTTCGCATCAGTCGTGTCGCAACCATAAATATGGGTCGAGTTGTGTCCGCCCATTTGCAAGTACCAAAGGAACGGGTAGATACCGAAATAAGCCCAGTCACCTTTTTCCAACTCGCCTTTTTCCATGGCTTCATCGTATAGTTTTTGGACTTCGCCTTGCCAGACTTGCTGCATATCAATACCCTCAATGCGGTATTGCAACGTGCCGGGCTGGCGTTTGTCCGCCTTTACGACGGGCAGGTTAAGGGCACGGACGGCATCGGCATCGCCCGAGCAGTCAATAAGCTCTTTACAGTGCGTGATACGTTTGATCCCTCTGGCATAAGAGGTGACGACCCACTCATTGGCATCTTGTTTCACCTCACCAACAAACTCATGCAAATGAATTTCGACACCTGCAGAAATGGCTTCTTGCTCGGCAAGTGTTGCGTAAATTGGAACACTGATATTGCTGTAGTATCCAGGGGTATCAATGGCGCGGCGCTCTTGGTAGCTCTTGACCCGCAACCCTTCAATTTCTTTGGAGCGCTTGAACAGCTCCCAGCCAATGCCTTGTACGACGGCTTGCCGGGGGGTGTGCCAGTGGTTGGGCATGAATACACCGCCATCGGTCATGGTACCACCGAGCATGGAGCTTGCTTCTAGTAGTGATACCTTTACGCCTGCACGCCCTGCTTGAATAGCCGCTATGTGACCCGATGTGCCTCCACCAACAACAAGTACATCTACGGTTTCGTGAACTGTTCTCATGATTATACCTCGCGTAACATATTGTAATTTATTTTTTTAATCCATGCGTGCCCCTTGTGTTTTTAGGGCGGACTGCAACTGCGTTATTTCCAGTTCGTTAAACGAGACATTATTTTTTACTGAAAGTGCTGCAGCTGTACCTGCTCCCTGGCCGGTTACCGTACAACACATCATGTTGCGCATTGAGGTGTGAGCAATGACATCTGCAGATATACAGCGACCAGCAACAATGAGGTTTTCAACGTTTTGCGGCACCAGGCAGCCATAGGGGATTTGGAAGTAGCGGCCGGTGGTCGGCAGAATGAGATAGCCACTGCCGTCGATAAATTCCGGGAAGATGCCGATGCTGTCTTGGCAGCGCCCTTGGTTCAAGACATGTCCTTTTGTAACGCGTGTTCTGCCTTCAATTTGGCGTGATTCACGGGTTCCTAGCGTCATGCCGAAGTTGCGCAGGCGTGCGTTTTCAAAGCCCGGTACATAATGGCGTAGCGCATCAATAGCCCAGATTGCTTGCTGGCGACCTTCAATTTCGGCGCGGGTGATATCTAGGACATCGGTTGAATCAAAGCCAAATGCGTAGACCATATTGAGCTGAAGCGCTTCGCCAGTTTCCGTGAAAGTTGACCATGTTCCGGCAATTGCACCAGCATCTCCGGGGATTATCCCCTCTTCATGAGCACGGGTAAAGATTTCCTCCATAAAGGGGCTGAACATGTCATCCTCTTTTTTGTCGGTGATCACATCCCAGTTTTTACCCCAGTCAGCATAGGTGGGCTTGAGCTCTTCATTGACAAACGTATTGAAGCGGTTTGCATCAACACCTGAACAGGTGAACATGACAGTGACACCCATTAGTTTGTCTTTATCGCGTTTGGTGTATGGCGCTCCTGCCCTATGGGCGACGTCTGCATCGCCTGTACAATCTATAATTCGTTTTGCCAGTATGGCCTGACGGCCTGATTTGCTTTCTACGATCACGCCTTTGAGGGTATTGTTTTCTTTTATAATATCTACTAGTTGTGTGTGAAGAAGAGGAGTTACACCGGCCTCAGTTACCATACGGTCTGCGATGTATTTGAAGCCTTCTGTATCAATCACTTCGCTAATCGATTGCGGTTCGGGACGGGTAAAGCCGAGCTCTTTTGCGCGGCGTTCAAACTCGCGGCCGATGCCTTCACAGTCATTTGTTCCTTCGTGGCGATACCAAGCAAAGCTTTCCACACCAACTTGAGTGAGAACTCCGCCAAAGCAGCCAAATCGTTCCATTAGGACCGTGTTTGCACCGGTTCGAGCTGATGCTATTGCTGCTGCAAGTCCTGCAGGGCCGCTGCCCACCACAAGCACTTCGGTTTCCATTAGGACGGGGATTTCTTTTGCCGGTTCTTTGATTGTTTTTGTCATATTTAAACTCAAAGGCTTACCAGAAGTACACCATGGGCAACCACTGGGTTTTCTTAGTTTGGGGAAGTGGAAGCCCCCGTTTGGGGGCTTCTTTTGTGGTTGGCTAAAATGGCCTAGCTGTAATGCTTATTCAGCAGGTGCTTTTTCAAGCAGGTCTTTGGCTTGTAAATCCAACCAGATTTTGTTTTGTGAATCCGCAGCTGGCAAACCTTCTTTATAGTCTTCCTTGATGGCTTTCATGAAGGATTGGCATAACAAACCTACTACGAATACAAGTGGGAAGCCGGTTAGAATTGAAACGGTTTGCAAGGGTTTCAATGACTCTGGATTGACGAAATACAGCGCCAAGGAAACTCCACCGGCAAGGATTAGCCAGAATGTTACATTCCATTTTGCAGGGTCTTGATCGTCGGTCAGTTTTTCTTGCGTGGCTGCTGCCAAAGAGTAACCAACAGCGCAGTGACCAGTGATGTAGGATACCAGTGTTATCAGCCCAAAGAAGAAGATAAAGATGCTGGAGAGTGGTAGCTCTGACAGCATTGTTGTAACCACCATACCGCGGCCACCCTCGCTCATTGCGGCCATAAGGTCAGCTTGGCCTGATACCTGTAAGTCAATGCCGAAACCGGGTAAGACCATATAAAACACCATGCAGCCGAGAGAGCCGAATATTAAACCACCTGCAACGATTTCACGTATGGTGCGGCCCTTGGAGATTTTAGCGATGAATAGCCCGAATGGTAATGCATAAACCACCCACCAAGAGAAGTAGAAGACAGTCCATGCTTGCGGAAAGCCAGTTTCGCGCAGTACATCGGTTACAAAACTCATGTAAATAAAGTTTTGTAGGAGTAACCCGAGGCCATCTACAGATTGGTTTAGAATAAATGATGTAGGGCCACATAGAAGAAGTGCGATGATGAGTACGATATCCATGCGCACATTCCACTTAGACAGTAGTGAAACGCCTTTTTCTAGCCCGAAAATTAGCGCCGCTAATGGAATGAACGTCCATAGAAAGATTACGAATGTATCTAGCGCTGCATTGGAAGATTCCCAACCTGCTAGGTAAACGATAACCCCTGAAATAAGTGGCGTTCCCAATGCTAGTGATGTCATTACACCGCCAATCATTCCAAACATGTAAAGAAAGTTACAGGCATGGCCTGCAAAACCGTCTGCGCGATCGCCAAGTACAGGGCGAACAAACTCGTTTACTTTCATATTGGTTTGTTTGCGGATGAAAAAGAAATAACCCATTGGTATAGCACAGCAAATGTACCAAGCCCAAGCTGAGGGTCCCCAGTGGAACATGCCGTAGGCCGATGCCCACCTTGCAGCGTCGGCCGAACCCGATTCTATACCAAAGGGCGGCGATTGCATGATCCAAATCCATTCAACACTACCTAAGTAAAGAACGCTACCACCCGTACCTGATGTAAAAATAAGCCCTAGCCAAGTGAATGTACTAAAGACCGGTTTTTTATTTGGGTCTCCAAGAACAACGCCGCCATATCGACCAAAGGCCAAGTATAGGCAAAAAGCAACCGAGGCAAATGTACTAATAAGAAAAAACCAGCCAAGTTCATTGGTGGTAAAGGCGTGTACCTTATCTAAAACTGCATTGCTACCTTTTGGGTCGTACATGAAGTAAGCGCCCATAACCAGCGTAACAACCAACGCGGGGTAGAATACCCATTTGTCAATTGCACCCTCACGATGATCAGAAGTTGATTCCATGTCATATCCTCCCTACTGATTGCTTGAATATGACATCTGGTATAGCAGTTGAATACCTGGTAAAGTTCCTTAGGGTTAGTTTTTTCATTGTAATAATTTTAAGTTTAATATTTATTGGCGGTAATATATATATTATAATTGTTTTAGTATGTATGAATATAAAAGAGTTTATCTTGTAAATATTTTATCTGATACTTTAATTATTCGTTTTCTTTGGTGCTATAACGAAGCTGTGAACGTAACTTGATACGCATTGCTTTGGCGAACTGAGCCCTGCTGGTTTAACTTTTTATAGCTGTTCTTCGTTTTACATAATGGGCTGAATAGTTAGATAGATGCCGTTATGCCACCATCGACGTATATTATTTGACCTGTTACAAAGTCTGAAGCTGAAGAGGCTAAATACACGCAGGTTCCGACAAGCTCTTCGACTTTACCCCATCTATTGGCTGGTGTGCGTTTACATAGCCAGTTTGAAAAATCTTCATCTTCAACGAGGGCAGTATTCATTTCTGTTGCAAAATAGCCTGGACCTATGCCGTTGACCTGTATTCCCTTTGCAGCCATTTCGGTTGCTAGTCCTTTAGTAAGCATTTTTACAGCACCTTTAGAGGTGGTATACGCCACGATGGAAGAGCGTCCAAGTTCACTCATTAGTGAGCAAATATTTATTATCTTACCGGCTTTTCGCTCTTTCATATACTCACAGACTTCACGGCATAGCAGGAAGGGGCCTGTGACATTGATGTCCATAATTGTATCCCAAGTATCTTTGGGGCAATCGACTATAGGTGTTCTCTTTTGAATACCTGCATTATTCACGAGTATATCAATTGGTCCTATTTCGTCTTCAATGTTTTTAATTGCAGAAATGACAGCTAATTCATTAGTTACATTAAAGGCATAGGGAGAGGCGGTTAAGCCCTTAGCCTTTAATTTTTCTGCTGCTTCTTGTGCACCTTGCTGTCTGGTTGAATTGATAATGACATGAGCGCCATGCTCGGCGAGGCCACAGGCCAGCGAATAACCAATGCCGCGGGCAGACCCTGTTATAAGCGCTCGTTTTCCCTTTAAATCAAATAGGCCCATTCTTGTTGTTCCTTTATTTAAGCATTATTTGGATTGAGTTATCTGGGATTGTCCGGTGGCTTGGCTGAGTTAACATTATTGATTTGTTTGCTGTGGAGCCGAGGATGTCGCAGCTGGATACAGATCACGTATCAAACCTTTTTGAATTAAATTTTGTTCGCTATCGACCTTGTTGGAATAGTCTCCTTAATTAACTGACATTTTAGTTATTGCATTTCTATATAAGAAATTACCGTAAATGGGATATATCATGTTACCAAGAGTAAGAAATCCGTTATTTGCCTAAGTTGATAGTACATTGTTTTGAATAATAATATTCAATTTTCACTTATGGTGATGAGAAATAACAAGATAATAAAACTGGAATTCTAGTTGGGGGAAATATGGGAGATATTGCTGCAAAGGTCGTGTTTCTTGAGCCTGGTTATACTTCTTATGAAACTGAGAAGGCCGCGTTATCGGAGTTTGAACTTGATTTTGTTGTTGTGGGTAATGATGCGAGTGATGAGGAGCGCTGTGCCGCGGTTCAAGATGCTGATATTGTTATGCTTCGGGACCGGGTGTTAGACCAAACACTTCTGGATTCTATGGGGAGAGCAAAGGGCATTGTTCGTTATGGTGTTGGATACAACAATATAGATTACGAGTATGCTGCGATAAAGAAAATCCCAGTGTGTAACGTGCCAGATTATGGTGCCGACGCCGTTGCAGAGTTTGCCATTGGTTTAATGTTCGCAGCCTCTAGAATGATTGTTTCACGCGATAAAGCTGTTCGGCAAGGTGCTTGGGATATTTCAGAGGCTCAGCAAGTCCGTGTCCTTGCTGGAAAGACGCTTGGATTAATTTCATTTGGCCGGATTGCAAGATGCCTAAAAGCGAAGACAGACGGAATTGGCTTTGAAAAAGTCATCGTATACGATCCTTTCCTCTCAGAGGCAGAAGCTAAAAAGCATAATATCATCAAGGTGGATATGGATACTTTATGTAAAGAAAGCGATATTGTGTCCTTGCATGCGCCCTTAACGAGTGAGACTTATCATCTGTTGAATGCGCAGCGTATTGCTATGATGAAAACGACGGCTGTGGTTGTGAATACGGGGCGTGGGGGGCTGATTGATGAGGATGCACTTTATTATGCCTTGAAAAACAAACGTCTATTTGCAGCTGCTATTGATGTTTTTGAAAACGAACCGGTTGCAAGTGACCATAAACTATTTGAATTAGATAATACCGTTGTTAGTGATCATACAGCTTGGTTTACTGTTGAATCGCTTAGGGAGTTGCAGACGAAGGCTGGTCTTGAAGCTGTGCGAATGTTGCAAGGTGAAAGACCAAAAAACTGGATTAACCGCTGGGATTAAGGGAATAACTAAGAGGGCCACTCGTTTGAGTGGTCGGGCTTGGTACCATCTTATGCTTTTATATATCGGTTCGGCCCTTCAAAGGTGACCGGTGAAATTTTACTGTTGTTGCTCTTGTTACTACAAGTTCATGCAGGGTGCGTGTTTTGGGGCTTGCGCTTCTCAGTGAGTAGAATATTAACGAATGTGTTAGCGAAATGCCGATGAAAGAGCGGAGAAAATTACTAAGAGATATTGTTTATTCTCGCCTCAAATCAAGAATAGTTATTGGCAAACTGGCGATGGGTTCAAAGCTTTCAGAGAACTTAATCGCCAGTGAGTTCGGGGTTAGTAAATCACCAGTTCGCGATGCAATACAGATGCTAGAAAGAGACGGGTTGGTGATAGTTAAGCAGCAGTCCGGAACATTTGTCGTGAGGCCGACGAAAAAGCATCTAAAAGAAATTCTAGAACATCGCCATGCAATAGAGATTGGCAGTTTGCGATTTTGCGACAAAGACCGGCTTTCTGACTTGGGGCAGGAGTTGTCAGAATTGGTTGAGCAAATGGAAATGGCTATTGCTCAAGATAATACTGCTTTGTTTTATATACTAGATCGGCAATTTCATGAACAGATAGTTGCAAGTTCCGGTAATCAGCTTTTGGTGCGTTCCTACGAGATTTCTAGTGCACTGATGGCAGTTATACTGAACCACTACGGGCTTTCCAAAGACTATGTGATGAAAGCCTATGGAGAGCACTGTGCGATTGCCAATTTTATGATTGATGGAGATTTAAAGTCGGTACTTTCTATCCTCGATGCTCACTTGGATGTTGAGCGCAATATTTACTATGGTGACGCACGCTCATTGTGACGTGGAACTTGTGAGGCTCTTTCATCTGGCTAGCCCCTATTTTTGATTGAGTTGATATGGGTGAGGGGGATGACCGTTGTTGGGCAAGTGCTTGTTATGCCTGATACCAAGAGAGGTTTGTGAATTGGTGGCAGCGTTTACCTTGGTTTTTAGCCGTGTAACGGTTTCGTTTTTAAGAAATGGGATTGACTCTTTCCATTGGTTTGACTAAGCAAAGTGCTGGATTTGGCGGCTCGCTTGCGGGCCGCCTTTTACCGATTGCGCACCCGAGAATACCCCAGGCGCTGTTTGGTGGTTTTCTGTCGGTCTCACTTTTTAAAATATAAGGTGAGAACAAGGAGGGCGCGTTTCCTTAAAACACATAATACAAAGGAAACTGCGATGTCTAAGCGTCAAAGTGCCAAGTATAAAATTGACCGCCGTATGGGCGAAAACATCTGGGGTCGTCCTAAGAGCCCAGCTAACCGCCGCGAATACGGCCCAGGTCAACACGGTCAGCGCCGTAAAGGTAAACTTTCTGACTTTGGTGTGCAGCTGCGTGCCAAGCAGAAACTGAAAGGTTACTACG
This sequence comes from Polycladidibacter stylochi, assembly GCF_001562055.1. Lineage (GTDB taxonomy): Bacteria > Pseudomonadota > Alphaproteobacteria > Rhizobiales > Stappiaceae > Pseudovibrio > Pseudovibrio stylochi. Next base: position 92,611 of record NZ_LLWE01000025.1, on the reverse strand, counting down.
GTAACATTTCTGAAAAGAAATTCCACAAGATCTACGTTGAAGCTTCCCGTTTGCGCGGCGATACTTCTGAAAACCTGATCGGTCTTTTGGAAAGCCGTCTTGACGCTATCGTTTATCGCGCAAAATTCGTTCCTACCGTATTTGCTGCACGTCAGTTCATCAACCACGGTCATGTGAACGTAAACGGTCGTCGTGTTAACGTTGGTAGCTACATGTGTAAGCCTGGCGACGTTATCGAAGTTCGCGAAAAGTCCAAGCAACTCGCTATCGTTCTGGAAGCTGTTCAGTCAGCAGAACGTGATGTGCCTGACTATGTCGATGTTGACAGCAACAAGCTGACAGCAACATTCAGCCGCGTTCCTGGTTTTTCTGATGTGCCATATCCGGTACAGATGGAACCAAATCTGGTTATCGAATTCTATTCTCGCTAATAGAATTGCCAGAGACGAATTTCAATTGGGTCACCCATCGGGTGGCCCTTTTTTGTGGCTTGCCATGCACCGAGACCAGCGCTAGAACATCGCGCAGAATATGAACGCAAAACCTGTTCAGAACAGGAATAATGAGCATACAATGAGCCAAACCATAAGCCCCCTAGAAAGTGCGCCTATTGCCGAGAGTTTGCCAGAAGAAAAGGTGAAGGTTGACCCTGATTGCCATCCGCTGTTTCGCGAGGTGCCTCGTTCGGTTTCCTTTAAGAAGCTGCGCAAACGGCTGCTGCGCGAAGTGCGAGAGGCGATTTCGGCTTATGGCATGATTGCGCCAGATGCGGATAAAAAACGGCCCAAGTGGCTGGTGTGCCTGTCTGGTGGCAAGGATAGCTTTACGTTATTGGCGGTTCTATGGGATTTGAAGTGGCGTGGCTTGTTGCCCGTAGATCTGGTCGCTTGTAATCTGGACCAGTCGCAGCCGGGATTTCCTGCACATATTTTGCCGGAGTTTTTTGAGCGCTTTGATATTCCCAATATTATTGTGCGCGAGAACACCTACGGTATCGTCACCGACAAATTGCCTGAAACAAGTACCTACTGCTCTTTATGTTCGCGGTTGCGGCGCGGGATTTTGTATCGCACGGCACGTGAGCAGGGGTGTGAGGCGATTGTGCTTGGTCATCACCGCGACGATGCGCTGGAAACGTTTTTTATGAATATGTTCCATGGTGGGCGTATGGCGGCCATGCCACCCAAACTGGTGAATGACGAGGGTGACTTGATGGTCTTGCGGCCGCTGATCAACTCGTGCGAGGCGGACATCGAGAAGTTTTCCAATGCCATGCAATTTCCGATTATTCCTTGTAACCTGTGTGGCTCGCAAGATGGCTTGCAGCGGGTGCAGGTGAAAGCAATGTTGCAGCAATGGGAAAAGGAAACGCCAGGACGCCTTGGCATTATGGCGCGTTCCTTGGGGCATGTGCGACCTTCGCACTTGCTGGATGGCGAGCTATGGGATTTTGCCGGATTGCGGCCCAATGACGGTGCGAATGTTCAAGGAGCGGACGATGAAGGGCCTTGTGCAGCATCACTTGCCATAAATGAGAAGCTATTTGGCAACGAGTTTTCGTAGTCGCTATAATAGTTCCTTGTGTAATGATTAGCCTATTAAGAGAGGGATAGCGCGATGCTGCCCCTCACTTTTCCTGGAATTTGTAGTTCGACTAGAGTTATTTCTTTTGTTTTAAAAGCCGTCCAATAGTTGTGTGGTTTTTCATTTCTTTGCGCGCCACTTGGCAAACGTTGTTTCCCACCAATGTGTGTGCTCCCTTACGGGTCATAACACGTAAAAATGACTTGCGTTTTTCTGTTAATGGCAAGGCATTGGCTGCGTGATAAAGCTCATCATCTTTTAGCCCTGCTTTTTTTGAAGTATAAACGTAATAACTGGCAAAGGCTTGATCGTTAAAAACCAGATCATTACATTTTCTGGCCATTGTGTTTGCAGCAAAGTAGTTTCCTGCATGCTCGGCTACCAATGCCTTTTGCTTTGTATCAAGTTCGACATGTTTGCGTGTTACGCAGCCTGTGGCTGTTAAGCCTGTGAAGCATAGTAAGGCTATTAAGGCTAAACGATGTTTGTTCATATTATAAATTCCCAATCTACCTTATAAATAGTAGCAAATAATTATATATATTATAAGTTGTATTAATGGTTTTTTGTAATAATCATCAAAATAAAAAAGGGCGGCCCTGCGGCCACCCATAATATTTGGTAAAATGAGTATTTCATTTTACCTATTATTCTTACACGTACTCTTGTCCGAAAACCGGTAGATACTTTTCGGGAATACGATCTAGTTTAACCTTGCGGTGTAAACTCAATGCCTTTGCCTGTGAAAAGCGCTGGCAGCTCTTGAGATTGAAACATTTCACGAATGATGTCGCAGCCGCCGATGAATTCACCTTTGACGTAAAGCTGGGGAATGGTTGGCCATTGGCTGTAATCTTTAATGCCTTGGCGCAGGCTGTCGTCTTCTAAGACATTATGGCCGACATATTTGACGCCCACGTAATCGAGTATTTGTACCACTTGCCCGGAAAAGCCGCATTGAGGGAAAGATGGGGTACCTTTCATGAATACAACAACGTCGTTGTTTTCTACTTCATGTTTGATCCAGCTCTGGATATCGCTCATTACATATTCCTTATCATATACCCGGCTTCAAAGGCCGGAGAGCGTTAAATTTCATGGCGTTTAGTGCATGAGAATGCGGAAACGGTCAAGCAAGATATGCCGTTATGATTCGGGTTTATTGCTTTTTTTTGCGTTAGCACAAACTAGGCTCAGCTCTCGGGTGCCGAGGTTTGCAATGCCAAAGCATGCAGCTCATCGCCCATTTTACCTTTGAGTGCCTGATACACCAGCTGGTGTTGTTGAACCCGCGTTTTACCGCTGAATTCTTTTGATACAACGACTGCGGCGAAATGGTCGCCATCGCCTGCCAGATCGCGAATCTCTACATGGGCATCTGGCAATGCTTCTTTAATGAGGGTTTGAATTTCTCCTGCGTCCATCGCCATAAGCCATGTTCCTTTATGCTGGCGAGGCGTGCCGACTTTATCGGCAACGCCTTCAAATTGCTCTTCTAGCTGGTTTGGGCCATATAAGCGGGGAACCAGCCTTCGTAGGCAGATTGTAGCTGTGCAACCGTAAGGGTGGCAATTTCAGAAAAGATCAAATCTGTGGATCCTGTGGTTCCAAGGTGATCTATCTGGATACCGGCGTCAATGGCATCTTCTTCGAAAGCTGCTAAATCGTCCATTTTAAGGGCGACAAGATAGCGCCCCTGATCCTCACCAAACATAAGTGCGTGTTGATCTTCTTCCGGCAAGCTTACTGTTGCACCAATGCCTGAGCGTAGTGCCATTTCGGCTAGGGCAACGGCCAGGCCGCCTGACGAAATGTCATGAACTGCGCCTACTCGCCCTTGTAGGATTGCTTCACGGACGAATGTGCCAATGCGTTTTTCTTTTTCCAGATCAACGGCAGGTGGAGCACCTTCTTCTTGCCCCAACAGCTCGGTTGCGTATTGCGATTGACCCAAATGGCTGCCATGGCCGCCAAGAAGAACCACAGCCTGCCCCTCATGGGTGAAGCAGTTACCAACGCGTTGGTCGATATTTTTCAAGAGGCCAACCGCGCCAATGGCTGGTGTTGGCATGATGCCTTCGCCAAAGGTTTCGTTGTAAAGCGAGACGTTGCCGGAAACGATCGGTGTTTCCAATGCCTCGCAGGCTTCACCAAGACCTTTGATTGCGCCAACAAACTGGCCCATGATTTCCGGCTTTTCCGGATTACCGAAATTGAGGTTGTCGGTAACAGCCAAAGGTAACGCGCCAACTGCACACAAGTTACGATAGGCTTCTGCCACTGCTTGCTTGCCGCCCTCAAACGGATTGGCCTGGCAATAGCGCGGAGTAACGTCTACGGTAAAGGCAAGGCCCTTTTGTGTTCCGTCAACGCGGATCACGCCCGCGTCACCGCCAGGTGTTTGGGCGCTATTGCTCTGGATGAGCGTGTCGTATTGCTCGTAAACCCAGCGGCGGGAACAGCCATTGGCACCACCAATGAGTTGCAGCAGAGCTTCTTTGTAATCATCCGGTGCTTTGAAGGCATTCGCATCAACTGCTTCCGGCTCTGGCCATTGGACCCAAGGACGGTCATATTCGGGGGCCTCATCGCCCAGCTCTTTAATGGGCAGATCGGCAACAACTTCGCCTAGATGTTTGATAACAAAGCGAAGGGTGTCAGTGGTTATGCCGCAAATGGCGAAATCCAGGCCCCATTTAACGAAGATGGCTTCTGCTTCGGCCTTTTTAGAAGGCTCCAGCACCATGAGCATGCGCTCTTGGCTTTCGGAGAGCATCATCTCGTAGGCACTCATGTTTTCTTCACGTGCTGGCACCAAATCAAGGTCCAGCTCGATACCGAGGTTGCCCTTTGCACCCATTTCAACAGCAGAGCAGGTGAGACCTGCCGCGCCCATGTCCTGAATGGCGATAACCGCACCGGTTTTCATCAGCTCAAGGCAGGCTTCCATCAAGCATTTCTCGGTGAATGGGTCACCCACTTGAACGGTTGGGCGTTTTTCCTCGATGGTTTCGTCAAATTCAGCGGAAGCCATGGTTGCACCGCCGACACCGTCGCGCCCGGTTTTGGCACCAAGGTAAACGACCGGTAGGCCAACACCTTTGGCTTCAGAGAGGAAGATTTTGTCGGCATCGGCCAGACCAGCTGCGAAAGCGTTGACCAAACAGTTGCCGTTATAGCTTTTGTGGAACTCGACCTCGCCGCCAACAGTTGGCACGCCGAAGGAATTACCGTAGCCACCAACACCGGAGACCACACCGGAAACCAAGTGACGGGTGCGCGGGTGGTTTGGCTCACCAAAGCGCAGGGAGTTCATAGCTGCAACAGGGCGCGCGCCCATGGTGAAGACATCGCGCAAGATACCACCAACGCCAGTGGCGGCACCTTGATAAGGCTCGATGTAAGATGGGTGGTTGTGGCTTTCCATTTTGAAAACCACGGTCTGACCATCGTCGATATCGACGACACCTGCATTCTCGCCAGGGCCCTGAATAACGCGGGGGCCAGTGGTGGGAAGGGTTTTCAGCCAAAGCTTGGATGATTTATATGAGCAGTGCTCATTCCACATGGCGGAAAATATGCCAAGTTCGGTAAATGTTGGTTCGCGGCCAATGAGCTCTAGAATACGGGCGTATTCGTTCTCTTTTAGGCCATGGGCTTCAATGAGTTCTGGGGTGATCTCTACGGGTTTATTGAGCATCGCACTTTAATACTTGGGCGTTAAACATTGCGCTTATCGCCGGGCCGGAAACTAAGGCTCATGTAGCAGAAAATAAATGAAATTGGAAATAAACTTGTGCTTTTCTAGCTAAAAAACAGCGTGAAATTCTATTGGGTTAGCGCAAAATTTTGCACTATGCTTACTTGTCCAAGTTCTTGATAGGTGTTTACTAATTTAAATCATTCGGCTGGTGATTGAACCTGCTCTAAGCGTATGTATGGTCTGTGCAAAGTGATGCTGTTCATTTAAAAATCGATGTTGCCGGTGATTGTGTTGATAGTCATGGTAGAATTCGACAGCATGTATTGTGTCCATTGACCGCCACCTTTTGCTTTGCTCCACTTGCCTTTTCCGCCAACCACTTTCCATTCGCCTTTCGTGATTTTTCCATTAACCTGTTGCATGCTGATTGAAATAGCAAAACTCTGTCCATCGATATCTTTCAGGCCACAATACCCTTTGCCATCCAGTTTCTTATTGGCAATAAGCGCGGCTGCATAGCAGCTACCAGAAGCGCCGTGTAAAGGGTCGTCCTCGTTTACTCCGATGTAAGCGATATCAGCATTCAAGCGTCGCAAGTATAATTGGTCAGTTATCGCCAGCAGGTTTTGGTTGCCAAAGTTAGTGAGCTTTGGTGCGGTTGAAAATGTGGTTGCTTTTGCGTTGACTTCTGCCGAGAAAGCAATGCCCGCTTGTACAATGCAAACCATAAGAATCGTTACTAAGAAGATTGTTGCATTGAGAATAACGGGCTTATTATTTGCTCTGATAACTTGAACCGAATTTTGCGTTTTTTCTGTTTGCTTCCGGCTATGACCTTCTAAATCGAAAATCGTCATATCTTGTATCCAATGCTTCGTTACGCCTTCTTATTTCATGTGGCGTTTATTATGCGCTTACGGTTACCCGTTCTTGCAAGGTTTTGTTTTAAGCAAGCATGTGGCTTTGGGAAGGGCAAGACATTGTGCGTGAACTGGTTAGCTATAGGTTTTAAGCTATTCGTTATTTGAGATTAATTATCTACATAATGGCTGGCTAAAGGCTATTGGCAACTCAAGTCGCGTCTTTGTTCTTTTAATATTAGGTTTTGTTATAACTGGGGGAGGTACAAGCTGCTATTGTTCTGTTTCCTGTGGGAATTGAAGAACAATTATCATCATGTATTTATGTGATAATATAGCGGCTTGTACCTGAAGACTATGCGATGGGACCACCAATTAATTGTTTTATTTAATATTGGTTTTAAATTTCGATTGCACAGTCTTTACTTGCATACTAACGTAGATGGATAAATGAATAGTACATAATCATTGACAATTCGTTCACCACGTTTTTGGAAATCGACTTAGTATGATGCGTTCTGAAAAAGAAATGAGCGATGCTTCTAGCTTTGACCGCCTCTCCTCTTTGCTAGAAGCATTTCGTATTGAAGCACAATTGTGTACTGACAACGAACCTTCGAAGTGCAATTTCATTATTTATGAAGGTGAAGGGAAGCAGCAACTGCTCTATTATCCTTCATTGTCTTGTCGCGAGCATTTTGTTCTACCAGAAACTATAGATAAGGTTTTATTGTGTGCGCAGGTTTATCTCGGTTCAAAAGATTCCCAGATACACAGAGTATTTCCGCGTGAAATTGCTGTAGAAATCGATAGTGAGGCAAGCTTAGCCTCGATATGTCATTTAATTTTCGAAGAAATTGAGTTTCAACGATGCGGTCGAGATGCTGTGTTTCGCCGATTATGTGAAGTGCTATTAATACGGCTGTTAAGACATTACATAGGGAACAAGCTGGCTGATGTGGGCATGGTTGCCGGTTTATCCCACACTCAACTCGCCAAGGTTATGGCCGCTGTGCATGAGGCACCGGAGTTTCCATGGCGCCTTGAAACAATGGCGGATGTTGCTTGTATGTCGCGCACAGGATTTGCCACATTGTTTCGCCAGCGCGTGGGTATGACGCCTGGTAATTATTTGAGTTTGTTTCGGCTTTCGCTTGCACAAAAAGAACTGGCAGAGGGGAAGCCACTCAAGGATGTGGCCGTGCGGGTTGGATACTCTTCGGCCACGTCGCTTTCACGGGCATTACATAAGCATAGGCAAAGCGAGGCGGTTTAAACTATCCTACAAGATGCAAGAATTTTGTTTGTCATAATTGTTTGTCCTTGTTGAATTAGAGCCATCGTAAATTTGTGCGAGGAAATGAGATGAAAGCAATGGATAAAACGAAAGGCGGTGGCTTGGTGTTGCTTGAGATTGTTCTTGTTTTCCTTCGCCTCGGGCTAACTTCTTTTGGCGGGCCGGTTGCGCATCTTGGCTACTTTCGAGAAGAATTCGTGACACGACGCCGCTGGCTCGATGATGCCAGTTATGGAGACTTGGTCGCTTTGTGCCAGTTTCTGCCCGGTCCTGCCAGCTCGCAAGTGGGTTTTGCAATCGGCTTGCTGCGCGGAGGCTGGTATGGAGCCATACTGGCGTTTGTCGGTTTTACATTGCCCTCTGCGATTTTGATGATTGGCTTTGCTTTCGGGGCTGTTTGGCTGGATGGCCCTTTCGGTATAGGTCTTATTCACGGCTTAAAACTGGTGGCAGTGGCCGTTGTGGCGCATGCGGTTTGGGGTATGGCGCAAAAGTTGTGCCCTGATTGGCAGCGCAGTGTAATAGCTCTTATTAGTATGTTGGTGCTTGCTTTAGTGGGTTCGGCCTTAACTCAGGTGCTGGTGATTGCTGTTGGGGCACTCATTGGCTGGTGGATGCTTTCGAGTGCACAGCAACCCTCGCCAGTGCATGAAACAAATGGCCCAGAGCGTGGGCTCAAGAGTGTTGTGCTCATGCTTGTGTTTGTGGTTTTACTGATTGGCCTGCCAATAATGGCGGATACAGGCGATAATAACTTTCTGGCCTTGGTAAGTGGCTTTTACCAGTCTGGTGCGCTTGTTTTTGGCGGTGGGCATGTTGTGCTGCCTTTGCTTGAGGTGCAAACGGTTGCCACCCAGCGGCTCAGTGAAGCGCAATTTTTAGCGGGTTATGGTGTGGCGCAAGCAGTACCAGGACCGTTGTTTACTTTTGCCGGATATTTGGGCGCTGTAGGTAGTTACGGGTTGAATGCAACTGCTGCGGGCCTTTGGGCATTATTTGCGGTTTTTTTGCCCGGCTTCTTACTGGTTGGAGCAGCACTGCCTTACTGGCAAGAGTTGCGCGTACGGCAAGATGTTCAAGGTATTTTGGCGGGTGCGAATGCAGCGGTTGTCGGGGTTTTGGCGTTTGCGCTTTATGATCCGCTTTGGACTTCAACAATCAATAGCAAGTTGGATTTTGTGGTGGCGGCAGCCGGATTTGTGATGCTAAGTCAATGGAAAATGCCCGCCTACAGCGTTGTTGTTATCTTGGGGGGCGCTGGGCTGGCGATGAGCCTGTTGTAAATACGTTATTTGTTATCGGGCTTTATAATCTCTGCGAAAACACCTGGTGTTTTCGCAGAGATTTTCGTTTAAGCGGCGTCGAGATGGGCCATGACGCTTTCGAACATGGCACGCCCTTCTACACCGCCATGCAGTGCTTCAATCAGGTTTTCCGGGTGTGGCATCATGCCAAGAACCCGGCCGTTTTCGCTGGTGATGCCTGCGATGTCGTTAATGGAGCCATTCGGGTTTGTGCCTTGGGCATAGCGGAAGGCAACCCGACCATCGTTCTCAAGTGTTTTGAGGGTGGCTTCATCGGCAAAGTAGTTGCCGTCGTGGTGAGCTACCGGACAACGCCAAATGCCGTTCTTTTCCATCTTGCTGGTAAAGGCGCTGTTGTTACTGGTGGTTTGTAACATCACTTCTTTACAGACAAAGTGCAGGGAAGCGTTGCGCATTAAAGCGCCAGGGAGAAGGCCGGCTTCAGTGAGCATTTGAAAACCATTACAAACACCGAGTACATAGCGGCCTTGCTGGGCTGCGCTTTTTATTGCGCCCATAATTGGGGAGCGGGCAGCAATGGCACCAGAGCGAAGGTAATCGCCATAGGAGAAGCCGCCGGGCAGGACATATAGATCCGCCTCGGGTAATTCGGTTTGCGTGTGCCAAACTGTTGCAACCGGCTGGCCGGATATTTGCTCCAAGGCTTTGATCATGTCGCGGTCGCGATTGGAGCCAGGGAAAAGGATAACAGCGGATTTCATGGTTCAGGTCCCGCAGATTGGGGTCAAAGAAGATAGAAGACAGCAAGCAGCGATAATGCGGCGGGCAGGCCAATAAAGATAAGTGCCTTCGTCACTAAAAAGCGAATGATACGGGCGGTTTCATCTTGAGGATTACCTTGTTGCATTAACGGCTCCTGTTTAGGCATGACGCAAGAGCGGCTTACAACCTTAAAGCTCTTGCTTCTTTTGGCAGTAACAAGCGCTTAGAGCATCTCTACAGCGTAGTTCTCAATTACTGTGTTGGCGAGAAGCTTTTCGCACATGGCCTTAATTTCTTCATCGGCTTTTTCTTTGCTAGTGCTGGTAAGCTCAAGGTCAAAAACCTTACCTTGGCGTACACCTTCAATGCCAGAAAAGCCAAGGGCAGCAAGAGAACCTTCAATGGCTTTACCTTGGGGGTCTAGAACGCCATTTTTGAGTGTTACGGTTACACGAGCCTTCATGATTTTAGGGTCCTTCGTGAAATTCTATAGAAAACGTTCCATTCGGTTCTGGTACGCATGAAAAGTGAAACCGGCTTGAGTTAAGCCGGTTTATATGTGTTTTATTTTACGAGCACTGGTCCGCTGCCCTTGGGGCGCTCTGAGTCGATAAAAATACCCAGACGGCGGGCAACTTCCTGATAGGCTTCAACCATTCCGCCCATGTTCTGGCGAAAACGATCTTTATCGAGCTTGTCGTTTGTTGTGGTGTCCCACAAGCGGCAGCTATCTGGAGAGATTTCATCAGCGAGGACAACACGCATGAGGTCGCCCTCGATCTGGCGGCCCATTTCGATTTTAAAATCTACCAAGCGGATACCAACACCAAGGAAAAGGCCCGAGAGGAAATCGTTGATACGGATGGCCATGGTCATCATATCGTCGAGTTCTTGCGGCGTAGCCCAGCCAAGCGCTGTTATGTGCTCTTCGGTGACCAGTGGGTCGCCAAGCTCGTCGTTTTTGTAGTAAAATTCGACGATAGAGCGAGAGAGTTGGGTGCCCTCTTCCAAGCCAAGGCGTTTGCAGATTGAGCCTGCTGCAACGTTGCGTACAACCACTTCCAGCGGGATTATTTCGACCTGATGGATAAGCTGCTCGCGCATGTTCAGGCGGCGAATGAAATGGGTTGGGATGCCCATGTTGTTGATGTGGTTGAAAATGAACTCGGATATCCGGTTGTTCAATACACCCTTGCCATCTACCACTTCATGCTTTTCATTGTTGAATGCGGTGGCATCATCCTTGAAGTGCTGGATGAGAGTACCTGGCTCCGGGCCTTCATAGAGAATTTTGGCCTTGCCTTCATAAATGCGACGGCGGCGGTTCATTGGCTTTACCACTTTATTAAATTGGTTATTAAGGCTAGCGCTTCAGTTAGCACCTTCCCCTACTTCATGGGAACAGTTAGGCGCAAGAACTTCCTGACTTCTTCCTATTAAAAGTACAGTGGTTTTTTGCTTTCATGTTTCCCATTTCGCGCGCAACTTAAATGACTTTTTCTTGAATTACAAATGCGATTATTTTCTCGTTTCCTGCGGATTTTTGCGACTTCCAAGAGGTGTTGCTATCAGTGATATTTTGCGTATAAGTGCATTCCATTACAGGGTGATTACCTGCCGCTTGGGCATTTATAGTCGATATGATGCTGGCTTTGAGCGGAGTGGGCAAGATACGGTTTGCTTTTGGAGGACTTTATGGGGTTGCTTGAAGATCGTGAAAATGCATTTGAGGGCGAGTTTGCTTTGAATGCGGATCAACTATTTAAAGTAAAAGCGCGGCGTAATAAATTGATTGCACAATGGGCCGGCGAGATGATGGAGTGCAATGAAGAGGAAATTGCAGCCTATGCGGTGAAGCTGGTTGGCTTTGATTTGGTTGAAAACGGTGATGAACTTGTTGTTGAGGACATTAAAGCTGCATTTGCTGATAAAGATGTGGAACAGTCTGAGCACCAAATTCGCCGGACTATGCAAGAGATGTTCGCAACGGCCCGCTTAGAAGTTGAAGCCGAGCTTTAAGCATTATGGGATAAACCCTCCTTGCGGGCAGACGCTTTAAGGAGGGTTTTTTATTAGGCTGTGACGGTATTTTTTGCGATGAAACCGTGCAAGATACTATCAAACAGCTCTGGTTTTTCCAGATAGGGAGAATGACCTGTATTCTCTAGAAACTTGGTTTCAATGTTGCCACCACAGCTTTCGTAGAGCTTTAAACTGTTGGCAATTTGTTGGCGCATAGGTTGTGGCGGGTATACAGTTTCACCCGGCCACCCCTCTATGGCCCCCATCTGACCTAATGTTCCAAGATCAAGCGGTGATTGATCACTGATAATCGCGTCATCCTCGCCTTGAACCCACAAAATGGGTGGTTTCTTACTGATATCACAAAAGGCTAATGGCTCTTTTTGGTAGATGGGCGAGAGCGCATTGACTGGTCCATATTGGCCTGGAGCGATAAACGGCCAGTTTGGTGAGGTTGTTGTGTCGCCAGGATATGCCTTTTCACTGCAATGCTGAGCCAGTGCCGCTTCTAAAATGGCATCAATGCGCTGCGGTTGAAAGGGGGGCTTCCATACGAAGTTGTTCAGTATATTTAAAGGCGAAAAGTTACTTTCTGTTGTGGCGTCTTTTTGTGCCAAGCGGTTTGCAAACTCGGGATTAACAGAACTGGCACCAGAACCTGCACCGTCGCTGTAACATGGTGTTCCATCGAGCTTACAGCCTCCATAGCCATAGGGGGAAGCAGGGCAAACCTGTGTCAATGAGAGTATTTTGTCGCTATGGGCTGCTAAAAAACGCCACATTACACCGCCACCCAGAGAATGGGCAACAAAATGCGCTTTGGGGATGTGTAGTGTTTGCATAAGGGCTGCAATATCGTCGCTAAAGTCTTCCAGCCCACGGGTAGCGTCAATAAGTGCGGCTTCTTCGGCCATGCCATAACCGCGTAAATCTGGCGCTATGGCATAGTATGCGGCCGGTAAACGCAACATGGTTTCTTCAAACCATGTTGCTGCGGACATATTGCCGTGAATGAATATGATTGGGCAACCCGCTTTATTTCCGCTTGTCAGGACGCGCGTGGTCAAGCGTTTTGAGGTAATAATTGATTGCTCGGTAATACATGGAATATTTGACAAGATAATCTCCATTGTAAGGCAAGTATAGATTACCCTCTGTGAGATATCAGTCAATAATAATTAATTGGGTTTGTTGGAAGAATTGTATTGATTACAATGTTGAGTGATGCACCTTCAAAGCTAAAAATTAAGAGAAAGATGCATCACCTTGGAACAGCTAGCGTACTGCACTTCTTATTGCATCAATATTGGATCGATAGCTTTCTTGTGTGCCACCTTTAAAGACTGCTGAGCCTGCAACGAGTGTATCGGCACCGGCGTTGGTGACAAGAGGAGCGGTTTGCGGGGTTATGCCGCCATCAATCTGGATACGTATTGGGCGGTCACCAATCATCTTTTTGATGTTTTCGACTTTTTGTATTTGCGAATGCAGGAATTTTTGTCCACCAAAGCCGGGGTTGACGGTCATTACAAGGATGAGATCAAGCTGATCCAGTACGTATTCCAGGCAGCTTTCGTGGGTAGCCGGATTTAAAGAAACACCGGCCTTTTTGCCAAGACCGCGAATAGCTTGCAAGGAGCGGTCAAGATGTTTGGTGGCTTCTGCATGAACTGTTATATAATCGGACCCTGCCTTTGCGAAGGCTTCCAAATACGGGTCACACGGTTCAATCATTAAATGTGTGTCGAAAACTTTATCGGTATGCGGGCGTAATGCGGCAATGACATCTGGTCCAAAAGTAATATTGGGCACGAAGTGGCCATCCATAACATCAAGGTGAATCCAATCGGCTCCTGCTGTGACCACATCTTTGACTTCTTGACCTAGCTTTGAAAAATCAGCTGCTAGCACGGAAGGGGCAATGACGAGAGGGTGTGTCATGAGCAATGTTTCTCCCTGTATGTTCAATTCTCACGAGTTATATCTTTAAGTTGGCGCTAACACGTCTTGCTTATGGGTACAAGTAAATCTGCCTTTTATATGTTGGTAGGTTTGCCGTTGGTAATCGCAAGGTTTTGTGCTGCTTTTTTAAGTAGCATTGGGAAGAGAAATATTTGGATTTGGGCTAAACCGAAAAACATCCAAACTAGGTGGGGAACGTGTCCCCCCATTGCGGCTATCATAAGTGCGATATTTCTGCCGGATAGGGTGAAGGCAATGATAAAGCCATCTGTTTTATCGTTCCCCTTGAATAGAATATAGGTGAGGCCAAGTTGCACAAAGGCGATCACAAAAACGGAAATCGTAATGACTATCGTTTGTAGCGGGTGGGAAAACGTAAAGGAAGCAACACCGTCCATTGATGCAGCTGCAAAAACGAACATCATGAGCGTATTTAAGCCGTTTAATTGGCGCGGCATACGCTCGATTTTTGTTGGTCCTATGATTTGGCGTAGGCCAAATCCAACTATAGCGGAACCGATAAGAATAATTGCGAGTTTTGCAGAGAGTAAGTAAGGGTCAATGGCGAGTGTCGCCGGTAATAGTAGGCTGACAAAAACGGGTGCCGTTATGGGAACCATAATCAGAGCCAGTGCTATTACAGAAAGTGATAGCGAGCCATCCAGATTTAACAGATAGGTAAAAGCTGGTGCTGTCATGATAGGGGGAGCTGTGAAGATAATTACAAGCAATATGAGCAGATCAAGATTAAATTGCGCCAAGTTGGTTGCCAGAGCAACGAAGTATAGAATGAGAGGCATTGCGACAAGCATCCATAAAACACTTGATAAAAGTAATTGGGGCCGCTTGAAATGAGAGAATAAGACGCTGGGTTTGGTCCGCATGAAGCTTAACGCCATCATTATAAAAATGATCGGAGTTAATAAGGGTTTACAGAATTTTGCCAGTTCAGGTAGGGAAAAACCGATTACAAGAAAAAGTGCGAGGATGATTGAGCTATAATCGCCCAGAAAGCCCAAAGCTGCATTTATTGTTTTTTTCATTTCTCTGCCACATGCTTTATTGCATTCCTTCATAGAACGCTTGTGTGTTTGATGAAACAGTATTTTGAGCGATATTAATTAAGAGATAAAGCTGCGTGAGCGGACCGGATAGGGAAGGGACAGCGTTCACGCAGTTTGCGTATTGAGTTCTTTGCTTCAGGTGAACAATGAAATCGTGTGTCGCAGTTGAGTTTAATCAACTGGAATTTAGTCTACTGCTTGGCTTTTATCCATCTCTCAACGGCAGGGCAATGGTTTCTTTGATTGTCGAGACAACGATACGAGACTGGACGTCACTGACCAAGTCATTATCAAGCAGTTTGAGGCGCAAAAAATCATCGTAGGCTTTCATGTCAGTTGTGACGACTTTTATCAAATAGTCAACCGCGCCTGTAATCCGCTCGCAAGTAACCACCTCTGGCCATATGGCTACCAGCCGGTCAAAGGTCTCCATATTATCCCGACTGGGAACGTTGAGCTTTACAAAAGAATATGCGAGGAAACCCAAACCCACAGACTCACGATCCACAAGTGCTGCAACCTGTTTTATGACCCCTGATTCTTTGAGGCGCTTGATACGGCGCCAACATGGGGTTTGGCTCATACCTGCTTCGCGGGCTATGTCGGCTATGGATTGGGAGGCATCTTTTTGAAGGATTCTCAGGACTCTAATGTCCGCTGGATCTAAGAGAGTTATTTCTGTCATGTCGCCCCTGGAGGATATATTTTTCGTATTTATACGTAATCAGTGATAGGATAGCACAGAAATCTTATAGGAAAAGGATCATTATAGACTCCTGGGACTTAAGGGCTAGCGCTCTATTTAGGGGAAATAGGTAGCTGGCCAACGAGGGAGAGGAGAACACGGAGATGGCGGGCTTAACGCGACCGGTTCGATTGGACGATAAGTATACTCAAGATTTCGGCGGAATCTACCTGACTGGTATACAGGCTTTAGTACGACTTGCTCTCGATAGGGCAAGATTGGATAGAACTTCTGGCCTAAATACAGCAGGTTTTATTTCCGGTTATCGTGGCTCGCCACTTGCAGGATTTGATAGTGAGCTGACAAAAACAAAGAGATACCTTGATGACGGCAAGATACACTTTCAACCGGGTGTGAACGAAGAGCTGGGTGCCACCGCCGTGTGGGGTACGCAGAAAGTTCGCCAGCATGGGAGGGGGGCGAACTGCGAAGGGGTGTTTGGTATTTGGTATGGCAAAGCTCCTGGTGTGGACCGAGCAGGGGATGTTTTGCGCCAAGCCAATGCCAGTGGCACAGACCCGAACGGTGGTGTTGTTGCGCTGGCGGGTGACGATCATCTTGCAAAATCCTCAATACTTCCAGCGCAAAGCGAATTCTTCTTTCAACACGTGGAAATGCCGGTTTTTAACCCTGCCGATATTCAAGAGGTGTTGGACTATGGTCTACATGCTTTTGAGTTGTCGCGTTACAGTGGGCTGTGGAGTGCGTTGATATGTCTTGCCGATACAATGGATGCTTCTGCAACAATTCGCGTGGATGATGCGCGGTTACGTTTTATTCGCCCTAGGGAAGAGGACCCAAGGTTAAATTCTGAGCTTAACCGGGTGTTGCTGCTGGGGAACCGTTTGGAAACAGAGCGGCTGTTGCGCGATATCCGGCTGCCGGCAGTGCGGGCGTATGTGCGGGCTAACCGATTAGACAGGATTGCTTTTGGGGCAAAGAGGCCACGACTTGGTTTGATCGCCAGCGGTAAAGCCTACCGTGATTTGTGCCAGGCGCTGCAGCTATGCGGTATAGATGAAGTGCGTGCCCGCGAGATGGGTTTGAGTGTTTATAAAGTTGCGGTGCCATATCCGCTTGAGCCCCAAGGAATTGCCGAGTTTGCACGTGGCTTGGAGCGGGTTTTTGTGGTGGAACATAAGCGTGCTTTTATGGAGCCACAAATAAAAGAAATTGCTTATGGCTGGCCTAACGGTGAACGCCCGCAAATATTTGGCAAATATGACTGTAAAGGGCAACCGCTCCTCACGGATGTTTTGGAATTGTCTGTGCTTGAAATTATCCTCGGACTTGCTCGTTTCTTGCCGAAAGAACTGCAAAGCAGCGAAATGAAGCTGGTTGCTGACCAGATGATGCGACAGCAAATGTGGGCGCAGGGGCATGAAGAGAAAGCTAGCCGTGTGCCCTATTTTTGCTCGGGCTGTCCGCACAACACATCCACCGTGGTTCCTGAGGGCGCGCGGGCGATGCCGGGTATCGGTTGTCATGCCATGACGGAAATATCCGGTCGCACCACAGACGGCCAGGTGGCTATGGGAGGGGAAGGCACCTTATGGGTGGGGCAGGCGGCTTTTTCTAAAGACAAGCACGTGTTCGCCAATATGGGCGATGGCACTTACTTCCATTCCGGGATCCTGGCAATTCGCCAAGCTGTCGCTGCAAAAGTGTCGATTACATTTAAAGTTCTCTACAATGATGCGGTGGCGATGACTGGCGGGCAGCCGATTGATGGGCCGTTGAGTGTGGCGCAACTTGTTGCTCAATTGGAAGCTGAAGGGGTTGAAAGGGTTGTTTTGCTTTCTGAAGAGCCAGAGCGTTATGGTCAGGTGGAGCGTAGTAAGGGCTTGATTGTACACGAGCGAGATGCCTTGATGCAGGTTCAAGAGGAGCTTGCGGCATTAAAGGGCGTTACGGCGATTGTTTATGATCAGACATGTGCAGCGGAAAAGCGGCGGCGGCGCAAACGTGGCCTGTTGGCTGAGTCAAAGCGCCGTGTGTTTATTAATCATCGTGTATGCGAAGGGTGTGGTGATTGCTCGACACAATCTAATTGTTTGTCGATTGAGCCACTGGCGACAGCTTACGGTGAAAAAAGGCAAGTTAATCAGACTTCATGCAACAAAGACTTCTCGTGTGTAAAGGGGTTTTGCCCGTCGTTTGTTTATGTTGAAGGGGCGGAGGTGTGCAAGGAGGCTGGTGCACTCGAAGAAATTGAGGCCCTGTTGCCAAAACTGCCAAAAGTGGTCGTGGGTAAGCCCGTAGAGCCGATAAACCTACTCATTGCCGGTGTTGGCGGCATGGGCGTTACGACAATAGCCGCTATTTTGGCGATGGCGGGACATATGGAGGGGCTGCAAGCTTCTACTCTGGATATGACGGGCCTTGCGCAAAAAGGTGGGCCTGTGACCTCTCATGTGAGATTTGCCGCAACTGACGAGACCATACAGGGCCCCCGTGTGCCGCCTGCACAATTAGATGTGTTGTTGGCAAGTGACTTGCTGGTGGCAAGTAAAGCTGAGCAGTTAAGCTTGTTGAATAAGGAGCGTAGCTTTAGTTTTGTGAATAGCAGGGTTTTGCCAACTTCTGAATTCGTGATGGCACAAAAGCAGTCTTTCGTTTCCAGTAGTATGCTCAAGAATTTGTCAGAGGGCTGCTTGGAGTTGCATAGCTTTGATACCTATAAAATAGCCGAGAAACTGCTGGGTGATGGCATTTACTCGAATATGCTTTTAGTGGGTATGGCTTATCAAGCGGGGCGGTTACCATTGCAAGCGACCTCAATCGAGAAGGCTATTGAGCTGAACGGTGCAGCACCGCGTCGCAATATACTGGCTTTTCAAGCTGGACGCCTTCTTTACGCGATGCCCAAGGAGCTGGAAAGCTTGATGGTTGAGAGTAAAGTTACCTTACCAAGCAAGTTGGAAGACCAGATTGATTTTTACCGTCAAGAGCTCATCGCATATCAAAATGAAGCTTACGGTGCGACCTATGAAAAGCTTATCAAACAAGTAATGCATCAAGATCGTGAACGTGGCGGGGTATCGCTATTGGCGACTAGGGTTGCAACTCGAGGCTTATATAAGGTCATGGCTTATAAGGATGAATATGAAGTTGCCAGACTTTACAGTGATGGTACTTTTTTAAAGCGCCTAAAACGCCAATTTACCAATCCAAAAGCAATAAAAATATTAGTAGCACCGCCACTATGGCCTTTGGGTAAGGATAAGAAAACTGGTAAGCCTCGAAAAGTTGCCATTGGGCAAAGGTGGTTTTGGGCTTTCAGGCTGCTGGCCCGGTTCAAGTTTTTGCGAGAAACCCGCTTTGATGCATTTGGTTACACAATTGAGCGCCGCAGTGAGCGCTTGTGGCGCGACCAGTACATGCGTGATGTGATGCGCGTTTGCCGTGCATTGGGTGTTGTCGATTATAACATCTTGGTCGAGTTGCTATCACTCCCAGACAAAGTAAGCGGTTATGGTGTTATCAAGGCTGAGTCGCTTGAAAAAGCTCAGGTTCGGCGCAAAGAACTGTTGGGCTTGCTTGAGGATGATCCATCTGCTCTTCAGTATAAAGTTGCCGCTGAGTAGGTTGAAGGAAATCAATTGATAGTGCTGTGGCCTACGCAGCACTATTAATTTTTGAAGATAAATATTCTTGTATCATATATTTTAAGTCTTTTAAATTAAACAGATATACTTTGCGTAGACTAATATTTTCAGTTTACCTGCTAAATTTATGTTGAATTGAATTGACGAATGATCGTAGGAGAGCATAGTTTCTCCATTTTCACCGTAATTAACTTTTCGAAATTTCAACTTTTGATTATCTACGCGAATTGACAAAACCGGCTGGACGGTATAGAAACCGACTAGACGGTACAGAAACCGGCTGGCCGGTACAAAATCCGACTGGACGGTTTGGATGGTGTGAGACAGAGATGTTAGATAGCGCGAAAGACACTTTGCTGGATGCAACCGAAGAGGTGTTATTGTCAAAGGGTGTCGCCAATTTGACGATGGATGGCGTTGCGCAGCAGGCGGGGTACTCTAAAGGTGGTTTGCTGTATCATTTTAAAACCAAAGAAGATCTGCTTGGCCAAGTGATAAACCGGATGGTTGCACGCTACAAAGAGCGGGTTCTGAAGTTACGGTCTGAGCTTATCGCTAAAGGTATTGCCAATGCCACATTACTTGCCTTGATACGCTCTTTTCAATGTGAGCAGGACACGCATATGGCGCAGCTCATTTTTTCTATCACAGCAGACAAGCCCGAGAGAATTCAAGAATTTCGCGAAATTTGCGACAGTTTGGATGCGCAGGTGGTTGCAGAAAGCACCGATGAAACGCTTGCGCAGCTGGTGGTGTTATCTTTGAACGGTATGCAGCTACGACGTGCCTTAGGCCTTGGTGCAGACCGTCGTGAGCAGGTTCGAAATGTTTTGGACAGGTTGGAGAAACTTGTCATGCAAGCGGAAAAGAAAACTTGTTGGAAGTTAAAATCCAGGAAAAGATTATGACCTTTTTTAGTCACAGAATATCTATTGAATTGCGAAGGTTTTCACTTCCCTTTGCTGCATTGGCTACAGCACTGTTACTTTCCGGTTGTCAGGAAAGTAGTGATAGTGCCAAAGCAGCCCCTACGGTCCCGCCACGACCGGCAAAAGTGGAAGTGGTTGAGAAAAATGCTGGGTTATATACAAGGCGGTTCACAGGCCGTGTCGAGGCTGTGCAAACGGTTAATCTGGCGTTTCGCGTTCCAGGACAAATGAATAAATTTGGTGTGTTGGAAAGTCAGCGCGTTAAAAAGGGTGATCTTATTGCCTCGCTGGACCCAAGCCTATACAAAACCGCTGTAAAACAAGCCGAGGTACAGCTTAATCAGGCGAAGCTCGATTTTGACCGTGTCAAAAGACTGCTTAATAAGGATGTGGCCTCGCAAGGGACCTATGATAAAGCCGAAACCGCGATGGAGCTGGCTATAGTTGGTCTTACAAAAGCCCGTTTAGATTTACAGTATACTGAATTGCGTGCGCCATATGATGCTATAATTACAAGGCGTTTGGTGGATAATTATACCACTGTTGGTGCTGGAACTGCGGTTGTACGTTTGCAAGATGTGAGCGAGGTGCAAATTGACATCAATGTGCCGGAAACTTTGTTCGCTAGTGCGGTAAATACTGATTTGCAATCTCTAACAGCTGAGTTCCCTGCAAACCCCGGTACTGTTTATCCCTTGACCTATCGGGAGCATTCGAATGAGGCTGACCTGGTAACGCAGACTTATCGCGTCACACTTGCGATGCCATTTCCTAAGGACTTTTCTATTTTTCCCGGCATGACCGCATCGGTTATGGTGAATGCGAAATCCAAAAACTTACCCGGTGCGAACGGTTTACTGATACCGAGCACATCTATTGGTAAAGATGCCCAAAAAAATACTTTCGTTTGGGTGGTTGATAGCAATAATAAACTGAGCAAACGCCCACTTGTTATTGATGTGGTGCTTGGTCCTTATGTTGGCGTAAAAAGCGGACTAAAAGTGGGTGAAAAGATTGTCACTGCAGGCGTTGCGCATCTTGAAGAAGGGCAGACTATTTTGCCATTGGCAGATTAGGTCGCGGAGACAATTATGGATATTGCACGTTATTCTATTAAGAATCCAGTTAATATCTGGATGGCGGTGCTCATAACGCTTTTTGGCGGCATTTGGGCTCTACAAAACATTGGTCGTTTGGAAGACCCTGCATTTACGATTAAAGTTGCTCAGATCATCACGGCATACCCTGGTGCAACCGCCGAGGAAGTTGAGGAAGAAGTCACAGAGAAGCTGGAGACTGCCATCCAGCAAATGCCACAGCTAGATGAGTTGCGTTCAACTTCTTCTCCGGGTTTGTCACGCATCGAAGTGGAAATGAAGAACATTTACGATAGTGGCGATTTGCCCCAGATTTGGGACGAGCTACGTCGTAAGGTCAATGATGCTAAGCCAGATTTACCAAAAGGAGCGAGAACTCCGTTTGTTTATGACAGCTTTGGTGATGTTTATGGTTTGTATTATGCATTCACGGCGGAAGGTTATAGCAACCGAGAGATTCGCCAGACCGTAAAAGAGTTACGGCGTGAAATTTTGACCGTTAAAAATGTGGCGAAAGTCGCGATTAGCGGAGAGCCGGAAGACGTGATTTATATTGATATGAATCAGGACCGGCTGGCACAGCTTGGTATTACAATCTCTGATGTTATGAGTGTTATTGGTGCCGAGAACGCCATACAACCTGACGGTTCGACGCGTTCGGGTGATTTACGTTTACGTATTTCAACAACATCGGCATTCCACACCTACACCAGTATACGCGATTTGGTGGTGGGGCGCCCCGGCTCTACGGCCATGGTGCGGCTTTCAGATGTGGCAAAGCTGACTATTGGTGAGCCGGAAAAACCAAAGTCAATTGTGTTCCAAAATGGTGTTCCTGCAGTAACTATTGGTGTCTCTGCAGTCGCTAAAACCAATATTGCTGCTGTTGGTAAGGATGTTGAAGATCATATTAAAGAGCTTCAGGCCAAATTACCTGCAGGTATGACAATTACACCAATTTATGAACAGCATGTGGTGGTTGATAAGGCGGTTGATGATTTTATCATGAACCTCGTTATCTCCGTAGCCATCGTTATTTTTGTTCTTGCCATATTTATGGGCTGGCGGGCTGCTGTCGTTGTCGGCTCTGTCCTTTTGCTAACAGTTTTATCAACCGTGTTTTTCATGCATCTTGGCGAACTGGAATTGCAACGTATATCGCTAGGCGCATTGGTTATTGCCATGGGCATGTTGGTTGATAATGCGATCGTGGTTGCCGAGGGTATGATGATTGGCATGCAGCGGGGTAAAACGGCGCTTCAGTCTGCCTCGCAAGTGGTCATGCAGACGAAGTGGCCATTGCTGGGTGCAACAATCATTGGGTTGATGGCATTTGCTGGTATTGGTCTTTCCAATGACTCTACTGGTGAGTTTATGTTCTCGCTGTTTGCTGTGGTGTCGATCTCACTATTTATGTCATGGGTGTTTGCAATCACCGTTACGCCGCTTTTTGGCACTTATTTCTTTGTTCAGTCAAAGGGTGATATAAATGAGGACCCATATAAAGGCATCCTATATCAAATCTTCAAGAAAAGTCTGATTTGGGCACTGCGCTTTAAATGGCTAACTATTGCTGCGCTCGTTGGTACAACTTTTGTTGCGGTGTTTGCATTCCAGTTTGTTGGCCAATCGTTTTTTCCGAACTCTGCGACCCCTATTTTTTATGTAAATACATGGTTGCCACAGGGAACGGATATTCGCGCCACAGAAAGTGACATGCGTAAACTTGAAGGTTGGATTTTAAAACAGCCTGGTGTTGTGGCCACCTCGACCTTTGTTGGTCAAGGGGCAACAAGGTTTATGCTAACTTATGGGACAGAGGATACTGCACCTAATTATGGCCAGGTTATTGTCCGGACTGAAAACACAGATGTGATTGATGATCTGGCACTAAAAGTGCGTGCATTTGGTCTGCAAAACTTCCCAAATGCGATGGTTATGACCGAGCGGCTTGTTTTTGGTCCGCCCACAGGGGCTGATATTCAAGTACGCTTTGCCGGGCCTGATGCTGATGTATTGCGTGATTTATCTGAGAAGGCAATCAGCATCTTTAAGGATCCGCAATATCGCATCTCTGATGTGCGTACGGACTGGCGCGAAGAAGAGCTGGTGGTTCAGCCGGTGTTTGACGAACAAAGAGCACGTATTGCAGGGATTACGCGCTACGACCTTTCCCAGGCGCTTCAGTTTGGCTCTGATGGCTTGAATGCTGGCTCTTATCGCGATTTGGACGAAAATATTCCAATTGTGGTGCGCCGTGAGCGGGAGCCGGGTCAGTCTGCCTCTGAGGTGTTGATGGACACGCTTGTATGGAGTGCACAACAGCGTGCCTATGTGCCAATTGATCAGGTTACTGAAGAAATCAAAGTGGGTGTTGAGGATACGGTTATTCGTCGCCGTGACCGTGTTAAAACGATCACTGTGAAAGGACAGAGTGCTCCGGATGAGCTTGCTTCGGTATCACATAACCGAATTCGAGGTGCTATCGAAGCCTTGCCATTACCGCGTGGATATACCATGGAGTGGGGTGGTGAGTACGAGAGCTCAAATGAGGCGAAAGAGGCTCTTGGGACAAAGCAGCCTTTGAGTTTCCTTATTATGATTGTCATAACAGTGCTGCTGTTTGCCAAAATCCGTGAGCCCTTGATCATCTGGTTGACTGTTCCAATGGCTATTGTCGGGGTCACTACAGGGCTTTTGGTAACCGGTTTCCCAATGGACTTTATGGCGATCTTGGGCTTCCTCTCCTTGTCGGGCATGTTGATTAAAAACGCGATCGTATTGCTGGAAGAAATCGATTTGCAAATTGATGAGGGTAAGGAAAAATTCCGAGCTATTATTGAAGCTTCTGTTTCTCGTATGCGGCCCGTGAGCATGGCAGCGGTGACTACGATTTTAGGTATGGCACCTTTGATTGTTGATCCGATGTTCCGCTCGATGTCGGTTACGATTATGGGTGGGCTGTCATTTGCAACGGTTTTGACGTTGGTTGCTGTTCCGGTTCTCTATGCTCTTTTCTATCGCATTGATTACCATAGTCTCGATGACGATCATGGCGTTGAGGAGCAAAGTCTAGATGAAGTATTGACAGCTAAGAAAGAGCTAGAAACAGCTTAAATAAAAGGCTGGCCAAATGAATGGCCAGCCCCGCTACAATCCATAGGTTTTATGGATAGATTTCCGGCCTGAGGGGGTAACCCAATCTCCGCAAACCACCCCTTAGGCTTGATGCACCACCCATGGCCCCACCATGGGTGGTGTTTTTTGTCGTTCTCTCTTATTTATAGATGCGCGTAGTTTTGTTGCCAAGTGGGTAATAAGTCGTTTGGTTGCGGTGTAGCTTCATAAACGCCGCGGGCGATTGCCCTTGTTAATGTGTTGGCTGCTATTACCCCTAGCTCCAATAGCTCTGCCGCTTTATTCTCTGCCTGACGCCGACCGGTGGAAGTGACGAAGACCAGATCGCCGTCATATGGGGTGTGCGAGGGGTATATGGCCCGACTAATCCCATCGTGTGCGGCAATGGCTATCCTTTTTGCTTCAGCTTTACTTAAGATTAAATCCGTGGCGATAATTGCAATGGTGGTATTGCTTTGGTTGCTTGGATCGGACTGGGAAAGTGAGAATTTTGTCACGGGCTCACTCCACTGCTTTGGTGGTGAACTTGGTATGCCTTTGGCTCCGAATTCACCATTTCGCTCAAAGGGAGCCGCCCAAAAATGTGGGCTCATGCCTTGAGTGACACGGCCAAGTGGGTTGATAGCGACTAAAGCGCCGACAGCTGTGCCCGAGGAGGTAAAAGCTGATGCGGACCCAAGTCCGCCTTTCAAATCTGCCGTTAGTGCGCCGACACCAGCACCTGCAGTGCCAATAGCAAAGGTTTTTCCGGCATTTTGTGCGGCTTGATAGCCAAGGTTACGATAGGGGGGAGGATCGCCCCAATCTTTATTGCCACCATTGACCATATCGAACAATATGGCCGTGGGGACTATAGGGATATGCTGGTCGTATACTTGAAACCCTTTGCCTTGTCTGCGCAAAAAGGATTGTACGCCGCTGGTGGCATCAAGACCAAAAGCCGAGCCGCCGGAAAGTACAAGGGCATCAATTTGGTCAACTGTTTGGTGGGGCTCAAGCAAGGCAATATCGCGTGTCCCCGGTGCTCCACCTAATATGGCCACGGAGGCTACCATGGGTTTATCGGCGAGTAAAACAGTGCTACCGGTTTTGACAGTATGATCTTCGGCGTTGCCAACCAAGATACCAGGAACATCTGTAATCAAATTTTGCCAATCCGATGTAGCCATTCACCTGTTCCTGCTATAGGGATGTCTTGATACGCGCCGCTTTGTCAAAAGCTAAAGGCTTTTATAGCCACGGTCCATATAAATGAGTGCGGAAGCGGCCTCGTCGCCTAAAAGAATTCTTGTAACACGGGCGAAGATCACTGAATGAGTGCCAACCTCTGTTACTTCGCTAATCTGACATTGTAGGCTTACACGGGCATCTTGCAAGTGGTGCTGCTCGCCTGCAAGTTGGCACCATGTTCCTTTGGCGTAGCGCTCGTCTATCGGCAACTTGCCCGCACCAGCAAAGGCATTTGAAAGCTCTTCGTGCTGCTCACATAAAGTATTGAGCGTAAAACAGCCATTTCTCTTGATGGTTTGATTAACCTGACTTTGTCGGTTCAGACATACAAGTATCGTTGGCGGCGCGTCGGTGACTGATGTTACTGCAGTCACTGTTGCACCGGCCTTACCCGCCGGGCCATTGGTGGCCAGAACATGGACAGCGGCACCAAAGCGACTCATGGCCTCGCGAAAATCATGCTGCGAGACGCAATCCTCAACATTTTCCGGTTTTTGATTTCGTGTCCTTGCAGCAGTATTTGTCATGGGCTTAATGTCTTTCCAGCTTCCTTAAAGTCAATCATGTTATTTGTTCTTAAGGCTTTTCTAAGCAACCATGTCACAAGTGCAAGTGTTTTTTGCCGTAATTAGAAATTCATTACTTAACTAAAACTCATAGAAAGCCCAGTGGCGAATATTTTTTCAACCGCTGCTGATTCTTTTGTGCTTCAGTCAAATCATGCACATGTGGTGAAACGTTTATTGCACCATTAGTATAATCCAAGAACGACATTTCATTTATGCTGATTAATTTTACATCAGTCCATTTAAGTAAGTTGCATAAAAAATAGTCAGTAAAATTTCAGATAATGTAGACGAAAGTATGAATAAATCCCATCTTGGAAAGAAAATTACAAATATAGATGTCAAGAGGTTGATTATTTCTTTAAATGGAGCCTTTCATAGAGAATGAGTTTCGCTTGCTGACCTTAGAGGGGGAAGCTCAATAGCCTGACAGGAGAGAGTTATACTCGGGCTACCTTAGCTTATAATAAAGTAAAAATCCGGGGAACGACGACAACAATGGAATATTTCCTCCAGCAATTAATCAATGGGGTGACGCTCGGGTCCATTTATGGGCTGATCGCCATTGGTTACACCATGGTCTACGGGATCATCGGTATGATTAACTTCGCCCATGGCGATATCTTTATGATTGGCTCTTTTATTGCACTTATCTTAGTAGTTGCTCTTGGTATTACTGCCGCGACACCGGTGCTTATGCTGGTTTTGGCTTTGGGGCTGGTGCTGGTCTTGGCCATGGCTTTAACGGCTGTATGGGGCTGGAGTGTGGAGCGCATTGCCTACCGGCCGCTACGCGGTTCTTTTCGCCTTGCACCGCTCATTACGGCTATCGGAGCTTCTATCACACTGCAAAACTTTGTGCAGTTGTCGCAGGGGGCGCGTAATAAACCGTTACAGCCTCTCATCTCGGGAGATTTCCAACTTACCGATGGGGGGGCAGACGGGTCGGCTTTCATTGTTAATCTGTCATATGTGCAGATATTGATCGTGTTGACTACAGTTACGCTAATGGCTGGGTTCACCTATTTGATCAATAAAACCAGCTTAGGGCGCTCGCAGCGGGCATGTGAACAGGACCGTAAAATGGCGGCCCTACTGGGTGTAAATGTGGACCGTACCATTTCCCTGACGTTTGTAATGGGGGCGATGTTGGCGGCTGTCGCTGGTGTGATGTTCTTGCTTTACTACGGTGTGATTGATTTTTACATCGGCTTTCTTGCGGGCGTGAAAGCTTTTACGGCTGCGGTGCTTGGCGGTATCGGCTCATTACCAGGAGCAATGCTTGGCGGACTGTTGATTGGTTTGATCGAAACTTTCTGGTCTGGCTACTTCTCCGTTGAATATAAAGACGTGGCTGCCTTTTCTATTCTGGCCATTGTGTTGATCTTTATGCCTGAGGGCTTGCTCGGTAAGCCGGAGGTTGAGAAAGTTTAATGGAACAATCACAAACCTCATTTAATTGGGAAACTTTGCTGAAAGATGCAGCCCTTGCAGCATTGATCGCCGCGCTATTGGCTGGTGTTATGCTGGGTTTGCGGGTTGATGTCGCATCTGGCCGTGGCGCAGAGCTTTATCTTGAATATCGCTGGCCTTTGTTTGGTGCTGCGGTGGTCGCGGTTTTTGTCGGTCGCCTACTTATGGGTGTGTATTACGCCTTAAGAGAAAGCGGACAGTTTGAAGCGCGAAAAAAGAATAAATCGGAGAGGCAGAATGTCGAAGGTTACTTAAAGCCTTTGTTCTTGCTTTTGGCTTTTGCCTTGCCGTTTGTTTTGCTAGCAACACTGGGGGCGCGTGGCTCGCGGCAATATATTGATTTGGCCACACTTGTGCTGACCTATGTGATGCTTGGCTGGGGGCTGAATATCGTTGTTGGTCTTGCCGGTCTTTTGGACTTGGGCTATGTGGCGTTTTATGCTGTAGGGGCATATTCCTATGCGTTGCTGGCGCAGTATTTCGGTTTTTCCTTCTGGATCTGCTTGCCATTGGCCGGAATTCTGGCAGCTTTTTGGGGCATCATTCTCGGTTTTCCGGTCCTCCGGCTACGCGGGGATTACTTGGCGATTGTCACCCTTGCCTTTGGGGAAATTATTCGGGTGGTGTTATTGAACTGGTACGAGTTTACCGGTGGCCCGGATGGTATTTCTCGGATTCCGCGCCCAAGCTTTTTCGGTTTGGAATTCAAGCGCGGGGAAGGGGGCTTTGCCGATTTCTTTGGGCTTGATTATAGCAGTGTGCACCGGATCTTGTTCCTATACTTCCTGATTTTAATACTGGCGTTAATCACCAATTTTGTCACTATGCGGTTGCGTCGTCTGCCTATCGGGCGGGCATGGGAAGCCTTACGCGAAGACGAGATTGCCTGTCGTTCGCTGGGCATAAATACCACCAATACCAAGCTGACCGCGTTTGCGTTGGGGGCGATGTTTGGCGGTTTTGCTGGGTCGTTCTTTGCTACACGCCAAGGGTTTA
The DNA here is from genome assembly GCF_001562055.1 of Polycladidibacter stylochi. Taxonomy (GTDB): domain Bacteria; phylum Pseudomonadota; class Alphaproteobacteria; order Rhizobiales; family Stappiaceae; genus Pseudovibrio; species Pseudovibrio stylochi. The sequence continues at coordinate 64,310 of NZ_LLWE01000025.1, read as the reverse complement.
TATCACCGGAAAGCTTCACCTTTATGGAATCCGCTGTGATTTTGGCGATTGTTGTGCTGGGCGGGCTTGGCTCGCAAATCGGTGTGGTGATTGCCGCTGTTGTGATGATTGGTGGATTTGAACTCTTCCGCGAGTTTGAAGAGTACCGCATGCTGGTCTTCGGACTGCTGATGGTGGTGATTATGGTTTGGAAACCACGTGGTTTGATTTCCACGCGTGCGCCATCGGTGGCACTTTCGAAAAATGCCAAGGGCATTTCGGCGGATTTGGTTGAGGAGGGGCACGGATGAGCCAGTGGAATCATAACCCTGTGCTCAAAGTGGAGCACTTGACCATGCGCTTTGGTGGTTTGACTGCGGTGGGCGATTTATCGTTCAATGTAGGACGCGGCGATATTACCGCGCTGATTGGGCCGAATGGTGCGGGTAAAACCACTGTGTTTAACTGCATCACCGGTTTTTATCGCCCAACTGAAGGGCGGTTGGTGATGCGTGGGGGTGATAACGAAGCGCACCTTTTGGAACGTCTGCCTGACTTCATGATATCCGGTGTGGCTAAAGTGGCGCGGACATTCCAAAATATTCGTCTGTTTGGTGGTATGACGCTGCTAGAAAACCTCATGGTGGCGCAGCATCGCCCGCTCATGGCGGCTTCTAGCTGGACCGTTGGCGGTGTTTTGGGGCTACGCGGTTTTCGCAGTGCGGAAAAAGAGGCTATTGAACGAGCCAAGTACTGGCTGGAGCGGACAAAGTTGATTGACCGCGCTGATGCGCCGGCTGCCGATTTACCCTATGGGGATCAGCGGCGATTGGAAATCGCACGGGCTATGTGTACGGGGCCGGAGCTTTTGTGCCTTGACGAACCCGCGGCGGGTTTGAACCCCAAGGAAAGCTTGGAGCTGAACGAGCTGCTTTCCTATATCCGCAAAGAGCACCATACCTCGATACTGTTGATCGAGCACGATATGTCGGTGGTGATGGAAATCTCCGACCATGTTGTTGTGCTGGACTATGGCGTCAAAATTTCTGATGGCACACCCGATTTTGTCAAGAATGACCCACATGTAATTGCCGCTTACTTGGGCGTTGATGACGACGAGGTGGATAGTGTTGAACAGGAGGTGGGCCTATGAGTGCGCAACCACTTCTGCGAATTCGCGGACTACAAACTTTCTACGGTAAAATCCAGGCCCTGCACGGGGTTGATATGGATGTTTATGAGGGGGAAATTGTTACCCTTATCGGGGCAAATGGTGCTGGTAAATCCACATTGATGATGAGCATTTGTGGTGATCCGCAGGCGCGTGAAGGCTCGATTGAGTATTTGGGCGAGAATATTACTGGCAAACCAACCTATGAAATCATGCGTACGGGGATTGCTCAATCACCGGAAGGGCGGCGCATATTCCCGCGCATGACGGTGCTGGAAAACCTGCTCATGGGCGGGATGCGTAGCCAACCTGAGCACTTTGAAGAAGAGTTGAAGCGGGTTTTTGACCTGTTCCCGCGCTTGAAAGAGCGACAACACCAACGTGGTGGTACGCTTTCGGGCGGCGAGCAGCAGATGCTGGCGATTGCGCGGGCGTTGATGAGCCGACCAAAGCTGCTGCTGTTGGACGAACCCTCGCTTGGTTTGGCGCCGATTATTGTAAAGCAGATTTTCGAGGCGATTGCCGAGTTGAACCGTAGTGATGGCTTGACTGTGTTTCTGGTAGAGCAAAATGCCTATCATGCGTTGAAGCTGGCGCATCGTGGCTACGTAATGGTGAATGGACTTATTACCATGCAAGGTAGCGGAGCGGAGTTGTTGGCGCGTGATGATGTGAAGGCGGCCTATCTTGAAGGCGGCAGGCACTAGGAGAATTCTATGGGACTATTATACGCAAGTTCAGCTTCCGTTTTTATATTCATCGTGCTGATCTTAGGTGGGCTTACGGCATTTGCTACGGGACGGGCAATTGCGCACACCTGGCGACCTTTTGCGGTGCTGTTTTGGTTTGTGTTTTTACTTACGCTGGCTGTTCGCTTCCTGTGCTTTGCTTTGTTTGATGAGCCGCTGTTGTCACTCCAGTATTTGCTGGTGGATTACATATGGCTGATTGGCGTTGGTATTGCTGCCTTTCAAATGACGCGAGTAAGCCAAATGACAACGCAATACAGTTGGCTCTATCAACGAAATGGCTTGTTTTCATGGCAACTCAAACCGGGTCAGGACGACAGCCTATAGGCGTTGGGTCAAAACATCCTGCTTGGAAAAGACTGGCAGGTAAACGCAGAAATGAAGCAGCTTTACCTGTTATTTTTAGTGGGTTGTCGGAAACGAATATGACGCACATTGTTATTTGTGCGGGTGAATAAAATACGGTGTGAAGGAGAGCTCTACCGTGTTTTTTAAGGCAGGAAACTGCCTGGGCAATACGAGGTTTTGTGTTGTCGTTTGTTTGAAAAACTAAATCCTAGAATACCAAAGGGGAAGAGCATGAAGAAGTTTTTGCTTGCAAGTGTTGCATGTGTTGCGGCTATGGGGGCCTCTAGCGCTGCTTTTGCGGATATTGTTATTGCAACTGCCGGACCGATGACCGGTCAGTATGCTTCTTTTGGACAGCAAATGCGTGCCGGTGCCGAGCAAGCCGTGGAAGATATTAATGCCGCTGGCGGGGTGAATGGCGAGAAGCTGGTTTTGGAAGTGGGCGACGATGCTTGTGATCCGAAACAGGCGGTGGCAGTTGCCAACCAGTTTGTTGGTAAAGACGTGGTGTTTGTTGCAGGTCACTTCTGTTCCGGTTCGTCCATTCCAGCCTCACAGGTTTATGCGGAAGAGGGTATCATTCAAATTACCCCGGCATCCACCAACCCGAAATACACCGATGAGCGTCCAGGGCCTGGTACTTACCGCGTATGCGGCCGCGATGACCAGCAAGGTAAGGTTGCCGGTACCACACTTGCCAAAGAATTTGGCGATAAGAACATTGCCATTATTCAGGACAAGACAGCCTATGGTAAAGGCTTGGCTGATGCCACCAAAGCGGTGATGAACGACCTTGGCAAAAAAGAAATACTTTATGAGGCTTATACTGCCGGTGAAAAAGACTACACAGCTTTGGTTTCCAAGCTGAAAGAGGCCAAAATTGATGTGCTTTATGTGGGCGGTTATCACACCGAAGCGGGTTTGATTAAACGTCAGATGGTAGATCAGGGTATGGATACCCTTTTGCTTTCTGGTGATGCTCTGGTGACCGATGAGTATTGGTCTATCACTGGCCCGTCGGGTAATGGCACCTGGATGACATTTTCGCCGGATCCACGGAAAAATCCAGAGGCAAAGCCTGTAGTTGACGAGTTGATTGCAGCAGGTAAAACCGCTGAAGGTTACGCGCTTTATACTTATGCAGCTATTCAGGCTTGGGCGAAGGCTGCTGAGACTGCAAAGTCTACCGATTTTGGGCCTGTTGTTGCTGCACTTGATGCCGGTAAGTTCAACACTGTGTTGGGCGAGTTATCATTTGATGATAAGGGCGACGTGTCTCTGCCAGGTTATGTTTGGTATGAGTGGAAAGATGGTGCCTACGATTACCGTTAGGCTGCTTTTAAATCCCCCAGCTTGGCTGGGGGGTTTTTATATTTTGAAGTGATTTTTTTACCGCATTTTATTTGTAATTATAGGTTGCTACCTGTTTGGGGCCTTGATGCTTGCCGGGTCATGAGTTTGACGTGTTTGCTGCTTAGGCCAGTCTTCGTGATTGATTTTGAATCGTGGAGCAGTAATGGGATACATAAAAAGCATAGTGAACTCACTTTTAATTTGCTTGATTTTTAGTGCTGGCTTGCTTGGTAATAGCTATGCGCAAGAAAGCGCTTTTTTGCAGCCAAGCCAAGAAGAGCGCCAGTTGATGACGGATTGTGTTGAGCAAGAAAATCTTATTCTCTCGCAAATGGTAGGCTGTATTGGTAAAGTTTACTCACATTGTAACAGTGGGGTGACCAGCCCGAATGAGAAAGCCCTCAAACGCTGTGTTAGCAAAGAGCAAGCCCTGTGGCGTGAAAGGCTGGATACACAATTAGAGCAGTTAATCTTGCTGCAAACCAAAGATCTTGGTTTGCAAGTAAAAGAAGCACAGGCTGCTTGGTTGGAGGCAATGCTCTTAAATTGTCGTATTCGTGGCCAACTTAACAACTTTGAAAAGCAAGGTGCGTTGGCAGAAGCGCTTTGTATTAATAAGATGACAGCTATTAGAAGTTTGGTCGTGCAAGAACTACTTAAAAATAGGAGTATGAAATAGCAGTACATTATAACTGTAGGATTATTTTGTTTTAAAAATGTTTATCTTGATACATATATTTAGCTAGGGTCTGTTTTATGTATCAAAATATACTCAAAGTAACTTCAATCTACATCATGCTTACAGGGTCTGTTTGTGCGCAAGGTGTCATTGAAATAACAACTGCCGGTACCACGCAACCGGTGGCCAATATTTTCACGAATACAGTTTTAGAGAATGGCATTTTTTTGCAAGACTTCCTGCTTAATCCCGGTGAGGAGGTCAATGTTATTATTGACCCGGGTATATCGATCACCGTTGATGGAGCGAGTGGTAACGGGATTGAGCTGGAAGGTGACACTGGTGATGGTACCGCCGGTAACTTGATTAAGTACTTTGTTAATCTACAAGGCTCCATCGCCACGGGAACGGATCCGGGGATTACTGGGAGCAGCCAGAGTGCCGTTAGAATGGAACGTGGACTTCGTGATTTTTCTCATATGGATTTTGATATGGGAGCGGCGGCTTCTATAACAACTAACCGTGCGAATAGCTACGGGCTATTGATTGAGGTTGATGAAGATAGTCTGCTTGAGGTTGATATTGCCAATGGGGCTACTATTACCACGCTAGGCGATAGCTCCCATGGTATATGGGTTTTTGACGTTGAAGATAATAGTAGTGCTATGGTGAATAATGCTGGTACTATTAATACGTCTGGTAATACCGCGTATGGAATGCGATTAAATTCGCGAGGTGATGGTGTAAATTTTACAGTAAACAATTCCGGTAGTATTACATCTGTTGCAGATGCAATTAATAATGATTTACTTAGCTTTGATAATGGTGTTTTTTCCATTGAGAACACTGGGAATATTACCTCTAGTGGTGCTAGAGCTTTATTCTATGAAGTTTCATTTAGTGACGACTCTGTTGCCAGTCTTATAAATTCGGGGAGTATTACTGGTGCAACAGATGCTATTTATATCGATTTGGCTACATCTGGTACGCTAATTTCTGATAATTTTCGTATGACAGTAACTAATAGCGGCACAATTACAGCCGGCAGTGGACGCGCTTTTTTTATCGAGGGAGAGGTCGACGACAGTACACCTGGGAGCAGTCGTGTTACTGTAAACTTAAATGCAGGTAGTCGTGTTACTGGAGATTTGGAAGTTGATGCCGCGCTGGCACCTGATTTACTCGCTATAGCCAATTTGAATATGGCCGCTGGTGATTTTTTGCGTGGCTCAATAATCAATTTCGATACAATTAATATTGCAGGATCTGGAACTTGGGAGGTCAACGGCGCAACCGATATGCCCACTTATTCGCAATCGGGTGGTACTGTTGAGGCGAGTGCCGGTTTCACCACACAAAGTTTTAGTCAAACAGGGGGCGACTTCCGTGTGACTGATGGTTCTTTTACTTTGAATTCTGGTGGTACAGGGCTTTCGCCAGTATCTGCAAGCTCTTTTTCTTTAGCACCTGACAATGGGAACACGGTTAATGCCTCGTTTGATAATAGTTCCAGTAATTCTATAAACCTCACTGGCCCTTCATCTGGGAGTGGTACTGTAAATGTTACGATTTTTGATAGTTTCGATTTCACGTCTGGTGGGTTTGTTTTTAATAATCGCAGTAACTTAACCTGCAACTTGAGTTTTGATGTGCCAAACGGGGTGACATCTAATCGCAATCTTTCTGCAATGAATGCCGGTGGATTTGATCGTATTCGATTTGATAATGCAGGAACTTGGCGTCCCTTGAATGATCAATCACTTGCTACAGTCTTGCAACAAACTGCTGGGACTATCCAGTTAGATAGCGGCCGCCAAATGGCACTATCTGATCTGGAACTGAGCGGCGGTACATTTAACGTAGGCGGGACATTGCAAGATGGTGATTTGGACACTGCGCCATCTGTGAGCATAACTGGTGGTGAGCTGAATGTGCCGCAAGGAGGGCTGGTGCGTTTGCAAGAAAACGGTAATGGCCAGCTGACGATGAGTAGCGGTAGTCTCAACGCGAATGGCAGTATTGAAGCCGACCAAGTGAACTTGACCGGTGGGACGGTGAACGTGGCTTTGGGTTCCAATAACGATAGCGTGGAGGAGGCTCCATTTCAGGTTGGCAATAGCGCAACGGTAAGTGCTGGTGCGAGTTTAGTTTTGACGGAAGGTGCGGATTTTTCGCTTGCGGATACCTACTATATATTTGGGCTTGCCGAGGGAGCGTCGGGTACCGGTGCTTTTGGGTCTATGACTGCACCCAATCCGGCTTTTTCTTTCGAGCGGCTGGTGATTTTTGGTGACAACTCGGATGATGGCGGCAACGGGGGCGATGGTGGTAACGGGGGTGATGGCGGCAATGGAGGGGGTGTTGCAATAACTACGCGGTTTAACCCTGAGAATTGTTATTCACTCAACAACCATGATGCGGTGACACGTGGTCGTCAATGGGCTGTTAAGAGCTTGATTGAAACGCAAGAGAAGCATCTCTTTAAAGGTAACAACTATGGTGTCTGGGGCGATGTATCCGGCCAGTTTATTCAAGCAGATGGGGGGACAAACCTTGCCGGATACGAAAGTCATAACTGGTCGGTAATGGGAGGGGGTGACAAACAGGTGCAACCAGATACGCGCTTGGGGGTGTTTTGGGGGTACAATAGAAGCGATGTAGATGCGCGCATGACGACTTGTCGTGGCAGTGAAGAAAATAGTGATACGTTTTATGGTGGCGCATATTTATTGCACGATATTAATAGTTGGCTCGTTACGGGTAGTTTTGAATATGCCTATCAAGACGTTTCATTGAATGGGCGTACCGGTTTGAGTTTTGAAGAAACTTACAGGGCGGACTTTGGCGTTAATACACTGTCAGCATTGGGTGCTGTCTCCTATGATTTTGAGTGGCGGCAATTTAAGGTGACACCACAAGTGAGTGGAAGCTTCCGGCAAATCATTCAAGATCACTATCACCGATCCAGCAGCAATTCGGAGTTTGATGCCTACTTTGCCCATCGCTCCCAAGGAGTTTTAGATATTATTGGTGGCGTTAATGTTGAAGCTGAACTTGTGACGCGGGAAGAGTTTGCACTTACTGCAGATTTGAGTGGGGCAATACGGCAAAGAGTTGTGGGGCGCACGGTTAGTCAAAAAACGACCAATAGTATAGGTGTGCAAAATGCCAGTGATGAAGAAACGGAAAACTATTCATTCAAACTGGATGCCTCTGTTGCATATGTGGTTGAGGCTTCAACCCAGCTAAGGATTGGTTATGAAGGGGACTATGGGACCCGCCGTGCTAGTAACCGCTTTTTTGTACAAGCTTCTCATCTGTTTTGATTGGGGCATAATGAAAAGGTCCGTTAGTTTAGCTTAAGTCTAGTACCTTTGCGTAGTATGCTTTCTGTTTGAGAGCAGTAATTGTTTTTGCTGGCTTCGTGTAGCACTAGAGGGGGCAGTATTTGCAGAGGGGCTTTGCTCGCAGATACTGCTTGAATGATAATCAGATTGGCATTTGCGTCTTCTGTCGGGTGGATTGGTTTTATTTTTATGCCACCAAAGCGGCCAGTCATGGGCTCAAGAATTTGCTGCAATCCATCAGCTCGAAAGATAATTGTTAGTGTCCCGGCGTCTTTAATCAGGTCTTTGGCGGTTTTAATCCATGGTTCCATCCCGCGTTCGTCCAGTACATGGGCGGTATGGCGGGCCTGCTTATCGGTTTCACGAAACTTGCCCTTGGCATAGTAGGGCGGGTTCATAATGATATGGTCGGCCTGGTTGGGGTGTAGGCCGGTTGCATGGCGCTGGGTTCCTTTGGCGGTGAGGTCAGTCTGCAGTAGTTTCACACGACTTGCGAAACTGGCGTTCTCGGGAAAATCAAGTGCGCCTTTGGCTAATGCAGCGGTAAATGGATCAATTTCAACGGATGTAACTGTGATTTCCGGCAGGCGCCAAGCTGCACAAAAGCCGGCGGTGCCAACTCCTGCTCCCAAATCCATCACATGTCCTTTGCAGCATTCTGGCAGGGCTGCGGCAAGTAAAACAGCGTCAATACCCGCGCGGTGATAGCCACGTTTGGGTTGCTCAACCAGCACGTGGCCACCTAAAAACTTGTCTTTTGTGGTCTCTAGAGTTCTTGCGAGTGCCGGTTTTGTTGTGGCAGTTATCGGGTTGTTTGACATCATTTTTCGCTTAGTTCATCGCCAAGCTGCTCTTGGCGCAATATGCTGCGTGCAGTTTCAAGTTGCTCGGCATCTACCATAATGCGCTGGTAGATCATAGGGATGCCAGCATATAGACTGTTCATGTTCTGGTCACTCAGCAAATAGCTGATGTTGTTTTCTTCCAAAAGGAAAACAACCTTACTAATTATAACGGGATCATGGGTGCGTAAAAGCTCTTCCATCATAATGCTTTCTGGTTTGTTGCTGCGGGAGTGATAGTTCCAGCTCTGTAAATTTAGTATAGCCGCATCGCTGGGCATACGCATAATCCAGCTTTTTGCTGTGTGTATTTTAGAAATATGAGTAATTGTGATTTTCAAGCCTTGCCCTTGTTATCGCGCACTTTTATTGTCCCAGAAAATTCACAGGAGAGTTGCACGTGGGCATGCCAGAAGCACAATCTGCACAACAGGCGACAGCCAGTATTAAGCCTTTGGTCGCGCTGGTGAGCGCGGACATGGAACGGGTGAACGAGTTGATCTTGTCTATGGCAGGTTCCAATGTGGAACTGATCCCGGAAATTGCCCATCACCTGATCGATTCCGGTGGCAAGCGCTTGCGGCCGATGTTGACCTTAGCCTTTGCGCAAATGTTTAAGTATACGGGCGATGGCCATGTGACACTGGCAGCCTGTGTGGAGTTTATGCATACGGCAACACTCCTGCATGATGATGTGGTTGATGAAAGCGATATGCGGCGTGGTAAAGAGGCTGCGCGTATGTTGTGGGGCAATCAGGCAAGCGTGCTGGTGGGTGACTATCTGCTGGGTCAGTCTTTTAAGATGATGGTGGAAGTGGGGTCGCTGGAAGCGCTGCGCATTCTTTCCGAAGCATCTGCCATTATTGCCGAAGGCGAAGTGTTGCAATTGGCGGCGGCACAAGACACCAGCACTCAAGAAGCGCAGTATATGCAGGTGATTGAAGCGAAAACAGCCGCTCTATTTGCTGCAGCTTCTGAGGTTTCTCCCGAAATCGCCGGCGAAAGCGATGCAGTACGTGCGGCCTGTCGTAAGTTCGGTATGGATTTGGGACTGGCATTCCAGCTGGTTGATGATGCGCTTGATTACGGTGGCTCCGCTCAGGACCTTGGCAAAGATATTGGTGATGATTTGCGCGAGGGAAAAATTACCTTGCCGGTGGTTTATGCCATGGAGCGCGGCACACCGGAAGATTTGGTATTCTGGAAGCGCTGCCTTGAAGAAGGCGATGTGCGTGAAGGTGATCTGGAACATGCCATTGCGCTTTTGAAAGCAACTGGTTCACTGGCAGATACTATCGAGCGCGCCAAAGCGTTTGGTGCTTCTGCCAAGCAAGCTTTGAGTGACTTGCCCGATGGCGCTGTGAAAGATGCGCTGGTTTCATGCGTGGACTATTGCATTTCACGGGTGAGCTAGTTTTTTCCAAATAGAATATGAAAGGGGCCGCAGCTGGTGCTGCGGCCCCTTTGTTTTTTAAGTTTATGTTTGCCACATGTGTTAAAGCGTACCGGTATCAGCACCTTTCAACACTGCTTGTGCTGCAGCTAAGCGGGCAACTGGCACACGGAACGGTGAGCAGCTCACATAATCGAGGCCGGTTTCTTCGCAGAAAGCGATAGAAGCCGGATCACCACCATGCTCACCGCAGATGCCAAGTTTAATATTCGGACGGGTTTTGCGGCCATGCTCGGCAGCATGTTTGATCAATTCACCAACACCGTCACTATCCAGCGTGATGAACGGATCTTTTTCGATCAAGCCTTTTTCCTGATACTTGCCAAGGAAAGAACCCGCGTCATCTCTGGAAATACCAAAGGTGGTTTGGGTGAGATCGTTGGTGCCGAAGGAGAAGAACTCGGCAGATTTGGCGATTTCTTCAGATTGCAGGGCTGCGCGTGGCAACTCGATCATGGTACCGATTGAGTAGTCCAGCTTGATGCCTTTTTCTGCTTCAACCGCTTCAGCCATAGCTTCAATACGCTGCTTGACTTCGTCCAGCTCGGCTTTCAAGCCAACCAGTGGTACCATGACCTCGGGTTTCACTTGAACGCTGCGAGATTTGGAAACTTCTGCCGCTGCCTCGAAAATGGCACGAGCTTGCATTTCGGCCACTTCCGGATAGGAAATGAGCAGACGACAGCCGCGATTACCGAGCATAGGGTTGAATTCGTGTAGCTCTTCGGCGCGTTCTTTCAAGTCCTCGGCGTCAACGCCCATGTGCTTGGCAACCTCGGCAATTTCCGCATCCGTTTTGGGCAGGAACTCGTGCAGTGGCGGGTCAAGCAAGCGAATGGTGACGGGTAGGTCATCCATCAGCTCGAAGATTTCGATGAAATCACCGCGCTGCATAGGCAGTAGTTTATCCAGTGCGGCGCGTCGTTCTTGCAATGTGTCGGCAAGGATCATCTCGCGTACGCTGGTAATCCGATCGCCATCGAAGAACATATGTTCGGTGCGGCACAGGCCAATACCTTCAGCTCCAAAGGAAAGAGCGACCTTCACATCGGTTGGCGTTTCGGCGTTGGTACGTACCCGCAGGCGGCGAATATTGTCGGCCCATTGCATGAGCTTTTTAAAATCGCCAGAAAGTTCGGGTTGACGCATTTTTACCTGACCGGCAATCACCTGCCCGCTACCACCGTCAATGGTGATGATATCGCCCTTTTTAAAAGTGCGGCCATCGGCAACCATCACTTCATTGCGCATATCCATGCGGATTGTGCCGGCACCGGCCACACATGGTTTGCCCATACCGCGGGCAACCACTGCGGCGTGGCTTGTCATACCACCGCGCGAGGTGAGGATACCTTCTGCCGCATGCATGCCGTGAATGTCTTCGGGTGAAGTTTCCACCCGGCAAAGAACAACCGCTTTGCCGTCGGCTTTTTCGGCCTCCGCTTCGTCGGAATTGAAGACGATTGCACCGCTGGCCGCACCTGGTGAGGCAGGCAAACCTGTGGCGAGTTCGTCGATTTCGGCGTCAGGATCAATGGTCGGGTGGAGAAGCTGGTCAAGCGATGTTGGGTCAATGCGTTTGACAGCTTCTTCCTTGCTGATGACGCCCTCATCCGCCATATCAACGGCGATTTTGAGTGCTGCTTTCAGTGTCCGTTTGCCGTTTCTGGTTTGCAGCATCCATAATTTACCGCGTTCAATGGTGAATTCCATGTCTTGCATATCGCGGTAATGGGTTTCCAGCTTTTTGCAGGCCTCGGCAAATTGTTGGTACATTTGAGGCATGGTTGCTTCTAGTGAAGGCTTGTCGGATCCGGCGGCGATGCGTGCAGCTTCGGTAATATCTTGCGGAGTGCGGATACCGGCGACAACGTCTTCACCCTGAGCGTTGATGAGGTATTCACCGTACAGGGCGTTTTCACCGTTGGAAGGGTTGCGGGAGAAAGCAACACCGGTGGCAGAATCATCGCCCATATTGCCAAAGACCATGGCTTGTACGTTCACTGCTGTGCCCCAATCGGAAGGCAAATCATGCAAACGGCGATAGGTTTGGGCGCGTGGTAGCATCCAAGAACCGAAAACAGCCCCTATTGCGCCCCAAAGCTGTTCGCGGGGGTCATCGGGGAAGGGTTTGCCGAGTTCTTCTTCGGTTTTGGCTTTAAACAGCACAACGACCTTTTTCCAGTCCTCAGCGGAGAGATCAGTATCAAGCACCAGATCGTGCTCGTCTTTATAATCCTCGATTATTTCCTCAAAGTAGTCGCCATCGACATTGAGCACCACATCAGAATACATCTGAATGAAACGGCGGTAGCTGTCGTAGGCGAAGCGTTCGTCATTCGATTCCTTGGCAAGGGCTGCAACGGTAGTGTCGTTGAGGCCAAGGTTTAGCACGGTATCCATCATGCCGGGCATGGAGACGCGGGCGCCTGAACGCACAGAAAGCAGAAGTGGGTTGGCTGGATCACCGAATGTGCGGCCTGTGAGCTTGCCTACGGTTTCAAGTGCTGCATTTATTTGCGCATCAAGTTCACTCGGATAGCTTTCGCCGCCTTTATAATACTGCGTGCAAACTTCAGTAGTAATTGTAAAGCCGGGTGGTACAGGTAAGCCTAATCGTGCCATTTCGGCAAGGTTTGCGCCTTTGCCGCCAAGCAGATTACGCATACTCGCATCGCCATCAGTGACACCTTCACCAAAGATGTAGACCCATTTGGTCATGACACCCCCCATATGAAATTACGGATGACCGGAATGGCCACCTCTTCAGAAAACTAATAGAGCGCAAAATGATTTGCATGATATATTTGTAAATATAGCAAGCATTTTGCAACACGCCTTTGGGGATATTGCGTATAACCTTAAGTTTATTATGACAATGCTTTGCAAATTTATCATGTTAGAAAGTTTGTTTTTCTGTAGTATGTTGCTATGTCCAATCGGGAGTGGCGAATTTATTTTCGGTTTCCAAAACAAATTACTGGTAGTTTCCATTGGCTTAGAAATTTTAATAGGTGAATGATGCCGCAATAAGGCCATATACCTATGTTAGCTGCACAAAATATTAAGGGTTTTTCTTCGGAAATGTGCTGTAATAAACTTTTGTAAAACGCAACACCTTATTATGCTTGCATTGGCCGGCTTGTTGTCGTTGAAATGTCTGCTACAGTTCAGCTCCAAAGGAAGCACTTAGGCTAAGATGGACTTAACTTGATTCTGGTATGTATGGCTCTACTTCCACTGTGATGTAAGAAGCGCTAATTTATTGTCATTACTGATTAAGTGACCTAACCAAAGAGAAGTAAGTATTGATGCGTAATCCTCGTCTCCCTCATGTTGCAGCATTGGCTAAGAAAACGGGCCGTGTTGTTGCGTTTTTTGTGGCACTATCGTCGTCCGTGGTCGGGAGCTTTGCATCAAATAGTGACCAAACACACTCGGAGAGCTTGTCGGGTTATTATTTAGCAGCGCGAACTGCTTTGATCGAGCAGGATTTTAAAAATGCCGGCCGCTACTTCTCAAAAGCCTTGGCGCTTGATCCCGATAATTTCTATCTTCAAGATCGTGCGTTTACAATGTATCTGGCTGATGGGCAAATTGATAAATGCCTAGAGCTAGGCAAGAAACTGCTCGAATCTGATCCTGAGCACTTTCTTGCCGGGTTTGTTCAGGCTGTTCACGATGTACACGCGCGGCAGTACAATGCTGTTATCGGCATGGAAGATGAGGTAAGTACCAACCCTCTCGCCCGCATGACTTTTGCCTTGCTCAAAGCATGGGCCTATGCGGGTAATGGTAATGTTGATGCAGGCGTTAAGGTCCTGCAAGAGCTTAAAGGCCCGACTTGGTTTGAGCTGTTTACCGATTACAATATCGCCTTGATGCTGGAACATGCAGGGGAGAGTGAAAAAGCGCTTCCCCACTATGCAAAAGCCTATGAGGCTGATCCTGGTGCGCTACGTTCCATGAGTGCCTATGTTAAGGCACTGGCAGCAAATGGTCAGCAGAAAAAATCACTTGAAATACTCGATAAGTTCGAAAAGCATGTCCCGGATCATCCCAGCATCATCTCGTTAAGGGCACATATTGTTAGTGGAGCCATGCAAAAGCCCATGGTTGGCAGCATTGATGCGGGCGTGAGCGAAGCTTTATACGGGCTGGGTGCAGCTATTAGCCGTGATGGTGAAGAGCTTTCGGCGGCATTCTTGCAATTATCGGTTTATCTTGAACCGCATTTTGATGAAGCGAACATTGCGCTTGCAGCACTTTATGAGCAAATGGGAAACTATGAACGCTCAATTGATTATCTGTCGAAGGTGAGCCCAAGTTCGCCCATGAAACGTGATGCTGAAATTCAAGAAGCGCTGCATTTAAATGTGATAGATGAACTTGAAAAGTCGAAAAGCAAACTTGAGGCATTGATTAAAGAAAAGCCGGATGATGTGGAGGCTTATACATCGCTTGGTAATGTGCTGCGCTCACATTCTAAATTCGCAGAGGCAGAGGCTGCGTATAGTGAAGGGCTCAAACTTGTTGCAGAGCAAAAAGAGCAGAACTGGGTTTTGCTGTATTTTCGCGGTATTACACGCGAGCGCCAAGATAAATGGGATCTGGCCGAAAACGACTTTAGGAATGCACTCGAAATTCAACCAGACCAACCAATGGTGTTGAACTATCTTGGATACTCTTTGGTCGACCGCGGGATGCGCTTTGATGAAGCATTGAAGATGATTAAAAAAGCGGTGCGCTTGCGGCCAACTGATGGTTACATTGTTGATAGTTTGGGGTGGGTTTATTACCGGCTGGGTAGATATGATGAGGCGGTGAAAGAGCTGGAGCGTGCTGTTGCGTTGCGGCCGCATGATCCGCTGATTAACGAGCATCTTGGCGATGCCTACTGGAAGCTTGGGCGGCGTCTGGATGCCGGATTTAAATGGAACCATGCCCGTGATTTGGACCCTGAGCCGGAAGACTTGAAGCGTATTTTGGGCAAGATCAAAAATGGTTTGAGTGCGGATACCACTCAAGAGTCTGCGGCTGTGGGTGACTAAGGTATTTGCCAAAGGCTTAACGGCTGGTGTGCCTCCCCGGTCATTCGATTGATTTAGGTTTGTTAGATGAATGTAGAAAGTTTTGGGTTAAAGTCAGCGCAGGCACTCGCGCAAGCCAAAGTAAATCTGGCCTTGCATATAACAGGCCAGCGCGCAGATGGTTTTCATCTTCTCGATTCCTTGGTGGTGTTTCCCAAAACCGGTGATATCATTGAGGCGCAAAAGGCCAGTAAGACGAGGCTTGAACTCATTGGGCCTTTTTCACATAGTTTGTTGCATGATGATCCGGTTGATAATCTTGTTTTGCGGGCAGCCCATTTGCTTGAGGAATCTCTTTCTGTATCGCAACCGGTTGCCCTTAGACTGGAAAAGAACTTGCCCGTTGCCGCCGGTATTGGTGGCGGGTCGGCGGATGCGGCTGCAACGCTTTTTGCGCTCTGCCAATTGTGGGGCATTAAGCCGGACCACACGCGGCTTAGCGAATTGGCCGCACAGCTGGGAGCTGATGTTCCCATGTGTTTAAACTCCAAACCTTGTCGTGTGCGTGGTATTGGTGATCAGATTGAAAATATAGCTGGATTGCCAGCATTTGCCGTGGTTCTTGTTAATCCTAAGGTGAATTTGTCAACACCGGCTGTTTTCAAGCAGCTTGCAGCGAAAGAAAACGGCCATCTACCCAAGATCCCGAACCGGTTTGAAAGTATTCACCAATTGTGCGAGTGGCTTAAGGCAACGCGTAATGACTTGCAAACACCGGCTATTTCGCTTGTGCCGCAGATACAAAAGGTGCTTGACGTTTTAGAGGCACAGCATGAATGCCTATTTGCCAGAATGTCCGGTTCTGGCGCCACATGCTTTGCCATTTGTACCGATTTAGAGGCGGCGGAGCGTCTGGCTGTGCATATTAAAGAGCGGGAAGATAATTGGTGGGTGCAAGCCGCTGCTGTTTAGTGAATTTGTCTTATCGTTAAACAAAAGCAGCCGGTCTTTTAAGAGGACCGGCTGTTTTTGTATCATGTTTCTTTTAAGCTCTGTTATTGTAGTTGAGCTCTTTAAGCGGTTTCCAATTTGACGTCGCGCTCTTTAGGGTTAAGGGCATGTTCGACATCGTAATCGTCTTGCCAGAGCTTGAATTTTGCCAATGGCACCGGCTTGGAGAATAAAAAGCCCTGTAGGATTTCGGCACGCATTCCTTTTAGAACGTTGTATTGGTTGGCTTTTTCAACACCCTCAATACACACTTCCATGCCAATTGACTGACCCAACTGGATAAGTGAGCGCACAATTTCACGAGCATCTTTCTCGTTTTCAATGTCTTCAATGAAAGTGCGGTCAATTTTGATCTTGTTAAAGCGGTGTTTGCGCAAATAATTCAGGTTGGAGAAGCCGGTACCAAAGTCATCCAGTGCTATCTTCACGCCAAGCTTTTGTATTTCGTTCAAGATTTCACCGGTGGATTCGCTGTAGTTGAGCAAAATCTCTTCGGTAACTTCCAGTTCCAAGCGAGAAGGCGGGAGGCTGTGTTTATCGAGCAGCCTTTGTACGAGGCTTGGGAATTCAGGGTGCCCCAGCTGGCTTGGGGAGACGTTCACACACATGGTTACATCAGGTAGGAATGCAGCATCTTGAATGGCTGTTTCCAGTACCCATTCACCAATTTCCTTAATAAGAGGCGTGCCTTCTGCAACTGGTAAGAAGGCTCCGGGTGGCATTAGGCCCTGCTTCGGGTGGTTCCAGCGAATAAGTGCTTCCGCTGCAATCGCCTTTTTACCAGTACCATCCATAATTGGCTGGTAATAATTAACGAATTCGCTCTTCTTAAGAGCCCGTTTGATTTCCTCTTCCATTTGCCGTGACATGAGAACACGCTCTTCCATGCTTTCACGGAAGATGACAAAACGATTTCGCCCTGCTTTCTTGGCTTCATAAAGCGCAATATCGGCGCGGCGCAGCAAATCAGAAAGGTCGGCACCATGTTCTGGGCTGAGAGCAACACCCATTGATGCTGTAGTGAGAATCCGGTGGCCATCTAGTTGTATGGCTTCGGCAACAGCATTCGCAATCAGCTGGCATGTTTCGAGTATTTCATCGGTGCTCTTGCGCTGATTGATCAGAATGAGAAATTCGTCGCCGCTGATGCGTGATACAAGGTCGGTTCGTGGTATCGTGCGGCGCAATCTGGTTGCAACTTGCAGGATAACATTGTCACCAACCGTATGGCCTAAGCTGTCATTGATTTGCTTGAACTGGTCGAGATCAAGGTAAATCAGGCCGGATTGCAAGTTTTGCATACGCGAGCGTCTGAGGGCACGTGAAGCCGATAGGGTAAAGTAAGTACGATTTGGCAGGCCGCTTAACGCGTCATGCAAAGCGGCATGGGTGGCCTCTGCCTCGTTCACAACCAGCTCGTCCGTTAAGCGAATAGAACGGCGTAATAATAAGAGCGTTGCCAGCAAAATTACCAGAAATGCACCAAGTAAATACGGCGCGGCGCGGCTATAGATTGTGCCGCTAGCGGCTGAAGTTTGCCAGGTTACATGAGCAACTTCTTGCCCCGAACTGCCATAGAGCGGGATAGAGGCAAATTGCCGTTCACCTATTTCCGGCTTTTTGCCGATAGTGATGTGCTTCAGGCCTGTAGAGGCCTCAAAAGCATCAATGGCGCGGGTATCCAACAGGCGCACCCAAATGAGGTAGCCGCCAATAAAATCTTTACCCTTGGAAATTCGGGTGGATGGAATAATGGCTGAAACAGTTGCTAATCCATAGCCATTATCCAAGTGTACAACATCGCGAATTGTAATTGGATCTGGCGATTTAGCCCTTAATGGCCCTGGTACATTGGCTTGTTTGCGGCGCTGTTTGGCTGCAGCTTTCAGATTCGCCAGAGTTTGCTTGAGCTGAAGACCCAATTGGGTTTCAAAGACTTTGTTGTGCCATGGCAAGTCTTGGCGGTAGGTGTAAATCGGCTTCATTTCATTATTTAAAATAATGAATACATCACGATCACCGCGGTTGCTTGCAGTGGGGGTCAGGTCTTCATCAAGGAAAATCTGGGCTTTGCGACTGGTGATCGCATTATATGCCTTGTCTGAAACGGCAATTCGCTCGACTTCGTTGGCAAGGCTGTTGCGATAAACCTGCAAGTAGCTGGATACCAAACGACGTTCTTTCGCAATTTCGTATTGCATGGCTTGTTCGGTTGACCAAAATAAAGCCAAACTAGCTATTATGAGCGCACTCAGTACCACCAGTAATAAAATAAAAGCGATCATGCGTGACATACGCCGACGGCTAGACGATAATTTTTCAGGCGAGTGGCCGCGCAAGATCACCGAGGCGACCGCGTCACTTGTTGAACCTTGGACTGACATGCGTTCTCTTGGTCGTTATTTCCGGAGCGGGGCGAACAACGGGAATCGTAACGACCCCTGATTGCTATTTTGAGATTGTATACTTGAGCGAGCCTGTCCAAAAAAACAATGTTTGAAACCATATATTTATTCGAGCTGTGAACAATGTGGAAATACGCAGCTTTCATTTAGAATTTTCGGCTGATTTGACCATAATGAAGGCAGAATTAATCGATTATTCTATTTAATTGGCAGTTACGGTAGGGATAATCTTTTTTTTAGAGCTCGGTTACTAAGGTTTATTTTAAGGGAATAGGCCCTGTAGAAACTAAGACAAGCACATAACTCGGTTTTTATATAATATTTAGACCCTTAAATGAGGCATGGGATGCGCGGCTAATAATTATATGATCGTGTAAAACAATATTGAGTGGTGAGAGCGCATTTTGGATTTTGTGGGTCATTTCGATATCTTGCCGTGAAGGGGTGGGGTCTCCCGAGGGGTGGTTGTGGACCAGAATGATAGCCGTTGCGGCTAATTCCAATGCCCGCTTGGCCACCTCCCTTGGGTATACCGGTGTATGGTCTATAGTTCCTTCTTGCTGCATTTCATCGGCAATTAGATGGTTTTTTTTATCTAAAAATAAAATACGGAACTGCTCTTTATCATTGTGGGCCATAGCTGCACGCAGATAATTTATAACTGCAGACCAAGAACTTAGCAGTGTTTTATCGTCAATTGACTGCTTGGCATACAATACAGCGCTTGCTTGTAATTGCTTTAAAAAAAGTGCGGTTGCTGGCCCGCACCCATCGACTTCCATAAGTCTTTTTTGTGGGGCGGCAAGGACTTTGGTGTAGGAGCCAAAGTGTTTAATCAGTTTTTTGGCAAGCGGTTTGGTATCGCCCTGCTTGATACAGGCAAACAGCTGCAATTCCAGTAGTTCATAGGGTTGAAAGCTTTCGGCACCCTGTTGCAAAAAGCGCTCTCGCAAGCGCTGGCGATGGCCATGATAATGCTGTGTGTTTTTTCCGGTTTTATTGAGCGCAGTTTTAGGCGCGCTTTGCGGCATGGCTGGTTGCGTTTTGGTGTTCGCTGATAACCCATCGGCAAAACCCAGTTGGGTTTGTTCGCCAAAGCCTTGCAGGCTGGAGGTTGGAGCGAGAGCTGCTGTTTCTTGTTTGCGCTTCACTCAAACCTCCTTTCTTGTTTGGGCTTACGCTCTATTAAACTTGCGTATCTTGGCCCCTTGCCTCTAGGGGATTGAATAGCCCTTTGGGTGAGAGGGTGAATATCTCGTTACCATCTTCGGTGATGCCGATTGAGTGCTCAAACTGGGCTGATAACGAGCGGTCACGCGTGGTGGCAGTCCAGCCATCCTTATCAGATACTTTTGAGTGCGGCTTGCCCAGATTTATCATGGGCTCAATGGTGAATATCATGCCAGGCTTAAGCTCTTCGCCTTTGCCTGGTTGGCCGTAGTGCATAATGTTGGGCATATCGTGGAACAGACGGCCCAGCCCATGGCCGCAAAACTCGCGGACAACAGAACAGCGCTGCGCTTCGGCATAGGATTGAATGGCGTGGCCAATATCGCCTGTGGTATTACCGGGTTTGGCAGCGGCAATACCAAGCATTAAAGATTCGTGGGTGACCTCGATCAGGCGTTCGGCGGCACGTTTGAGTTTGCCAACCGGATACATGCGCGATGAATCGCCATACCAGCCATCAACCACAAAGGTCACATCCACATTGACAATATCACCTTCACGCAGTGGTTTGCTGTTGGGCATGCCGTGGCAAATGACGTGATTGATCGAGGTGCAGCAAGAGTATTTATAGCCACGGTAATTTAGTGTTGCTGCATGGTAGCCGCCATTATCCATACCGAATTCATAGACAAAGCGGTCAATTTCGGCTGTGGTGACACCGGGTTTTACAATATCGACAAGTGCATCTAGGCAGCGTGCTGTAAGCTGACTTGCTTTGCGCATGCCTTCAAAATGCTCAGGACCGTATATTTTGATCTGTCCTGTATTTTTTAAAGGGGCAGAATCTGCCTCAATATAGCTCACCATGGCCCATAACTTCCTTAAGCTCTATCGCTTTATCTATAATTATTCGTCTATAGCCCTTATGCTCAAATTACCTGCAAATGACAAGATAGCGTTAGGCAACGCTTCCATAAACCTTCAAAAAAGAGCCGGAAAAACTTAGGTTCCTACGTGTTTTCCGGGGGTGGTTTCTTGGTTCTTTATATCAAAGAGGTTTTCGGGAAATGAAAAAAAAGCGTTTGGGTTGGGGAAGATGTCATTTTCCAGCTTGCAAAATGTTTAGAAGCGCTTTAGGCAATGGCTCAACAAGCGGTCGTGGTGGAACTGGTATACACAGCAGACTTAAAATCTGCCGCCGTTAGGCTTGCGGGTTCGAGTCCCGCCGTCCGCACCAAAATCCTCCGTAGAAATTAATAGTTAATTGTGTATCGACCGCCTTTTGCGGTCATATTTGCCGGTTTGTGGTGCTGGCGGAAGAAATCGTAGCCTTTTTTCAATTGCTGCCAAAACGCGATATTTGGATTAGTTTGAAAACGCTGCATATTTTCATCGGTTAAAGCAAATGGGTATATTGTAACGGGAACCTGAGGTTTCTTCTCTGGTTGCGACGCCGTTAATGCTTCAAGTCCCATGGAAACATAAAGATAAATCTCTTCCATTTGCTCATTACCCATGGCGTAACAGCCAATGGAAAGGCAATTACCATGAACCATTAAGTAGCTACCTGTGCGGCCGTTTTGGCGGTCAAAAGCATTCGGGTATCCAAGGTTAAAGGCAAGGTGATAACTACTTTTCGGATTCAATTGTTGAGGCGTTATATTGTAAAAGCCTTCGGGCGCTTGCCTATCACCTTCTTTAAGTTTGGGGCCGAGCTGACCGGAGTATGTGCAAATATCATACTCGGTAATTAGGCTATAGCGCTCGGTGTTGCTTGCATAAACCCTCAGTTCTGCTGGCTGTTTGGTGATTTCGATATAGATCTTGGCGGGGTAGGTTAGCCCGTTTTGCGCCAGTATTGTCTTTATCTTTGGCAGCTGGCTTTCTGTAACTTCCGCCAAATTTGCCGAACCTTTAAATTTGATCGGAGAAAAGTCGTAGGCGAGTAAAGAAAGGGCAATAAGTGTGATGCCCCCCAAAATAATTTTAAAGAATTTATGGATCATCATATTTATTTGTTGCAGTGGTTGGCTCGTTTTAATTTCATATGTAATCAATAATGGCGGCAATTGGCACGAGATGTCTATATCAATGCGGTTTTTTGGTTGGCTATGGCTGAGAAGCTTACCTAGGCTGGTTGTTTGCACAGTCCAAGTTACCGTTGAACACCAATGATGCGCTGTTGTTAGTGAATAAAAATTCAACCTATGAAAATATGACGCAAGATATTGGCTAACTAGGAAATAGCCTCTTTTATTATCAGGTAAGTAAATTTATCGTGGTGAGTAAAGCTAAATTATTTATGTAAGTAGTCTCAAATGATTTACCGCGTGGGATGAGAATAAATAGCTGAATTGGGTTGGTTTCTAGTCATAATCGCATATTTTTGCGGCGAAAGCGCACAGGTTTAATGCTACGACTATAGTTTTAAAGCATATTGATGATAATATATTTGCTGATCAAGCGCCTTGGGGGAGACGCAATAGTGGATATTAGACAACTTCAATACCTGGTTGTTTTGTCGGAGGAAAAGCATTTCACACGTGCTGCGGCTGTTTGTAATGTGACACAACCCACCTTATCGGGCCGTATTCGACAACTGGAAATCGAGTTGGGTGTGCCCATTGTGGAGCGCGGGAAAAAGTTTCATGGCCTCACGCAAGAGGGAGAACGCATTGTTACATGGGCCAAGAAAATACTCTCGGATTGTAACAGCCTGCGCTCGGAAGCCAACGGGCAGGGGGTTCGTGTGCCCAGCCGGGTCAGCATGGCGGTTATTCCATCAGCAGCAACGCAAGTTTCACATTTAGTACATGAGCTGAAGGCAAGGTGGCCGGCGGCGCATATTGCAATACAACCGTTGAGCCATGATGAAATACAAAATGCGCTGAACGACTTTGCCGTTGATTGCGCAATCACCTATCTCGCTGAGCTGGATCAAGTCACATACAATTGCGATCACTTGTATAACGAGGATTACCGGTTGTTTGTGGCATCCGACCACAGACTGGCTTGTCAAGAAACAGTCAGTTTGCATCAGGTTACCAGTTACCCGATGATTGCGCTTTCGGCGCGGTTGAAAAATCGCCAGTTTGTTGACGCGGCATTTCGCCAAGCGGCCTGTTGGCGCGAGCCGGATATTGAATGCGGCTCCTTGGAAATGATGCTAAGCCTGTTGCCTGGCTCTAAATATGCAGCAATTATGCCCGAGCACTTTTCCAGCTTTGCCGGACCTGATGTGGTGACCATACCGCTTAGTGATCAAGGTCTTAGTCATGAGGTCGGGTTTATCAGCCTGCGGCGTGATATGGAGCCGGTATTGGTGCAGGGCTTGCACGATATTATGGCCAAATATGCCCGCAAACACTATGAAATGGCTTAGGAAACCTGTTTCTGGAATACGCGCCAAAATGGTAGGTCAAAGCAGTTTGAGTACATCTATGAAATAGCATAGTGTTTTTGAGCGCTCATTTGTGCTCTTGTTAGTAGATAAGCAAAAGGGGAGGCGTGGCACCTCCCCTTCATTTCAGTTTTGCTCAGTCGTTAACAAGTTTGTTAAGCGGCTTTCTTTTCTTGCTGGTGAACTTCGCCTTCACCTAAAGCACCCTCTGGCAAATGATATTTTTTCGCTACAGGGCGCATAAGTAGGTTCGCGACAAGTGCAGCCATGAGCAGGAAGGCCATAAATGTCATGGTTGAGTTGTAAAGACTCGGTGTTGGATCAACAGTGCCTGCTGGGACCACTTCCATAAGGCGGGATACAGAGATCGATTTCGCTGCAATCATCTGCTCTAACTGGTCTTTACCGGCACCAAAGGTTTCCATGAATTTCGAGGCTTCAACTTTTGCTGCCAATTCATGAATAGCTTCATTAATGGAGCGTTCGCGCAAGAAACCGATCAGGAAAGGTCCTGCAATACCGGCTGTTGACCAAGCGGTGAGCAAGCGACCATGAATACCACCTACGTATTTGGTACCGAAAATGTCTGCCAGGTAAGCAGGGATTGTCGAGAAACCACCACCATACATGGTAAAGATAATCATGGTTGCGGCATAGAACATGACCAACCACATGACACTTGGGCTCGCGCCTGCTGATGTGGCGATATATGGGATAGACAGGTAAAGGAAAGAGCCCAATACAAAGAATATGGTGTAGGTATTACGCCGTCCAATGTAATCGGAGAGTGATGCCCATCCAATGCGGCCCAGAGCGTTGAAGACCGAAATCATCAGCACATAAGTTGCTGTGAAAGAGCTGTCGACGATGGAAGGCAAGCCATTGCCAAAGATTTCACTAATCATGGTTTTGGAAACGGAGATCACGCCGATACCTGCTGTCACGTTGAAGCAGAGCACAATCCAGAGCTGCCAGAATTGCGGGGTACGCAGTGCGGTATCAATATGCACGCTGTGTGTTGTGACA
This sequence comes from Polycladidibacter stylochi, assembly GCF_001562055.1. Taxonomy (GTDB): domain Bacteria; phylum Pseudomonadota; class Alphaproteobacteria; order Rhizobiales; family Stappiaceae; genus Pseudovibrio; species Pseudovibrio stylochi. The sequence continues at coordinate 40,347 of NZ_LLWE01000025.1, read as the reverse complement.
AGACCTTTGCCCTTTTTGTCTTCTTTCGGGGCAACAAATCCTTCCGGTTTCCACCCTTGTGCGGGCACACGGTAAGCAAAGCTGGCAACTAGCATGACGACAAAGTAAATAGCGCCCAAAGTAACGAAAGTTGCTGCAGCGCCAGTACTGCCGGTTCCGGCGGCATAAACGCCTTCGATTGCACCGTCGAAAGCCTTGGCGGCATCGGCACCGCTTACGAAAATGGCTTCAACTTTTTCACCGGCCACTGTTGCGTAGCGAACACCGTTTTCAATGGTGGTTTGGACTTGATCGAAAGTACCTAAAAATTCAGGGGCCTTTGAATAGAGGCTCAAGAACCATGATTTCATCGGTACCGCAATCATTGCGCCGCCGCCAAAACCCATAATGGCCATGCCGGTTGCGAGGCCGCGCTTATCGGGGAACCAGCGGATCAGGGTTGAAACGGGAGACACGTAGCCAAGGCCCAAGCCGCAGCCACCGATTACGCCATAACCAAAATAAACAAGCCAGAGCTGGTGGGTCATGATACCAAGAGCACCAACCATATAGCCGCCGCCCCAGCAAAATGCTGCGACCGTGCCGACACAGCGCGGGCCAACTTTTTCCAGCCACTTACCGCCAACAGCTGCAGAGATGCCAAGGAAACAGATGGCAACGGAGAATACCCAAAGTACAGAGCTTAACGACCAGTCTTGCGCCGCTGGAGCGATACCACCGATTTCGCGAATTAATGAAGGGTTGTACATGCTCCAAGCGTAGGCGGAGCCAATGCAAAGGTGAACAGCGATAGAGGCGGGTGGGACCCGCCAGCGATTATAGCCCGGTTTGGCAACAATGGCTTCCTTGAGTAGGAAGGATGGAATTTTCATTTTTAGCTCCCCCGTTGGTGGAAGCGCCCTAGCTTGATGAGGTTGTCTTCAAAGCCTTGGTGCGCCTTTGAAAACAAGTTTGCAGTGGGGGGGAAACTTTTTGAAATCGAATGGGCTGATAAGCTTATAGATTTTATCTATAAGGCTGTTTTATCATTGTTTTTCTAGAAATATCAGTGCTGCTTGAATTTAATCGCCTTGTAAAATATCCCTCTGATATATGGGAATAACTTATGTATATCAGAGTGTTAAATGTAATAATATGTAAAGTTTTTAGCTTAAAATAATTCCGGTGACTGATATTTTCACCGTCAAAATTTGCTTGAAACAAACTTAGGGCAGTTCGTCGCAGGCTGTGGGTAGTTTCAAAAATGCAGTAAGGGCACATGGATTATGCGCCCTTACCACTAAATTCTATTCGGCTGGCTCTGCGGCCAATTGGGCTTCTGCCTCTTCTTGCTTTTTTTGCAAGGGACGCAGGTGAATGAACCAGTACGTGAAGCCAATCATGACGGCACCGCCGATAATATTGCCAAGCGTCACCGGAATAAGATTCTTTACCAAGAAGTTATAGAGGTTGAGATCGGCAAATTGGCTGGCGTTTACACCTGCCACATGCCAGAACTCGGCACCGGCAAAGCTTTGAATTGCGATGCCAATTGGAATCATGAACATGTTGGCAACGCAGTGCTCAAAGCCTGCAGCGACAAACATGGCAACCGGTAGGATTATAATCAGTGCCTTTTCCAGCATGCTATGGCACGAGAATGAAAGCCAGACAGCCAAGCACACCAGCATATTACATAGGATACCAAGTGCGACGGCCTCGCCAAAGCTATGGTGGAGTTTGTGCTGGGCAATTTTCATTGCATTCACCCCCCAATCTCCGCCTGCTTGCATGTAAACTTTACCGGCAAAGATAAGGGCGACAAACAAAAGTGCACCCACGAAGTTGCCCAAGTACACGGTTGTCCATGTGCGCAGCATATCTATGGTGCCAATTTTTTTACTGGCATAGCCCACAGATGTGAGAACAGTTGAGGTGAATAACTCTGCTCCGGTGATGATAACCAGCATCAAGCCAAGAGAAAAGGCGACACCACCAATGAATTTTACCAGTCCGTAGGAGCTGGCACCAGAACCAATGGTGACGGTGATATAAAAGGTAAAGCCTATGGCAATGAACACACCTGCGGTTATGGCAAGCATGAAAGAGGTCAATGGGTTCTTAAGCGTTTTGCCAATGCCATACTCTTCGGCAGTGTGAGTTAGCGCGAGTGGGCTAACGGCTTTTGCAAGTTGCAGCTGTTGCACTGTTTTGTATCCTGATCAAAGTCACGCACAGGAAAGTTGTGTCGAGATAAGTATACGATCCGAGTTTTGTTTACCGGTGCGCAGAATGCTTGGGGAAGAAGGCACCTAGTAAAATATTTGTGATAGATATAATCTATAACGAGAAGATTTACAACACGACAAAATCGCACATCTCCTTGATATTTCAGGAGGTATTTGTGTTTAAATAATTTAAACTTCCTAGGGGTTATGCGTAATCCTATGGGTTATCCTCATTTTAAAATGATATTTTTTAGGGGCTAAATTACGAAAGATCGCGGCCAAGCCGTTGATATTTTAAAGGTGAGGCCAGAACGGTTTACGTGAAAATACAGTTTTGCTAAATAGCAAACCATCGTTTTTATGGTGTGTTTGTTTTGGGCTCGGGTCTTGTATTTAGATTAAAAAAGATCTGCTAGCTTGGTAACGTATGTTCTGCTGATGCGGGCATGCAAATGAAATAGGCGCAAATGCCAGTGATTTTGAGGGTATAATTGATGCTTTTGATTGGGCCAGTATTGCGCATTTTAGGGTATTTCTTTGTCGGTCTCGCCATTTTGATGCTTTTACCGGCGGCGGTTGATCTTTACAATAATAACGCGGACTGGATGGCATTTGCGCTCTCCTCGTTGTTCACCGGCATGTTCGGGCTTTTGCTGGCTGTTGCAACCGCGGGCTATCAAGTTGAGCGGATCACGTTAAAACATGCGTTTTTAATAACGACACTTTCCTGGCTAGCGCTTCCAGCGCTGGGTGCCTTGCCATTCTTGAGCCTTGGTGTTGGGTTTGCCGATGCATTTTTCGAAACCGCCTCGGGCTTTACCACAACGGGGTCCACGGTGCTTTCAGGGCTGGACAGTATGCCGCCGGGGCTGTTGTTTTGGCGTTCGTTAACCCAGTGGGTTGGCGGTGTTGGCATCATTGTGATGGCGATTTTGCTCATGCCGTTGTTGCGTATCGGTGGCATGCAGCTGTTTCGCACGGAAAGCTCCGAGCATGGGGAAAAAATTGTTAGTCGGGTCAATAACCAAATGCGGCTTATTGGCGGGGTTTATGTTTTTCTCTCGGCAACCTGTGCTTTGCTCTACATGTTTTGCGGCATGAGCCTTTTCGATGCCGTGAATCACTCAATGACAACGCTCAGTTCTGGTGGGTTTTCCACGCATGACGCATCGTTTTCTTTCTTTCAAAGTAAACCGGCGGAGGTGGTTGCTATCATCTTTATGCTGGCCTCAGGCTTGCCATTTGTGGTGATGATTAAAAGTTTGACAAAAGAACCGCTGGCAGTATTTCGTGACCCGCAATCACAGGCATTTTTTATTGTAATTTTGTTCTTTGCCCTCGGTATTACCGTTTATCTTGGGGTAACGCACCAAACATCCTTTGGTAAAGCCTTGGTCGAATCGTTATTCGTGGTGACTTCTATCATCACAACTACGGGCTACGGTCTTGGTGACTATACCACTTGGGGACCTCCTATGATCGGGGTTGTTCTATTAATGACCTTGATTGGCGGGTGTACCGGCTCGACTGCGGGCGGCATTAAGATATTTCGTTTTATGGTGTTTTCCGGAACGGTGCGGGCGCATCTGCGGCAAATGCTGCGGCCTGACCGGGTTGTGATTGTGCGTTATGGCAACACAAAAATTACACCTGACCTTTCCTATTCAGTACTGGCATTTCTGGTGGTTTATATCGGGGTCGTCGGGGTTATTACTGTTATCCTTGGGGCGTTAGGTCTGGATTTGACCACAGCGTTGAGTGCGGCTGCGACCGCTTTGGGTAATGTGGGGCCGGGTTTGGGCGATCAAATCGGACCTGTTGGGAACTTTTCCGAACTTCCAAGCAGTGCGAAGACAATACTGGCCTTGGCTATGATATTGGGCCGCTTGGAGTTGTTTACCATTATCATCCTTTTCGATCCTGAGTTCTGGCAGACCTAGCCGTGTGCCCGGCCAATACGTAAAATCTAATGGCTTTCCATTGAACGGCTGGGGCTTTGTTATCTATTATCCGTACTCCCGCTCAAAGGGTATTGCCATGCCTTGTTGGCTTTCTAGGTAGGTTGCGCTCATTTGCATTCTCTGCTCATGTACTAAGCTAATGTTTGGAGCAAATTCTTGTTGTTTGGTTTGGCCAATCAACGGATCTTTGTTCCAAAGCTACAGTAATTTTGGCGTGTCTCTAGTGCTTTAGTAGCTTAGGGTAGCAATTCTAGTTAATTTACCTATAAATTTTAAATTTTTACTGGGATATCTCACGGAGAGTATTTTCCCGTTCGGGAAATAAAATTATTTGCCTATGATGTAAAAACAATTTGTTTATATGGGTTGTTTATTACGCAAATATACGTTCTAAGCTGATCGATATTAAAGCAGTTTGCGTCCATTTGGATAATTATAACGGCTCTAAGCTTGGTAATTGCGTATCTTTAAAACTGTTGGTTATGCTTGGCCTTTAGGCCGTAACTTTGAGATGGTAGTGTGGTTTCAATTCGGCCCGTATTAAGTGTACTTGGTTATTTATATCTCGGTCTTGCTGTCGCTATGCTGATTCCGGCACTGGTGGATGTCACCATGCGTAATGCTGATTGGCAGGCTTTTGTTTTCTCGTCTCTTAATGTCGGTTTGGTGGGCATGCTGCTTATTGTCGCCATGGGTAGTGCTTTGCGAGAGGGGTTGGATACACGGCAAACGTTTTTACTCACAACACTGTCCTGGGTTACGCTGCCTGCTCTTGGTGCATTGCCCTTTTTATGGCTGGGCGTGGCTTATGTGGATGCCATGTTCGAGGCGGTTTCGGGGTTTACTACCACCGGTTCTACGGTGCTTTCCGGGTTGGATAGTTTACCACCGGGTTTGCTGGTTTGGCGTTCCTTGATGCAATGGATGGGCGGTGTTGGGATCGTGGTTATGGCCATTGTGCTCCTGCCGTTTTTACGCATTGGCGGAATGCAGCTGTTCCAGACGGAAAGCTCGGACCAGAGCGAGAAAATTGTTTCGCGCTCGGTAGAGCTTATTCGTCTTATCGGCCTGACCTATCTGTTTTTAACGGTGGTTTGTATAGTGGCCTATTGGGCCTCCGGCATGACCATATTCGATGCCTTTAACCATGCGCTCACCACAATTGCGACTGGTGGCTATTCCACCCACGATAAATCCTTTGGTTATTTTGAAAATCCGGTAACGGGCTGGATTGCGGTTGTGTTTATGATTATCGGCTCTTTGCCATTTGTGTTGCTCATTCAATCACTGCGCGGTGCACCAATGAAGCTATGGAATGATCCGCAGGTGCGCTCGTTTTTGTGGCTTATAACGTTGGTCTCGCTTGCCCTGACAATTTATCTGGGCTTATCGCAGGGAATTCCGTTTTCCAAAGCGCTGCTCAGTTCCACGTTTAATGTGATCTCTGTGATTACCGGTACTGGTTATGCTATGGGCGATTATACCACTTGGGGGGCGCCGGTGGTTGGTCTGGCGCTGCTGTTGAAGTTTGTGGGCGGATGTACGGGTTCCACCACTGGCGGCATCAAGATTTTCCGTTTTCTGGTTTTCTTTGGCACTGTGAAAGCGCATTTACGGCGTATGGTACGGCCCAACCGGATTATTGCCGTTTCTTATGGACCAACCCGCTTAACGCCCGAATTAACGTTTTCTGTTCTGGCGTTTTTGGTGGTCTATCTGGGCACTGTGGGCATTTTGACCTTGATCCTCTCCACTTTCCATCTGGATTTGGTGACTGCGGTTTCCGCTGCGGCGACTTCTGTTGGTAATGTGGGGCCGGGGCTGGGACCGGTTATCGGTCCTGCAGGGAGTTTTGCTTCCTTACCCGATACGGTGAAGTGGATTTTAAGTGCGGCCATGCTGTTGGGCCGGTTGGAGCTGTTTACGGTTCTGGTGCTGCTGGATCCCGATTTCTGGTCTAAATAACAGTTTGCAATGATGTTTCGAGGTGAAAAATGCAACTGCCAAGCCCGATGCTGGAGGGGCGGCTGATTAAGCGCTACAAGCGTTTTATGGCCGATGTGGAACTTTGTGATAGCGGCGAGGTGGTGACCGCGCATTGTGCCAATTCGGGCTCGATGTTGTCACTGTTGGAAAGCGGCATTCCGGTTTGGGTCAGCAAGAGCGATGATCCCAAGCGCAAGCTGAAATACTCGTGGCAGCTTTTGCAAATCAACGGTGCCATGGTGGGAATCAATACAGCTTTGCCCAATAAAATTGTCGAGGAAGCGTTGCTTTCTGGCTGGGTGCAGCCTTTGCAAGGCTTTACCAAGCTGCGCCGCGAGGTGAAGTATGGCAAGAACTCGCGTATTGATATTTTGCTGGAGGGGGCAGAGGGCGGCTTGATCTATGTGGAAGTGAAAAACACCACGTTACTGCGGCAAAGCGGGTTGGCCGAATTTCCAGATAGTGTGACCGCACGCGGCACCAAGCACTTGCAAGAGCTTAGCGATATGGTGGCACAGGGCCATCGTGCGGCCATGGTATTTTTGGTGCAGCGGGATGATGCGGATGAGATGGCCATTGCCCGCGATATTGACGGGGCTTATGGCGCGGCCTTTGATGCAGCGCTTGAAGCTGGCGTTGAGGTTTATGCGTTGGGCTGCCGGTTAACTTCTGACGAAGTGGTGGTGGACCGTGAGGTAACGCTGAAAGCGTGAAGCATTTTTGAAGGCGTGAAGTGCGGAGCAAAGGGGGGACGTCGTTTTCTCAGTTTATCAGGGTACCCCTTAAAACTAACTGACCAGGCGAATGCAGATCGTGCTTGCTCGTTCTTCTATCGCTTGCTAGTATATTATGGTTGTTAGTCGGAGGCGGCGGCACCGGCAAGGCGCGAGATGGTGGCAACCCATTGATGACCCCCCCCGGCGCTAAGGAACCGTCCGCTCTCCGCATTTTTTCTTACATAGCTGTTCTGAACGAACATCGGCGTTTGCTTTGCAGCCGCTTTGCTCTCAAGAACTGTTTATTCCCTCAATCATCTCTTCCATCAGTTGCCGCCTTGGTGCTGACGAAATTGTCGTTGGACTTAATTGTAGTTCTATTCGATTTGATTTGGAGTAAGTTATGTATATTATCAAAAAATATGTGATACCGTTTTTAATATCTACGATCTGTTTAATCGTCGTCTGGGGGATATCCCGTCCTATCGTAAATCAACTGGATGTAAGCAAGACCGTTCAAGGATTTCTCATAGTTATTCCGGGAGTGCTGGTTTTCGGTTGGGTTTTTAATTGGTTGTCGAACCCTGTGAAATCTAAGCACAACCAATCATCCTGTTGATCACATAGAATTAAAGGACAACTCCTCCTTTGCTTCAAGCATCAGACGGACTAGCGTGCGAATGTGTACGCTTAGTATGTGATGTAGGTAAGAGGCTGGAATTATCAGTTGTTGTCATTAGTAAAGTTCAAAGTTGCAGTGGTGACTACATGTTGTCTTGCTGCCTCTTATGTTGTCGTCATTTGGGCACCGTTAAATATTATGCCGCCTCCGTTTCATCTGGGCGCGCTTAGTGTTGTGCTGGTTGTCGGTGTCTTATTTTCTCCGCTGCTCGGACGCCGTGGCGACTATGGCATGCTATGGACAGCGCTTAGCGTGCAAGGGATTATGGTCTGCTCTACAACGATTGTCAGTCTTGGGGTAACGCTTTTATTCGGTCAGCTGCCGAGTGATCTAGAGAGTGTCGGGGCGCTTTTGTTGATGCTCTTCCAAGCGAGCATGTTTGTATATGCGCTTGCCCTTGAGCAGCTCAGCGTATTTTTGTTTTGTATTTTCGTTTTGCACATTGCGACATGGTATTTCCGCGCATTCAAACGCTCGCCACCTAAGCCAGAGCAATGAGGAAAGGTGTTGGCTGCCCTCTTTACTAACTTAGCAATAAAAAAGGCAGCCGGGGCTGCCTTTTATCATCGGTCGAAGCCGGTTTTTAACCTGCTGTATCATTTGAAATTGGTGGTTGGAAGGACCAGCCCATGTCCCAAGGGAAGTAGACCCAGGTGTCTTGCGAAAGCTCGGTGACGATTGTATCGGCCAGCTCGCGGCCCAAAGGCTTGGCGTAAACGGTGGCAAGGTGTGCTTTGGGCAGCATCTCACGCACTACCTTGGCGGTTTTACCGGTATCCACCAGATCGTCAATTACCAGAACGCCTTCGCCTTCACCGGCAATCACGTTGGGATCAATGCCTTTAATGACTTCCAGTTTTCCCTGGTCGTCATAATCGTGATAGGAGGCGATGCAAACGGTTTCGATTTTGCGAACGCCGAGTTCGCGGGCAATAATGCCTGCGGGTACAAGGCCACCACGGGTGATGCAGACGATGGCATCAAACGGGCCTTTGTCGGAGAGGCGCCAAGACAAGGCGCGGCAATCGCGGTGAAATTGGTCCCACGAAACGGGGAATGCTTTGTTCTGACCTTGGTTTTCCATCTTGAAACTCTAGTCCTTGTATTTTTGGTAGGCCGCCTGTTTCAGGGCTTCCACAGCTGCGCTTGCACTTGCCAGTACATCAATATCGCGTGATCTTACAACTACCTCTGTGGAAAATCGCCCATCTTTTGCCTTGGGGTAAGAGCCAATGGCGGTTTGCGGGTGGTTTTCCTGAATGAGGGCCAACTCTCCGGCAATTTTACTTTCGGGTAAATCGAACAGGACAGAGGCGGATTGCATTTTGATTCCCGTTTGTAATTCAGGGGCAATTGCATCCAGCATGGCTTGCATTATGGCGGGGACACCGGCCATTACAAAGGTATTTTCCATGCGAAATCCGGGGGCAATGGAAACGCGGTTTTCAATCAGCTCGGCACCAAAGGGAATACGCGCCATTCGTTGGCGGGCGGGGGTAAATTCTGCTGCAGTGTAATGGTCTTCCAGCAATTTATAGGCGCGCGGGTCGAGATCAATGCCCACGCCAAAGGCTTTGGCAATGGAATCGGCGGTAATATCGTCGTGGGTCGGGCCAATACCACCAGAGGTGAACACATAGGTATAGGCCGGGCGCAGGGCGTTGACAGCTGCAACTATTCTGTCTTGCTCGTCGGGCACGACACGCACTTCTTGCAGGTCAATACCAAGCTCGGTGAGGAAAGTCGCTAAATAGCCGATGTTCTTGTCTTTGGTACGGCCCGACAGGATTTCATCGCCAATCACCACGTATGCGGCACTAATGTTTTGGGGTGTTGGTTTGGTTGTGGTCATTGGGCTTATCCTGAAGTTTATAGGGTCTAATATAAGGGTTTGGGGATGTTAATGTGTCCCGTTTTGCGCTTCTGGAGGCAGCGGGGGCGGGGTCCAGTTGTATATCCAGTCGTATTTGCCAAGTAAAATGCTCGGGGGAGTGGTGCGCATGACCATATTGCGCCCCAATGACAGCGGGGCGGGCAGGTGATAAATACGCTCGTTGGCAAGGGCTGTTTTGGCAACTTTTTCTGCGCGTTCACGGCGCTCGTTGGCATAGGCTGTTAAGGCGACCGGTGTTGCACCAAACTTGCCAATTTGCTGGGCAAGAACGGCGGCATCTTCAATGGCCATGCCTGCCCCTTGAGCCATAAACGGTGTCATGGCGTGAGCTGCGTCTCCCAGCAAAGCGATGCGCCCTTTGCTCCAGCAATCGCCCGGTAAAATGTGGCACAGGGCCCATCTGGTCCAGCAGTGCGCCTCGGTAAGGTAGCGAGTGATTTTAGGGGACCAGTTTTTAAAATGCGGCAATAGGTTGTCTATTGTGGTCTGGTGCGACCAGTCTTGCTGCTGCCAGTCTTCATGAACAATGGCAACGATATTGAGCTGCGTTCCTGCAGAAACTGGGTAATGAACCAAGTGGGCTTTATGGCCCAGCCACAGGCCGGTATTTTGGCGCATATTGGCAGGCAAGTGCGAAGCGCCAATGGTGGCGCGGTAAGCGACCCGGCCAGAGTACTTTGCCGGGGGGAGTTGTAATTGTTTGCGAAGGCTCGACCATACCCCGTTGGCGGCCAATAACAAATCAAACTCAGCGGTGGTTGTGCCCTTTGTTTCCAGTAGGCCGTTGGCCAGTTCACGCTTGTTGCAGGTTGGTTCCAGATTGAGAGAGAGCTTTTCGCCTTCAATATTGGCGGATACGACACTGCTGTTTAAATGGGTGGTAATATTCGCGCACTCATTAACAGCGGTTGCCAAGAGAGTTTGTAAATCGGCGCGATGAATAACGTAGTATGGGGCCGCGTAGCGCTTGCTTGCGTAGTTCCCAAGCGGAATAGCTGTTAGTTTGCGCCCTGTTGCTGCGGTAAAAACATCAATACTATCGGGCTTGATTGCAACTTCTTCAAGCGGCTCTTGTAGGCCGAGTTGGGCCAAGCAGGCTACCGCGTTGGGAGAGAGTTGTAAGCCTGCGCCCACTTCGCTTAGTGCGGGCGCGGCCTCGAACAAGTTCACGTTATAACCATAACGGGCAAGATATAGGGCGCAGGTCATACCGGCAATGCCAGCGCCTGCTATTGCTATTTTACCTCTGGCCATGCCAGCCAAAACTCCTGTTTGCATTCATGCACAATGGCCAGCCGTTCGGTGGTCGTGTTTGTTGGTTTTAAGCTGCAACAGGTGTGTAGACGCAATCAGAAGGTGAGGCGTCGTGGGCACTCAGTTTGTCGTCATATTTATAAAGTGTCGAGCAATAGGGGCATACAACTTGGGTTTCAGCGCCCATGTCGAGAAAAATGTGCGGATGATCGAAGGGAGGGTTGGCCCCAATACACATAAATTCTTTCGCGCCTATGGTTACGCTGTCATGTCCGCCTGAGTTTTGGAAATGAGGAACAGCATGATCGGCCATAAGGGCACCTCCATTTATTAACAGAACCTATAATGTGGGGTCCGTTGTTTTTCATTGCTAAATATTGGCGCACCATATCCGGTTTGAAAAAGAAAAAATAGTTATTTTGCAGCGAATTTAAGCATTTTGCCTCATATTTTGCATGGTGGGGCACCTTGGGCGAATGTTTACAAAACAGTTGTTATGAGACGAATATTGAGAGAATTTTGCGGGTTATTTTCATTCTATGCTTTTCATTTTGGGGGCATTGGTTATTTTGCCGCCAGCTAATGAATATTAAAGGTACTCAGGGAAATGCCGGTTTTTGATAATAATGGCGCGCCAATTTCTTATATTGATGAGGGTGAGGGCGACCCGATCCTGCTGATTCACGGGTTTGCTTCCAACAAGTTTGTGAACTGGGTTTATACCGGCTGGAGCGAGCTTTTAGTAAAAGATGGGCGACGGGTAATTGCGCTGGACAATCGCGGCCATGGCGAATCGCATAAATTTTATGATGCGGCGGATTATGGTGCACCGGTGATGGCGCAAGATGCCCTGAACTTGCTTGACCATTTGGGCGTGGGGCAAGTGGATATTCTTGGCTATTCCATGGGTACGCGTATTGCTACATTTTGCGCCCTTAAGCGGCCCGAGCTGATCCGCTCCTTGATTTTTGGCGGTATGGGATACGGGGTGGTTTCCGGTGTTGGTAACCCCGAGCCGATTATTGCGGGCTTGCTTGCAGATAAAATTAGCGAGGTGAGCGATCGTACGGGGCGGGCATTTCGGGCATTTGCCGAGCAAACCAAGTCGGACCGTAATGCCTTGGCCGCTTGTATGGGCTCAGTGCGTAAACCAATCAGCGAGCAAGACGTCGCGCAAATAACCCAGCCAGTTTTAATTGCTGTGGGCAGCAAGGATGATGTGGCAGGTTCGCCGCAGCGTCTTGCGGATTTGATGGTGCAGGCAGAAGTGCTGGAAATAACAAACCGTGATCATATGACAGCGGTTGGCGACAAGATATTCAAGGCCGGTGCCCTGGAATTTCTGGAGCGCTTTAACTAAAGTTTTGTAGTTCATTGTTTTTTATAGGCGTTCAGGGGTGGTACTGGTTGGTGCCATGAGAGATAAGGGCTTGTACTAGTAAGTGCCATAATTTACGCCTATAATGAAGGCTGGTTTAGCCAAACGAGTGATTAAGGAGTGCTTAGGCATGGCGATGAGTTCTTCAACCGCTGCACAAATTGTTGAGCATGATCCGATTTGGGCGCGGGTGCGCAGTGAAGCCGAGCAGATGATTGCTACTGAGCCGGCATTGGCTTCATTCGTCTATGAGACGGTGCTGAACCATAATGGTTTGGAAGAGGCAATTGTCCATCGCTTGGCCGATCGGTTGGGGCACGAGGTGGTTTCCTCTTCTCTCATTCGGCAAACCTACATGGATTGTCTGGAGCGTGATAGTAAGCTTGCCGAAGCTTTTCGGGTAGATTTGGCAGCCGTGCTCGACCGTGACCCGGTATGTCTACGCTATCTGGAACCGCTGCTCTATTTTAAAGGCTTTCATGCGCTGCAGACCCAACGCCTGGCACATTCGTTATGGCTGAGTGGGCGCAAGGACTTTGCGCTTTACTTGCAAAGCCGCTGCTCGGAAATTTTCCAAGTCGATATTCATCCGGCTGTTCCTATGGGGCGCGGGATCTTTATCGATCATGGCACTGGTGTTGTGGTGGGTGCTACTGCGGTTATTGAAGACAATGTTTCTATTTTGCAAGGGGTGACGCTGGGCGGTACCGGCAAAGAGAGCGGCGACCGGCACCCGAAAGTACGTTATGGTGTATTGATTGGTGCGGGGGCCAAAGTTTTGGGCAATATCGAAATTGGCCATTGCTCGCGTGTTGCGGCTGGTTCTGTTGTTTTGAAGGATGTGGAACCTTGCTCGACAGTGGCTGGCGTGCCTGCAAAGCTGGTGGGTGAGGCAGGGTGTTCGCAGCCTTCAAGGGCCATGGACCAAATGCTGGGAAGCGGTCAAGCGAAAACATCGCAAAACCAACAGGGATAAGCTCAATATAGGGGCTTGGCTTTACCGATTGTTTCTGTAGGTTGGGGCCAATTGTGTTTCTTAAAGTAAAAGGAGAAGGCTGTGAAAGCCGAGGAAATCCAAAAGCTGCAAGCGTTCTTTCGTAAGACATTCGGTAACCAGGATATTGAGATCCGTGCACGCCCGCGTAAAGATGATTCTGCGGAGCTTTATATTCGCGACGAGTTTTTAGGCGTGATTTTCCGTGATGATGAAGACGAAGATTTGTCATGGAGCTTTCAGATGGCTGTTCTGGAAGTTGATCTGGAAGATCTTTAAGATTTGCCAGTTGAATTTAGAATTTGATCGGGGCTCCTTCGGGGGCCCCTATCTTTTTTAGGGGGGACGCACTGGCTTGTAGCTGCTTTGAAGCGGGTTCAAGGTGCCATGCTGATAACTCTTAGCAATAGGGTTGAGAGTTCTCCATTCGTTAAGAATTGCAGCCAAGTTGATATGCAATTGTGCGCCGGTTTTTCTGATTCTAGTATTTATATGCTCTAGCAAGTAATCGGGGTAATGAAAGCGAAAAGAAATTTTGTTCTATTTTGGTATATTTTGTACCATTTTGGGAAAATTAAATATATTCGAAATACACGTAAAGTAGATAATTATATATTATTTTGAAAATATCCTTATGATTCAGTACTATAAAAAATCATAGGAGTTAATGAATTGATAATTGCCAGAAGTTGGCGCTAATATATTCGATAATTACTCATTAATATTTAAATGTGTGTAGTGATTGGAGTGAGCACATGTCTTCTTGGTTTATTCTTGCGTTGCTGATTGCTTCTGGCTTCATATTCTCAGGGCTGGTCGTGAGTGGTTTTCGGTTGCTGCATAAGGTGCCGTTGACCTTTGGAAAAGCCATTGAGCTTGAGTATCACTGGGCCTTGCTTGCCATTTTGTTGCTTGCTGCGGGGCCTCTATTGTTTTTTGAATTGTTTGTTGAGAAGCTGCGCTTGAAGCAAAGGTTTGAATCTTTATTGGCGGGTGCTGTTGTGGTGATGTGGTCGAGTTTGGTTGGTATTCCCAGTGCTGTTTTCCTGTTTATACCTCTTGCAAAAATCGGATAACAAAAGCTGCTGGAAGCCTGCTTATTAATCATCGTTTTATATTTATGGATATTAGTGCTCAATGTTCACCATTTAGCATTTGAAGAGAGTCAATTGATGCGCCTTTATGATTTGAGAGGCGATTATAGGCGTGCGTTTTGTCTGGCGCATTGAGTGGTGTATTGCGGCCAGCTTGTATTTGCGCAAAAGGGCAGGAATGACACGTTGTTGAACCGTTTCTCGTATGATTTGAGTATGTTTTGCACACAATCGCTCACACATAGTAATATTCTGGTTTAGGCTATTGTATTGGTTGTTATTTTGGGTTTTGCGGCTTATGTTTTTGAATGAAAATGGGAGGTTCTATGGCCGTCTACAGTCTACAAGGTGTCAGTCCGCAATTGCCGGAGCAGGAGAATTACTTCATTGCCCCTAATGCAAGCGTTATTGGGAACGTAATTGTTGGCCGTGAAGTAAGTATTTGGTTTTCCGCAGTAATTCGTGGAGATCGTGATCTGATTTCTATTGGTGCACGCTCAAATATTCAAGACGGTAGTGTTTTGCATACGGATCCGGGATTCCCCTTGTTGATTGAGGAAAATTGTACTATCGGCCATAATGTTATCCTCCATGGTTGTCATGTGGGGGCAGGCTCATTGATTGGTATGGGGGCAACCGTTTTGAATGGTGCCAAGATTGGCCGAAACTGCCTTATTGGTGCTAATGCGCTGATAACAGAGGGCAAAGAAATACCAGACAATTCGCTGGTCGTTGGTTCTCCCGGGCGCGTTGTGGGTACCCATGGTGAGGAGATGGCCGCCAAGCTCAAGTTATCCGCTGATTCATATGTTGAGAATTGGCAGCGATATGCTAGCGATATGAAAACTCTAGATTAACGCGGAATGCTGGCAACTGTTGTTACCCGCTTGTCGGAAATGGCAGACCATTTGGCCGGATGACGTGCCGATTGACGTTTAACATAGCGGTAAGGTGTTGAATACCAAGGTAAAATATCCTTGGTTTGATTGTCGAGGATAATATCTCCTTGGTCTGTTCTCACCGTTAAAACGGCATGGCCGGTGTTGTTCATATCCTTGACAACCGTGATTAGGAGTGCGCTGGATGGCCAGCCTATAGCGTGTAATCTACGTTGTTTTTCAAGTACATATTCTTCACAGTCCCCGGTCCCGAGGCTGGGGAAAGTCCAATATTCGCTGGTGCCGTAAAGTTCTTTATCGCTCACAGGTGCTATGCTTTTATTGACCTGATTGTTAATCGTTGTTAGCTCACGCCATCTTGATTTTGTTAGGCGGACAACCAATGGCGTTGGCTCTAATGTATTGCATAAGGTACTGTTTTCTTTGCAAAATTCTACATGCCCCTGTGGAGGCTCAGTTGGCCCGATTATGGGCATGAAAGGGCCAAGAGGTTGATTGGCATGGGTAACTTGCAGGAATAAAAATAGAATTGTTGCCGCTAGGATGATTATCCAAGAGTACTGGCTGTGCTGCCAATTATAATAGCGATAATTTCTTATAATTTCCGCGCAGTTAGCACCAATTTTGCGAGGCATATCTATCAACTCCATTAAGGTAAGTACTAGAGTTACCTAGATTGCTTTCTGCATAGATAACGAATTGATTAAAATACAAAGTAATTTATTATTGTTTTGTTAGTAAATGCCTATCGATGAGTGACGTTAATTGTTGGAATCTTGATCGTAATGAGGAAATACTTATTTTGTATAGGTATTTAGATGGTGTTAGCCGTATTTAAAGCTGCGTGATAATGATGAAAATTATAGGTTGTCGCCTTTTTTAAATATTAACTATATCGAAAATTTAGGTAAATTATGGCGGCAAGGGGTTCACTGCCATCAATATTTACATGTTTTGTTTGCGTGCGATGATGGTCTATGCACACTTTGAGCTATTGAGTTGATGGTTTCTAAGGGGCCGAGTTTTAGAGCTCAGTTTGTGGATTGCTATTAAAGCTCTATTATTCAGTTAGTTGCTGCTCAAGATGTTCAGGTTTTTGAATCTGTAAAAACTCGATCGCTATCCCTTGTGCGAAAATACGCGTAACTTTCCCCCTCAAACACCCTAGTTTGAGATGTGTGCCAATCGGAGGGCGTATTTGTGTTCTGATAGCGGCTCCGGATAGGGAAACATCAATTATTGTGCAACTGTACTCGCTCTTGTCTTCAAGCTGTATTCTATAGGTCTGGCGCTTTGGGAGAAACCGCTCGTGCCTTCTTTCTTCATGAATGGCTGGCACGTCTTTATTGGCGAGCCAGTGCAAAACTGCAGAATAGCATTCTTTTTTACGAGGGCTTGCGTTAATTTTTATTGTAAAACCAATATCTAAGTGGTTGATTATAACACCTTCCACGCGGCCGATATGGTCTAGATAAGCAATGATATATTCGCCGATCCTGCCAGATTGCAATGCTATTAAACTCATCTGCTCAGGC
Source organism: Polycladidibacter stylochi (assembly GCF_001562055.1). Lineage (GTDB taxonomy): Bacteria > Pseudomonadota > Alphaproteobacteria > Rhizobiales > Stappiaceae > Pseudovibrio > Pseudovibrio stylochi. The sequence continues at coordinate 23,747 of NZ_LLWE01000025.1, read as the reverse complement.
GTTATATCAACTGCCTGACATGGGTGCTCTTGCCGATCTTCAAGCATAAAACGCCCAAGAACACTCACAGCTACGCGGTTCTCGTGCCGCTCTTTTGCAAACGTTTGTTTGCTGGCTGTGAGAGTTGTGTCTAGGGCATCTTCCATATCTGGTCCTTATATACACAGCGTATACGTGAAGAAAATTAAGCTAGATATCTTTGGCAAATCAGAAAACTAGCATGTTATAGCCCGTTTGATGAATTATTGTAGTTTACCCCCATCCAATACCCTAAGGTGTTTGATTTGTTTTCCTGCAATCATTGCTGGCGAAAATCTTGGCGTTTGTTTATTGGGTTGGGGTATTGCTCTATTGCCGTCAAATTGTGGTAGGCGGCTTAGTAAATCACTTGGTTCCCTGTGTAAGTTCGCTGATTTGCTGGCTTTTATTTCGTCGGGCCAGACAATACGCATTGAATTGATTGCTTGTTTTATAATCTGGTTGCATCCAAACCAGTAAGGACGCTTCATTGGAACGAGCGAGCCTAGTATCCGTGTTGTGCCTTCACCTTTAACCTTTAACGGTAATAAGAGAAGTTCTATTTGTATGCTATCGTTATACTTGGTTTTTCCAGTAAACGTAATAACTGCGGCTGCTGTTTCTTCAGTTATCGCATTTAAGACAGTTTTCACTGTTGCATTGTCTTTTTGATTCCACAGATTTAAAAAGTTAAACCCTTTCAATTCTCTAGCATAAAGCGTGCATATACGTGTACCCGCTAGCCGAAACAGGTAGTCACCGTTTTTTTTCAGCTCAATAATAAAAGTATCGCCTAAAACCGGCTTAATGGAGGATGGGTGAATATCGCTCCTATATGGTGCCTGTCTATCCGCTCTTACTTGGTCCCAATAAGTATATAATAAACGTGTTGCCCCGTGTTTCATTCATTACCCCTAAACGCAACGCTGATGCTTGGCCTTCATCAATTACAAGTATGTGTTGAGTAGTGTCCCTCTTATGGACAAGTTTCACTATCCTTGGCTCCTTATGGTCTAAGATGCAGGGGCTATGCCAAGTATTGGGGTATTTTGTATTAACTCTAGAATCCATGGGGGATACTAAGACTTGAAAAATCATTATACTTTTGAATAGGAAGGCAAGAACATATTGGGTAATTTACCTAGGTTTGGTGAGAAATAATTATTTTTCTGGGGTTTAGTAATTAATTTTGACAATATCTCTGAGATATTAGTTGCCTTTTCTTTTCCAACAACTTTAATAGGTAGCGCATTACCGTTGATGGTTCCCAGGGTTATTTCGGGGGGAACGATTTTGGGAGAAACCTCCGGTTAATGCCACTTTAGAAAAGCCGTTAAGTGCGATCGGGGGAGAGCGCTGGCGGCTTTTCTTTTCTCTTCTATTATCTTAGCTAATTTGGGCTTGAGCGCGTATTCTTTGCTATCTTTGAAAGTTGTTTTAATAGTAAGCTGTTGTTTCGTAACTGTGCCAATGGCGTGAGCGATATGTCCTATAATAATAGACCAGAGAATAGCGGGGGCGATCCCCAGCATGAAAAAGCGCCAGTGAACCGTGGTGCCAGACAACCCGTTTTCAATTTACCTCCTGTTGTTGTTGGCTTAACAGCACTTTTTTTCGGGGTTTACTATGGCAGCGAGCTATTGCTTTCACCTCGGCAATTAAGCTATGAAATTGCGTTATTCGGGTTTTGGCCGTTTCGCTATCAGTTTTCATTGTTTGAACAAGGCGGGTGGCCAGGTAGCACTGGCTCAGCGCTATGGAGCTTCGTTAGCTACGCATTTTTACATGCCAACTCAACGCACCTATTTTTAAATTGTCTTTGGATGGCTATTTTCGGGGGTGCTCTGGCAAGGCGCTTTGGGGCTATACGTTTCTTGGTATTTTCCGCTGTAGCATCTGTTGCAGGCGCCGTTGTTTATTGGATGTTTAATCCGTACTTACAAGCTCCTGTCATCGGCGCTTCGGCGGCAATTTCGGGTCAGGTTGGTGCTATTATACGGTTTGGTTTTGCCATTGGGGGGCCATTGAACAAGGTGGGGTTGCCCGAGCATCTTAGTTACTTTGTACCAGCACTCAGCCTTCGGGAGCTTGTATCTAACAGTCGTGCTATGGGTTTTGTTGTTGTTTGGCTGATTTTGAATTATGCCTTTGGTGCCGGTAGCTCGATATTTATAGGGCAAGAGGCTGTTATTGCATGGGAAGCACACTTGGGTGGCTTTTTATGCGGTCTGTTGTTGTTTGACCTTTTTGATGTTGGGCGGAAGTTTAACTAAAGATTAGCGGTTTTAATAGTCCGCCAGTTGTATGGCTAGGAATTTCTAAAATCCTCTGGCAAGATATATGAGTTCTTGTGTGTTTTAGGCTTGGAGGAGATTTCAATGACAGTTTCAGCCATTTTGGATGCTAAGGGGCGGGAAGTTTACGCTGAAAAAAGCACGAGTACTATTGGCGAAATATGTGCTGTTCTTTCCGGCCGCGGTATTGGTGCTGTGTTGCTGAGCGATGCACCCGATAAGATATCTGGCATTGTCTCCGAGCGGGATGTGGTACGGGCCATCGCAATGCATGGTAGCGAGGCAATGGGGCTACCGGCTGCTGATTTTATGACAAAGGCAGTGAAGGTATGTGATGAAAGCGAGACATTGCTTGTGGTTTTGGCACGTATGACCGAGGGACGCTTTCGTCATATGCCCGTTGTGGATGATGGTCGGGTGATTGGCCTTATATCTATCGGGGATGTGGTGAAACATCGGATTGCCCAAGTTGAAAGAGAGGCAGAAGAGATGCGTAGTTACATACACACCTCGTAGAGCCTATTGGGTTCATTCAGTGCCCTGCGGGTTGGCCAAATGGTCTCAATGGTCCCCACAATTATGATGCTAGTAGAATGGATGAGTGGCTTTAGAAGCTATCATTTCGCGAATTTCCGGTAGCGTTCTTTGTGTGGCTTCGTAGCCTAGCTCTATGGTTTCTTTGGCTCGGTGGAAGTCGAAGAGACCAATATGACCAAGTCTGAGTTGTATGGTTGTATCTGGAGGGTCTCCAGCCAAACGTGAGCGGGCGATACGATCTTGGATTATGTTATAGCTGTCCATCATAACGCCGGAAATACCGGGAAGCCCTTTGGGTTTACCAAACAGTTTTCTGCGGACTAGGCGCTTCGCAATTTGTAAATGATTCCCATTTTCGTGAACTGAATCAGCGTCTTCCTCATCACTTGGTACTGGTGGCAAGTCGTGGAGAACAATTGAGCCACGGCCAAAACTGTCTGAGCTTAGATTTACAGCAATGACCTGCCTTGCTCCAAAAGCGCGGCAAACTGAAACCGGGATGGGGTTTACCAATGCGCCGTCAACAAGCCAGCGTCCACCATAGGCAACGGGTTCAAAAACACCGGGAAGTGAGCTGGAGCAACGTAAGGCATGGATTAACGAGCCTTTGCGTAACCAAATTTCATGGCCCGTCCCCAGTTCGGTGCAAACGGCGGCGAAAGGTTTGGGTAGGTCCTCAATATTTATAGTGCCTAAATGGTCCTCTAGTAACTCAAGTAGTTTATTGCCAGAAATCAAACCAGAGCCACCAATAGATAAATCCATTAGTGAAAACATTTTACGGCGACTAAGGGATGTTGCGAATTCTTCCAGAGCATCAAGTTGGCCAGCGAGGTAGCAACCACCCACGATAGCTCCAATCGAGGTGCCACCAATGTAATCGGCGTGAATGCCGGCATTCGTCAAAGCACGCAGTACGCCAATGTGTGCCCAGCCTCTTGCCGCACCTCCACCTAGTGCAATACCAAGTGATTTTGGTGGCGCTTCTTCAGGTTTCGAGAGGTTGGCATCCTCAGGTTTATCGGAGGCCCACAATTTAAATGGTTCCAACACGCTCATTGCCTCCTTCACATCCAGTGGAATTGAGTAGTTTACAATCTAACCGGATAGGGGTGGATATTTTTTAAAGAAAAGCGATTTTAATGGCGAATAAACTATTTAGATAATTAATAGCAGGTTGAATAAAAAAGAGGAGTGCTACTATAGCACTCCTCAAGATAACTATTCGTTCTTGCCATAAACGACTTTTGGGTCATACACCGGGGCGTTTTCTGTTAAATCGAGTGTGATGTTACCATCATGACTTTCGACTTTTCGATAAAAACAAGAGTGGTATCCGACGTGACAGGTGGCGCCATTACCTTCAACGCGTACCCGTAGCCAAATGGCGTCCTGATCGCAATCCGTTCTTACTTCACATACCTTTTGTATTTGGCCTGAGGTACCGCCTTTTTTCCAGTACTCTTGACGTGAGCGGCTCCAATACCAGGCTTCGCCCGTTTCAATTGTTCGCTTTAACGCTTCTGCATTCATATACCCAACCATCAATAACTCACCATCATCAAAATGGGTTACAACTGCTGGAATCAGACCGTTTTCATCGAACTTCGGTGCAAGTGTATTGCCGTGCTCTAGTTCGTGTTTATCTGGTTGTGCTGGGAAAATGCTGGCTTTTGTCGTTGTATCACACATTATATCGATCACTGGTTCATAATAGGCGTTGGCTTACTAAGCGCCTTGCCTGACAAGTTGCATAAACCGTGCCTGTTCGGCTGGGTCTTCTTTAAAAATGCCTGTAAAGCTATTTGTAAGTGTTGTCGCGCCTTGCTTTTGAATGCCGCGCATGGACATGCATTGATGCTGCGCTTCAACCATGATGGCTATGCCCTTGGGGTTAAGGCATTCATCGATAGTCGAAATAATCTGTGCCGTCATTTTTTCTTGCGTTTGTAATCTCTTAGCAAAGATATCAACAACCCTTGCAAGCTTGGATAGACCAACAACGGCATTTGCGGGGTAATAGGCAATATGAGCTTTCCCTACAAAAGGCAACACATGGTGTTCACAGAAGGAGGTGAATTCAATGTCTTTTAGCAAGACAATGTCAGCATAGCCTTCGACTTCTTCGAATGTGCGCTCTAGATGTTCTTTCGGGTCTTCGTTGTAACCGGAGAACAGATCCTCATAGGCTTTGACAATTCGCTTTGGTGTATCTAACAGGCCCTCGCGGGTGGTGTCGTCACCAGTCCAGCGCAGGAGGGTTAAAGCGGCTGCTTCGGCCTCTTGGCGGGAGGGCTTTCCTTGCGTTTTTGCTGTAACTTCAGTGCTTGGCGTAGTTTTGTCTACCGGCCGAAGGGCTGGTTCCATTGGGGTTACTCCATTATAGCCGTATTGCGGGGTTCTTAGCATATGAACCTGCCGTGGCCCAAGAAAGTGTGCAACTAAGTAGCAATACAAAAATACCGCTTACGAAAGATTTAAGGCGGACTGTTTTATTTCTCACAGTTACCATGTAAAGGTGGGGAAGTGTGTTACGTGCTGCCTAATGCTTGTTACACGCCCTATATACTGTAGAAAACTGTTTGTGAAAAGAGCAGTGCAGCATGAAGAGACAGTGATGCTGAATGATGTTTATAATAATAAAATCTTAGAGTTTGCCGGCAATATAGCGCTTTTGGGTGAACTCCCAGACCCTCATGCAAGTGCAAAAGCGCATTCTCGGCTTTGTGGATCTACGGTTCGGGTGACATTATGTGCTGAAAATGGGGTGGTAACGGAATTCGCGCAAGATGTTAAAGCGTGCGCGCTAGGGCAGGCATCAGCCTCGATTTTGGCAAAGCATATTATTGGCAGCCGGTTTGAAGAGGTTGTTTGTGCGCGAGATCAGCTAGCGGCCATGCTTAAAGAGGGTGGGGCGGCACCAACCGGCCGTTTTGAGGATTTAAAGTACCTCGAACCCGTTAAAGATTATCGGGCGCGACATGCTTCTACACTATTGGCATTTAATGCAGTTGTTGATGCCATTGAACAACTGAGTGCGCAGTGTGAAGCTCATTAAAGGGTTGGCTGCGCTCTGATAATGTGTATTGCAACAGAGCGGCTACTATGTGTATGAACTGTCATAATGACAATTCTCGACAGTCTCGCGTGAGCTTTCCGGCGCGACTAGGGTTGTTGTTCATTATTATTTACCGTTACAGCCTATCTTTATTTATGGGGCGAACTTGTCGATATGCGCCGACATGTTCGGAGTACACAGCGACGGCTTTAAAACGCTATGGTCTTTGGAAAGGTGGTTGGGTCGGACTTGCGCGGATTTTGCGTTGTAGACCTAATGGAGCGAGTGGTTTTGACCCCGTACCGCAAGTATTACCTTCACAGGCAAGGTGGTATGCCCCATGGCGCTACGGTGATTGGCGAGGGGATAATATTGACCCCAAAACACGGCTTGATTAGTTCACAAGGGGTGAATTAAGCTTGAGAGCCAACATTTGATAGTTTTCTTTATCTATGGTTTTCAACAGGTTGGCTCCCTATAGCGATATTTATACAGTTAAATTTAAAAAATGAGCCGCGTGCCGTTGACAATTACCCGCTGAGATCGCATAAACCGCCCCACACCGCACGGCGAGACACACTTCGTAGCGTGACGGAGGAGTGCCCGAGTGGCTAAAGGGGGCGGACTGTAAATCCGCTGGCTATGCCTACGTTGGTTCGAATCCAACCTCCTCCACCATCCCTCTTTCGAGGATTGTAATCTTTCCCATATAATCATAGATAGAAACGAAACAGTACGTTTCGTGTATGGTGCTTTTGCTTGTGCATTGCAATGCTATATTGCCTGCGAAGTGTGACGGAGCATGCATTATGGATTTGGGTGGTTTTGCCGAAAAGCTGATGGGAATGGATGATGCGAGTTGGCAGCGTCATAGTAACCCATGGAGTGGCTGGTCACGGCTGACTGTGTTGCCTTTGTTTGCGCTGGCAGTATGGTCACGTGTCTGGATTGGTTGGTGGTGTCTTGTACCCATTGGACTGGTCTTGTTGTGGGTATGGGTTAACCCGCGGCTGTTTGGTGTACCTAAATCTACTGATAACTGGATGTCTACAGGTGTTCTTGGGGAGCGTATTTGGCTCAACCGTAAACAAGAACCTATTCCACGGCATTTGGGCGTTATGATAAATGTGCTCAACCAGATTTCAGCTTTGGGTGCTGTAGCCTTTGTTTACGGGTTATGGTTTTTGGATGTCTGGTGGAGTGTGGCTGGTACTGTGGTGATGTTTTGTGCCAAGTTGTATTGCATTGATTTTATGGTAAAACTGGTGGCTTGGAAAAATCAGGCAGTGCACTAGGTTGTTTGGGATTTGTAGCCCATCGCAACCGCTGCCTTGAAGCAGTTTGCTACTTCATAGAAGCACTCAAACTGCTTAAACTATGATATTGACGCGTATTCTTACCTGAAAACTGCTAGCACTTTTCGAGAATACGCTTTAGTGGAGATAGCTGCGTGAGCGAGATTAGCATCGAGGGATTGCCAAGTTTTAGCTTTGGCGATACGCCGGAATTGGCAGACGAGCTGCTGGCATTGGTGTTAAATGGCATGAAAACCGCAACTTGTGGTGATTTGCATTACTATGATAGCGAAGGTTTGCGCATTCCGCAGGCCGGCGACCAATATGTCATCACCAACGGCAAGGGTGAGGCGGCTTGTGTTATTGAAATGGTTGATGTGAGTATTCGCCGTTTTGATGAGATCGACGAAGTCTGGGCGGTGCTTGAGGGTGAGGGCGACCTTTCGCTAGAGCATTGGCAGAAGGGACATAAAGAGTATTTCACTCGCCTTGGGATATATGCGCCAGATATGCAGCTTGTTTGTGAATATTTCAAGCTAATCAAGATTATCAAGAAAACGGCTGGTGCGCGTTAGTAACCAAGTGCTGGACCTGTTCGCACGAATAGGCTAATACAGCGCTTGGACCTCAACACATAACATTCTGCTTACCTGCTACTGTGTGCAGGAGTGAGCTGGAGCTTTACGATGATTAATCTAAGTTTTCCCGATAATTCTATCCGTGAATATGATGCCGGAACCACTGGTTTTGATGTGGCAGGCAGCATTTCCAAGTCGCTGCAAAAAAAAGCCCTTGCGATTGCGCTTGATGGTGAAATGCGAGACTTGGCAGATCCGATTAGTGCAGATGCTGCAATAGAGATTATTACCCGCGATGATCCGCGTGCACTGGAGCTAATCCGCCACGATGCGGCACACGTGATGGCTGAGGCTGTGCAAGAGTTGTGGCCGGGTACGCAAGTGACCATTGGCCCTGTAATTGAAAACGGCTTCTACTACGACTTTAAACGGGAAACGCCTTTCACCACCGATGATTTGCCTGCCATTGAAAAGAAAATGCAGCAAATCATTCAGCGCAACGCCAAATTTACCAAGGAAGTTTGGTCGCGCGAGCAGGCTAAAGCTTATTTTGCCGACCAGGGCGAGCACTACAAGGTTGAGCTGGTCGACGCGATTCCCGAAGGGGAAGACGTTAAAATCTACCGTCAGGGCGATTGGCTAGACCTTTGCCGCGGGCCGCATCTTTATTCCACTGGGCAGATTGGCCAGGCATTCAAGCTGATGAAGGTGGCTGGAGCATATTGGCGTGGTGACAGCAACAACGAGATGCTGACCCGTATCTATGGCACCGCATGGTCTAACGAGAAGGACCTTAAAGCCTATCTGCATATGCTGGAGGAAGCGGAAAAACGCGACCACCGCAAGCTGGGCCGCGAGATGGACTTGTTCCACTTCCAAGAGGAAGGACCGGGCGTTGTTTTTTGGCACCATAAGGGCTGGAAACTGTTCCAAAACCTGACCAACTACATGCGTCGCCGCTTGGCCGATGATTATCAAGAGGTGAATGCACCGCAGATTCTCGATAAATCTTTGTGGGAGACTTCTGGTCACTGGGAATGGTATCGCGAGAACATGTTCGCGACCGAGACCGAAGACCACCGGGTGTTTGCCATTAAGCCGATGAACTGTCCGGGTCACGTGCAGATCTTCAAGCATGGTTTGCGTTCTTACCGTGAGTTGCCTTTACGTATGGCCGAGTTTGGTGCGGTGTCGCGCTATGAGCCATCTGGCGCGCTGCATGGTTTGATGCGGGTGCGAGCATTTACACAAGATGATGCGCATGTGTTCTGTACCGAAGAGCAGTTGGCGGAAGAATGCTTGAAGATTAACGAGCTTATTCTTTCTGTCTACGAGCATTTCGGCTTTGAAGAGATCGTTGTCAAGCTGTCTACCCGTCCAGAGAAACGTGTAGGTTCTGATGAGGTTTGGGATCACGCCGAAGAGGTGATGAGCCGGGTCTTGAAGCAGATTGAAGAGCAAGCTGGTGGCAAGATCAAAACCGGTATTCTTGAAGGTGAAGGCGCGTTCTACGGGCCTAAGTTTGAATACACCCTTCGTGATGCTATTGGCCGGGAATGGCAGTGTGGTACTACGCAGGTGGACTTCAATCTGCCAGACCGTTTTGGCGCGTTCTATGTGGACAGTGACGGCGAGAAGAAAGAGCCGGTGATGGTTCACCGTGCGATTTGTGGCTCGCTTGAGCGGTTCCTCGGTATTTTGATTGAGAACTTTGCCGGTCACTTCCCGCTGTGGTTGGCACCGCAGCAATATGTGGTGGCGGCGATCACTTCGGAGGCTAACGAGTACGCGGAACAAGTGCATGCCAAGCTGAAGAAAGCTGGCCTTGCGGGTGAGCTTGATCTGCGGAACGAGAAGATCAATTACAAGGTGCGTGAGCATTCGTTGGCAAAAGTGCCGGTAATTGTGGTCGTCGGTAAGCGTGAGGCTGAAGAGCAATCGGTGAATATTCGCCGTCTTGGCTCGAAAAACCAAACACCGATGAGTCTTGCTGATGCAATCACCTCATTGGTGGATGAAGCGACACCACCTGATCTGCGCGAAGAAGACTAAGTTATCTTATCAGGGCGTGGCACGATTTTGCTCGTGCCACGGTTTTTATGCATGTCAGTTGAGCTTGCAACGATTTAGCAAAGTGCCCTAGCTCTTGAGAATATACTCTGCCAAAGTGACGCCATTGGTGTAGCTCTTGCTATTGGTTAGAGTGAATTCGGCTAATAAAGGATTGGCACCAAATAAGGCAATACCTGAACCAATGGCAACCGGCGCGACTTTCAATTTTAACTGATCAATTAAGTTATTGCTGGCAAGTAAGCCTGCTAATTGGCCTCCTCCGCATAAGTATATGTCGGTTTTAGCGTTTCTTTTCAGCTGTTCGATGTACGTGAGCGGATCTTGACGTACTATATCGACTTCGCCTTTTGCACCAAAATCAAGTGTTTTCGAGATGATATGGTGTTGCATATGCGGATATGCACGTTTGCCGGGGGTAAGCCCAAACGCATAGCCATACTCATAGGTATTGCGGCCCATTAAAACGTGGTCGAAGTTAGCTAGTTTCTTGAAGTATTCATCAGCATGGGGACCTTGTTGTGGCAAGAACTCTGCACTGCCATCTAGTGTCGCGATGAATCCATCTAATGAGCAAGCTACATAATAAACTATGTCAGCCATTCGATTACTTTCTTTTGTTTGCTCTTACAACTTGCTTGAGTGTCGCCAATATATTAAAAAATATTTGTTTTCCTTCTCTGTTACTTAAGCAAATTGTACAAGATCAACTGAATAACTGGCGTACACGGTTGTCCTCTAGATATGAAGAGGCTATCCGCATAAAAGCTTCGAATTTATTTCAAAAGCACCCTATTATTATCACAGGAACGTATTTATTAAATGCGCCTTATTGACGTTAAGCCAAAGGTGGATGACTTAAATTTGTTTTGAAGCTTTTGCCGTGAAATTATGAGGCTTGAAAAACGCTAGGTGCAATTAGATATTGATGCTGTTTTAAGCATCTTCGCACCGCCTTAGGCTGAAGTTTACCTACCAAATACCTTTGCCCACCAAATACCAATAAACCTTAGAAAGGTTGTAATTTGATGGTTAGGTTTCAGAGAGTCTAACCAGCGTTTAAAAGCCAATCATATTAATTGTGCTTTGCCTATATAGATATAGATCTGCACTCGTTAACGGGCTTTGGTCATGGCCTTCATCTCCTGTATTAAGCTAAGGCTTACACGGGGAATAATGAAGAAGGCAATCCACAAATTTTGAGGGGTAAATTAAGATGGGAGGGACGCGTTGCACTCAATCGTGTCGATAAAAAAGGCCGCTGCTGCGGCCTTTACTGATCAATTGGTCTGTGTCGTTTGAATAGCTTTGATCGCTATGGGCTTTTCAAAATCGCCGGTCAGAACATCAAAGTTATCTTTGAACGTGTGGCCGCTGTTTTGTGCGATAACCTGATAGCGACCTGAGGCGAGCGTTAAGTCCAGATAAGCACCATTGCCGCTGGCGATTTTATCACCGCTTGATGTCAAAACAGTCCAAGCAGTATTGGCAAGTGAAGAATCTGTATGTTCGTCGACGAGTTTGAGGGTTACACTGCCGGCTTTCATATAGAGCATTGCTTCTGTCAGTTTGCCTGCGCCAACATGGATATCTGCTCTTACCTTGGCATTGATTTCGCCATAGCGAGAGACAATATGATAAGTGCCTGCTGCAACTGGAATTAATGCACCAGCCTTGATGTTTGATGCGATTTTTTTCCTATTGCCTTCACTATCGTATGTCATGTCATAGATATCAAAGCGCAATTGTGAGCGTGGTACTTTCAAATCTTTTGCAAAAGCTGCATCAAGGCGGATACCGCCTGCGTTTAACAGTATTGTGCCCGTTGTGACGCCTGGTGTGAGATCATATCGGGTTACAGTGGTAACATTGCCATAGGCTGTATGAACCAGATACCTGCCTGGCTCCAAGCGTAATTCGCAATCGCTATCTTGGACAGTCTGGATTAGGTTTAGCGACCCGTCGGTGTTTTCTTTGGCCTCATATACATGCCAAGTAAGACCCTTGGTGAGATTTGGCATGCCCTTTGCCAGTTTCGCAACCAGATATAACGTTGCTTGCTTTGTTGTGTCCGGTGCTTGCAGCTGGCTGTTTGCATTTGGCGCGTAAGGTAAAACACTGGTATTAAATGTGGGGGTGAGTGATGCTCCTTGATAACCGCTCAATGGGTCATAACTGATTGGCGCAGGTGCAATTGGACCTGAGGCGCGAGCTTGCGCTGCGGTTTGAGAGAGAACATCAGGCGCAAAAATTTGCGTGAGAGGTTTGGTTTCCGGTTGAGGCAGGTTGCCCGTGGCATGGGCCGGAATTGACATGCCTGTTGCAACTAAGAATGCTAGAGTTGCACGCTGTACTAATTGTTTACATGAAGACACGCTGAAAATTGGCTTCACAGGTACGCTCGCTCATCAACTGTGGGTGTTACTGCAAGGCGACACTTTGAAAAAATGTGCCAAATATGTTGCGAATGACCGTACCTTGTGAAAATGCGTTTTGGAAGTGTTTTGTTAAGATTTACTGTGGGATTTGGGAAAACTAAAGCAAATATGGCGAGAATGCGGCGAGTATATACGGATAATTCATGGGTTGCCTATAAAAAATAGGCTGGATTTAAGGTTCTTCTTGTGAAAAATGAGGAATACTTCTAAGTAAGTATTTTGACGTTATAGGTTGGTTTTGTTGCACCCTAAGATTTGCTCGGGGGTATAAGCCCAAGAAAACAATGGGTAAGAAGATTCGAAGTATTGCTCTTTCGTCACGGGTTGTCTGTTAGGGTTATCTAATTTACATTTAAAATCGAATAGTAAATCTTTTTATTTAAAGGTGAAGTAATGTTTTATCGTTGTAGTGATGGCCATGGTTTGGCGCATGACCCATTTAAAGCACTCGTAATACCAAGGCCGATTGGCTGGATTTCTACTTTAGATGATAAGGGTATTGCCAACCTCGCACCCTATAGTTTTTTTAATGCTGTTTGCGATAATCCTCCGATGGTGATGTTTTCTTCCAGTGGTTATAAAGACAGTGTGCGGAACATAGAATTAAATGGCGAGTTTGTTTGTAATTTTGTTGATGCAGACATGCTTGAGAGAATGAATATAACCTCGAAACCAGTACCCGCTGAAGTAGATGAATTCGAGCTGTGCCAACTGGAAAAAGCAAAGTGTGAGGTTGTCGCGCCGCCACGTGTTGCGAAAGCTAAGGCCGCTTTGGAATGCAAACTCGTTTCAACTCAACGATTAAACGACCGGAATGGGATTGAGACAAACAATTACATGGTCATTGGCGAAGTTGTCGGGGTGCATATTATGGAGGATATGCTGGTTGATGGCAAAGTGGCGGCGAATAAAATGATGGCTTTAAGCCGGCTGGGATATATGGATTATGCGCATATTGAAGAGACGTATAGCTGCGGGCGCCCTTGATCAAGTCTTTGGTTTATTCCGTTAATTGATGCTTTTGCACGAATAAGTTTGAAGCGAAATGGCGTCAAAACCTAGCTGCCGGCTACTTTGAATATACTTCTGGTATCCAATATCTGTTTTTTCCAATGGGCAAGCATCAATGGCAATTATTTGCAAACTCTTTGCCATGAGAAGACACTTATTCCTCAATATCTCATAGGGTGGCAGCCACTTGGTATTTTCTAACTGTTCTTGAGCTCCCAATAAGTCTTGCAGGCTTTGGGGGTTCCATTTAATTGCAAGAATTCGACCTGTCGCAGGCGAATTGTTTGGGATTAGGTTTGGTATCTGGGCTTTTGCACCAAATTCTAAAATGAGTTTAAAGTGATTGACTGGTAGTCCCCATTCGATTTCGATAGTGGAGAGTATTAGGTGTAGCTTTTCCAGGTCGGCGATTGTTGTAATGATCGGGCAGACTATGCCTTTTAGATACTTGAGATCGTAAGGAGCAAGTGCATTATGCAGTGCTTCTTCTTGCAAAAATGGTAACTCAAAGAAAATGTCCGCTTGCTCTTGGCGAAGATATGAATTTATCAACGCTGGCTCACCAAATGGCAATTGGTATTGCGGACTGCGATGTGATTTTAAGACAAGATAATTTAACCCATCCATTTTTAGCTGTGAAAGTTCATCGGTGTGGCAAGTGCAGAGAGTGAGCATGTTTAAGTATCTCGCGGGAACTTGAATAGTGAAGAGATATTCACCGATTATAGTTTCAATTTCGCGTTAAAAGTCTCTTTGCTGGTAATTTTAGCGTTAAAAATACCGTAGTGGTTGCAAGAGTAGCGGAATAAAAGTAATCTAAAGATGAATTTATTTAAGTTTAGGTTGCGTTGCAAGCTTGGGGAACATTGTGAAAGTTGCCGATAATTCTACAATTGCTCACCGTATTGAACAAGCGTTTGATAGTGCCAGCAAGGTAACGGGCACATCTTTTACCTATTTGTTGAGAGCTGCTGCTAAAGAGTCTTCTTTAGAGCCTAGTGCCAAGGCGCAAAATTCAACTGCTTCAGGGTTGTTCCAGTTTATTGAATCAACATGGCTTGAAACACTAAAGAAAAATGGTGATGCGCTTGGGCTTGGTGATTATGCGGCACACATTGAAAGGGGCAGGAACGGTAATTATACTGTAGCCAATGCTACATTAAAGAAGCAAATACTTGATTTAAGACATGATCCGGAAGTTTCGGCTTTGGTGGCAGGGGCATTTACGAGTAACAATGCGACGGAACTACGCCGAGAGCTACAAAGAGAACCCAGCGCCGGCGAATTATACCTTGCCCATTTTTTAGGGGCACGTGGTGGTGCCAAGCTTATTAAAGCCAGTGTAAATGCACCGCAAATGCCAGCAGCTGTTATGTTTCCTACACAAGCAAAAGCCAATCATTCGATCTTTTATGGAAGTGATAACCTGCCCAGAACTGTCGCAGATGTTCATGAAAAGCTTATAGCTCAATTTTCTGGGGTTGATGCGCTGTTCTTAAAAAAGGGGCTGGAAAGCACTCAAGTTGCACAAAATGATGAGCTGGTGAACAGTCCTGCTGCGCGTGCGCACAGCCGCATTTTTACGGCCTTTCGAGTTGCAGAAGAGGTAGGGCCATTTGACCGGCTTTTTCGTGATAACCAAAGCTCACAAAAGCGTATTGCCTTAAATAGCAGCTATCTCACCGCCTTTACCGAGCAAGAACAGGTTCGGGATGCACAAAAGCAATTGCCAAGGCCAAAAATTACCAAAATTAACCAGCCGCTTGACCTTACTGAGTTTTTGAAGAAGACATGATCTTCTATGCGGAATAAAAGTGTTCATTTTTTGGTTGTAATTTACTGGAATAGAGTTTGAAATTAGACGTAATGGATTATATCTAGCTGTTTTAAAATAATAATACTAATATTTTATGTGCAAGTTATGAATTGAACAATCTCTTAAGAATTATCGTTAATAGTGTACCAATATTATTTCGTTTGGGTATTTTATAGGATTGATTCTAGGGATGGACATAGAGCAACTACTACAATGGGCAAGAGGTGCCACCGTTGAAGGGCGGATTGAAGCAGCGCGTATTTTGTCGCGTGCCTATAAGTCTGAAAGCTTGTCCTTTGATGCCTATGAAACTGTTCTGGCGGGACTTACCTATCTTCTTGAGGACCCATGCGTTGCTGTTCGTGAAGAGATTGCGTTGGCTTTAAGTGAAGCTTCTGGTGTGCCCCGTTTTTTATTGGGGGCGCTTATTCAAGATGTTGATTGTGTGGCTCTGCCTATTCTATCCACTTCCAAGGATCTATATGAGGCTGAGCTTATTGATATTGTAGCCTCAGGAGGCCGGGATCGTTCGGTGGCTATTGCAGCGCGTGCTGAAATTGAGGTTGGCCTTGCTGCTGCGATTGCAGAAGTTGGCTGCCAAGATGCTTGTCTTGTTTTGATTGCAAATGCGCGTGCTGCTATCACGAGCCACAGTTTTGAACGTATCATTGAACGATTTGGTGATAGCCGATCGGTTCAGGAGGTACTAAACAATCGCGAAGACTTGGCAATGCCACAACGCCATATGCTGATACAGCGCTATACCGAGAGCTTGCAGTTTCACCCGTTAGTGAATGGCGATAGTGTCTCGCGCTCTTCTATTGAAGTCGTCCAAGATGCACAGGATAAAGCGACGTTATCACTCGCCTGGAATGCGGATGTTCATGAACTAGAAGCCCTCATTGATCACCTTGTTGCACGCGGACAAATGAATGGTTTGCTGCTTTTACGCGCTGCAGTATGTGGCTGTGCGCCTTTATTTGAAGGCGCTTTGGCCCGGCTTACAGAGTTACCAGTTACTCGAATAGCTCAAATTCTTGAAGATCCTAGCAGCCATGCGGTTAAAGCATTACTGCTAAAAGCATGCCTGCCTGAGCGGGTTTGTGGTTTATTACAGCGCAGTTTAGAGCTTTGGCAGGAAGTAAGTTGTTTGGTGATGGATCACTGGGAAAAGACGCGGGTTGTGGTCACTGAGCTGCTTGAAGAGCAGAGGGACCTGCTTATTCCCGAGTTGGGTGATCTTCAGGATTTGTTGCTGCGTTTGGCAACAGAAACCTCACGTGAGAGTGCAAAGCGCAAAGTTGCAGATTTATTAGCGGCGTAAATGTTGCTATTTTAGCTTACACTTATAAATTCAAGTTCTTAAAGTATGTTAGATTATCAATATATGAACTAAATAAGGCCGCGCTCTCACCAAAGAGCGCGGCCTTATAAATTCAAATACTGCTAATATGTTTTAAGCAGCCGCTGCAAGGCGCTCCCATAGCGGGCCGATGAGCACCCACGCAATTGCAACAGGCGCTACCACGCGCATAATCCACTTCCACACAATTAGCATTGGGAATGGCAGCTCACCCTGGTTGGTCAGCTCGGCTGCAATCTTGTCATAGGCAACCCAACCCACAAGGACAGACACCGCAACGCCGCCAATTGGCAACAAGTACCAGTCAACAGTGTTGGATAGTAAATCCAGTACGCCATAACCAAACAATGTGTGACCACTCCAGATACCCAGAGATAGGGAACAAGGAATGCTCAGCAAGAACACAATCACACCAACAGTGAGCGTCGCGCCAACGCGGCTCATGCGGAACTGCTCGGTAAAGTAGGAAACAGGGATAGAAACCAGTGAGATAGATGAGGTAATGGCCGCCACAAACAACATGAAGAAGAAGAAGGCCTGGAACAGCTGCCCACCCCACATATCACTAAACACAGCTGGCAGAGTGATGAAGGTCAAACCGGGTCCGGCACTTGGATCGAAGCCGAAAGCAAACACAGCAGGCAAAACCAGGAAGCCAGCGAGTACAGCAACAAATGTATCCAGGAAGCAAACCCATGCCGCAGAGCTGCGAATATTCGTTTTCTTATCAAGGTAGGATCCATAGGTGATCAGCGCACCCATCCCTAAGGAAAGCGAGAAGAAGGCCTGACCTAAAGCCGCGCTAACGGTACCCATGTCAACCTCAGCCCATTTGGGCTTCATAAGGAAATCAATACCCGCAGATGCGCCATCCAATGTTACCGAACGCGCAACCAGCACAATCAGCATCAAGAATAGCAGTGGCATTAAAACCTTAACAGCCTTCTCAATACCAGCAGACACACCAGCAATGACCACAGCAAGGGTCAAGCCCAAAAAGATAATGTCATAAATAAGCGGACGTGTTGTATCGCTTACCAAAGCGCCGAATTGGCTGCCCAGTGACTCGGCGCTGCCACCGAATGTGGCACCTGTGATGGTGTCAACAAAATAGGCGATCGTCCAACCACCAATAACTGAATAATATGAAAGTATAATGATTGCTGTTAAAACACCCAGCCCACCAGCCCAGGACCAGGCTGCACCACCAAGTTTACGAAATGCACCAACAGGGTTGAGTTGGGAGCTGCGGCCAATAGCGATTTCTGCCATCATGAGGCCAATGCCAATTGTTGCCATAAAAGCGATATAAATAATCAAAAAGGCGCTACCGCCCTCCGAGCCCGCAAGATATGGAAACTTCCAGACATTTCCCAAGCCAACAGCAGAACCTGCTGCAGCCATAATGAAGCCAAATCGGCTTCCCCATTGTTCACGTTGCATTGTTAACCCATCGAGGTTGTGTGAATTGAAAGTGTTTTCACTCTCAGATTTGGAATTTGAAATATATATGCGCATTAATTAACAAAACGAGATAAAATGAGCACATACTTCCAACAAGATGGGGCAGCTTTTTACAGGACCTAAAGCCAGTGTCCACTAAAGTTTTACGAGTGAACTTACATGTCTCACCGCTACAAATATAAGTAAATATGCAGCAAAATGAGATCCTATCAAAAATGACTTACAATTAGAATATTTAATCGATATAATCACTATTTGCGGCAGAATATTGCTTACGCTACCTTTGGTGTAACCCTCAAAGGTGGTTAACCAATTGCAACGATATAAGCGAATAATCAGTGGATTATTTTCGCAGGAGAGAATATTTGGAAATATATCTATTAGATTACACCAAAAGCATGCCATATTCTCATTCGAAATGCGACGATTTGATATTGATTATTTTTATTTATTATAGCTTTAATCAACGAGCTGTAGGCCCGAGTTCTTTATTACCGGGCTGAGCAATAATATGCCAACTCTATGGATTAAGTTCTGACTAAAGTGCCGTTAAGTTTAATCTACCTTTGGGAGTGCCACGCCGTGGCGCGCTCATAATCTTCAGGACTATCAATATCCTCGGTAAACACCGGATCACTTACATCAATATACTTTATTTGCGCTTCATATTGAGGTGGCGATCCATATTTAACCAACTTTCTTAATTTCAACTCGCCGTTGGCAACAGCGCCAATCAAATGCACAGGAACAACCAACGGATAAGCAGAGACACCTTGATGTACGGGTACAATCAGCTTTTGCCCTTTAGCTTTTAAATAAGCTTCAGCGATAAGCCGATATTGGTGTATCCCAAGTGATGGCATATCGCACTTCGCTAGTAAAACACCATCATACTTTCTGGTATCTAAAGCATTGAGGTATTCGAATCCGCAGGAAATTGAATTATCTTGACCAACCAGATAGTTTTCATTGTAAACTCTTTGTAGCTCTAAAGAGCTGAGTGCATTTTCAACCTTTTCGCTCTCATGGCCCGTAACGACGTAGAGAGGCCCTAACCCACTTGAAAGCAAACGCTCTGCACACCTTTTGACCATTGGCTCACGGTGAATAGGCAGCAACATTTTGTTTTGCCCTTGCATACGTTTAGAACGCCCAGCTGCAAGTAACAACAAAGCTAGCCGTGGAAGGTTTCCCACTTCATAAGCATTCGGCCCATTCAAGTTTTGCATCTTCCACTCACGAATAGTTATTCCAATAAGCAATGCGGATTTAAGCTCAGAGCACACCTACAACTCATATTATGGTATAAATGGCTTCACACTTACTATTACAAGCTCTAGAAAAACGCAAAAAATGCAAGTGCCTGCATGCATATTCATGAAAATTATATGTTAATTCAGTGAGTTATAGTCACTTTCAAAAGCAATACATTCCTCAGTCTTCGGTTTATCACGCCCTTTCAAGTCGCCACATTCGAGTTTTGCCATCGATTCCACACAGGCAACAGCAGGTGCTAATAAACTTTCTTGCTGATAAGCAATTGAATAATCTCCATGAATTCTATCGCAAGCTTCTTTCATTGTATCATTTAAAACAGTGCGCATTTCTTCACTTAGCGGTTGTGTTTTTTCAAACTCAACGGCAACACAGTGCTTTAACTTCTCACAGAGTTTTAATGTTGCTGTTTTCAATGCATCTGCTCCGGCAGGGGAAGTGCCGAAAACAAACAGAAGCCCAATGAGCGGGCATGCAATTTTCAAATTGTAATTCATAGCTATTTGTTCCAATCTAAAAGAAATGATTGAAGAAAGCCCAATAAAGGTAGCTTCTCCCATGCTGCTTAGGCACTTAAGGCATAAAAGAATGTGGTACAATCCTGCTATTTTTGCCTAACATATATAAGAGATTATGGAGCTTACAATGACTTCCTATTGGGCTTTAGGCCTCATGACTGGCACAGCCTGTGACGGCAACATCGATGTCGCTCTGATAAAAACGAATGGTGTCGAGATAGAGGAATATGGCCCATTCAAGCTTCACCCGTACTCGCAAAGCACAACAGAGCTGATTCATGCGGCATTAAAAGCTGCTGAAAGCTGGCAATTTGCCAGCCAAGAGCCTGCTATTTTTAAAGAGGCTGAGCGGGCCTTAACAATTGAACAGGCCAATGCTGTCAATTCTTTTTTGAAACAGGAAGACATAAAGCCAGAACTAGTCAAGGCTATTGGTTTTCACGGCCAAACGGTTTTACATCGCCCAGCTACCAGCCATAGGGCCGGAGATACGCGTCAACTGGGTGATGGCAGTCTATTAGCACAGCTTACAGGTATACCGGTTGTTTACGATTTTAGAGCCGCAGATATTGCCAAGGGGGGCCAAGGTGCGCCACTGGCTCCTATTTATCACAGTGCGCTTATTCGCAGGCTTTCAACCGATACATCGGCACAACCCTGGCAGGCAAAAGACATCGCAATTCTCAATTTAGGCGGTGTTGCCAATCTTACCTGGTGGGATGGTGATGAAAACCTTTGTGCATTTGACTGTGGTCCTGCCAACGCCCCTATAAATGACTGGATATCCAGAAATACCTCTCAAACATATGATAGTGATGGTGAATACGCCAGATCAGGAATGGTAAACCAAGATATTTTAGCGCAATATCTCAAGCATCCTTTTTTCACACAAAACTATCCCAAGTCATTGGATCGTAACAGCTTCACCACAGAAGCGGTCAACAGTCTTAGTACAGAAGATGGTGCTGCGACCTTGACCGCGTTTATCGCCGAAGCAATAAAAATCGCTCTACATCAATTACCTTACTATCCAAAGCGAATAATTGCCTGTGGTGGAGGCCGAAAAAACAAAGAAATGATGCGATTAATTGCCAATATTGCCGGTGTCACTGTTCACTTGGCAGAGGATGTTGATTGGCGTGGCGATGCTGTGGAGGCCGAGTGTTTTGCTTTTCTAGCAGTGCGTCATCTACAAAAACTTCCCATAAGCTTTCCATTCACAACTGGTGCTCCATACCCCTTACAGGGTGGTAAACTCGCATCAATCATACTGGATAAAAGTAGCAGGAAATGATTTTGTCTTTCTCTCCAGTTTTTTTTAGAGTTAAAACCGAAAGATAGCTACTGAATCAGCAGCATGTTTCAAATGGTTAAGCCACTAAGTCTCAGGAGCCCCCTTTGCCCAATCCGCAATATACCAAACTCGCTATTCTCTCCAGCGGTACGGGCGAAGCCGATAGTGCCCAACAAGAGTTGTCCGCGCTCTACGGCAATTACCCAAGCGAACAGGCCGAAGTCATAATTGCCTTGGGTGGCGATGGCATGATGTTAAAATGCCTTCATGATCACCTAAACAGCAACAAGCCAATTTACGGCATGAATCGCGGCTCAATCGGCTTTTTAATGAACGAATACCGTCCAGATGGACTGTTGGAGCGCTTGAACAACGCAGAAACCAGAAGCATCCACCCCCTGTGTCTTGAGGCCACGGATAGCATCGGGCGCTCATACACAGCACGTGCCATTAACGAGGTCTCGCTTCTACGCCAAACACATCAGGCGGCGAAGCTACGCATTACCGTCGACAATCGCGTGAGAATGGATGAGCTCGTTTGTGATGGCGTTATACTTGCAACACCGGCAGGCAGCACGGCCTATAACTTATCAGCACATGGCCCAATTTTGCCATTGGATTCGCCACTCTTTGCCCTTACGCCCATCAGCCCATTTCGCCCAAGGCGTTGGCGTGGCGGGCTTTTGCCCAATACATCCACTGTGACTATTGAGGTTTTGGAAGCCGATAAGCGGCCAGTTAGCGCAACTGCCGATCATGAGGAGTTTCGAGCGGTTGCAACTATAAAGGCTTTTCAAGACCCAACGTCGCGATGCACCATGATGTTTGATTACGATCATAATTGGGATGAGCGTATCCTTACAGAAATGTTCAAATACTAACATCTGTAATTTACATATTTTAGTAAAAATGTAATATTGTTCAGCGTGCGGCAGATTGAACAAATGTGAAATGTTCACTTTGTTCATATCAATCCCGAAGACAAAGAGAGTTAGAATAACTGGAAACCGTTCATGTCAGTAAAAAACGGCTTGCCGCAAAGTGAAGAATACGAACTCCTGAAGCCCCCTTCAGACTTATCAAAAAAAGTTCGTCAATTAAGCCCTATTGAAGCGCAAAAATTCAACCCGGTAGCAGCTGCAGAGGCTGCAGTTGGCAAGCTTTCTATACAGTTTTCCGGTTGGATGGAAAAAGAAGTTAAGGACCTTGTAACCGCTTGGGATACCATTTTGAGCCAAGGTTTCACTGAAGCAAACTTTGAAGCTCTATTTTGTAGTGTGCATGATTTAAAGGGCCAGTCTGAAACCCTTGGCTACCCACTCATAGGCCGGGCCGCACGAAATTTAAGCTCGCTCCTATATTATGCAAAAAAAGACAATAGCTTTCCGAAAGAACTTATAGGGCAAAACATTGATGCCATTCGAGCAATGGTAAATGAAGATGCGAAAGATGAAACC
Organism: Polycladidibacter stylochi; assembly: GCF_001562055.1. Taxonomy (GTDB): domain Bacteria; phylum Pseudomonadota; class Alphaproteobacteria; order Rhizobiales; family Stappiaceae; genus Pseudovibrio; species Pseudovibrio stylochi. Next base: position 1,261 of record NZ_LLWE01000025.1, on the reverse strand, counting down.
AATGCTTTGGGATTGCAATTGGTTGAGCAACTGGAAAATCTTATAAAAAGCAAAATTAGAGAATATAATTAAAAATATAAGATTTTTATTCACAATTTCCCGTTGCTATTACTGTTAAAAGATCTGATATCTGCTCGGGAGTTGTCTTTTTACTATATAACTACATAAAATATATTTCTAAAATACTATTTTGTATATAAATATAACTAATCATTGCGATAAAATAAATGAGATGAAGCTACTATTGGTCATTAAGTTATTTGAAAGCTGTTAATTTGAATTGGGACGGGGAATATGTTTGTAGAGAATTTTAGGATACTGAACCGGAAAGAACGATTTTGGCTTTTACATAAAACTCTTGGCGCTAGTAAATTCTCAGAATTGGATCGTAATTTTTTAAGTGAAATTGATAGAGAACTTGGTTTGAGTGCGCCAATGCCACATAATGCATGGTGGGCGATGGACTATCACTTTGACTGGATTTGTGCCGCACTGTGGATGACGAAAGGTAATTATCTCGCGAGGCGAGGGGATGAGTTTTAAAATAGCTGTGATGGAATTGCGCAGATAGTGGAAGGAAATCAGTTGGATGCGGATTTACTGATTGCCTATGATGAAACGTTAATTATTTGCGAGGCAAAGGGGGTTGGTATCTGGTCACGCAAACAGATTGCTAAAAAAATTGAAGGATGGAAGAAGATCAGAGACCTTGCAAAACAATGTGGGGTGAAGTTGCAATTGCACGTTGTGCTTGTATCTCCTGTCGAGTCTGAAAATATTTATCTTGATAGGGAAACAAAAGTTAATATTTGGCCGGATTTTCTGAAAAATTCAGAGGGCAAACCTTACTTTTTGAAGCTTCCTTTGCCGCAAAAGCTTTTGGGTGTTAAGCGCTGCCATGGGGAAGGTGTTTATCATGATGGTCAAACTGGTAGTGGACTGGCCGGGGAAAAGTGGAGGGACTTCTGATAAGTTAAGATCAGGAGGACTTCATGGGGCGACCAAATTATACAGAAGAGTTTAAGCGGGAAGCTGTGCGGCTTGTTGAGGTGAGTGGACGGGGAATTAAAGAAATTGCGGAGGATTTAGGTGTAGCGCGTTCAAGCTTGCAGCGTTGGGTTCGGGAGTTCCGGGACCAGGATCTGCTGTCTGGCCCGCATGAGGATGTCAGCAATGAGCTGGCCCGTTTGCACAAGAAAATTAAACTTCTTCGAGAGGAAAGGGATCTTTTAAAGTGTAGCTGGCAAAACAAACAGTAGAG
>NZ_LLWE01000011.1 GCF_001562055.1 Polycladidibacter stylochi | reverse complement strand
TCTCAATGGCTTGTGTGATAACCGCTTCAAAACCCTTATAAATCTCACTGCTATTATTAGAGATATAGGCGTGAGACATTGCTTCATGAAATGGCTTACCTTCATCATAAAGAGCTTTTGTCCGCTCCATTATCTTTTTAAGGGAGTTCTCAGCTCGAAGCCTTCGAAACTCGGCTTTCTTGTCCTTGTTTGCAAAGTGTAACGGGGATCGCTGAAGAGGAACACCTTTGCTCCAAATGTCGAAAGGGGTCATTTATAAAGAATTCTCAGATATTATGCGGCTTACAGTTAATAGTTTTGAATTTAGCATCAATCGCTTAGCTGCGTCGATAACCGACAAGACGCCTAAGATGCATTATTCCAAAAATTATGCTTGAAAGACTGTCACTTCCCATGATTTTTCAAAGAAAATCTTCAAGGAGATTTGAGGAGGGCAGTACTTCCAAGCATTTATTCAGAAATATTCTTTAAAGTTATTCTGTGCGCGACATGATTTGCGCTAACTCATCACTAATGCGGGCCGCTGCCATATGTACAGGGTCATCGGCCAAGTGGGCATAGCGGGCGGTGGTTTGTACTTGGCTATGACCTAATAACTTACCAATCATCGGCAGGCTTTCACCCAGCCCAACAGCGCTGGTGGCAAACGAGTGTCGCAAGTCGTGCAATCGGACATCTTCCAGCTTGGCAGCTTTACGAATGCGCCGCCACGGCTTTTGCATATCGCTCAAGTGAGAACCGGGCAGCTTGCCCACAATCACATAGGGATTATCTGGAAGCTGCTCGATACCTGCCAGCACCTCCAATGTGGCAGGGGCAAGATAAACGCGCTTGGCACCTGTTTTGGAATCTGGCAAGTAAGCTGAATTACCTTTGATGTAATCCCACTTCAAGGTCTGTATTTCGCCAAGGCGGCAACCGGTCAGGATCAAAAGGCGAATGCAGTTAATCGCTGCTTGGCTTTCTAACTTGGCCGCTTCCATCTGGTTTAAACAGGCGCTGAGTTTTTGTAGTTCTTCTGTACTTAAAAAGCGTTCGCGTTTCTTCTCTTCGTACTTCTTAACATTCCGGCATGGGTTGGTGTTTTCTTCGCGCAGTCCCCAAATCTCGGCCTGCTTAAACAATACCGATAGTACGCCAAGGGTGCGGTTGGCTTGGTAAGGGGTCGCGCTATGTTTTGCCTGTAGGCTGGCAATATGGGACCGCTTCACACTATTGATTTTATGGGTGCCAATGGCAGGGGAGATAAACAGCTCAACGCAGCGCTTATACTCTTTGGCGGTGCTGGCTTTACAGTGCAAAGGCACATACTCTTTTAAAAAGCGCTCGCAAACAGCAGCAACAGTTGGGCTGGCTTTTTGGCGCTTGTCTTCTTCAGCGGGGTTCTCACCGCGTGTCACGGCTGCCAGTAGTTCTCTTGCTTCGCGCTTGGCCTCATCAACGGTTATGGTGCCATATCTGCCAATGGCTTTGCGACGGGTGCGGCGGCTGTCATCGCGGTATTGAATGAGAAAGCTCTTACGCCCTGATGGCATAATACGAATGCCAAAGCCGGGTAGGGTTTCGTCCCATACGAAGTAATCTGATGATTTGATTTCTAAAGTATCTATGGTTCTCTTAGAGAGTTTTGTCATGCTTCCAATTCCTTTTATGGAAGCTATATGGAAGCAATTGAAATCGAAATACAAGCATAAATTGTGAATGTGTGTGCACGTAACTCTATAAATAGTTGAATTGAATCAGTATGATAAGGATATTTTTGTGCGTTGATGAATGTAGGTGCACAACTGGAGATACTAACTCATAACCTGAAGGTCGTAGGTTCAAATCCTACCCCCGCAACCAAAGAATCTTCATTATATATCTATTATAGAAATAGACCTGCAGAATAAAATAAGCAGGGCTTTTGTGTTTAGCACCAAAAAACTTTGATATGTTTGTTTCTTTTCAACAATTCAACAATTCAACAATTTATGATTAACTTCTATTTGAAGTATTCGATTATTAAAGTGATTCTAATAAAATGACGTTTTGCAATTTACAATTTAAGTCAAATTGGCGAACCTATCAAAAACGTGTACTTGATGAACTGGATGGTCATTTAGACGACGATCATTTACACATTGTAGCAGCTCCGGGATCGGGTAAAACCATTCTTGGTTTAGAGGTTATGCGTAGACTGGATAAACCAACCATAATATTAGCACCATCTATTGCTATACGTAATCAATGGATTGACCGAGTGACTTCATTATTTCTGGATGAAGGTGCTGCGTTTACAGACTGGATTTCAAATGACCTTCGCAAACCAAAGAAACTAACGGTGTGTACCTATCAAGCGCTACATGCAGCATTAACAGGTGCTGAGGAGTTAGAGGAGGAATTCGATTACAATCTAGGTGAACAGGCCACTGCCACCACTAAAAAACATAAAGTCCCCTATATCATTAAACATCTTGCTACTCTGGATGTGCAAACAATTATATTAGATGAAGCGCATCATTTAAGAAATGAATGGTGGAAAGCTTTAAGTCACTTAAAAGAGGGGTTGCATAAGCCAACTGTTGTTTCATTAACAGCTACGCCACCCTATGATGTCGATTATAAGGAATGGCAAAAATATGAGAAGTTATGCGGTCCTATAGATGCTGAAATCTCGGTACCCGAACTTGTGAAACAAGGAGATTTATGCCCGCATCAAGACTACCTACATTTTTCACTACCAACTAAATATGAACTTCATAAATTACACCAATTTAAACAAAATATAGCTGATTTCACCTACCAGTTACAACAAAATCAAGATTTTATAGAAATTTTGAAAATGCACCCATGGGTGAGTTCGCCCCAACAACACCTTGAAGAAATACTCTCAAATCCAAAATTTTTTACGTCTGTAATTATTTTCTTTAGGGCGATTGGATATGCTCCGCCTGCATATGTACTGGAAATTTTAGGCGCGAAGAACGAGAGCATTCCACCATTGGATGCCAAGTGGCTAGAAGTGCTGCTTGACGGAGTTATTTATTCTCAAGCCAAATACTTTACTCAAAATCAAAAACTAATTGAGGAATTGGCATTCGAGTTGAAGAGGATCGGGGTAATTGATCGAAAACAAGTCACTATTAGTAATCCCAAAGAGTATAAAAAAATCCTAGCTAATAGTTTAGGTAAGCTTGAGAGTATTCGCAGTATTACGCTTGAGGAAGCACGGGAGTTAGGCGATGAACTGCGACTTGTTGTGCTCTCTGATTACATTCGCTCTGAAGAACTACCAAAATCAATAAATGATATTAAGCCACTAAGTAAACTTGGTGTCCTACCGATTTTCGAGCATCTTCGCAGGGCCAAAATTCCTAATATTAAGCTTGGTGTTTTGACGGGTTCAGTGATTATCCTACCCGCAGAGGCGGCGAAAGTCTTTCAACGAGTTGCTTTTGCAAACAATATTGATGCTCGGTACTTTCATTTTGCGCCATTGCCACATGATAAGAATTTTGTACAGCTACAAATCAATGGAGAACACAAACAAAAAATTGTTTACCTGATAACAGAGGTTTTTAATCAAGGTGCAATATCGGTCTTGGTGGGTACACAGGCATTACTAGGTGAAGGCTGGGATGCTCCAACTATTAATAGTTTAATACTTGCCAGCAATGTAGGCTCATACATGCTTTCAAACCAGATGCGAGGGCGAGCAATAAGAATTGATCCACAAAGGCCGAAGAAAACAGCAAATATTTGGCATTTGGCGTCACTTGATATTGAAAATCTGGAAGAGAAGTTAAGCTCATATGCGAGAGGAGGAGACCAAAGGCAACGGGCTTTTGATCAATTTGAAGATATTCAGCAAGACCTTGGTGAAGACTTACGCATGATTCAAAGGCGTTTTAAAGCTTTTGTAGGTGTTACCTATGATTACCCATTGCAAATTGAAAGTGGATTCAAACGACTAGGTCTTGGGCAAACAAAATGGACAGAGGCGGGTGTTTGGCAACTCAATCAAAAGACACTGAAGAGTGCTCACGCAAGAGAGAGGCTACATCACATATGGAATGACGCATTGCAAGGTTCTAGCCCAAAGCCGGAAATGCAAGAGTATACAGCAGCCAATAATGCACCCAGTGGATTTACTCTATATGAAACAATTAAGTACACACTATTTGGCGCTTTACTGATGGGGGCATTTGTTCTGTTGCAAACACCAAGAGTGGCGGCAATGGGAGTGGAACTTGTTTGGCTCATTATGGTGAGCCTCGGCTTGATAGCTTTTTATAGCGTGCCGAAAGCATACAAAGCTATCAAACTTCTTGTATGCAATGGCACGTTGGAAAAATCACTTCAACAGGTTGGGTGGGCGCTCCTGGAAACACTAGAGCATATGGGGCACATCAAAACCGGCAGGCATAATTTGAGACTACAAGCGCATCAAAACCGCATGGGCATTGTCTATTGCCGTTTGGATGGAGCAACAGATGCTGAACGACGATTATTTCTAGAGGCGATGCAAGAGGTTTTAGGACCGACAGGCAACCCTCGCTATTTGCTCGAACGGCACTCAAAGCTATGGGGATTTAACAGAAAAGATTATCATCCAGTTCCGGCAATTATCGGTCAGACAAAGAAAAACGCGCAATATTTTGCTAAAAAATGGAACAGATACGTGGGAAAAAGCAATCTAGTCTACACACGTACACTTGAAGGCCGGTTAGCACTCTTACGTGCCAGGGCCAGTTCATTTGCAACAGCATTTCAAAAAAAGACAGAGCGCATGTCTATATGGGAGTAGATTGAGGCAGAATAAACTACGTTAGGATGTACCAATATCCGTTGACAAATTAACTTCTCAAATTGTGTGAGATGGTATGCAAGGTAATTTTTTCGGGTCGCACATATTCTTGGCTTCGGATTTGGTTCCCGAACAGACAATGCGCCTAGCAGAACGTGGTTCATTTTCTTATCGAACAGGACACACCCATCAGGTTCTATTTTCCATATCAGGCATAAATTCGCTAAAAGGTAAGCTACATAGTGTCCTCCTAAGTCCGATGACTACTAGTTATTGCTTTTGATACTTGAAGCTTGAAAAGTACACAGATTACGTCATTATTAGTATCCCGACTCTCAACTATGATAATAAACAGGAATTCATCCACGATAAAGCCAAATTTATATAATTTGATTATACTGTTTTTGTGGTCTACTCTTCTTCTGCTCGTCGTTAGTTTCTCTCCAACCGTGAGACGGAAGTGCTATCTATGCGGCAAGTCGCAAAACGCTTTTGCGTCGGAGAAGCGTGCGTTATTCGCTGTGTTAAATGAACGAGTCTCAACTTGATATGCCCCCCAATAATTAGGACCGTTTCAGGTTGGAGTTTTCCATTTAAACTCCCGTTGTCGGGAGGAGGAGAATTCGATGAAAGCCTCAAAGTTTTCATAAGGCACAGATTGCCTTTGTTTTAAAGCAGGCTGAAGATGGCATGGCGATAGCCGATGTCTGTCGCAAGTCTGGAGTAAGCCTAGCAACATTTTACAATTGGCGCAAGAAGTATGCCGGGCTTATACTCTCGAAGATGAAGCGTCTGAGACAGCTAGAAGCACAGAACTGGCGCTTGAAGCGGTTGGTCGCGGACCTTTCCTTGGACAAGGCAATGCTTCGCGATGTTTTGTCAAAAAAGCTCTAAGGCCTGCTCGCAAACGTTTGCTGATTGATGAGGTTCGCGAGACATGGAATGTATCCGTTCGCAAGGTCTGCAAGGCATTGAAGATTGATCGTTCTTTGTACACCTATACCCCAAAGCGTGGTGATCAGGCTGCTTTAAAGCTGCGCATAAAAGAGATCTGTAAAACCCGTGTCCGATTTGGTATCAGGTGGGTTCATGTCCTTTTGCGGCGAGAAGGCTGGGAGATCAATCCCAAGCGTGTGCGCCGATTTTACAATGAGTTAGGCCTGCAACTGCGCAACAAAACGACCAAACGAGAGGTTAAAGCAAAGCTGCGGCTAGATCGTAGTGAGCCAACCCATACCAATCAGATTTGGGCGATGGATTTTGTCCATGATCAGCTCGCGAGCGGTCGCAAACTGCGTATCCTTACCATCATTGATAGCTATTCCCGCTTTTCGTCTGTCACAGATCCAAGACTTAGTTCCAAAGGAGAAAACCTCGTTGAAACACTGGAAAGGGTCTGTAGGGGGACCGGGTACCCTTAAGTCATAGGCTGTGATAATGGCAGCGAGTTCGTGTCTCGTGATCTTGATCTGTGGGCCGACACGAAAGGTATCACCCTCGACTTTTCGCGTCCAGTAAAGCCGACAGACAATGCCTTCATTGAAAGCTTTAACGGTTCTTTGCGGAATGAATGCTTAAATGCACACTGGTTCATGAGGCTTTTTGAGCCCGTGAAAAATTGGAGACTTGGCGTAGAGACTACAACGAGGTCAACCGCTCATAGCGATATTGGGAATAAGCCCCCTGCAGCGCTCGTAAATGCTCAGCTGACGATACTCTGATTTGAGTGAAACACCCCGGAAAATCTTCCAGCCGGGTGGTCCCAAAACGGGGAATAGCGCAAGGTTAAGTAGAATCCTATAATAACGAGGAGCAAATTAAGGGTAGCAGGCAACTACAAATCCAGATTTTATGAATCACATTTAAAAAATACTGGAATCGAAAAACATCATATTGTACACCACTACTAGATATGCCAATGGCACGAAAATCGCAAAAATATGGAAGCTTCATAGGTTAGTTTCATTTAAATATCACCTATGCACTTGATATCCCTAGGGTAATAAAATGATTAATAGTATATCATCTTATAAAATAAAATCTAATGACTTTAAGAATAAAGAAGAAGAAATATTAGATTGTATAAAGAAACGTAGTGATTTAAGAATATTTAAATACGAAAATGAAATCGTTAATGATGTAGAGTTGCTAGAAAGGTGTCGTGAGGAGCTAAGCAATAGGGCTCCATCATTTGGTCGATATTTCTATGAATTAATCTTAAAATTTTTTTCTAAGGATTATACTGATATAACCACTCTGATGGATAGTTTTTTATCATCGAAAATTCCATTAAATGCTGCTAGGAATGATAGCTATTTCAGGATTTTATACTTTATAGCAACTGAGACAGGGGATAGAGAGCACTATTTACGTGCGTATTACGGCCTTTCTTTTAATGTTGGTCTTATGGTAACAAGTAGTTTTTTACAGACTAGAAGGCATGCATACATATTAGATTGTTTGACAAAAATTGATCAAGATTTGCCGGCTTTTAAGGGAGAATTAGTAGAACCAGATAAAATAGAATCCTCGAAAGAAAACATTAATATCGTTGGTATAATGCGTGTTAGAAATGAGGTTAATATCATAGAATCTGCTATATCAACTCTTAGTAATTTTGTTGACGCTATAGTTGTCTATGATGATTGTTCTGATGATGGGACATTAGACGTAATTAAGAGAATTTCTACTAAGTATAAAGTTAAAAAAATAATTGATAATAAAGCTTGGTTGTTCAATGAATCTTATGCACATAATAAGCTATTTGAGGCGGCTCGTTCCCTTGATGCAACACACTTTGTGCAATTGGATGCAGATGAAATTTTGTCTGGCCATTGGTTGAAAACGGGAGCTAACTTTAGAGATGTACTCTCTATTATGAAACCAGGTGATTGTTTAGCACTACCCTGGTTAGATATGACTTCGGATTCTTCAATACTAGATAGATCTAAATTAACAACTAAAGAACCTCTCTTCCGAGGACGTATGTTCAAAGATATAGCATACTGTGACGATGGGTTATCGTATTTTGACCCATTAAATTCTATGCATGTCAATATTGTTCCAAGTGTCTATAAGAAAAGATATATAATAACTGATAATCGCTATGCTTTACTGCATCTTGAAAACCTTAATCTTGAAAATTTAATCGTTAAAAAAGACTGGTATAAGGTTTTTGAATTTGTCAATGAGAGAAAAAATAGTATTGATATAGCCTCCTACAATATATCTGCAGAAATTAATTCTTGGAAACAGGCCGAATCTCCATACCACGCTAGCTTTGAATCTTACACTAACTTTAAAATCAATAGATATGAACAATTAAGCATATGGCGGATAAAGTACATTGCTGACGCAATCAGTAGTGGAGAAATAGGTTTCGATCATGCAAGTAAACTACAATACAGGTATGAAGATATATTCACTGATTATCAGAGTGAATTTCATACTGGCGTATCTGATCTTAAAATATTAACCAATACAGTAGCAAGTAATAACTTTAAAAAGTATTCAGATAGTAGAGTTAAGAAGCTACACAATATGAACTTATTAAAGTATCTCGTTACTAAAATTATCACGATCGCACCTTTATATCTAGTGAAGCGATCAAATAGTAGCTTACGTAATAAATCCATTAAAGCTATTACGTTTTTTTCAGAAAAGTGGCTGGAGACTACAAAGTATAAATTTAATAATAATAAATTGGAATCAAGGTCTTTAGCTGTTTGTCTTGGTAAGCCTCAATTTGAGACATTGCAAGCGGTGATCAAAAAACGATATAATAGCACCAAAAGTATCGATCTTTTGATATATTATAAGGACGCTTCAATTGAAAAATTAGAGCAATTGGCAGAAGATGCTCATGAAACAGGTTTGTTTTCTAATATATATATAAGCGAGGATTTATTCCAACCAAATGTGATCCGTGGATTGAGAAAACTATATAAAAGGAATTCTTGGAAAGCAAAACTAGTTAATGATTTAGGCTATTATAACTATGAAGAATTAGTTCTTCCTAAATTATTTCATCCTCCTGAAAAGGCAATTGTTGAAACATTTTTGAATTCTTCTATTGTGCTATATGATGAAGGGTTGAGAAGTAAAATAGACATGAAAATTAACAGACCTACATTGAAGCAATATGAAAAAATGACTTCTTCAGGAATTGCTAGTGAGCACCTTAAGCGCATTGTGGCTTACTATACAAATAATAAACTGTTAGGTGTGCCCAATTATATTATTGAAAATTCAAGTATTTTTATTCAGAAAAATAAATTCCCTCATTTTCATAGTGATATAGTTTGCTATTTAGATAATGAGAGTGATGATTGTAAACAATTAAAACAAGGCAATTACGCATTGTTAATTACGCAAAACCTATACAATACAGAAATGACAACTATGGATAATGAGATTGATATTTATAAAAATACAATCAATTATTTAAAAGGGATTGGGTTGGACGTAAAAATAAAATTCCACCCAAGGGACAGCTCTTTATTTAAAAAGCAGTTGCTTTCTAGTATACATGGTGTTGAGGATGTTGATAAGGAAAGTAAGTATACTGCAGAAAAGTTCTTAGAAAATAATAGACCCCGCCTAGTGGTAGGTGTTATATCTTCAGCTTTGGTAACTATAGCTGAAAAATACCCCAATTTAGCTTATACAATAGTGGGCACCAATCTCATGAAAGAAGGTGTAACTTGGGATAAAGATCATCTTGGTATAACAGGCTTGGTAGAAAATACCGTACCTCCAATATCATTTTATAAGTTGGAAAATACTGGAGACACTAGTAGTTAGTTCTACAATTGATCTAGTTAATTGAATATAAGAATTCAGAAATGATCTTTACATTGACCTGCTCCCCAAGTTCCCTCCATGTTTTAAGAGGATCCTTGTTTTCTATTTAAGCCTCATGCTGCCATTTTTTCCAGTCGGTTTTGCC
>NZ_LLWE01000039.1 GCF_001562055.1 Polycladidibacter stylochi | reverse complement strand
TCGATGTTGGACAAGCTCTGGATCCTTTTGGTGAAGAATCCAGCACTCAAACAGATTTAGTCACTCTCAGCAAATGTGTCGTGTACTGTGCTTAAAAGCAGCAAACCTGCTTTAACCTATTATTTTGACGCGTATTTTTATCCGGTAACCGGCACCCACTTTTCGGCAATACGCTCTAAGCGGCGATATCATAGGCAAGGTGGTGGGCGCCATCAAAGTGGTTTATCCGTTCCACTTCAATTGGTGCATTACAGTGCTGTTTCAACAAACTTAACGCGTCTTCCAGTTCAGGCCCCGCTGGGGAGCCATCGCTGGCAATAATGACCCTATCAGCCTCGGCAAGCATTTGCGCTCCAATAAGCGAAGCATCCATCAATCCCAAATCAGCAACGATCACATCGTAGGTGGCATCAAGCGCTTGCATAATTAACTGGTAGCGGCCACTTAAAATCGCGTCATCTTCAATAGTGTGTTGGCCATGCGGGATAATGTGCGCTCTTGTATCGCTATCACGATAGATCACTTGCGCAAAAGCGGCGGAACCTTCTAGTAACTCGGCAAAACCGTAGTTATCGCTCGCCTGCTGTGATAATTGCGCTTTGCTATCGCTCACCTCCACACGTAGTGGCATAATACCGCGCTCTGCCAAGCGGCGGCTACATTGAGCGGCCACATGGCTGGAGAGCGCTTCACTATCAATAGTGAGCACGACAATCCGCTTCACGGCTTTTTCTTGTTCCGCCATACCGCTATGCGGTTCGTTTTGGTGGGTAAGGGAGTGCACAATATCTTTCGACCCCTGCGAATTATGCGTTGTGCCCTTTGCTTGCACTGCATCAGGTACGGCTAATGCTTCTTGCGGGAGGCTGTCTTGGCGACGAAACGCACCACTAACATAACTTTTTGCCAGCACCACTAAACAACCGGTAATAAAACAAAGCGCAAACGCTATAGCGCTGTATACGAATGCATTGTTGTATTTGGGGTTGGCCTTTGTTGCTTTGGCTACCAAACGGGCATTTAGCTGCCCGCCTTGCGCATTTTGCTGATCTTCCAACTGCACTAACTGGCTTGTCAGTGCGGCAAGTTTTTTCAAGCTATTATCCAGCTCTTGCATCAGCAGTGTTTGTTTTTCATCTTGCAAAAGATATGCTGCGGTTTGAGCGGCAAAAGCTGCGTTTTGTGCTTCTCGTGCCTGGCCAAATCCGTCTATTTGTGCAATTTGCGTTTCAATGCTGGTTAATGCCGCTCGCCCTGTCTCGGCAATTTGCACCTTCACCGCCTGTAAATTCTCGTTAAGCGCAATCATTTGCGGGTGTGCAGGTAAAAGGGTTGCTTGTTTTGTGCGTATGCGGGCCTCGATCCGGCCTTTTTCCGCAAGTAGGTGCGTTAATTGTGTTGCGAAACTTAGGTCAATACCATCTCCCGAAAAGCCATTGGATTTAAAGAGCTGCAAGCGCTGTAACCGGCTCGTAAGCTGTTGTTTTTCACGCAAGGCTTTTGGGGTTAGTGTTGGTGGCTTGTTGTCGAGCGCGCGTGCTTTTGCTGCTTTGCTTTCTAGGCGCTTCATTTTGCTTTGCAGCTGGGTCAGACGCGCTTGAACCGCATTTTCCGCAGCTATCATGCGCTTGATCTGTTGAATCCTTGGGGCAAGATTGTCATTTAAGCGCTGGCGGGCGAACCGGTTGGCCATGTTTTGTGTGTAAAGATACTCACTGGCCATGGCATTTGCCAGGCGCATAGCAGTTGCCTTATCATGCGCTGAAACGCCAATGATAATTGTTTTGCTGGTACTATCATAAGCAATTTGTAAATTACTTTTAAAGCGCTCGAGCAACTGGGCATCCGGTGATAAGCGTTGCTTGAAAATATGAATGCCAACCTGGTTTAGGGTATTTTCAAATGCACTGCGAATACTATTAGGGAATACTGTGCTGTCATCTAGTTTTGCGGTGCGCAAAGCTTGTTGCATCAGCACATCAGAGCCAAGCACTTTGTTTTGCTCGCTTATGATATCCGCTTCTTGCGTTAATCTATCGAGTGATGCGCCATCCGGCATATGCAAGACGGCAGTCGAGGCATCAATAGCAATGCGTGACTTGGCGTAATAAGTCGGCGGAAGTTGGGTCAGGTAAAAAAAGACGCAAAGTGCCAGCAGCACCGAAAGCGGCGCAACCCACAGCATCCCCCGCCACATTATTCGGCCAATAGGGTGCCTACCTTCATCTGCGTGACCTTGAGACAAACCCGCCCTCACAGTTATTGCCAATAATTCACAGATATGCGGGATTAGGGTAACCATACTGTTAATTTTTACGATTTAACTCGTTTGGTCACTGCTTTATTTTTTTAAAAGAAAACAATAGCGCTGCCAAAACGAAAGATGCATACAAAATGGTCATAGTTAATACTGTTTTGAACCGATCTTCCCACGTTTTGTATCCGTTTTGCACCAACTCCGCTGTGGCAACTGTTCAAATGATGGTGTACAGTTTTTTCATGAAATTTATTAATCTTATCATATTGGGTCTGATGACCATATCGTTTGCTTCCTGCGCTCATAACAAGGCGGATTCACTTGTAATAAATGAGTATTTATCGCCGGAACCCTATAGGATACAGGCAACAGAAACCCTAAGGATTATGGTAAATCAGCAAAGTTCTCTCACAAATGATTATCGGGTTAATGCTAGGGGGCAAATTGACTTTCCATTGCTTGGCTCTGTGAACGCTGCTGGCAAAACACCAAGAGAGCTCAAAAAACTAATTCATCACCGATTGTCGCTAAAATACTACAAAAACCCTTATGTCACAGTCGAGACACTGCATTATAAACCCATTTATATCTTGGGAGATGTGCATCATCCCGGGCGTTTTTCATATGATCCAGGGATGAATGTTTTTGATGCAATTGCAACAGCTGGTGGCTTGCGAGGGCTGCCCAGTCACAGCCGCGCTCCGCAGCTATTCATTTTAAGAGAAAGAGCTGGCCTGCAAATATCAAAGGTTACGCCCGCAACAATTGTAAGCCCGGGAGATACGCTGGTCGTGGGCAAGCAATCTCTGGTGTATCTTAAAAACACCAAAATGAAACACTGATCCTATCAATTGAGCTGCATTTCATGATTTCCGGTGTCCGATATATTTCCACATATAAGAGTTCATTGGCGATCATTTATCACTTGTAATCAACATTTTAACCCGCTAATAAACCTGTGTTACAACATTGTAAAACAGCGGGCAGTAGCGCAGCCTGGTAGCGCACTTCACTGGGGGTGAAGGGGTCGTCGGTTCAAATCCGGCCTGCCCGACCAATGTTTTCAATTACTTAGTATAAGAAAATGAAGTTATCCCTTGAGCACATGTTCAATATTGGCTTTTCAATACGTAACGCGCAAGTTCGTAATGGAAAGTAAAGCGACTGATAGGTAAGCCCTGTTCGCATTCATTAAATTAGCGGCTTCAAAATACTATTAAACGCACATGCTTATTTTAAGCTCTTTAAAGTAAAATTAAGAAACTATAAGTTTTTCTGGTGTAAATATTCTATTTTTCTCTAATGAAAATAGTAAATTGTTTTGCAGTTGTAATCGGTAAATAACTTTTACTTATATCAAGTGTTCTGTATTGGGGGGGATGGCAATAATAAAACGCTTACTCACGCCATGTTTTTAATATTCCTTGTGTATGCACTGAAACAACACTTGGGTGACGATAAAGCTTGTTACGTAAACGCTCGGTTTCATCGTTGCTTACTGCTTTAATCACAACCAGCATATCGATGTGCCCTGTAAGAGAGTAGCAGTATAGTAATTCTGGCCAATTCTTTATGCTTGAATATAGCTTTTCACAAGCGTTGTTTTTAATTTTTATAAAAAAAGCGACCTTGTCATCTTTGGTGGTGAGTTTTTCATCAACTTCTATAGTGAATCTTTTTATTGTTTGCTTGTCGGTTAAACGCTGGATGCGGCTTTGAATTGTTTGGCGGGAGAGTCCGATTATTGCCGAAATTTCAGTTAGGCTTCTACGCGAGTCCTGTTTCAATAAATTTATGATTTTCTCATCATTTTCACTCAAATTAGTTTGCGATGACATCCAATAAAATCCTCAAAACTAATAAGTTTAAGTATTGATAGGATTACATAATGTTAAATCTTAGTCAATTCGTAAGCTATTCAACTAAACGGCAACATGCATACCATAGATCTACTCGTTCATTTAGAGATTAATGGTTAGAGGAATATGACTTCCTTGTTTTTTGAAAAGGATGAAGTGCGTCAGCTTTACAAGCCATCTACATGGCAGAGTGTATGTTGGTCAGAGCTGGAAGCGGCTTTGTGCAGTAATACGCGATTATTCCCATGTATTTATGGGGTAACGGGTTTTAACAAAAATAATCTTCGTTTTGCATTTCTTGAAGAAATGGCGGCCTCACAGGTCGCAGCTATACTTTCGTGCTATCTTTTACATGCAAAACAATATGGCAGGTATACATCCCTGGTAATATTTGAGCGCCCAAGAGAAGTACAAAATATGGAGAGTTATCGGGAGAAATTTTGGAGCCTTTTGAAAGAGCTATCTATCTTAGATAAAAAACCTTGGCCTCAGGATATCCCGCATAACATTGATGAGCCTAAATGGGAGTTTTGCTTTTCTGGAGAACCTTTTTTTGTCGTCTGCAATACTCCTGCTCATATAAAAAGGCAAAGCAGGCGATCGACTGGATTCATGGTGGCATTTCAACCTCGTTGGGTTTTTCAAGGAATTACTGATGACCATAGAAAAGCGGAGCAGGCCTTTTCTAATGTGCGTAGTCGATTGCAGGACTATGATTTTATAAGTCCGTCCCCTTGTTTGGGGAGGTATGGCGATGAAAATAATCGTGAATATTCTCAGTACTTTATTGATGATGATAATAACGTTCCCAAGTGCCCCATGTCCCAATTGAAAATAAATACTATAGTCTCTTGAGTGAAGGATATTTGCTATGGAAATTAAAAATGACTGGTCTTTTAAAATACATGAAAAGTATTTTTCTATTCATGACTGGTCGCAACTTATGCAAATATTACTACCTTCTCAAGGGGCAATCGAAGTTCAAAACGACCAGCCTGGTAAAGAGTTTCCATGGCATGAGCATAACTGCGATGAAACACTTGTCATACTTGAAGGTTCATTGAGGTTTTATTGGGAGGGAGGAGAACGGATTTGTCACCCTGGCGATGTGATTTGTTTACCTAAAGGCATGCGTCATGGATCTGTCGCTCTTGAAAATGGTGCGAAGTACATTATTGCAATGCACCGAGCCATTTAAGCTTGGGTCAACTATCCTACAATAACTAGAGGTTGAAATGACGCAGCTTCGCAAAACGCTTGGTGTTCGTAATGGTACGGCATTAATGTTGAATATCGTTTTGGGTGCGGGCTTGCTCAGTTTGCCCGGTCTGGCTTATCGGGAAATTGCTGGCGATGCTTTATGGCTGTGGGTTTTGTGTGCAACAGTATCGCTGCCACTACTCTTGGTCTTTGCACTTATCGGCCGTAATTTCCCTAGTGCTGGTGGTATTCCGGCTATTGCTGGCGATCAATTTGGTAGCTTGGCGTATACTGCATGTACTTTTCTTTTCTTTGGCGCTGTTTCGTTAGGTTTGCCTGCAATTGCCATAACAGGTGGCTTTTATGCTGCCAGCTTCATCAATGCATCGCCGTATTTTCTCGCCCTTTTATTGCTCTTAATGGCCGGATTGATAAATTTCCTTTCTGTTAAAAAGGCAGGAAAAATCAACAGTGCTATAGCCTCCCTTCTGGTATTTGTAATTATTGCAATAATTGTTGCAGGCCTGCTCGCGGTCCAAGGACAGCAGCTTCAAGAGGGTGGCGGGCACATCAACGCGTTTAGCTTTGAATATTCAATTGGCCAATACAGCGCTGTTTTTATGATGGTATTTTTTGCATTTACGGGCTGGGAGGTTGCCGCACATTTATCAGAGGAATTTAAAAATCCAGCTCGTGATGTTCCCTTGGCCATGGGGCTGTCGTTTATTATAGCTCTACTGTTTTATGTTTTACTTGCCTATATTGTGGCGCAAAGCCAGATAACCGATCATTTTGAAGCACCTTTTACTGCATTATTTGCAAAAAACTATGGCGCTTTTGCTGGTACAATCATGAGTATTGTCGCTCTCATCCTTGTATTTGCAAATCTTTCAGCTGCCGTTTGGGCGGTGTCAAGAATGGTGGTTTCGGCCGCTCGCGAAGGCCTCTTTCCAGCCAGCCTTGCACAAACAAAAGATGGTGCCCCGCTAAGAGCTGTTATTGCTGTGCTGGCTGTCTTAAGTGGCGCAATTATTTTGGCACAAAGCGGGCTACTGCCTTTAGCAGCACTTCTTGAATATGCCGGTCAGAATTTTTTAATTCTATATGGGTTTGCTGCGGCAGCCCTGTTGTTTGCCAAACAAGGAAAAACAACATCTTTAGTTGCTGTCATAGCATTACTAATTGTTGTCGGGTTGCTAGTGATGCGCGAGTTCATCACACTGACTTACCCTCTTATTTTAATGATATTGGCATTGATGACAGCACAGCTAAAGAAGCGAAATATCAAAAGATTGAAGAGTTAACTCGTGCAACGGAAAAAAAGGCGATTTGGTAAATCGCCATTTCATCAAATGAGAGTTGATTGCAGTATCTTTTGAGCCTTTGGGTTAACTTCGATCACGATAGCGAATGCTGCGATAAATTTTGGCAACAGATTCAAAAACTCTTTTTATTTTCGGGTAATTTTCTAGTCTTTCTCGCAACTTCAGCAATGGATTGGTGAATGATATGACCAGGCGGCCCTTAAGTGTGAGAGCTTGTTTCCAGTCTTGCATTTCTACTTTTTTGCCCCAGCTGGCGCGTAAAGCGTCTGTGCCGGGGTGAAAATAAAAATTCTTGAAGCCCCGGTTACACATGTCACTCAGCATTTCATAGAGCAAAACGGATTGCGGGTTTAAAGTGCCAATAAAGCCTTGGTCAGTGGAGGCAGCCAGACAGTGAAAGCTGTCTTGACATTTGATACCAATAAACAGCGAGCGAATGGCTCCGCTAACCTTTAAGCGGTAAATCTCTATTTCCAATGGATTGCGTTGGTCTTCATTGGAGATCAATGCTTCCAGGAAGGCGCGTTTATTCTTGCTATCAATAAAGGGTGGCTCACCAGTGCGGCGTTGGCGCTTATTATGGTGATTTTGCATGCTATTGATTGCAATACGTTTTTCATAGGGAATAACGACCATCTCTGCCATGGTATTGCCTAGGGCGTGTAAGCGGCGACGTTCGGCGCTCAAGCGGTCGCGCTCCGATTCACTTTGGTAAATATTCAAAATATCAGTGATTTTCTCGGATAGTTGCATGCCATAAATTGGAACAGAGCTTTTTTTGTTGTGAACGGATGCAACAGGGTTGGGCTTGCCAATGAGCTTTTGCGGAATATTGCGCAAGTTAATGATGTCCACTCCGGACTGGCGTGCCAAATTGCGTATTTGTCGGTCGAGCGAAGAACCTTTCGCCAAGGCGTGGAACTCGGCGCACCATAAACCAACATTTTCGCCATTTATTGGATCCGCAAGTGCTTTGAGAATTTTAGCACCGCCACGTCGGTAAATTGTCATCGGGAAAATGAAAACAATACGGCCTTCATAGCTTCCCGAAACAATAAAGTATTCTGCCCTCTCAGTTTGTGCCATGTGAGTGGTGTATGCCTCACACCATTCATAGGACTGAAAGGGTCCAAAAACCCCGGTGGACTGTAAATCACGCCACCCCCAAATGACCTCGGGAGGTAAATCTTTAAGAGATTGGCAAGGGTTTGCTTGAAAAGTAACGTTAAGTTTTTCAGTTTCAGCCATATATCGTATCGCCCAGATAGAGCCAAATTTTATTTGCTTAGTAAATAATTGATGCAACAATTTATGCTTGTAGCAAATTATCAACTAAACTCAAAGTTGTAAGCTGATAAAAATTAAACCTTGTGCTGGGCATGATTTTTTGCCTTTTGTTTGTAGAATCCTTTCATAAGTTAGATTTTTAACGTTAACGCCGGTCAATGCAAGTCGGTTAGGCTGTGGAACTAAGATAAAAAAATTCATTTATACATATTTGAATGATTCTATGATTTATACATCCACTTAATGATAAAACCCGCAGGTATTACCCAGATGAGTCCAAAGAAACCAAAGTAAGCAATTTGTAGAACCCAATGTTTGCCGTAGACAAGAATATCACCAAAAACCATGACAACAAAGCAATAGACCATCACAAAGGTAACTAAAAATACCATACCGATAAAACGTCGAAGGCTGGATGACATGTTTTTCTCCCAATTATGAGCGGAATTACCGCTTGGTTTTGTGCGCCCTTATAAAAGGTGCTGTACTGTGAATTGGTGTCGCTTTTACGTCTGCGCGTTATGGCAGCACCATTGGCTAGGCTTCTTTTTGTGTGGGGTGCCGCTATATTCTTTAGGGTGATGAAACTCTAAAGGATTGCCCGTTGATGACAACGCTTTGCCCACCGACACCGCAATTACGCTATGCGCACGCAATGCGCAACTGGCTCTATGTTATTTGCCTGATGATTTTGCTTATGGTGGTGGTGGGCGGTGCCACGCGGCTTACCGGGTCGGGGCTTTCGATTACGGAGTGGAAGCCGATACATGGGGTGATACCGCCGTTGAGTGCGGCCCAATGGCAAGAAGAGTTTGCCAAATATCGCGAAATTCCCCAGTATAAGCTAATCAATGCAGGCATGAGCCTGGCCGAGTTTAAGGGAATTTTCTGGTGGGAGTGGGGACACCGGTTTTTAGGGCGGTTTGTCGGGCTGGTGTTTTTTTGCGGGGTGTTGTTTTTCTGGCTCAAAGGCGCGGTGCCGCGTTGGCTTAAGCCGCACCTCATTATCGCGTTTTGTGCAGGCGGGCTACAAGGTGCCGTAGGTTGGTGGATGGTGGCCTCGGGCCTTGTGGAGCGTGTCGAGGTGAGCCAGTACCGGTTGGCGGTGCATTTGCTAATGGCCTGCGCGCTATACTGCTATGTTTTCTATCTGGCGCAGCGGGTGCACTACGCGGTTATTAAGAGTACTGCTGGACAAGCGGGGCATAGAGCAAATTGGTCACTTATGTGCGGTTGGGGCTTTGTTGGGCTTTGTTTTGTGCAAATTCTGCTCGGGGCGCTGGTGGCCGGGCTGAATGCGGGCATGGCGTTTAACACATGGCCTTTGATGGATGGGGCCTTAATACCGCAAGGCTTGTATGTGCTGGACCCGTGGTGGCTGGGGCATTTTGAAAGCATTAAGCTGGTGCAGTTGCAGCACCGATTGGGCGGTTACCTCTTGTTTATTGCCAGTGCCTTGTTGTGGTGGGGGCTGGTTCGCTCTGACGCGCCACGTTCGGTACTACGTGCGGCGCTGTGCTTATGGGGCGCTGTTAGCTTGCAAGCTGTGCTGGGTATTTGGGCGCTGGTGAGTGTGGCGGCGCTGGATAAAGCTTTGGCGCACCAAGCCATGGCCATGGTGGTGTTAGCACTGGCCATGCAGCTGGTGGTGTTGTTGAAGTTTCAAGGGCAAATAGGGGAGAGGGCGGGGGAGGCTGTATCTCCTGTTGCTATTTAATCACCTGCTTTAACCTATTCATTTGACGCGTATTCCCGAAAACCGCTAACACTTTTCGGGAATACGCTTTATCCGCTACTATTGAGTTTGTGGGGTAAGTGCGGGTTTTTCTATAGTATTTCGTGAGCTCACGGTTTGAGTGATTGGGTCGTAAAGCGCTGTTTTGTAGCCTTCGGTATCTTCGTAGCTTAGGAGGATTTGGTCATCTGACAGGTAATGAACAATTACATTGCTGTGTATATGGGGGATGATTTTTTTAAGTTTGGTGCCATCTGCAGTACTCGACCAAACGGACTTATCATCCGAATAGGAGAGCCTGTTATCTTGTGTTGTATCGCGCTCAACAACCGAGAATAATTGCCCGATTGCCTTTCGTTCTCTATCTTGGATTGCTTTATTTGTTTGATAGAGGATTTTATAGTTTACGATGAGTTGATTGCTGGTTGGAAATATCCAGTTGGTATGTCCGGTTAAAGGTGAATAAACACCGACATTCATTAAGTTCTCTTCTGTATCCTTAGAAAAATATTTAAAATCAAAGGATTGATCGAGTGTGAGCTTGATAATGAACTTGTCATCAATTTGATTGCTTATGTATAAGTCATATTCTTGGGAGATATTATCTTCTCTATCAATATTGACCGTTTCTTGCACGACTACCGGTTTGCTAATTGTTTGCTCCACTGTGAAAAAGCCAATGGAGATGAAAGAGAATATTGCTGCACAGGCAATAACAATAGCATTGAAGCGCCATAAATATTTGAAAAACCAGTTATTATCCATTTAATCTCTCTTTGTGTAATGCGGTTGCATATGAATTGTTTTATACTTTTTATTTATAGCTTTTCTTAGAGAGATACTGTGGTTTTTTATGGGCGTATACTTTGGGTGGTGAGGTTTTCTAATTAGATAATGGGCTTGATTTCGTTAAACGATGACTGAGCGTAAAGGCGGGTTTCGTCGATTGTACCGGATATAAACTCTAAATAATGATTGATGTAGTTTAATAGGTCATCGTCCAGCTCATAATTTGGCTCTACCCAATCAATATCTATTTGACGGTACTGTATATTTAATGACCCAATAAAATGGCAGTAGCTTGCTATGGATTCACAATAACTTTTTTCGGTGTCTTTTTGTAATAGGTAGGCTGCTTCTAAAGCTTCAGTTGTTCCCTTTTCAAACTCATCAAGTTCAGCGTTTTTATTTGCGGCCATTGAGAAAATACTATCGATAATATCTTTTTTATCCTCACTGGCATTATCACAGAAAACAGCTCTATAAAAAATATGCCATTCTTCTTTGAGGTTATATTGTCTACAGAACTCTAAAAAACAGCCACTTAACTGCATTGCGATACTTTTTTTAATTGAAGCTTTTAATCTATCGGGAGCCTTTAGTAGGGTCGTTTCTAATTCTTCAAGTTTCATGATTAGCTTGTCAGTATCAGTTGGTTTTATGGTGGTGGGATATTCCCCTAAAACGGGGGGGAAGATCAGTATCAACATAAATGCTCAGCGCTTTAGGTGTGATGAGATTACTAGGCCACAACAGTACTTCCTTCTTATTGCTATAATTAAAATGAATGTCGGCTTTGAGGTGGGGCTGAAAGGAACAAAAAGTACCACAAGGATAATTTCGCTTTTCAAAAGCCATATACGGAATTAGGATCGTTTAGAGATATCAATTCCGATTTTCTTCTCTCTTGCAATGGCTGCGCGATCAAAATCTGCAACAATGTCTGGATCTATATCGTATTCTACAATTGTACCAAAATGGGTCAAGTCCTTAAAATAATCCCATAATATCAATGTTACAGACAATTCTTCACTATATAAAATTTTGAAATCATTTCCGATATGAGGATCAATGATTTTTGAATCGGTCAAATCAGCGGCTAATAAACCACTCCCACCATCATACGTCACATAAAAAACTACGTTCTTTTTATAGGGCACATTTGAATCAGTAGTGAATTGTATTGCATAAACTTCACATTCTTCACGTATTGCGTCAAAATAAATTTTCATTTTTTTCCTAGTATGCAGGATCAGAATCAAAAGGATTTATAGATGTTAAGTTCATGAAACGCTCAAAAACAGAAAATGCCGTGGCACCAGCAGCGGCAATTCCCACAAATGTTCCATTAGCATTTATATTTCGCCCTTTAAATTTTAACATGAGCTACTTGGTTTGTTCTAAAACACTCTGCTATTTCATAGAAATACCGAAGCTGCTTTAACCTGTTATTTTGGCGTGCACTGTTACCTGCAAATCACCATTCCTATATCGGTTGAATGTCGATCAGCCTTTTCTCTTAAATTCGAAAGAGATATCCTGAGGTTTTGCGCCAATCCATTTATATTCACCGCCTTCATAGTCAAACTTTACACTATTTTCCGAGAGCCAAATTACATCAACTGTGACTTCTGGATCAAAAATCAAATAGTTTTCGGGAAGCGAGCTAAACCAGAAGAAGTACTTCTCCCAAACAATGGTGGTTGTTGTGGTATAGTCAATTCCTACCGTGCGTTCTTTTAATACTTTAAGGCAGGTATTACCTTGAGGCGAACAACTGGTTTCTACCCATATTTTTGCGAATTGAGAATAGCCAGTATTTGTAATGACGGAAGCTGCCATTAACAAAAAAATTGTAGGTACAACTACAAACAATAAGAACTTTTTAAACATATATTCCTGCTCTGGTAAAAATGAGTGCATTAATCAAATAGTGTTCACCATTGGGGTTTGTAATGGAATAAATCGCCCCACAAATCACCAGTTATCTGTTGATCTGTCGTTCTTGTCCACTTGTTATCTTTGAGTATAATTGTGGCAATGTGTTGAAGGTGGCTCTTTTGTTTGAGCATGATGTGTTTTTTATAATTACACTTCATGCTCTCGTTTTATGGTTTGAAGCCGGTCAGCCGCCCGCGCTTACAGCGGGGTTTTGGCCAAGGCCTGCTCCAGATCCGCGATTATGTCCGCGGCATCCTCAATGCCAATGGAGAGGCGGATGACATCGGGTCCGGCACCGGCAGCGGTTTTTTGTGCGTCGGTCAGCTGGTATGGAAATCCCCCCATTTTTGGAGGAGCTTGGCTGTAGAGTTACGCTGCCAGTTTTAGTTTAGTGGCAGGTGTTATGCCGCCGATGGCCATGT
>NZ_LLWE01000013.1 GCF_001562055.1 Polycladidibacter stylochi | reverse complement strand
AACGATGTTGGACAAGCTCTGGATCCTTTTGGTGAAGAATCCAGCACTCAAACAGATTTAGTCACTCTCAGCAAATGTGTCGTGTACTGTGGCAAGATCTCCAGATAAAACGAACTATTATCCCACAACCATAGAGCCAGTAGGGTCTATGCATATTTAAGGCTTTAGGTGGTAGCGTGCTCAGTTTGCCTCTCCCGATTATTATTTCTCTACTTATCATGCTTGGTTTTCTGCATTTCCTGTTTCTGTATGGCTGGCAAAATAAGGCACTGGTTTTTATCGCAATTGGTTTTTACGCTCTGCAAATGTTCCTGGTTGGTATACGTTGGAGTAGCGATTTAATCCCCCAAACCACCATAGCCATAACAGCCCTTGTATTGCCCCCCCTAACATGGGGTGCTTTGCGCCAGCTGGCCGGCCATGCCAACCGCAAAGTTATCTGGCAAACAGTTACCGCAGCTTTTTTTGCAGCGCTGTTGATGTTCATTACAACGTTAACAAGCAACTCGTACTGGGTCGATGCGCTGGTTATTATTGTATATGCCAGCTTTGGTATCGCACTGCTGTTCAAAGCCAGCCCTGCCAATCGGGCGTGGTTCGATACCAGTCCGCTAATTCATAAGCATTATTTACGCTATCTATATATCGGGGCAGGGGGGGTACTTTGTTTTTCAGCATTAACAGATATTTCCATCACGCTGGCCTTTACCTATGGCAAATCATTTTGGGCGGGGCAAATGGTTGTGCTGGGCAATGCGTTGTGGGTCTGCACAGCACTTGCAGGGTATTTTTATTTCATCTTGCAGCGCAAAAAAAAGCAACAAAAGCTCCAGAATGCGCAACCCAGACACGAAGAGGTCGGGCAGCAGGCCCAAGAGAAAAGCCAGACGATATCGGTAGATGAAAAAGCACTGGGTGAAGCGCTTTCACAGTTACACCAGCTTTTGAGTGATGAGCAATTATATCGCGATGAAAATATCTCGCTCGATAGATTGGCAAATAAGCTGTCTCTCTCGCCGCGTCTTTTATCCCGCTCTGTTAACCAGCTTAAAGGCATGAGCCTGCCGCAATTCATCAACACCTATCGCCTGCAAGAAGCGGGAGAGCGGCTGCAAAGCAGTGAAGAAACCATTACGCAAATCATGTACGGGGTTGGCTTTGCCACCAAATCCAATTTTAACCGCGAGTTCATTCGTTATTATGGCATGAACCCGAGCCAGTATCGAACAGCCGGAAAGAGCGCCCCCTCAAAAACTCCTGTTACTTTGTGAGGGGGCAATGATTTAGTCTGCATAAATAACGCGTGAGACAGCAAGCGGCACATCAATGCGCACGGCCTCGCGCGCAATTGGCTCGGTAAAGCGTACGTTGAACACGCCGGCATCACCATCAAGCTTAAATGCACTGGCCTTACCTTCAAAGTTGAGAACGTTTTTGTCCCCGGTTAGAGAAACCGCAGCAAAACGGCCATTTATATCTGCTGCCAAGGCGTCTAGTTTTATTTTCAGGTTACGCTCTTCCGGTAACTCCAGCGCAACCACAGGGTCGCATAATAACCAACCACTTACAGATGGCCGTTCAATGGTCAAGTGCAGCACATCGCCCTTCACATTTGCATGGGCTTCAATAGAGCACCAACGTTTGTCATGGGCCTCTATCCGGATTTCCTTCGCCTCTTTATGGGTCGAAATGCTTAATGCTGTGCTGTCACCGCCAAGCTCAATGCTCTTAATGGTGTTACCATCAAACAGCTGTTCAGCGCTCGAGCTGTCGCTCATACTTAAGGCAATCACGCCAACAATGAGCAAACTGCCAACACCCAAGGTTACTTTATGAATAACTTTCATCTTCACACCCTTCATAATTAACTCACAACTGCGAGTATTTGGATGCTTCAACCATGGAATAACAAAGCAAAGAGTGAGACCTGTTTTGCTCAAAAAACGTAAAACAGCACCTCCTGTTTCCTGCAAAATCAAATTTGCGCAAAACAGGAGGGAGAAAGCTTTGAAAAATCGTTTTTAACTATCGGCCAGCTCTTCCAGCTCCAGCCATTCTTCTTCAAGTGCGCCAAGCTCAGCGTGCAACTTGCCAACCATTTCGCTCGTTTTGTGGAACTTGTCGGGGTTGGCGCTAAATAGATTGGGATCCTCTAGCAGTTTTTGCGTCTTGGCAATTTTCTCTTCAAGACCGGCAATCTCGTCAGGAAGTGCTTTCAGCCGGTGCTGCTGGGTGAAGCTAAGTCCGCTTTTTTTCGCCTTGGGCATTTCGCTATTGGCCGCAATAGCTTTGGAAGTATCATCACCTTTGGTTTTGGCTTTGGCTGATTTCGCTTCTTGCTTGGCATCGACCCCGCTACCACGCTGTGCCACCATGTCCGAATACCCGCCGGCATACTCGCGCCACAGGCCGTCCCCTTCCATGGTAATCACCGAGGTACAAATGCGGTCAAGGAAATCACGGTCGTGGCTTACCAGCAGTACTGTGCCGTTGTAATCGGCAATCAGTTCTTGCAATAAATCCAGCGTTTCCAAGTCAAGATCATTGGTCGGCTCATCCAGTACCAAAAGGTTGGAAGGTGTTGCAAGCGCCCGCGCCAACAGCAAACGGCCACGCTCCCCGCCCGATAGCACTTTAACAGGTGTGCGCCCCTGTTCGGGGGTGAACAAAAAGTCCTTCATGTAACTCATTACATGCTTGGAGGTGTCACCAAGAATCACCATATCGCCGCGCCCGCCGGTGAGTACCGATGCTAACGTGTCATTCGGGTCAAGCTTTTCGCGCTTTTGGTCCAGCGTGACCATCTGCAAGTTCGCCCCCAATCGGATACTTCCGCTATCTGGAGCAAGTTCACCGGTAAGCATTTTCAAAAGAGTGGTTTTTCCTGCCCCGTTTGGCCCGACAAACCCCAGTCGGTCCCCCCGCGCAATACGGGTAGAAAAGTCTTTAACAATCGGGCGTTCACCGTAAGTCTTGCCAATACCTTTGGCTTCGCTCACCAGCTTGCCAGAGGTTTCACCCTCGGTAACGCTCATTTTAACAGTGCCTTGCGGCCCGCGGTGTTCTTTCTTCTGTTGTCGTAGATCGGCAAGTTCGCGCACCCGGCGCATATTGCGTTTCCGCCGTGCGGTAACACCGTAAATCATCCAGTGTTCTTCTTGGCGGATTTTTTCCGATAAACGCGCCTGTTCTTTTTCTTCTTCCTCAAACACTTTATCGCGCCAGGTCTCAAACGCGGCAAAACCCTGTTCGTTGCGTCGTGAAATCCCCCGATCAATCCAGACCGTCGTGCGCGAGAGGTTCTCCAAAAAGCGCCTGTCGTGTGAAATCAACACAATGGCCGACTTCATCTGCTTAAGTTCTGCTTCCAGCCATTCAATCACCGGCAGGTCAAGGTGGTTGGTGGGTTCGTCAAGCAACAGAATGTCCGGTTCTGGCGCCAAGGCGCGTGCAATCGCCGCCCGTTTGGCTTCGCCGCCCGAAAGTTTCGCTGGGTCTTCATCCCCATGTAAACCCAGAACCTCAAGGAGGTATTGCGCGCGGTAATGGTCATCTCCGGGGGCAAGGCCGCCCTCCGCATACTCAAGGACGCTTTTGTAGCCGGAAAGGTCAGGCTCTTGCGGCAAATAGCGTAGAGTGCGTCCAGGCTGTAAAAACCGCTCACCGCTATCGGCTTCAATCAAGCCCCCGGCAATTTTGAGCAAAGTCGATTTGCCAGAGCCATTACGCCCCACAAGACAAATGCGCTCACCTTCCCCCACTTGTAGCTCGGCACCTTGTAGGAGGGGTTCAGAGCCAAAACGAATACGAATGTCTTTAATATGTAGCAGGGGCGGGGCCATACCGGTTCACTTCCTCAAATCCATAGGCAGATTATTCGAAAGCGCTACTAGCACGATCAGCCTGCGCAAACAATTCATTGCGCACATCCAAAACCAAAAGATTTTAGAGCCAGTCATTGCTCTAAGGATTAACTAGTAATACTGGATATAAGAAGAAACTAAGCTTACCCATCAAAAGATTATTTTTGGCTATCACAGCCCAAACTAAGTCATAATCCATGAAAAAATCATCGATAAAAGACATATTGCAAAAATAGATTCTAGGATATATTTTTCCCAAAATATATATCAGAATATATATAGTAGTCCTAATGAAACCAATAATTGCAAATTATCACATAATGGAAAATAAAATTTCTATCTGGTGCTAAAATGAGAAATGAAAATGCTCATGATGCGCAATAAAGTGAGGAAAATTCAAAAATTGGTAGTTTAACGGGGTAAAAATCTAAAACCATGACTTGCAATCAACTAAGTTAAATGGAATCTTACCTCTACTGCCGCCAATAAGAAGAGGCAGGCATAACAATTTAAGGAGAGGGGATTTTATGCATAAATCCATTCGTATGTCGGCGCTAGCCGCAGCACTCGTTGCTGCATCATCGCTCACAGCAGCCGCTGAAATTGTATATAACCGTGGTAATACCGCAGACCCGGAAACACTCGACCAGCATAAAACTTCAACAACATACGAAGCGCATCTTCTGCGCGATATGTACGAAGGTTTGGTTGCTTATGGTGCCGATGGCCATGTTATCCCGGGCGTCGCAAAGTCATGGGATGTATCTGAAGATGGTCTGGTTTACACCTTCCACTTCCGCGATAACGCCAAATGGTCCAACGGCGATCCTGTTGTCGCTGGCGATTTTGTTTATTCAATGCGCCGTATTATGAAGCCGGAAACCGGCGCAAAATACGCCAACATCCTTTACCCGATTAAAAACGCTGAAGCCGTTAACACCGGTAAGGCTAAGGGCGAAGAACTTGGCGTAAAAGCGATTGACGACAAGACACTCGAAATCACACTGGGTGAGCCAACCCCTTATTTCATCGAGCAGCTAACCCACCAGTCATCCTATCCTGTGCATCCAGCAACAGTAGAAAAGTATGGCTCAGACTTTGTTTTGCCAGAAAACTTCGTCTCTAATGGTGCATTTGTTCTTGAATCATTCACACCAAACGATTTCATTAAGGTCGTAAAAAATCCTTACTTCCACGATGCCGCAAACGTTAAAATCGATGCGGTTAAATTCTTCCCAACAGAAGATCGTGGCGCAGCTCTACGCCGTTTCCAGGCGGGTGAACTCCATACCAACAATGATGCGCCTGTCGAGCAGATCGAATACATCCGCGAAAACCTGGGTTCAGAGTTCCATGTAGCGCCGTATTTGGGCACTTACTATTATGCTCTTAATCATGAATCTGAAAAGCTGGCCGATCCAGATATTCGCCAGGCTCTTTCCATGGTTATTGACCGTGAATATCTAGCTGACGAAATCTGGGGCAGCACCATGGTTGCTGGCTACTCCTTCGTGCCACCGGGAATCGGTAACTATGGTGAGCCTGCCTATGCTTCATGGAAAGATGAAGATGTTTTGGATCGCGAAGAAAAAGCCAAAGCGATTTTAGAATCCAAAGGCTACACCCAAGCCAACCCGCTTGAGCTGGAAATTCGCTACAACACTTCAGAAAACCACAAGAACACAGCCGTAGCGATTGCTGATATGTGGAAAGAAATCGGCGTTAAAGTGAGCATGCTCAACACCGATACCAAAACCCACTATGCAGTACTTCGTGACCGTGGTCATTTTGAAGTGGCACGTGCAGGTTGGATTGGTGACTATTCCGATCCGCAAAACTTCTTGTTCCTCTATGAAAGTGATAATGACGGCTTCAACTATGCCCGCTACAACAATCCAGAATACGATAAGTTGATGGATGAAGCTGCTGCAACAGTTGATCTGGAAAAGCGTGCTGCAATCTTGCGTAAGGTTGAAGAAATCTTCATGCGTGATTTGCCTGTGCTTCCGCTCATGTACTATGGCTCAATGAACCTTGTTTCAAGCAAGGTGAAGGGTTTTGAAGATAACCTGATGAATGTACATCCAAGTCGCTTTATCTCTATCGAACAGTAGATGTTGAGATAATGTAAAGTCATGGCGCTGGCCAATATCTGGCCAGCGCCTATTTTTTTAAAAATTTAGGCTGTGTAAACGTATTCAGAAAAATATATTCATTAATATTTCCCTTGAGGTGCTTTCTTGGCGGCGCTATAAATGCGCACATTCTTCAGTTAATAGGGGAATGAAATTGCGTAATAATCCGCTGGATAGATGATTTCTTCCTGTTTGCGCAAAATAAAGGTAGAAGCTATTCAGATGGGGTCGGTGAATTAACATGTAATTGTTAACTTGTATTCATTGAAAAATAATGAAACCCTGAGCTGTGCGGCCTAAGCAAGGGCCTAAAAACAATAAAGAGGATTTTTAAATGAACTCCTTACGCACAACTGCGATTGCAACATTGTTGCTTGCAGCAACATCACTAGGTCAAGCCAATGCGACAACATACAATCGCGGCAATTCGGCAGACCCGGAAACCCTAGACCAACACAAAACCTCCACCACTTATGAAAGCGTCATTCTACGCGATCTTTATGAGGGGCTGGTGACTTACTCAGCCGATGGCAAGTTGGTACCGGGCGTTGCCAAATCCTATGAGTTATCAAAGGATGGTTTGGTTTACACGTTTCATTTCCGCGATGATGCCAAGTGGTCCAATGGCGAGCCGGTTGTTGCAGGAGACTTCGTTTTCTCTTTCCGCCGTATTTTGACACCTGAAACAGGCGCGAAATACGCAACGGTTCTCTATCCCATCAAAAATGCCGAGGCCGCAGCCACGGGCAAAATGGATGTAAAAGAAATTGGCGTTAAAGCAATTGACGATAAGACATTGCAAATCACGCTCAATGCACCAACGCCTTATTTCATTGGTTTGCTGGCCCACCAAAGCGCACTGCCGGTTTACCCGGCTACAGTGAAAAAATATGGCTCCGACTTCGTCCGTCCAGAGCACATTGTCACCAATGGTGCATTCACTCTTAAAAGCTTTGTGCCAAACGATGCCATTACAGCGGTAAAAAATCCATACTTCCACGATGCCGACACGGTTCGAATCGATGCGGTTAAGTATTACCCTACCGAAGACCGCAGCGCGGCGATGCGCCGTTTTGAAGCGGGTGAGCTGGATACCAATAATGATGTTCCGCTAGAGCAAATCGACTACTTAAAAGAAACGTTTAAAGACCAGTTCCATGTGGCACCCTATTTGGGCACTTATTATTACGCTATAAATACCCAGAAGGAAAAACTGGCCGATGCCGATGTACGCCGTGCACTAAGTATGGCGATTGATCGTGATTATCTGGCAGAAGATATCTGGGGCGGCACCATGGTTGCAGCCTACTCTTTTGTACCTCCCGGTATCGCCAATTACGATAGTCCGGCACGTACATCATGGGCCGATATGGATATTCTGGACCGTGAAGATAAAGCACGCGAAATTCTTGAGAGCAAAGGTTATACACCAGCGCACCCACTCAAAATTGAAATTCGCTACAACACTTCGGAAAACCACAAGAATACAGCCGTGGCCATCGCTGACATGTGGAAAAACATTGGTGTGGAAGCAACCTTGTTAAACACAGACGCAAAAACCCACTACGCAAACCTGCGTGATGGTGGTGATTTTGATGTGGCACGTGCCGGTTGGATCGGCGACTATTCCGATCCGCAAAACTTTTTATTCCTAGGCCTTTCAGATAATAAGGGCCTGAATTATGCAAAATACAATAATCCTGCGTTTGATGCTGTTATGGCCAAAGCTGCCAAAACAGTAGATCTTAAAGAACGTGCGAAACTACTAAAGCAAGCAGAAGAAATGTACTTAAATGATGTGCCAAACATTTCTTTGTTATACTATAGTTCAAAGAATCTCGTCTCGAACAAAGTCCATGGCTTTAAAGATAACCTGCTTGATGTGCATTTGAGCCGTTATATCTCGATAGACAGATAATCGCCGCTTTACTCACCAAAAAAGCAGCCGGAAAGGGGATTCCGGCTGCTTTTGATTAAAGCAAACGAAAAAAACCAAGAACTGGAGAAACAGGGCCATGTTGCGTTACGTTACGGGCAGATTGCTAAGCGCAATTCCGACCTTGTTCCTGATTATTACCATTTCTTTCTTCCTCATCCGTGTTGCGCCGGGTGGGCCTTTCGATCTGGAACGGCCGTTGGAAGCAAAGGTTATGGAAAATCTGAACAAGATTTATAACCTCGATAAATCACTACCCGAACAATATCTTCTCTACCTCAAGAGCGTGTTACACGGAGATTTCGGGCCGAGCTTTTTCTTTCGTGATTTTTCTATTAACGAGCTCTTTGCAAAGTCGCTTCCCATATCCATGCAACTTGGCTTAACGGCGCTGACCCTTGCCCTAATCGTTGGGGGTATATTGGGCATTACAGCTGCACTGCGTCAAAACCATAGCGTCGATTATTCGGTAATGGCCGCCGCAACACTGGGTGTAACAATTCCCAACTTCGTTGTCGCGCCGTGTCTGACACTCGTCTTTGGGGTTTGGCTGGGCTGGCTGCCGGTTGGCGGCTGGGAAGGCGGTAAATTTGTCAATGCTGTCTTGCCTGTAATCACCTTGGCACTGCCGCAAGTGGCCGTTGTTGCCCGCCTGACCCGTGGCTCGATGATCGAGGCCCTGCGCTCAAACCATGTGCGCACAGCCCGTGCCTATGGCCTGTCCGGCTATACCATTATCGTCGTTCATGCACTGCGTGGTGCAATTTTGCCTGTTGTGTCTTATTTAGGCCCTGCAGCTGCAGCACTGCTCACCGGTTCCGTGGTCATCGAAACGATCTTCGGTATCCCCGGTATTGGCCGCTATTTCGTTCAGGGCGCGCTCAACCGCGACTACACCCTTGTCATGGGTACCGTAGTTGTTGTGGCTTGCTTCGTGATTATTTTCAATATCATAGTGGATCTGGTTTACGCTTTGCTTGATCCGCGTGTACGTTTTGATTGAGGTTGAACATGAGCGATACCTCCCTAGATACCGCCACACCGGCAAAGTTGGGCCGCTCCCTTTGGGATGATGCCCGCGACCGCTTGCTTGCCAACAAGGCAGCGGTAACCTCCATTATCGTGTTGGCTGTCATTGCAGTACTGTCGATTTTCGGCCCGATGTTCTTGCCTCATCAATACGATACCGTTTACCGCGACTACACCAAAGTACCGGCATCATTAGAGGCTTACCCGCGCCAAGATCAGGTTGAGCCTGCATTCAACAAAATCGCCAAGCGCGCTCGCCTGAGCATTGAGAGCTATAAAATGCGTGAGGATGGCTTTGTTGAGGCACAGGTAACTTCCAAGCGAAAAATCAAGGAGCGCAATGCCAAGCGCCACTTCGACCGCTCCGATTTGTTCGCCGATACCATGGTGCAGGGTCTGACTGACGGTGGCAAAAGCGCCACGATTGTTAGCCGCATCAATTATATGCACTTCTACTTTGGCACCGACGCCAATGGCCGCGACTTGCTCTCCCGTACGCTGATTGCCGGGCGCGTGTCGCTCACTATTGGTTTGCTGGCAACCATTGTCGCCATTTCCATTGGTGTCATCTATGGCGCAACCTCTGGCTACCTTGGTGGCCGCGTTGACTTGGTTATGATGCGCGTGGTGGATATTCTCTATTCGCTGCCGTTCATCTTCTTCGTTATCATGCTGGTGGTGTTCTTTGGCCGTAACTTCGTTCTCATGTTTATAGCAGTGGGTGCGGTGGAATGGCTCGACATGGCCCGTATTGTCCGCGGTCAAACCCTGTCCATCAAGCGTCAGGAATATGTGCAGGCGGCCGAGGCCATGGGCATAACCGATCGCGGCATTCTCAAACGCCACATCATCCCCAACACCTTGGGTCCCGTCGTGGTTTACATGACCCTGCTGGTGCCAAAGGTTATCCTGCTGGAAAGCTTCCTTTCCTTCCTGGGTCTTGGTGTTCAAGAACCCATGACCAGCTGGGGCGTATTGATCTCCGAAGGGGCACGTAATTTGGAAGGGGCATCTTGGCTGCTAATCTTCCCGAGTATCTTCCTGACCTCCACCCTGTTCGCACTGAACTTTATCGGTGATGGTCTGCGCGATGCGCTCGATCCAAAAGATCGCTAGGGGGCCAAAATGACAAAACTTAACGAAAACACGGTTTTAGAAATTTCTGGCCTGAAAGTGGATTTTGCAACCAATACCGGTACGGTTAACGCGGTAAAAGGTGTCAACATCCACGTGGATAAGGGTGAAACCGTTGCTATTGTGGGCGAATCCGGTTCCGGCAAAAGCCAGACCATGATGGCCGCGATGGGGCTTCTGGCTTCAAACGGTATCACCACCGGTCACGTGCGCTACAAGGGCAGCGATATACTCGGCCTGCCGCCGCGCAAAATAAACAAAATTCGTGGTGCCAAAATCACTATGATTTTCCAAGAGCCCATGACCTCGCTTGATCCGCTCTACACCATCGAGCGCCAATTGTGCGAACCGATGGTCCAGCATGGCAACTACACATGGGCCACCGCCAAAAAGCGTGCGGTAGAACTGCTTGACCTGGTGGGCATCCCCGAACCTGCCCGCAAGGTAAAAGCATTCCCCTACGAAATGTCCGGCGGTCAGCGTCAACGTGTCATGATCGCCATGGCATTGGCCAACGACCCTGACATTCTCATCGCAGATGAGCCAACCACAGCGCTGGATGTGACCACACAGGCACAAATTCTCGAGCTGATGGCCGAGCTGCAACAGCGTCTTGGCATGGCCGTGGTCTTCATCACCCACGATCTGGGTATCGTCGAGCGTATTTCCGATCGCGTCTATGTGATGAAAGAAGGCGAAGTGGTTGAGGAAGGGCAAACCAAAGAAATCTTTGAAAAGCCCAACCACAGCTACACCCGCATGCTGCTCGATGCCGAGCCAACAGGTCGTAAGGACGATGTGCCCGCCGATAATCCGGTGGTTCTCTCCGGTGACAAGGTTCGCGTCGAGTTTGAAACCGAAGGCGGTTTCATGAAGCCCAACCACGTTTTACGCGCAGTCAACGACATCTCGCTGAATGTACGTGAAGGCCAGACACTTGGTATTGTGGGTGAATCCGGTTCCGGTAAATCCACACTGGGTCGCGCCCTGTTGCAGTTGCTCCCCTCCGAAGGTCGGGTGGTGTATTGCGGCAAGGACATCTCCGGCGCGGGCCGTAAGGCCATGCGCCCGCTGCGCAAGCAAATGCAGCTCATTTTCCAAGACCCCTTTGGCTCGCTCAGCCCGCGTATGACCGTGGGACAGGTGATCACCGAAGGTCTGTTGGTTCACGAGCCGCACCTGAGCGCACAGCAACGCGACCAACGCGCCATCGAAGCCTTGCAAGAGGTTTCCATGGACCCGGCCATGCGCAACCGTTACCCCCACGAGTTCTCAGGGGGGCAGCGCCAGCGTATCGCCATCGCGCGTACCATGGTGCTGAAACCGAAACTGGTGGTGCTCGACGAGCCAACCTCTGCACTGGATAGAACCATCCAAAAGCAGGTGGTTGAGTTGTTGCGTAACTTGCAAACAGAGCACGGTCTCACTTATTTGTTCATCTCCCACGATCTGGCAGTGGTTCGCGCCATGTCGGATACAGTGATGGTGATGCAAAAAGGCGAAGTGGTCGAGCAAGGGTCGGTCTCGGATATCTTTGATAATCCGCAGCAAGACTACACCAAGGAGCTGATCAATGCAGCCGCTTTGAAGCTGGAAGAGTTCATCTGATAACGGCCAGAATTTAAAGTTTACAAGACAGAAAACCCGGCCAAGTGCCGGGTTTTTTATGGGAAGCAACGCACCCCAATAAATCAGGTTGAGCAGTCCTTGCCATTATAACAGGGTGGATTTACCCCGCCGCCCAATGCCCTATCAATATTTATGCAGGTTGTTAGGGGCAAAGCTTCATGAAAATGCTGTATTCTTTTAGGTTTTTAATGCCATTTGTTTTGGCTTTAACAGTTGTAGCCTATGGGGTGCCCGCAAAAGCGGATAAGCAGCTGGACGAGATCGCCCAAAAGTCCAATAATCCGGTCTCGGATATCTGGCTGGTCCTTACATCCAATAATACATCGTTTTTAAAAGGCGATTTTATTCGCGGTACCCAGGTCGTCAGCTCTACTAAGCTGCAACCGGTCATCACTTTCCCGCTCTTGTCGGGAGATTACACACTGGTAACCCGTACCAATTTCAGCTTTCTTTCGCTGCCCTTCGATAAGGAAGTGAAAGAGTTTGTCAACGTTGCGCCCAACCAGTTCATAGGTCAAGGTGATTTGGGGGCGGTACTTGCAAGCCCGTTTGGCCGTCATCGAGGTTTTGGTGATATGGCGCTGCTTACCATGTTTGCGCCGCGCCGCGATAGCGGCTTCATGATGGCTGCAGGCATTACGCAAATATTCCCGACGGCGAACGATGAATTGCTAGGGCAGGGGAAATACCAAATTGGTCCCGCAGGAATGATAGCCCGTATAGGCAGCGGCCATGGTGATCCCTTTGATATTGACAGTTGGGTGATAGGTCTTTTTCCGCAGCACTGGTGGTCGGTAGCCGGCCCGGATGGGCGCAAGTTTACCAACCACAGCGATATACAGTATTTTATCAGCTATAAGGCCACCCCGACTTGGACTATTGGCGCCTCTCCGGAAATTACCATTGACTGGACAGCTGATGGCGGCTTTGCGGATAAAGTGGCATTACCTATTGGTATTGGTGTTTCCAATGTGGTTCGCTTGGGCAAAATACCTTTCAAATGGGGCATACAGGGGCAATACTATTTAACAGGTCCAGAGCGGGTACGTCGCCAAACCAATATAAAACTTTTTGGGGCCGTCTTCTTGCCTAATTTGCTCACCTACAAAGGGGCATTGGCAGCGAATAACTAGCAAAATGCAAACCCTTGGCCCGTGAATTGCTCCCAAAATATTGAAATAAGATATTGTAATAATTATATAATTCTAATCATAGGGTACACAGAACCCGATTCCTAATATTAGTTAATGTTTAGGCAGCCACGGGCATAACAAAAGGCAAATTTATTGTCTTGAACCGGTTGCGCTTTATCAGATTAAAACATGCGAAATGGGGCCGATCAGCATGAGTTATTTAAAGGCAATTATCGTCGGGTTTATCCTGTCGCTATTCTCGATGGCAGCCATGGGGCAAGACTTGGCTCAAGAAGAGCAAAACATATCATTAGAAAAGGCAGCCAAAAAATCCAACAACCCAATATCGGATATCTGGCTGATGGTGTTTCAAAATGACGCCACCATTCTGGATGGAGATTTGGTTGAGGATACGCAAATATGGAACAACTTCAAATTCCAACCGGTTATCTCCATACCTTTTCTGGAAGATAGTTGGAACTTCGTTGTCCGCCCTGTATTTGCCTTCAATTCTCTTCCGTTAGATTCCGATGTCGGCAATCTTGTAAGCAGCTCGCTTGAGCAAATATTCACCGACCCTGCTTTGGCAGGCATTGCAAGCAGCCCCTTTGGCCGCAATAGCGGTCTTGGCGACACGGTATTGCTCACACTTGCAGGCCCCAACACCGAGGACGGCTGGATATATGCAGGAGGTATTTCGCAAATATTCCCAACCGCAACGGACGATCTGCTCGGTCAGGGCAAATACCAAATTGGCCCGGCAGCACTTATCGCCCGTCTTGGTAACAGTCATGGAGATTTTACCGACATCGAAAGCTGGAATATTGGCGTTTTGCCACAGCAATGGTGGTCGGTCGCCGGGCCGGAGGGAAGAAGCTTCGCCAACCATGCCGACATTCAGTATTTCATAAACTACAAGTTAAACGCGACCCAGATGATTGGAATGACACCCAATATCAGCATTAACTGGAATGCGGATGGCGGTTTTTCTGATAAAGTTTCACTGCCTGTTGGCCTTGGCACAATTGGTATGTTTAGGCTTGGCAAAGTGCCGGTACGCTGGGGGGCTGAGGCGCAATACTACCTTACAGGTCCTGAAAATGTACGTCGCCAAGCGAATTTCCGGCTGTTTTTCGCACCCATAATACCCAACCTGTTTAAATAGGCCATTTAATACAAAAGCGCACAAAGCATATCACAAACTATGGAGTGGCTAAGTGCGAAAAAGACTATTGCAACAAGAGCAGACAATGGCAAACGTTGCCTGCTCGGTTCATATTTGAGAGTGTATTGCCGAAAAGTTCCTACCGGTTTTCGGGTAAGTATACGCGTCAAATAATAGGTTCAAGCAGTTTGATCGCTTCTATGAAATAGCAAGCTGCTTTAATGCCCCTATTGTATTTGTGCTAACGGTTCGCCCCTATGCTGATGAGACGAATTTACACGATAGAGGCCGTATAATGCAGAGCGATGATCTTGTTCCCGACAACAATATGGGACATGCCGGTGAGATTGCGTTGAGAAAACGCTACCCCGGAACAATCCAGTGGGATGAGGAGCGTCTCGCCAAAATGATGCGGCAGGAGATTTCCCAATCCCATGCCAGCTTTATCGAAGCGCAGCCTTTTTTCTTTATTGCGACCGCCAGTGCGCAAGGACATTGTGATGCCAGTTTTCGTGGCAGTGAAGTGGGACCTGATGGCACGCCCGGGCTGGCTTGTAAGGTGCTCTCCAGCACCAAGCTTGTCTTCCCCGATTATAGCGGCAACGGGCTTTACAACAGTTTGGGTAATATCGCCAGCAACCCGCATATTGGTATGATTTTTATAGATTTTACGAAACAAACCCGTATACGCCTCAATGGCACGGCATCCATACGCGATGTGGAAGAGCTCGAAAAGGCCATGTGGCCAAACGCGCAGGCAATTGTCGAGGTAATACCGGAACAAGTATATGGCAATTGCCGCGCCAGAATTCCAAAGATGCTCTGTACTTGATAGAGATATTCATTGAAATGTATTTTAGTTTGTCTCCTCTCTTTTACACTTGAACTATTTCAATTATACATTGCGCATTGATAAATGTAATTTGGTGAAGTTGTGTATTATTTCCATGATTGATGCCTGAGGCATAAGGTGAAAAGAAGCTTCTTCCGGCTCTTTCAAGTTAACGTGTCAACACCTTCTATACTTCAATAGTGTTCAGGTATTCGTCGACTATCATTAAAAATGCTTGAACGTCACTCTTAGGATTATTTTTCGCACATTGTGGTATCTTTTTTATGAGATGTTCCCAAGCTTGAGCTTGGGGCTCATTAAAATATTTATCGACAATCCAGTCATGAAATCCGTTGAGGGGTTTAGTATCTGACGAGTAATCGAGACCGCTCAAAAATGCTACAGCATAACTTAAATCATCTTCTAGCAGGAACATTCCCGGACGAGAAATAACGTTTCGAATTTTTTCGGTTGCAGAGTCTTGCATCTAATTGACTAGGAACACACTAAAATTATTGATTTCATCTGGAACACTAGAGGAATCCCCCCTCAAGCACTTATCGTAAACAGCCCCGAGGAAAGCTGAGTTCACTATATCAGCCAAAATCACGGGAAGCTCGCTGTGTATTTCTCCCACGACTTCCCATCCTATAATGTAAATTTGTTTTTCTTTGCCCCAATTTTCGCAGAACCAATCGCTCATAACATCGTTTAATGCATCAAGGCTATTTCCGTTTATGAGAGGGCTATCCTTACCTTTGAGGATTTTGCCCATGGACCTCAGAATCTCCTGTTTGCTTTGAGAGCCCCTGAGATCAACAACATATTTTTTTCCAACAGTAGCCGAATGGGCTTTCCACTGCGCAGCTTCAATGAACTGGATCATTTGATCCTCACAAATGGCTTTCCAAGATTACTCCCGTAGTGTGTGCCTGTAAAATAACGTCGACTATCACTACCCACGACTATTCGCTCTGTGCTTGCCCCGGTCTGATCTGCTTGAGGTGAAACCCTGTATTCACGATATGTAATCGCTTCACCCGCTGAAGTCTTACTAGGTAAATTACCTTCCCTATTCCTAAACACAATTCCCCAACGTTTTCCTGTTGAGCCAGTTGGAACTGTTCCACCGTTAATATGAGAAAGAGTGTCATTAACCGCTACTTGGCGATCATTTGGCAATCGGTTGATGTTAAAATCAACTTTAGGGAAACAATCATTATGCACGAGTACTGGTGGTGCATTTGGATTGATCGGGTCGGTTACGTAATACGTGTGTGAGTGGGCAACCTCGATGTTCCACGCGGTGAATGGCTTCTCAATCAGGTCCCACTGTTGCACCTGCACGGGCGTCCCGCTACAGGTTTGCAAATCCATTCCGACTTTGAGCTCTGCCGCCGGTACCCACTTGCCTTGTCCCGCTGTTTGGGACCCCTCTTGGTTTGGAGGTACAAAAAACGGGTGCTCATGGGTGGTGATGATCTTGGAGGTCTGCTGTTCTTGCGGGTAGAACAGTGTCAGGTGGATCTGGTTGTCGTGATGCTCTGACCAAACACCATTAACCTTGCTGAGAACATTGCCGGTTGATTTGATTTGCTGTTGGCCATTTGCACTAGTTTTGCTGATAAATTCCCGGCCATTGTGATGGAACACTGCGCCATCTTGCAGTCGCGCCAGCGGTTGGAAAGTCCAAAGCTCAGTGCCCTGCCACTTGGCATAAACAAGATCATCTTGCGAAACTGGCCGGCTGTTATCAGCTGGATCGTAGTTTTGCAGATGTCGGTGTAGCTGAGCAGGCGTTGCAAAGCCTAGTGGCTCAACTTGCACCTTATCGGCCTGACCTGGTGAATGGGTAATGCGGTAGACCTGACCATCTTTGATCAGCAGATCATGCGAAGCAAGGTCTTGGGCCTCAACGCTCGTCCATGCTATGAGGGCTGGCCGGAAGACTTCAAAACTCTTTCCTTGTGCGGGAACCAAAGCGGCAAGAAATGCAAATAGACCAAAGAGAAAGGCCGCAGCCCAACGCTGAGTTGGTGGATTATTTGACATCGGGTTGGCTTTCATATGCTGCACGTCTTTGGAGGAGAATTTATACATCACGATTAAAAACTCCCCAAATCCAACACTTCGATTTTATTTTTGGTTTTAATAACCATTTCAACCGCTGAGAACGTTGTTTTTTCTGATTGTTCCACACTTGACCAAACTAACATATCTGTCTTTAACAGACTAATTGGTTTTAATCCCTGCGCTGTGTAAACGAGCGTGTCTCCACTGAATGAACAGCCTTTACGAGCAACGCGTCGTGCCTTTACACCATATTTACCTAAGCGGCCGAGAGGTTCAAGACCAGCAATGACTAATGCATAATCC
Source organism: Polycladidibacter stylochi (assembly GCF_001562055.1). Lineage (GTDB taxonomy): Bacteria > Pseudomonadota > Alphaproteobacteria > Rhizobiales > Stappiaceae > Pseudovibrio > Pseudovibrio stylochi. The sequence goes on along the minus strand of NZ_LLWE01000013.1, from coordinate 10,863 downwards.
TCTGGTGTCTCTGCTAGATATATTTCTTCAGCTGTGCCTGTTACAGGAGGCGTTGTTGCATAAAGCAAGTTGAGCTTACAACCCTTACCCATTTAAACTCAAGCCACGTTGACTCGCTCGAACGTGGGGCGTCCGAGGGTTGTCATTTTGTTGAGAACAGTAACGCCAATCTTTGCTTCTGTTCTCTGATTTTCTAAACTACGTGATCTGAGGTAGTTGCCGATCATCTGCTTGTAGCGCCCCATGAGAGTTTCCCCTCGCGCTCTTTGGCCATAGCCGGTCTGCTTCTGCCAGGCCATTCTTCCGTTTTCTTGAATGGCAAGAATGGCCTTGTCCCGTGCTGTTGGGTCAGTTACAGCCTACGGGTCGGGAACGGCTGTTTTGGGTGGCGGAATGACAATCTCGACCTCCTCATACCGGTCAGCTATTTCCTGCCTTGTGGGCTCGCAATCATAAGCGCCATCACCATGAAATTTGGCAAGCGGCCCCTCAACCTGATCCAACAGATCTGGCAAGGCTGCGGGATCAGCAACGTTCTCTTCCGTGAGATCAGAACAGATGATGTCGCCGGTATTCAGGTCCATACCCAGATGCAGTTTGCGCCATTTTCTGCGCTTTATGCGGGTTCCGTGCTTTGTCTCCTGCCATTCACCAGCACCAAAAATCTACAAACCCGTGCTGTCGACAACCAGATCAGCTGGCTCAGCTTTGGATCGCGATCGTTGTTTTGGCAGCTTTAAATTTTCTACCCGACGCGACAGTGTTGAAAAATCGGGGACGGGTAGATCCAGCTGCATCAGGCGGAACAAGGAGCGCACAAACCCTTGGCTTTGGCGTAGCGCAAGGCTGAATACCACTCTCATCTGCAAACATATTTCAATCGCAAAGTCAGAGAACTTCAAAGGACGACCACGGCGCTTGCTATGCGGGGCACACCACGTACTGGAGGCGCTGTCATCAATCCAAATCGTGACATCACCACGCCGGCGAAGACTTTCGTTATACTCTGGCCAATTCGTGACCTTGTATTTAACATTATCAAACTTGTGACGCCGTTCGGCATGATATTTAAATGGCATAAAAATGTCTTTGATGGAAAATCTGCTACCTACATACACCGCAAAAACTGATTTATGCAACAACGCCTCGGAAGTGCAGGGAATATAAAATGAATACGACTGTTTTTGTGAACAGCGTGTCCGGCACGTTTCAACAAATTTCTGTATTGTACTTCTTGAGATATTCTTCTAATTTTGTAATTATTATTTTAATAGTGGTGTCTCAATCGCACCTCTTGAGGGTAAGAAATTGATGGTTAAGTTAATTACCGTCTGTCTTATTTTAGGTGTTCTTTCAGTAGCACCCATATTAAACTATGCAGGCTATTGCATTCCACAATATCGCTTTCTTTCAGTCGATGAATTGTTCCTCTCTGCAATACGAGACGGGGCAACGGTCATATTTCACGAAGATATTTACGAATACAAAGATGGCATCGGAACCGTTCGACAAGAATTTTCATCCGGTGATACATTTGAGAGTTTCATTTCAGATAGAATAATAAATTTTCAAAGAAACAATCCTAATTGCTGCTATATTGTTGAATCTCCGGAAGATTTCATAAACGAAGGATGGGAATTTCCAAGTTTAACCGGCCGGCTCTTCGGCAGTCAAAGAGCCACAATATCAGTTTCGTATTTTGGGAGATTCACCCGTGGCGGATCAGATGAGGTCGCATCAAAGCAAACATTATACGCCATCGTAGGAAACTGTGGCACCATTTACAAGGTGCCGTAACATTAACTTGAAAGAGCCGTAAGAAGCTGTTGGCCTTATGCTTCAGGCATCAATCATGGCAGCGGTTTTCCATTGGGCGAAGGCGCTTAGACGATGTAGGTGAATGTCGATTGCACAGCGTTGGTTGTGAGGAGGAACGAAGAGATTGCGAAGGCCTGAAAACATGGTCACGAACCTTTGTAATTGCCCGGGTGACTTGAAGCGCTGCATTGCCCGCTCCCGTTTTCGCAATGGGACATGGGAATTTTCAGCACGATTGTTGAGGCCTTTGTGGGAGCAATGATCTCGGGCGGGAAACACTGGCGCTTGTAGCTAATCGATGATGGCGTCATACGCCAATCGCTATCTCATCAGGCTGGTGCCAAAGTTTACCTGACAACGCCCCTAGAAGTTCGCTCAAGGTAAGTTCAAAAGCCAGGAAAGGGTTTCGCGCGCCATCAGATCGACCGCCGTTGGCCCTATGCCAGCTCCCATTCGATGACCAACATCGAATTCCAGAAAAGTACACTGATCACCAGAAGCCTTGAATTCCGCGGCGCGCCAAGATGGGGACCAACGATCACGCAAACCAGTGACGATGAGCGTGGGGCCACCAAAAGCTCCAATATCCATTACCGCATTGAAATCGCGCAATCCCGTGAAGAAAGCCCGCTTGAATTTGCGTAACTGCCCGCCAACACCGTACCAAGAAACGATTTCATTCTGTTCAGATTGTAGACCTTTCTCGTAAATTTTTATTCCCATACTGCGCTTATAGACTTCAAGGGCATTTGATTGCGGTGCCCACAATATGACTGATTGCACAGGGACCTGCGCCTTTAACCTTCGGGCCGCTGAAGCGGCGACGAGAGTACCTTGGCTGTGGCCAAGAATACTAATTTTCTCTTTGTCGAATTTTGGCTGTGCAACAATCCAATCTATTGCGGCAAGAGCCTCGTTGACACGTCGTTCTAAAGTCATATCGACATAATCTCCTTCAGACCCACCACGACCTCCGGTACTAATGGTGAGACTAGCAACGCCGCGGGCCGCCCAATTTCGAGCAACGGTACGAAAGAGTGGAACGCTCGTACCGCGAATTGTTGGACCGTGCCGATTTCCTCCCATGCCGTGTAGGATCACTACGATCGGAGACGGCTCCGGCGAGTTGGGCTCTGTTAGCGTACCAACGATCCTGAAGTCATCTGCCATAAATGAAACAGTGCGTTCCAGAGAACTACCGCCAGCAGCTAGCAACGGCGGACATAGATATGAAAACGCAAGCAAAAAGACCGCAGGGAGGATATCCACTCTCCTGCGGCCCAGTCGCAGAATAGAAACGAAAGAGCCCATTGGTACCGTTTGAGAACTGGGTCGGACCCCCAATTGCAAATAGGATCGTATCCTGCTCATGTAGCCTCTCAAATTGGACTGCCCTAAGAAAAATGGGGAGACTTTGTCTCAATTTTTCTATGCTGCCTCTCGAACGCGCTTGGCGATATGTAACCCAACGCAGAGTGTCGACGAATGGGATTGTAAAAGCCCTCAATGTAAAGGCCAAGAGCCGGAAGAAGCTTTTCACCTTATGCCTCAGGCATCAATCATGGCAGCGGTTTTCCATTGGGCGAAGGCGCTTAGACGATGTAGGTGAATGTCGATTGCGGAACGTTGGTTGTGAGGAGGAACGAAGAGATTGCGAAGGCCTGTCGCTATCTCATCACAAAGTTTACGTGACAACGCCATGCTGCTCTCACGGGTTCTTTTAATACGGGCTAAACCTGCCTTAAATGCCCGAGCGTTGCATTACGCTCAGCCAGTTTTTATGGGCAATCTTCTCGATAAGTTCAGCTCCATAACCGGCCCCTGCAAATGCTTTGAGCAGGTTTGGCAGCCCGCTGGCATCACCAATGGCCTTCGGCACCCCGCAGCCATCAAAGTCGGAGCCAAGGGCAACGCCGTCTTCACCAAGCTTCTCAATCAAATAGTCTGTGTGTTTAATCAGTTGTTCAAGCGGTAGGTCAGGGTTTGGCTTGCCATCTGCCGCTAAAAACGAGGTTGCAAAGTTAATACCCACCAGTCCCTTGCTTTCGGCAATGGCATCCAGTTGTTTATCGGTTAAATTACGGGCATGCGGGCAAATCGCAAATACATTGGAGTGCGTGGCAACAATCGGCTTGTCGCTAATGGCGGCAACATCCCAAAAGCCTTTTTCATTCAGATGCGCCATGTCCAGCATAATGCCAAGGTGGTTACACTGGCGTACCAGCTCCTTACCCAAATCGGTTAGGCCGGGGCCAATATCAGGCGTGCGTCCGTAAATCATCGGCACACCATAGGCAAAAATGGTTGGGCGCGACCAAACAGGACCAATAGAGCGTACACCAAGTTGGTAGAGGACTTCCAAACTATTAAAATCACGGTCAATGGCTTCTGCACCTTCCATATGCAGCACCACAGCCATGCTACCAGCACGCATACTCTCTGAAACTTCAGCGCTATTTTTACAAATGACCACCTTGCCACCAGATTTACGCTCAATGCGCACCATCTCTGCAATCGCCGCCATCGTGTAAGCCAGGGCTTCCCCTTGCGGTACGGCGCCAAAATCGTCTTTGGCCACATGGCGCGATTCCAGTCCCAAAACCGGCGCAAGTTCATAGCGTGGCGGCACAAACAAGGCGAACAGACCGCCGCCCAAGCCCCCCCTTTGGGCGCGCACTAAGTCTATGTGATCATAGCTGACTTCTTGCATAAAGTTGCGTGGCTTACCGGCAGCTTTTTGCAAAACAAGCTTGAGCAAAACATCATTATGGCCATCAAATACCAATGGTGTGCCTTGCGCACTCTCCGGCATTTTTTTGCTTGAAGGAAATCTCGCAACTTTGTTGGCCCTGTCCATAATCACCCTCGAAATAAGACGCGTGTATTCGTACCTCACTATTGAGGGCGAATAACCCAATAATTCTCAAGCAGTTATTGCCAGAGGCAGCAATTCTGTCAAGGCAGGGCAACCACCCAGTAATGAAATACGCGTAAATGCGGGCTAAAGAGCGCTAGCCATACCCGGTAGAGCCACATCAATTACGATGGTAACAAAGTGGCAAACTGCGGCCGCCAATACAAAACCATGCCAAATGGCATTTTGAAATGGCAGTTTTTTGGCAATATAAAACAAGGTGCCCACCGAATACAGCAGTCCGCCCAACATCAGGAAAACAAATCCGGCGGTCGAACTTTCATTATAAATGGGTACGATGGCCAAAAATCCAGACCACCCCAAGGCAAGATAAATAGGCACCGCAAACCGTTCCAGCTGGTTTAAATGCAGTATTTTAATCGCTGCACCGGCAATGGCGGTCACCCACACAACACTGAGGATAGTAATCCCCACCCAACCCTTCAACACCATAAGACACAAGGGGGTATAAGTACCGGCAATCATCAAATAAATGGCGGAGTGGTCAAGACGGCGTAAAATGCCGAGTTTGTTTTCCTTGGCCAGCAAATTGTATAGCGCCGAGCAGATAAGCATCGTCATTAAACATGCAGCATAAATAAATATACTCACCATACGGGCCGGATCATCCGCGGCCCACAGCAAAATAGTCAGTGCTGTTGTCGCTGCCGCACCAAAAGCAATACCTGCAACGTGAATAACACCATCAGCGATTTTTTCATTACGTGATTCTAATCGAACCATTCTAACCTCGTTTCGCGCAAGTAATCCAAACACAACAACACACTGGCCTTAACATATAGGCCATAGGTGAAAGCAGGCATAAAATACTAGAAGCTTTGCCACCGAATTTGTCACGCAATTATGATAGTAAAGTGTCAATCATTTTGCGTAGATGCAATCCTGGCAAAATAGTGCTTCAAATACAACTAGGTCACCTAGCTAATGTTACTCATGATTCACCGTAAAGTTTTCGGTGTCGATAAAAGCAATTGAGGTGGATACCAAGTTGAAGATAGCTGAGATATAAATGATCGTGCCACTTACAATCGTGCCAACTCCAATATCTACAATGTGCCACCTGCGCTACAGCATAGATCGTAGCTGTGAGACTGGCTAATCGTTTTTGATAAAATTATCGTGTAAAGAATTGAACGGCGTTTAAGCGCTGTGAGGCCATCAGGCGTCACTTTTAAGATAATACAGCAGTTATCGTAGTCTTCTCGCACGATCTTCGTACGATTTTGAGCACATTTGCACACTCGAAGCGCTTCATACACAATATCAGTGGGGAGTGTCATAAATCCGCTCAAAAACTTTGCTTTTTTCAAGTGCTTTCGCTAAGCTCCGCCCCACAGGCATTGCCTTAAAATCAATGCCCGACGGTAATAATAGGTTATTTTTTTGTAGCCGGTTTGCACCATCCTATCCATTCCAGTTTATTATATATATCAACTGGTTAGCTGCAAAGCTGATCACGTTTATTATGCCAAGAGGAATTGAATGACGGTCAGTATCGATATGGGCACCAAGACGAATGGTTTCAATGCCACCCTCGATTTGGAAGAACTTCTCGCTACGCGATTGTTAGTACAGGGAAATTCAGGCTCAGGGAAATCCCATTTGCTACGCCGTCTAATGGAACAGAGCGCCCCTTGGGTACAACAGGTTGTTATCGATCCGGAAGGAGATTTCGTAACACTTGCAGACCATTACGGGCATGTTGTTGTTGAAGCAACAATGAATGAGCGCGAGCTGACTATGGTTGCCGCCCGTGTCCGGCAGCACAGAATTTCAGTTATACTGAATTTGGAGCACTTGGAGCCCGATCGTCAGCTTAAAGCCGCTGCCGCTTTTCTCAATGGCCTTTTTGATAGTGATAGGAACTACTGGTATCCGGTACTGGTGGTTGTTGATGAAGCACAAATGTTTGCGCCCGCAGCCTCGGGTGATTTTGGTGAAGAGGCGCGCCGTGTCTCACTCATGGCCATGACCAACCTGATGTGTCGTGGTCGTAAACGTGGACTTGCAGGCATAATTGCCACTCAAAGGCTTGCAAAGCTTGCCAAAAACGTTGCGGCCGAGGCGACCAACTTTTTAATGGGACGTACGTTCCTCGATATTGATATGCAGCGGGCCTCAGATTTGCTCGGAATGGAACGCCGTCAAGCAGAGCAGTTTCGTAACCTGCAGCGCGGGCAATTTATTGCGCTCGGTCCTGCCATGAGTCGTCATCCCGAACGAGTGAAAATTGGTGAGGTGGTTACAGCTGGTCGTGGTGGCTCACCCAAATTAATGCCGTTACCAGAACAGCCTTTGGAAACAGCAGCCGAACTCATTTTTACTCCTACTGAAAATGACCCGGTACTCAAAAACAACAAGGTAACGGCGCCAACCGCAACCGAAGTTATTGCCCAGCTCTCGCAAACTGCAGCCAAGCGGTTGGAAACACAAGAAAAAGAGCAGGTTTCCGAGCCGGAGGATCTGTTTAATCACGAAGAGAAACAGGAAAAAATCAATGGCATTCTTTCAAAGATACTGGAAGAACCTGAAGCCGGTTTCCTACCTGTCTCGCAGCTTTATCAAGACTTTCAGGTCCGTTGCCGTATCGAGAGGATTGCATCACCAGATCTCGCCCAGTTTCGCAAACTTCTAGCTGTTGCACGGGCAGGGGTAGATAAAAAAGAGGTCGATACCTCGAAATGGGAGCAAGCTCAAACAATTGCCAACCATCTTCCCGAGGATATGCGGGGGGTTTATTTGCTTCTTGCGAAAGCTGCATTCGCGCAAGAGTGCTGCCCGGATGATATGGATATTGCAAAGGCCTATGGCACCCGCTCTCCGGGTCGGGCAAGGTGGTTACTCACGCATATGGAGGAAAGAGGCTTTATTGTTTGTGCCTCAGACTTGCGCGGCAATCGCATTGTCACATTACCGGACCTTGGTTGCCAAACTGCAAATAGCTAATGTGTTAATTTGTCAAAACCGTTGATTTCGGTTTTAGCAGCCCGCCGACAAGCAATTGCAATGTCGTTTCTTTTATTGTTTTCTCGTTGGCTGTTCTTCCGTCGAATAAGCACTGATGCAGCACAATACCATCCAGAAAAGAAGAAATTACTTCACTTAGAACCTGTGTGTCCAACTCTGGCGATATCTCTTCCTTCAGCTGTAATTGCTTCAGGTGGCGGTGTAAAAGCTGGGCAAATTTTTTGTATAGATTTTCGAGCCTCCTCGTAAAACCCGCCTCGGAAAAACTGGGGCCATAAATATCAAAGAAAATACGCGTATATTTCTTTTGTGTTTCATCAACTTGCAATATGTTGCCGAGCACTTCTATAAACTCTTCAAGGCTTTGGCACGTTGGAATGACGCTGGTTTGTTGTTCAAACCGGCATAGAAACATTTCTAAAAGTGACTCTGTTAATTGGTCTTTACTATCAAAGTACAGGTATGTTGTCCCCTTGGCCACACCAGCTGTTTTTGCTATATCACTCATAGTGGTGTTGCGATAACCCTTTGCGTAGTAGCACTCCAGCGCCGCATACAAAAGCTTCTCTCGCATTTCTTGTTTATTGACAATTTTGGGCATTATTAATCCATAAACCGTTATTTGCACCAAGTATTAACTACCACTGATAAAGGGCCATCTGAACCCTAATTATCTGCTAGAAGACGGCACCCAACTGCGAAATGGTTTATTCCACGTTTGGTGTCCCGACGCTCTCGAGTATTAGGCCAGACCTTTTGAGTTTTTCAAGTAAGAAACTGATAAATCTTTGTACACGCTCGGATATTTTTGACCTGTCATCATATAAAAAATACATATTAGTACTTTCTAGTACAACGTCTTCAAGAATTCTGACAAGGACACCTTGAGAAAGCTGTTTGCTAATTAGTTTTACGGGCAAGCAACAAATGCCTACACCGCGTGTTGTGGCATCTACAATTGCTGTCATTCCATTAATTGAGTAATGAGATTTATACGTGAACCGTTGCTTTTCGTGACCTGCGGTGTAAGCAATTTCATTCTTTTGACAGCCGCTAATGAGCTGGTGCTCCTCAAGTTCAGAAATAGTAAAAGGTACACCATGTTTTTTGAGATAGCTGGGGGCCGCAAACAGCCCCATCTCAAAGCTCAAGACCTTTTTTTGAATCAGACGGCTTGGCTGTGGTTCTCGAAACAAAATCGCTAAATCAAGATTCTGATTACCAACTTCGTCAAGGAGCGGGCTTGAGAAAGTTATATGGATGTTTACGAGAGGGTTTTGCTCCATAAACTCTAAAGACCAGTAATGCAGCATGTTATTGGCAATTGTCTCAGGGCAGGAAACATAGATATCCCCCTCGCAATTACGATTGGTTTCATGAACTTCCTGCAGTTTATCAACGACACAAAACATATCCTGCGCTAAATATCGATAATACTGCTGGCCTGCAGTCGTTAAATCGAATTGCTTGGCGTTCCGGTGAGCAAGCTTAACGCCAAGCTCTTCCTCAAGTGACTGGAGGGAACGGCTGATGGTTGCTGCTGAGACGCCGGCGCTTTGAGCGGCTCCCACAAGGCTACCCTTTTGAGCAGCCAGACAAAACCAATAGAACCAAGTTATTTGCGATGCTTTCATTTCTACAAACTTAGATTGTAATATTGTTACTTTTCTCGGTGGCGAATTAGCCTTAATTTTTCGTAGGTTAATTCAAAAAGGTAAAACTGGAGATTTGGATGAAAAATAAGTTCCCCCATCACTTTAAAGGCAAATTTATGGCTATAGGAATGATGACAATCATGCTCTTAGGAATGCCAGCAATTTCCACCTACCAAAAGCTGCCCGCTGATGCCGACTTTCTATCAGCTTGGCTAACCCTATTAAAAATAATGTTGCCCGTTACTTTACCAACTGTACTCGTAGTAGCTACATGCGTAAATTTCATTATTACTAAATTTTTAGTGCGCACCTTTGAAGAAGAAGTCGAGTTTACTAAAGCACAATAATGTCTTTTATTATTGATGAACTTTTGTTGGGTCTACTGGTTCAAAAAAAGGCACATCATCTCTGCGCGAGCAAGTCGTACACAAATGCGGCTTGCTTGGTAAGGTGTATTTTAGGCAACAAGCTTTGCGAATAGGCGCTTTTTCAAGGTGGCCTAGATTGCGTTCATGCCAAACAATGCCCTTTTTAATTTCCTTGGAAAAAACTTTGAGTAATCTTTCCATAAGGCCAGCCACAAGCTGCGGGTCAATACCCTGACTACGCAGAAAAAACAAAGGGTTAAGGATTGCAATCGCAATGTTGGAGTAGAAAACGGCCGGTGCAGTACGACGCTTGCCTAAGTGAGTGTATAACAGCTCAACAATGCTTTCTATTGTTACAGTCAGCTGCAAATGCTGGCTGGGCGATGAGAACGCCGTAGTTTGTAAATGAGTAACTACCGGGCTTTCTTGAGCATTTGAGAGATCAACTTCAACAAATGGAGGCTCATCAGATATTCTGAAGGAAAGATCGTGAATAGTAGGTGCAACGCCTTCAACCAAATAACTGGTGACAATAGGGGCTAATAGTTGCGAAGAGAGCCGTTTGACGGCAAGTGCACTCGCAATTTTTTTTGTTGGAGCGCCTTTTTCCTCTTCAAAAAAAAGGGTTAACTGTTCACAAATACCTTTAAATTTTACTGCTGGCTCATCAAAGCCAAAAAGTTCAGTTGTCTTTTTCGCTCGCTTTAATCTCTTGGTGTCAAGTAGGCTATGCGCGGTCTGCGGTGCAAACTGTAGTAGGATTGAAAATTGCTGAGGCAATGATTTTTGTAAAAGTGTCTTGTGCAGGCACGCGAAATCAGCCGCTGCAGGGTATTTATGCATTTGCCCATTAAAAGTAACTGTCACGCAAAAACCTCAAGACACCATTATTAAATGCCATATGTTTAAATGTAATGGTGTCGTTTTGCAAATCATTTGCATGTAAGGCAGTAACTCTAGAACTCGCTCCGTTTGATTGAATTCAAAAAAACGACAAAAATTCACTCAAAACAGAAAATTTGGAGCATATGATGTGCTCCCTGAAAAGTCCCTCGATTTGAGTTAGAATTTTCTGTGACGAATTTCCTGGCTGGGAAGGAGCAGAATATGAAAGCATCGA